>JAZKCJ010000008.1:0-387283 GCA_040388155.1 Pseudomonadota bacterium
AAATTCTTCGGCTGGGTTTCCACCGTCGCCGATTTCTGCGGCAGCTTCGGCCAGACCCCCAAGGAGTAATGCGATGCCGTTCGAACCGATCAATCCGCCCCAGTTCCCGACCCCGATCGCACCCTATTCGGCCGGCGCCAGGGCCGGGAACACCGTCTATGTCTCCGGCGTGCTGGCGCTCGGCGAGGGCGGGGCGGTGCTGCATGTCGGCGACGTCGCGGCGCAGACCCGGCACGTGCTCGACGTCATCCGGATCACGCTGGAGGCAGGCGGTGCGACACTGGCCGATGTGGCGATGAACCACATCTTCCTGAAGGACCTGGCTGACTATGCCGCGTTCAATGCGGTCTATGCCGAATATTTCCCCGGCGCGAAGCCGGCGCGCTACTGCATCAAATGCGATCTGGTGAAGCCCGATTGCCTCGTCGAAATCGCCAGCGTGGCGCATATCGGCTGATGGAGGCCGCCGGGCTCTGGTACGAATGGCATGGCGCCCAGGACGGGGAGGTAATCATCCTCTCGCCCGGGATGGGGGGCTCCGCTGGATATTGGGAGCCGAACCTGGCGGCGCTCGGTGCGCGCTATCGGCTATTGCTCTACGATCATCGCGGTACGGGACGGAGCGACCGATCGCTGTCCGATGGCGTCACCGTCGCGACCATGGCGGCTGATGTACTGGCGCTGATCGAGGAACTGGGCGTCGGGCAGGCGCATTTCGTGGGCCATGCGCTGGGCGGACTCATCGGGCTCGAACTCGCACGGATGTTCCCGGGGATCGGGAGGATCGTTGTCGTCAATGGCTGGGCTTCTCTCGATCCACACTTCGAGCGATGCTTCGAGACGCGGCTCGAACTGCTGCACAAGGGCGGGCCGGCAGCCTATGTCCGGGCGCAGCCCTTTTTCCTCTACCCGGCCAACTGGATATCGAGGAATCTCGCGCGGCTCGATGCAGAGGGCGTCCACCAACTCGCCCATTTCCCGCCCGCTGAGATTCTCGAGAAGCGGATTGCGGCGGCCAGGGCGTTCGAACTGCCGTCCGATATTTCCGCCGACATCCTGCTGCTGGTGTCGGAAGACGACATGCTCGTGCCATCACATTGTTCGGCAGTGCTTGCCGATCGCCTGGGGGACGTGACGCGCGTTGCGATGCCGTGGGGCGGCCATGCCTGCAACGTCACCGATCCGGATCGCTTCAACACCATCGTGCTCGATTTTCTGGGGAGCTAAGCACATGCAAGTCGGCGTTTTCGTGCCTATCAACAATAATGGCTGGCTCATCTCGGAGAACGCTCCGCAGTACAAGCCGAGCTTCGACATGAACAAGGAGATCGCGCTCAGCGCCGAGAAGCACGGGCTGGATTTCCTCCTGTCGATGATCAAGCTGCGCGGTTTCGGCGGGAAGACCGAGTTCTGGGAATATGGGCTTGAGAGCTTCACGCTGATGGCCGGGCTTGCCGCCGTCACCGAGAAGATCAAGATCTACGCGACCTGCCCGACGCTCGTCATCCCGCCGGCCTTCGCGGCGCGGATGTGCAACACGATCGATTCGATCAGCCACGGACGCTTCGGGCTCAACCTGATCACCGGCTGGCAGCGGCCAGAGTACAGCCAGATGGGCATGTGGCCGGGTGATGAGCATTTTCGAAACCGTTACCAGATGTTGGACGAATATGCTCATATCTTGCGTGAGCTTTGGGCTGAGGGCGTATCAGACTTCAAAGGCCAATATTACCAGATGGAGGATTGCCGAGTCAGGCCGACGCCGACCGGCGACATGAAGATCATCTGCGCCGGCTCGTCCGATGACGGCCTCGCCTTCTCGGCGAAATGGGCCGATTATGCCTTCTGTCTCGGCAAGGGGGTCAACACGCCCAAGGCCTTTGCCTTCAACAATGATCGCCTCGCCGTCGCGACCGCAAGGACTGGCCGGGACGTCTCTGTCTTCGTGCTGATCATGATCATCGCCGCCGAAACCGACGAGGAGGCGATGGCCAGGTGGAAATCCTATAATGACGGGGTCGATATCGACGCGATCGCCTGGCTCGCCGATCAGGGTGCGGCGGACAAGCACAACGCCACCACCAATGTCCGCCAGCTCGCGGCGCCCGAGGGGGCGGTGAACATCAACATGGGCACGCTGGTCGGCAGCTATGCAAGCGTGGCGCGGATGCTCGACGAGATGGCGGAGGTGCCGAATACGGGGGGTGTGCTGCTTACCTTCGACGATTTCATCGAAGGGGTGGAAATGTTCGGAACCCGTATCCAGCCGCTGATGAAGTGCCGCGCCGGCAAGGCATGAGGGTGGGGAGGGAGAAGCCCGGGCTTCTTGCCGGCATTCTCATTCTCCTTTTGGCAACTGCCTCGGCTTGCGCGGAGAAGAAGCAGCCGGCGCCTGTCCCGCTCCATGTCGGCGGTCGTGTGGTTGTCGAAACGGATGGATCGATGCGCTTCGGCTGGCCGGGGGTTTATTTCGAGGGGCGCTTCAAGGGCAACGGCCTGACCGTCAGGCTTCGAAACGGAACCGACCGGTTGCGCCTGCTGATCGACGGAGTCGAGAAGGCCAGCTTCATGCGGACCGGGCATGTCGATGCGCGAATCGATGGCCTTGGCGATGGCGAGCACAGCGTTCGACTCGAAAAGCTCGGTGAAACCCAGAACGACGAGAGTCGTCTGTTCGGCATCTTCCCGGCCGGCGAGGCCGTGCCGCTTTCCCCTCCGGGGCTGACCGGCCGGCAGATCGAGTTCATCGGGGATTCCTATACGGTCGGTTACGGCAATGCGTCGCCCGGAAGGTCCTGTACGACCGCCCAGGTGCGGGACACCACCGACACGCAACGGGCCTTTGGCCCGATCGTCGCGCGTCGACTGGGTGCGGACTATCGGGTCAACGCCTATTCCGGTTTCGGCGTGGTTCGCAATTATGGCGGAAGCCGGCCCGGCGAGAGCATGCCGGGGCTCTACCAGCGCCTCATCCCGAAAGACCCGGCGCCGGTCGAGATCGACCCCAGTGGCTGGCATCCGCAGTTCATTGTCGTCAATCTCGGTACCAACGACTTCTCCACGCCACTGCAGGCGGGCGAGCCCTGGGCGAGCGAGGCTGCTCTCCGCACGGCCTATCGCGCGCGCTATCTCGGTTTCGCGCGCGACCTGATGGCACGCGAGCCGAACGCACGGCTGATCCTGATGGGTGCCGACGCGTTCATCGCCGATGTCCGGCAGGTTGCGGACGAGGTCGGCAGCAAGGCGCCGGGGCGGGTCTCCACTGTCCATGTCGAGGGGCTCGATCTGGCGGGCTGCGATTGGCATCCCTCGCTGAAGGATCACAAGCATCTCGCCGACCTGCTCCAGCGGGAGATCGGGCGCATTGCTGCGACGCCTGCTTATCAGGGGCCGTTTTGGGCCTTTGGACCTTGAAATTGCCATAGACTGGTTCGCTTGTTGGAGCTCCGGGGGCTCCTCAAGCGAGCGGGTAAGTCATGCGTCTTGTCTTCCTCACATCTCTGGCCCTCCTGACGGCGGGTTGCGCCGGGAGCGAGCAACCCAAATTCAGGCATGGGCATCCTCCGGGGGGCTTCCATGGCGGCGGCGCGGAAAGCGCAGGCGCGCACGGGCGACTGTTCATCAGCCCGATGGGAGAGCCGTTCCGCAGCGAACGCGGTGGCATCGATCCGCAGGACATCTGGTTCCAGAATGCCGATACGGATCATGACGGGGCGTTGAGCCGTGCTGAATTCTCGAAGGACGCATCGCGTTTCTTCGCCGTGCTCGATCGTGGCCATGACGGCGAGATCGATCCCGACGACATCGAATATTACGAGACAGTGCTGGCGCCCGAGATCCGCGTCGGCGGCGGGGATGGCGGGGGCGGGCGTTTTTCGGGGAACGGCGGTGGCCGGAGCGGAGGCGGGCATCGCGGCGGGGGCGGCGGTGGTAGAGGCGGTGGCGGTGGGCGTCACGGTGGTGGCGGCGGTGCCGACAATGGCCAGAGCGGCGCGCAGCGCAGCGGCGAGACCCGCGTCACCTATGGCAAGCAGGGGGCGGCGCGTTACAGCTATTTCGACTTTCCCGAGCCGGTGACGATCGCCGACACGAACTTCAATCGCGGTGTCGATCCGGCAGAATTCCAGCACGCTGCCGATGTCCGCTTTGCGATGCTCGACAAGAATGGCGACGGGAAGATCGAGCGCAGCGAACTGCCGCGACTGTCGACTGGCCCGTCCCGTGGCAACGGCCGGCCGGGCGCTGTGCGGGTGCCCGCTGACGAGGCGACCGAGAGCCGGCCCGGCGGTGCCCCTTGAAACGATGAAACGGGATCAGGACTCGCTTTTGCGCCGGTCGCCCTTGCGGCGCTCCTCGCCGGTATAGAGCGGGTCCTGTTCCTTGCGGCGGTCGCCGGCGCGCTTGTCGTTCGACGGCCGGTCGTTCGAGGTCGTTTCTGCCACCAACTCCTCCCATTGAAAACTTGTCTGCAATGATAGAGACGCTCGTGATCCAAGGAGAAAGCGGCGCCGGCGAATAAACTCCTGTTTCCGCCAATGGTCATATCATGAAGACCGCTAAGGCGAAGTTAAGGCGATGAGGGTGGCGTGGACCAACATTGTGGCAGTCAGCCGAATAATTCACCCTGACGGCCTGGTGGTGGGCGGAAGAGGTCGGTACGAAGCTTTTTCCATTCGCGGACCAGGCCATGTTTGCGACATGCGATCTTGAAGCGGGTCCTCAACAGTTCAGCCCAGGGGCCACTGCCGCGCATCCGGCTATGGAATTGCGGATCATTGTCGCGCCCGCCCCGGATCGACTGGATCGTCGCCATGACCTTGCCGGCGCGATCGGGAAAATGTTCGTCGAGCCATGCCCTGAACAGCGGCGCGACTTCATAGGGCAGGCGGACCGGCAGGAAGGTGACGCCGTATGCGCCAGCCTCGGCCGCGCGCTCGATCAGATGCTCGAGCTCGTGGTCGGTGATCGCCGGAATGACCGGCGCGATCGAGACATAGGTCGGGATGCCCGCCTCGACGAGCTTGCGTACAGCGGCGAGGCGTCGCGGCGGGGTCGGGGCACGGGGCTCGACCGTCATCGCGATACGCGGATCGAGCGACGTGATGGAAACTGCCACTGCCGAGAGCCCCCTTGCCGCCATCGGCGCCAGCAGATCGATATCGCGGACGACTCGGTCGGATTTGGTGGTGATCGTCAGCGGATGGCCGGTTTCGGACAATATCTCGATGCATTGCCGCGTGATCCGCCAGTCGGCCTCGATCGGCTGATAGGGATCAGTATTGGTCCCGAAAGCAATCGGTCGAACGACATAGCCGCGCTTTGCCAGTTCGGCGCGAAGCAGTGCAGGCGCGTCCGGCTTGGCGAACAGCCTGCTTTCGAAATCCAGGCCGGGCGACAGATCGTGGAAGGCATGAGTCGGACGCGCGAAGCAGTAGATGCAGCCATGCTCGCAGCCGCGATACGGGTTGACCGAGCGATCGAAGCCGATATCGGGCGAGGTGTTGCGGGTAATGATCGTGCGCGGTTTCTCGACCGTCACGGTGGTGCGTAGCGGAGGAGGTCCTTCGTCGAGCAGCTCGCGATTGTCGAGCCAGTCGCCATCCACGTCCCGCTCGGGCAGGTTGAATCTGACGCTTTCCTGGTTTTGCGTCGCGCCGCGGACGGGACGGGATTTTGCCATTGACTGAGGGTAGGTCATCGGTAAGAACATATCAAGAACAAGGAGGCGATATGGCACGCTTGAATTATGTGGAGCTACCGGTGGCCGATGTCCCGGCGGCTAAAGCCTTTTATGCGTCAGCCTTTGGCTGGACCTTCACCGATTTCGGGCCTGCATACGCCGCGACCACGACGGGGGACACCGATCTGGGCCTTGACGGCGATACGTTGCAGCATACGGCGCAGCTGCTGCCGGTGATCGAGGTCGACGATCTCGCAGCGGCCGAAGTCGCGGTCGGGGCCGCGGGCGGAACCATCACGATGCCGATCTTCGCCTTTCCGGGCGGGCGGCGGTTCCACTTCCGCGATCCGGCCGGCCATGAACTCGCGGCGATGCAGCCGGATGCCGAGGCGGCGTAGCGCGTCTGGCGTGTCGCCTTCGGGCGACATATGGTCGGGTCGGTATTGAGCTGGCGTCGGGAGAGCAGGAACATGAAGATCGGGCTGTATGCGCTGGGGCTGGCGGCGATGGCGGTCCCGTCGGCGGGCATGGCCGCCGACCGGGTGGTCGACGTCAGCAGCGTGAAGAATGTCGCCGCGCTCCTCCAGGAGGCCGGGTACAAGGCTGAGATCAAGAAGGGCAACGACGGCAGCAGCTATATCGAGAGCGGCGCCAATGGCAGCGGGTTCCAGCTGACATTCTATGGCTGCACCAATGACGCCGGCTGCAATTCCTTCGAATTCTACAGCTATTTCAAGAAGGAACCCTTCTTCTCGGTTGCCATGGCGAATGAGTGGAATGCGAAGAAGCGTTTCCTGAAAGTCACTATCGACAATGACGGCGACCTTGCCGAATATCTCTACGTGTCGGCCCTGGGCAAAATGACCTACGACAATTTCAAGGATTATATCGACTGGTACGCGTCGATGGATTCGGACCTTTCCGGTTTCATAAAGGAGAAGCGCGAAGCGGCGGGGGGCGGCAAGCCGGGCGGCTCGACCAGCTGAACCCTGTCAGCGTTCAAGCAGGCGCGGCATCAGCTCGACGAAGTTGCAGGGCCGGTGGCGGCTGTCGAGCTGCTCCTTGAGAATGCCGTCCCACCCGTCCTTCACCGCGCCGGTCGAGCCAGGTAGCGCGAAGATATAGGTGCCGCGAGTGACGCAGGCGCAGGCGCGCGACTGAATGGTCGAGGTGCCGATCGTTTGGTAGCTGAGCCAGCGGAACAGTTCGCCGAAGCCGGGAATGGGTTTGTCCTGGACCCGCTCGATCGCCTCGGGCGTCACGTCGCGTCCGGTTACGCCGGTCCCGCCGGTGGTGATGACGCAATCCACCTGCGGCTCGTCGATCCAGGCGTCGAGGCGCCTGACGATCGACGAGACGTCGTCGGTGACGATAGCGCGGTCGGCAAGGACATGGCCCGCCGCCTTCAGCCGCTCGACAAGAATGTCTCCCGACCGGTCGTCGGCGAGGCCGCGGCTGTCGGAGATGGTGAGCACCGCGATCCTGACCGGCAGGAAGGCGGCATTCTCGTCAATTGGCACTGGCGACCGATGCCGGGACCGATACCGAACTGATGGCCTTGAAATTGGTGGACGTGCCGGGATTCAGCGCGCTCGAACTGAGCCGCACGGCGCTTGCGCCGGCCATGCCGGGGAAGCGCGGCCACAGGCCTTGCGACAGGGCCACGCGGCTGGGCGAATTGGGCTTTCCGGTCTGCCCCTCATACATCCAGTAGTTGCGCAGCACGGTGATGACGTAGCCGCGAGTCTCCCAATAGGGAATCGATTCGATATAGAGCAGCGGATCGCCGCCATCGCGGGCCTGGGCGTTCCATGCCTCGACCGGCACCGGGCCGGCGTTATAGGCAGCGATCACCTTGGGCAGCAGCCCGCCGGTGCACGCCTGGTCGCGCAATTGCTCGAGATAGCTCTGCCCGACTTCCATGTTGGTGCCCGGATTGCTCAGCGCCGAGCGATCGAAGCTGCGGCCCTGCTTGCGCGCGATATCGGTCGCGGCACCGGGGCGAACCTGCATCAGGCCATAAGCGCCGGCCGGGCTGACCACGTCGGTGCGGAACCGAGATTCCTGGAGCGTGTGCGCGAACACCAGGGCCTTGTCGACACGCCAGCCGCCATCGGGCGTCCAGTTCGGTGCGGGGTAGCGCGATTCAACCGGCGGCGTCGCCCCGACCGGTCCGTTGTGCGAGAGCCAGACGACGGTGCTGGGCAGGTTGAGCGCACCGGTCAGCCTGACAAGCGCCGGGAATTCGGACGTGTCGCCGATTCGCGCCTGCTGGCGAATCACTGCGTCGGCAAGACTATTCTCGCCGATTTCGACCAGGGCAGCGGCGACCCGGATGTTCGGGCGACGGGCCAGTGCCTGCCAGTCATTGGCGAGCAGGGTATCGGCCTGACGGGCGGCGGGATCGTGAATGCCGAGCGTCTGACGCGCGAGCAGGCCGTAGAAAGTCTCGCGATATTGAGCGGCGTTCTTCAGCCGGCCTTCGACCAGATCGGGGCGGCCGCACTGCATGTCGGCGCGCGATGCCCAGTAGAGCCCGGCCGCGCGAAGCTCGATATCGCTGGCGCGTGCGGCCACCCTGGTGAAACCTTGCCCGGCGGCGGTGCAGTCGTGCTGCCGCCACGCGGCGAGTGCCGCGACCCAGTCGCCTTGCACGGCCCAGTCGCCGGTGCCGGTCGAGGCCTTGGTCGCCATTGCGCGGGCATTGTTGTCGTCGCCCGCCAGGAAATACATCCACGCGACCTTTTGCTGCCACTCGGTCAGCGCGTCGGGAGACAGGTTCTGCATCGATTCGAGCAGTGCCTGGGCTGAGACGCCGTCATCGGCCTTCACGAAGGGCTGCATGCGGATCGCGAGCTCGCCGGCGATCATGTCGCTCTTGATGCTCTTGGCGCGCAGGCGGGCAGGGGCACCATCGATCCAGGTGAGCTTGCGGGCCTCGGGCAGCGGTGGCAGACCGACGGCACCACGCGAACTGGCCAGCACCGCGATCTGCTGCGCCTGGGGCAGTTCAGGCGCTTCGCTCAGCAGCTTCATCAGCGGATCGAGGTCCGCCTTGGGCGAGCCTTTGGCCGTGAGCAGTTCAGCACGGGCAAGGGCGTGGAGCGGCCCGGGCTTCATCGAATCGAGCTGGATCTGCGCGTCCAGCCATTTCTGGCTGCGGATGCTCTGGAACACCGCGCGGTAGCCGGCGCGCTGCTCCGCGTCGAGCTGATCGGGTACGATGCGGCTGGTGGCGGGGGCCGATCCGATGCGCTGCGCATCAGCGGCATGTGCGGTGCCCAGCGGTGCCAGCGCAAGCGTGCAGGCCAGGATGAATTTCGCGGTCACGTGTCCAGATCCCCGATCAGCATCTGCAAATCTTTCCATGCTTCGGCTTTGGCGGCCGGTCGCTCGATCAGGAAGCGGGGATGGAAACTCGCCACCGCCTGTGTCGCGACGTCGTTGTCCCCCGGCGGCCCTTTTCCGCCACCAAGGTTAATGCCGTGTAAACTACCCCGCATGCGCGCCGCATCCGCCCCAAGCAGGGCACGGCTTGGCGCATTGCCCAGCAATAACAGCCGTTTCGGTGCAGCGAGCAAGACATGATGGCGGGCGACCTGGTTCAGTCGCTCCTCGATTTCGGGCGCAACCCGCCCGGCGACCGGCCGGCTGGCGCAGACCGGCACGAGATAGATCGATCCCCGGTCCCGCCCGATCGCGGCGAGCATGCGATCGAACAGCCTCCCGGCCGGACCGCTCATCAGGATACCCGAATCTGCATCCTCGCGTTCCGGCAGGTCGATCAGGACCATGATGTTGGAAGAAGAGGGGCCCTGCGCCGCGAGCGGCTGGCCGGGCCAGTCTGCCTCGGGTGCTTCGGGCCCGAGGCGCCACGCCTCGAAGGCTGCCAGCGTGCTCGGCAGGGGGCGTGCGACGACCGGTGCTGCCGCTACGGCCTGAACGCGTCTGACGGGTTTCGGCGGCTCGACTGGCGCCAGCCAGTCGCGTGGCGACTCGTCGATCGACGCGTCGACTCCGGCGTCGCGCCACCACTCAAGCGCGCTCGCTGCCGCCGTTCGCCAATCGATATGCTGGTCCGCCCCCATGATGTTCCTATAGAGTCGTGTGTTGACGGCGCGGTCAATTCGCTGGCACCGCTGAATGGACAGGACGTTGCTGTGGCGCGACGAGAGCGCCCGCTTCGTCCTTATTGGAGACGATGATGAGCGAACGCGAGTCCATGCCTTATGACGTCGTGATCGTTGGTGCCGGGCCTGCTGGCCTGTCCGCCGCGATCCGGCTGAAGCAGTTGGCGGCCGAAAAGGGTGGTGAAATTTCTGTCTGCGTGCTCGAAAAGGGCTCGGAGGTGGGGGCGCATATCCTGTCCGGCGCGGTGGTCGATCCCAAGGGGCTCGACGAACTGATTCCGGACTGGCGCGACAAGGGCTGTCCGCTGGCCGAGGTGCCGGTCACCGACAACCAGCACTGGATTTTGACGAAGACGAAGAAATTCGGCCTGCCGCACCTCTTCACCCCGCCCTTCATGCACAACAAGGGCACCTATACGGGATCGCTGGGCAATCTCTGCCGCTGGCTCGCTGGCCAGGCCGAGGAACTGGGCGTCGAGATCTTCCCGGGCTTCGCCGCGGCCGAGATACTGTTCAACGACGACGGGTCGGTGAAGGGCGTCGCGACCGGCGACATGGGAGTCGCGCGGGACGGCACCCACAAGCCGGATTACACGCCGGGCCTTGAACTTCATGCGAAATACACGTTCCTCGGCGAAGGGGTGCGCGGGCATCTCACCAAGGAACTGATCCGCACCTTCGATCTGGCGAAGGATGCGCAGCCGCAGGTCTATGGCCTTGGCATCAAGGAATTGTGGGACATCAAGCCGGAGAATCATGTTCCCGGCCGCGTGATCCACACCCAGGGCTGGCCGCTGTCCGACGGGGCGAGCGGTGGCGGCTTCTTCTATCACCAGGCGAACGGGCAGGTCGCGATCGGTTTCGTCACCTGGCTCAACTACACCAACCCTTATCTTTCGCCGTTCCAGGAGATGCAGCGCTGGAAGACGCATCCGGCGATCGCGGCCATGCTGGAGGGCGGCAAGCGCGTCTCCTACGGCGCGCGCGCGATCAGCGATGGCGGGCTGCAATCGGTGCCGAAGCTGGTCTTTCCGGGCGGTGCGCTGATCGGGGATTCGGCCGGTTTCCTCAACGTGCCGCGGATCAAGGGCAGCCATACCGCGGTGAAGAGCGGGATCATGGCGGCCGAGGCTGCCTATGATGCGGTCCAGGCCGGCCGCGCCGGCGATGAACTGAGCGCCTATCCGGAAGCGTTCGAGCAGAGCTGGGTGAAGAAGGAACTGTCGGTCGTTCGCAACGTCGTGCCGCTGGTGAAGACCTTCGGGGATTTCATCGGGTCCGGTCTTGCCGGCATCACCATGTGGCTGGAGAATTTCGGCATCCGCATGCCGTTCACGCTGAAGCATCACCCGGACAATGAGAGCCTGTGGCGCAAGGACCAGGCCCGGAAGATCGACTATCCCAAGCCGGACGGCGTGCTGACCTTCGACCGGCTTTCCTCCGTGTTCCTGTCCAACACCAATCATGAGGAGGACCAGCCGGTCCATCTCACGCTGAAGGACCCGACCATCCCGGTCGCCTATGACCTGCCGATGTATGACGAGCCGGCGCAGCGTTATTGCCCGGCGGGCGTTTACGAGATCGTGGGCGAGGAAACCGGCGACCCGAAGTTCGTGATCAACGCCCAGAACTGCGTCCACTGCAAGACGTGCGACATCAAGGACCCGACCCAGAACATCAACTGGGTGGTGCCGGAAGGCGGCGGAGGGCCGAATTATCCGAACATGTGATCGCCTGGGGCTGGCGCTGCTTGCGCTGACCGTCGCGACGCCCGCCTGGGCGGATCGCGGGGCTGACGATCTCGCTGCCTATGCGCGTGCCCGCGCGGCCGATGGCGACGGTCGCGCCGAGCAGGCGGCGGCCGACTATGCCACGGCGCTCGCCGGAGCGCCGGGAAATCTCGTGATCGCGCGGCGGGCCTATCGCGAGGCGATGGAGGCCGGCGACGATCTGCTCGCCGATCGCGCGATCGTGACGCTGGATGCAGCGCGCGCAGCACCGCCCGATGCGATCCTGTTCAGCTATGCCCGCGCGGTTCGCGCCGGAGACAAGAAGGGAGCGGCAGCGATCCTGACCCGGATCGGCGCGGGACCGTTCGACTTCGTCGCCGGGCTGCTGGGGGCCTGGGCTGTCTATGACGCGGGCGGTGACCCGATCGCGAAGCTTGGCGAGAGCAAGTCCAGCCCGGTCGCCCGCCGCTATATGGCGGAAAATCGTGCGCTCCTGCTGATCGCGACGGGCAAGGTCGATGAAGGCGCGATCGCGCTCCAGGCGCTGCTCGGCGCTGATCAGGCGAGCCTCGATCTTCGGATCAATGCCGCGGAATTGCTGGCTGCCAAGGGCAGGGCGGATATCTCCAGGGCGCTGCTGAGCGGGAGCGACAGCGCGGTCGTCGCGCTACGTCGCACCATCGGCCGGGGCGTGCCGCCGTCGAGTGCGTTCGGCGCGTCCCGCCTGTTCGCCCGCCTTGCCGCCGATCTCTCCGAGGGCGATCCGACACCGATCGTCACCGCGCTGATGCGGGCCTCGCTGCGTCTCGATCCCGACAATGACAGGGTGCGGATCCTGCTGGCCCGGGCTTTGGTACGGGACGGCGCGAGCGAAAGGGCGCTTGCGCTGCTCGACCAGGTCAAACCATCAAGTCCGTTCCACGAGAGCGCGCTTGAAGCGCGCGTCTCGGTGCTCAGCAATGCGGGTGAAGATGCCGGGGCGCTTGCCGCCGCGACGGCACTGTCCAGTCGCAAGGAGGCCACCAGCGCCGATGCGGTCCGGGTGGGGGACCTGCTCACCTCGGCGGGGCGCTTCGACGATGCGGCGCGCGCCTATTCGCTCGCCATCAGGCGCGCGGGCGATACGCCGTCCTGGACCCTGTTTCTTCAGCTCGGCGGCACGCTCGATCAGGCAGGTCGCTGGCCCGAGGCGCGCAAGGCGCTTGAACGGGCAGTCGAGATGGCGCCGGAGGAACCGGTCGCGCTCAACTATCTGGGCTATGCCCGACTGGAACATGGGGAGGATCCCGCCATCTCGATCACGCTGCTTGAGAAGGCCAATGCGCTCCAGCCCGGCGACGCATCGATCATCGATTCGCTCGCCTGGGCCTATTTCAAGCATGGCGATACACGGCGAGCAGTCCCCATGCTTGAGCTCGCCGCGCGGGGGCAACCCGCCAACGCCGCTATCAACGAGCATCTGGGTGACGCCTATTGGTCGCTCGGGCGGCGCTATGAGGCACGCTATGCCTGGCAGGCGGCCGCCATCGTCGCGGATGCCAAGGACGGGCCACGCATCGCGGCGAAGATCGCCGACGGGATTCGCGTTCAGCCGTGATCGTCGAGCAA
Source organism: Pseudomonadota bacterium (assembly GCA_040388155.1). Lineage (GTDB taxonomy): Bacteria > Pseudomonadota > Alphaproteobacteria > Sphingomonadales > Sphingomonadaceae > Sphingomonas. The sequence continues at coordinate 13,149 of JAZKCJ010000008.1, forward strand.
GCCCCGGCCAAGATAAATCTGGCGCTGCACGTCCGGTCGCGGCGCGACGACGGCTATCATGAGATCGAGACGCTGTTCGCGTTCGTTCAGGATGGCGACGAGTTGCAGCTTGCCGACGGGCCGCCATCGCTGGCCATCGAGGGCCCGTTCGCCGGCGTACTGACGGGTGAGGGCGACAATCTCGTCACGCGCGCGGCCAGCGCCTATGCCGCCGCGTTCGCCAAACCCGCAGGTGCCTTCACGCTGGTGAAGCGCTTGCCGGTGGCGTCGGGCATCGGGGGCGGATCGGCAGATGCCGCGGCTGCCTTGCGCGCCCTGGCACGGCGGGACGGCGTGTCGCTCGACGATCCGCGCGTGTTTGCCATCGCTGACTCGCTCGGCTCCGACGTTCCGGCATGCCTGCTTGGCCGAAGCGCGCTTGGGCGGGGCAGGGGGGAGCAGCTCGAGCCAGTCGATGGTCTTACCGGCATGCCTGTCCTCCTCGTCAACCCGGGGGTGGCCGTCTCGACCGGGCCGGTATTCGCCGCCTGGGACGGGCGGGACCGCGGCCCGATCGGCGAAGGCGCGTTGCTTGGCCGGGCATTGCTCGGTCGCAATGATCTCGAAGCACCGGCCCGGAGAATCGCCCCGGCGATCGGCGAGGCGCTTGCCCTGCTGCTCGACGGCGGCGGCACGCGGCTGGTCAGGATGTCTGGTTCCGGCGCGACCTGCTTCGCCCTGTATGACCGACCCGAAGATCGAGCTGCCGCTGCCCGGGCCATCCGCACCGTCCGTCCCGGCTGGTGGTGTCTCGAATCAGCACTCGCGTGACGGTTTTTGATCCGAAATGACACGTTTCCTTATCAGCGCGCGACGCGCATCACGGCAAACCGCCATTGGCACCGCTCTTGCTCTGTGGAAGGCGAACGGGTCCGCCGTCCCAGACGCCGCGCCCGCTGATGATCCCCGGCCCCCCCGGGCGTCATCCCCCCATGGCGGCGGCGGGCGCGAGTCCGCCGCCGTTTTGCGTGGAAATGCGTGGTGAGCGCGCCAGTCATCCTGTCCGGCGCCCCGGGTGGCATCATGCTGATCTGCGACCATGCCTCGAACGACGTGCCGGAGGGGGTGGATCTCGGCATTCCCGCCGCGTTGCTGGACAAGCACATCGCGATCGATATCGGCGCGGCACCCCTGACCGAAGTCCTGGCGACCCGGCTCGAGGTGCCGGCGATCCTCGCGACAGTGTCTCGACTGGTGATCGACCTCCACCGCCAGCCCGACCACGCATCCCTTATCCCGACGGTGAGCGACGGCCATGCAATCCCCGGCAATGTCGCCGCCGACCGGGTGGAACGGGTCGCCCGATTCCACGCACCCTATCATCGCGCGCTGGCCAGCCTGATCCAGGCGGCCAGGCCGACATTGCTTGCCTCTATCCACAGCTTCACGCCCGAACTGGAGAGTGGCGGGGCGAGCGAACGGCCCTGGCATGCCGGCATATTGTATAATCGCGATCGTCGCGCAGCTGACCTCGCCGTCGCGATGTTGCGGGGGGCGGGGATCGAGACCGGCGACAATGAGCCCTATTCGGGCCGGGTGCTCAACGCGACGCTCAACCGTCACGGCGAGGCCCGGGGGATCCCGAGTCTCGCGATCGAAATCCGCAACGATCTGATCCGCGACGAGACCGGCGTTGCACGCTGGGCTGATATTCTTGGGCCTATTCTGATAAAAATCAGCAATAGTCTTGCGCAAAAGGCCCCTCTGGCGACATAGGCGCCGCATGACTCATCAGTTCGACAAATCGAAGCTCCCCAGCCGCCACGTGTCGGTCGGTCCCGAGCGTGCCCCGCACCGCAGCTATTATTATGCGATGGGGATCGCCGAGGAGGACATTGCCAAGCCCTTCGTTGCGCTCGCCAGTGCGGGCAACGACAGCGCACCGTGCAACACGACGCTCGACGCGCAGGCGGATGCCGCGCGCGCCGGGGTGATCCAGGGCGGCGGCATGCCACGACGCTTCAACACCATCACCGTCACTGACGGTATCGCGATGGGCCATCAGGGGATGAAGTCCTCGTTGGTTAGTCGCGAGGTGATCGCCGATTCGGTCGAGCTTAGCGTGCGCGGCCATTGCTACGATGCGCTGGTCGGCTTTGCCGGCTGCGACAAGTCGCTGCCGGGCATGATGATGGCGATGCTCCGCCTCAACGTGCCGAGCATCTTCGTCTATGGCGGGTCGATCCTGCCCGGTCGCTATCAGGATCGTGACGTCACCGTGGTCGATGTGTTCGAGGCGGTCGGCCAGCACGCCGCGGGTAACTGTCCGATCAAGGATCTGACTGATCTCGAGAAGGTCGCGTGCCCCGGGCACGGCGCGTGCGGTGGCCAGTATACCGCAAACACCATGGCGTGCGTCGGCGAGGCGATCGGCCTGTCGCTGCCCAATTCGAATATGGTGCCGGCGCCCTACACGACGCGCGAGCAGATCGCAGTCGCGGCCGGCGCTCAGGTGATGGAATTGATCGCTGCGAATATCCGTCCACGCGACATCTGCACGCGCGAGGCGTTCATCAACGCGGCCCGAATCGTCGCCGCGACGGGCGGGTCGACCAACGGCGCGCTGCACCTGCCGGCGATGGCGAATGAGGCAGGCATCGACTTCGACCTGTTCGACGTGGCAGAGATATTCAAATCAACACCTTACATCGCTGATCTCAAACCGGGTGGCAAATACGTCGCCAAGGATATGTACGAGGCCGGCGGCGTCTACATGCTGATGAAGACGATGCTCGCCAATGGTCTGCTGTATGGCGACTGCCTGACCGTGACGGGCAAGACGCTCGGCGAGAATATCGATCGGGTGACGTGGAACCCCGACCAGAAAGTCATCTATGACGTAAAGACGCCGATCACGCCGACCGGCGGCGTCGTCGGCCTGCGCGGTACCCTGGCGCCCAACGGTGCGATCGTGAAGGTGGCGGGCATGCACCGGCTGCAGTTCAACGGCCCGGCGCGTGTGTTCGATTGCGAGGAGGACACCTTCGCCGCAGTCGAAGCGCGCGAAATCAACGAGGGCGAGGTGATCGTCATTCGTTACGAAGGGCCCAAGGGTGGTCCCGGCATGCGCGAGATGCTGTCCACCACCGCCGCGCTTTACGGCCAGGGCCTGGGCGAGAAAGTGGCGCTGATCACTGACGGGCGCTTCTCTGGCGGCACCCGCGGCTTCTGCATCGGCCATGTCGGGCCGGAGGCAGCCGATGGCGGGCCGATCGCGCTGGTCGAGAATGGCGATATCATCCGCATCGATGCTGAAGCCGGCACGATCGACCTGGATGTGGCGGAGGATGTCCTTGCCGCGCGCCGTGCCAACTGGGTGCCGCGCGCGCATGACTATCAATCCGGCGCGCTCTGGCGCTATGCGGCCACGGTCGGCCCTGCTTATAAGGGCGCGGTCACGCACCCTGGAGCCAGTGCCGAAACCCATGTCTACGCGGATATCTAGCGCACTGGTGCTTGCCCTCGGCCTCGCCGCCTGCGGCGAGGCGAAGACCGATCACGGCACGCTTGCCAATGCCGAGGCCGCGCAGACCGCGCGTGCCGAGGAATCGGGTAATATCGTCTGCGCCAGGGCGGGATCGAATGATTTTGCGCGAGTCTGCACCGTCGATCGCGAGCAGCGCGACGAGGGGCTGGTGCTGACCCTCCGCTATCCTGACGGCGCCTTCCATCGCTTGCTGGTGACCAAGGACGGTCGCGGCGTGATCGCCGCTGACGGCGCGGAAAAGGCGGTCGTCACGGTACTGGACAAGGAAAGCATCGAGGTGGCGTTGGGCGGCGACCGATACCGGTTGCCGGCTACCGTGCGCGGATCGCCGAAGCCGACGTCATGACGTCACTTTCCGGTAAGCCGTTGCTGACGGCAGCGGAAATGCGCGCTGCCGAGGATGGAGCGATCGCGAAGGGGGCAACGGTCGAAAGCCTGATGCATCGGGCGGGTCTCGAAGTTGCCGGGACGGTCCGGCGGCTGGCCTCCGGCAATGAGGTGCTGGTCCTGTGCGGACCTGGCAACAATGGCGGAGACGGTTATGTCGTGGCGACGGCGTTGCTCGCCGCCGGACTCCCGGTGCGCGTGGCTGCCTGTGCCGAACCCCGCACCGAAGCTGCGAGACACGCCCGCGCCGGTTGGGCCGGCCCGGTCGAGGCGCTTGCCGAAACGGCGCCTGCGCCGGTTCTGGTCGACGCCCTGTTCGGGACTGGCCTGTCCCGGCCACTGGATGAATCGATCGCGAACGATCTCGCTCGCCTGCGGGGAAAGGCAAGGCTGGCGATCGCGATCGACCTGCCAAGCGGCGTCGCGACCGATGACGGTGGCGTGCTGAACGATGTTCCCCTGTTCGATCTCACGCTGGCGCTTGGGGCGGCCAAGCCTTCGCACCTGCTTTACCCGGCAGCAGGGCATTGCGGTGCCGTCAGGGTCCTCGACATCGGGGTTCCGACATCGAGCGATGCGGTCGTGGTGGGAGACCCGCGCCTCCCGACGCCGGGACCGGACGCCCACAAATATACGCGCGGCATGGTCGCGGTCGTTGCCGGCGAGATGCCCGGGGCTGCCGAGCTTGCCGCGCTGTCGGCGATGCGGGCTGGCGCCGGTTATGTCCTTCTGCTCGGAGAGGGACTGGCGGGCCAACCCCATGCCATCGTCCGCAGGCCTTTCGCCGGCGAAGCCTTGAGCGATGCCCGTATCGGCGCGGTGGTGATCGGCGTTGGCCTGGGCCGCGGGGCGGTCGCCGGAACCCGGCTGGATCTGGCACTGGCCTCCTCGCATCCGTTGGTGATCGACGGCGATGCGCTTCATCTGCTCGACGAGCAGCGGCTTTCGCGGGTTCGCGGCCATATGGCGCCAATCGTGCTGACCCCCCATGCCGGCGAGTTCGACGCGCTGTTCGAGAAAGGGACTGGCGGCAAGATCGAGCGTGCACGGGCCGCTGCGCGCACATCGGGCGCGACGGTGGTGTTCAAGGGGGCTGACACCGTCATCGCGGCACCCGACGGAACGGTTCGGGTTGCGCAGGGCACGAGCGGCTGGCTTTCCACCGCCGGCACCGGCGATGTGCTGGCCGGTGCGATCGGTGCGATGCTGGCTGGCAATCACGGATCGGCGATCGAGGCCGCCGCGGCTGGAGTCTGGCTTCACGGTAGGGCTGCCGACAGGCTCGGGGGCAGCTTCATCGCCGACGATCTGGCCCACGCGCTTACGGCGGTCAGGGCTTCGCTATGAACGACACGATCGTGCGCGTCGCTGCACGGGGCGACGGCATCACCGCGAATGGCCGCCACGCGGCGCTGGCAGCACCCGGCGACATGCTGACCGAAGAAGGTGTCGTGATCCCCGGTCCGCATCATCAGGCGCCGCCATGCCGCCATTTCCCGACCTGTGGCGGCTGTCAGCTCCAGCATCTCGATGACGAGAGCTATGCGCGCTTCATCAGCGACCGGATCGCCGGCGCGCTCGAAGCGCAGGGGCTGGCCACGGATATTCGCCTGCCGGCTCTATCGCCACCCCGAACGCGTCGCCGCGCCGCGTTGCAGGCCGAGGCAAAAGGCGGGCGTATCCGCATCGGCTTCAGCGAAGGATCGAGTCATGCGCTGGTCGATCTCCAGGAATGCTGGATACTCACCCCGGTCCTTTTCGGCTTGGTGGCGCCGTTGCGGGTGTTGCTGGCGCGCTTCCTCAAGGCCAATCGGCGCGCGCGGCTCCATCTGACTGAAGCCGATCAGGGCATCGATCTGCTGATCGAGGGGATCGAGGCCGAAGGGCTGGCGGCTGCTGAAGCGATCACCGCCTTCTGCCAGCGTCATGGCGTCGCGCGCCTCTCCATCGACAATGGCCTGGGTCCGGAGACACGGTGGGAGCCGGAGCCTGTCACCATCACGCTCGCCGGAATCCCGGTGCCGATGCCGCATAATTCCTTTCTCCAGGCAACGCGCGAGGGAGAGGCGGCGCTCGTCGCTGCCGTGCGAGAGTCCGTCGGGCAGGCGGGGACGATCGCCGATCTCTTCTCCGGCCTGGGGACGTTCGCGCTGGCCCTGCCCGGGCGAGTCTATGCGGGGGAAGCGGCACGTGACGCCATCCTGTCGCTCAAGGCGGCTGGCGCCCGGGCAGGGCGCACGCTGTTCGCCGATCACCGTGACCTGTTCCGCAGGCCGTTGACGACGGCTGAATGCGACCGGTTCGAGGCGATCGTGCTCGATCCGCCGCGGGCGGGAGCTCGCGAGCAGGTGCTGCAACTGGCAGCGGCCAAGACACCGATCATTGCCTATGTTTCCTGCAATCCCGGTACGTTCGCGCGAGATGCGGAGATATTGTGCAAGGGCGGTTATACGCTTGAGTGGGTCCAGCCGGTGGGGCAGTTCCGCTGGTCAACCCATGTGGAACTGGCGGCGCGGTTCGTGCGCTGATGCCCCGGATGCGTGTCGCTACGGATAGTCGGCGCGCAGGAAATATAGGCCGTCCGGCGGCGCGTTGAGACCCAGCTTCGACCGGTCCCGCGCTTCAAGCGCTGCCTGGAGATCGTCGGGCGACCATTTCCCTTGTCCGACCAGCGCCAGGCAGCCGACCATCGAGCGCACCTGATGGTGGAGAAAGGAACGCGCGGACGCGAATACGCTGATCCGGTCGTCGGCCGCGAGAACATCGAGCCGGTCGAGCGTGCGCAAAGGGCTGTCCGCCTGGCAATGCGCCGACCGGAAAGTGGTGAAGTCATGCCGGCCCACCAGTCGGGCGGCGCCCTGCGCCATCGCCTCTGCGTCGAGCGTTGTCGGCACGCGCCACGCGAGCCCGGTTTCGAAGGTAAGCGGCGCACGCCGGGTGACGATCCGGTATTCGTAATGTCGCGCCACGCAGGAGAAACGGGCGTGCCAGTCGTCGGAAACGCTCTCGCAGGCCAGGATCGCTACCGGTGCAGGGCGCAGCCTGGCGTTGAGCGCTTCCATCAGGCGGAAGGGGGTGATTGCCCGTGCGATGTCGAGATGAGCGCGCATGCCGGTTGCATGGACCCCGGCATCGGTGCGTCCGGCGGCATGGACCGCGACGGTCTCGCCGGTGATCTCGAGTGCTGCGGTCTCGATGGCTTGCTGGACGCTGGGCCCATGCGACTGGCGCTGCCAGCCCATGAACGGGCGGCCATCATATTCCACCGTCAGCGCGAACCGCGTCATGTCAGTCGCGTTCCTGCCGGGATGGCGAACCCCCTCAGCAGCTCGGACGCCGTCATGACGCCACGTCCGGCACGTTGCACGGTCAACGGCAGCAATGCAGCGTCGGCACAGGCAATAGCGAGTTGATCGTCGATGACCTGGCCGGGTAAAATCTCGGGCAAGCGATCGGACGTGGGGGCGACCCTCGCGGTCAGGATACGGATCCGCTCGCCGGCATGCTCGAAATAGGCGCCCGGCACCGGGTTGAACGCGCGAATCTGCCGCTCGACATCGACGGCTCTCCTGGAGAAATCGATCCGCGCCTCGGCCTTGTCGATCTTCGGGGCATAGGTGATGCCGTCGACGGGCTGCGCCACCGGCGGATAGGCTGCCATGTCGCCGAGCACCTCGACCATCAGCCGCGCGCCCATGGCGCTGAGCTCATCGGTCAGCGTGCCGGCGGTCTTGCCGTCGACGGGTGTCCGGCCCTCGAGCCGGACTGGCCCTGTATCGAGGCCTGCCTCCATCTGCATGATGCCAACGCCCGTCTCGGCATCGCCGGCAAGGATCGCGCGCTGGATCGGTGCAGCGCCCCGCCAGCGCGGCAGCAGCGAGGCATGGACGTTGAGGCATCCCATCCGGGGCGCCTCAAGCACCGGGCGCGGGAGGATGAGGCCGTAGGCCGCCACCACTGCCACATCGGCTCCGAAGGCCGCGAATTCAGCCTGCGCCCCGCAGTCGCGCAGCGACACCGGCGTGCGGACGGCTATGCCCAGTGCCTCGGCACGAGCCTGGACGGGCGAGGGGGTGAGGGACTTGCCGCGACCGGCACGTCGTGGCGGCTGGCTGTACGCCGCCACGACGTCGTGGCCGGCATCCGCCAGCGCCTGAAGCACCGGCACCGAGAATTCGGGCGTTCCCATGAAGACGATCCGCATGGTCACGCTCTGGCCGCTTGGCAGAGGGCCACGCAACCCCCTATCTGTTCCACCATGGCATCTCCCGAGATCGAAGCCCTCACTCAAGCGCTGGCCCGGCTGCCCGGTCTCGGTCCGCGATCGGCCAGGCGCGCAGTGCTTCACCTGCTCAAGAAGCGGGAAACGGCGCTTGGGCCATTATTGTCTGCGCTCACCGCAGTTGAGGATCGTCTCTCAACATGTTCTATTTGCGGCAATATCGATACGATCGATCCATGCGGTATCTGCGCCGATCCGCGTCGCGATTCGCGCTCGCTCTGCGTGGTGGAGGAAGTCGCCGATCTCTGGGCGCTCGATCGCTCGCGGCTGTTTCCCGGGCGTTTCCACGTCCTGGGCGGGCGGCTGTCGGCGCTGGAGGGCGTGCGCCCCGAGGATCTGAGCATCGATTCGCTGATTCGCCGGATCGAGGCGGGGGGGATCGACGAGGTGGTGCTGGCGATGAACGCAACGCTCGAGGGCCAGACCACCGCGCACTACATTGCTGAGCGGATCGAGCGCTTCCCGGTGCGCGTGACTCAGCTGGCCCATGGCCTGCCCGTGGGAGGCGAACTCGACTATCTCGATGAGGGGACGCTTGCCCAGGCGCTCCGGGCAAGACGGCCGGTCGCATAGCCAGTCGCTTGACGGCGGGCCCGCGCTTTCCTAGCTCGCCTTCATGTCCGTACTAGAAATCCTCGAAGTCCCGCATCCCGGCCTTCGCGCTGTCGCCAAACCCGTCGCGCAGATCGACGATTCAGTCCGCGCGATCGTCGCCGACATGTTCGATACCATGTATGACGCGCGGGGCATCGGCCTCGCCGCAACCCAGGTCGGAATCGAGCAGCGAATCGTCGTGATCGACCTGCAGGAGCCCGAGAGCGACGAGGAAGGCGCCAAGCCAGTCCGCAAGCCGCTGGTCTATATCAACCCGGAGCTGGTCTCGGTGAGCGAGGAAGTCTCGGTCTATAACGAGGGCTGCCTGTCGATCCCGGAGCAATATGCAGAGGTCGAGCGTCCGTCGGGGTGTCGGATCAAATGGCTCGACGCCGATGGTGCCGCGCATGAGGACGATTTCGACGGGTTGCTAGCGACCTGCATCCAGCACGAGATCGATCACCTGAACGGTGTGCTGTTCATCGACCACATCTCGCGCCTCAAGCGCGACATGGTGCTCAAGAAGCTGGCCAAGGCGCGCAAGGCAGCCTGAGCCATATGCCCTTTCCCCGGAGGAGAGGGCTCAGGGTCAGAACAGGCCTTCGATCTCGCCACTGGCGCCGAAGCGGATCGATTCGGCCGCCGGCACCCTTGGCAGGCCGGGCATGGTCATGATCTCGCCGCAGATCGCCACCACGAAACCGGCCCCCGCCGCCAGCCGCACTTCGCGTACCGGCACGACATGGCCGGTCGGCGCACCGAGCTTTGCCGGATCGGTCGAGAAGCTGTACTGAGTCTTGGCCATGCACACTGGCAGATGGCCGAACCCGGCATTCTCCCAGCGCTTGAGCTGTGCCCTGACGCCCGGATCGGCGATCGCCTCCTCGGCACGATAGATTCGGGTGGCGACGGTGTTGATCTTCTCGAACAGCGAGAGATCGTCGTCATAGAGCGGCGCGAATTGCGGGGTGGCGTGATCGCACAGATCGGCGACCCTGGCCGCCAGCGCTTCGGCGCCGGCGCCACCTTCCGCCCAGTGGGTGCACAGGATCGCTTCCGACCCGTGGTTCGCCGCAATGTCGCGGATCACCTCAAGCTCTGCCTCGGTATCGGTGCCGAACAGGTTGATCGCGACGACCGCGGGCACGCCGAACTGCCGCACATTCTCGATATGGCGGGCGAGGTTGACGCCACCGCGCCGCACTGCCTCGGCATCGGGCGTGGCGAGGTTGGCCTTGGCCACCCCGCCATTCATCTTCAGCGCCCGCACCGTCGCCACGATCACCGCGGCATCGGGTTTCAGCCCCGATTGCCGGCATTTGATGTCGAAGAACTTCTCCGCACCCAGGTCCGCCCCGAACCCCGCTTCGGTCACGACATAATCGCCAAGCCCGAGTGCGGCGCGCGTGGCGATCACCGAGTTGCAGCCATGGGCGATGTTGGCGAACGGCCCGCCATGGACGAAGGCCGGATTGCCCTCGAGCGTCTGCACCAGGTTCGGCTTGATCGCCTGGGCGAGCAGCACCGCCATGGCGCCATCCGCCTTCAGGTCGCGCGCGGTTACCGGGCGCTTGTCGCGGGTATAGGCGACGACGATCGCACCGAGTCTTTCCTCCAGATCCTCCAGTCCGCTCGCCAGGCACAATATCGCCATCACCTCGGACGCGACGGTGATGTCGAAGCCGGATTCGCGCGGGAAGCCATTGGCCGGCCCGCCCAGCGACTGTGCGATGTCCCGCAGCGCCCGGTCGTTCATGTCGAGCACGCGACGCCATACGACCCGTCGCACGTCGATATCGAGCGCGTTGCCCCAATGGATATGGTTGTCGATCATCGCCGCGAGCAGATTGTGTGCGCTGGTGATCGCGTGGAAATCCCCGGTGAAGTGGAGGTTGATGTCCTCCATCGGCCCGACCTGGGCATAGCCGCCGCCCGCCGCGCCCCCCTTGGTGCCGAAACAGGGGCCGAGCGAGGGCTCGCGCAGGCACAGGACTGTTTTGCGGCCGATGCGGTTGAGCCCGTCGGCCAGCCCCACCGAGGTGGTTGACTTGCCTTCGCCTGCCGGTGTCGGGCTGATCGCGGTGACGAGGACCAGCTTGCCGGTCTTGTCCGTAGCGGGGAGGCGGGAGAGATCGATCTTCGCCTTGAAATGCCCGTAGGGCTCGACCGCCTCGGGCGGAATGGAGAGCCCGGTGGCGATCTCGGCAATGGGTTTCAGGGTGGCGGCGCGGGAGATTGCGATATCGGTCAGCATGGCGCGCAGTCGTAACGAACGCCCGGCCAGCCGCAAGCCGCATTGCCAAAATGGCAATGGAGAGTACAAGTTCGCGCAATGTTCCAACGAGGCGTAGCATGACCGGTCTGACGATTTCCCTGGCGATGATTGCCGTTCTGCTCGTCGGACTGGGTGTGGGCTGGTGGCTGGCCGGACGCGGCGTCGCCGAGGTCAGGACCGAGCGGGATGCGCGGACCGAGGAGTTCAAGCGGGCGATCGTCGACCTCGCCGGCGCCGAGGAACGTGCGCGCGTCGCGGCGCAGCTTCGCGACGAGCTCGACGCGATCCGGGAAGAGCGCGACGGGTTCCGTACCGAGAACGCAACGCTCCGCGCCCATGCGGAGGCGTTCGAGGCAAGGCTCGAGGAGTTCAAGAACTCCCGCGAGGCGATGACCGGTCATTTCAACGAGACCGCCAGCAAGCTGCTCAACGATGCGCAGAAGCAGTTCCTCGAGCGCGCCGAGGCTCGTTTCAAGCAATCCGAGGAGACGGCCGGACAGAATCTGAAGTCCATGCTCCAGCCGGTCAGTGACCGCCTCCTGAAATATGAGGAGACCGTGACCAAGGTCGAGAGCGAGCGCCAGGGGGCTTTCGACCAGCTCAAGGGCCAGCTGGAGGGGCTTCGCGTCGGCCAGGAGAAGGTCAGCAGCGAGGCGGCGAAGCTGGTCAACTCGCTCCGGAACGCGCCCAAGTCGCGGGGGCGCTGGGGCGAACAGCAGCTAAAAAATGTCCTGGAAACCTGTGGTTTATCCGAACATACTGATTTCCAGACCGAGGTCAGCGTGTCCGGCGGGGACGAAGGGGGCCGGCTTCGTCCCGACGCGATCGTTCGCGTGCCCGGCGGTCGGGCGCTCGTCATCGACGCGAAGGTCTCGCTCAACGCCTATCAGGATGCGTTCGGGGCAGTTGATGAGGCGGAGCGGCTGGTCGGGCTCGCTGCCCACGCCGCGTCGATGCGCGCTCATGTCAACGGCCTTGGCAACAAGGCCTATTGGAGCCAGTTCGCCGACGCGCCCGACTATGTCATCATGTTCGTGCCCGGCGAGCATTTCCTGTCAGCCGCGCTGGAGCATGATCCCACGCTCTGGGACTTCGCCTTCGAAAAGCGGGTGCTGCTGGCCACGCCGACCAATTTGATTGCGATCGCGCGTACCGTCTCCGCCGTGTGGCGGCAGGAACGGCTGGCCAAGGAGGCGCGCCAGATCGGCGAACTCGGCAAGGAACTCTACGACCGGCTCGCCAAGGCGGCGGGCGATCTGCGCAAGGTGGGTGGCGGACTGACGTCGGCGGTCAACAATTACAACACCTTCGTCAGCAGCTTCGAGAGCCGCACCCTGGTGACCGCGCGCAAGCTGCGCGACCTCAATATCGAGCCCGGCGCCCGCGAGATCGAGGGCGTCGAGCCGGTCGAGGCGCTGGCCCGTTATGGCGATACGCCGATCCTGATCGATGGTTCGGTGAACGAGGCTGCCGAATAGGGATGGCGAAGTACCGGCACACATCGCTGCCGCCGCCCTACCTCAAGCGAGTCTGGTTCGATCCGGATGTCGAGATCGAGCCGGCAGCCTATCCCTGGTGCCTGCCGCTGTTTCGGGACCGGGACTTTGAAATGGCCTTCGACCGTCCGATCACCGTGATCGCCGGCGAGAACGGTGTGGGTAAATCCACCTTGCTGGAGGGCATCGCGGTGCTTGCCGGCTTCGACGAGAGCGGTGGCGGGCCGGGCTATCGTGCGGTGGATAATTCACGTGCCCGGGAAATCGGGGGCGGTGCGCTGGCTGGCGCGTTGAAGGCAAGCTGGTTGCCCAAGATCGGGCGGGGCTGGTTCTTTCGCGCTGAAAGCTTCTTCGCCGTCGCGCGCTATCTGGACGAGGCGGGCAGCCTCACGGCCGATTTTCTGTCCCACTCGCATGGTGAAGGATTCATCCGCTTCTTCGAGGAACGGTGCGCTCAGCCGGGAATCTTCATCTTCGACGAACCTGAATCTGCTCTGTCGCCCAACCGTCAGTTCGATTTTTTGAAGCTGCTGCGCAGGATGGATAAGGGCGCGCAGTCGCAGGTCATCATGGCGACCCATTCTCCCATCCTGATGGCACTTCCCGGCATCAGCCTGCTTCGGATGGGCAAATATGGGCTTGAGCCGGTTCGGCTTGAGGACACCGAGCATTTCCGCATCATGCGTGAGTTCGTGTCAGACAGGCATGGATTCGTCGAGGCAATGCTCGACGAATGACGGGTGCCGCTCTTCACCCTTGCGGCGTGCGAGCAGTCGGGCGGCGGACACTATCGATCGAGCATCTCGCGCACCTTGTTGCCGAGCGCGGCGACGGTGAAGGGTTTCGTGATCACCTCCATGCCGGCATCGAGCAGGCCGTTTCCGACCGCCGCATTTTCGGCATAGCCGGTGATGAAGAGCACTTTCAGGTCGGGACGGTTGACGCGTGCGGCGTCGGCGACCTGGCGCCCGTTCAGCCCGCCGGGCAAGCCGACATCGGTGACCAGCAGATCGATCCGCGCCGCTGACTGGATCAGCCTGAGCCCGGAGGGGCCCTCGGCCGCCTCAATCACGGTATAGCCGGCATCCCGCAGGATCTCGACCGCGAGGGCCCTGACAAGGGGCTCGTCGTCGATCACCAACACCGTCTCGCCATGTCCGGGATCGGCAAGATGGGGTTCGTCTTCTTCGCCCGGATTCATCTCGCCCGCGTAACGCGGGAAATAGAGGCACATGGTCGTGCCCTTGCCGGGTTCCGAATAGATCCGCACCTGCCCGCCGGATTGCCGCACGAAGCCATGGATCATCGACAGGCCAAGCCCGGTTCCCTGGCCGATCGGCTTGGTGGTGAAGAACGGGTCGAACGCCTTGGCGACGACATCGGGCGCCATGCCGGATCCGGTATCGGTCACGCAGAGCGAGAGATATTGGCCGGGGGGCAGTTCCCGTTCGCGCGCGGCACGGTCATCGAGCCATTTGTTGGCCGTTTCGATGGTGATCCGGCCGCCGCCGGTCATGGCGTCGCGTGCGTTGATCGCCAGGTTGAGCAGGGCGTTTTCGAGCTGTGAGGTGTCGACCCGGGTCAGCCACAGCCCTCCAGCGCCGACGACTTCGACCTCGATCCCCGGGCCGACGGTGCGGCGGATAAGGTCTTCCATGCCAGCGATCAGCCGGTTGACGTCAGTCGGCTTCGGATCGAGCGTCTGGCGGCGGGAAAAGGCGAGCAGCCGCTGTGTCAGCGATGCCGCGCGGCGGGTCGCGTCCTGCGCGCCGCCGATATAACGATCGAGCCCTGTCGTCCTGCCCTGGCCGATGCGCAGTTCCAGCAGTTCGAGATTGCCGCCAATGCCGGCCAGCAGGTTGTTGAAATCATGAGCGATACCGCCGGTGAGCTGGCCCACGGCCTCCATCTTCTGCGATTGGCGAAGCGCCTCCTGCGCCTGCTCAAGCTCCCGTTCGCGCGCCTTGTCCTCGGTCAGGTCGCGCCCGACCGCGATGAAATGGATGCCGTCGGGCTCGGGCGAGACCGTCCAGTCGATCGGTTTCCAGTCACCATGGGCCGACAGGATCCGGTTTTCGAACCGCGTGGGCTGGCCGGTTCGGTTCATCTCCTCCAGCGCGGCGGCCACGGCGGGAATATTGTCGGGATGGATGATGTCGGCATAGGGATTGGTCAACAGGTCGCGCTCGCGCCACCCCAGCACCTTTGTCCAGGCGGGGTTCACCGCCACCATCCTGCCCTGATAGTCGGCCCGCGCCAGCATGTCCTCGGACAGCGTCCATAGCCGGTCGCGCTCGGCTTCGGCCGCCTTTTCCTCGCTGATGTCGCGCCCGCTGCAATAGACCATGCCCTCTTCGGGAATGCCGACCCAGGATATCCAGCGATAGCCGCCGTCCTTGCAGCGATAGCGGTTGGGGAAACGGATCGCCGGCTCGCCCTGCTGTGTCAGCTTGAAGCCGTTGCGCGTGCGTTCGACATCGTCGGGATGGAGCAGGTCGAAGATCGACATGCTGGCGACCTCCTGCTCGCTCCAGCCGAGCAGGGTCTTCCAGGCCGGATTCGACGTCTCGAAATAGCCAAGCGGATTGAGCGCGCCGAGCAGGTCCGGGCTGAGATGCCAGGTCTTGCCGCGCGCCTGGGTGCGTTCGATCACCTGGCGTTCCAGGTCGGCGTTGAGCGCGCGCAGCGCCGCTTCGCTGCGGACCTGATCGGTGACGTCATGGCCTTCGGCGAAGATGCCGGTGATCGCCCCGTCATTCTCCACGATCGGCTGGTAGACCAGATTCAGGAAACGCTTCTCCAGCGGGCTGCCTGGCGCGCGTTGAAGGTCGACCGGCATGCTCTGCCCGACAAAGGGCTGGCCGGTACGATAGACTTGGTCGAGCAGGTCGAAAAAACCCTGGCCGTCGACCTCGGGAAGCGCTTCGCGGACCGGCATGCCGTCCACCTCCCGATGCCCGATCAATTGGAGATAAGCCTCGTTCATGAATTCGAAGATGTGGTCGGGGCCGCGCAGCACGCACATGAAGCCCGGTGCCCGCTGGAACAGGGCGCGGAGGCGGTCGCGTTCGCCGGTGCGGGCCTCCACTTCGGATTCGAGACGGGCGTTGACCTCACGCAGCACTTTTGCGGCAGCCTCGCGGAGCAGGGCCGCCTCGACAAGCGCGGCCGCGCGCCGTCGCTCGCTTTCATAGGCTTCGGCACTGGCAAGGCCGGACGATATCTGGCCCGCGAGCAGGTCGAGATAGCCGAGATAATCGGGATCGGCCCGCCGATGGGGGTTGAGGCCGACCACGACCGCACCGACTGGTGCCTCCCCGCCACGGCGCTGGAGCGGCAGAATCACTGCATGATCGGGCATTTTCTGCCAGGCGCCGCACGGGAAGGCTCCCATATCGGCCAGGGATATCTGCGTCTGGCCACCGCCCAGGGGCCAGGGCGCGGGATCCTCCAGAGAGATCGATGCCGGGGCTGCGGGATGCGGTCCATCGAAACCGGTTCGCTCGACCAGCCGCGCCACGCCGTCCTCGAACAGATAGACGAGGGTGAAGGGGAGATCGTAGGGATTGCTCTCCAGGCAGGTACGCGTGACCGCCGTTACCGCGGAGATGGTGTCCGCCGCCGTGAGGTCAGAGGCGAGCAACCTGAGGGTATCGAGCCGGCGCGCCGTGATGATTCGATCGGTTTCCTCGACGACCGCGCACAACAGCCCACCCACCGCGCCGTTATCGTCGAAGATCGGGCTGTAGGAGAAGGTGTGATAGGTTTCTTCGCTGTAGCCGTTGCGTTCAAGCAGCAGCAGCAGCGCTTCGCTCCATGTCGCTTCGCCGGTTTCGTAGACCGTCCGGACCAGCGGCTCGACATCGGGCCAGATCTCCGCCCAGAGTTCGGCTGTCGGCGTGGCCAGCCCGTCGGGATGCTTTCGTCCAAGTGTCGGGCGATAGGCATCATTGTAGAGGAAGGCGACGTCCGGTCCCCATCCGATCCACATGTCGAACTTGCTGGTGAGCAGGATGCGGACTGCGACGCGCAATGCTTCGGGCCAGTATTCGACCGGACCGAGCGTCGTTCGCGACCAATCCTTGGTGCGCATCAGCGTCGCCATCTCGCCCGTGCCGATGAACAGGTCCGGACTTTGTTTCACCGTAGAATCCGTCATGTGCGGCGGAGCGGGGCTACAGGATGACCTCGAAAAAATGGAATCCCGCTACGTCGATCGATCATCTGGCCCCCTCCCGGCGTTCAGCAGGGAGTAACGACGCTGGGGTATTCCGGGTTCCGCGGCATCGCTGGAGCCCGGGCCTGTGCAACGGTCAGCGCGGAGCCGGTCCCGAACGAACCAGTACCAGGGTCCGCAATCCGGAAGCGCTCAGCACCAGCTTGCCCTCACGGTTCGTGCTCGCGCTCAGGCGCTCGCCGAGCAGTCGCATGATCGCCTGCTCCTGCGTCATGGCCGGCCCCATGCAGGCCATCTTGGTCGACATCAGCGGACCGGCGGTCAGATAGCCGCGCTCGAAGCGGAACGAGCCGCCGAAGCTGTTGCAACCGCTGTTCCCGCTGATCCGGTCGCCGGCGAACGCGACCGTCGCCGGCCGTGGCCCGCGTACCGGACGGCCTTCGATCGACTGGATTTCCCATTTGCCCTCGATCACCGTCGCCCGGGGGGGCGAGACGATCGGGTCGCCACCGCAGCCGCGCACTGTCCGGCGGCCGACCGTCACCGTCACGCTGTCGGGATAATCGCGATTGCTCACGCCGTCGCTGCAGCGGGACCGGGTGATGTCGATCGTGATCCTCGGCGTCACATAGCGCAGGCCGTTGAAGCTGGGCCGGGGAACCGGCGCCTCGGTCGTGACGCGGGTGCGCCCGTAGTCGCCAACATAGCGGATCAGGCCCTTCTCGATCGTCAGTGCCCAGCCGGGTTCGGTGCCCACCGCCTTGTACGATGTGTCACTCGTCTGGGCGATGGCAGCGCCGGAGACCAGCAGGGCAGGGGCGAAAAGGACGTGCGCGAACTTCATATCGGGTCTCCTCGGATCGCCGGATAGACAAGCCCGGCTGAACCGGTCGTTACGCAACCGTTCAGCGGGGCGAAGGTTTCGCCTGCGCCAGCACTTCATAGGCCATCACCGCGGTGGCGACTGCCGCGTTCAGGCTGTCCGCCTTGCCGAGCATCGGGATCTTCACCAGCAGGTCGCATTCGGCGGCGTATTCAGCCGGCATGCCCTGCGCCTCGTTGCCGGTCAGCAGGAAGGTCGGGGAGGTGTAGGCCGCGGCACGGTAGTCGTGATCGGTGTCGAGGCTCAGCCCCACCAGTTGCCCGGGACCCGTGCGGAGCCAGGGGAGGAACTCGGTCCAGCCGGCCTGGACGATCGGCACGGTGAACAGCGCACCCATGCTGGCGCGTACCGCCTCGACCGAGAAGGGATCGACGCACTCGCCGATCAGGATCAGGCCGCCGGCGCCGACCGCGTCTCCGGTACGCAGGATGGTGCCGAGATTGCCCGGATCACGCAGCCGTTCGGCAACCAGCCAGATTGCGGCGCTGCTCCGGTCAAGCCCCTCCAGCGACGTCGCGAATTCCGCGAACACGCCGACCACGGCCTGCGGATTATCCTTGCCGGAGAGCTTGGAGAGGATGTCAGGTACCGTCTCGATCGCTTCGCCCCCGACTACCTCGACATCGGCGATCAGGGCGCGGACGAGAGGGTGGCCTGCGCTGTCGCGGGCGAAGAAAAGATATTCGGGCAGGCGCCCGCTCTCGCGGGCCTCGGTCAGGATGCGCAGGCCCTCGGCGAGGAACAGGCCTTCCTCGCGCCGGTGCCTCTTCTCGCGAAGCGCACGGACGCGCTTGATGAGCGGGTTGGAATAGGCGGTGATCTCGCGGGGCATGTTATCTACCCCCCTCCCGCTTGCGGGAGGGGCCGGGGATGGGCTCCCGGTTTCCTCAAACGGCATAGTCGCGGCGAGCGAGCGCTCACCCCCAGCTTCTCCCGTAAACGGGAGGGGAGGAAGAAGGTCAATCCTCTCCGAATTTCGCTTCCACCAGCTCGCATAGCGCACCGACAGCCTGTTCCGCGCCGTCGCCCTCGGCGCTGATGACGATCGAATCGCCCATCGCCGCGCCCAGCATCATCAGGCCCATGATCGAGGTGCCGGTCACGCTGCCGGCGCCGTCCTTTTCCACCGCGACCTCGACCGGCTGGGTCGACGCGAGGGTGACGAACTTGGCGCTTGCCCGGGCGTGGAGCCCGCGCTTGTTGGTGATGAGAACCGTGCGGCTGACCTGCATCAGGCGGCAGCCTCGCCAAGCACTTCGGAGGCAACCGAGATATATTTGCGGCCTGCCTCGCGCGCGGCGGCGACGGCATCGACCACCTTCATCGCCTTGCGCGCCGATTCGAGCCTGATCAGCATCGGCAGGTTGATGCCGGCGATCACCTCGATACGCCCGCGCTCCATCAGCGAGATGGCGAGATTGGAGGGCGTGCCGCCGAACAGGTCGGTCAGTACGATCACGCCGCGACCGGTATCGACCGCGGCGATCGCCTTGGCGATGTCGGCGCGGCGCGCCTCCATGTCGTCATCGGGGCCGATCGCGATCGTCGCGATCCGCTCCTGCTTGCCGACGACATGCTCCATCGCAGTCACGAATTCCTCGGCGAGGCGTCCGTGCGTCACCAGAACCAGGCCGATCATTGCCCCGACTCTTTCATAGCAGTTTCAATCACTGAAAGACCGTCCCCTTGGGCATTTTCTGCCACACCCTCGAGCGAGTCCTGCGGCGCAGCAGCGAGATCGCGGTGCGCGACCGTGGGCGAAAATCCTTCGTTGCGCAACCGTGCAGCAACACGCTCTGCCACGTGTACCGAACGGTGCCGCCCGCCGGTGCAGCCGAACGCGATGGTGACATAGGATTTTCCCTCGGCCCGATAGCGCGGCAGCAGGACGAGCAGCAGCGACTCGATCTGCTCCATCGCGGTATCATAGGCCGGGTCCGCCACGACATAGGCGCTGACGTCCTTGTCCAGCCCCGTTCCGGGACGCAGGGCTTCGTCCCAATGCGGGTTGCGCAGGAAACGCATGTCGAACACCAGGTCGGCATTGCGGGGCAGGCCGCGGGCGTAGCCGAACGATGTCACCGACAGGGTCGGTTCGCCAAGACCCTCGCCGGAGAAGGTCGAGCGAACCTGCTGCGCCAGTTCGTTGCCGGTGAGATTGGTCGTATCGATCAGCCGGTTCGCCCAGCGGCGCAGCGGGGCGAGCAGTTCGCGTTCGCGCGCAATGCCGTCTGAGGCGGGCCGATCGAGCGCCAGCGGATGGCGCCGGCGCGTTTCCGAATAACGGCGCTCAAGCTCGCCGCCGGAGCAGTCGAGGAACAGGATGCCGATATCATGGCCATGTTCCTCGCGAAGCTTCTTGATCCGTTTCACGATTCGGTCGGGATCGAAGTCGCGGGTGCGGGCGCCGATGCCAAGCGCGAGCGGCTGCGACGAGCGCTCGGCGCCCTCCGGCAGCGGTGCGCCGAGCAGCCGGTCGAGCAGGAGCAGCGGCAGATTGTCCACCACTTCCCAGCCGAGATCCTCGAGCGTCCGCAATACGGTCGATTTGCCCGCGCCGGACATGCCGGTGACGAGCAAGATATCCTTGGGGTCGCGCTTCATGGCGCGCGCTCTAGCAGGCGACTGAGGGCAAGTTCCACCTTGATCGGTGCGGATGCCGCGCGCGGATCGATCGCGATCATGGGAATGGCGATTCCTTCGATAGAGCGCGACTCGGCTTCCGGCATGCGTTCCACCTCGGTGGAGAGCCGTACGAGCAGTGTGACCGGCGCGCGCTCGACATGGGTAACGGAGATGATCCCGATCCCGCGCACTTCGAGCCGGCCCGCGATGGTGGCGGGCGCACTTGCCGAGAGAACGCCGTCGCCTGGCGTCAGCACGGTATAATCGTCGCTCACCAGCACCCCGCCGCGATCGATCAGCCGCAAGGCCAGGTCGGATTTACCTGACCCGGAGGGGCCTTCGATCAACACGGCATGACCGCCGATCGCTACGGTCGAGGCATGGATCGTCTCGCTCATCGCCGGTCCGATATAGGAAGGCGGACGACGAATCGCGCCCCGCTCAGCCGATCCTCGCGCGATTCGACCGCAATGATGCCCTGATGACCTTCCACGATGGTCCGGGCGATGGCGAGCCCCAGCCCGCTATGCTTGCCGAACTCCTCGCCATCGGGCCGCAGCGACTGGAAACGGCTGAACACCTGTTCGCGCGCTTCCTCGGGCACGCCAGGGCCTTCGTCCTCGACGCGTACGACCAACTCGTCGTCGTCGCGACCTGCCGAGACCACGATCAGGCCGCCATCCGGCGAGAAGGAGACGGCGTTCTCGATCAGATTCTCGAACACGCGTTCAAGCCGCGCGCCTTCGCCCATCGCGACCAGCGCCTCGCCGGGGCGATGGTCGAAACGGATCTGGATGTCCCGCTCGACGCCGCGCTCGGCTCGCTGATCGAGCAGGGCGCCGATCATCGCACCGACATCGACATCCTCGAACTTGGCCCGGCTGAGCTGCGCGTCGAGGCGCGATGCCTCGGAGATGTCGGTGATCAGCCGGTCGAGACGGTGCACGTCGTCGCGCACGATCGCCAGTAGCCTTTCCTGCAATTCCGGGTCCTTGACCGAGCTGAGGCCCTCGACCGCCGACCGAAGCGAGGCGAGGGGGTTCTTCATCTCGTGAGTCACATCGGCGGCGAAGGCTTCGGTCGCGTCGATCCGGGCGCGCAGCGCCAGGCTCATGTCCGATAACGCGCGGGCGAGCATGCCCAGCTCATCGCGGCGCGAGGGCAGGCGGGGCACCACCACCTCGCGGGCACGCCCGAGCCGTACGCGGACGGCGGCGCGGGCAAGGCGCCGCAAGGGGCGCACGATCGTCCGTGCGAGGAACAGGGAAAGCAGGATCGAGACGACCGATACGATCGCCAGCACCACCCCCAGGCGGAAGCGCTCGACCCGCACGGTCTGGGTGATGTCGCGGGCGTTGACGGTGGTCATCACCACGCCGCCCGTCGGCAATGCAGCGGCGGCGGTGATGACGGGTGTGCGATCGGGCGCGCGCCACACCGTGGCAGTAGCGCTTTCGGTGCTGCGCGCTGTGTGGACGTCGGGCCATTCCAGGCCCTCCGCACGCTCCCGATACAAGGGTGCGCGGGGCGCGCCGACCACGGTGTCGATCACTGCGTCGAGGAATCTCGCGGTATCCTGCTGCCAGTTCTCCTTGTCAGGATCGCGCAGGATGAAATTGCGCAGCCCCAGGGCGCGCGTGTCGGTGATCAGCTTGCCCTTGGCATCGTACAGCCGGATCCGGGCGCCGGTATCGCGCGCGAGCCGGAGCGCGAGGAGATTGTGGCGTTCCGGGGTGACCGAGCCCATCGCCTCGGCGATCAGGCGCGCCTCGCGGCTTGCCTGGGCGACGCGGCTGTCGACCAGCCGGCTGCGATAGCTGTCGAGGTAGAAGAAACCGCCCGCCAGCATTGCCAGCGCGATGATGTTGACCGCGAGGATGCGCGGGGTAAGCGATACCTGCCCGGACCAGCGAAGCGTCAGCTCGCGGTCGTCATTCCTCGGAGAATCGGTAACCCGCGCCATATAAGGTCTCTATGGCATCGAACTCGGGGTCGATCTGCCTGAACTTGCGACGCACGCGTTTGATATGGCTGTCGATCGTGCGATCGTCGACATAGATGTCGTCATGATAGGCCGCGTCCATCAGCTGGTTGCGGGTCTTCACGATGCCCGGTCGCTGGGCGAGAGTCTCCAGGATCAGGAATTCGGTAACGGTCAGCGTCACGCCGGCACCGTTCCAGGTGACCCGGTGCCGGGCGGTATCCATCGCCAGCCGCCCGCGGACCAGCGTGCCGCCGGGGCTTTCCTCCTCGCCGCCTGTGCCGGCGACGGCAAGCTCCGAGCGGCGCAGGATCGCGCGGATCCGGGCGATCAGCAGCCGGTGGGAGAAGGGCTTGGAGATATAGTCGTCCGCCCCCATCGCCAGGCCGAGCGCCTCGTCGAGCTCGTCGTCCTTCGATGTGAGGAAGATCACCGGAGTGGTGCTCTTCTCGCGCAACCGGCGCAGCAGCTCGAGCCCGTCCATGCGCGGCATCTTGATGTCGAAGATCGCGAGATCCGGCGGATTCTCGATTAGCGCCTTCAGCGCCGTCTCGCCGTCCGAATAGACACGCGTGACGAAGCCCTCGGCCTGGAGGGCGATCGAAACGGAGGTGAGGATATTGCGGTCGTCGTCGACGAGCGCGATCGAAGCCGTCATCGGCGGTGCAACCCTTGTGCTGTTACGCGTGAGGTAGTCCAAACCGGCGCAGCGCTCAACTCAATGCGGCATTCGATTGTCTCGACTGGACATTTGCCCGTCCGTGGCGATATGCGCGACTCACATTCCGGCATTCAACTGCGGCATCGACCGCGCGCCCAATTTCAGGAGAGCAAGGACCGTGAGCGATCGTATTCCCGACGCAGGCCTCGAAGCGCAAGGCATTGAGACACGCGCCACCCTGCACTGGAATCTGGTTACAGCCCGGCTGATCGAAGCGGCCGTCGCGCGCGGCGAAGGCAAGCTTTCAGCCGACGGGCCGTTGGTCGTCGAGACCGGCCAGCACACCGGCCGTTCGGCGCAGGACAAGTTCATCGTCCGCGATGCCGAGACCGAGAGCACCGTCTGGTGGGGCAAGAGCAACAAGTCGATGACGCCCGAGCATTTCGCCACGCTCAAGGCGGATTTCCTGGCAGCGCTGAAGGACAAGGAAGACCTGTTCATCCAGGACCTGTTCGGCGGTTCGCAGCCCGAGCACCGTGTCCGCGTCCGCGTCGTGACCGAGCTCGCCTGGCACAACAGCTTCATCCGGACGATGCTGGTGCGCCCGGAAGAGAGCGAACTTCGCGGCTTCGAGGCCGAGTACACGATCATCGACCTGCCGAGCTTCCGCGCCAATCCGGAACGGCACGGCTGCCGCAGCGAGACCGTGATCGCGGTCAATTTCACCGACAAGCTGATCCTGATCGGCGGCACCCGCTATGCCGGCGAGATGAAGAAGTCGGTGTTCAGCCTGCTTAACTATCTCCTGCCGCCGACCGGCGTGATGCCGATGCATTGCTCGGCCAATATCGGCCCGAACGGCGACACGGCGGTGTTCTTCGGCCTTTCGGGCACCGGCAAGACGACGCTGTCGGCCGACGCAAGCCGCACGCTGATCGGCGACGACGAGCATGGCTGGTCGGATACCGCGGTCTTCAATTTCGAGGGCGGCTGCTACGCGAAGATGATCCGCCTTTCGGCCGATGCCGAGCCGGAGATCTTCGCGACCACCAAGCGTTTCGGCACGGTGCTCGAGAATGTCGTGATGGACCAGGTCACGCGCCAGCTCGACCTTGACGACGCCAGCCTCGCCGAGAACAGTCGTGGCGCCTATCCGATCGACTTCATCCCCAATGCCTCGGAAGAGAATATGGGGCCGGTACCGCGCAACATTGTGATGTTGACCGCCGACGCCTATGGCATCCTGCCGCCGATCTCGAAACTGACGCCCGATCAGGCGATGTACCACTTCCTTTCCGGCTATACCGCGCGTGTCGCCGGTACCGAGATCGGCGTGACGGAGCCCGACGCGACCTTCTCGACCTGCTTCGGCGCGCCGTTCATGGCGCGTCACCCGTCGGTCTATGGCAATCTGCTCAAGGAGCGGATCGCCAAGGGGGGCGTGGATTGCTGGCTGGTCAACACCGGCTGGACCGGTGGCAAATATGGCATCGGCCGCCGCATGCCGATCAAGGCGACCCGCGCGCTGCTCAACGCCGCCCTGGATGGCAGCCTGAACAATGCCGAGTTCCGCACCGATCCGAATTTCGGCTTCAAGGTGCCGGTGAGCGTACCGGGTGTCGACAGCGCGATCCTCGATCCGCGCGAGACCTGGTCGAACAAGGCGGACTATGACGCCACGGCCGCCAGGCTGGTCGACCTGTTCGTCGAGAATTTCGCTCAATTCGCTGACGATGTGGACGAGGGCGTTCGCCAAGCCGCCCCCAGGACCGCCGAAACCGCCTGATCTGCCCGGTCATCGATCGGGCCAATGAAAGAGCCCGATCGATGACCGACCTCCCGTACCGCCCCTTCGCCGACGACGCCGCGATCCGCCGGATCGGGGAGGGGCTGCTTGCGAGCACCTTGCCGCGGGCAGACTGGACTCACGAAGGGCATCTTGCCGCGACGCTCTGGCTGATCCGCGACCGCCCCGATGTGAATGTCGATGCGGAGATCGCAGGGATCATCTCCCGCTATAATGAGAGCGTCGGCGGGGTGAACGACGACATGAACGGCTATCACGACACGATCACGCAGGTGTTCGTTGCCGGAATCCGCTGTCACCTCATGGCGCGGGGCACGAACGAGGCCCTGGTCGACTCAGTCAACGCGCTGCTGGCGAGCCCGATCGGCGGGCGCGACTGGCCGCTTGGCTTCTACAGCAGGGACCGTCTGTTTTCGGTAGCGGCCCGGCGCAAATTCCTGCCGCCCGACCTCGCGCCGCTTCCAACCCTGTGATAGATTGAATCCTCTTCCACATGGCCTGAGGAACACACATCATGGGAATGCTCGACGGACTGCTCGGACAGGTAACCCAGAATGTCGATATCACGAACCTCGCGGCCAAGGTCGGTCTGAGCCCCGAACAGGTCGAAAGCGCCGTGGTGGCGCTCGGTCAGGCGCATGCCGCCCCGACTGACACGGTCGATACCGCAGCTTCCTCGACCGGCCTGCCGACCGATGTTCTCCAGCAGATCGTCGGCCATATCGGGGGCGAAGGCGCGCTTGGTCAGTTCGCCGGCCTGTTGCAGGGATCGGGTATGCTCGGCAAGGTCGGTGGCATGCTCGACCAGGACGGCGACGGCAATCCGATGAACGAGATTGCCGGTTTCGCCAAGGGACTGTTCGGCAAGAGCTGAGTCCGGGGAGGGCCGGTCGTCAGGCCGGCTCGACCAGCAGCACGCTCCCCGAGGCTCCGATGATCCGGACGACTGCGCCAGCCGCGACGTCCGGGCCACGGGCTTTCCACGCGCCATCGCCAACCTTCACCCGGCCTTCACCGGCAGTGATCGCATCGCAGACCTCAGCCGTCGTTCCGATCAGGCGTGAGGTGCGGTCGTTGAGCTGTGGATCCTCGGTCGGGACTTCGCTCTGGTGATACCAGCGTCGGCCGAGGCCGACCGCGACGGCGGTAAAGACTGCGAACAGCAGCGCCTGGACCAGCACAGGGAGGCCAGGCAGCGCGAGAACCGCAAAGCCGGTCAAGGCAGCGCCCGCCGCAAGGAAGATCATGAAGAAACCCGGCGCGATCAGCTCGGCGATCGCCAGCACGAGCGCCGCGGCGAGCCAGAGCGCGCCATGGCTCCATATGAAGCCGAGAAAGCTCATGGCTGGCCTCCCTCGAACGGGCCGCGCGGGCGAACCGGCGGGCGCGGCGCCGCGGGTGGCGAACGGTCGCCGCCCAGCGCGTCGCGCGCCAGTTCGCCGATGCCGCCGAGAGTGCCGATCAACTGGGTCGCCTCGACCGGGAAGAGGATCGTCTTCGCGTTCGGCGAGGTGGCGAACTTGCCCACCGCCTCGACATATTTCTGCGCGATGAAATAATTGAGCGACTGGCTGCTGCCTGCTTCGATCGCATCCGACACCATCTTGGTCGCGGACGCTTCCGCCTGGGCGGAGCGCTCGCGCGCCTCGGCGTCGCGGAACGCCGCTTCCTTCCGCCCTTCGGCTTCGAGGATCTGCGCCTGCTTCAGGCCCTCGGCGCGGTTGATCTCGTTCTGCCGCGCCGCCTCGGATTCGAGGATGGTCGCGCGCTTCTCGCGCTCGGCCTTCATCTGGCGGGTCATGGCGTTGACGATGTCGGCCGGCGGACGAATGTCCTTCAGTTCGACGCGGGTGATCTTCACGCCCCAGGCCTCGGTCGCCTGATCGACCACCTGGAGCAGCCGCGTATTGATCTCGTCGCGCTTCGACAGCGTCTCGTCGAGGTCCATCGAGCCCATCACGGTGCGCAGGTTGGTGGTCGAGAGCTGCATGATCGCGAGATACAGGTCGCTCACCTCATAGGCTGCCTTGGCCGCGTCGAGCACCTGGAAGAACACGACGCCGTCGACCGCGACCATCGCATTGTCCTTGGTGATGATCTCCTGGCCCGGAATGTCGAGCACCTGCTCCATCATGTTCACGCGCCGGCCGACGCGATAGAAGAAGGCCGGATAGAAATTCAGGCCCGGCCGCGCGACCGTGGTGAAGCGGCCGAAATGCTCGATCGTGTACTGATAACCCTGACGGACCACCTTGATGCTGGTCATGAAATAGAAAATGACGACGACCAGAACCAGGCCGGCAAGCGTGAGAGTCATGGTACGAACCCCCGAATATGGCCGCGAGGGGCGCGGCCGACGCGTGCAGATTAGCAGATTGGCAGGGGCGTTATAGCGAAATGCGACACGGCCAGTGCGCACTCTAGCGTCGCGAAGGGCCTTTGTTTACATGGACCGCCACGACTCGCCCCCCGCAGGAATCTGGCACCCCATGGATATTCGCCTCGGCCTCACCTTCGACGACGTACTTCTGTACCCGGCGGAATCCGACATCGTCCCCAGCCAGACCAACACGGCGACTCGCCTGAGCCGTGGCATCGCGCTCAATATCCCGGTCATCTCCGCCGCGATGGATACCGTGACCGAGGCCGACATGGCGATCGTCATGGCGCAGCTTGGCGGCATCGGGGTGCTTCATCGCAACATGACGATCGAGGAACAGGTCGCCGCCGTCCGTGCCGTGAAGCGGTATGAATCGGGCATGGTGGTCAATCCGATCACGATCACGCCGGAGGCGACTCTCGCCGAGGCGCAGGCGCTGATGGCCTATCACAAGATCAGCGGCATCCCGGTGACCGAGAAGAACGGCAAGCTCGTCGGCATCCTCACCAACCGCGACGTGCGGTTCGCGGGCAACCCGCACCAGCCGGTCGCCGAGCTGATGACCCACGAAAATCTCGCGACGGTGTCACCCGGCGTCGATCAGGAGGAGGCACGCCGCATGCTCCACCAGCGCCGCATCGAAAAGCTGCTCGTCGTCGACGACGCCTATCGCTGCATCGGCCTGATCACCGTCAAGGATATCGAAAAGGCGGTGATGTATCCGAACGCGACCAAGGACGAGACCGGCCGTCTGCGCGTCGCGGCTGCCAGCACGGTCGGGGACAAGGGGTTCGAGCGCACCGAGGCGTTGATCGACGCCGAGCTCGACCTGATCGTGATCGATACAGCGCACGGGCATAACCGCGACGTGGCCCGCGCGGTCGAGCGCGCCAAGCGTATCTCCAATTCAGTTCAGGTGATTGCCGGCAACGTCGCGACCGCTGAGGCGACGCGGGCGCTGATCGATGCAGGCGCTGACGGGATCAAGGTCGGCATCGGCCCCGGCTCGATCTGCACGACCCGCGTCGTCGCGGGCGTCGGCGTGCCGCAGCTCACCGCCGTGATGGATTGCGCCGAGGAAGCCGCGAAGTCGGGCGTGCCGGTGATTGCCGATGGCGGCATCCGCACCTCGGGCGACATGGCCAAGGCGATCGCCGCCGGCGCCTCAACGGTGATGATCGGGTCGCTGCTGGCGGGCACCGAGGAAGCGCCGGGCGAGACATTCCTCTACCAGGGCCGCTCGTACAAATCCTATCGCGGCATGGGCTCGGTCGGCGCGATGGCGCGCGGATCCGCCGACCGCTATTTCCAGCAGGATATCAAGGACCAGCTCAAGCTCGTTCCCGAGGGGATCGAGGGCCAGGTGGCCTACAAGGGGGCGGCGCGCGACGTGATCCACCAGCTCGTCGGCGGCGTGCGCGCTGCGATGGGTTATACCGGGTCGGCGACGATACCTGATCTGCAGAAGCGGGCCCGCTTCATCCAGATCACCGGTGCCGGCCTGCGCGAGAGCCACGTCCATGACGTGACCATTACGCGCGAGGCGCCGAACTACCCGACTCAATAACGCGCTGGGCTCGCGAGGTCGGTCAACCGACCCTGGTCAGCCCTTCGGCATAGGCCTTGCCCTTGTCGACATAATGCTGGGCGGACGCCTTGAGCATCACCGCGGCATTCTCGTCCAGTGTGCGGATCGCCCTGGCCGGGCTGCCGACGATCAGGCTGTTGGGCTCGAAGACCTTGCCCTCGGTCACCAGCGCGCCCGCGCCGACGATGCAGCCGTCGCCGATCACCGCGCGGTTCAGCACGATCGCACCCATCCCGATCAGCACATTGTCGCCGATGGTGCAGCCATGGAGGATGGCGTGGTGGCCGATGGTGCAGTCGGCGCCGATCGTCAGCGGCGCGCCGGGATCGGAATGGCACATGGCGCTTTCCTGGATGTTGCTGCGGGTGCCGACGATGATCGGCGTATTGTCAGCCCGGATCACCGCCCCGAACCAGACGCTCGATCCATCAGCGAGGCGTGCGTCGCCGATCACGTCCGCGCTGGGGGCGACCCAGACATCGGTTCCGACCACGGGCTGTTTTCCGTCGATGGCGTAAAGCGGCATTGGCATCCTCCTCGTTTCATCCCGCATAGCGTGGCGGGACGGTGAGGGGGAGGGGCAAGGCGGCGGCAACAACCCTCGGGCCGTCGGGAGTGAAGTGTTCGCAGGTCGCGATGCCGGGACAAAGCCGTTAGAGAACATTGCGATACTCGACTTTTTCATGGCTGCGCTCTGATCTGGGACCGCTAACAAAGTCGATTGGCAAGCACCTTTTGTTTATATATCATATAGGATGCGAGGCGTTCGGGCGCCCGTTCGGGAGGGGAGTGCCATGAAATTCGCGTTGCTGCGCTCGTGCTGCGCTCTTGCCATGCTGTCCGGCGTGGCGATGTCGGGACTGACCCCGGCTCTGTCGCAGCAGCGAGCGACAGCACCCTGGACCGCCGAGCAGGATCATCGGAACATGATGGACCAGCTTGGCATCAAGGCATTGCGTCCAGGCCATAGCGGCCAGCCCGACGGACCCAATCCGGCCAATTACGATCCAGCCAAGGCGAACCCCTTTCCCGACTGGCCCGAGATCCTCACGCTGAACAATGGCAGGAAAGTCTCTACTCCCGATGGCTGGTGGAAGCAGCGCCGGCCAGAGATCGTCGAGGCGTTCGAGCGCGACGTGGTGGGGCGCGTCCCGGCCAATATGCCCAGGGTGGTCTGGTCGGTCGCCAGCACCGACAATGAATATATCGGTGGCAGGCGCATGGTCGCGAAACAGCTGGTCGGCCGGGTCGACAACAGCGCCTATCCCGCAGTCGATGTCGGCATCAAGGTGACCCTGGTGCTGCCGGCCGAAACAGCCGGGCCGGTGCCGGTGCTGATGATGTTCGCGCCCGCGCGCTATCCGGCGCCGAGCCAGCCGACCGCCGAGGAGGCGGCGCGGATCGACGCGGCGATGAAGGCTGATCTCGTGGCGCGCGATCCGTCGCTGGCGGCCGCGTTCCAGGCGCATCCCGGTTTTGTGTTCGTCAGCCCGCCGGGTTTCTTTCCCGCGCCGCCGAATGACGAACGCATCTCCATCCTGGTCGCGGCTGGCTGGGGCGTGGCGCTGGTCGATACGGCAAGCATCCAGGCCGATAATGGGGCCGGCCTGCGCAGCGGGATCATCGGACTCATCAACAAGGGCCAGCCGCGCAAGCCCGACGATTGGGGCGCGCTTCGGGCGTGGGGCTGGGGCGCGAGCCGGGCGCTCGACTATCTCGAGACCGTGCCCGGTGTGGATGCGAAGCGTGTCGGGATCGAGGGGGTGTCGCGCTACGGCAAGGCGGCGCTGGTCGCCATGGCCTTCGACCAGCGGTTCGCGATGGTGCTGGTCGGATCGTCGGGCGAAGGCGGCGCCAAGCCGCACCGTCGCAATTTCGGGGAAGCGGTGGAGAATCTCACCGGGACCGGCGGCTATCACTGGATGGCGGGCAATTTCCTGAAATACGGCGCGTCGCAGGCAAGCTTCGGCGCAAGGACGCCCGGCGACATCCCGGTCGATTCCCATGAACTGATCGCGCTGTGCGCGCCGCGACCGACCTTCATCAGCTATGGAGTACCGGAGAAGGGGGATGCCAACTGGCTCGACCAGCAGGGCAGCTATATGGCGACCGTTGCGGCCGGGCAGGTCTGGACGCTGCTCGGCGCGAAGGACCTGGGCGTCGGCAACGACTATCGCACTGCCAGCATGCCGCCGGTGCTGACCGACATGCTCGACGGCCAGCTTGCCTGGCGCCAGCATGACGGCGGGCATACCGACGCGCCGAACATGAAATACTTCATCGCCTGGGCCGACCGGCAGATCGGCTGGAAGGCGCCCTAGGAAGGGGGCTATTTCCCCCGGATCGCCTTGTCGATCGCTGCCTGGGCAAGCGGCGCCATCGCCGCAAAGGCTTCCGCATTGGGATGGACGCCGTCGTGCGAATAGCCGGACTTCATCCCGCCCTCCGGGGTGGCGATGGCCGGCCAGTAGTCGACATAGACCAGGTGCTTCCGCGCCGCATAATCCTTCAGCCAGGCGTTGAGCGCCTTGATCTTGGGGCCGGGCGACAGGTCCTTGCGCCACGGGAAATCGAGCGCTGGCGGGATCGAGGCGAGGACCACCTTGATGCCGTTGGCGCGCGCGATCTCGACCATGCCGGTGATATAGCCTTCCGTCTCCTCGGGCGTCGTCGGGCCAGTGTTCTGCGCGACATCGTTGGTGCCGCCCATGATGTGAACGACCGCCGGCTTCAGCGCGACCACGTCGCTGCGGAAGCGGACGAGCATCTGTGGCGTGGTCTGGCCGGAAATGCCGCGCCCGACGAAATGGGCGTTGCCCTTGACGAAGGGTTGCTCAGCCCAGCCTTGAGTGATGGAGTCGCCCATGAACACCACGCGCTTTGGATCGGCGGCAGCAAGCAATGGCTGGTTGGCTTCGCGGTAACGGCCGATAAACGCCCAGTCGCCATTTTCACCCTGGCCGACCGGCGGCCTGGCAGTCGCCGCCGGAATGGCGGGACCGGTCGACGTCTGCGCTGAAACCTGTCCGGTGGACAGCGCAAGCGCGCCGATCAGGCTGAAGGTGGCGATGGCCCGCATGCATGTCTCCCGTTCCATATCGGCGACTGTCGCGCCGCTCGATATCGAATCCTATAGGAAATAGCGCGGGGATGCACGCACGAACGACGGGAGAATCACGCTGTCGCCATGATCTCCGGCCGGATCATCGAGTGAAGCATCACGCGGGCCGACCGCACTGCGACTCGCATCGCCGATACGAGGTCCGGCCTGAACTGGTCGGCAGGCGGTATGATGTCATCGCCTTCCAGCAGATCGAGCAGACGATGCTCGTCACCGGTGATTGTACTGTCCGACGGGGCACCCGCATCGAAGCGCCGGCGCGAGGCAGCCTCGAACAGGGTCAGCAGACCATCGAGTACCGGGGCGAGCAGGCCATAGCCGCGCGTTTCCAGGGGAGCGTAGAGCGCAGGCTGGATTGAATTGCCGGTGTCGCGCGCGATGCGCCAGCTTCGGACCGCCTCAAGAATCGCCGAGGTAACGGATTGGGCGGGGGCGGTGGGCGCGGCTGGGGCGAAGCTCATGGTACATCCTTCCTGAGACCCCTTTTTAGCGCTGTCGCTTTTTGCGACTTATTCTTAACTGATACGCGCGTCCTGTTACAGGGGCAAGACACTAGGCAAGGAATTCAACGGTTTTCGGAGGCATTTTAACGCCTCGGCCTGTCGGGTCACGCCTCCAGCCCTGAAGCCTGAGAATATGGCTGATCATCGGGGTGCTCCCGACTTTGCCGTCGATCGAGACCCGGGCGTCGGAGGGTTCTCAGGGCAGGGCGAACGCGGTCAGTGTATCGCTTGTCCGTGGACTGTTGTGGTAGCTGCCGCCGGTCGAGACCACCGCGACATATTGGCGCCCGTCAGCGCCACGATAGGAAATCGGCGTGGCATGAGCCGAGGCTTCGAGCCTGTGGGTCCATATTTCCTTCCCCGTCTTCGTCTCGAAGGCGCGGAAGCGGGAGTCGTCGGTCGAGCCGATGAAGATCAGGCCGCCCGCGGTGGTGATCGCGCCGCCGGTGCCGTGGCGGCCGGTGTTGCGCAGGCCCTCGGGCAGGCTGTCGGTCACGCCGAGCGTGCTTTGCCAGACAATCCTGCCGGTCGCGGTATCGACGGCGCTGAGTTGACCCCAGGGCGGGCGCTGGCACATCAGGCCGGTGCCGGGTTGCTGGAATCGTCCGCCGACGCCGCCCGGCATCCAGGCGACTGGTCCGTCGGTCTTCACCAGGGTCGTGACCTGGCCGAAATTGTTGGTGTTGACGAAGAGCCAGCCGGTCTTGGGATCGAACGTCGCGCCGCCCCAGTTGGCACCGCCCTCGGTGCCCGGGAAGACGATCAGCGGGCGGTCCGGCAGCATCGGCTGATACTGGGCCCCCTCCGCCATATTGTTGCTCCTGATCCAGTTCTCGCACCAGCTTTTCAACTCGGGCGTGACATCGGCAATGTCCTTCTCGATCGAGAAGGTGGTTCGTGCGAGCGGTGGGGTGATCGGAAATGGCTGAGTCGGCGCAGTGAGTTCGCCCGGCACAGTGCTGGCTGGGACCGGGCGCTCCTCGACCGGGTGGATCGGCTTGCCGGTCACCCGGTCGAGCAAGAACAGCAGCGCATTCTTCGCGACCACCGCGACGGCCGGGACAGTCTTGCCGCTGACCTTGGCATCGAACAGCAACGGCGCCGATTCGAGGTCGATGTCCCAGATGTCGTGATGCACGACCTGGAAGTGCCAGAGATAGCTGCCGGTGGCGGCATCGGCCGCGACCAGCGCGCTGCTGAACAGGTTGTCGCCGTGCCGGTCGCCGCCATAACGGTCATGCGTCGGCGCGCCGATGGGCAGATAGACGATGCCGCGTTTCGCATCGAGGCTCATGAAGCCCCAGACATTGACGCCGGAGCGCTTTTCCGTGCTGCCGGGTGCCCATGTCTCGTAGCCGTTCTCGCCCTTGCGGGGCACGGTGTGGAAGGTCCAGACGAGCTTGCCGGTACGCGCGTCCCAGGCGCGGACGTCGCCGCGCGCGCCGAGCGCCGGGTTCTCCTGCACCGAGGAGCCGGTGATGATCAGGTTCCTGTAGACGATCGGCGGGGACGTCATGCCATAGGGTGCTGAAGGCGACCCGTTCATGATCTCGTCGGTCTTCAGGTTGACGACGCCGTTCTCGCCGAAACCGGGGGCATAGGCGCCGGTTGCCGCATCGAGCCCGATCAGCCGGCCATCGCGCGTGCCGAAGAAGAGCCGTGGCCCGGTCTTGCCGTCGCCAGCCCAATATTCGACGCCGCGCAGCGAGGGCTGGCCCGGGCCCGGGATTTCGCGGACCCAGATCTCCCTGCCGGTGGTCGCATCGAGCGCGGCGACCCTGGAATAGGGCGTGGAGATGTACATTCGGTTGCCCACGACCAGGGGCGTCATCTCGGAACCTGCGAATTGCGCGGCCCGCTGGGTGCCGGCGCCTTCGGCTGCACGGCGAGCAGCCTCGTCCGCGTCTGTGACGGCTTCGGCATCGGCGGGTTTCATCCGGTAGACCCAGGCGATCCGTAGGTCGTTCACATTGGCGGATGTTATCTGATCGAGCGGCGAGTGGCGCATGGCGCCCTTGTCGTGACCATAGGTCGGCCAGTCCGTGCGATCCTGCGCGAGTGCCGAAGCCGGGAGCAGGGCGAGGATGAAGAGCCCGATCTTGCGCAGCATGTATCCACCTTTTGATGCCGCAAGGGCGGGGTATCGGGCATGTATCCCGCGCCGAGCCCCTGTGCCGGGTATGTCGCGAACCGCGCCCATTCCGCGAGAGTCGAACCAAAGACCAAAAAGGACCCGCCACCCCGATTGAACGGAGAGGCGGGCCAGGGCGGGTTAGAATTTTACGTTCAGCGCGAGGGTAACGGTGCGGCCGAACGGATTGTGGATCAGGCTGTAGTAACCGGCGCCGCTATTGTAGAAGGGCGGATCCTGGTCGAAGATATTCAGGCCGGACAGCGAGATCCGGGTCCCGTTCAGGAAGCTGCCCTTGAACTCATAGGCCATGTTGAGATCGAAGGTGGTCTGCGCCTTGACCTTGTCGCCACCACCGTTCGGATTGCCGTTGGCGTCGCGGGTGAGCGGAGTAACGGTGTTCGACGACCAGTTGCGGAAGCCGCCCGTATAGTTGGCGAACAACCGGGCCGAGAAGGGACCGTCGGCCCAGCCGAGATAGGCGCGCGCCTTGCGCTTCAGCGATGGGAAGGTGCCGTTGTTGCCGGCGGTGTTCAGCACGCTGTACTTCGGGCCGGAGCCGAACGACTGGTCGAACTTGGTGAACTCGGTGCCGGAAAGTCCGACGCTGAAGGTGCCGGCATTGTCGGTCCGATAATCATAGTCGATCTGATAATCGATGCCGGAGATATCCAGGTTGAGCCAGTTCGTGTTCAGCGTGTGGAAGATGTAGTTGGTGCACGCTGCCGCCGAGCTGGTCTGGGGAATGCCCTGGGTCACTGCCGCAATCTCCGCGGGCGTGGCGCAGTTCGGATAGAAGGTCAGCAGATACTGTGCCGACGCGGTATTGATGACATTGGCGAGCTGCGGGCCCGTCACGCCGCCGGTGAACTTGGTATTCCAATAGGTGAAGCTGGCACGCAGGCCGGAAACCAGTGACGGCTCCACATCGAAGCCAAGCGACCAGCCGCTGCCTTCCTGCGGACCCGCTTTGGGATCGCCGGTGGTATTCTGGATGCCCTGGAGCGTGCCGATGTTGCACAGCGCCTGTCCGGCGCAGCCGGGGAGGATCTTCACGACATCGGGATAGGCTGCGGTCGGCACTGAGATGTTGTTGGTCTGCGCACCCCAGCCCGCTGTGCCGAAGGCGCCGAATTTGTCGCCGATGATGGTCAGCGGCGGAGCCACGAAGGAGGTGGACCAGTTGCCGCGCAGGCGCAGGCCGGCGACCGGTTCAAGGTTGAAGCCGATTTTGGGGTTCGTCGTCTCGCCGAAATCGTCATAGTGATCGTAGCGGCCGGCGACCGAGATATCGAACCGGTGGATGAAGCTGTCCATGTCGGGTGAGACGATCGGTAGGTTCATTTCGACAAAGCCCGAATAAACGGTGCGGTCGAATGGGAAGAAGAGTTGCTGCGACCCGCTCGACGCCGGGCCGCTATTGTTCGCGCGCGTTACGAACTGGCTGAGCTGGGTCTTGAGCAGTTCGGCGCCGAACGCGATCTTGATCGGTCCCGCGGGCAGATCGAACAGCGAGCCGCTCGCGCTGGCGCGGAACTGCTGATAGCCGCTGGTGGCGCGGAGGCGGTTCGTGTTGTCGAGCAGCCGGGCGATGGTCGCCGCTGAAGTGCGGTTGGTCGATCCCGCCGGGCTCCATATGTCGAGCGCATTGTCCGCGGTGAGCGGCAATTGAGTGACGATGGTCGTGGTGCCCGGGATGGACACTGCCGTGAGGCTGCCGCCGCCATTGGTGGTGCCGTTGAGGGCGAGGTTCGCGACGCTGCTGTTGATCGCGCCGGTGGTATAGGTCGTGCTCTCGTCGCGGCCGACGCTGGCGAGGAAATCGGCGTGCCAATCGCTGGTGATCTCATAGCTCGCGGTGAAGTTCGCATACATGCTGTCGGAATCGGAACGGCCATGTGCCGGGCCGACAAGGTCGGTCGCGTCCCATGTGATGGTCTGCTTGTCAGCCGCTGCGCCCGTCACGCCGGGCGGGTTCATATAGAAGGGGTTCGCCTGCGCGCCTGTGCGGAATACGGTCGCCTGGACGGTGCCGGCACCCTGCAATGTATCGTTGCGACGGCGGGCATAGAGAAGGTCGAGGCCGATGGTCAGCTTGTCGCTGACGTCGAAACCCACCTTGCCCATCACGCTCTGGCGCCGTTCCGAGCCGACCAGATCGGTTACGCCCCAGTTCGTGCACGGATAGCTGGATGCGGCGTTGGGAAGCGAGGTGGTCGAATAGGGTGCGTAGTAGATGTTGCCTGTGCCGCCGGGCTGAAGACCGGCGGGCGAACAGCTGCGCGTCAGGAAATTGGTGCCGCCCTGCGCGACATGGTTCGGGTTGGTGAAATCACGATCGCGGTTCCGCAGATTGTCCTGATAGCTGTATTGCGCGCCGATCACGGCCCAGCCGCGATCCCAGGTCTGGCCGGCGAGCAGGCCGGCGCTGTAGCCGGTGGTGCCGTTGCGCAGAGTGACCGAGCCTTCCGCCTGGATCCCGTCATACCGCTTGCGGGTGATGAAGTTGATGACGCCGGCGACTGCGTCCGAGCCGTAGATCGACGATGCGCCCTCGGCGAGGACCTCGACGCGCTCGAGCATGATGTTGGGCACGATGTTCGGGTCGAGGAAGGTGTGGTTGGTGCCGCCGGTCGGGCCGCGATGGCCGTCGATCAGCACAAGGGTCGAATTGCTGGCGCTCGCGCCGAGCTGGTGAATGCTTGGCTGGTAGAAGGCGGAGGTATTGCCCTGGCCGGTGATGCCGGAAAGCGAGGGGACCGAGGCAAGCGCGCCGGTGACCGTCTGCGCTCCGGTGTCGTGCAACGCTTCCGCGCCGACTGCGACCAGGTTCGATCCGATCGGCGCGACGCCGCGGATGCTGGTGCCGGTGACGACGATATCCTGCTGCGGTTCCGCCACGCTCTGGTCGTCGGCGGTCGGGAGTGAAGTCTCCGGCGTCACCTGGGTCGCTTCCGCGCCGGGAGTGCTCTGCGCCCATGCCGGCGTCGCGACGATGCACAGGGCCGTGCCCAGCGCGATGCTCGATCCACCGCGGGCGAGATTCTTCAGTACCTTTGACACGTGCATCCCCTGTAGTTTTGGATTCGGTTTCTGTTATGTGATTCTTGTATACATCTCTGCGAAGTGTCGTCAACCAGCGTGGTCGAGGTTCGGCAACGGGAGGTGCCTGCTGTTCGCAGCCGTGGTTTCAGGGACGGTATGTCACCACTTCCGGATATAATATTAAAGTACAATCAATATATTATAGAGTCACTTGTGCGCGAGGTACCAGTTCCGAAGGGCAGGGCGGGAGGTCGCCAGGTCGGCGATTGCGCGGGTAGTCGCCCTTCACCTGGCAGGCTCGCCGGCGGGATTGACAACGAAAATTGTGTGGCTCATCAAAACATGTATACCGGATGCGGACGCCGCCGGTGAGCTTTCGCGTCGCCATGAGAGGGGCAGCCCTCGGATCTTCCCTACCCGCAGAAAATGAGGCAGCGATGTCCAGAAAATTTCTTACGCTCGTTCCCGCCCTGATGGTTTCGCTCGCCGCTGCGGGAGCCGGGCAGGCCCAGGAAGCCGCCCCCGCTCAAGCGCCCGCCGCTGTCGCGGCAAACGAGTGGACCACCTGGGGGTATGATCAGGAGCGGACCGCGTGGAACCGTGGCGAACGTACGCTCGACAGGAAGAACGTCTCGAAGCTGAAGCTTCAGTGGAGCACGAAGCTGTCGACGCCGGTCACCGATGTGGTGCTGTCCACCCTGACCTCGCCGATCATCGCAGCGGGCGTCCCGATGCCGCAGGGTCCGAGGAACCTGATCTATCTGCTCGGCGCTGACGACACCCTGTTCGCGCTCGATGCCGATACGGGCGCAATTGCGTGGCAGAAGGCGTTCCCCAATCCGATCAGGGCGAAGAAGAACGCCACCTGGCTGTGTCCGAACACGGCGAACGCGACGCCGGTGGTCGACAAGGCGAGGGGCCTGATCTTCTTCATTCCCAGCGACGGGAAGTTGCGCGCGCTCGGTCTCGGGGACGGGGCGGAGCGCATGGCCCCGATCGAGATGGTCGCGCCATTCACGCGGGCGTGGAGCCTCAACCTTATCGACGACATCGTCTATACCACCAGCGGCCGGGCCTGTGGCGAAGTGCAGGATCCGCGTTCGGCCATGGCGTCGGCGGTGGCGCCGATCGTGCGGCGCGGCACTGCCCCCGCCGCGCCGTCGGTGATGACCGATCCCTCAGCCGTCACCGCAATCGACGTGCGCGACCTGGCCAGCCCTCAACTGACCCGCTTCTATACGAGCGGGGGACGCCCTGCCGCCCCTTGGGGACGGGGCGGACTTGCCCGCGGCCCGGGCAATACGGTGATCTTCGAGACCTCCGACGGAGTCTATGATCCTGCCGCAGGAAGCTGGGGCGATACGATCATGAAGCTGACGCCGAAGGCGACGCGCGTGGCCGATTCGTTCACGCCCGAGAATTTCAAATATATCTTCGCGCACGATCTTGCCGGTTCGGCGAGCCCGGTGGTCTTCCCGTTCGGCGGCAAGACGCTGGTCGCGACAGCGCAGAAAGAGGGTATCCTCTATCTGCTCGACGCCAACGACATGGGTGGAGGCCAGGCGAAGAGCCACCAGATGCCGCTCTACAAGTCTCCGCAACTCGGCAATGACGCGGCGGCCGGGACCGATCCGAGCCAGGGCGTGTGGGGAGCGATCACCACTTATGAGAACCCCGAGGGCAAAAGATATCTCTATCTCCCCATGTGGGGGCCGCGATCGAAGTTCGCGCCGGCATTCAAGAGCGATGACGGAGAGTCGCCGAATGGCAGCATCATGGCGTTCCAGGTGGTCAACGAAGGCGACAGGATATCGCTGAACGCTGAATGGATTTCCGGCAACATGATCATGCCCGATCCGCCCGTGGTGGCGAACGGCGTGGTCTATGCGACCCAGACCGGCGGTCAGGCGATGCAGAATCCGACCCTGCCTGACGGATCGCGCCTGAACAGCGCCACCGCTGCCTCGGCACGCTTTCGCTCCACGCCGGTCGGCAACATGATCCTGTATGCGTTCGATGCGGAGACGGGAAAGCAGCTCTATTCGAGCAGGGACATGATCAAGGACTGGACCCATTTCAGCCAGCCGGTCGTGGCACTGGGGAAGGTCTATCTCGTGTCGCACGACGCGCGGGTCTATGCGCTGGGCATCGGTAAATAGCGTCGGGTGTGGACGGGGTGGAAGAAGAGGGCGGGCCGGTGTTCCCGCCCTCTTCGATTCAGGGAGTGGTCGTGGGCGCGGCCGGCTTGGCGGGTGCGTTACCGAAATTCTTTGTCAGATAGTCGATGACGGTGTCAGTCTCTTCCGGCTTCAGCTCGGCACCGCGATCAACCATCATCTGGACCGTCGAGGCCCAGTCGTCGGCGGACTTGCGCTGGGCGAAGACGGTCGCGGTGGTGTGGCACGCGCTGCATTGCTTGTCGATCAGATCGAGGGCGGGGCCAGGCGGCGGTACCCGGGCATCGGGCATCGCGGCCGGCGGCTGTGCCGAGAGGCTATGGGCTATCATCAGGCCGAGGGTCAGGGTGGCAGCACTCGCTGCGAAACCACGCTTCATCCGCATTGTCACATGAACTCCAGTGAGGAATGGCTTCCCGAGGCTGTCGCCGCGTCGGGCCTCCTATCATGTATGCAAGATTTCGCAACGCTGAACCGGCAAGGCGACGCTGGCCAGCGATGAGATCAGGAGGGACGAAATTCCTCGAAGTCGACCAAGGGGGCAGGGCCGGCCCGGTCGGCCGACAGTCAGTTTCGAGGCATCGTATTTTTTGTATACAATGATTGTGATGTGCATGGCTCGAAGCTAGGCTGATCGAAATGACGCGATCGCCGGCCTGTGCATGGTCCGGAGAGTTGAAAGGAATGGCGGATGCCAGCGACAATTGCCCGATATGGCAGGAATTCGGTGCTCGGGCTGGCTGCGATGCTGTCGACTGGCTTGCTCGCTATCCCGGCGACCGCGCCGGCCGCTGCCCAACGGGAGAAACCGCTTCGCGTGGTGTCGATCGACATGGAGGGCGGTGGCGGAACGTTGCTCGTCACGCCGCAGGGGCAATCGGTATTGCTTGACGCCGGATGGCCGGCGGGGGTGCGTGGCACGCCGCTGGCGCAATCGAGCGCGAACCGCATCCTTGCCGCGACCAGGGCGCTGGGCATCGCCAGGATCGATTACCTGATCATCACTCACTACCATCTCGATCACGTAGGTGGCATCCAGGACCTGCTGGCAGTGATGACGGTCGGCGAGATCATCGACCACGGCCCCAATCGGGAAATGCCGCCGGCTGGTACGGTGGCGGGCCACGATGCGATCGCATCGCTTTACGCGCGCTACCAGGCATTGCTCGGCGGTCGGAAACATCGAAGCGTGAAGGCGGGCGACAGGATCGCCATCGGACCGCTGACATTGAACATCGTCTCGGCTGACCGCGCCCTGTTGCCCCGGACACTTGAGGGAGCGGGCGGGCCGACGCCGGGTTGCGACGCACCGAGACTGCCCGACATGGGCAATGGTGGCGAAGAGAATCCGCGCTCGATCGGTGTCATCGCGAGCTACGGCAAAGCCCGGATCGTCAGCCTTGCCGATCTCACCGCGGATGTGGAAATCGGGCTGGTCTGCCCGGTCAATCGGCTCGGGCGGGCCGATCTGCTCGTGGTCTCGCATCACGGATCGCAGCTCAGCACGACGCCACCGTTGCTGGCGGCCCTGCAGCCGCGCGTCGCGCTGATGGCCAATGGCGCGACCAAGGGCGGTGACGCGCCGGTTTTCCAGACGGTTGCCGCAGCGCCATCGCATCCTGCGATATGGCAGCTGCACTATGCGATCAGGAGCCCGGAGGTAAACAGGCCCGCCGATTTCATCGCCAATCCGGAAGGCAGGGAGGATGGCGGCTTTTCGCTCGATGTTTCGGTCTGGCCGGATCGCCGGATGAAGGTCACGAATGCTAGAACGGGGTTTAGTGAGGATTATCCCGCAACGCGCTAGCCAAGGATAGCCAATCGGAACCTTCAGGGGCCG
This sequence comes from Pseudomonadota bacterium, assembly GCA_040388155.1. Taxonomy (GTDB): domain Bacteria; phylum Pseudomonadota; class Alphaproteobacteria; order Sphingomonadales; family Sphingomonadaceae; genus Sphingomonas. The sequence continues at coordinate 54,628 of JAZKCJ010000008.1, forward strand.
TCAGTGCGGTTTCCATAGGCCGCAAGGAACACGCGTACCCCGTCCGCGGCGTGGCGGCGCAACGCTGCCGGGCCGGGGATGGCAGCATCGCCGAGAAACATGGCCCGGTTTACCGGTTCGCCCATTATCAACCAGTTGAAGTGCGATGCCGCCCCCTGCGGGTCGCCGATCGCAAGCAGGCCGCGATCGGTCCAGCGCGCGAGAGCGGATGCGAGACCGGCGACGGCCCGCCCGGGCCCCCCTTCCTGGAGTGCGCGGCCCAGTTCGGGGAAGCGGCCTGCTTCGCCGATGACGAGGCGGCGCAACTGCATCAGCCGTGGTGTCAGCACGACCATGAGCTGTCGCTCGGCATAGGCCAGCAACTGTCTTTCCGGGTCGTCCTGCTCGCCCAGATCGGCGATTTCGCGCTGGACCTTGTCACCGGCTGCGCCTGTCATGCTGCTGACGATCGCGACGAACAGGGCCTCCTTGCTCGAGAAGTGCTTGTAAACGGTTTGTTTGGAGACGGCCGCGCGCGCGGCGACCTCGTCCATGCTGCTCCCTAGATAACCATGATGCAGGAAGATGTCCGTGGCTGCATCGAGGATCGGCTCGCGCTTGCGCTCCGACCGGCTGGTCGGTTCGATCTCCCTCGGGTCCGTCGCGTTCGCCATCATTTCCAGCCCTTGGTCTCGATTGACTCATGGTACTGGACGGTACAGTACTAAGCAAGGTTTCCAGCGGAGAATCCGATGAGTGTGAAACGGACCGAATCCCTGACTGCTTCGTGCCGATGCGGCGCCGTGACGTTGGAAGCGACCGGCGCGCCGATCATGAGCGTCTCCTGTTATTGTGCGAGTTGTCAGAAGGCTGGCGCGCTGATCGAGCAGCTAGCTGGTGCGCCGCTGGTGCTTGGTGTCGACGGAGGCACGGATTTCGTGCTTCAGCGGAAGGATCGAATCCGCTGCACCAAGGGTGGCGATCAGCTGGAAGAGCATCGCCTCACGCCCGGCGCGCCGACGCGGCGCGTTGTGGCGACTTGTTGCAATTCGGCGATGTTCCTCGAATTCAGCAAGGGCCATTGGCTGAGCGTGTATCGCGACCGAATGGCCGGCGCGCCGCCGCTCGAAATGCGCGTGATGACGCGGGATCGGCGTGACGGCGTGGTGTTGCCGGATGACATGCCCAACTACGCCACGCATTCGGGGAAATTCATGTGGAGGCTGCTCGGCGCCTGGATAGCGATGGGTTTTCGCGCGCCTGCCGTCCAGGGCTTGCGCTCATGACCGCCGTGAATCCCGTCACGGTAGCCATGGAGAACCCGAACAGCCCTGACCGACCGGTGCGGGTGGACGCGGACAAATATCACGCGATGCGGGATGCCCTTTTGATGGTTCTTCCCGCGGTTGCGCCTGGACTGACGGTCGCGGAAGCCAAGGAGCGACTACTGCCGTTATTGCCCGACTCGTTGTTCCCGGGCGGGGCTAAGGCAGGCTGGTGGCTCAAGGGCGTGCAACTGGATCTGGAAGCGAAGGGGATTATCGCGCGCGAGAACAGCAAACCGCTTCGCCTGCATCGTCTCTAGCTGCCTGCCCAAGCTTCCAATATTGGCTGGTTCTGGTGGCGAGTCGAAACTCAGCCGCGGCGGTTCCGTTCGCCATTGAGTACTCTGATCGAGTCCACCGCCTCGCGTTCCGAGGCGAAGACGACATCTATCCAGCGACCGCTTCGGGCCGAGTAGATGCCCCATTGACCCCGTAGCTCATGCTCGGGCCGGCGGGCCGCAACCAGGGATGGGTCTGAAAGCACAGGGCAGATTAGCTGCGAGTCATCGCAATGTCATCAGAATGTAACCGATATTGCGACGGATTGGACAAGGTCGGGAAGAACGCTGCGTCACCCGCTCGATTCCTGCCGCTCAAGCGCACGCATCGGATGTTTTTGTCGCAAAACATCATTCGCATCGGATCACCGAACGTCTTAACGGGCTGACGGTGCGCACCCTCGTCTTGCGGAGCGCCTGGAGGTCCGCGCATGGTGAGAGCCGATATGCATGACGCGCTTGAGATACTTGCCCGACAGGGAGCAGGTGATCCGCGAGCTCTGGTCAATATCGCGAAGGCCATGAGCGGGACTCGGCCCGATCGTGCGGCGGCACTTGTCCACGAAGTGCTCGCGATGGCGCCGGCACCCTCTGTCGTGCGCGCGGCGGAAACATTGCTCAAGGAAATGGTGCCCGACTGGCATTTCGTGATCGTGCGCGATCATGCCCGTAACCAGGCTTATGACCAGGCCCTGCGCCGTGCGGTGACTCTCCAATCCCGCGTTCTGGATATCGGCACGGGTACCGGGTTGCTCGCGATGATGGCAGCGCGTGCCGGAGCGCAGGACGTCGTCACCTGTGAGCAGAATGCGGCGGTCGCCGGGGCGGCGACGCGGATTCTCGATGCCAACGGGTTTGCAGGCCGTGTCCGACTGATTCCCAGGCATTCGTCCGAGCTCGATGTGGAGCAGGATCTGGGTGGCCCTGTGGATGTGCTGGTATCGGAGATCGTCAGCAACAACCTGATCGGCGAAGGGTGTCTCGCCGTCATGGAAGAATCCGCCCGCTGGTTGAAACCCGCTGGTCGGATGATCCCGGAAGCGGGGACTGTCCGGGTGGCGCTCGCCTGGAGCAGCGCTCTGGAAAAGCGGCGCATGGGCATTATCGACGGATTCGACCTGTCCGGATTCAACCTGTTGGAATCCCCGGTGTGGCCGCATGCTGTCGGCGATCCGAGCCTCGACGTTCGGAGTTCGAGCGCTGATCTGATGCAATTCGACTTTCGCTCGGGTGGTCCGTTCCGTCCCCGGGAGCAGCGTGCCATGGTGATCGCCGATGGCCGCCCCGTCAACGGCGTGCTGCAATGGATCCGCCTGAAGATGGATGACGAGATCGTTTACGAGAATCTGCCGGGGCCTGGCAGTTCGTCCTGCTGGGCGACCTTATTCTATCCTTTTCGCGATGCGATGGATGTGGTGGCGGGCCAGGCCGTTGCCGTGGTCGGAACTCACGATCGCGAGACGTTCAGTATCTGGGCTGAGTTGGGAGAATGAACCGAGTTCTGAATCCGCGATCAACGGTCCTGGGCTACATAGGCGGCGAGGCGCAGGACCTGGCGTAGCGCAGCAGCATCAGCCGAAGGAGCCGGATTGCCGCTGAGCCCCGCCTTGATCTTTGCAGGATCGGGCAAGGCGGCGACCTGCGCGCGCAGCGTGCTGATATCGAGAAGGGCTCGTACGGTGCCATTCGCCGCCACGTCGTCGATCCGCGCCGCCAGCTTTTCCTTCTGCTCGGCCATGATCAACGGAAGGGCCGGGAAGGGCGTGGCCTTGGTGTGACGCTTGCGGATCATGTCGGGCAGTACCCCTTGCATCGCGTCCCGGAATACCCGTCTTTTCCAGCCGTCGCGCAGGAACAGGTCACTGGGAAGCGACAGAGCATACTCCACGACCCGGCGGTCGAGCATGGGGAAGGCGAACGCGACACCGTGTTGCGCGCCCAGCGCCGCCCAGTTCTCGCATCGCTGTGCGATGTGGGACGAACCGATCAGCCGTGCACGGTTTGCCCGGCCGTCCGGTCCCATGGACAGCGCGCCATCCCGATCTTTCCCGAGTGCCGTCGCAATGTCGCTCGGTAAACACTGCAGGAGGCGATGCCTGAGCCCGTCGCTGCGTTTGCGGGATCGCGCCGCGTGCCAGGAGGTTGGCAGCAGATAGCTGATCACCTCTCCGCGCAGGATGTCGGTAATCCTCACACCGCGTTCGCGCCTGAGCGCCGAGCATTCGCGGGCCAGCCTACGCCATCGCCCCTTGAGGAAAAGCTCGGCCAGCGCGCCGCGTCCGTTGAAGGTGGCGGCTTCATCTCCGCCCCAGCCAGACAGGATGACATGCGCTTCAGCCGCAGCCGCGCCGGCGCAGACCGCGCAATCGGGGTCGTCCGGCCCGACCGGTAGCGGAAGATCGGAATGAAATGGCCCGGGGTCGATATCATCGCGCGGTGGACGCAGTGCGGTCCAGGCGATTGCAGGTTCCTGCTCCAGCACGGCCTGAACGAACGCGGTTTCATCGTCGAGCACGACATCATTGCGCTGGACGTCGAGGAACGACCAGGCATGCAGGCGTCGGCCGCTTTCGTGAAGCTGGCGTGCGGCCAGGGTAGCAATGGCGGAGGAATCGAGCCCGCCACTCAAATGCGCCGCAACATCGCCCGATTGGGGCAGGCGGCTCCGGACAGCGGCTTCGAGCCGGGTGCGCAGGCCGATGGCGGCCTCGTCGGGCATCACATGCCGGCGACCCGCAATTCCTTCATCCGGCGCCCAGTAGCGCCGCACCGACAGGCCGTTCGCCGAAACCTCGAGAAGATGGGCGGCGGGAAGGCGTGCCATGCCGGTGAACAACGCTTCATCGGGCCTCTGCTGCTGGACGAGGTAACGGGCCAGCGCCATGCGGTTGAATGTTCGCCGTACCAGCCCGCCGCCATGGAGGCCGGACGGAAAGGATGCGAAGGCAAAACACTCCCCCGGGCGCCACGCGTAATAAAAGGGCCTGACCCCGAACATGTCGCGCGCGCACAGCAGGCGGCCTCTCTCGGCGTCCCAATGGGCGAAGGAAAAGTCGCCGGACAGATGGTCCGGTGCGTCGCTTCCCCAGCGTTCGATCGCCCTTTCGATGAGGATATCCTGGTCCGCGCCCGGACAATCCAGCAATGCCGCAAGCTGCCCGGGCGCGTCGAGCCGGCGATCGGCCGCCAGTATGGCGCCGCTGTGCGATACGGGTGCGGAGGGGCCGGAAGCCGGTGCCGCAAAATCGATCACGGCAAGACCGACACTACCTTCGACGGAGCGGCGTACCTCGGGGGCGAGCCCCGCCGCGATCATTCCCGCCGCCATCGCGTCGAGCATGGCGAGATCGGCTCGATTGCCGTCGAGATGCCATATGCCGCAGATCAGGCGCATTGCATTCCCGTCCGCGGAGCGAGGCGCACCCCTGATTCCGTAGGAAATGCTGGGTTCATTGCGCAGTGTGGGGCCGCAATCCGGCCGGGGTGATGCGGACCGGCGCTACGGCGAAGGGCCGGGATGTCGAAACCGAGCATGGTTTTTGCCGTAGAATGTTTTCCAACCGGCTGGAACAGCAAGATGTCAGCGGAACACAGCGGCCGGGGAACCCCGACCAGTCCGGCTTGTCCCGAGCGCACTCCGATTCGCGCACGCGACGCGAATCGAGCAACATGTTGTTACAATTTAACCTTGTAGCATGGCAGCTTTGTTCGCAACTGCACCATATCGTCTTGACGCGGGGCCCGTCACCGTTGATGGCGTCTGTCGCAGCTTCGAGGTAACTGAGGGAATATTGGGATGGATCACGAGACCCAGCCGGCCAAGCGGAACGCACTTTCCGGCGATCGCAAGGCTTGGGAAACGCCCACCTTCGAGCGCTATGACCTGAATCGCGAGACTCAGGGTAAATACAGGACGGTAACTGAATTCACGTCCACGACCGGCCCGGCGTCCTGACGCTTCGCCCGATCTGACATTCGGTCGCCGGCTGGATGCGCATGCCCGCGCCGGTATCGGTCGGTGAATCGCGATATTATCGGATATCCGGTTTGCGCGTGCAGTCGGATATCCCATTGTACGGCAGTATTGAGGACGACGGCAGCGAAGACGCCGATGTATATATCCGGCTTGGCAGCGTTCCCGCTGTTCTGGACGGCGCGGTCCTGATCGGGCCGAACTGGCAGTCCGCCTCTCCCTCGTTCCTGGTCGAAGTCCCCGGGGTCGTCCGTTTCCTGGTAACGTCCGGCACCGAAATCCTTGTCGAGCCTGTTGCCGGTGTCGCGCTGGACGATGCAGCGATCTTCATCATCGGAACGGCGATCGCGATCGCGCTCTATCAGCGGGGCGGGCTGGTCCTGCACGCATCGGCAGTGGCGTTTAACGGCAATGTATTCGCGTTCAGCGGCGCCTCGGGTGCAGGCAAGTCCACGCTGGCAGCGCTCCTTTGCCTGCACGGCGGCTGCGAAATCGTGAGCGACGACGTTTCCGCTCTGGATCTCGGCGGCGATATCCCCGTTCTTCAGGCCGATGGGCGCAGGTTCCGCCTGTGGGAGGATGTGATCGACTGGATGGAGGTGGCCGACCACCGCCGCAAGGCGGTGCGCAGCCAGATCCACAAATTCCATGTGGAGCTTCCGGCGCAGCGTGCGGAAACCGTGCTGCCGCTCCGCGCCATCTATATTCTCGAAGCCCTGCCGGAGGGTGCCGATCCGATCATCGAGCTGCTGCCCGCCGGGAAGGCCGCGGTCGTGCTCGATCACCAGCGCTATCGCCGTCTTCTCGCAAACCAGATCAACGATATCTCCCAGCGATTCGCGCTGATGGCGCAACTTGTCGACCGCGTGCCCGTCTATGTCTTTCGTCGTTCGGTGGCGGTTGCAGACAATCCGCGCAGCGTCGCCTGCCTGAAGGCGCATTGGGAATCGCTGGTGTGATGTCCTCCGGCGGGCCGGATGGTCTCGTGTGGATCGCGTCCTACATGAAGTCGGGCAACACCTGGATGCGTCTGATGATGATGCATCTCCTGAAACCCGAAGCGGCGCGGTGGACGCCGGATCAGCAGATCACCGTGGGCACCGGGCCCTTGCCGCGCAGCATCGTCGACGAGGCATCGTTTATCGAAACCTCGCTGCTGACCGCCGAGGAGCAGGACCTGTTGCGGCCCAGGCTTTGCGATGCCGAAGCGCGCGCCGAGGCTGATCGATGTTTTTTCAAGAGCCATGACGCCTATCGCTTCAATCGCGAGGGCATTCCGATCCACGGAGCCAGTGCTGGCCAGGTGGCGCTCTATCTGGTGCGGGATCCCCGCGACATTGCCCTGTCCCTCGCCACCTTCTGGAACTGGTCGCCGGGCAGGACAGTATCCTTCATGAACGATCCGGAGGGTGATCTTCAGGGCATCCCGAAGCATTTCTCCAGGCAGATATTCCAGAAGACTCAGGACTGGAGCTCGCACGTCGCAAGCTGGCTCGACCAGGACGCTGTGCCGACCCTGCTCATCCGCTATGAGGATCTGCTGGCGTCACCGGCAGAATGGCTGACGCGCGCGCTTGAGTTCCTGAAAATTCGGGTCGCGCCCGATGATATCGAGCGCACCATTGCCTTTACGGATTTCGCGCGGCTCCAGCGGGAAGAGCTGGAACATGGATTTTCGGAACGCTTCAAACCCGAAATCCCCTTCTTTCGCCGGGCAGAGCCCGGGGAAGGTCGCGCGCTGCTTGATCGCGATCTTGTGGCATCGCTTGAGCGCGCGCATGGTCTCATGATGGACAGGCTGGGCTATCCGCGCGATCGCGAGGCAGCGGCCATGACGGTGCCATAGGGGTGCCGGTTTCAATTTTCATATTCCGGGAAAGCATTTGATGATTCCGTCAGTTCCGATCGACGACGCCATGGTTTTGCAGCGCGGCCCGGGCACGCTTGGTGCCCCTTTGGGTGAGAAGTTGCTGATGCTCAGCGTGGAACAGGGAAGCTATTTCGAGTTGTCGCCGGTTACGCGGCGAATCTGGGAGCTTCTCGAAACACCCCGGACCCTGGCCGGACTCATCGAGTGCCTGACCGGGGAATATGATGTCGACCCGGAGACCTGTCGTGCCGAGGTCCGGTCGGTAATCGAGCAGCTTGTCGGGGAGAATCTTGTCCGCATCGCCTGAAGCCGGACCTCAAACCGGCGGGGCGACCTGTTCACAGATGCTCGTTCAATATCCGCGAGAATTCGGTCCGGCCGAGGGGGCCGTTCAGTAGCTGAAGATGCAGGGCGAGCCAGCCGGCATTGGCTTCGAGCAGCAGGGGGCCCTCCGGGGTAAGGGCGATATCCCAGCCGAGGAATACGAACCGGCCGAACCCGGTTTCGTGCGCACGGACGGCGAGCGCCACGCTTTCGGGCCAGAAGGGTAGCGTCCTTCCCGTGATCGCCGCGTTCGTATCGGGATGTCGCGTGATGTCCCGCGCGCCGTTGCGAAAGTCGAGCGCTTTGGTCAGCACGCTATGGTCCATATCGATGGCGCAGCCGATGCCGGCGACCGAGGTGATCTGGTCGCCGCTGGGCAGATAGAGCATCGCGGCGACAACTGTCGCACGACGCTCGCGATCGATGCCCGTGATGATCCGCAGGCTGGCAAGAGCGCCATTGGTCATATCGGCTATCGCGGGATGGTTCAGGACCCTTGGCTGGATGAGGCAGTCGGCTCCGCTGACATGTTGGGCGAATTTGTCGGCGGCGACGGCCACGTCCTTGCCGTTGTGATAGGAGCCATCGGCACGCTGCCAGAGCGCGGTGCCCTGGCCGCCATGACCAGCGAGGCTCTTCACCCACAGTTCCGGCGCTTCGGGAACGAACGGCGCCGCCGGCGTCACCTGGATGCCGTCCCGGAACACTGCTAGCGTGGGTACGCAAGGCAGTCCATGGGTCTCGCAGATGCTCGCGAAACGGGCCTTGTCCTTGACAGCCTGTTCCTGCGCCCCGCAGCGCGCGTTCAGTACCGCGAACGCACGCAGGTCAGTCCAGAAGACGAACTGAAGCAGGTCAGCGCGTGAACCCGGCTGGTCGAGGCGGTAGGCGCGATATTCGAATGGCGGTACGTTGCGCGTTACCGCCAGCCACCAGGCGTCGGCGACGCGACGCAGCCAACCGGGCCGTGCATCCTGTCGATCGAGCCTGATCGCCGTTGCCAGGGCGCCCAGGGGCCATGCCAGGACCATGACGGCGAACACGAATGGACGAAGGAACCGGCGTCGTTTCGGCAGGTAGCTTGGCCCGGTGAGCCGTCTGAGCCGCGCGGTCGGCGTGGGGGCGGGCCCTAGCAGGAACGGGAAGCCATATTGGCCATAGGCGCCCAGCGCGGTGAAGGCGCGACGGAACCGGCTCACCGCCGCGGCAGACGGCTATGCGATACGATGGTCCCTGTGAGATTCAGCGCCCTTCCACGCCGATCGGGAGTGGCGATTCCCGCGACGTCTCCATGCGATACCCTGCTCATCGCGATCGAATACTCGATCCTGCGTCGGAAACCATGCCCGATAAGGACTGTCCGGCGCTCCACCGATGGTCCGTGGAAGGAACACCGGTGGGCGGACGATCAGTTTCGTGAGGGATAGACGCCTTCGAGCGCGACGCAGAAATTGAAGGTCAAGAAGGGTTGCCGGTTTTCGTGGGCCTGGCTGCCGCCGATCGTGCCGATCGCCTGAGGCGCCATTGTCACGTTGGGTGCACCGCTGTTGGTCCATGCACTATAGGAGACGCCTGTGGGAAAGCTCGAGGATGGGGGCATCAGCGGCCGCGAGACATAGGCATTCGAGCTCGGCGTCACTGTCATGGAGGCCGGGGGAGCGGTCGCGCCGACAGCCTGGTGCGTATGATTGGCCATCTGATTATAGTTCAGCGTGACTGAACTCGTCCCGAGCTTCTGGGCGACTGCGACGGTGGTTGGCATGCCTGTCGCAACCCAGGCCGGAACGGGGTTGCCCGCGTCCATTGGCGATAGCCCTCGCAAATCGGGCAGCGTGAACGTCTGCTGCGTGTAAGGGCCATAAAGATTGGAGATAATGGCGAAAAGGGCTTGTGCCTGGGAGATCGGCACCTGCTGGCCGTTGCACAGCGCCCAACCGCGGGGCGGGTAGGTACACGCCCAGCCACGAACTTCGCCGATAAATGGATCACTCATTTTATTGGCCCCCTTCAGGTGGGAAATATGCCCTGGATGCTGATGATGTAGTTCACTGCCATTGTCGGCATCAGGTTGGCGTGCGGCTGGTTTCCGCCTTCGCTGGACAGCATGGTCGCCGCCAGGTCTCGGGCAACGAAACCGGTAGCACCGGAATTGACATATTCCGGCACGCTGCTCGGCGCTGCGAAGACATTGCCTGTCGGGACAAGGGCGTTCGCAGCTTGGGTGGATGCCGTGACCGGATGGGTGTGTGGCGGCATCTGTGCCTCGGTCACCGCGACCTGCGCGACGCCGAAGCTTTGTCCCAATACGTACCTGTTGGGTGAGCCGGGACCCTGTCCCGTCCCGCACACGAGCAGCCCACGGAGCTCCGGAAGGTTGAACGTGGTTCTCCCGTCACCACCATAGGTCGTGCCGAGTAGCGTGAAGAGAGCCTCATTGCCGGTTATCGGCAGCGACTGGCCGGCGCACAGGGCCCAGCCGCGTGGCGCGTAGATGCTGGCAAACAGGCGGATTTCGCCGAGATACGGATCCATGATTGCGTTCCTTGCTGTCCGCTCAGTTCCTGGCCGGGAAGAAACCCGAGACGCAGATGCACCAGTTCATCGCCATGGTCGGCTGGCGATTCTCATGTGGCTGCCCACCGCCTTCGGTAGCGACCGAGCCGGCGTTGAGCGGCGTGGTCGTCCCGGTGCCGGTGGGTAGCGGGCCATATATCTGTGGCGGCAGGGGTGTCCCCGGCGTGCCGTTCGGCGCCACGGCCGAGGGATAGCCGTTCAACGGGATCGGGACGGTGCCGTTGGCGCTGAAGGCTGACACCTGATGGTTATGCGCGGGAATCTGATTGACGGTGAGGGTCACGCTGTCGACCCCGCCAGCCATGCCGACCTGATTGCAGGTGGGGTCAGCTGGGTTCAGATGGATCGGAACGCGTCCGCGCATGTCGGGAAGGCCGAAGGTGGTCTTGCCATCGCCGCCGTACCGATTTCCGAGCAAGGCGAACAATGCCTGATTCGACGTGACCTGCATGATCGTGCCGTCGCAGAGATGCCATCCGGTCGGTATCTTGCCATAGGGAAAGATTCGAATTTCGCTGAGCCAACTATCCGACATAGCAGTTCCCGTGACCGTCAACCCGATGCCTCCCGCGACTGGCCGGGAGGGCCGCGGCGCGAAGGGCGAATGCCAGAAAACCATGGTTCGCGGACAAGGTCGATAGGGTCGGAAGGCGTAATCAGCCAACTGCGATCAGAATGGATTCAATTCACGCAACGACTTGGGGTGTCACCATTCGAGGCCGCGGAAACACCTCTGGAATGGATGCATATGCGGGGACATCGACGATCGGATATGAAGAATGGTGGACGCACTTGGGCTCGAACCAAGGACCCGCTTAAGAGTTCGTCGGTGCCTACGCCGTCACCGCCCAAGCCGTCTCCGCCACCTAAGGCGGTGCCTGTGGTCATCAAGCGACCGCCGCCACCCCCGCCAGTGCGACCGCGCGGGCAGGCTGCGGCAATCGGGATCATCGAACCTGAAGCGTGGACCTATGATGGCGGGAAGCGGCGTGAGCCTGTTGTCGATGCTGACCACAGGCCTCCGCGCATCGTCCGCAAGGTCGGGTGGCGTCACTGCCTCAAGTGCCGTCGCCCATATTTCAGCGAGGACGTGTTGCGCCTGCGCATGTGCGACCCATGCCGGGAGGATGACGACCGCTTCACATGAGATCGGTTAGCGCGGGGGTTTGATCCATCTCCCGCCGCGCCGAGGGTCAAGGCCACCGACCCCTCGCCATACAACATCGGGGCCAGCAGCTGGGTGAGGCATACCTTCTCCTCCTATCCTGACGCTGCCAGCACCCTGCGCCTTCGGGCGCGGGGTGCTGCTCACTTGTGCTTGAAGCTCCAGCTTCGTCCTTCGGCATCCTCGCCGTTGATTAGATATTGTATCGCGTCGATCTCACCGTTCGGCCAGACGACAAGCTCGCGTTCGTTGATGAAGCTGATCTCAATCGTATCGCCGCTGTCCGGCCCGTCCCAAATGAGGGTCAGCCTATCTTTCGGCTCTAACTCGAAGCATTCCGGCCAAGGTTCCACGGACACGTAGATTGGGCCGTCCTTGTCGTTCACGAATGTTTGCTGCGTGCGCGCCATGCGGAAATGAATAGGTGGATTCCGGCTAGGTGCAACCGCCAGATGCACCCCGCATTCTCACACAGCTCTTACACGACAGCGCTGAGCGCGTGTAAGAGCGATCCCCGAAGGGTGTAAGTGGCTGTATTTGCTGGAGTTTTTGGTGGACGCACTTGGGCTCGAACCAAGGACCCGCTGATTAAGAGCGAAAATCAGCGGGTCTCAAGGCGTTTCAAATTGTATCATAACCATTGCAGACCAATAGGTTATGTGATTCACTGTTCCAATAGATGCCGGGGTATTCCGGGCGATGTGTTACCTAAGGTAACGCCCACGCTCGACCGACTGACGAGGATTCAGTTGCATGGGACGAGGCTCGATTGGACTGACCGACGCGAAGCTTAAGGCTATGAAGCCGCCTGCGTCGGGCCAGGTGGAAATAAGCGATCAGGTCGTGCCCGGCTTGCGTGTTCGTATGGGAGTCTCCGGCGCGCAAACCTTTGTCGTTCGCAAGCGCATAGGAGGCAAGCCGAGAAACATCACTGTCGGCCGCTACTCGCCGAGGTTTGCCGTCACGTCACTCGTCAGCGTCACGCCGTGCGAGGGCGCCGTTGCTGGTGATCCGCTGCGCTTCCCCTGTGAGCGCCTGACCGGCGCTGTTGTTGCCTATCTGCGTCAGCTCGCACATGAGAACGGCTTGCCGCTGGCCTGCGTTCGCCGGCCGGCTCGGCGAGCGCGAGGATTTCGGGGCGCTTGTCCTGATTTGCGAAGGGCGCCGGGCTCAGTGAGCGGCGAAAAGCTGGTCGCGAGCGGTTTTGGGCCGATCTGAAACACTCTCCGAAGTCAGCAGAGCGAAAAATTCTTCCGATACCTACTCGGTTACCTAGCGCGACCTTATGCCAATCGTCTCAGTTTGAAGGCCGAGTAAGACACTGTATTTACTGAAAAAATGGTGGACGCACTTGGGCTCGAACCAAGGACCCGCTGATTAAGAGTCAGCTGCTCTACCAACTGAGCTATGCGTCCATACCGGGCAGCTGAAGTGGCGCGTTGGAAGCGCCGCCGCATCGGGGAGGGCGCCGGTTAGCATCAGGCCCGCCGGATGCAAACCCTTTTTTCCCCGCAACAGGAAAAAAAGCTCGTCCCTCTACCAGCGCACCGTCTGGCGGTTCTGGCGATCGATCGACATCAGGATTCCGATGCACAGCATGACCGTCATCTGGGACGATCCGCCGAAGCTGATCAGGGGGAGGGGAACGCCCACCACCGGCGCAAGGCCCATGACCATCGCCATGTTGATCGCGACGTAGAAGAAGATCGTCGTCGCGATGCCAGCAGCGGTCAGCCGGGCGAAGCGAGTCTGCGCGCGTAACGCGACCATCACGCCCCACTGGATGATGATGAAGAAGGCGACGATCAGTAGGATGCCGCCGACAAGCCCCCATTCTTCCATCATCGTCGCCAGCGCGAAATCGGTATGGCCTTCGGGCAGGTAATCCAGATGGCTCTGCGTGCCATTGAGGAAGCCCTTGCCGAAGATGCCGCCCGATCCGATCGCGATCTTCGACTGACTGATGTGATAGCCGATGCCGAGCGGGTCGCTTTCGGGATTGAGGAAGACCAGGATGCGGTTGCGCTGATAGCCGTGCAGCACGAAGTTCACCGCAAGCGGGATCGCCGCACCCAGCGCCAGCGCGGCACCGATGAACAATCGCAAAGGCACGCCCGCGAGGAACATCACGGTCGTCCCGCCCACGACGATCATCAATGCAGTGCCCAGATCCGGCTGTTTCATGACCAACGCTGCCGGGATCAGGATCAGCACCCCCGCAGGCCAGATCGCGGCGAAGCGCCGGGTCTCGTTGGGCGGCAACGCGTGATAGAAACGCGCGGTTGCGAGCACGATGAACACCTTCATCAGTTCCGACGGCTGCAGGCGGATGATGCCGAGATCGAGCCACCGCTGACCGCCACCGCGCACCGCGCCGATCAACTCGACCAGGATCAGCATGACGATCAGCCCGACATAGGCGGGGATCGCCAGCGCCTGCCACGTCGATTCGCGCACGCGGGACAGCACCACCGCGCCGGCGAGAAAGATGAAGAAGCGGATGCCCTGGATCAATGCCCAGGGGCGCAGGCTGCCCCCGGCGGCGGAATACATCACCAGCAGTCCGAAGCTGCCGATCGCGATGACCAGCAGGATGATCTTCCAGGGGAGCTGGGCCAGCGGCTCCGGAACGAAATTGAGCCCGTTCATCGGTCGCTCTCCGTCGAGCCGGTCTCGGCGACGCCGGCGCCGGCCCGCGTGGCATTGGCCAGCGCCTCGGCGCTTGCGTCGGCGGCGCTGGTCGCAGCCTCCACGGCCGGCGCGTCGGTGGGTGCGGTGGCGTTGAATTCCGTCGCCGCACCGACCATCGGCGGTGGCGCGTTGGCGGCGGCGCGATAGGCGGTGGCCTGCGCCGTCATGCGGGTCTTGATGTCGCCGCCCCAGGTCGGTTCTACCTCGGCCAGCGACTTCACCGCCCGCTCGCGGTCGAGCAGGTAGGTCAGGATGTCGCGCCCGATCATCGGGGTATCGAGATTGCGGATGAGATGGGCGTTGTGTTCGAGCACGACCGCGGCGGCATAACGCGGCTTGTCGGATGGCGCGAAGCAGATGAACAGTGCGTGGTCGCGCATCTTGAAGGGCAGGGAGGCGTTGTTGAGCACGCCGCTGCGCCGTTCCGCCATTGAGATGCGGCGCACCTGCGCGGTGCCCGTCTTGCCTGAGATGGTCATGCCCGGAATCTGGAGGCGCGAGGCACCGCCGGTGCCGCCGTCATTCACCACCGCGAACATCGCGTCGCGGACGATCTCGAGATGCTCGGGCGAGACATCGAGCGCCGTGGCGGGATGCACCTTGTCCATCAGGATGCTCGGCTGAAGCGCGCGTCCGGATGCGATGCGCGAGGCCATGACGGCGAGCTGGAGAGGATTGGCGAGAACATAACCCTGGCCGATCGACGCGTTTAGCGAGTCGGCGACCGTCCAGTTCTGTTTGTAGCGGCGGAGCTTCCACGCTGAATCGGGAACGGTGCCGTAACGCTGCGAGCTGAACGGCAGATCATATTTCTGACCGAGGCCGAGCTTGCGGGCGATCGGCGCGATCCGGTCATATCCGATGTCGCGCGCCATCTGATAGAAATAGATGTCGCAGCTCTGCGCGACGCCACGCCGCATGTTGACGCTGCCATGGCCACCGCGCTTCCAGCAATGGAAGGTGCCATTGCCGACCTTCAGCGCGCCGCTGCAATGGACCGACTGATCCGGATGCACGCCAGCCTCGAGCAGGGCGAGCGCGTTCATCGGCTTGACGGTCGAGCCGGGCGGATAAAGGCCCTGCAGCACCTTGTTCATAAGCGGAACGTGATCGTCATCCGACAGCATCTTCCATTCGAGATGGCTGATCCCGTCGGAGAAGCTGTTCGGGTCGTACGCGGGCATCGAGACCATCGCGAGCATCTCGCCGGTCAGGCAGTCGATCACCACCGCCGAGCCCGAATTGGTGCCGAGGCGGCGTGCGGCATATTCCTGCAGGCCCGCGTCGATGGTCAGCCGCGCGGTCTTGCCCGGTACGTCGGGGCGCGTCGCGAGCTCGCGAACGAGCTTGCCGCGGGCAGTCACCTCGACGCGTTTCGCGCCGGGCGAACCGCGCAACTCCGGCTCAAGCGTCTTTTCGAGGCCATCCTTGCCCAGCTTGAAGCCGGGGGTGACCATCAGCGGATCCTTGGTCTTCTGATATTGTTCGGCCGAGGCGGCGCCGACATAGCCGGTCAGATGCGCGACGGCGGCGCCCGAAGGATAGCTGCGGGCGAAACCGCGCGATGGCGCGACGCCAGGCAGTTCGGGCAGGCGCACGCTGACCGCGGCGAATTTTTCCAGATCGAGATTCTCGATGACCTGCACCGGCTGGAATCCCGCCGCGCGCTTCAGGTCGGTCGTGATCCGGTCCATCTCCTCCGGCGGAAGGCTGAGGATATCGCGGAGCAAACCAAGCGTGCGGTCCTTGTTCTCCAGTCGGTCGGGGATGATGTCGACACGGAAATCGGTTCGGTTGTTGGCGATCGGCACGCCGTTGCGATCGACGATCCAGCCGCGCCGGGGCGGCACCAGCGTCATGTTCACGCGGTTGCTCTCGGAGAGCAGGCTGTAATGCTCGTTCTCGGCCACCGCGAGCCAGGTCATCCGGCCGGCGAGCAGCAGGCCGACCGCCGCCTGGCCGGCACCCAAGACCAGCGCACGGCGCGAGAAACTGTAGGTCTGCGTCGCCTCGGTAATCACGCGGGTGGGCTGGTTCATGCGCCCTCGCGCTTGCGGTCAAGCCAGGCGCAGAACCGCGCCACAAGGGGGAAAAGCATCGTCGAGATCACGATCTGGAGTAATAACACGGTATCGACATGGGCGCCGATAGGGGCTGCGACGAGACGTCCCACGATGAGGCAGAAGCCGATCGCGCCGGATGCGATCAGCCAGTCCTGCCAGAAATCGCGGAACACCAGCCTTTGGTCGATCAGGTCGATCATGAAGAAGCACAGGGTCCAGAGCAGCATCGCGCTGCCGAGCGGCTGCCCGCTGACCAGATCGTCGAAGAAGCCAAGCGGCAGCGGCGCCCAGATTCGAAACACGTCCGGCCTGGTCAGGCGCCAGCCGAGCAGCATCATCAGCCCGAGCGGCGGCAGAAAGGGGAAGGTCGCGACGAACGGCCAGGTCGTGGCCAACGATGCCAGCAGCACCGAGGCGGGCGGCAACAGCCGGGCTGCCGCGGGCGGGGGCGCGGCGTCGAAGGGGCCGCGGGTCGGCTGCCTCATGGCTTTGGCTGGGCCGCCGGAGGTGCGACCGACAGGAAAGCCTGCTGGACCAGCGCGAAGTCGAGCGTGTCGGGCTGCGCGAAGGTGCGGGCCAGTGCCGTATCGCGGGCGCGTTTCAACACGCGTGCGACCGGGATGTTGGGAGAATAGATGCCGCCGGTGCCTGAGGTCACGAAGATGTCGCCCGGCTCGAAGCCGACATTGGCGAGCGAGGCCGACCGGATATCGAGCAACCCGTCGCCGCGCCCGGCGGCGAGGGCGGGCAGGCCGTCCCGGGTACGGCGCACCGGAACGATGCTCTCAGGATCGGAAAGGAGCAGGACGCGTGCGGTATTCGGACCCGTTTCGAGAATCCGGCCGATCAGCCCTTCGGGGCCGCGCACCGGCTGGCCCTGTTTCACGCCCTGCCAGGCGCCGGCGTTGAGCACCGCGAAGCGCCGCGTGCTCGATGCCGAGGAACTGACGAGACGCGCCGCCACCACAGGCGCCGGTGAGGGTTCGCGCAACTGCAGCAGGGCCTTCAGGCGGCGGTTGTCGTAGGACAGCGTCCGCGCGCGCATCAGCACGGCGCGGTTGTCAGCGAGCTGCTTGCGGAGCTGCTCGTTCTGCTTGCGCACGCCGATATAGTCGGAGACCGAGGCTGGGATCGAGGCGATGCCCCGGCCGATCGCGGCGATGCCTGACGAGACCGGGGTGGTCACCTCGGCAACGGTCGCCCGCAACGCGGCGAAAGCCGGCGGGTCGAGAGTCGCCAGGGCGAGCAGAACCGCGCCGACGAGCGAACCCGCAACAGCGATCACGTAGCTCAGGAATAGGCTGTATTGCGCCCGCCGCGAAAAACCCGGGCGCCGGTTACGAGACGGCGCCATATTCCCCCTCAAGGAAGGCCCGGTACCGCCTATCGGCACCGGGACTTCATCATCTGATCACGCGCTGTGCAGCACACCGCGGAATACCGGATCCTCGAGCGCGCGGCCCGTACCGAGCGCGACGCAGGTCAGCGGATCGTCGGCGATCGTGACGGGCAGGCCGGTCTCGTCGCGCAGCACCTCATCGATGCCCTTCAGCAACGCGCCGCCGCCAGTGAGCACGATGCCCTGGTCGACGATGTCGGCGGCGAGTTCCGGCGCGGTGTTTTCCAGCGCGATGCGGACGCCCTCCACGATCTGGCCGACCGGTTCCGAGAGCGCTTCCGCGATCTGGCCCTGGTTGATCTGGATTTCCTTCGGCACGCCGTTGACCAGGTCGCGGCCCTTGACGTGGATGGTCAGGCCGATGCCGTCTGGCGGCGGCTTGGCGACGCCGACTTCCTGCTTGATCCGCTCAGCGGTCGAATCGCCGATCAGCAGGTTGTGGTTGCGGCGGACGTACGAGACGATCGCCTCGTCCATCTTGTCGCCGCCGACACGAACCGAAGTAGTGTAGGCGAGGCCGCGCAGCGACAGCACCGCGACTTCGGTCGTGCCGCCGCCGATATCGACGACCATTGAGCCGATCGGCTCGGTCACCGGCATGTCCGCACCGATCGCGGCGGCCATCGGCTCCTCGATCAGCCAGACCTGTGAGGCGCCGGCGTTCGAGGCTGCGTCGCGGATCGCGCGACGCTCGACCGAGGTGGAACCCGACGGCACGCAGATCACGATCTGCGGCCAGCGCATGAAGCTCCGCTGCCCGCCATGAACCTTGTGGATGAAATGCTTGATCATCTGCTCGGCGACATCGATGTCGGCGATGACGCCGTCGCGCAGCGGACGGATCGCCTGGATGCTGTCCGGGGTCTTCCCCATCATCAGCTTGGCATCGTCGCCCACTGCCTTGACGCGCTTCACGCCGTTGATCGTTTCAACCGCGACCACCGACGGTTCGTTGAGGACGATGCCGCGTCCGCGCAGATACACCACTGTGTTCGCGGTTCCGAGGTCGATCGCCATATCGTGCGACATGAGTCTGAAGAAACGCGAGAAGAAGGCCATTGATCGTTCCGTTCCAGGCCGGCCGTTTTGCGGTCCGGCAGTTCGCACTACCACTTCCAACACCTGTGAACGCCCGGCCAGAGCTGGAAATTCCACGCTCAGTTTGCCGAGTAGATGCGGGTCGCGGGATGCCGTCGCTTGGGCTAGAGCCACACCCATGTCAATACGCCGCCTGCCCGAACATCTCGTCAATCGTATCGCCGCCGGTGAAGTGGTCGAACGACCCGCCAGCGCGTTGAAGGAACTGGTCGAAAACGCGATCGACGCGGGCGCCCGCCGCATCGCGATTCGTCTCGCTGGCGGCGGGACCGACCTGATCGAGGTGACCGATGACGGGTGCGGCATGACGCCCCCGGATATGGCGCTCGCGCTGGAGCGGCACGCGACTTCCAAGCTGCCTGATGAAGCGATCGAAAACGTCGCGACGTTGGGATTTCGCGGCGAGGCGTTGCCGTCGATCGCGAGTGTCGCGCGGCTGACCCTGGAAAGCCGCGTGCGCGGCGCGGAAGGCTGGTCGCGGATCGTCGACAACGGGGCGCTCGTGTCGGAAGGGCCGGCGGCGATTCCCCCTGGCACGCGGGTACGGGTCGATGCCCTGTTCGAGCGCGTGCCGGCACGGCGCAAGTTCCTGCGATCGGCGCGGTCGGAATATGCGGCGAGCCTTGACGTCGTCCGCCGGCTGGCAATGGCGCGACCCGATATCGCCTTCAGCCTGGAACATGACGGGCGGCGTTCGCTGTCGGTCGGTGCAGGCGAGAGCCTGCCTGACCGGGTCGCCGCGCTCACTGACCGCGCACTGATCGACAATGGCGTGCCGATCGATCTGGAACGCGAGGGCCTGAAACTCGGCGGGATTGCGGGCCTGCCCACCTTCAACCGCGGGATCGCCGATCACCAGTATCTGTTCGTCAATGGCCGGCCCGTGAAGGACCGGCTGCTCGTCGGCGCGGTTCGCGGCGCCTATGCCGAACTGCTCGCCCGCGACCGGCACGCAGTGGTCGCCCTGTTCCTCGACGTGCCGGCCGACATGGTCGATGTGAACGTGCACCCCGCCAAGACCGAGGTGCGTTTCCGCGAACCGGCGATGGTGCGTGGAATGATCGTCAGCGGCCTGAAGCGCGCGCTGGACGACGCTGGGCACCGCAGCGTGCAGCGCCCGAGCGAGACGGCGCTGGCCGCGTGGCAGCAGGAGCCGATGGCGCCCGCCTCGCCACAGCTCTGGGAAGACCGGCAATGGGACAGCCGCCCGGCGACTGGCCAGCATGCCGTGTTCGAGCGCCGCCCGGGTTTCATCGCCCCGCCGATGGCGCGGGCCGAGCCGGCCTATGCACCACCGCCGGAGACGGTGTCCTTTCCGCTGGGTGTCGCGCGGGGGCAGGTCGCCAAGACCTATATCGTCGCCGAGGCCGAAGACGGGCTGGTGCTGGTCGACCAGCATGCCGCACATGAACGCCTGGTGCTTGAGCGGATGCGCAAGGCGATGGCCCATGGCGGCGTCGCGGCGCAGGCGCTGTTGCTGCCGGAGGTGATCGAGCTTGACGAGCCGGCCTGCGATCGCCTGGAAGCGCGCGCCGCGGAACTCACCGAATTCGGGCTCGATCTGGAGCGGTTCGGCCCGCGCGCCATGCTGGTGCGCAGCGTGCCGGCAATGCTCGGGCAAAGCGACGTCACCGGGCTCGTCACTGATCTCGCCGACGAACTGGCCGCATTCGACGAGGCGCTCAGCCTCAAGGAGCGGCTCGATCATGTCGCGGCGACCATGGCCTGCCACGGATCGGTCCGGGCGGGGCGGGTGCTGTCGGTGGCGGAGATGAACGCGCTGCTTCGCGAGATGGAGATCACGCCCCATTCGGGCCAGTGCAATCATGGCCGGCCGACCTGGGTGAAACTGCAGCATTCGGATATCGAGAAGCTGTTCGGCCGGAAGTGAGGGGTAATGCTGCGTGCCCGATACGGGCGGCGCTATACTCCGGCCGGTTGCCGGAGGCGGCTTCTCAGCCACTTTCGCGCGGGCGCCTCATAAAGATAGGCGGCGATCGTCGCGAAGAGCATGATGGCTGCGGCGGTGAGAGCCCATAACGCAGCTGCCCCCGAACGGGCGCCGATCGAGTCCGCGGCAACCAGCAATAAGGGGTAATGGACGGCGTAAAGCGGGTAGGACAACGCCGCCAGCCATCTGGCGAGCCGTCTCGCGGCCGGGAGGAGGCGGGCATGTGTCGCGAGCAGGACGACGATCGGGAACAGCAGGAACAGCGTCGCGCCGATCCGCGGGACCATCGCGCCGAAGCGGGGGGTCATCAGCAGGAAGAATGTCGCCCCGATCGGCCAGATGGCCGGGAAGGCGGGCGGCCTCAGGCGTCCTGCGACGATCAGCCGATAGAGCAGAAGACCTGCACCGTAGCTCCACCCGATGCGCGCAAAACCACCGGCGAGGGTCGACCAGTTTCCGCCGCCGCCCCAGTTGCCGGTCGATCCGGCGATCCATGCCCAGGCGATCCCGCAGGCTATCGTCACTATGGCGAGACGCGAGGTGGACAGCCTGCGTACGGCAGCCGCATGCGCGGCATTGACGATGAGTTCGAGGAAGAGCGACCAGATGACGCCGTTCAGCGGGAACAGGAGCGGGGAGGTGAAATCGGGCACCAGGAAGAACTGGCCGAGGGAATGCAAGCCGATGCCGGAGGTTCCGTGCAGCCAGACCTGAACACCCAGGCCGATCAGCGCGCCAAGGAACAGGGCAGGATAGAGGCGGGCGATCCGGACGGCCATGAAGCTGCACCAGCGCATGCCGTCGAGCAGCTTGCGTTCATAGGCATAGCCGATGACCAGCCCGCTCATCATGAAGAACAGATCGACGGCGAGATAGCCGAGTGGCGCCAGCCATCGATAGCCGCCGAGATAGCCGATATGGACGAGAAGAACGCTGATCGCGGCGATGCCGCGCAGGAGGTCGAGCGTCAGGAACCGGTGGGCGTCCGGAACAGTGGGCTGGGCGCTCATACTCTCATGACGGCCGAAGGATTCCTGTCCCGTCACCGTCGAGCCTGATGCCGGCACGACCGATCCTTCAGTCAAGGAACACGCACGCGCGGACTTCGATGCTCAGGCGAGGCACGGCTCCCTGGCTCTCCGGATGAATGAAGCTGGTATGCGGACACCCCGACGGCCCGTCCGACACTGAGTCCGACTGGCGGAAGATCAGCGCTTCGTCAGGCGTCATGGCCGAATAATAGCACCAGCGATGGCGGCTACTGGCTTTCAACAGGTAGAATTCCGATTCGACTTCGGCACTGCCCGGATTCCCGACGGCATCCGCCCGCACCAGATCAGTCATCGCCACGGTGCGGATATCGCACAGGGCGAGCGGCCGGTCCTGCGGTGGAGGGCGCAACGAACGCCAGACGGTATAGATCATGACGCGGTCTGTGCCGGCGCCGGTAGCGCCCGCCCGTTCAAGCGCCGCGGCTGCGGCCGCCTGGATCGAACGATCGGTAAAATCCGTGTGCGCGATCGGGGCCGGTACCTCGGTGATCATGCCGGTCGCATCCGGCGCGTGACGGCTGGACCGCAGGACCGGACGCGGAAGTGCGAACACCCGCGTTGCGCCGCTGGCCTGCCTCACCAGCTCCTCGACCTCGGCGAGATAGACTTCTTCCACTTCAGCCGCATCCGTGAAGTCGGCGACGCGGCTTTCGTGCTGGACCAGCATGAACCCTTCCCCGGACAGCGAGGCCGGATCGGCAGCGTAGCGCATGTCGTGGATCGGGAGTTCCCTGTTCACGAAGGGGACGATTGATCGTTCCGGCTCGATGCGGTCAGCGCGCGGACGGGAAGATCCGTCGGCGAGATACCCTATGCGTGCCCGAACCATCGTGGAGGGCGCAGCTTTTCGGACTTTCCAGAGTCTGTTCAGCCACATGAGTTCGCCCCGCCAGCAGCTCAACGCTGTCCGACGTTTCGGATAGGCTCAGGTCGTTATGGTGACAAGAACAACCGCGAGCCCCGCGAAGTGCTGTCATCTTTTCATGTTTTATCAGTGGACTTGCCTCGCTGAAACATCGGTTGCTCCAGCAACTCGACCGAATCCTGCCCGACCCCGCTTTCGTTCTGCGCGGGGAGCGCCTACATCGCGCGTCCCATGTCCCGTCCCAAGCCCCCCGTTTTCGAGAAAACCAAGATCGTCGCCGAGAACCGGCGGGCGCGCTTCGATTATGCCATCGATACCGTTTACGAGGCCGGGATCGCCCTGACCGGCACCGAGGTGAAGTCGCTTCGCAGCGGCACCGGGTCGATCGCGGAGAGCTATGCCGAGGTGAAGGACGGGCAGGTCTGGCTGATCAATTCGAACGTTCCCGAATTCAGCCATGGCAACCGCTTCAACCACGAGCCGAAGCGGCCGCGCAAACTGCTCCTTCACGAACGTGAGATAAACAAGATGCATGGCGCGGTGGCGCGCGAGGGCATGACGCTCGTGCCGCTGATGATCTACTTCAATTCGAAGGGACGTGCGAAGGTTGAGCTGGCGCTGGCGAAGGGCAAGAAGGACCACGACAAGCGCGCGACGATCAAGGAACGCGACTGGAAGCGCGAGCAGGGGAGGATCATGCGTGATCGTGGCTGAGCGGCCACGCCTTTTCACGCGCCTCGCCGCCTGGTGGCACCGCACCATGCCGACACGCGAGAGCATGGAGCAGAACCGTCTGCTGCGCCCGATCGCTCACCGCGTTCTTGCCCCGGCCCTGTGGCGCTTCACGCGCCGTTCAGTGCCGCGCGGCGTCGCGCTGGGCATGGTGACAGGCATCCTCTTCCCGGTCGCGCAGATTGCGTTCTCGGCGGTGCTCGCCCTGCCGATCCGGGCTAATATCCCGGTTGCCGCGGCGATGACCTTCATCACCAATCCTTTCACCACCCCGTTTCTGTGGGTGGCGGCCTATTGGATCGGGAAGCAGGCACTGCATCTCGACGCACAGGTGCCGGGCGCCCCGATCGCGACTCAGGTCGCGGCGAATTCGAGCTGGCTTCACTGGTTGCTGTCGACTGCGGGGCCAGCGACGATCGTCGGGCTGTTCATCATCACCCTGGTCCTGTCGGTGGTCGGTTATGCGGCGGCGGCGCTCGGCTGGCGCTGGTGGATCGCGCGCAAATGGCGCAGCCGGGCCCATGCCAGGCTGAAGTAGCGCGCCGCTTGCGGTCTTGACGCGGCGGCGTGCCCGGATCGTCCGCACTCTCGATCCGCGGTACCACGCGTTTCCGCTTAAGCTAGGCGAGAAACTCCATCTGGCACCGGAACGGCGCGTTCCTATCCGGTAAGCAGCTTGACGCGTCCCTGAGCACGGCCAAAGAGAGGCAGGATGGCAAGCCTTCCAGCACCCTCCGCCTCCACCCTTTCGCCGGCGCGCGGCGCTGCGTTGATCGCGGTCGTGTGCGGGTTGGCCGCGGCGCTGCTGATTCTGGGCGTGCTCCGCAACCTGCCGGTGGCGGCGGCCTTCCTGGCGACTGCCCTGGTGATCGTCGGATCGCTGCTCCTGTTCCGCCGGCTGTTCCCGACGGGGCGTGCCGAAAGCGTCGAACCCGACTGGAGCGTTGCCCGCACGCTGGCCGCCAGCAGCCCGGAGGCGGTGGCGATCACTGACCGCGCCGGGCGGCTGGTATGCGCCAACGACCGGTACGAAGCGCTGTTCGCCGGTTTCCCGACACCCCCGGCATTGCCGGTGGACGAGGCGGGAATCGATCTTCTGGGTGCCGCCGGCCGCACCGCCTGGCGCGACGGTGCCGCCTCGGTTGCCCGGCTGCTCGTACGCGGCACGCCGCTCAGGGCTGAGATCGAGCGGGCAGGGGCCGACGACGATCTGCTCGTCTGGCGTTTTCGCGGCGTCGAAGCGCTCGACCTTGCCGCCACCGTCGAAGGCGTGATCGGCGGACCGACCGGGGACCGGCTCGCCGCGGCCGGGATCATGGCCGCCCTGATCGCACCCGACGGGCGGATACGGGCCGCGAACCGCGTGCTGCGCGCCCGCGCCATGGGGCATGAGGAAGGCGCCGTTGCCGGCCGCGACTTCGCGCGGTTCCTGATCACCGACAGCCACGGCCTTGTCCGGTTCGAGCGCGAAGGGCTGACCGGCAGCCCGTTGCGAGTCCTTCAGATCCCGTTCCTTGACGGCGACGATGCGCCGATGCTGGTCGTCTTGCTTGATGAGGAGGGCGGCGCGAACGAGCCGGCGATCGGGGCGAGCGCCAGCGCGCATGTCCGCAGCCTCGTCTCGCTGATGCCGTTCGGCATGGCGCTGGTCGATCGTGACGGCCGCTTCCTCCAGATGAACGATGCGTTCGCGCGGGCGGCCGAGGTCGATGCGGCGGCGCCGCCGCTCTATCCCGGCGATCTGCTGGTGCGCGAGGACAAGGGGGTGGTCGCCGATGCGATCCGGCGTTTCGCGAACGGAGCGACTCATTCGACCGATCTCGCCGTGCGTCTGAAGGATCATCCGGAGGAGCCGGTCGCGCTGTCGATCGCTGGCGCGCGCGGCCTGGGCGATGCGGCGGTGCTGCTCAGCCTCAAGGACAATAGCGAGGAGACCCGGCTCAAGCGCGAGGTGGCGCAGGCGACCAAGATGCAGGCGGTCGGGCAGCTTGCCGGCGGCGTCGCGCATGATTTCAACAATATCCTGACCGCCATCATCGGGCACTGCGACCTGATGCTGATGCGCCATTCGCCCGGCGACAGCGATTATGACGACATCCAGCAGATCCGCGCCAATTCGAATCGCGCCGCGAGCCTGACCCGGCAGCTTCTCGCCTTTTCCCGCCAGCAGACCCTGGTGCCCCAGGTGTTGCAATTGCCGGACGTGATTTCCGAGGTTTCCAACCTGCTCAAGCGCCTGCTCGGCGAGACGGTGACGCTGACGGTGAAGCATGGCCGCAATCTTGGCCCGGTGCGCGCCGATCCGGGGCAGCTCGAACAGGTCGTGGTCAACCTCGCGGTCAATGCGCGTGACGCGATGCTGGCGAAGGACCCGCGTGGTGGCGGCGAACTGTCGATCCAGACCAAGTCGGTGACCGCGACCGACGTTCGCCGGATGGGGTCCGACATCCTGCCGATCGCCGATTATATCGCGCTCGAGGTGGCCGATACCGGCGGCGGCATCCCGCCCGAGATCTTGCCCAAGATCTTCGAACCCTTCTTCACCACCAAGGATGTCGGCAAGGGCACCGGGCTTGGCCTCTCCACCGTCTATGGCATCGTCAAGCAATCGGGCGGCTATATCTTCGCCGACAACAGGGAGCAGGGGCGCGGGCAGGGGGCGGTGTTCACCATCTACCTCCCGGTCCATACCGCATCGCAGCCCGCCAAGCCGGCGAGCCCGGCGAGGAACAGGGACAAGCCGACCGACCTGTGGGGTACCGGCACGATCCTGCTGGTCGAGGACGAGGATATGGTCCGCGCCGTCGCCGAGCGGGCGCTGGCCCGGCAGGGCTATACGGTGCTGACCGCGGAAAATGGCGAGGTCGCGCTCGACGTGCTGGCAAAGAGCGCGCGGCCCGACCTGCTGATCTCCGACGTGGTCATGCCGGTGATGGACGGGCCGACCATGGTTCGCCAGGTCCGTTCGCGCTATCCCGAGCTGCCGATCCTGTTCATGTCCGGCTATGCCGAGGAGCAGCTGCGCAAGTCGATCGACCTCGACAATGTCACCTTTCTCGCCAAGCCCTTCTCGGTACAGCAGCTTGCCGAGGCGGCAAGGGACGTGCTGGCGGCGAAATGACTTGGCGGCGATACGCGCCGGAGATTATGGGGCGGTCATGACCGCTCCGACCAACATCCTCATCGTCGAAGACGAGCCCCTGATCGCGATGATGCTCGAGGATTTTCTCGACGTCCTCGGCAAGACCATGGCCGGCACGGCCGACAATGTCGCCGATGCGCTGAAACTGGTCGAGGCGGGCGGCATCGATGCGGCGATCCTCGACGTGAACCTGCGCGGCGGGGAGAAAAGCTGGCCGATCGCCGATGCCCTGGCCGCGAAGGGCGTGCTGTTCGTGCTGGCGACGGGAGGTTCGGCCGAGAGCGTGGCCGAGGCCTATCGCGGCCGGCCGACGCTGTCCAAGCCCTTCACCATGGATGCGGTATCGCGGGCGCTCGACTCGCTCGGTTAGGCGATCCGTTCCGGTACCGCCGCTGCGTCCTCGATCAGCGACTGGGCGGGAGCCACGGCCTCCCAGGGGAAGACGAACCAGTCCTTGTCGACGGTGCGGTCGATCGTGCGAGCGCGATATTCGACCCTTTGCGCCGAGTTGGCGTTGTCGATCAACGTGGCGAAGCGAATGCTGTCCGATACCGCGCCGGCTGCGCGCAGGACCTCGCGCAGATGGCCGATGGTGCGGCCCGAATCGTTGATGTCGTCGAGGAACAGCAGCCTTTCGCCTGCCTGGGTGCGGCGCGCGAGCTTGACCAGCGGCTCGTCGGCGAAATCCTTCACCTGGCTCGAATAGTCGACCGACAGCATCGGCATGCCGGTCGCGTGGCTGAGATAGACGGCCGGCGCGAGGCCGCCGCGCCCGATGCCGATGATGAAGTCCGGTTTCCAGTCGTCTTCGGCCAGTTGAGTCGCCAGCGCGCGAACGGCGGCGACGAACGCCTCGTGCGGTATCTCGGTGAAAACGGTCATCGGCTTGCCTCCACATAAGCGTCGAGCCGTGCGAGATGTGCCGCCACCGCATCGTCGGGCAGGAAGGAGCCGAGAAAGCTGTTGCGTGCGAGCAGCGCCAGATCGTCGCGGTCGAGCCCACGCGCTGAGGCAGCCGCCCGGTAGTTGTCGGCGATATAACCGCCGAAATAGGCCGGATCGTCCGAATTGATCGTGGCGCGAAGCCCCGCCTTGAGCATCCGGTCGATTGGATGATTGGCCATATCGTCGACCACGCACAGCTTCAGGTTCGAAAGCGGGCATACCGTCAGCGTCATGCCGGTACGCGCGAGCCGCGCGGTGAGAACCGGATCCTCGAGACTGCGGTTGCCATGGTCGAGCCGGTCGATCTCGAGCAGGTCGAGCGCCTGATGGACATAGTCGGGCGGTCCTTCCTCGCCGGCATGCGCGACGAGCCGAAGTCCTTTCGCGCGGGCAGCCGCGAACACGCGGGCGAATTTCTCGGGCGGATGGCCAAGCTCGGACGAGTCGAGCCCAACGGCGTCGATCCGGTCAAGCCACGGTTCAGCGGCCGCCAGCGTGGCGAAGGCGGCATCCTCGTCGAGATGGCGCAGGAAGGAGAGGATCAGTTTCGATGTCATGCCGTGCCGGGCGTTCGCGTCGGCCATGCCGGCGAGCAGGCCCTCGATCACCGTGCCGAAGGCGATGCCGCGATCGGTATGGGTCTGGGGATCGAACATGATCTCGGCATGGACGACGCCGTCGGCCGCGGCGCGATCGAAATAGGCGACAGCGAGATCGCGAAAATCCTGCTCGGTCTGGAGCACGGCCGCGCCGGCATAATAGATATCGAGGAAATCCTGCAGCCGGGAGAAGCTGTAGGCGGCGCGAACTTCCTCCACGCTCGCATAGGGAATCGCGACATCGTTGCGCTGCGCCAGGGCGAACATCAGGTCGGGTTCGAGGCTGCCCTCGATGTGCAAATGGAGTTCCGCCTTGGGCAGGCCGGCGATGAAATCGTGATCGGTCATCTTTCCTTCATCGCGCGGGCACGGTCGGGGAGCAAGCCGGAACGGGAAGGGACCGCCCTCCGGAACGGGTCGTTCCGCAAATCCGACAAAAAAATCATGTTCCACTCTTGTTCCACGAGAACAAACCATATACGGAGCTTCCAACACGCATTGAACGCGCGATGCGATCAGTCTAGCGACGGAGGCTCCAGTGGCGGCATCTTTGAAGGTCATCGACAACAAAATGGCAGTCTCCAACGACAAGGCGAGCTCAGAGCGCGCCAAGGCACTCGACGCGGCACTCGCACAGATCGATCGCGCATTCGGCAAGGGCTCGGCCATGCGGCTCGGCTCGAAGGAAACCATGCAGGTCGAGGCGATCTCGACCGGCTCGCTCGGGCTCGATATCGCACTCGGCGTCGGCGGCCTGCCGCGCGGCCGCGTGATCGAGATCTACGGGCCGGAAAGCTCGGGCAAGACCACGCTCGCGCTCCACGTCATCGCCGAAGCGCAGAAGGGCGGCGGCACCGCGGCGTTCGTCGATGCCGAGCACGCGCTCGACCCGGTCTACGCCAAGAAGCTCGGCGTCAACATCGACGAGCTGATCGTGTCGCAGCCCGACACCGGCGAGCAGGCGCTCGAGATCGTCGATACGCTTGTCCGGTCCAACGCGATCGACGTGCTGGTGGTCGATTCGGTCGCGGCCCTGGTGCCCCGGGCCGAGATCGAGGGCGAGATGGGCGACAGCCATGTCGGCCTTCAGGCCCGCCTGATGTCGCAGTCGCTGCGCAAGCTGACCGGCTCGATCAGCCGCTCGCGCTGCATGGTGATCTTCATCAACCAGCTCCGCATGAAGATCGGCGTGATGTACGGCAACCCGGAGACGACGACGGGCGGCAACGCGCTGAAATTCTATGCTTCGGTCCGCCTCGACATCCGTCGCACCGGCCAGATCAAGGATCGCGAGGAGATCATCGGCAACACCACCCGGGTGAAGGTCGTCAAGAACAAGGTCGCGCCGCCGTTCAAGCAGGTCGAGTTCGACATCATGTACGGTCAGGGTGTCTCCAAGATCGGCGAGATCCTCGATCTCGGCGTGAAGGCCGGGCTGGTCGAGAAATCGGGCGCGTGGTTCAGCTACGACAGCGTCCGCATCGGCCAGGGCCGCGAGAATTCGAAGAATTTCCTCAAAGAGAATCCCGAAATGGCTGATCGCCTCGAAAAGGCGATCCGGGCTCGTACCGACAAGGTGGCCGAAGAGATGATGGCCGGTCCCGATGCCGAGGACGACGACGAACTCTGAGAGCTGATTTTACGCGGCGTTCTCCCGTCGCAAAACCCGGAAAGGCCCGCCTGCGTTGGCGGGCCTTTCATATTTCGGCCATGGAATTTTTGGGGCCCGGCAGCGCTGGCCTGCATGGCGACCGCGGGATAGGGCGGTTCGGGCCGGCCCCATGAACGATCGCCCGGCGCGGAGAAAGAAGATGACGACCGCGAGTGACTGGTCAGGGTCGATAGGCGATGTCTGGGCGGCTGAATGGCGCCGGACTGATCGCATTTTTGCCGGGCTGGCGACACAGCTGAACGCCGCGATCCTCGATATGGCCCCGTCCGGTAGCGCGGCGATCGTCGATATCGGCTGCGGTGCCGGCACCACCAGCCTGGCCATTGCCGCGGCGCTGCCCGGCAGGCAGGTAGTCGGAATCGATATATCGCCCAGCCTGGTCGAGATCGCGACCGGGCGTGGCCAGGGGCTCGACAATCTTTCCTTCCGCTGTGGGCCGGCCGAAGAGCATCTTGCCGGTGTGGCGCCGGTCGACCTGCTCGTCTCGCGCCACGGGGTGATGTTCTTCCCCGATCCGGTTGCAGCCTTCTCGGCATTGCGACGCGGAACCGTGCCGGGCGCGGGCCTTGTCTTCTCCTGTTTCAGGGCGACCGCGCTCAATCCCTGGGCAACGGAACTTGTCGTCGCTGCGCAGGGGGAACTGCCGCCCCCGTCCACCGGCTATGTGCCCGGGCCGTTCGCCTTCGCAGATCCCGATACCGTTCGCGCTTTGCTGACCGCGGCGGGATGGTCGCGGATCGATTGCCGGCCAGTCGAGTTCTCCTATCGCGCTGGCGAAGGTGCCGATCCGGTTGCTGATGCCTTGAACCTGTTCCAGCGTATCGGGCCGGTTGCGCCGATCCTTCGCCAGGCGCCGGCCGGGGAGCGGGTGGCAATGCTTGACCGGGTCGAGGAGGTCATCGCGCGGCACCATGTCGACGATGCCGTGGATTTCCCGGCTGCGGCGTGGTTATGGTCTGCCCATAACGACGGATAGAGAGAGGATTGCCGTGACGATCATCGTCCACCATCTCGAAAACTCCCGCTCCCAGCGCGTCCTGTGGATGCTCGAGGAACTGGGCATGCCGTATGAGGTCAAGCGCTACGAGCGGAACAAGCAGACCATGCTTGCGCCGCCCGAGCTGAAGAAGGTCCATCCGCTCGGCAAATCGCCGGTCATCGAGGACAGCGACGACGGCCGGGTGATCGCGGAAACCGGCGCGATCATCGATTATCTGGTCGAGAAGGCCGATGGGCGGCTCGGGCCGCTGCCGCACCGCGATTCGGTCCTCCGCTACCGCCAGTTCCTGCATTATGCCGAAGGGTCGCTGATGCCGCCCCTACTGGTGCTGCTCGTCGTCAATCGTATCCCGTTCCTCGGCAAGAAGGCGGCGAAGCGCATCCAGCCGATGATCGACGTGCATCTTGACTATGTCGAATCCGAACTCGCCCAGCGCCCGTGGTTCGCGGGCGAGGAGATCACCGGTGCCGATATCATGATGAGCTTCCCGCTCGAGGCAGCGCGCAACCGCGCCGGGCTGGACGGCTCGCGCCCGCATACCATCGCCTGGCTCGACCGAATCCACGCCCGGCCGGCCTATCGGGCGGCTTTGGCAAAGGGCGGGCCCTATGCCTATGCCTGAACGCGGATCGGGGACGGTTGATTCAATGTGGTGCGTGCTGGCTGCAGGATAGGGGCTGCGCGGAACCTTCGGGAACCGGCGGGCTCTTTCTCATCGCGATACGCCGCAGATATCCCTGTTCGACGCGGAATTTTCCCTATTATCCGCGCCTGAATTCCCTGTTCTCGGATAACAGGGAATTCGTCTTACAGAACTGATATTAAACAAAAATATTTAGATAATCCACTGCAGGCCGGATGAAAAAAAAGCAAATTCCCTGTTACCGGCCCGGAACAGGGAATTTCCTCCGGCTTTCTTAAAGCATGCCCTTCGATGGCGCCTGCGGCGGATCGATGTCGGCAGGCTCGATCGGGTCGAGATCGCCTTCCCATTTCGCCACCACGCTCGCTGCGATTGCGTTGCCGACCACGTTGGTGGCTGAACGGCCCATGTCGAGGAAATGGTCGACCGCGAGGATCAGCAGCAGCCCTGCCTCGGGGATCTTGAACAGCGACAGCGTGGCCGCGATCACCACCAGGCTTGCGCGGGGGACGCCGGCAATGCCCTTCGACGTGACCATCAGCACCAGCAGCATGGTGATCTGCTCGCCAAGCGACAGGTGGACGCCATAGGCCTGGGCGATGAACAGCGACGCGAACGTCATGTACATCATCGATCCGTCGAGATTGAACGAATAGCCGAGTGGCAGCACGAAGCTGCCGATCTTGGGCGGCACGCCGAACCGGTCGAGCGCCTCGAGGGTGCGGGGATAGGCTGCCTCTGACGACGCGGTCGTGAAGGCGAGGATCAGGGGATCGCGGATATAGCGGACCAGCAGCGAGGTTCGCTTGCCGATGAAGAGGTAGCCGAGCCCGATCAGCAACAGCCAGAGCAGCAGGAGCGCGATGTAGAAGGACAGGATGAAATAGCCGAGATCGGCGAGCACGCCGGGCCCGCGTTCGGCGAGCGTGCTGGCGACCGCGGCGAACACGGCGAACGGGGCGAAGCGCATCACATAGTTGGTGATCTGCAGCATCACCGCGACCAGCCCCTCGAGCGCGCGGACCAGGGGAGCCGCCTTGTCGCCGACCGCGGTGATCGCGACGCCGACGAACACGGAGAAGACCACGATCTGGATGATCTCGTTGGTCGACATCGCCTCGATCATCGAGGACGGGACGACGTGGGTGACGAAATCCTTCAGGTTGAAGCCGGTCTTCACGATGCCTGCATCCGCGTTGACGGGCGGGATCGGCAGGCCGAGGCCGACACCGGGTTGCAGGATGTTGACCAGGATGAGGCCCAGCGTCAGCGACAACAGGCTTGCACAGATGAACCAGGCGAGCGAGCGAAGGCCGACACGGCCCAGTGCGCCGGTATCGCCCATATGCGCGATGCCGACGACAAGCGTGGAGAAGACCAGTGGCGCGATGATCATCTTGATCAGGCGCAGGAAAAGCGTTGTGACGATCGAGAAATAGCCTGCGATCTTTTCGAGTGCCGCCGCCGAGGCCGGGGTGTTGTCGTCGATCGCGAGATGCAGACCCCAGCCGACGACGAGCCCAAGCACGAGACCGATAACGATGTAGAGCGTAAGGCGCTTGGCCATGAAGATGTCCCCGGAGATTTGCGCGGCAGGGAAGGGGATTGCGGCCGCGCGGTCAAGCGCCTTATGTCCGGACGCAACAAACGGAAAGAGGCCCTATGCTGGTGACGAAACGCGAGTTGCTCGGCTGCGCGGTGACGGGTCTTTCGTTGCTCGCCGTGCCGTCGA
Organism: Pseudomonadota bacterium; assembly: GCA_040388155.1. Lineage (GTDB taxonomy): Bacteria > Pseudomonadota > Alphaproteobacteria > Sphingomonadales > Sphingomonadaceae > Sphingomonas. Next base: position 87,700 of record JAZKCJ010000008.1, read on the forward strand.
TCCTCCAGGCAGCGGAACCTGATCTTTCCGCGCTGAACGACATCACAGCCGGCACGGCACCGATCGGTGCGGAAGAGCGCCGGGCTCGAATCGCCCGCGCCCAGGGCCTGATGAAGGCGAACGGGATCGGGGCGGTGCTGATCGAGCCCGGATCGTCGCTGATCTATTTCACGGGCGTTCGCTGGGGCAGGAGCGAACGGCTGACCGCTGCGGTGCTGCCGGTCGAGGGCGATCCATGCATCGTCACGCCCTTTTTCGAGGAACCCTCGGTTCGCCAGACGCTCGGCGTGCCGGCGGAAGTGCGGGTGTGGCAGGAGGATGAGGACCCGCTGGCCGTCGTCGCCGGCTTCCTCAAGGATCGCAAGCTGGCCGCGCGTCCGATCGGGATCGAGGAGACATTGCGCTACTTCGCCGTCAACGGCCTGGCCCGTGCGCTGCCGGGCGCGAAACTCGTTTCCGCCAACCCGGTCGTGCGCGGCTGCCGCATGATCAAGACAGCGCCTGAAATCGCGCTGATGCAGACCGCGACCGATGTAACGATCGCCGCCTATCGCTGGACATATCCGCGAATCGAGAAGAGCATGAAGCCGGCCGATATCGGCGCGCTGATGAACGCGGCGACGCGCAAGCTGGGCGGCGATCCCGAATTCGCGCTGGTCCTGATCGGCGAGGCCGCAGCCTATCCGCATGGCAGCCGCGCGCCGCAGGTCGTCGCCAATGGACAGGTGGTCCTGATGGACTGTGGCTGCACGGTGCAGGGATATCAGTCGGACGTCTCGCGCACCTTCGTGTTCGGCAGCGCAAATGCCGAGCAGCGCACGGTATGGGACCATGTGCGCGAGGGGCAGGCGACCGCGTTCGCCGCGGCGAGGCTGGGCGCGGCTGCGGGGAGCGTCGACGATGCGGTCCGCCGTCATTATGAGGCGCTGGGCTACGGCCCGCGGTACAAGCTGCCCGGCCTGTCGCACCGCACCGGTCACGGCATCGGGCTGGATGGCCATGAGCCGGTCAATCTGGTGCATGGCGAGGCCACGCCGCTGGCCGTCGGCATGTGTTTTTCGGATGAGCCGGGGCTCTATCTGCCCGGCAAGTTCGGGGTGCGGCTGGAAGATTGTTTCCACATGACCCCGGCTGGTCCGAAATGGTTTTCGCAGCCTCCGACAACGATCGACGCCCCGTTCGGGTGATGTTCCTTGGCAAGGCGCGAAGTCCCGCTTAAATCGCCGCCCATGACATCGACCAACGACATCCGCCGATCCTTCCTCGACTATTTCGAAGCCGAGGGACATGCGCGCGTCCCGTCCGCGCCGCTTGTGCCGCACAATGATCCGACGCTGATGTTCGTCAATGCGGGCATGGTGCCGTTCAAGAATGTGTTCACCGGCCTCGAAACGCGGCCCTATTCGACTGCGACCTCGTCGCAGAAATGCGTCCGCGCGGGCGGCAAGCACAATGATCTCGACAATGTCGGCTATACGGCACGGCACCATACTTTCTTCGAAATGCTCGGGAACTTCTCGTTCGGCGACTATTTCAAGGAGCGCGCGATCTCGCTCGCCTGGAATCTGATCACGAAGGAATGGGGCATCTCGCCCGACCGGCTGACCGTCACCGCCTATCATACGGACGACGAGGCATTCGACCTCTGGCGCCGGATCGCCGGCCTGCCCGAGAGCCGGATCATCCGCATCGCCACCTCCGACAATTTCTGGTCGATGGGCGATACGGGCCCCTGCGGCCCCTGTTCCGAGATATTCTACGACCATGGCGATCATATCCCCGGGGGCCCTCCCGGCAGCCCTGATGAGGACGGGGACCGATTCGTCGAGATCTGGAACCTGGTGTTCATGCAGTTCGAGCAATCGGCTGACGGCACCCGGGCCGATCTGCCGCGCCCGTCGATCGACACCGGCATGGGACTGGAGCGCGTCGCGGCGGTGCTGCAGGGCGTGCACGACAATTACGACACCGATACGTTCAAGGCGCTGATCGCCGAATCGAGCGCACTGACCCGTACCGCCAGCACCGGTCCGACCCAGGCGAGCCACCGCGTGATTGCCGATCATCTGCGCGCTTCAGGCTTCCTCGTCGCTGATGGCGTGCTGCCGGCGAACGAAGGCCGCGGCTATGTGCTTCGCCGGATCATGCGCCGCGCGATGCGGCATGCGCATCTGCTCGGGGCGAAGGAGCCGCTGATGCACCGGCTGGTGCCGTCGCTCATCGCCGAGATGGGCACTGCCTATCCCGAGCTGCTGCGCGCGCAGGCCTCGATCGAGGCCACCCTGCTGCAGGAGGAAACCCAGTTCCGCCGCACGCTGACCAACGGTCTGCGCCTGCTCGATGAAGCGACAGCCGGCATGCTGGCTGGAGCGACCCTGGCGGGTGAAACCGCGTTCAAGCTCTACGACACGTTCGGCTTCCCCTATGACCTGACCGAGGACGCGTTGCGGGCGCAGGGTTTCGGTGTCGACCGGGCCGGTTTCGACGCGGCGATGGCCGAGCAGAAGCGCGCTGCGCGTGCCGCCTGGAAGGGGTCGGGCGACCGGGCCTCTGACGATATCTGGTTCGACATCGCCGAAGAAACGGGCGGAACCGAGTTCATCGGCTACAGCGCCGAGGAGGGCGAAGGACAGGTCATTGCGCTGGTCAAGGACGGCAAGCGGGTCGATCGCGCCGGCCCGGGCGATACAGTCGACCTGATCGTAAACCAGACACCCTTCTACGGCGAGAGTGGCGGTCAGGTAGGGGATGCCGGATCGATCGGCAGCGAGAAAGGACTGCGTGGTTCGATCCAGGATACGCAGAAGCATCTCGGCCGACTTTGGGCGCATCGTCTTCATGTCGAGGCTGGAGAGATCGCTATTGGCGACGCCGTGCGACTGACCGTCGACCAGGGCCGTCGCGGCGCAATCCGCGCCAACCATTCGGCGACACATTTGCTGCATGAGGCACTGCGCCAGCGGCTCGGCCTGCACGTGGCGCAGAAGGGCAGCCTCGTCGCACCCGACCGGCTTCGTTTCGATTTTTCCCAGCCGACCGCGATCGAGCCACTGCGCATCGCCGAGGTGGAGGCCGATGTGAACCGCCATATCCGCGAGAATGGCGAGGTCTCGACCCGGCTGATGACGCCCGAAGAGGCGATCGAAGAAGGCGCCATGGCGCTGTTCGGCGAGAAATATGGCGACGAGGTCCGCGTCGTCTCGATGGGGCGCGAGGGCGACAAGACCTATTCGCTCGAGCTGTGCGGCGGTACCCATGTGAAGCAGCTCGGCGACATCGGCCTGTTCAAGGTGATCGGCGAGAGCGCAGTGTCGAGCGGGATCAGGCGCATCGAGGCGCTGACCGGCGAGGCGGCGCGGCAGTGGTTCACCGCACGCGACGAGAAGCTGCGCGACGCGGCGGCGGCGCTCAAGACATCGCCCGATGATGTGCCGGCACGTGTCGCCGCTTTGGTCGAAGACCGGCGGCGGCTGGAGCGTGAACTGGCTGAGGCGAAGAAGGCGCTGGCGCTTGGCGGCGGCTCGGCCGCCGCGGCCGGGCCTGAGCAGGTCGGCGGGGTCAGTTTCGTCGGCCAGGTCGTCCAGGATTTCGATGCCAAGGGCCTGCGCGGCGCGGTCGACGAGACCAAGCAGCGGATCGGGTCGGGCGTCGCGGTAATGGTAGCGGTCAATGAGGGGCGTGCTTCGATCGCGGTTGGGGTCACCGACGATCTGGTTGCGACCTACAATGCCGTCGATCTCCTCCGCCGTGCGGTCGCCGTGCTTGGCGGGCAGGGCGGCGGCGGCCGGCCCGACATGGCGCAGGGCGGCGGCCCCGACGGATCGAAAGCCGCTGAGGCGATCGACGCGATCAGGGCAGCCCTTGCGGAGGGGCAGGCAACGGCCTGAACCCTGCGGTCATTCCGGCCAGGAGAAGGGCAGGCTTGTCCTGCCAGTCTCGTCGCCGTCGGCCGAGAAGCGTCGTTCCATGATGACGCCGCGTCCCGACATGTCGATTGCCACGATGGTGCTGCACCGTGTGCCATAGACCGGATTGTGAATGAAGATCGGCGAATGAAGCGGTTCCTGCGGCACGTCGGAAGGTGTGTGGGGTTCGAGGCCGATGTCGGGCAGGACCTGTTCTCGCAGCCCGTCGAACAGCAGTTCGGGGTCTGTGGCGTCGCCGGTGATCCAGTCGAGCAGCCGTGACTTGAGTCGCATCGTCTTGGGCCACGGCTCGTCGAGCCGGCCATTCGACAGGCCGTACAGGCCTGAGGCGAGGGTGCTTCGCGTGATGTCCGGCCGGTTCGAGAGGAAATGCGCTCCTCGCCGGTCAGCCACGATCAGGTTGACCGGATTGAAGGCCGACAGATCAGCGGTGAGCGCGTCGGCATAAGCACCGTTCCCCGCCAGATAGTCCGTCACCAGTGCCCCGCGCGAGGCCAGGCCAGGTTCGGGCAAGCCAAAGCCGCGCAGGTTGGTGACCACTGCAAGGCGGCCCTGTTCGGACACGCCGAGCCAGGTCCCGCCCGACTGGAGATCGCGACCGGCGAGCAGATGATCCGGCTCCTGCCAGCGCTCAAGCGCTTGAGCCGGTCGGGCATGGAGTTCGTCACGGTTGCCGGCCAGCAGAAGCCGCCAGCGGGGATGCGCTTGCCACGCAAAGGCCAGGACACACATGGAGGCTTCTTAGAACGGCCCGGGCGGCTTTGACATCGGTTCGTGCGGTGGCGCATGACATCGTCCGAGAGCGCCGGCGCCCCGCGACCGCGCCCGAAGGGGAGGGATGCGATGGATAGCCAGCAGCAGGATTCGGTCGGCTTCGAACCGCCCACGGTCCGCCGATGGCCGCGCTGGACGCTATCAGCGATCGGCATGGTGATGATCCTGGGCGGGGTGCTGCTCGCCAGCGCGATCCAGACCTCCGGCGGCATTCGAATGAGCGATATCCGTTTCAACGGCGCCGACGGCACCGAGATGAGCGCGCTTCTCTACGTTCCGGCAAGTGCAACCCCGACAACGCTGGCGCCCGGCATTCTGGCGGTGCACGGCTATATCAATTCGCGCGAGACGCAGGACGGCTTTGCGATCGAGTTCGCCCGGCGCGGCTATGTCGTGCTGGCGATGGACCAGACCGGCCATGGCTATAGCGGCGGCAAGGCATTCTCGAATGGCTTTGGCGGGCCGGACGGGCTGGCTTATCTCCGCTCGCTGCCCTTCGTCGACAAAGACCAGATCGGGCTTGAGGGGCACAGCATGGGCGGCTGGACTGTGCTCGCCGCGGCCGCGGCGATGCCCGATGCCTATCGCGCGATCGTGCTTGAGGGATCGTCCACCGGTGCGCCTTATGCGAAGGAAGGCACGCCCGGATGGCCGCGCAATCTGGGCCTGGTCTATAGCCGCTACGACGAATTCTCGCAGCTGATGTGGGGTACCGGGCGTGCCATGGATGTCGGGCAAAGCGTGAAGCTGAAGCAGCTGTTCGGCACGCCGGAGGCGGTGCAGCCAGGCATGCTCTATGGCTCGATCCCGGCCGGGACGGCGCGATATCTGGTGCAGCCGTCGACGACTCATCCGGGCGATCATATATCGGCGGCAGCGATCGGCGCCGCAACCGACTGGTTCGCTCGCACGCTTTCCGGCGGCCATCCGCGTCCGGCCGGGGATCAGATATGGTTCTGGAAGGAGATTGGCACCGGCCTTGGCCTGCTCGGCTTTGTGCCATTGGTGTTGGGGCTGTTCGATCTGCTGCTGGCGCTTCCCTTCTTTGCATCGCTGCGGGGCAACCCCGTCGCCGCGATGCCTTCCCGGGACGCGCGATGGTGGCGTGGCGCGGCGATCGCCGCCGTGGTGCCGGTGCTGATTTTCTTCCCGGTCTTCATCGCGATCTTCCTGCTGGTGCCGGCGACGGCATTCCTGCCGCAGACGGTGACGACCCAGGTGACGGTGTGGGCGCTGGTGGGGGCAGGGCTGACCTGGCTCTTCGGGCGACGGCGACCGGCCGGACGAGAAGCTGGAATTGATTGGCTAAGGACGATCCTGCTCGCGCTCGCCGTGACGTTGGTCGCCTATCTGGTTCTGGCATTGGTTCAGTGCGTGCTGATGACCGATCTCCGCTTCTGGATCATGGCGATCAAGCCGCCGAGCGTCCGACAATGGCTGATCGCGCTGATCTACGTCGTGCCGATGACGTTCGCCTTCCTGATGACGGGAAGGGTGCTGAGTTCGCTGACGGTTGCGGGTGACCGTGGCGTGGCGCGCTATCTCTCGCCCATGCTGGTGCTGTGCGGCGGGTTCGCCGTGCTGCTCGCTCTGGTCTATGGCGCGTTCTTCGCGACAGGCACGCTGGCAACCGGGTTCGATCCGCTGTCGACCATCATTGCGATCCAGTTCGTGCCCGTACTGGCGGCGGTGGCAGCGGTGATGACCTTTGGCTGGAGCCGCACCGGCAGCCATCGGCCCGGCGCCGTGCTCGCTGGCATGTTGATTACCCTCTATGTCGTGGCCGGGACGGCGACCCAGGGTTGATCGCCATTGTTGGGAAGATTCAGGTCTCGATGGTTGCCTTGCGGGCGCGGCGCAGGCGCGGCTCGCGGACCATGTCGGCTGCTTCCTTGATCTCCTTGCGCAATTCGTCGCGCTTTTCGTGGATCGAGGCGATCACCGGACCAACGGCAATGCCGAGATCGACCAGAAGCGCTTCCGACAATTGAAGCGAGCTTTCCAGCGTTTCAGGTACGGCGTCGGTGGCGCCGGCGCGATAAAGTTCCGCCGCATGAGCGGTATCGCGGGCGCGGGTGACGATGGTGAGGTTGGGCACCCAGCTCCGCACGCGGCGGGTGAGCTGCACTGACAGGACCGGATCGTCCATCGTCAGGATCAGCGCCTTGGCACGACCGAGATTGAGCCGGTCGACCAGTTCCGACCGGGAGACGTCGCCGAAGATGACGGGATATCCTTCCGCTCGCGCTGCCTTGACCGCGTCGATATCGGCCTCGACCGCGATGAAGGGCTGGTCATGCACCTTGAGCATGTCGGCCACCATGCGCCCGACGCGGCCGAAGCCGATCACCACCGTGCCGGGCCCTGCCACGGGAATCTCCGCTTCGGATTCATTGCTGCCGCCACGCAGCTCGATCCGTCGGGCGACGCGCTGGCCGAGCCAGGCGAGCAGCGGGGTGATGGTCAGCCCTATGGCGGTGACTGTCTGCCAGAAACTCGCGGTGTCCGGCATGATCAGCCGCGCCTGCGCCGCCGTACCAAGCACGATCAGCGTGGTTTCGGACGGGCTGCCCATCAACAGGCCTGTTTCGGCCGCTACCCCGTTGCGGATGCCCGCGAATTTGAGCAGGCCGAACGTCACCAGCGCTTTTACGGCCACCACCGCGACGATCGCCGCGAGGAGCGCGGGCCAGTTTTCCATGATGGAGGCAAGGTCAAGGCTCATGCCGACGGTGATCAGGAAGACGCCGAGCGCCAGGCCCTTGAACGGCGCGGTCATCACCTCGACTTCGCTGTGATAGTCGGTCTCGGCGATCAGCACGCCGGCCAGCAGCGCGCCGACGATGGGCGAGAGTCCGACTGCGGTCGTGGCGAGGCTGGCGACGATCACGACGAGCAGCGAGGCGGCGAGGAACAGTTCCGGGCTCTTGGTCCGTGCTGCCTGGGCGAAGAGGCGCGGCAGGATCACCCGTCCGCCGATGAACATCGCGGCGATCGTCAGGATGCCGCCGATGATCACGCCGGCGATCGCGCTCAAGCCTTCACCCGCGCCCGGGCCGAGCGCCGCCAGCGCAAAGATGATCGGGACGAGCGCGAGATCCTCGAACAACAGCATCGCGAAGGCGGACCGGCCGACCGGGCTGCTCGTGCCCGCGATCGGCAGGACAAGTGCGGTGGAGGAAAGGGCGAGCGCCAGGCCGAGGCCGATCGCCCCGGGCCAGCTCTGTCCGGTCAGATGGATGGCCACGCCGATGATGAGGCCGGACCCAAGCAGCTCGGCGGCGCCGGTGCCGAACACCAGCCTCCGCATCGACCAGAGGCGCTTCAGCGACAACTCGAGGCCGATCGAGAAAAGCAGCAGGATAATGCCGAATTCGGCGAACGGCTCGATCGCGTGCGCGTCCGAGATGGTGAGGTAATAGAGCCAGGGATATTCGTGGACGAGCGTGCCAAGGCCGGAAGGGCCGACGAGCAGGCCGACCAGAATGAAGCCGATCACCGGGCTGATCTTCAGCCGGGCAAATGCCGGAATAACCAGTCCCGCAGCGCCAAGAATGACGAGTGCGTCGCTGAAGCCCTTATTGTCCAATCCCATCGCCATGGGGGTATTTAGGCATGCCGAAACGACTTTGTCAGCCGATGAGTGACGGCGATATGTCGATTATCGGTTCGGTTTGCCGTCAGCCGGGCGTTTGTGCCGCCGGCACGCGATATCGCGCCCGTATCAGGGGCGACTGTGAGGGCATGAACATCGCCGCCGCACCCCATCCGGATGCGGCGGCGGTGTTGCCATGCGTTATTTCGAGCTTCCCATCGCCTGTTCGAGGTTGATGCGAACCTCCTCGAAGAACTGCTCGGTGGTCATCCAGGGCTGATCCGGGCCGATCAGGATCGCGAGATCCTTGGTCATCTTGCCGCTCTCGACCGTGTCGACGCAGACCTTTTCGAGCAGTTCGGCGAACTCGGTCACCTCGGGGGTGCCGTCGAACTTGCCGCGATACTTGAGGCCGCCGGTCCAGGCGAAGATCGATGCGATCGGGTTGGTCGAGGTCGCCTTGCCCTGCTCGTGCATGCGGAAGTGGCGGGTGACGGTGCCGTGCGCGGCTTCTGCCTCGACCGTCTTGCCGTCGGGCGTGAGCAGCACCGAGGTCATCAGGCCGAGCGAACCGAAGCCTTGGGCGACCTGGTCCGACTGGACGTCGCCATCATAGTTCTTGCAGGCCCAGACGAATTCGCCATGCCATTTCAGCGCCGACGCGACCATGTCGTCGATCAGGCGATGCTCATAGACGATGCCCGCTTCCTTGAAGCGATCCTTGAACTCGCTCTCGAACACCTCGGCGAACAGGTCCTTGAAGCGACCGTCATAGGCCTTGAGAATCGTGTTCTTGGTCGAGAGATAGACCGGCCACCCCAGGTTGAGGCCGTAATGCATCGACGCGCGGGCGAAATCGCGGATCGAATCATCGAGATTGTACATCGCCATGGCGACACCCGAGGACGGGAACTGGAACACTTCCTCGTCAATGACGGTGCCGTCGTCGCCCTCGAACACGAGGCGCAGCTTGCCGGGGCCGGGGACGCGATAGTCGGTCGCGCGATACTGGTCGCCGAACGCGTGGCGACCGACGACGATCGGGTGAGTCCAGCCCGGGATCAGCCGGGGCACGTTCTTCATCACGATCGGCTCGCGGAACACGACGCCGCCAAGGATGTTGCGGATCGTGCCGTTGGGCGACTTCCACATCTTCTTGAGGCCGAATTCCTCGACCCGCGCCTCGTCGGGGGTGATCGTCGCGCACTTCACGCCGACGCCGTACTTCTGGATGGCGCGGGCGCTGTCGACAGTGATCTTGTCGTCAGTCTCGTCGCGCTTCTGGATGCCCAGGTCGTAATAATCGAGGTCGATATCGAGATAGGGAAGGATCAGGCGCTCACGAATCCATTGCCAGATGATCCGCGTCATCTCGTCGCCGTCGATCTCCACGACAGGCGTTTTTACCTTGATCTTCGCCATCGATACTCGCTTTCCAGAGGGGAGGTTTCGGTGAGCGTCTAGGAGGAAGGTCGGCGCGGATCAACATCGTCGTGGCGACCTTCTCTCCCGGATGCCCGCCGATCGCCTCATCGGATCCCCTTCAATCCCGCCCCGGTCATTGTCTTGGGATCGCGCAGGAGATAGACCGGGCCGATGGCTTCATCAGACACGCCGCCGTCGGGCACCCCCGCGATTAAATGGCGCCTTCCCGACATGCACCCCGAGGGGCGCAAATATGTTCTCGTCTCGGGCGCTGTCACGCTCGTGGCGCTCTGGTGGTTCGGCTGGTTCGTTGCTTGGCCGCTGGTCGGCCTTACGGTCTGGGTGGCGGCGTTCTTCCGCGATCCGGTACGCGTCACGCCACAGGGGGAAGGGCTGATCATCGCTCCCGCCGACGGGCTGATCACGATGATCCAGCGCGTGCCGGTACCGCGCGAGCTGGCCGGCGAGAACGGCCTGGGCGATGCGCCACTGATACGCGTCTCGATCTTCATGTCGGTGTTCGACGTGCACATCAACCGCACGCCGATCGCAGGCACGATTCGCCAGGTCGTTTATATCTCCGGCAAATTCCTCAATGCCGATCTGGACAAGGCGAGCGAGGAGAATGAGCGCCAGCATATCGTGGTCGAAAGCCGCGACGGGCGCCGCATCGGCTTCACCCAGATCGCCGGCCTCGTTGCGCGGCGGATCGTCGGCTTCGTAAAGCCCGGCGATATGGTCGCGACCGGCCAGCGCGTTGGCCTGATCCGTTTCGGCAGCCGGGTCGATGTCTATCTTCCCGACGATATCGCGCCCCAGGTCTCACTCGGCCAGCGTAGCGTTGCGGGTGAGACCGTCCTTGGACGCCCCGGCGTGAGCGCAGTGGCCGGTATTGCCCAATGATCTGCTTCCAGATGGCGGGCGGCTCCCTGTGAGGCATCCGCTCCGGAGGCGGTCGCCCCGCGGCCTGCCGCTTCGCGCGGTCGCCCCCAATGCAGTTACGGCGTTGGCGCTGTGCTTCGGCCTGACCGGCATTCGTTTCGCCATCTCTGCACAGTGGGAGATGGCGGTGACGATGATCATGATCGCCGGTGTGCTCGACGGGCTGGACGGCAGCGTCGCCCGACTGGTGCGCGGCGAGAGCCGGTTTGGCGCCGAACTCGATTCTCTGTCCGATGCCATCTCTTTCGGGGTGTCGCCGGCGTTGATCGTCTACCTCTGGTCGCTGAAGGATATTCCGCGCCTCGGATGGCTGGTCGCGCTGGTGTTCGCGGTATTCTGTGCGCTGCGCCTCGCTCGCTTCAACGCCAATATCGACGTGACCGAGCAGCCGCATAAATCGGCCGGGTTCCTGACCGGCATCCCGGCACCCGCCGGCGCGGGGCTGGCGATGCTGCCGCTCTATCTGTCCTTCTGGAACGATCAGCCGTTGTTGCGCTCGCCCTGGCTGGTTGCGCCCTGGGTCGCGATCATCGCCATGCTGATGGTGTCGAGCATCGCGACCTATAGCTGGTCGTCGCTCAGGCTCCGCAACAACATAAGGTTCGAGGCAATCGCGATCGTCGTGCTGCTCGGTGCGGCGCTGATCTCGGCACCCTGGCATACGCTGACGGCGGTCTGCATCGCCTATCTGGCGTCGATGCCGTTCAGCGTCAGTGCCTATCGGCGGGTCAGGCGGCTGCGCGGAACGCCCGCGACCGAGCCGCAATTGCCGCTGCCGGCACCGGACGAACCCGGGCGCGAAGCTGGCGGTCGCTGAGAGTCAGCATCGGGGCGACGGCTTGGGCCGGATCAGCCTCGCCGCGGAGCAACGCCACGATTCGGGGCAGCGCCGGAACGAGCGTGAACGCGAACACCCACGCTGCCGCAGCAAAGGCGCCAGCGAAAACCACCATGCCGAGAACTGCCATCATTGCCCAACTCCCTGATTGCGCGGGCAGAAACCGAAGCCGGAGAACCGCGGAGCCTTGCGTTCCGTTCCATGTCCCTGTTGCGATCACTTTATGTTCTCATGTTGTTCCTGTTGTCAATGCTTGATTTCCAACAAGGCCTCAGCTAGAGGGCGCGCCTTCACACCGCATGGGAAGCACACATCGCCGGTGTCCGGAGCAATCCGGATTACTCGCTTCCCAGAGGCACAACCGGAAAGGAACTACCTTATGGCGGCACCTGTCGTCACCATGCAGCAATTGCTCGAAACGGGCGCGCACTTCGGCCACCAGACCCACCGCTGGAACCCGAAGATGAAGCCTTACATCTTTGGCGACCGCAACGGCGTCCATATCCTTGATCTCTCGCAGACCGTGCCGCTGTTCGCGCGTGCGCTCGAATTCGTGAACGCCTCGGTCGCGGCAGGCGGCAAGGTGCTGTTCGTCGGCACCAAGCGCCAGGCGCAGGAGCCCGTCGCCGACGCGGCCCGCCGTTCGGGCCAGCATTTCGTCAACCATCGCTGGCTGGGCGGCATGCTCACCAACTGGAAGACCATCTCCAACTCGATCAAGCGCCTCAAGACGCTCGAAGAGCAGCTTTCGGGCGACACGCACGGCCTGACCAAGAAGGAAGTGCTTCAGCTCACCCGCGAGAAGGACAAGCTCGAGCTCTCGCTCGGTGGCATCCGCGACATGGGCGGTATCCCGGACGTGATGTTCGTGATCGACGCCAACAAGGAAGAGCTGGCGATCAAGGAAGCCAACACCCTTGGTATTCCCGTTGTCGCGATCCTCGATTCGAACGTGTCGCCGGACGGTATCGCTTTCCCGGTGCCCGCCAATGACGACGCCAGCCGCGCCATCCGCCTGTATTGCGAGGCGATCGCCATCGCAGCGACCCGTGGTGGCCATGAGCAGATGGCACGTCGCATCGATGTCGGTTCAATGGAGGCTCCGCCCGTCGAGGAAGCGCTGACCGTCGAGCCGGCGCCTGCCGCCGCGCCGGTCGAAGCGATCGACTTCACGCCCGCAGCGGCACCTGAAGCCGTCGCTCCGGCGGCCGACGAGACCGTTGCAGCCGAGGAAGAGCGCCAGCTCGACGCCTGAGCGTCGCCGAACTGACATACGGACGGGGTAGGGCGCAGGCCTTTCCCCGTCCGCAACCATATCCGAAGCACAAGAGGACAAGAGACATGGCCGAGATCACGGCAGCAGCAGTGAAGGACCTGCGCGAGAAGAGCGGCGCGGGCATGATGGACTGCAAGAAGGCGCTGACGGAAAACAACGGCGACATGACCGCCGCGATGGACTGGCTGCGCACCAAGGGCCTCGCCGCCGCTGCCAAGAAGTCGAGCCGCACCGCGGCCGAGGGCCTGGTCGGCATCGAGGTGTCCGGCACCAAGGGCGCAGCGGTCGAAGTCAATTCCGAGACCGACTTCGTCGCCAAGAACATCCAGTTCCAGACGTTCGTCCGTGACGTGACCTCGGTTGCGCTCGAGTTGGGCGATTCGATCGAGACGATCAAGGCTGCGCATATCGGCAACAAGACCGTCGAGGAGATCCTGACCAACAACATCGCGACGATCGGCGAGAACCAGACGATCCGTCGCGCCAAGCGCCTCGAAGTGACGTCGGGCGCGGTCGTTCCCTACGTGCACAACGCCGCCGCTGCGGGCCTCGGCAAGATCGGCGTGCTTGTTGCGCTCGAGAGCGAAGCCGGTGCCGACGTGCTCGAGCCGCTGGGCAAGCAGATCGCGATGCACATCGCCGCTGCCTTCCCGCTGGCGCTGAACGAGGACGGTCTCGACCCCGAGATCATTGAGCGCGAGCGCGCGATCGCGACCGAGAAGGCGGCCGAATCGGGCAAGCCCGCTGACATCGTCGCCAAGATGGTGGAAGGGTCGATCGCCAAGTACCGCAAGGAAAACGCGCTGGTCAGCCAGCTGCTGGTGATGGACGGCAAGACCAAGATCTCCGACGTCGTTGCTAATGCTGCCAAGGCGGCCGGCAAGCCGATCGAGCTGAAGGACTATGTCCGCTTCCAGCTCGGCGAGGGCATCGAGAAGGAAGTCAGCGATTTCGCGGCTGAAGTCGCGGCTGCTGCCGGCGTCTGATCGCTTCGATACCGAATATGAGGGCGAGGTTCGGCATTGTCGGGCCTCGCCCTTCTTATATGTTGTTATTTAAATAGCTGTGATATAACGCTTTCGGCTGAAGGGTGCATCGGTTTTGCACCGTTCGCGGGCGGCATCATCGCTTGGCATCGCGCTGGCGCGCTACTAAGGTTTGCGCCGCCCCGGCCCTCAGCATGTTGGAACTTGTGACAATACCGCGCTTCAAACGCATTTTGCTGAAATTGTCTGGCGAGGTCCTGATGGGGCCGAACCAGTTCGGTATCGACCCGGCGACTGTCGACCGCGTCGCGGGCGAGATCAAGGCAGCCAAGGAGGCCGGGCATGAATTGTGCCTGGTCGTCGGCGGCGGCAATATCTTCCGTGGGCTCGCCGCGGCAGCCAAGGGCTTCGATCGCACCAGCGCCGATTATATGGGCATGCTGGCGACCGTGATGAACGCGCTGGCGGTGCAGAACGCGCTGGAAAAGATCGGCGTCCAGACCCGCGTCCAGTCAGCGATCCCGATGGCGAGCGTGTGCGAGCCCTATATCCGCCGGCGTGCCGAGCGGCATATCGAGAAGGGCCGGATCGTGATCTTCGCGGCCGGCACCGGCAACCCGTTCTTCACCACCGATACCGCGGCCGCGCTTCGCGCCGCTGAGATGAACTGCAATGCGCTGTTCAAGGGCACCAGCGTCGACGGCGTGTACAATGCCGATCCCAAGATCGTGCCGACCGCCACCCGTTACGAGAGTCTGAGCTTTGGCCGGGTGCTTGCCGACAACCTCAAGGTGATGGATGCCGCTGCCGTGGCATTGTGCCGCGAGAACAATATTCCGATCGTCGTCTTCAACATTCGCGGCGAAGGCAATCTCGCCGCCGTGCTGCGAGGCGAGGGGACGTCGACGATCGTCAGAAACGAAGAGGAGGAAGCCAATGGCCGCCTATGACAAGGTCGATCTCGAACGCCGCATGGCCGGCAGCGTCGACGCGCTGAAGCACGATCTGGGGGGCTTGCGCACCGGCCGTGCCTCGACCTCGCTGCTCGATCCGGTGACCGTCGAGGTCTATGGTTCGCACATGCCACTGAACACCATCGCGACTGTGTCGGCACCCGAGCCGCGCATGCTATCGGTGCAGGTATGGGACAAGTCGAATGTCGGCCCCGCCGACAAGGCGATTCGCTCGGCCGGGCTCGGCCTGAACCCGATCGTCGACGGCACCACGCTTCGCCTCCCAATCCCCGACCTGACCGAGGAACGCCGCAAGGAACTGGCCAAGCTTGCCGGGCAATATGCCGAGAAGGCACGCATCGCCGCGCGCAATGTGCGCCGTGACGGCATGGACAATCTGAAGGCCGACGAGAAGAAGGGCGTCTTCTCCGAAGACGAGCGCAAGCGCCACGAGACCGAGGTGCAGAAACTGACCGACAGCACGATCGCCGATATCGACGCAGCCGCTGCGGCCAAGGAAAAGGAAATCCTGGGCAAGTGAGCTCGTCGCCCGCCATGGCACCGATCCCGGCGGGAGGCGCGGGGTTGCCGCGCCACGTCGCGATCATCATGGACGGCAATGGCCGCTGGGCGAAGAAGCGGCACCTGCCACGCGTCGCCGGGCATCGCCAGGGCGTCGAAGCGGTACGCCGGGTGTCCCGCGCTGCGCGCGCGATGGGAATCGAGGCGCTGACCCTCTACGCCTTCTCGTCCGAAAACTGGCGCCGGCCCGAGGATGAGGTCAGCGACCTGATGGGTCTGTTGCGGCTGTTCATCCGCACCGACCTGGACGAGATGGTGCGCGAAAATGTCCAGCTGCGCGTAATCGGCGATTATCGCCGCTTCTCGCCGGATCTGGTCACACTGGTTGAAGATGCGATCGCGCGGACGGCGGCCAATACCGGCCCGATCCTGGTGATCGCGCTAAACTATGGCGCTCAGGCAGAGATCGCCGCGGCGGCGCGGCGTCTTGCCGAAAAGGCGCGCGACGGCACGATCGATCCGTCGACGATCGACACGGCTGCAATCGAGGCTGAACTCGACACCAGCGACCTGCCACCGCTTGACCTGCTGATCCGCACCTCGGGCGAGATTCGCCTGTCGAACTTCCTGCTCTGGCAGGCGGCCTATGCCGAGTTGCTGTTCGTCGACACCTTATGGCCTGATTTCGATGCGACCACCCTGGCCGACGCAGTGGCGGCGTTCGGCAATCGCCAGCGTCGTTTCGGAGGCTTGTGAACATTACATCACCGACTAAGCGACCGTCCGACCTGGCGCTCCGTACGGTCGTCGGGCTTGGCTTGGTCGCGGTCGCCGTCACCGCCTTGTGGTTCGGGGACGCGATATTCTGGGTATTATGCTCAGTACTCGGCATTTTCATGATGGGTGAATGGGCTGATCTCGACGGTGCGACGGCGTCGCAGAAGCGACTGGCCCAGTTTGCCTTGTCCGTGCCGCTGGCGATCATGGCGCCGATGGCCGCGGGGCCTAATTTCTTTGCGCTGGGGCTGATTGCAGCAGCGGCGTTCTTCATCGTTATCGTGCAGCGTCGCCCGGCCCTTGCTCTGGGGGCGGTTTATGTCGGATTGCCCATCCTCGCGCTGCTGCTGATCCGCCGGCAGGAAGAAGGCATCGTCTTCACCTTCTGGGCGCTTGCCTTGGTGTGGGTCTGCGACATTGGTGCCTATTTCAGCGGCCGTGCGATCGGCGGCCCCAAGCTGGCGCCCCTGATCAGCCCGAACAAGACATGGGCGGGCCTTGCCGGGGGCGTCCTGCTGGCTGGTGCCTTTGGTGCGGCCATGCACATATTCTACGGTCTACCCTGGCGCTTGACGCTGGCGACGCCGGTGCTGGCAGTGCTGGCGCAGGGCGGGGACCTGTTCGAAAGCTGGCTGAAACGGCGGGCGGGGGTAAAGGACAGCGGTACCCTCCTGCCCGGGCATGGTGGCGTCCTCGACCGTCTTGACGGGCTGGTGCCCGTCGCGCCGGTCGCCGCACTGCTGGTCATTCTTCCGAGATTCTATTCATGAAGACAGTTACCATCCTCGGCGCGACCGGATCAGTCGGGAGCTCCACGCTCGACCTGATCGAGCGAGAGCCCGATCGTTTCGAGGTGTTTGCGCTCACCGCTCATCGCGATGTCGCGAAGCTGGCTGCCGCAGCGATCCGTACCCGTGCGCGGGTGGCGGTAATAGCCGACGAGACCTGTCTTCCGGCGCTGCGAGAGGCGTTGGCGGGTACCAATACCCACTGCGCGGGCGGTCCCGAGGAAGTCTGCCGGACCGCCGATCTCGGCGCTGACTGGACCATGGCGGCGATCGTCGGCTGTGCCGGTCTCGAGCCGGTCATGTCGGCGGTGGAGCGGGGCGGTACCGTGGTGCTCGCCAACAAGGAGCCCCTGGTATCGGCGGGCGACGTGATTCTGGCCGCGGCCGCCCAGCACGGCGCGACCCTGCTTCCGGCTGACTCAGAACATAACGCGATCTTCCAGTGCTTCGATGCGGCGCAGGCTGGTCGCGTGCGCCGTATCATTCTCACGGCGAGCGGCGGGCCGTTCCGTGAATGGACGACGGAGCAGATGCGTAGTGTCACGCCCGAACAGGCGGTGGCACATCCCAACTGGTCGATGGGCGCCAAGATATCGATCGATTCCGCGACGATGATGAACAAGGGACTCGAACTGATCGAGGCGGCGCGGCTGTTTCCGATACCGACCGACCGGATCGAGATCATCCTGCACCGGCAATCGGTGATTCATTCGATGGTCGAATATGTCGACGGATCGACGCTTGCTCAGCTTGGGCCGCCCGATATGCGCACGCCGATCGCGCATTGCCTTGCCTGGCCAGACAGGATGGAAACGCCGATGGCGCCGCTGAACCTGGTTTCGATCGGCCGGCTCGATTTCGAGGCGCCGGATCCGGTGCGATTCCCCGCGCTCGCGCTGGCGCGCCATGCACTTGACGCGGGCGGCGCCAAGCCGGCGATCCTCAATGCAGCCAACGAGATTGCAGTTGCCGCGTTCCTGGCGCGCCAGATCGGCTTCCTCGAAATTGCCGCAATCGTCGCCGATACCCTTGATCGCTACGATCCGCCCGCCCCCGATACGCTCGATGACGTCCTGATGGTGGACGCGGAAGCGCGAAGGCTCGCGGGCGAGCGTGTAAAGGACTGCGTCGCTTGATCACTAGCCCTGGCCTGTTGCTGACCGTTCTCGCCTTTGCGCTCGTCATCGGGCCGCTCGTGTTCCTTCATGAGATGGGCCACTACCTTGCCGGTCGCCTGTTCGGCGTGAAGGTCGAGGCTTTCTCGATCGGCTTTGGCCGCGAGATTTTTGGTGTGACCGACAGGCGCGGTACGCGCTGGAAATTCGGCTGGCTTCCGCTCGGGGGCTATGTGCGGTTCGCCGGCGACATGAACCCGGCAAGCGTGCCCGATGCCGCCTGGTTGATGCTGCCGCCCGAAGAACGGGCGCGGACCTTTCCTTCCAAGCCGGTATGGCAGCGCGCGATCATCGTCGCGGCCGGGCCAGTCACCAATTTCGTGATCTCCATCCTGATCCTTGCCGGGTTCGCGGTCGCTTATGGTGACAGCCGGACGCCGACCGTCGCCGGTGCGATCGCCGCGGACAGCGCTGCGGCCAAAGCCGGACTGCAGGCAGGCGATCGCGTCGTCGCATTAAGCGGGCGCTCTGTCGAAACCTTCGACGACATGGTCCGCTATGTGCGGATTCGGGCCGGCGAGCGGGTGAGAATCGATTTCGTGCGCGGCACCACGCCGATGTCGCGCGACGCGGTGGTCGGAACCGACGTGGAGCGCGACCGGTTCGGCAACGAATATCGTGTCGGCCGACTGGGTATCGCCAGTGCACGCCCGGTCCTGGTGAACGTAAGCCTGATCGAGGCGCCCGCAGTCGCCGTGCGCCAAACCGGCGAGATCGTCAGCATGATGGTCGAGACGCTCGGACAGGTCATTATGGGGCGCCGCTCGGTCAAGGAACTGGGCGGGCCACTCAGCATCGCCAAGGTGTCCGGCGAGCAATTGACCCTCGGCGCGCCGGCCTTTGTCTGGTTGATAGCGCTGGTGTCGATTAATCTGGGATTCATCAACCTCTTGCCAGTTCCTATGCTGGATGGCGGCCATTTGTTCTTCTACGCGATCGAAGCGGTCCGGCGTAAGCCGGTCGGGCCCGAAGTGCAGGAGTGGGCGTTTCGCGGTGGCCTTGCGGCATTGCTTGCGCTGATGCTGCTGGTGACGTTCAACGATCTGGGTTCGTTCGGCCTGTGGAACAATTTGGCCGGGTTGATCGGCTGACGTGGTTGAGGCAGGGCTAGCGAATAAGCGGCCCGCATATTTTCTCCGACTGGGGTGGGATAGTGACAGCGATCAAGGTTACATCATTCGGCGCCCGCGCCACCGTCGTGCTTCTTACAGGCACGATGTTGTCGGGCGTGCCGATGGCCGCGAGCGCCCAGGCGGCTGCGGGCCAGACCGCACCGGCCCGCGGTAGGGCGGCACCAGCCGCACCGGCCCAGGGACAGGCCGCGCCGGCCGCGGCAGTTCCCGCTCAGCCTGATTCAGCCCCGGTGGCTCCTCCCGTGACGCGGACGATCAAGTCGTTGCGCGTCGAAGGATCGCAGCGCATCGAATCCGACACTGTGCTTTCCTATACCAAGCTCCGCGTCGGCACCTCCTTCACCAACGAGACGCTCGATCAGGCGATCAAGGATCTCTACGCCAGCGATCTGTTCGCCGACGTGTCGATCAGCGGTGCTGAATCGGGCGAGATTGTGCTGCGCATTCGGGAAAATCCGGTGATCAACCGCGTGCTGCTCGAGGGCAACAAGCGGCTGAAGGAAGACAAGATCAAGAAGGAGATCAAGCTCGCGCCGCGGCAGATCTTCACCCGTACCGCCGTCCGTCAGGATGTCGGCCGCATCGTTGAACTATATCGTCGCCAGGGCCGATTCGCCGCGGTTGTCGAGCCGAAGATGGTCGCGCTCGACCAGAATCGCGTCGACGTCGTGTTCGAGATCACCGAGGGCCCGAAATCGAAGGTCCGCCAGATCAACATCCTCGGCAACGAGGTGTTCTCCGACAGTAAGCTGCGCGGCGAGATGGCGACCAAGCAGGCACGTCTCAGCACGCTCCTGAGCTCTAACACGAGCTACGATCAGGATCGCATGGCCTATGACCAGCAGAAGATGCGCCAGTTCTACCTGACCAACGGCTATGCGGACTTCCGCGTCACGTCGGCGGTTGCCGAACTGACTCCGGACAAGAAGGACTTCATCATCACCTATGTGGTCGAGGAAGGTCCTCGCTACAAATTCGGTGAAGTGTCGGTCGACAGCGATATCCGCGACTTCGACAACAAGCGCCTTGCCGCCACGCTGCCGATGAAGAAGGGCGAGTGGTACAATGCGAAGCAGGTCGAGGATTCGGTCGACAGCCTGAGCGAATCGACCGGTCTGTTCGGCTATGCCTTCACCGAGGTGAACCCGGAGTTCAACCGCGACAAAGAAACGCTGACGATGGGGATCAATTTCCACATCGCTGCGGCCCAACGCTCCTATGTCGAGCGGATCGAGATCAACGGTAACACCCAGACCCAGGACAAGGTGATCCGGCGCGAGATCCGCCTGTCGGAAGGCGACGCCTTCAACAGCTTCCAGCTCAAGCGTTCGCAGGATCGCATCAACTCGCTCGGTTTCTTTCAGGAGAAGTTCGAGATCAAGAAAACGCAGGGGTCGGCACCTGACCGTGTCGTCCTGGCGGCGAACGTCGAAGAGAAATCAACCGGCGAGCTGTCGCTTTCCGCAGGCTATTCGAGCCTTGAGAAGTTCATCATCCAGGCATCGATTCGCCAGCGCAACTTCCGCGGCAAGGGGCAGGAGCTGCGCGCCAGCGTCAACTATTCAAGCTATTCGAAATCGGTCGAGGTGGGCTTCACCGAGCCCTATCTGTTCGACAAGAACATCGCGATCGGTGGCGACATCTTCCGCCGCGATTACAATGCCTTCAACTATGTCGGCGATCAGCGTCAGACGACCTATACCCAGGTTTCGACCGGCTTCCAGATTCGTGCGGGCCTGCCGCTGACCGAATATTGGTCGCTGTCGGGGCGCTATGGCGTGTCCTACGATCAGGTCGGGCTCGACAAGTCGACCTATTTCACCGGCAACGTTTGCGATCCATTGCTGGCCGGGCGCTATCTCTGCGACGCGATAGGCAACCGCGTTACGTCGTCGGTCGGTTTCTCGCTGATCAATGACAGCCTCAACAGCCGCTTGCGCCCAAGCGCAGGCAAGCGATTGGTCTTCAGCGCCGATTTCGCCGGTCTCGGCGGCGACGTGAGATATGTCCGCACCCGCTTCGAGGGCGCGAAATACTGGGGTCTTGGCAGCGGCTTCATTCTCTCGGCGAATGCCGAGGGCGGGTATATCAAATCGCTCGAGAGCAGCCGTGGACCGGGCATCGACAGCGTTCGCATCACCGATCGCTTCTATCTGGGCGAGCCCGATTTCCGCGGCTTCGATATCCGCGGCGTCGGCCCGCGAGTCCAGCGCATCAACTACACGACGGATTCTGCCGGCAACCAGACGCTGCAGACCGACCGGACACAGTTCGTCGATGACGCCCTGGGTGGCCGGGCTTATTATCTGGGCCGGCTTGAGATGGAGATTCCGCTCGGTGCCGGCGCGCGCGAGATGGGCCTGCGTCCGTCGATCTACATCCAGGCCGGTGCTTTGTTCGGCATCACCCGGCCGCTGCCGACGGCGACTTTCCCCGTCTTCGTCGATCCGTTCACGGGCAAGAAGACGGTCCTGCCGCTTCAGACCCAGCTGTTTAACAACGGCAACCCGCTATACACCGTCCCGACGACCGACGCAGATCATGCTGGCTTCACCACGACCTGCAAAGTCGGCTATTCAGCGACGCTCGGGGGCACGGATTGCGCCGGCACATCGGTAAACGCTCCTGCTCTCAGGACGGTGCAGCCGTTTCTCGAACGCTTCGGTGGTGATTCCGCCAAGCCCCGGCTGTCGGTCGGAGCGGGCGTCAACTGGAACTCGCCGTTCGGGCCGCTTCGTATCGACGTTGCTTATGCTTTGCTCAAAGACCCGAGCGACGATACCAAGCTCGTTACATTCAACGTAGGGACACAATTCTGATGAAGACGTACAAGAAGGTTCTGCTTGCCACGGCGCTTGTCGTGCCAGGTTTCGTGTTCGGCGTGGCGGGGGCCCAGGCACAGACCGTTGCGATGCTCGACCCTGAGGCCGCCATGCAGAATTCGAAGGTCTGGACCACCACCTGGACGACGATCGATACCACCTACAAGGCGCAGATCGATCAGGCGAAGGCGCGCAACGAGGCGATCAATGCTGAGATCCAGCCCCTCCTGAAGGCGCTTGATGCCAATGGCGACGGCCAGCTTTCGCAGGAAGAGATTCAGCGCGCTCGCGACAGCAAGCGGCCGGAACTCGCCCAGATCGAGCAGAAGCAGACCGCAGGTCAGGCTGAACTCGGCCGCATATTGCAACCCGTCACTCGCGCGCGCCTGTACCTGCAGGAGCAGGTCGGTTCCAAGATCGCCGACGCTGTCAGCAGCGTGGTCAAGACTCGCAAGGTCGGTCTCATCGTGAAGCCGGAAGCGGTGCTGATGCTCGGCGACGCCGCTGCAGACATCACGCCGGCGGTGAGCGCCGAGATCGATCGTACGCTGACCAGCGTCGCGGTACCGCCGCCAGTCGCGTGGCAGCCCAAGCCCCAGCAGGGTCAGCAGGCCCAGGGTGCACCCGCTGCCGCTCCCGCGCCTGCGGCTCCTGCCGGACGCCCCGCAACGACGCCGCCGAAGGGCCGGTGACCGAGGCGGTTGCGACGGGGGCGCTCGGCCCGCTCGATATCGGGCGGGTCATGGCGGCGCTTCCCCATCGTTACCCGATGCTGCTGGTCGATCGCGTCGAGGAACTGATCCTCGACCGGTCGATCGCGGCGATCAAGGCGGTGACGATCAACGAGAGCTTCTTCCAGGGGCATTTCCCCGGGCGTCCGATCATGCCAGGCGTGCTGATCGTCGAGGCGATGGCACAGGCGGCAGGAATCCTGGCGGTCGAATCGCTGGGCCTCGCCGGCTCCGGCAAGCTCGTCTATTTCATGTCGATCGACGAGGTGAAGTTCCGCAAGCCGGTCGAACCCGGCGTGCTGCTGCGCCTTGAGGTCGAGATCGTGCAGAAGAGCGCCCGCGCGACCAAGTTCGCTGGACGTACGACGATCGACGGCAAGCTCGCCGCCGAAGCGAAGTTCATGGCGATGATCACCGATCCGCCCAAGGCCTGACGCAAAGCATCCACAGGTTGCACTTGGCGCGGCCCTCTGTTAGGGGCCGCGCCTTCGCTGCTGGTCGGAAACCAGCGGCTTTCCGGAGAATTCGACGTGAGAAAAGACATTCATCCCGATTATCACACCATCAAGGTGCAGATGACCGATGGAACCCAGTTCGAGACCCGCTCGACCTGGGGCAAGGAAGGCGATTTGATGACGCTCGACATCGATCCGCTCGCGCATCCGGCATGGACCGGCGGCCGCGGTACGATGCTTGATTCGGGCGGCCAGGTCGCGCGCTTCAACAAGCGCTTTGGCGGACTGACGCTCAACAAGAAGTAAGATGGCGCGCGCCGTCGTTAATGGCGCGTTAGCTATCGAGGACTAGGCTTTCCCTCGTCGCACAATGCGAGAGGGAAGCCATGTTCGCCGCAGAATTCGAACCAGCCATGAGCAACGGACGCAGGCGCAGCCCGCGTGCGCCGGTGTCGCTCGACGCGCGCATCGGGCGCGGCGGCCTCGACCGTGCTCTGTGCAAGGTGACTGACGTGTCACTTCACGGTGCGCGGATTCATACCTATTCGAGTCTGCGCAAGGGCTCGATGATCTGGCTGACCCTGCCGAGGCTTGGCCAGGTGGCTGCGACGATCATGTGGGCGGATGATTTCGAGGCGGGCTGTCAGTTCCAGCATCCGCTCGACGACGGTGCTTTCGCGACGCTGGTCGATCAAGGGATGCAACCGCAACCTCGCGCAGCGTGAACTCGCAATGGCCCGCGGAGAGGCCTGCCGTAGTGCGGACCGATTTTTGATACATATATAACGGTTATCGACCAGTTCGAATTGAACCGTCGTCAGGCCCCTGGAGCGGCTTCTGGCCCGAAAGAATGTGCGGTGCGCGCGAAGTTGAGGCAGCGAGCACAAAATGTTACGATGAAGTAACGTCTCGTCGGCAACCCCCTCTCGACCAAGGGCTGCTAGAATGCGCAAGCTGTTGAAAAGCATCATGCTCGCCGGAATGGGGGGAATTCTCACCAGCTTCTCGCCTGGCCTTGCCTTTTCTCCTGCGACCCTGGCGATGCTCGATCCTGGCCAGCTTGCCTCCACGCTTTGCGGCGGCAAGGCGATGGCGTCCGCGCTGAAGCGCGAACTGGTGCTGGCCAGCGCAGTCACTGGACCTGTTGGAGCGCCTTCCAGCCCGATGCCGCTCTATCCCGATCTCTCAGCGTCCCGCTTGCCGGTTTCGACGTCGAACGAGCAGGCGCGGCGCTATTTCAATCAGGGGTTGGTGCTCACTTACGGATTCAACCACGCCGGTGCGGTTCGCTCGTTCCGCGCGGCGCAACGGCTCGATCCCGACTGTGCGATGTGCTGGTGGGGCGAGGCACTCGCTCTGGGGCCGAACATCAACGCCGCGATGGACGGTCGTGACCGTGAAACAGCTCTGGCAGCAATGGATCGCGCACGGGTGCTCGGCACGAATGCCTCGCCGCTCGAACAGGCGCTGATCGAGGCGATCTCGCGCCGCTACTCCCGCGACGCGAAGAGCGATCGTGCCGTTCTCGACGGCGCCTATGCCGATGCGATGCTCGATGCAGCCCGCCGCTTTCCCAAGGATGACGATGTCGCGGTGCTCGCAGCCGAAGCAGTGATGAATACCAGTCCCTGGAACTATTGGCAGCTGGACAAGCGTACGCCAGTGGGCCGGAGCGGCGAGGCTGTCCGGCTGATCGAGACGGTGCTCGCGCGCAACCCCGCCAGCCTCCAGGCCGCGCATCTCTACATCCATCTCATGGAGAACAGCGCCGACCCGCGCCGCGCCGAAGCTGCGGCTGATCGGCTCGCCCGGCCGCTTGCTCCAAGCGCCGGCCATCTGGTTCATATGCCGGGGCACATCTATCAATTGGTGGGGCGCCATTCGGATGCGATCCGTGTCAACATCGCAGCCGCGCGATCAGACGAAGCCTTCATCCGCGATACGAATGATCAGAGCCTCGTCCGCTACGGCTATTATCCCCACAACATCCACTTCATCGTGACCTCGGCACAATTGTCGGGCGACATGCGGACAGCGATTGCCGAGGCACGACGCCTGCAGAAAGTCCTCGATCCCGAAACTTCCGCGCGGATCGCGTGGATACAGGCGATCGACGCCGCGCCGTTTCTGGCGATGGCGCAGTTTGCCGAGCCGGAAGCGATACTGGCGATGCCCGCTCCTGATCCGCGACTGCCCTATGCCGTGGCGATGCGGCTGTACGCACGCGCAGTGGCCAAAGCACAGCGGCGTGACAGCGAAGGTGTCGAGGGCGAGCTTGCCGCTCTCGCCAAGCTTCGAACGTCCGGGACATTCGCGGGCATGATCGAGCAGGGCGTGCCCGCGCCGGAGCTTCTTTCACTTGCCGAAGCAGTCGCACGTGGTCGCCTTGCCTATTCGGAAAAGCGCTATGACAAGGCCGTACGCCTCTATCGCGAAGCCATCGCGCTGGAGACGAAGATCCCATATCAGGAACCGCCTTACTGGTATTACCCGGTGAATCAGTCTCTCGGAGCAGCCCTTTTCCAGGCGGGGCTTTATGATGAAGCCAGCCAGGCCTTTCGTGCGGCCCTCGCGCAGACGCCCAGAAATGGCTGGGCGCTTTATGGTCTCGCCGAAAGCGAGAAGGCGCGAGGCCATGTGCTTGAGGCTGCTGCCGCGCGGCAAGCACTCCAGCATGCGTGGCGGGGCGACCGGGCGTGGCTTCGGATGGAGCGGCTGTAGAAGTCGCCGACAATTGCTCGTCTGGCGCTGCGCGGTAGCATGTGGCGGAGAGGGTGGGATTCGAACCCACGGTGAGCTTGCACCCACGGCGGTTTTCAAGACCGCTGCCTTAAACCACTCGGCCACCTCTCCGCTGGGAATGCGCTTAGTGCGTGAGCGCTGTTTTGTGCAAGGGCCACGACTATAAGGGGTTCATGTCGCGCGGGGCCTGTGGCAGAGTCCGGCCATGCGGGATTTCTCCACATGGTTGAGCAGGATGACAAGCGGTGTACTGGCCGCGATCCTGTGTTTCGGGGCGAGCAGTTCGGCTGTGGCGCAGGATGAGGCGGGCTTTCAAGCCTATCTGCGCACGCTTCGCAGCCAGGCCGAGGCGCGGGGCGTCAGCCGCGCTACACTCGATGCGGTGATGCCGGGGCTGACGCTCAATACCCGTGTGATCGAGCTCGATCGCGCTCAGCCGGGCGCGGCCAACAATCCATCAGCGGTTCCGAATTTCGCGCCGTACAAGGCGCAGCATGTCGACACGGCGCGGATCACGCGGGGGCGGCAGGCCTATCTCGCCCAGCGTGGGCGGCTGGCGCGGATCGAGCGCGAGACTGGCGTGCCCGAATCGATCATGGTGGCGATCTGGGGCCATGAAACCAATTACGGCAAGGTGATGGGCGGGTTCGACCTGCCGCGCGCCCTCGCCACGCTCGCTTATGAGGGGCGGCGTCGGGAACTGTTCGCCGACGAGTTTATCTCGGCGCTGCTGATGGTTGACCGGGGCGTGCCGATCTCGCAACTGAAGGGCAGTTGGGCAGGCGCCACCGGCGGGCCGCAGTTTCTGCCGTCAATCTATCTGCGTCTCGCGCGCGACGGGGACGGTGACGGGCGCATCGACATCTGGACGAGCGAGGCGGATACGCTGGCGTCGATCGGCAATTATTTCGCCAATGCCGGTTGGCGTCCGGGGCAACCGTGGGGCCTTGCGGTAAGCGTGCCGCCGGGTTTCGATCGCAACCAGATCGTCAATCGTACCGTCTCGCCCCGCTGCCCGAGGGTCTTCGCGCGGCACAGCGGCTGGAAGACGGTGGCGGAATGGCGCGCGATGGGGCTGGTGCCGGAGACGCGCAACTGGCCGGCGGACAATGTTCTGGCGACGCTGATGGAGCCGGACGGGCCCGGCAAGACAGCCTATCTGCTGACGGGCAACTATCGGGTGATCCTCGACTATAATTGCTCGAATTTCTATGCGCTTTCCGTGGGGTTGCTGGCCGATGCCGTTGAACGATAGCGGCACGGTCGCGCTGGCTTTCCTGCTCGTCGCATTCGCTGGCAGTGACGCTCATGCGGGAACGCCGTTCATGGCCGCGGCGCCTGCCGGGGGGCAACGCGTCGGGCCAACTCCGATGGCGCCCGATTCTCCCCGAGCAGTGGTGCCGGCATCGACACTCGACCAGGAAGCACCACCGGCGGATCTGCCGCGAAGCACCGGGCCGCGCGGGACATCAGGGCAGGAACAGCGCTACGATACAGTCGGCTATGCCGGGTCGTTCGACGGTGGTGGTGCGGCCGCCGGATCGGTCAGCGTCGCGCATGCGACATTGCCGGTCGGTTCCTATGTCGAACTGACCGCGCTCGATACCGGGCGGACGATCATCGCACTGGTGGCGACGCAGGGTTCGGGCAGCCGAATCGTCGATCTGTCGCCGGCCGCTGCACAACAGCTCGGCGTGGGCGAGGGCGCTCCGGTGCGTGTCCGGCTGGTGACGCCGTCGCCCCAGGACCAGAATGCGCTACGATCAGGCCACACCGCGTCGGCGAGGATGGACGCGCCGCAATCACTGCTGACGGCGTTGCGCCGGAAGCTGCCCGCCCGGGTGACGTCGGTACCGGTGCGCGCACCCGCTCCCCCGGTACCTGCACGCCCCGCACGCGGCGTCACACCGCCCCCGGGCGCACGCTATTCGCCACCGCCGCCGGAGCCCGCCAGGATAGCGCCGAGCCGGTCCGGTTATCTCGTCCAGGTCGCTGCCTTCTCTACACGCGAGCGCGCCCAGACCGCCGCGCGCCAGGTCGGCGGGCGGATCGCCCCGGCCGGCGCCCTGTTCCGCGTCCAGATCGGCCCGTTCGCCGACGCAGCGAGCGCCAAGCGCGCACGTGACGAGGCCGCCCGGCACGGCTATGCCGATGCCCGCATCCTGCATATCGAGTAACCCCCTAGCGTCACGGACCTGTTGTCATGAAGAAACTGCTCGCCGCCTCCGCCCTCGCGATCGTGTTGGCCTGCCCCGGCGTCGCCGCCGCGCCCGATTTCCCGACGCCGGCACCCGTCGCGTTCCTGCAGGACCTCTCGACCGGCGCGATCCTGTATTCGAAGGACCCGGATCGCCGCATGCCGCCGGCATCGATGGCCAAGATGATGACCGTCTATGTGGCGTTCGACCTGATCAGGAGCGGCGAGTTGAAGCTCGACAAGCAGATCGAGGTCAGCCCCGACACATGGAAGAAATGGCACGGCCCCGCAGCGGGTTCGACCATGTTCCTTTCGCCCGGCGAGAAGGTGAGCGTCGAGAATCTGCTGAAGGGCATCGTCACCCTGTCGGGGAATGACGCCTGCGTCGTGCTGGCAGAGGGTATCTCGGGGACCGAGGAAGCCTTTGCCAATCTCATGAACCAGCGGGCGGCGAAGCTCGGCCTGACCAACAGCCATTTCGGCAATTCGAACGGCTGGCCCGACAATGGCGTGACTTATGTCACGGCGCGCGACCTGGCCAAGCTCGCCGCAGCGACGATCCAGGATCATCCGCAACTCTACAAGAAGTTCTACTCCCTCCCGAACTTCACCTGGGGCAAGACCCTGGGCGCTGGCGCCGACATCACCCAGGCCAATCGCGATCCGCTGCTCGGCCGCGTAGCCGGTGCCGACGGGCTCAAGACCGGCCATACCGAAGAGGCGGGTTATGGTTTCACCGGCTCTGCCCAGCAGAATGGCCGTCGCCTGGTGATGGTGATGGCCGGCCTGACAAGCTCGAACCAGCGGATCGAGGAATCGGTCAAGTTCATGAACTGGGGCTTCCGTGCCTGGCAATCCAAGCCGCTCGTCACGAAGGGCCGCAAGGTCGAGACCGCCGAGGTTCAGCTCGGGGATTCGCGCACCGTCGGGCTGGTCGCCCCGGCCAACCTGACCGCGACGCTGCCCGCAGGCGTCTCGCCCGATATCCAGTTGCGCGTGGTCTATGACGGTCCGATCAAGGCGCCGATCAAGGCCGGCCAGCATATCGCCGACCTGGTGGTGACGACGCCCGACATGCAGCCGCAGCGATTGCCGCTGGTGGCCGAGACCGATGTCGGCGAGGCGGGCTTCTTCGGCCGCGCCTGGGCAGGCCTCAAGAGCCTGTTCGGCGGGTGACGGCCGGGCGCTTCATCTCGCTCGAGGGCGGGGAAGGGGCCGGCAAATCGACTCAGGCGAAGCGGCTGGCCGAGGCGCTGGGCGCGCGCGGCATCGAGACGCTGGTGACTCGCGAGCCCGGTGGCAGCGAGGGCGCAGAGGCGATCCGCGCTCTGCTGATGCAGGGCGACGTCAAACGCTGGAGCCCGCACAGCGAGGCGCTGCTGTTCGCGGCGGCACGCGCTGACCATGTCGAGAAGCTGATCCGCCCGGCTGTCGGCGCCGGCACCTGGGTGATCTGCGACCGCTTCATCGACAGTTCGCGCGCCTATCAGGGCGTGGCGGGCGGGATCGACGATGCCGCCGTGCTGGCGCTCCACGCCTTCGGGTCGCGCGGCCTTTTGCCCGATCGTACGTTCGTGCTCGAGGTGCCGCCCGAGCAGGGCCGCGCCCGCGCCGAAGTGCGTGACGGCGTCGGGGCGGATCGCTTCGCGGCGCGGGGCGATGCATTCCATGCCGACGTCGCTGCCGCATTCCGGCGATTCGCCGGGCATGAGCCCGAACGGGTGCGGCTGATCGACGCGTCGGGCACGCCCGAGACGGTGACCGAAGCGCTGCTCGCAGATCTGGGCGACCTGCTGCCATGACATTGCCGGTCGGCAACGAAGCGGCGCACGCTGCCTTTGCGGCAGCGATGGCGAGCGGGGCGTTGCACCATGCCTGGCTGTTCGCCGGGCCCGAGGGTGTCGGCAAAGCGAGCTTCGCCAAAGCGGCGGCACTTCGGCTGCTGGCCGAAGGCGCTTCGCCGGGCACGCTGCCACCAGGCTTCGACGTGCCGGAGGGCGACCGGACCCGATCGCTGGTCGCCGCGGGATCGCATCCCGATTATCGCGAACTGGCACGCCAGCCCAAGGACGCCGACAAGCCCGGGCAGGATCTCGCGCGGAGCATCACGATCGCGCAGGTCAGGTCGCTCCAGCCGATGTTCGCGACCACGCCGTCAATGTCGTCGCGGCGCATGGTGCTGATCGACGCGATCGACGATCTGGAGCGGGGCGGGGCGAACGCCCTGCTCAAGAACCTGGAAGAACCGCCTGCCGGCACGATCTTCCTGCTGATCAGCCATGCCCCGGGCCGGTTGCTGCCGACGATCCGGTCGCGGTGCCGGTTGCTGCGCTTCGACCCGCTCGACGATGTGGCGATGGCAGGCGTGCTTCGTCGCACGCTGCCTGAATGCGATGAGGCGGAGATCGCCGCACTGGTCAAGGCCGGGCAGGGTGCCCCGGGCCGGGCGCTTGGCTTTGCAGGACTTGATCTGGCCAAGCTCGATGACGCCATGGCTGCGATCGCGCGCGATGGCGATCCCGGCAACGCGCGGCGCAGCAGGCTGGCCAAGCTGCTCGCGCCCAAGGCGGCCCAGCCGCGCTACGAGGCGTTCCTCGATCGGGCGCCCGCATTCATCGCCTCAGTGGCGCCGTCCCGGCAGGGACGGCGATTGCAGACCGCGCTCGACAGCTATGATGCGGCGCGCGCGCTGGCCGCGACCGCCCGGGGATTGTCGCTGGATTCGCAGGCGACGGTCTATGAAATGGCCGGGCTGGTGGCAAAGCTCGCCGAGGCATAGACCCGGGCTTCACTCAACAGCGGCGTATTTTCGCCTGTTGGGCCATTCAATTTTTTCTTCCGCTGTTAAGTTGGATTTTTTGGACCGAAATCCCGGTGCATTTTCAATCGGTTGGGGAGTGTTTTCCCTGTTATGGCATAACAGCGGAAAAACCGATGCGAACAGGACGGAAATACCGCCATTCGCGCGTGATCACGGTCGGACCGGAACGTCCAATATCATCGTCATGTGAAAGAGCGGGACAGGAGCCGATCGACCCTGTCCTGCTCCACGCTGCCGGTACTAGCGGCAATGTTGAATCATTCTCCCCGGCGTAGCGGTCGACACCGGATCAGAAGCGCCGGTGATCGCGTCCGTCGATCATGTCGCAGGTGCCACGGAAACCGTAATTATAGGACCCCTGCACAGCGATGCGCCCGCTGCGGCGATTGATCGTGATGCGCGGCTTGTTCAGGCCGTTCAGGCGATAGGTTGCCGTGATGGTGTCCGGCCGCACCGAGACATCGTAACGGTCCCACCAGCCGTCATTGCCGCGCGAGTTGATCGGCGGGATCAGCTTCTTCGGCAAGCGGACGCGCCCGCCGTCGTTCCCGAGCTGGAACATGATCGAGGCGTCGAACTGCTGGGTCGTCAATTCGGTGCGGTTGCCGAAGTCGTAGCGGTCACGCCGATCGTTCCAGGACCAGCCATAGCGCGTCGCGAGCGCCGGCCGCTGTCCGTCGCCGAAACAGACCAGGCCTAGGTCGATGCGACGACCGGCGACCTGGAAACCATCACGATCGCCGGGCTGAACATAGTCCGGGCGGCCGGGCCTGTCCGGCTGGGGACGATAGCCCGGATCGGGGCGGGAGCTTTGCTCCGGCCGGTTTCCACTGTCGGACTGGCGCTGACCGCAATCGGGCGCGGGTGTCGCAACGATCGAGTCGTATCGTCCGTTCACCGTCGCGATCGACACGCATTGCCGCTGCGCATCATTCCACCAGTAGCTCCATTTTCGATCGTCTCCGGTGGTGGTGCGGATGAAACGATACCCGCGCAATTGCAGGGCGCCTTCAGCCTGGCCCGCGCGAGCGCCGACCATATCCTCCAGCCCGGGCGCGGTCTGGGCGAAACCAGGCATGGCAAGCAGCCCCAGGCCGGTCAGTATCGGGGCTGCAATCGACAGGAAGGTTCTCACGGCGCTTTCTCCTCGAAAAACCACGGGTGACTGCTGTCTGCAAACTGCGTCGCTACAATCGCTCCTGCAAGTCGCCCTTCAAGAGCAGCCTTGTGGTTCGGTTGATCGCCGAGCTGATGCACTGCTACGAGCCGAGGAAGACGCTCTGCAATGCCTCCTGCCGGCCGGCGGCAAGGGGGGAAACGCATGCCGGCGACGGACCTAATCCGCGTTGTCGAACTTCCTCACCTCGACGGTCTTTTCGTCGAACGTGTCGAGCAAGCGGGCGTTGATGCCCATTTTACCGAAATCTTCCCCAAGGGTCTGCCAGTGAGTGCCGCAGCCGCAGATTGGGCAGTGGTGAATACCGATCATTCGATCGCCCCAGATATAGGCCGTCGTCTCGCCTGAAATATTCACCTGCTCCGGCGGGAAGTACGCCACACGCCAGGCCAGTCGACGACAGAGAGAGCAATTGCAGTCAGCCACCCATTCCGGCTGGCTTGGCAGCTCTATCCGCACGTTTCCGCAGTGACAGCTTCCATGAACGCCCATCGCGACCCTTTACCGCGATTCCGGGATGTCCGCCATTGGGGAGAGCGGACACGCCAATGTGTCCGTACCGCATGGCAGTTCCCGTTACCGAGGTTGAGATCGGCCGCGCAAAGGATAAGGGAGACATTCCCGATTTCCCATTGAGGGCCGACAGAGATGCGACTTCTGGTCGTGGAGGACGATCCGCGTGCGGCGAAACAGCTTGTCGCCGACCTTGAAGAACTGGGCCATGAAGCGGTCGTGGCGGCTGACGGCCGGGCGGCGCTGGCCATTGCCACGGACGGCAGGTTCGAGGCGGTTCTGCTCGATATCATGCTGCCCTATGTCGACGGGGTGGAGGTCGCCAAGCTGCTGCGCGACCGCGATATCGATGTGCCGATCATCATGCTCACCGCGCTCGCCGATCTGGAACAGCGGCTGATCGGCCTGGACGCCGGGGCTGACGACTATCTGGTCAAGCCGGCGGCACCGGCCGAGATCGACGCCCGGCTGCGGGCGATCGTCCGGCGGGCGGCCAGGACGAGCGATTCCGGTATCATGCGGGTCGGCGATATCGAGGTGAACGAGGTCAAGTACCGCGCCACGCGGGCCGGTCGCGTGCTCGTCCTGCCCAAGCTGGAATTCCAGGTGCTGTGCGAGCTTGTCCGGAACGCCAACAGCATCGTCACCCGGCAGATGTTCTATCAGAATGTCTGGAAATATGATTTCGAGCCGACGACGAACATCATCGAATCCTACATCCGCCATCTCAGGCTTCATCTGAACCAGCCGGGCGAGCGGGACCCGATCGCCACCATCCGCGGGGTCGGGTACATGATCACCGATCGGACCGACACGGGCGGGGACTGACATGCGGCCGAGATCCCTCCGCGCGATCATGACGGTCTATGTGGTCGTCTTCCTGGTTGCGCTGGTGGCGATCCGCACTGTCAACTACGCCATCGACAGCGCCGCCCTCCGCAAGGAGGTGGACCGCCGCCTGGCGAGCGAGGCGAGCGCGATCAGCGGCGGAGGGATTCCCCAAGGGGAGATGATCGAGCGGATCGCCGCCGCGCAACGCGAGCACGACACGGCCGATCTGTTCTACATGCTGGTCGACAAGGACGGCCGGCGAATCAGCGGCAACCTGCGCCTGAAACACCTGCCGCCGATCGGCTATTCCAATTTTGGCGAGGATGCCCAGGTCGAGGGCGTGATGCACGGCCGCGCGCTGGCCCGAAAAGCCACCGATGGCGCGACGCTTGTGGTGGTCTCCGACAATGACGTCGTCGAAAGCTTCGACAGCCTGTTGTTCCGCGTTCAACTGTTCGGGCTCGGCATTACGGCCCTGATGCTGATCGGTGGCGCCGTCGGGATCATGACGGTGATCGGCGGACGGATGCGGGCCATGCAGCGCACGGTCGATGCGGTGATGGACGGGGACCTGAAAAGCAGGATCCCGCTGGACGGGACCCGCAGCGAATTCGACCAGCAGGCAGCGGCCTTCAACAAGATGCTCGACCGGATCGACGATCTCATGGCGAACATCAAGCATGCTGCCAGGGACGTCACCCATGAGCTCAAAAGCCCTTTGGCCAGGTTACGTGCCCGCACCGCCGCCATTGCGCGGCGTTCCGAGGGGGAGCCGGTCGGCGCCGACATCGCCGATATCCTGGAGCAGACCGACCAGATCATCGACCTGTTCGGGAGCCTGTTGCGGTTGTGGGAGATAGAGGGCGGCCACCGGCGGGACCGTTTTGCCGATGTCGATCTGGGCGACCTCGCGCACGAGGCAGGAGAGTCGCTGAGACTGGTCGCTGAGGAAGAAGGGCGTCCGCTGCACCTCGATATCACCGACAGTCTGCCGGTACGGGGGGATCCGAACCTGTTGCGTCAGATGCTCGTCAACCTGATCGAGAACGCTATTCGGCATACGCCGCGGGGCACCCGGATCATGGTGAGCACGGAGCGTCGCAGAAATTCGGTCGCGGTGATCGTCGCCGATAACGGACCGGGCATTCCGGCGACCGAGCATGACACGGTGATCCGCCGCTTCGGGCGGCTCGAGGCCGAGGGCAAGCCGGCGGGGCAGGGACTGGGCCTGACCCTGGTCGACGCGATCGCGCGACTGCATGACGGCACGCTCGCCCTGGAAGATGCAGCGCCCGGCCTGCGCGCCGTGGTTGCGTTGCCGTTTCAGCGCTGAACAAAAAAGGCCCGGGTGGCGTGAGCCACCCGGGCCGGGTCGGTAGATCGTCAGTCCAGGCTTTTGCCTGACCATTCCGGGCACCCCTGGGATGCCCGGAGCCGAACTTCAGAATTTGACGCTCACCTCACCGCCGAAGGTTCGCGGCGGGTTGAAGTTGGCATAGCTGCCGAGCACGCCATCGTTTGCGCCCGAGCGGCGATAGATGTGCTGTTCGTTGAGCAGGTTGCGGGTCCAGACTGAGAAGGTTGCCTTGTTGGACTCGCCAAGCCGAACATCAGCCAATGCGAGGCGACCGTTCACGATGAAGCTCGACTGAGTCTTCACATTCTCGGCCTGGAAACTGTAGTTCGGGTCAGCGTAGTTGGCATCCAGATGCAGGCGAATCTTCGCATCGCTGCCACTGACCGGCATCTCATAGTCGATGTAGCCGGAAGCAGCGTTGCGCGGAGTATAGACCACGAACACCTGGGTCAGCACGCCGAACGTCGGCCCCGGGTTCGGGTTCGGCGTCAGCGGCACGTTGGTGTAGGTATAGGCATAGGACGCACCGAGCGTCAGATGCTCGATCGGCCGAGCGGTAACGTCGACCTCGACGCCGCGGATCTTGGAGACGCCCGGGGCATTGGCGGTATTCTCGGTGTGGAGATTGTAATTCGGGTTCGGAATCGTGCTGTTAGGCAGGTACTGGTTAGTATCGACATTGTCGAAGTCGATCTGAGTCCCAGTCCGATCCATGATGTAACCTGCGAGGTTCACGCGAAGCTTGTGATCGAGGAAGTCCATCTTCGCGCCGAGTTCGTACGACTTCACCGATTCCGGACCGAAAGCCGAGAAGTTCGATGAGCGGTCGTTCGCGCCGCCGGCGCGGAAACCAGTGGAATATTTGGCGTAGAGATTGATATCCGGCGTCGCGTCGAACCCGAGCGTGACCATCGGGTCGAACCGGCCACGATCATAATGCAGTTGGTAAGGAGTCGCCACACCGGACACGATGTAGAGTGAGCCGTCGCGCTTGTCCTTGGTATAGCGGCCGCCAACGGTCAGATGCAGCACGTCGGCGAAGTCCGGCGTGTAGGTCGCCTGGCCGTATGCTGCGTAGCTGCGGGTGCGGTTGACGCTGGCACGCTGCAGGAAACGCGAATTATAGTCCCAGCCCTGATTGGTGGAGCTGATCGGTCCAGACACCTGAGAGGGAAGGATCGTATAGGCGGTGCCGTTCGCGTTCCACTGGATCGAAGACGGGGTCGCCGCCGATTCCCGGGCCTCTTCGTTGAAATAGTACAGGCCTGCGACGTAGTCGACCTGGGCAAAGCTGCCGACCGCCTGGAATTCCTGGCTGAACTGGTTCTGGTAGAGATCCGAAAGGCTGTAGCGGCTGGTCTTGCCGTTCGGCACGAACTGAACCCGCTCCGGACCGCCCGAATTGTCCCACTGATTGGTGGAAACCTTGCGCCACGCGGTGATCGAGCGAAGCTCAAGCGCTGGCGAGACCTTGTAGGAGAGCTTGGCGCTTTCGCCGCTGGTCTTGTCGACGCTGTACTGCTGCGGTACGCCGACATCGGCGACGTCCTGACGCTCCGGGTGGACGCCGACCAGGGGCGACAGCGGTGCGATGCAGGCCGGGGTGCAGGTGCCGCCGGGGGGCGGCCCAAGCGTGGTGCCGGTGTACACGCCAACGGTGCGGCCAAGCGGGTTGTAGTTGATCAGCTGGCTGAAGAAAGGCGTGTTCTCGTCCTTGGCCTTGTCGAACGAGAAATCGGCGGTGAAACCGTCAAATGGCTGCCAGCGCGCGGCAATGCGGCCGCCGACGCGATTATAGGCATTCCAGCCGACTTGGCCGGCGAGGGGATTCTTGACCGTTGGATCCTGGTGCTGGATCACGCCGTCGAGCTTGATCGAGAAATTGTGGAATGCCGGGAGGTCGAGATGGACCTGGCCGTCATATTGTCCATAGTTGCCGATGCCGGCCGAGACACGGCCGCCGAACTCGCCGGTGGGTGCCTTGGTGACGATGCTGAGCGCGCCGCCTTCGGTATTGCGGCCGAACAGCGTGCCCTGCGGGCCGCGCAGCACTTCGACGCGCTCGACATCGAACAGGGCGGCATTGAGGCCCTGCTGGCGGCCGAGATAGATGCCGTCGATATAGACGCCGACGCCCTGGTCGCGGGCCGTCTGGTTGGCGTCGAACGGCACGATGCCGCGGATGCCGACGGTCAGCGCCGACTGGCGCGCCTCGAAGGTTGCGATCCGCAGCGAGGGGACGGCGCCGTCCGCCAGGTCGATCAGGCTCTGCACGTGCCGGTCGGCGATCACCTCAGGGCTGACCACGGAGATCGCGATCGGCGTCTTCTGGAGGTTGGTCTCGCGCTTCAACGCGGTCACGACGATGTCGGCGATCTGGCCGCTATCAGCCGGGGCCGCATCGGCCGGCTTGGCTTCGTCCGCGGCAGGCTGTGCCGGCGGGGCGGCTTCAGCCAGGGCCGGCGACGCCATGGTTGCCAGCAGGGCGCCGCCCAGCAACAGCTGAAGCCGGAAGGCTTTGGGATTGTGCATGTGTAGATTCCCCTTAAGCGAGACATCCCGTCCCGACTTCGTGGCCGCTACACAGTATGAAGGTCAGAAATGTTACAGTGATTGCAATATAAGCAATACAGTCCTGTCATTTTCGCATCATTTTTGTTCAATGCATCGAAATGTCGCTATTAATTAATCCGAAACTCAAAGAGCTGCTTGCTGGATCGTTGATAATCTTTTTGATGGCGATGAAAATCGGTGGAGTATTTTATATTCAATTGATGGGATACTGTGAGGGTGGCGACCTGGCACTTGATGTTCTTAGGGATGGCCTGGAATGCCGGTGCGATCTCCGCGACAGAAACGTCGGCGCCGGGTGGTTCTAATCGTGCGGCAACCGCGCTAGGAGGCCGGCATGGGTCAGCCTTATTACATCACCACCGCGATCAGCTATCCGAACGGGCGGCCGCATATCGGCCACGCCTATGAAGCGATCGCGACCGACGCGATCGCGCGCTATCACCGCCAGGCCGGGCGCGACGTGCGGTTCCAGACCGGCACTGACGAACATGGCCTGAAAATGGTCCAGACGGCGCGCGACCGCGGTGTCGAGACGCGAGCGCTTGCCGATGAGATGTCGTCCTATTTCAAGGAAATGGACGATCGTCTGAACATTTCCTACGACCGGTTCATCCGCACCGTCGAACCGGCGCACCATGCGGCGAGCGCTGCGATCTGGCGGGCGATGGAAGCTGCCGGCGACCTGTACATGGACAAATATGAGGGCTGGTATTCAGTCCGCGACGAAGCGTTCTACGACGAGAAGGAACTGGTCGCCGACGAGAAGGGCGGGGAAGGGGCCAGGCTCTCCCCGCAGGGCACGCCAGTCGAATGGACGGTCGAGGAGACATGGTTCTTCCGGCTGTCGAAATATCAGCAGCCGCTGCTCGACCTGTACGAGTCCCGTCCCGAGTTCATCCGCCCGGAGGCGCGGCGCAACGAGGTGATGCGCTTCGTCGAGGGTGGGCTTTCCGACCTGTCGGTGTCGCGCACCAGCTTCGACTGGGGCGTGAAGGTGCCGGGCAGCCCCGGACACGTCATGTATGTCTGGGTCGACGCGCTGACCAACTACCTGACCGGGGCGGGCTATCCGGACAATGCGGCCGACCTGGCGCGCTACTGGCCGGCCGACCTGCACGTGATCGGCAAGGATATCGTGCGTTTCCATGCCGTTTACTGGCCGGCTTTCCTGATGTCGGCGAAGCTGGCGCTGCCGAAACAGGTGTTCGGGCACGGCTTCCTGCTCAACCGCGGCGAGAAGATGTCGAAATCGGTCGGCAACGTAACGGACCCGATGGAGCTGGTCGACCGGTTCGGCGTCGACGCGCTGCGCTATTTCCTGTTGCGCGAGGTGAGCTTCGGCCAGGACGGGAGCTATTCGGAAGAGGCGATCGTCACGCGGTGTAACGCCGACCTGGCGAACAATCTCGGCAATCTGGCGCAACGGTGCCTGTCGATCGTCGCGAAGAACTGCGGCGGCATGGTGCCGGTGGCGGGCGCGCGAACCGATGCCGATTCCGCGCTGCTGGCAAGCGTCGATGCCGCCGAGGCCGGTATGCACGCGGCGATGGGCGACCTCGCGATCCATAATGCGCTCGAGGCCGTGTGGTCGGCGGCGCGCGATGCGAACCAGTATTTCGCCGACGAAGCGCCCTGGAGCGTGCGCAAGACCGATCCCGGGCGCGCCGACACGATCCTGCATCTGACGATCGAAGCGATCCGACGGATCGCGATCATGGCGCGCTGGGCGATACCCGGCGGGGCCGACCGGTTGTTAGACCTGCTCGGCCAGGATGGCGGCGCGCGGGACTTCACCGCGCTGGCCGTGCCGGTTGTGGCGGGAACCGTGCTGCCGGCGCCGAGTGGCGTGTTCCCGCGACTGGAACTGGCGGAGGTCTGATGTTCGCCGACAGCCATTGCCACCTGAACTACAAGGGGCTGTACGAGCAGCAGCCCGAGATACTGGCCCGCGCCAGGGCTCGGGGTGTCTCCGCCATGCTCAATATCTCGACGCGCGAGAGCGAATGGGATGCGGTGATCGGCACGGCCGAGCGCGAGCCGGACGTGTGGGCGACCGTCGGCATCCATCCGCATGAGGCCGACCAGCATCCCGATATCGGCACGGCGCGGCTGGTGGAGCGCGCGGCGCATCCGCGCGTCGTCGGGATCGGCGAAAGCGGGCTCGATTATTATTACGACCACAGCGACCGCGACCGGCAGCGGGCGAGCTTTCGCGCGCATATCGCAGCGGCGCGCGAGACCGGCCTGCCGATCGTCGTGCATACGCGTGACGCGGAGGAGGATACCGCCGAGATCCTGCGCGAGGAGATGGGGAAGGGTGCCTATCCCGGCGTGATCCATTGCTTCACGGCGAGCGGAGCTTTTGCCGATATCGCGCTGAAACTGGGCCTTTATATCTCCATTTCAGGCATCGTGACGTTCAAGAATGCCAAGGATCTGCAGGAAACCGCTGCGCGGTTGCCGATCGAGCGGCTGCTAATCGAAACCGATGCGCCGTTCCTTGCGCCGGTACCGCATCGCGGGAAAACCGGCGAGCCGGCGTTCGTGGCCGATACTGCCGAGTTCCTGGCAAAGCTGCGCGGCGAGGATGTATCGGTGCTGGCGGAAAAGACGGCCGAGAACTTTCACGCATTGTTTGCCAAGACGACCGCGTGAGAGTGAAGGCGTGAAAGTCCGGATCCTCGGATCGGGCACATCCTCGGGCGTGCCGCGGATCGGCAATGACTGGGGCGATTGCGATCCGGCCGAGCCGCGCAACCGCCGGCTGCGGGCCTCGATCCTGGTCGAGACCGGGACGACCCGCATTTTGGTCGATACGAGCCCCGACATGCGCGAGCAGTTGCTGGCCGCCGATGCCGCGACGGTCGATGCGGTGATCTGGACTCACGATCATGCCGATCACTGCCACGGAATCGATGATCTGCGGCAGGTCTATCACGCGATGGGCCATCCGGTGCGCGGCATGGCTCGGCCGGCGACGCGGGACGCGCTAGTCGAGCGCTTCGCTTATGCGTTTCTCGGGCGTGACGGCTATCCATCGACCGTGGCGATGGAGACGCTGCCCGATGCGATCACCATCGGCGACGTCGCGATCCGTGCCGTCGACCAGCCGCACGGCAATATCCTGTCTGCCGGGCTGCGGTTCGACACGCCGGCCGGATCGATCGGATATGCCACGGATTTCAATATCCTGACTGATGATATGCGCGCGCTGTATCAGGACCTGGACGTGTGGATCGTCGATGCGCTGCGCTATCGGCCGCATCCGACTCATCCCGACGTGCCGACCGTGCTCGAATGGATCGAGGAGTTGCGGCCGCGCAGGACGGCTTTCATCCATATGGACCAGTCGATGGACTATGCCACGCTGCGCGCTGCGCTTCCGGCTGGCGTCGAACCCGGTTATGACGGGATGGAGGTGACGCCGTGACCGACCAGCCGTTCGACATCGTCTTCTATCTTCTGCTGCTGATCCTGCCGTTGTCGGCGCTGCTGGCGCGCCGCTTGCCGATCAGGGACGTGTTCAAGATGGCGCTGGCCTGGGTCGCGATCTTCGGTGTCGCGTTTATCCTGGTGGTGTTGTGGCAGCAGGCGACCGGCACCGGCGCCGCAATCGGCAGCCTGTTCAGTTGAGAGCGAGCGCGGTGATACCGCGAGGGGGATCTCCTGTGATCACATCTAAATTTAACATAATGTATATTATCGAACTAGCGGATGCAGCCAAGGCGGGGCACCCCTGTCTGTGAACAGTCCTTCCAATATCGAGCGCCTCGTCACGATCATGGAGCGGTTGCGCGATCCCGATCATGGATGCGACTGGGACGTCGTGCAGGATTTTTCGACGATCGCGCCGTACACCATCGAGGAAGCCTATGAGGTCGCCGACGCGATCGCCCGCGGCGACATGGCCGACCTCAAGGACGAGCTCGGCGACCTGCTCCTCCAGGTTGTGTTCCACAGCCGCATGGCCGAGGAAGCCGGCCTGTTCGCGCTGCCTGACGTCGTGGCGTCGATCAGCGACAAGATGGAACGCCGGCACCCGCATGTGTTCGGCGACAGCGACGGTGGCCATGAGCAGCATTGGGAAAGGCTGAAGGCAGCCGAGCGCGAGGCAAAGGGCGATGCCGGCGCGCTTGATGGAGTCGCGATCGGCCTGCCAGCGCTGCTCCGTGCCGAGAAGCTGCAGAAGCGCGCGGCGCGGACCGGGTTCGACTGGCCCGATCCTTCGGGTGCCCGGGCCAAGATCGACGAGGAGATCGCGGAGATCGAGGCTGCCTCTCCCGCCGAGCGCGAGGAAGAGATTGGCGACCTGCTGTTCGCGGTGGTGAACTGGTCGCGGCACCTCGGCGTCGACCCCGAGGCGGCACTGCGCGCGGCGAACGCGAAGTTCGAGCGGCGGTTCAAGGCGATGGAGGCCGAGGCTGGCGACGCGTTTGCCGGGCTGGACCTCGAGGCGAAGGAAGCCCTTTGGGTATCGGCAAAGCGGGCCGAGAAAGCGTCCGCTTCCTGACAGTCAGTCGTTCCGCTGGCTGAACCGCTCGAAATCGCGTTCGGCCATGCGGACCTCATAGACCGCCCTGTCGTCCTCGATTTCCTGCGCGACGACCTCGCCATGAGCATGAAGCCAGGCAGCGCCTGCCCCGTCCGATGCGTCCAGCTCGATCCGGTAACGCCGATGCCCCTGGGTCAGCAGCGCGGCGACCTTGTCGATCAGGGTGCCGACCCCTTCCCCGGTCATTGCGGAGAGCGCAACGACGTCGGGGCGGTGCTCCGCCTCCCCCATTCGCTCAGTCCGGTCGTCATCGTCGAGCAGGTCGAGCTTGTTCCAGGCCTCGATCCGCGGCGTGGTGATGGCGACGCCAATCTCCGTCAGAACCGCTTCGACATCGGCTTTCTGCGCCGCGCTATCGGGATGAGCGATGTCGCGGACGTGGATCAGCAGGTCGGCTGAGATGACCTCTTCAAGCGTCGCCTTGAAGGCAGCGACGAGCTGGGTCGGGAGCTCGGAGACGAAACCCACGGTATCCGACAGGATCGCCTTGTCGATGCCGGGCAGCGAGATCTGGCGCAGGGTCGGGTCGAGCGTGGCGAAGAGCAGGTCTTCCGCCATGACGTCAGCACCCGTCAACCGATTGAAAAGAGTGGATTTCCCGGCATTGGTGTAACCGACCAGCGCGATCACCGGCCAGGGTGCGCGCTGACGCCGGTCGCGGTGCAGGCCGCGGGTGCGGGTGACCTGGTCGAGCTCCTTGCGCAGCCGCGCCATGCGGTCGCGGATCAGGCGGCGATCGGCCTCGATCTGGGTTTCGCCCGGGCCGCCGAGAAAGCCGAAGCCGCCGCGCTGGCGCTCGAGATGGGTCCAGCTTCGCACCAGCCGGCCGGCCTGGTAATCGAGATGCGCCAGCTCGACCTGCAACCGGCCCTCGGCGGTCGCGGCGCGTTCGCCGAAGATCTCGAGGATCAGGCCGGTGCGGTCGATCACCTTGGCTTCGAGCGCCTTTTCGAGATTGCGTTGCTGGATCGGTGTCAGCGGCGCGTCGAACACGACGAGCCCCGCCTCCTCCATCCGCACCGTCGCGGCAAGCTGCTCGACCTGGCCGCTGCCGATCAGCGTTGCCGGCTTAGCCTGACGGACGCGAAAGGCGATCTTTTCCGCCACGACAACGCCGATCGCCTCGGCAAGACCGGCGGTCTCGTCGAGGCGCGCAGCGGCGTCGCGCGAGGACACGCCATGTTCGGGATAGACCACGATGGCCCGCGCACCCCGCGCGAACTCATCGCGATCACGTTCGAAACCTGTGGTCAATCGTCTTCCGAACCTGCTGTTTCATCGGCCAAATTTAGCGGATGCGCCGGCTGAATGGTCGACACGGCGTGCTTGTAGACAAGCTGCGACATGCCGTCGCGCTGGAGCAGCATGCAGAACAGGTCGAACGCGGCGATCTGGCCCTGGAGCATGACGCCATTGACCAGGAACATGGTGACGTTGTCGTCCGACTTGCGCACCGCGTTCAGGAAGATTTCCTGGAGCAGGGGCGCCTTTTTCTGCGCTTCGCCGACCGCATTGACGATCGCGGCGACATCGACCGTGGCCGAAGGCATGATCGTCGAGATGGCGTGCTTGTAGATGAGTTGCGACTGGCCGTCGCGGCGGAGCAGCACCGAGAAATTGTCGAACCAGG
The DNA here is from genome assembly GCA_040388155.1 of Pseudomonadota bacterium. Taxonomy (GTDB): domain Bacteria; phylum Pseudomonadota; class Alphaproteobacteria; order Sphingomonadales; family Sphingomonadaceae; genus Sphingomonas. The sequence goes on from JAZKCJ010000008.1 coordinate 131,212, forward strand.
TCACGATGCCCTGGAGCTTGACGCCCTTGACGAGGAACATCGTCACCGGCGTTTTCGAACGCCGGAGCGCATTGAGGAAAAGGTCTTGCAGCGACGTCTGCTTGTCGGCCATCGGTCGATCCTTTGTTCTTGGCGGGTGATTTCCCGCGATGCGCCGGGTTCCCGGCGTCGGATGCGCGCTCGCTGAGCGCGGTACCACCATTTAGGAGCGATCGACCGTTTCGTCCACTATTCGTCGCGCGTTTCGGTGATTCCGAGCAGCTTCAATTTGCGATGCAGCGCCGAACGCTCCATGCCGATGAAGCTCGCCGTGCGCGAGATATTGCCCGAGAAGCGACGAATCTGGATCCGCAGATATTCGCGCTCGAAGGTCTCGCGGGCCTCGCGCAGCGGCGATCCCATGATCGCGTTGGTGCTGCCGCCCATCTCGCCCGGATCGCCCAGCACCTCGGCCGGCAGGAGATCGAGGTCGATTCGGCCGATCCGGTCGCCCGGGGCCATGATGACCGTGCGCTCGACCACGTTGCGCAGCTGGCGGACATTGCCCGGCCATTCATAGCTTTGCAGCGCAACCATCGCATCGGGCGCGATCTCCGGCGTCGGCACGCGGCGTTCGGAGGCATAGTGCGCGATGAAATGGCCGACCAGCGCGGGAATATCCTCACGCCGCTCGGCCAGGCCGGGAATCAGCACCGGCACGACATTGAGGCGGTAATAGAGGTCCTCGCGGAAACGCCCTTCGGCGATCTCGAGCGTCAGGTCCCGCGCGGTGGCGGAGACGACGCGGACATCCACCTTCACGACTCGCTGGCCGCCGACCCGGGTGAAGCTCTGATCGGTCAGCACGCGCAGGATCCGCGCCTGGGTCGCGATCGGCATGTCGGCGATCTCGTCGAGGAACAAGGTGCCACCATGCGCCTGTTCGAGCAGGCCGGAGCGGACGAGCTGTCCCCCCTCCTCCACTCCGAACAATTCCTCGTCGACCCGCTCGGGCGTCATCCGCGCCGCGCTGACGATGACGAAGGGCGCGCCGGCCCGCTGGCTCCAGCCGTGGAGCAATCGGGCGGCGACTTCCTTGCCGACCCCGGCCGCGCCCATCACCAGCACCCGGCTGCCGGTCGAGGCGACACGTTTCAGCGTCGCGCGGACCCCGTTGATCGCGGTCGAGTTGCCGGTCAGATCGTTGTTGGCGCCGACCGAGGCGCGCAGCGATGCCACCTCGCGCCTGAGCCGCTCCGTCTCGGTCGCACGGGCGACCATCAGCAACAGGCGTTCCGCCTCGAACGGCTTTTCGATGAAGTCGGCGGCGCCGCGCCGGATCGCAGCCACCGCGGTGTCGAGATTGCCATGGCCCGAGATGACCAGCACCGGAATCGACGGGTCGCGGCGCTTCAGTTCGTCGAGCAGCTCAAGTCCGTCGAGCCGCGATCCCTGCAGCCACACGTCGAGCAGCACCAGCGAAGGACGGCGGGCGGAGATCGCCTCAAGCGCGGCATCGCTGTCCGCCGCACCACGCGTCTCATAGCCTTCGTCTTCAAGCACGCCCGCCACGAGTTCGCGGATGTCGTGCTCGTCGTCGACGATGAGGATGTCGAGTGCCATGGTTCAGGTCCGATTTCGCGTGAGTTCAGGTGTGCGACGGTCTTCCCCCTCCGTCGTGTCGCGGCCGCCGGTGTCCATTGCCGCAAGCGATGCGGTATCGAACACCATCGTGACCACCGTTCCGCCCCCCTCGCGGTCAGTGAAGGCGATCGTGCCGCAATGTTCCTCGACGATCTTCTTCACGATCGCGAGGCCAAGGCCGGTGCCGCGGGCGCGGGTCGTCACATAGGGCTCGACCAGCCGCTCGCGTGCTGCGGGGAGGCCGACGCCGTCGTCGGCAACGGTGACGGCGAGCGACGCGCCCTGCTGCGTAAGCGTCATGGTGACCGCGCCTTCGCTCCCCTCTCCGCGCGCGTCGATCGCCTCCACGGCATTCTTGACGATGTTGGTCAGGGCCTGACCGATCTGGCGGCGATCGCACACCAGCATCGGCGCGGGATCGTCATGAACGAGATCGAAGCGGATCGAGGGATGCGCGACCTCGTGAAGGAACAGGGTCTGCCGCGCGATGTCGACCAGCGATTCCTCATGGAAGGTCGGCTTCGGCATACGGGCGAAGGACGAGAATTCGTCGACCATCCGCCGCAGGTCACCGACCTGGCGGACGATCGTCTCGGTCAGGCGCGTGAAAGTGCCGTCGTCATTGGGAAGCTGCTTGTTGTAGCGTCGCTGCAGCCGCTCGGCGGCGAGCTGGATCGGGGTAAGCGGATTCTTGATCTCGTGCGCGATGCGGCGCGCGACATCGGCCCAGGCGGCCCGGCGCTGGTCGAGCAATTGCCCGGTGATGTCGTCGAACGTCAGGATCGGCCCTTCATCGGCACGCGCGATCTTCACGGCAAGGGTCCGGGGCTCCCCGTCGACATCAACCTCGACGATCGCTTCGCGCGTCTCGCCGCGGATCACCGCGTCGAGCTCGGGCGAAATGTCCGCGAGTGGTTTGCCGACAAGATCCTCGTCGCCGGTATGGAGCAGCATCGCCGCCGAGCGGTTGATCAGCCGGATCGTGCCGTCCCCGGCGATCGAGATGACGCCGGCGGTAACCCCCGACATCACCGCCTCGATCAGCGCGCGGCGGCTTTCGAGCGCGCCGGTCTGTTCCTGCAGCCGGCGGGTCATCTGGTTGAACGCAGTCCCGAGGGTGCCGACCTCGTCATCGGTCTTCGGTGTCGGCACGCGCGCGGTGAGATCGCCGGTGGCGACTCTGTGCGCGGCCGCCACCAGTTCGCCCACGGGCCGGACGAGCCGGTCGGCGACCTCGAGGGCGATCCACACCGCGATCCCGACGATCAGCAGGGAAATGAACAACAACGCAGCGTTGAATTTGAGCTGCAACGAGCGCGAACGCGTCTGCAACGTCCTATAATCGCTCAGGATCGTTTCACCGCGCTTCAACTGGGTCGCGAGCTGCGGGTCGAAGATGCGGGCGGCATAGAGATAGGTATCGTTGCCATAGGCAAGCTTCACGACGGCGGCCGCACGATCCTTGTTCTGCACGATGACGCTCGGCGAACCGCGATTGATCCCAGTGATCATCGGGGCGGTGATCACCCGGTCGAGCGCCCGGTCATAGGGGTTCACCAGTGCCAGCGCCTGCATCTGTCCGTCCGGCATGACACGCGTGATCACTGCCTCGGACAGGTTCCGGCGAAACACCTGGAAGCCGAACCCCTTGGAAAACTCGTCGCTGTCGATCGAATAGGACTTCAGATAGTCGGCGAGATCCCCGCTCATCGTCAGCGTTTCCTCACTGACACGGTGGAGTTCAGCCTTGTAATTCTCCTGTGCCAGCGACGTCGCATTCTCCAGCATGCCGCGGGCACGGTCGGAGAACCAGAATTCGACGCCGTACTGGAACAGGAGCGAGGCGAAAATCACGAGGAGCAGGGTCGGCACCGCCGCGATCACCGAAAAGAGCGCGACCAGCCGGACATGCAGCCGCCCGCGTCCGCCCATGGGCGACCGGGCGGCGCGGCGCATGGCGATCCGCCGGCCCAGCAGAACGAGCAACGCGACGCCCGGCACCAGATTCGAGACGAGCAGCAGCGCCACGAGAAGCGGCGTGAGCAGCGTCGGGGAATTCGCGCCGCTGACGATGATGAAATAGCTGCCAGTGGCGATCGCGATGGCAACCGCGAGAACGAGCAACTCGACGAACGGGGTTACGCTGAAGCGTAAACTCAGCGCTTTGGTTCTTTTCACGGGAGCCGCGTCGGCCGTCATCGTGTCTTCAATACAACGTTTTGTTGCAAGGAAAACACACAAAGCGCACGGGTCAGCCGATATCCGCCCCGCCCGACCGTCCCGCGTCAGGATCGATCCCCAATGTATCGAGCCGCTTGCGCAGGGTATTGCGGTTGATGCCAAGCGCGCGGGCGGCGCGAAGCTGGTTGTGCCCATGCCGCGCGAGCAGCGCTTCGATCAGCGGGCGCTCCACCTCGCCGATGATTCTGTCGTAGAGGCTGCCATCGTCGAGCGCCGCCGGTTCCTCGCGCGCCAGACGTTCGAGCCGGGCGCGAACCGCTGCTTCGATGCCGGGGTCGCCAGGTAGCGCCGCCTGGACCGAGGACGCTGCCCCCATCATCGCCCGGACTTCGTCAGCGCCGATCCTTTCATCGCGACTCAGGACAGCGATCCGGCGCATGATATTCTCGAGCTCGCGGACATTGCCGGGCCAGTCATAGCTTTCGAGCGAGGTGATGGCGGCAGCGTCGAGTTGCTTGCGCGGCAGACCACCCTCCGCGGCGCGGTCGAGGAAGTGGCGGGCGAGCAGCGCGATATCCTGCCGTCGGGCGCGGAGCGCCGGCAGGCTGACCGGCACGACGTTGAGACGGTAGAACAGGTCCTCGCGGAACTGCCCGGTCGCGACGAGCTGGGCGAGCTCCCGATTGGTGGCGGCCACGATGCGGACATCGGCGCGGATGGTCCGCGCGCCGCCAACGGTGGTGAACTCGCCCGATTGGAGCACGCGGAGTAACCGGGTCTGCGCCTCCATCGGCATGTCGCCGATCTCGTCGAGGAAGAGGGTGCCCCCTTCAGCCTGTTCGAAGCGGCCGGCGGAGCGTGCCTGCGCGCCGGTGAAGGCGCCGCGTTCATGCCCGAACAGTTCCGCCTCGATGAGTTCGCGCGGGATCGCGGCCATGTTGAGCGCGACGAAGGGGGCACGGCGCCGGGGCCCGAGATCGTGGATCGCGCGGGCGACCAGTTCCTTGCCGGTGCCCGATTCGCCCGAGATCAACACGGTCAGGTCGTTCGACACGACACGGGCGATGATGCGGTAAACGTCCTGCATCGCCGGCGAACGGCCGATCAGCGGCAGGGCCGAATCGACTTCCTCGAGACTCTCCTCCGGCGCACCCTGATTGCGGGCAAGGGCGCCGCGCACCGCGCGCGCCAGCACATCGAGATCGAATGGCTTGGGCAGATAATCATAGGCGCCCACCTCGGTCGCGCGCACCGCTGTCGTCAGGGTGTTGCGCGCCGAAAAGACGATCACCGGCAGGCCGGGATGTTCAGCCGTGAGCCGTTCGACCCGATCGAGACCATTGCCGTCGGGCAGGACGACATCAGTGATGAGAACGTCGGGAAGGCCTGCCGCGAGTTGCACGTCCAGTTCGGCGAGCGTGGCCGCGGTGGTCACCCGATGGCCGTCGCGACGCAGCGCCTGCGCGACGACGGTGCGGATCGCCGAATCGTCGTCGACCACCAGGATCGTGCCCTGGTTCTTCATAGGGAGGCCTTCATGCTGATCCTCGGGGCAACAGGATGCGGAACACCGACTGGGGTGGCGATCCCTCCCGGGCATATTGCACGATACCGCCCATGTCGCGCACCAGCTTGTCGACGAGCGCGAGACCGAGCCCCTGCCCCTCCGGCTTTCCCGAGACGAACGGATCGAACAGATGGTCGGCAATGTCCTCCGGCGCGCCGGGGCCGTTGTCGATCACGCAGATCTCGATCGGCAAAGGCTGGCGCGGACGGCCGGGCGCCGGACTGACCGCCATGCCGTGACGATAGGCCGTGGCGAGCGTGATCCGCGCGTCGGCCTGTCCGATCATCGCCTCGGTCGCATTCTTGATCAGGTTGAGCACGACCTGGAGGATCGCGTCGCGATCAGTGAGCACCGGCGGCAGCGAAGGATCGAAGCGTTCGTCGATGGTCACGTGCCGGGCGAACCCGGCCAGCGCCACGCGCCGGGCATGATCCAGCAGCGGATAGATATTCTCGGGGTGAAGGCTCAGCGGACGGGTGTCGGTGAAATCCTGCATCCGGTCGATCAGCGCGGCGATCCGGTCGACTTCGGTTGTGATCAGCGTGGTCAGTTCGTCGTTGCCGCCACCGGCAAGAAGCTGGGCGGCGCCGCGGATGCCCGAGAGCGGGTTCTTGATCTCATGAGCGAGCATGGCCGCGGCGCCGACGGCAGCCCGGGCGGCCGAGGCACGATCGACCGACTGCCCCATCCGGCGCGAGGTGGCGCCGTGATGTAGTGTGATCGAGCGCCAGCCGGCATGGTCAGGCACGCGCGCCTCGATATAGTCGACCATCACCCGCCCGCCACGGACGATCTCGATTTCAGCATCGAAGGCGGAAAAGCCCTGATTGTCGCGCCGGCTGGGCCCGCCGGGTGCGGTCAGCACGCCGTCCACCGGCTGGCCGCGCATCGCGCGCTCCGACATGTTGAGAAGCACTTCGCATTCGGCATTGGCGAAGGCGATCCGCCCTTCCGGATCGATCACCATGACCGCGACCGGCAGGGCGGCGAAAAGACCGGCGAAGCTTGGCCCCGCCTTTTCCGTCACAAGGCGCCCGTCATGACGTCACGCCGCCGCGCGGCTGCGCCATGGTGCGTAGAATTCGGCAAGCATTGCCTGGACCGTCTTCGCATCGGGAACCTGGTTCACGCGGTTGCGGAATTCGGCCGAGCCGTGCAGGCCCTTGGTGTACCAGCCGATATGCTTGCGCGCCATGTTGACGCCCACTTCATTGCCGTAGTGAGAGAGCATTGCTTCGTAATGCTCTGCAATCAGGTCATATTGCTGCTCGATCGATGGATCGGCGATACGCCGGCCGGTGGCGAACCATTCCATTACCTGCGCCAGCAGCCAGGGACGGCCATAGGCACCGCGGCCGATCATCACGCCGTCGGCGCCTGACTGTTCAAGCGCTGCCTCGGCATCCTCGATCGAGCAGATATCGCCGTTCGCGATGACGGGAATGGACACCGCATCCTTCACGCGCCGGATGAACGCCCAGTCGGCCGTGTCGCGGTACATCTGGTTGCGGGTGCGGCCGTGAACGGTGACCATCTTCGCCCCGAGATCCTGCGCGATCTTCGCGAGATCGGGCGCGTTGAGGCTCGAATGGTCCCATCCCATGCGCATCTTCACCGTCACCGGTACGCTGACCGCATCGACCGTCGCCCGGATGATCGCACCGGCATTGTCGAGATCGCGCATCAGCGCTGATCCGGCGTCACCGCTGGTCACCTTGCGCACGGGGCAACCCATGTTGATGTCGATGATCGCGGCGCCACGATCCTCGCTGAGCTTCGCCGCTTCCCCCATCTCGTGTGGTGTACAGCCGACGAGCTGCATCGATACCGGTTCCTCGACCGGATCCCATGCCGCCTTTTGCAGCGACTGGCGGGTCTCGCGGATCGCTGCCTGGCTGGCGACCATCTCGGTGACGTTGAGCCCGGAGCCGAAGCGCCGCACGATCGTGCGGAACGGCATGTCGGTGACGCCCGTCATCGGCGCAAGAATCACGGGGCGCTCGATCCGGACGGGTCCGATCTGGATGGGGGCGAGTGTCTGGGTCATGTGCCTGAAAAACGGGCACCCTATAAGGGAGGATGGTCTCGGCGGCAAGGCTGGCGGTGACCGTCCGGTTCGGCTAGGCGAACGCGATGACGCCAGGGGGTACCGTAGCGCTGATTGTCGCCGCCGGACAGGGCACGCGAAGCGGGGGCAGCACGCCCAAGCAGTTCGCCACGCTCGCCGGCAAGCCGATGATCGCACATAGTTATGCAGCTTTAGTCGCGCATCCCGGGATTTCCCGGGTGATCGTCGCGATCGGCTTTGACCAGGAAGAGGCGCTGGTGGCTGCACTGGGTGACGCCGCGCACGTCACCGGCGGCGCGACTCGCCGCGCATCGGTCCGTGCCGGACTGGAGGCGCTCGCCCGCGGCAAGCCTGACCGCGTGTTGATCCATGACGCTGCCCGCCCGTTCCTGACCGGGGCGGTGATCGACCGGCTGCTTGCCGCGCTCGATACGCACGAGGGTGCCGTCCCTGCCCTGCCCGTAGCTGATACGCTGGCGCGCGGCGCGGAGACGCTGGGTGAGGTCGTGCCGCGTGACGGCCTGTACCGCGTTCAGACGCCCCAGGCCTTCCGCTTCGAGACAATATTGGCCGCGCATAGAGCGTGGCAGGGCGAGGAGCCGACCGACGACGCCCAGATGCTGCGTGCATCGGGTGACCGTGTCGCACTCGTCGAGGGAGACATGATGCTGGAAAAGATCACCTATCCGGCCGATTTCGCGGCCGCCGAGGCGCGCCATGGCGCAGCCATGCGGGTACGCAGCGCGACCGGGTTCGATGTTCACCGCCTCGTTGAGGGCGAGGAACTGTGGCTTGGCGGCGTGCTGATCCCGCATGACAAGGGGCTTTCCGGGCACAGCGATGCCGATGTCGCGTTGCATGCCATCACCGACGCACTGCTCGGCACGATCGCCGAGGGCGATATCGGCACTCATTTCCCGCCGACCGATCCCCAATGGCGCGGTGCCGATTCGGCGCAGTTTCTTGAACATGCGGCGTCGCTGGTCGCGGCGCAGGGCGGTATCATCGATTTCATCGACCTGACGCTGATCTGCGAGGCGCCGAAGATCGGGCCGCACCGCGAGGCGATGCGCGCCCGGATCGGGGCATTGTTGCGGCTGAAGCCGAATCAGGTCAGCGTGAAGGCGACGACGACCGAGAGGCTTGGTTTTGCCGGTCGCGGCGAAGGCATTGCCGCACAGGCGATCGCCACCATCAGGATAGCAGGGGATCAGGCATGAGCATGGACACCATCCTCCCCGCCGAACTGGTCGCGGCCGCGCAGCGGGTGGTCGACGCGAACAAGGCGATCGGCCGCCATATCAGCGTTGCCGAAAGCTGCACCGGCGGGCTGGTCGCGGCGGCGATCACCGAAATCCCCGGATCGTCGGAAATCTTCGAGCGCGGCTTCGTCACCTATTCGAACGACGCCAAGATCGACATGCTGAAGGTCAGCCCGGATGTGCTCGAAACCTTCGGTGCGGTCTCGATCGCGACGGCGTGGAGCATGGCGCAGGGAGCGCTTGAGCTGAGCGGGGCCGATATCGCGGTGGCGATCACCGGCGTGGCAGGGCCGGACGGCGGGACCGAGAAGAAGCCGGTCGGGACGGTGGTGTTCGCCCGCGCCGAAAAGGGCGGCGATCCGGGGCATGTCGTCGCCGATCGCAAGGATTTCGGCGATCTCGGCCGGGGCGGGATCAGGCTTCAGGCGGCCTTGTGCGCGCTGGAATTGCTGCTGCCGGCGTCGGAAGGCCCGTAGAGCTTCGCGGCGCGCTCCTCGAATGCGCCGATCATCTTGCGCAGGGCGGCGCCGAACACCTGCCCCGCCAGCATCTCGAACATGCGGTTCTTGAAAGCGAAATCGACGCTGAAGTCGATCTCGCAACCGTCGGCGTGCGGGCGGAATACCCAGTCGTTGCGAAGATATTTGAGCGGGCCGTCGAGATAATCGACATGGATTCGCTCGGGCCTGGTCTTGGCGACCTTCGACGTAAAGGTCTCCCGCAAGCCCTTGAAGCCGACGATCAGGTCGGCGACCATCTCGGTCTCGCTGTTCGACCGGGTCCGCACCGCCGTGACCCAGGGCAGGAATTGCGCATAGCTTCCGACATCGGCGACCAGATCGAACATCTGTTCCCGTGAATAGGGAAGCCGGCGGGTTTCCGAGTGGCGCGGCATCAGCCCTTCGTGAGCCCCTTCGAAAGCTGAGCCTCGCGCGCGGCCCGCATCTTCGCGAAATCGTCGCCGGCATGGTAGCTCGACCGGGTCAGCGGCGAGGCCGCGACGAGCAGGAAGCCCTTCGCACGGGCGATCGCGGCATAGGCGTCGAAGGCCTGGGGCGTCACGAAATCGAGCACCTTGGCATGGCGCGGCGTCGGCTGGAGATACTGGCCCATGGTCAGGAAATCGATGTCGGCTGAGCGCATGTCGTCCATCACCTGATGGACTTCGAGCCGTTCCTCGCCGAGGCCGACCATCACGCCCGACTTAGTGAAGATCGAGGGATCGTGGCGCTTGACCGATTCGAGCAGGCGCAGCGACGCATAATAGCGCGCGCCGGGACGGATCGTGGGATAGAGCCGCGGCACGGTTTCGAGATTGTGGTTGTAGACGTCGGGGCGCGCCTCGACGATCGATTCGACCGCTGCCTGCGCCTTGTTGCGGAAATCGGGGGTGAGGATCTCGATCGTCGTCTTTGGCGTCGTGCGGCGGAGCGCCTGGATCACCTTCACGAACTGCGACGCGCCGCCATCCGGCAGATCGTCTCGATCGACCGAGGTGATGACGATATGTTCGAGGCCCAGCTCGGCGGCCGCATCGGCGGTGTGCTGCGGCTCGAGCGGGTCGACCGCGCGGGGCATGCCCGTCTTCACATTGCAGAAGGCGCAAGCCCGCGTGCAGGTGTCCCCGAGGATCATCACCGTCGCGTGCTTCTTCGTCCAGCACTCCCCGATATTCGGGCAGGCGGCCTCCTCGCACACGGTGTTGAGGTTGAGGCGGCGCATCATCGCCTTGGTCTCGGCGAAACCGGTGCTGGTCGGCGCCTTCACCCGAATCCAGTCCGGCTTGCGCTGGCGGGGAGCTGAAGGATTTTGAGGGGCGACGGGTGTCATCTCGTTCATGAGCGCCAGATAGCGATCCGGGCCCTCCCCCACAACCGTTGCGACCGAGCTTGTCGAAGCCCGCCATGATCTTCTAACGCGACCGCCAGCAATGTCCGCGCGAGCCCTGTCCGGAGTCGCGCGGCAGCCCGGGAGCGATCGGAGGTTCAATGAGCGGTTATCTTGATTTGCTTGACGGGTATCGGCGTTTCCGCGCCCATGACTGGGCGCGCCAGCGGGGCCGCTGGGTGGAGTTGGGTTCCGGCCAGAATCCACGCGTGATGGTGATTGCCTGCTCGGACAGCCGGGTCGACCCGGCCCAGATCTTCGATACGTCGCCGGGGGAAATCTTTGTCGTTCGCAATATCGCCAACCTAGTGCCGCCGTTCGAACTCGACGGCAGTCGTCACGGCGTGTCCGCTGCGCTTGAATTCGCGGTGACTCAGCTTGAGGTCTCCGACATCGTGGTGATGGGCCATGGTTCGTGCGGTGGCGTAGAGGCAGCGCTGTCCAGGCGGTTCGCGGGCCGGGCGCCCGGCGCCGGCGGGTTCATCGCGCACTGGGTCGACATGCTCGACGAAGCACGGGACCGGATCGTGGCGGAGTATGGCGTGGGCCCGACGGCCGTCCGCGAAATGGAGCTTGAGACGGTCAGGGTGAGCCTTCGCAACCTGCGAACCTTCCCGTGCATTCCGGAGCGCGAAAACGCCGGGACGCTCAAGCTGCACGGCGCCTATTTCGCTATCGCCGACGGAAAACTGCACCTGATGGACGAACTCGGCCACTTCGGAGCTGCGTGAGCGCAGCCCCGAGGCCGTTTCGGGAGGGGGCCAGGCGGGCCCCTATTTCATCCCCAGTGCCTTGCGTGCCAGTTTTTCCACCTCGGGGTCGAGTGGCGGGGCGTCCATCGGCACCGAGGCTTCGAGCCGTTTGGCGATCACGGTAAGCGCGGCGATGCGGGCTGCCTTCTTGTTGTTGCCGTCGATCGCGTGCCAGGGTGCCCACCGCGTATCGGTGCGACGGAACATCTCCGCCATCGCATCGAGATAGTCGCTGCGCTTGTCGCGATTGCGATAATCCTCCGCGCCCGTCTTCCAGCGCTTCCACGGATGTTCGAGCCGGGCCTTCAGCCGCTCGTCCTGCTCCTCCTGGGTTACATGGACGAACAGCTTGACGATCGTCGTGCCCGAATCGCCCTGCTGCGCCTCGAATTCGTTGATCTCGTCATAGCCGCGCCGCCATTCGGCTTCCTTGGCGAAGCCTTCGACCCGCTCGACCAGCACGCGACCGTACCAGCTCCGGTCGAACACAGCGATGTTGCCGTTGGCGGGCAACTTCTTCCAGAAGCGCCAGAGGAAATGATGGCCCAGCTCGTCAAGCGTCGGCGCCTTGATCGGCCAGACCTGGAAATTGCGCGGGTCCCATTCAGAGGTGAGGCGCTGGACGATGCCCCCCTTCCCCGCCGCGTCCCATCCTTCGAGCAGGATCAGCGCTCGCCGCTTGTGGACGATATGCGCGACCTGGATGTGGGCCAGCCGTTCCTGCAGCTTCGCCAGGTCGTCGTCATAGTCGCCGTCATATTTCTTGCCGGCTTCGTAATCGGAGAGGTTGATCGTCATCGCTCTGTCCCATCGTTTCTTCCCTCTCCCATCGGGAGAGGGAGGGAGGCGCGAAGCGCCGGAAGGGTGAGGGTGACCGGCGGCGATCCTCGTCACCCTCACCCTTCCCACGCCTTCGGCGCGGGCCCCTTCCCTCTCCCGGCGGGAGAGGGAATTTCTACTCCGGCCGAACGGCCTCGACCGCCGGCTTTGCCGCCTGCACCTCGACCGTGCGGATGTTGAGCTCGCGCAGCTGCTTCGCCGTGGCGAAGTTGGGCGCGCCCATCATCAGATCCTCGGCCTTCTGGTTCATCGGGAACAGCACGACCTCGCGGATGTTCGGCTCTCCTGCCAGCAGCATGACCATGCGATCGATGCCCGGGGCCGAGCCGCCATGCGGCGGCGCGCCGAACTTGAAGGCGTTGATCATGCCGGCGAAGTTCGTGTCGACATCAGCCTGGGTGTAGCCGGCGATCTCGAACGCCTTGTACATGATCTCCGGCCGGTGGTTCCGAATCGCGCCCGAGGACAGTTCAACGCCGTTGCAGACGATGTCGTACTGGTAGGCGAGGATATCGAGCGGGTCCTTGGTCTCGAGCGCCTCGAGCTCGCCCTGTGGCATCGAGAAGGGGTTGTGGCTGAAATCGACCTTCTTCGCGTCCTCGTCATATTCGAACATCGGGAAATCGACGATCCAGCAGAATTCGAAGCGGCTTTCGTCGATCAGGCCGAGTTCCTGGCCGATGCGCTGGCGTGCCGCGCCGGCGAGCTTGGCTGCGGCCAGTTCCTTGCCGGCGGCGAAGAAGATGCCGTCGTTCGGGCCGAGGCCCATCTCGGCGATCAGCTTGCGGGTCGCTTCCTCGCCGTGATTCTTGGCGATCGGGCCGCCGAGCTCGCCGTCCTTCTGGGTGATGTAGCCCAGGCCCGCATGACCCTCGGCGCGTGCCCAGTCGTTCATGTCGGTGAAGAACTTGCGGCTCTTGTCGGCGGTGTTGGGCGCAGGGATCGCACGGACCACGTCGCCGTTCGCCACGATGCCGGCGAACAGGCCGAAGCCCGAATCGACGAAATGATGGCCGACATCGGAAATCAGGATCGGGTTGCGCAGATCGGGCTTGTCGCTGCCGTATTTCAGCATCGATTCGCGGTACGGGATACGCCTGAAGGGCAGCGCCGAGACAGTGCGGCCCTTGCCCTGCCAGTCGGCGAATTCCTCGAACACGCCGTGCAGCACCGGCTCGATCGCGGCGAAGACGTCGTCCTGCGTGACGAAGCTCATCTCGAAATCGAGCTGATAGAATTCGCCCGGGCTGCGATCGGCGCGCGCATCCTCGTCGCGGAAGCAGGGCGCGATCTGGAAATAGCGGTCGAAGCCGGCGACCATCAGCAACTGCTTGAACATCTGCGGCGCCTGGGGGAGCGCGTAGAATTTGCCGGGATGGACCCGCGACGGGACGAGATAGTCGCGCGCGCCCTCAGGGCTCGACGCGGTCAGGATCGGCGTCTGGAATTCAGTGAAACCCTGGCCGTTCATGCGCTGGCGGAGCGAGGTGATGACCTTCGAACGCAGCATGATGTTGGCGTGAAGCCGCTCGCGACGGAGGTCGAGGAAGCGGTAGCGCAGGCGGATATCCTCGGGATATTCGGCCTCGCCGGCGACCGGCATCGGCAGTTCCTGCGCGTGGCTCTGCACCGTCGCGGCGGCGGCGCGGACCTCGATCGCGCCGGTCGGCAGGTTCGGGTTCACCGCCTCGGAGGCGCGCGCCGTTACCAACCCGGTGATCGTCACGACCGATTCGTTCTTCAACCCCTCGATCACCTTGAAGGCGGGGCCGCTGACGTCGGTGACGATCTGGGTGATACCGTAATGGTCGCGCAGATCGACGAACACGAGATCGCCATGGTCGCGCTTCTTGTGGACCCAGCCTGATACGCGGACTTCCTGCCCGACATGATCGGGACGCAGTTCGGCGCAATTATGGGTGCGATAGGCGTGCATGATCGTCTTCTCGTTCAAAATGTTCGGCAGTTACGCGAAGCGCCGCGCTTCCCCGTCATACGCCGCTTTGTCAAGGCGGCGTCACATGTCTATGGCGTTGCGATGCATATCCATCCCCTGATCACCGACAGCGCAACCCTCGCCAATCTCTGCACCCGACTCGGCCAGGCCGATTTCGTCTGCGTCGATACGGAGTTCATGCGCGAGAACACTTTCTGGCCGGAACTCTGCCTGATCCAGATCGCCGATGTGAACGAGGCGGCGGCGATCGACCCGATGGCACCGGGGCTCGACATGACCCCGCTGCTCGACCTGATGGTGAAGAACGAGGACGTGCTGAAGGTCTTCCATGCCGGCGGGCAGGATCTCGAGATCATCTACAACCTGACCGGCAAGACGCCTCACCCGCTGTTCGACACCCAGATCGCGGCGATGGCGCTCGGGCAAGGCGAGCAGGTCGGCTATTCCAACCTGGTCGACGCCTATCTGGGCATCCAGGTCGACAAGGGAGCTCGCTTCACTGACTGGAGCCGGCGCCCGCTCGATTCGCGGCAGATCGAATACGCCATTGGCGACGTCACCCATCTCGCGAAGATCTTCCCCAAGATGCTCGATCGCCTTCGCCGGACCGGGCGCGGCGCGTGGCTCGACCAGGAAATGGAGCGGCTGGGCGATCCGAAAAACTATGCCAACGACCCCGAAGAGGCGTGGAAGCGCGTGCGAATCGCCGGGCGCAAGGCCGATGTGCTCGGCCGGCTCAAGGCCCTGGCACGCTGGCGCGAGCTTGAGGCGCGGAGCAAGGACCTGCCGCGCGGCCGGATCGTCAAGGACGAGACGCTGGCCGACCTGGCCGGCCATGCGCCGCGCAAGCAGGCCGACCTCGCCAAGGTGCGTGGTCTTTCCGCGACCTGGGCCGGAAACGATATCGGTGCACGGCTGATGGCGGCGCTCGACGCCGCCGAGCCGATGAGCGTTGACGAGATGCCGGCGCGCGACGATCGCAAGCCCGGCCTGGGCAAGGATGGCGCGCTCGTCGCCGACCTGCTCAAGCTGCTGCTCAAGATCCGTTCCAAGGAAATCGACGTCGCCGCGCGGCTGCTGGCGCGCAGCGAGGACCTTGAGGCGCTCGCCGCTGGCCAGCGCGACAACCTGTCGATCCTGGAGGGCTGGCGCTTCGACCAGTTCGGCCGTGACGCGCTCGACCTGGTCGAGGGACGGCTTGCCTTCGCGGTCGTCAACAGCAAGCTCAAGATGACCCGGACCGAGGAGGTAACGTCGTGAGAATCATGCTGATCCTGGCCGCGCTGACGGCCTGCACGCCGGTTCCGCCGGCGGAAAAACCCGCGGCCGAGGGGGCGTGCAACGCCAATGCGGCCAATGCCATCATCGGCAAGGCCTATACGGCGGATGCGATCGAGAAGGCACGAATCGCTTCGGGATCGAAGACCGTGCGCGTGATCCGGCCGGGCATGGCGGTGACGATGGACTATCGTATCGACCGGCTGAACGTCGATCTCGACGAGAAGGACGTCGTCACCGGCGTCCATTGCGGCTGACAGTCGCCGGATCCTAGGCGGTAACGATCGGTTTCCTGCCGAGCGCGGTGCACAGCGCCGCGTGGCGGCGCTCGACCGCCTCGCCGTAAAGCGCTAGGTCGTCAGGCGTGACATGGAGAGTCACGATCTCGCCGTCGTCGGTCAGGCGAGACCGGCGCAACGGTCCGGCAAGCCCGCCGCTGAGCCGCTGGCCCAGTCGCATCGACAGCCCCCAGGTGATCGCCCGTCTGAGGTCATCGGCCGGCGCCAGCAGATGAAGCGGCGACGGTATCTCAGTGCCGCCGCCGAGGCTGGTGAACAGCGCCTGCGCGACGATCGCCCGGCCCCGGGCGTCGATCGCGACCCAATTGCCGTGCAGCGCGATCTCGACGCCGCGTTCGGCCCTGAACTCGGGATTGGCGCGCCAGCCGACATCGGCAAGCAGGCACGCCGCGAGCCGCAGCCGCGCCTGAGCAGCCGAATCGCCAGTGAACAGGGGCGCGATCCAGTGATCGAGCAGGTCGCCATGCTCGGCGAAGCGTCCATGCCGCTGGCCCTCGTCACGCGCGGCGACGATCAGGGGATCCTGCGCGCGGACGGTCTCATCGAGCGCGCCGTAGAGCAGGCCCTCGCGCAGGCCGAAGGCCGAGACGATCGTAGTGTCCGACTGCAGGTGCTTGAGCAATACCGCGAGCAGCGCGGCGGCATCGCCAAGGGTCGTTGCGCGACCGGAGGAGAGGCCGGGAATGGCACGCAGCCAGCTTTTCGGGACATGGCTGATCGTGCGGCCCATGCGGGCGATCGCCGGCAGCGTCATCGAATATTGGTGGATCACCGGCAGCGAGTAGCTGTTGAGGTGCATGTCGAGCCGCGCAAGGGCACGCCATGATCCGCCGACCAGATAGAAGGGCAGCCCCTCGCCGCGCCCGAGCCAGCCGGCCGCTTTCAGCGCCTTGAACAGCTGGCGTTCCAGCGCGCCCTGCCCCTTCGCCCGAAACGCGCCGATACGCAGGACCCCCAGCGGGAAGGAGGCGCGATCGCGCACCCGTCCACCTGAGACCCGGACCAGTTCAAGGCTGCCGCCCCCCAGGTCGCCGACGATGCCGTCAGCCTCGGGAATGGCCGAGAGCACGCCGTGCCCAGCGGCGGTGGCTTCCTGCTCGCCGGAGAGAAGTTCGACCTCGAGACCAAGCCCGCGGGCGGTATCGAGCAGGACATGCCCGTTGGAGGCATCACGGACCGCGGCGGTCGCGACGGTGCGCAACCGGGTCACTTCCATCTCGCGCGCGACGGCGGCGAAGCGGGCAAGCGCCTCGGCCGCCATGTCGAGCGCCGGTTCGGCGATCGCACCCGTCTCGGCCAAGCCACGCCCGAGGCCGGCCATCACCTTCTCGTTGAACAGGATCGCCGGCAGCCGTTCGGGCCCCTGATAGACGACGAGGCGAATCGAATTGGAGCCGATATCGATGATGCCAGTGCGCGGCTCGACAGCCGATTCCATTCTCGGCTTGCGGAACAAAACGGTGGCCACGCCCCTTAACGCCTGCGGTTCAGGGAAAGTTTCGGTACGGCATCGCTGGCCGACAAGGCGGCGCCCCGGCCCGACAGCGACGGGTTGGTCATGAAATAGCGATGCAGGTTGAACGGCCGGTCGCCCGGTTCGGCCCGCACATAGCTGCCGTCGGCATGAAGCTCCCAGCTCTGCTCGTTGTCGATCAGGTTGGCGACCATGACCTGGTCGAGGATCTGGTCATGCACCGTCGGATTCTCGATCGGCAGCATATATTCGACCCGCCGGTCGAAATTGCGCGGCATCCAGTCGGCCGAGGAGATGAAGATCTTCGCGCCGTCATTGGGCAGCGCCTTGCCGTTGCCGAATGCCCAGATACGGCTGTGCTCCAGGAAACGGCCGATCACTGATTTCACCCGGATATTCTCGGACAGACCGGGCACGCCCGGCTTCAGGCAACAGATACCGCGGATGATGAGGTCGATGCGCACTCCGGCGGCGCTCGCCTCATACAGCTTCTCGATCACCGCGGGATCGACCACCGAATTCATCTTGGCCCAGATCGCACCGGGCTTGCCCGCCCTCGCAAACTCAATCTCTTTGTCGATCAGGCTCATCAGCCGCGGACGCAGGTCACGCGGCGACAGGCTGACCAGCGCCATGTCATGCGGCTCGACATAGCCGGTGACGTAGTTGAACATCTGCGCGGCATCGCGACCGATGCGAGGATCGGCCGTGAAGAAGCTGAGATCGGTATAGATTTTCGCCGTGACCGGATGATAGTTGCCGGTGCCGAAGTGGCAATAGGTGCGGAATTGCCCCGCTTCCCGCCGGACGACCATCGAGACCTTGGCGTGGGTCTTCCACTCCATGAAACCATAGACGACCTGCACGCCCGCCCGCTCGAGCGCTGAGGCCCAGAGCAGGTTCTGCTCCTCGTCGAAGCGCGCCTTGAGCTCGACCACCGCGGTGACCGACTTGCCGGCTTCGGCCGCCGTGATCAGCGCATTGATCACCGCGGGCTGCTTGCCGGCGCGGTAGAGCGTCTGCTTGATCGCCACCACATCGGGATCGCCCGCTGCCTGCCGCAGGAAGGCGAGCACGACGTCGAAGCTTTCATACGGATGGTGGACGACGATGTCCTTGGCGCGGATCGCCGCGAAGCAGTCGCCGTTGAACTCGCGGATCCGTTCGGGGAAGCGCGGGCTGTAGGGCGGGAATTTGAGGTCGGGCCGATCCTCGTCGACGATCGACTCAAGATCGCCCACGCCGAGGAACGCGCCGCTCTCAGTGACGAAGGCGTCGGCCCCACCGAGCTCGTCGCGCAGGGCCTTGGACAGACCTTCGGGCATGCCGCTTTCCAGCTCGAGCCGGATGACGCGGCCACGGCGGCGCCGCTTGATCGCGTTGGCGAAATAGCGGACGAGATCCTCGGCCTCTTCCTCGATCTCGATATCGCTGTCGCGGAGCACGCGGAACTCAGCGCCGCCCTCGACACGGTATCCGGGGAAGACCAGCGACGAGAAGCGCTTTACCAGCGATTCGACCGCGACATAACGCGCCCGCTCACCCGGAAGCCGGACGAATCGCGCCATCGGTGCCGGCAGCATGACCAGCTCGCGGATCGGTTCGTTATCGGAGAGGCGGACCAGATCGAACATCACCGCCAGCCCCTTGTTGGGCATGAACGGGAACGGGTGCGCCGGATCGAGCGCCTGGGGCGTCAGGATCGGAAAGATTTGCTCGCGGAAATGGGTTTCGAGCCAGGCCAGCTCCTCGGGCGTGACCGCTGCGTCGATCGTCTTCGAGCCGAGCACCTCGATCCCTGTTTCGGCGAGCTCATGGCGCAGATCGCGCCAGACCGAACGCTGGCTTTCCACCAGTTCGTCGGCTTCCGCCACGATCGCGGCGAGCTGCTGGCGCGACGACATGCCGTCGACCGAGAGGCGGTCGACGTCCTGAAGCTGCTGTCCTTTCAGCCCCGCGACTCGCACCATGAAGAATTCGTCGAGATTCGAGCCCGAGATGGACAGGAAGCGGACTCGCTCAAGCAGCGGATGCGCCGGGTTGCACGCTTCCTCGAGCACGCGCCGGTTGAAAGCCAGCCAGGAAAGCTCGCGGTTGAAGTAGCGGTCGCTACCCTCGCCGCTGACGAACGGATCGTCGTCATCGTCCAGACGCACGATATGGGCGGGCCGTGTCATAGGTTCTCGATCGGTAATTCGGGTGCGCGACCGGCAATCAGCCCCGCTTCAGCCAATGTGGCGCGCGCGAGTGGAATCGACAAGCGTTTGTGGCGGGCGAGGACTGCCTGGTCGAGCACATCGACGGTGCGCAGGAGGGCAACATGGCTTCGCTCGACGCGAAGAATCAGCCACTGGATCAGGTCGGGACGGGCATCGAGCCCGCGCCGCAGGAACTGCCGCTCGAACAGGGCCTGCATCAGCGCCTCGTCGGGCGGGCCGATTCGCGCGATCGGGCTGGCGGTGAGGCGTGAACGAAGGTCCGGCAATTTGATCGTCCATTCGGGCGGCCCGGCATCGGCGACGATGACCAGCGGATGCCGGCTCTCCTGCGCCCGGTTCCAGGCGTGGAAGATCGCCGTTTCGCTCTGGCGTTCGGCATCGTCGATGATCTCCCCGCCGCTCTTCGCGGCGAAGATCCGCGCGAGCAGGCTCCGGCCGGACTTGCGCGGCCCGGTGAGCACCACGGCCATCACCGGCCATGTGCTCCAGCGTTCAAGCAGCTGGACGGCGCGCGCGTTCGAGTCGCTGACGAGGAACTCGTCGTCGCGCGGGTCCGGCGGCCAATCAAATGGCAGCGCGATCTGGCTCATCCGTTGGTCGCGTTTTCCGCTGGCGGCGCGGTCACGCCCTGCGAGGGGGCGCCGGCTCGCCGGATACGTAGTGTCGTTCCTGTCCCCTGCACCGCCCAGCCGCGCGCTTCGAGCAATGGCCTGAGCGCGGCCGGGTCGCCATCGAAACTGACCCGCATCACCGAGACGCCGCCGAGCGCAAGGCTGGTGGTGAGCGCCGAGCGCACGCCCGGAATATTCCGGAGCGCTGCCTCGGTCGCCGATACCGACGCAGCGCCGGGGGTGTCGACCTGGATACTGATCGCGACGCCACCGGATATCTGGACGGCATCGTTGGTTTCGACCGCGCTCTCACCCGGGGCTTCTTCCTCCACGACCGGAGTCGGTTCCGGCGGGCGCGAGGAAAGCGTCGGGTCGGTGCGGAGCGTGCCGTTGCGAAGCGCCGCCTGATAGGCGTCGTCGATCCGCTTCACGCCGGCATCGAGCAGAACCGGCAGCGCATCGCCATTGCCCACGCGCAGCGTGAAGCGGGCGATGATGTGGTTGTCCGGGCCATGCCGTGCCTCGAACACGCCGATGATCGGACCACCCGGCCATTGGCGGGAAAGCCGGACCATCGGAACGAGGATATCGGACGCGCCATATTGATCGAGGATCGTGCGCCACCACGCCCGGCCCGGCCGGCCCACCTGCCCGGCATTGAGCAGGAGCGAATCGGGACCCGAACCGGCCGGCCGCACATAATCGATCGCACTGTTCCCGGTGCGATAGCGATTCCACGCTTCCTGCCACTGAGTCTTCTGCTCGAACGCAGGCCCTGCCCCGCCCGACCATTCGATCGGGATGGTGAGCATCGGTGCCGAGCGCATGGTACGCCCGGCGACGCCAAGCAGCGCACCGGCGCGGGCGCGGCTGAACAGCACGCCCAGTCGGGCGACATAGCGGTTCGGGCCGATCTGCTCATTCTCGACGACGATGCCGGAGACCATCGAATCGAGCGTGCTGTCGGAAACCAGGCTACCGTCCCCGCCGAGCCGCTGCGACAGCATCTGCCAGCCCTTGCGCTGAGCAATGCGCCATCCGCCGGTGCGGGCCGCATCGGCAGTCTTGCCGGTCACGTCCACGCTGACGCCGCTTACTTCATAGCTGCCGGAACCGTCACCGGCCGACACGGCCGGGCTGCTGCCTCCTTCATCCTGCGCCAGCACGATTCCACCGGTGACGGCGATCGTCAGGGCGATCGGAAGCAGACGGACAAGGCGGCGGGAGTTCATTGCGGGCCCTTTTGGCGAAGCAGACGTGGAAATCCAAGCAGGATATGGCTAGGCGACCGGAATGAGCGACACTGAACGGGACAATGGTCCTTACACCTACGCCCAGGCGGGCGTCTCTATCGCCGCGGGCAACGCGCTGGTGCGGGCGATCGCCCCATTGGCCAAATCGACCCGACGGCCCGGCGCCGATGCCGACCTGGGCGGCTTTGGCGGCTTCTTCGATCTCAAGGCGGCCGGCTTCGTCGATCCCCTGCTGGTCGCGGCGAATGATGGCGTCGGGACCAAGCTGAAGCTGGCCATCGACCATAACCGTCACGACGGGGTCGGGATCGATCTGGTCGCGATGTGCGTCAACGACCTGATCGTTCAGGGTGCCGAACCGCTGTTCTTCCTGGATTATTATGCGAGCGGAAAGCTCGACGCGGCGGTTGCCGAACGAGTCGTCGCCTCGATCGCCGAGGGCTGCAAGCAGGCGGGTTGCGCGCTGATCGGTGGCGAGACGGCGGAAATGCCGGGCATGTATGCCGATGGCGACTACGACCTTGCCGGCTTCTGCGTCGGTGCGGTCGAGCGGGACCGGGTACTGACCGGTGCTGCGATCGCGCCGGGCGACGTGATGCTTGGCCTGGCCTCCTCGGGCGTGCATTCGAACGGTTTCTCGCTGGTGCGCCGGCTCGCGGCCGATCGGGGCTGGAAGCTCGATCGTCCCGCCCTGTTCGACCAGGACCTGATGCTGATCGACACGTTGATGGCGCCGACGCGCATCTATGTGAAATCGTTGCTGCCGCTCCTTGCCGAAAAGCGGATCAAGGGCCTGGCGCATATCACCGGCGGCGGATTGCTGGAGAACGTCCCGCGCGTGCTGCCCGAAGGTGTTCACGCGCGAATCGACGCCGATGCGTGGCCACAGCCGCGGCTGATGGGGTTCCTTCAGGGCCAGGGGGCGATCGAGCCCGAAGAGATGGCGCGAACCTTCAATTGCGGGATCGGGATGGTTGCCGTGGTGGCCGCCGATCAGGCCGATGGCGTGAAGCAGGCGCTCGAAGCGGCGGGCGAGACGGTGTTCGCGATTGGAACGATCGAGGCTGGTGCACGGGGATGCACCGTCTTCGGCAGTGACGAGGCATGGAGCGCTCGCGCGGCGTGGTCGGCGACGCATGAGGCGTAATCCTCTGCCCTCCCGCTCGCGGGAGCGGCCGGGGGTGGGCTCCCGGCCCGTCATGAGCGGTACCATAGACGGTACCTTCTCTCCCCTCCCGCAAGCGGGAGGGGAGAAGTGAAGCGCAAGGTCGGCATCCTCATCTCAGGGCGCGGATCGAACATGATGTCGCTGGCTGAAGCCGCGCGCGATCCTGCCAGCCCGTATGAAATTGCCATCGTCGCCTCGGACAAGCCGGACGCGCCCGGCCTGGCCTGGGCACGCGACGCAGGCCTCGGGACCTTCGCTCAATCGCCCAGGGGCATGCCCAAGGCCGAGTATGAAGCCGCAATCGACGCGGCACTTCGCGATGCCGGTGTGGAGATCATCGCCCTCGCCGGTTACATGCGCCTGCTCTCCGATGACTTCGTCGCGCGCTGGCGCGGGCGGATCGTCAATATCCATCCCTCGCTCCTGCCCCGATACAAGGGCCTCGACACCCATCAGCGCGCCATTGACGCAGGCGATGCGGTTGCCGGTTGCTCGGTGCATATCGTTACCGAGGAACTCGATGGGGGCGAGGTGCTTGGGCAGGCGGAGGTGCCGATCCTGCCCGACGACACCGTCGACACCCTCTCGGCACGCGTGCTCGCCGAAGAGCATCGCCTTTACCCGAAGGTTCTGGCAGACTTCGCGATGCGATGAGTCCCGATCCCGAGCCCGTTCTCGCCAAGGTCCGCGAAATCTGCATGGCCCTGCCCTGCGCCGTCGAGAAAATCTCGCACGGCGCGCCGACCTTCTTCATCGAAAAGGGCAAGGTCTTCGCCTCTTTCTCGCACAACCATCATGGCGACGATCGCACCGCCGTGCAGGTCAAGACCAGCGGGCTGGAGGAGCAGGCAATGCTCGTCGAGATGGACCCGGATCTCTATTATGTGCCGCCCTATATCGGCCATGCCGGCTGGATCGGCCTGCGGCTCGACACGGGTGAGACTGACTGGGACCATGTCGGCGACCGCATCGCGACGAGCTGGGAACTGGTGGCGCCGCGCAGATTGCTTGAGGCAGGTGGAAGATGAGCGACGAAATTCCGGCCCCCTCGCCTCTTGCTGAACCAGATCCCGTTCCACCTGCCGCTCGCCGCCGCGACCCCGTTGTCGAAAGCACGGTTCAGCAGGCGGTCGAGCGTGCCGAGGCAGCGGCGACGCGACGGCGCTGGGTTACACTGGCCGAGATCGTCAGCGTCGCCGGCCTGCTGATCGCCGCGCTCAGCCTGTGGATGAACTGGTCGGATCGCCGCGCCGACGAACAGGGAAAGCAGGTCGAGAAGGCGAACGAGAGCAAGGCGCGTACGCTCGTGCTGCTGACCGCGGCACCGGAACATGGCGGCGCGCGGCTGGCGCTGAAGGATGAAAACCATCCGATCCAGAGCATCGATGTCCGCTTCCCCGCCGCTCTCGGCGTCGGCAACCAGTCGAGCATCCTCGAACCGCGCATCGAGGCTGCCTGGTTCGCCGATTCGATCCTGCAGGCGACTGACAAGGGGGCGGACGTCCGTGAAGGGCGGCTGCCCGTGCTGATCACCAGCAGCTATTGGGATGCCGACAAGCAGCGTAGCGACAGCGCGATCTATGACGTTGTGTGGCGGACCGAGGGCCGCTTGTTCCGTGGGCGGGCGTTGCGGCTGAAGGGGATCATGCTGCGGGAGCGGACGTCGCAGCCGGCGCGGCTGGAAGCGTTGTGGGCGCGGGAGAAGCCCAAGCCTGCGGGATAGAAGCGCTCAGATATCCCGGGCGAAGACCAGATCGTCGTGGAAGGTGTCGCCGACGAGAAACTTGCGCTCGCCGATCTTTTCGAAGCCCTGCCGTTTGTAGAAGGCATGGGCGCGCAGGTTGCGGGCATAGACGCCAAGCAGGATGCGCGTTCGGCCAAGCCGGATTGCATGCTCGACCGCTGCATCCATCAGGGCGGGGCCGAGGCCGGTGCCGTGCATCAGCGAAAGCGTATAGATGCGCTTGAGTTCGATATCCGCCGCGCCCGGTGCCACAGGCAGATCCGGCTCAATGAGCACGGCGTAGCCGACGGGCGCATGGCCGTTATCGACTTCGGCGATGGTCACGGCACCGAGCGGATCATTCGCCCAGGCAGTGAATTTTTCAGGTGTATTGTTCGCGGCGCAGTGGGCGACGATATCATCGCCGCCGAGCAGGCCGGCGAAGGTCTCGAGGAAGGTGGCGGAAGCGACAAGCGACAGCGCGGCGGCATCCGCCGCGCCGGCCTGTCGCACCCGCCAGCTCATCTCAGCCGACCAGTTCTTCAGGCTTGAAGAAATAGGCGATCTCGATCGCGGCGTTCTCGTCCGAATCCGAACCATGGACCGAGTTTGCCTCGATCGATTCGGCGAGTTCCTTGCGGATCGTGCCGGCATCGGCGTTCGCCGGGTTGGTCGCGCCCATGATGTCGCGGTTGCGCTGAACGGCATTCTCGCCCTCGAGCACCTGAACGACCACCGGGCCGGAGATCATGAACGCAACGAGGTCGTTGAAGAAGGGACGCTCGCGGTGAACGCCGTAAAAGCCCTCGGCCTGTTCCTTGGTCATCTGGATGCGCTTGGAGGCGACGACGCGCAGGCCGGCCTCTTCAAGCATCTTGGTGACGGCGCCGGTGATGTTGCGGCGGGTGGCATCGGGCTTGATGATCGAGAAGGTACGGTTCGCGGCCATGACGGTCACGGGCTCCTGTCTTTGGTGGGGCGGAAAAGTCGCGGCTCCCCTAGGCGGGAGCCGGCCGGGATGCAAGGCCGATGGGAGCGCTCAGGCAGCCTGTTCCCATTTGCCGCTCTCGCCTTGCTTCCAATAGCGGCGTTCGATTCCGGGGCGGTCGGCTAGGCCCTTCCAGGCGAGGCGCGCCTCGGCGATCCGGTCGCCGTCGAAGAAATGGAAGGCGCGGTCGAACCCAAGCGCCTCCTCGCGCCAGACGCCATCGGCGATCGCGATATTGCGCGCGCCATTGGCCGGCTCCGGCGCGCGCGCGATGAGGACCGGCTGAAGGGAATCGCCCTTCCCGCCAGCCTGGCCATGGGCGAGGAAGCTCTCGGGCGCATAGGTCCAGAGCAGCTTGTCGAGCGAGATGCGCTGTATCTCGCTTTCCGCGACGACCAGCAGCCGCGCGCCCGTTTCGACCACCCGCTCGGCAATACGGGGCAGGACGCGGTCGAGCGGCTGGCTTGTCAGATGGTAGAAATCGACCTGCATTCCACGTCCCGTCATGCCCGACCTGTTCCGGAAGCGACTGCCCCGCATCGCCACGGCTCGGCGATCTCCGTCACGGCCGTCGCCCGGCACAAGTCCGGGGCGACGACCGTGTTCGTGCGGCCCTCAGCTCTCGAAATTGTCAGCCACGAACCGGTCGAGCAGGCGAACGCCATATCCAGTCGCGCCCTTGTCCCAGGTTGCGCCGGGTTTCTCGGCCCAGACCATGCCGGCGATGTCGAGATGCGCCCAGCGCACGCCCGCATCGATATAGCGCTGGAGGAACTGTGCCGCGGTGATCGAGCCGGCGCCGCGCGGGCCGACATTCTTCATGTCGGCGATCGGCGAGTCGATCAGCTTGTTGTAGGCATCGGACAGCGGGAAGCGCCACAGCAGATCGCCTGACGCCTTGCCCGCCGCGAGCAGCTGGTCGGCCAGCGAATCGTCGTTCGAGAAGCAGCCGCCATGTTCGTTGCCGAGGCTGATGATCATCGCGCCGGTCAGCGTCGCGAGATCGACGATCGTCTTCGGATGATGGGTGCGCTGGACCCAGGTGAGCGCATCGCACAGCACCAGCCGGCCTTCCGCGTCGGTGTTGAGCACCTCGATCGTCTGGCCCGACATCGAGGTCAGTACGTCACCCGGGCGGATGGCGTTGCCGTCGGGCATGTTCTCGACCAGGCCGCACACGCCGATGACGTTGGCCTTCGCCTTGCGCGACGCAAGCGCCTTCATGGTGCCGACGACGGCGCCCGCGCCGCCCATGTCCCACTTCATGTCCTCCATGCCCGCGCCTGGCTTGAGCGAGATGCCGCCAGTGTCGAAGGTGACGCCCTTGCCGACCAGCGCCAGCGACGGATCGCCCTCCCCTGCGCCGTTCCACTTGAGCGCGAGCAGCCGGGCGTCGCGGGCCGAACCCTGGCTGACCCCGAGCAGGGCACCCATGCCGAGTTCCGCCATCTCGGTCTCGCCGAGCACGGTCACTTCGAGTCCAAGGCCCTCGGTCTCGGCCAGCACGCGCGCGACGAAGCTTTCAGGATAGATGATGTTCGGCGGCTCGGCCACGAGCGTGCGGGTCAGTTCCAGCCCCTCGGTCAACGCCTTTTGCGGGGCCCAGGCTGCCTCGCTGCCTTCGGGTGCGTTGAGCAGCGTGATCGACTTCAGCGTCGGCTTCGACTTTTCGGGCAGCTTGGTGCGATAGACGTCGAGTCGCCAGGCGCGCTGCGCCGCGCCGCCGGCAAACCGCGCAACCGCCTTGGGGGTCGCGCCGGCAGAGGCGAAATCGGCCGCGACCGCCTCCACGCCGGAGGTCAGAAGCCGCGCGGTCAGCGCGCCGCCGGCCCGTTCATAATCGCTTTCGCTGCCGGCGCCCGTGCCAAGCAACAGGACCCGGCGAACGCCGCCGGCCTGCGGCACAAAGACTTCGACCACCACGCCGGTCTCTCCGTCGAAGCGGCTCGCACGGGCAGCCCCCTTCACGACGCCGAGCGCATCAGCATCGAGCGCGGTCGTCGTCAACCGATCGAGACCGTCCTTCTCCACGGGAAGCGCCAGCGCGGCGGCGGAAGGAGTCGTGGAGAAACTGATCTGCATGGGAACCTCGATTTTCGTCTTCTTGGTTTGAGTCGTAGCCCTCTAGGCCACCCGCATCGCGCTGGCAAAGCACCGCCACGATTGCAGCGCGCGGCGTCGGGTGCGATAGGGCAGCATCATCGCGACCGCATCCGGCGCGCTTGGAGGTGTTTTTTCCAACGTGAAGCGTTCCGATCTTCTCGCGACCTGCGCCCTTCCCTTCGCGCTGTGGCTCGGCACCGCCGCGCATGCGCAGGACCTGCAGATTCCCGCCGTGCCGCTGCCGCCGCCTGCCGAAACGCAGCCGGCGGACGACCAGGTGCAGTTCAGCGCCGCCGAGCTCGAATATCTCAACGATAGCGACACGGTGATCGCGACGGGCGATGTCCGCATGTATCGCAGCGGAGACCGGCTGCGCGCCGACAAGGTCACCTGGAACCGCAAGACCGGCAAGGTCTTCGCCACCGGCAGCATCGTGGTGGTCAATCCGGGGGGCGACACCGCCTATGGCGATTCGATCGAGCTGACCGATTCGCTCAAGGACGGCGTGGTCGACAACATGCTCGTCGTGCTCGAGCGCGGCGGGCGGCTCGCGGCGCGGCGCGGCACCCGCGCGCTGGACGAGACGGTCACGCTGGAGGATGCAGCTTATACGCCCTGCGCCGTGACGACCTCGACCGGTTGCCCCAAGGAGCCGTCGTGGAAGATCACCGCCGTGCAGGTGGTGTACCGGCCGGACAAGAACCGGATTTACTACAAAAGCGCCCAGATCAACCTGTTCGGCCTGCCTACCCTGCCGCTGCCCAATTTCTCCCATCCGGCCGGGGGAGAGAACGACAGCGGCCTGCTGAGCCCCACGTTCCGCTACAATGGCGTCAACGGATTCGAGTTCGCCCAGCCCTATTTCTTCGCATTCGGCCCGAATCGGGCCCTGACGATCACGCCGCGCGTGTACAGCGCCGTGCTGCCGATGCTGCAGGCGGATTATAGTGCGCTGGGCTCGAAGGGGGCGTTCAAGGTCGGCGCCTATGCGACGGTGAGCCGCCGCAGCGACGACCTGCTGACGACGACGCCGACCAGCACCGAGCAGGCGTTCCGCGGCTATCTCGACGGCGTGGCGCGCTATCAGCTCGATCCGAACTGGAGCATCAGCGGATCGCTGCGCCTGACCACCGACCGTACCTTCCTGCGCCGCTACGATATCTCCAACGACGATCGCTTGCGCACCACGGCGAAGGTCGAGCGGATCGATGCCGACAGCTATTTCTCGGCGGCCGGCTGGTTCGTGCAGACACTGCGCGTCAATGACCGCCAGGGGCTTCAGCCGATCGCGTTGCCCGAAATCGATTATCGGCGGCGGGTGAACGAGGGCCTGCTCGGTGGCAAGTTCGAATTCGAGCTCAACACCCTGGCGATCACCCGGTCGGCCGGGCAGGATACCCAGCGTGCCTTCGCCAGCGCGCAATGGGACCTGCGCAAGCTGACCCCCTGGGGACAGGAGGTGACGTTCACCGCCTATGTCCGCGGCGACATGTACAATGCCAGCAACACGCTCGCGACGACGGTTGCCAGCTATCGCGGCGACGAGGGCTTCCAGACCCGGGCGATGGGGGCGTTCGCGATCGACGTGAAATATCCCCTGATCGGGTCCTTCCTGGGCGGCACGCAGCGCCTGACGCCGCGATTCCAGATCGTCGCCGCGCCGAAGACGGAGAATCTGGGCATCCCCAACGAGGATTCGCGCGCGGTCGATCTTGAGGACTCCAACCTGTTCGCGCTCAATCGCTTCGCCGGGTATGATCGGTTCGAGGATTCGAGCCGGGTCACCTATGGCGTCGACTGGGCGGTCGACCTGCCGGGCTTCTCGATGAATACGACGGTCGGGCAAAGCTATCGGCTCGACAATCGCTCTTCCCTCTTCCCGCAAGGCACCGGCCTGAGCGACCGCACGTCCGATATCGTCGGCCGGACAGAACTGAGGTTCCGCGATTTCGTGTCGATCACGCATCGCTACCGGCTCGACAAGGACAGCTTCGCGGTGCGTCGCAACGAGATCGACGCGACGATCGGGTCGCGCAGCACCTATGTGCTGCTTGGCTATCTCCGGCTCAACCGCGATATCGGCACGACGCTTGAAGACCTGCAGGACCGCGAGGAAGCGCGTGTCGCCGGTCGAATCCAGTTCGCGCGCTTCTGGTCGGCGTTCGGATCGGTCGTGATCGATCTTACTGATCGCGCCGAGGATCCGCTGTCGCTGTCCAACGGCTTCTCTCCGGTCCGCCACCGTATCGGCGTCACCTATGAGGATGATTGTCTCCGCCTCGGGCTGACCTGGCGGCGCAATTACGAAGACACCGGCGACGCCCGCGCCGGCAACAGCTTCCTGTTCTCGCTGGCGTTCAAGAATCTGGGGCGCTAGACGCTGGGGTTGGAAACTGCACTTCAGGACGATCGAACAGCGATCTGGGCCGCTAAGCGCCGGTTCAGCAATGGTGGAACAATAGGCCAGATTGCGACGGCGCGGGATGGGATTTTGAAAACGTGATGATTTCGAAGAACAAGACGGCCGGTATCGGGCGCAGGATCGGCATGGCGAGCGCAGGTCTGCTGGCAATCGTCGGTGTGACCAGCGGCCTTCCGGCCCAGACCGTCAGCGACAACAGCGTGCCGACCGTCGGGCTCAATATCCCGGAGAATATGCAGATCTTCGGAAAGCTCGATCCCAACATCCGCAAGGCGACGGCGATCGTCAACGAAGCCGTCATCACCGGCACCGATGTCGATCAGCGCATCAACCTGATCGTTGCGGCGAACCAGCTGAAGCTGAACCCAGAGGAACATGACCGGCTGCGGCTCCAGGTGCTGCGCAGCCTGATCGACGAGACGCTGCAGATCCAGCAGGCGAAGACCAACGAGATCGTCGTGACCAGGGACGAGATCGACCAGAGCTTCGCCCGCGTGTCGCAGCAGTTCGGCAAGTCGGAGGCCGATATGCGTGCCTATCTGCGCAGCGTCGGCTCGTCCGACCGCTCGCTGCGGCGCCAGATCGAGGCCGATCTGGCCTGGAACCGTTACCTGCGCCGCCGGGTGGAACCGTTCGTCAATGTCGGCGAGGAAGAGGTCAAGGGCATCATCGAGCGCCTGAAGGCCGCGCAGGGCAGCAACGAATATCATCTGAAGGAGATCTATCTCGCGGCGGGGCCTGACCGCGCCCAGCAGGTCTTCGACAATATGCGCCAGATGATCCAGGATATCGAAAAGGGCGGCAAACCCTTTGAATATTATACTCAGTTTTCCGATGCTTCGACGCGCAGCACGCAGGGCGATCTCGACTGGGTCAGTACCAGCCAGCTCACCTACCTGCCCCCGAGCCTGGCCGAGGCGGCGCAGAAGATGGGCGTCGGCGAGGTTGCCGGGCCGATCGAGGTGCCGGGCGGTTTCTCCATCCTCTATCTGGTCGACAAGCGGCAGGTGCTGATGGCCGATGCGCGCGACGCGCAGCTCACCCTGAAGCAGCTGACGGTCCGCTTTCCCCCGGGCATGACCCAGGCATCGGCTGGCGAACGTGTTGCGCAGCTGGAGAAGGTGACCCATGCCATGCAGGGTTGTGGCAATGTGGCGAAAGTGGCCGGCGAACTGAACGCCGAGGTGGTGGACAATGCCTCGGTGAAGGCGCGCGACCTGCCGGCCCGTCTTCAGGAAATGGTGCTCAAGATGCAGATCGGCGAGGCCACGCCCTGGTTCGGATCGCCCACCGAAGGCGTTCGCACGCTCGTGCTGTGCGGCCGTGACGATCCGCAGACCGCTGCGCTGCCCCAGGCCGACCAGGTCCAGAGCCGTATCGAACAGCAGCGGGTCAACCTGCGCGCGCAGGGTGTGCTGCGCGATCTTCGCCGCGATGCCGTGATCGAATATCGCTAAGGGAGCGTTTTCGCGATGATCGCGCCACTGGCGGTCTCCATGGGCGATCCGGCCGGGGTCGGCCCCGAAGTGATCGCCAAGGCCTGGGCCGCGCGTGAACGGGAGCACCTCGCGCCGTTCTTCGCGGTTGGTGACGTGCGCGCCATCAGTGCTGTGTGGGCCGGGCCGGTGAAGCGGATCTTCGACCCGGCCGAAGCGAATGATGTCTTCGCCACGGCACTGCCGGTACTGAACGTCGAAGACGGGGGCGAGATCACCCCCGGCGTCCCCGATGTCGACGGCGCGCGCTGCGCCCTGCACGCGCTTGAAATCGCCGCGGGGCTGGCGCGGTCAGGCACTGCCCGCGCGCTGGTGACCGGGCCGGTTTCCAAGGCCCAGCTCTACCAGATCGGATTCACGCATCCCGGCCAGACCGAATTCGTTGCCGAGCGGTGCGGCATCGCCGGCGAGAATGCGGTGATGATGCTGGCCGGTCCAAGCCTGCGCGTGGTGCCGGTCACCACCCATGTACCGCTGGCGAGCGTTTCCGGGCTGCTGTCGATCGATCTGATCGTGGCCAAGGCGCGGGCGACGGCGCGCGGGCTGATCCGCAACTTCGGGATCTTGATCCCGCGTCTGGCCTTTGCCGGCTTCAATCCGCATGCGGGCGAAGGCGGCGCGATCGGCCGGGAGGAAATCGACTTCATCATCCCTGCGATCGAGATCCTCCGCGAGGAAGGGATCGACGCGACCGGGCCGTTCGCCGCCGACACCATGTTCCACGAGCGGGCGCGGGCAACTTATGACGCGGCGATTTGCTGCTATCACGATCAGGCACTGGTGCCGCTGAAGACACTGCATTTCGACGAAGGCGTGAACATCACGCTGGGCCTGCCGATCGTGCGCACCTCACCCGACCATGGCACTGCCTTCGGTATCGCGGGGATGGACCGGGCCGAGCCCGGCGCGACGATTGCGGCGATCCGGCTTGCCGCGAGCGCCGCCGAGCGTCGCGCCGCCGCCGGAGTGTGAGCCCTACCCTTCCCCCCCTCCGTGACGTCATCGCACGGCATGGCCTCGCCGCGAGCAAAGCGCTCGGGCAGAATTTCCTGCTCGATGCGCAATTGCTCGCCCGGATCGCCCGGATTCCGGGGGACCTCGCCGATGCCGAGGTGCTCGAAATCGGCCCGGGCCCGGGTGGCCTGACGCGCGCCTTGCTCGCCGCAGGGGCAAAGGTGACCGCGATCGAGCGCGACCGGCGCTGTATTCCCGCACTGGCCGAACTCGGCGATTTCTATCCGGGCCGGTTGCGTGTGATCGAGGGCGATGCCCTTGAGATCGACGCCGTGCCGCTGTTCGAGAACAAGCCGCACATCGCCTCCAACCTTCCCTATAATATCGGTACGGCGCTGCTGGTGCGCTGGCTGTCGGCCGAATGGGCGCCGTGGTGGCGAAGCCTGACCCTGATGTTCCAGAAGGAAGTCGCCGAGCGAATCGTGGCGAAGACCGATGACGACCATTACGGTCGCCTCGCCGTGCTTGCCCAGTGGCGGAGCAGCGCGAAGCTGGCGATGCCGGTGCATCGCTCGGCCTTCACGCCAGCGCCCAAGGTGATGTCGGCGGTGGTGCACGTGACGCCCGATGAGGCCCCGCCGGGCGTCGACTTCGGCGTGCTCGAACGGCTGACGGCCGCCGCCTTTGGCCAGCGGCGCAAGATGCTTCGCCAGAGCCTGAAATCGGTTCATGGGGCGCTCGGCGCGCTGGAAACGGTGGGGATCGAGCCGACCCGCCGGGCGGAGACGGTCAGCGTAGCCGAGTTCGTCGACCTGGCGCGCGTGCTCAGCTAAGCCTTACAGCGCTGGCGTTGGCGCCTTATTCCTTCGCGGCAGGCTTGGTCGTCGGAATCTCGACTGCAGCGGTCGCAATCGGCGGCCCCTTTGCGATGGTCGCCGCCAGCACGGTCGCGTCGGCGCAGCCGGCCTTGCCGCAGAGGGTGCGGATCTTGGCGAGATTGTCCTTGGCACGCGCGACGGCGCCCTTGGCGACGAGTGCCTCGCCCTGCCCCTTCAGTGCCGAAACGTCATTGGGCTCGAGCAGCAGCGCTTCGCGGTAGAGGCGGATCGCCTTGCCCGGCAGGCCGCGCTCTTCAGCGACCTGGCCGAGCGATACGAAGGCGGCGCGATTGCGCGGATCGACCGCAAGGGCGGATTCGAGCGCATCCGTGGCGCCGTCGAGATTGCCGGTCGCCTGCGCCGCCTTGCCCTTGGCGAGGAGCGCCATCGAGCGCGGATCGACCTGATCGTCGGGGCGCTGGCCGTGAAGCGAGGTGGAGATCGCAAGAAGCGTCAGCGCAGCAGCGGCGGCGACGGACGAATAACGCATGATCAACTCCAGCTTCGGCACGATGCCTCTGGCTAGCACGCACGTTGCAGTCTTGCGACAAAAAACCCGTCGGTTGAGTCATGCGCAGGCGTGAGCCTCACCCCTGCGCCATGGGGGCGACCGGCGGGAAGCGTCACCGGATCAGCATGCCATTCGGGATGATCGCCAAGGAAAGCGGCGATCTGGTTCGCGCCTTCCTCGTCAAGCAGCGAGCAGACGATATAGACCAGCGCGCCGCCGGGCTTCACCAGCGCAGCACCCGTTTCCAGGACATGGCGCTGCGTAAGGGTGAGCCGGTCGATCCGCTCCGGCGTCAGCCGCCACCGCGCTTCCGGATTGCGGCGCCAGGTGCCGGTGCCAGAGCAAGGCGCATCGATCAGCACGCAATCGGCGCTCTCCGCCCAGTCGGACAGGATCTCCGCTTCATGGCCCGGATCGAGCAGCCGGGTCTCGACGATTTCCACGCCGGCGCGCGCCGCCCGGGGCGCCAGGCGCGAAAGCCGCGCGCGGTCGGTATCGGTCGCAAGCAGCGCGCCTTCATTGCCCATCAACGCCGCGAGGGCGAGCGTCTTCCCGCCAGCACCGGCGCAGAGATCGACGATGCGCATGCCCGGCGCAGCCTTCGCCGCGAGGGTGACGATCTGGCTGCCGGCGTCCTGCACCTCGATCGCACCGTCCTGATAGGCAGCGAGCGCCTCGATATTGGTACCTGACGGCAGGCGCAGCGCGTCGGGCAGGCCCGGGATCGGCTCGGCGCCCTCGATCGGGCCGGGAGCCTCCTTGAGCCAGTTGAGCCGGATATCGAGCGGCGCGCGGTCGATCAGCGCGGGAAGCTCCTCCCCCTCAAGCCCGGATTGCTTCAGCAGGGCGAGAATCCAGCCGGGCGCGATCCCCGGCGCCGCCGCCTGCTCGTCAGGGCCGATCGCTGCCGGGCCATGGCCGATACCAGCGAACAGCCCGGCAATCTCCGGATCGCTTTCCGCCAGCGCAAGCATCGCGGTACGGCCATTGGCCGGGCGTTCGCCGAGCTTGCGGATCACGGCATAGACCAGTTCGCGCACGGCACGCCGGTCCTTGCTGCCGGCATAGCGCCGCTCGGCGAAATAGCGCGCGATCAGCGTGTCGGCCGCGGCACCTGAATCGCGGGCGGCGACGACGATCGAATCAAGCAGTTCGATCGCCGCCTGGACGCGGGCTGCTGGGGTCATGATATCACTCCTTCACGTCTCTATACTCGAAGAGACGATCAGGCGCCCCACTTCACCGACAGCCGGGATGGTCAGTTCCCGGCGCTCACCCACGTCGCCACATCCGCACGCACCCGATCGGCACCCTGCTTGCGCACTGCAATAGCCGAAAGCACGCGGGCGACACCCCCCCGCGACGCCTCAGGCAGATTTTTCTCGGCATAGGCAGTGATCTTGCCCGGCATCGCCGGATCGTTCGAGGTCGTGCCGAGACTGATGATGAAGCTGGATCGGGTGCTCGTCTCGAGCAGGCCGTTGACCATGTCCCTGTTCGCGACGGCGAAATCGAACGCCATTTCCGGATGCCGCCCGGCGACCGCACGGATCAGGCTCGCCTTTTGCGGATTTGTGAACTCGCCGGTCTTCAGCAGGTCGAGCGCGCGCTGCGCCAGGGCATCGTCACGCGCAGTGCCGAGCAACTGCACATAGGTGTTCCGTGTCACCGGGTTCTTCTCGGCCTTGGTGATCGCGAACAGCGCATCCCATTCGGCCGGGGTGGCGTTCACCGCATAGACGCCGAGGATCGGCGTGCGGATCGCCGGCGGGATGGCATTCGGATCGGTTGCCAGCGCAGCGACATAGGCACGTGCCTTCGCCGCGACATCGGGATCGCCGCTATAGCCGAGCCGGCCGACGAGCGTTTCGCGCAGGTTGGTGATCAGCGGCGATTCGCCTGCCTGCGCATCGAACCCGACCCGCTTCATCACCGGCGACAGCACCGCGATCGTCCGCGCGCGGAGCGACGCCTCAAGCGGGGTCCCCTGGAAAAAATTGGTGAGCGAACGAAGATTGCTCGCCACCACAGACCAGTCGAGTGGGCTCGCATCGAGCGGCACCGCCCCCTGCACCGCGAGATAGCGGTCGAGCGACTGGTCGCCGCTCAGTGCCAGGGCATAATCGTCGCCAAGCGTGCCGACCTGATCGGTCAACGCCATCTTGCTGAAGTCGCGCACGATCGCCGCGTGGCTCGCATCGTCATACTGGACGCGGACATAGCTGCCCTTGTCGCGGTTGAGGACAAGCGTGCCGCAACCCTGGACCGCCACTGTGGCGGGTGCTGCGCCCCGCACGATCGTGCTGGTCACCGGGCCGCCGATCGGACCGAGCGTCAGCGGCACGCGCCACGTCTGCGGCTGCTTCGACGGCGTGTCATAACCGAACCTGCCCTGAGTCAGCGTGGCCCGGGTCGTGCCGCCATCACACGCCGCGCCCGTGAGCTTCACCAGCGGCACGCCGCCCTGCAGGGTGAAGTCGTGCGCGATGTCCACGACTGGCTTGCCGGCCGCGGCGCCAAGCTCGGTCCAGAGCTGGTCGGTCACGGTGTTCCCGTATTTGTACTTCGCCATGTAGCTGCGGATGCCCTTGCGGAAGACATCGCCGCCCAATGTGGATTCCATCATGCCGATAACGGCCTGACCCTTCTGATAGGTGATGGTGTCGAACGCCTCGCCAAGCTGATCGACCGTCTCGACATGGCGGATGATGGGATGGGTCGCCGAGGTGGCGTCGAGGCCGAGCGCGCCCTCGCGATCGAAGGCGACGGCACTTGCCTGCGCATCCCAGGTCGGGTTCAGGTCGCGGCTCGTCTTGTTCTCCATCCACGAGGCAAAGCCCTCGTTGAGCCAGAGATCGTCCCACCAGGACATGGTGACGAGATCGCCGAACCATTGATGCGCCATCTCGTGCGCCACGACGGTGAATATCCGGTCGCGCCCGCTCTGAGTCGCGTGCTTGGGATCGAACAGCAGTTCGGGCTCGAAATAGAAGATCGCCCCCCAATTCTCCATCGCGCCGAAGAACTGGCTCGAGCCGGGGCCGGCGATCATGTCGAGCTTGGGCAGCGGATAAGGCTGGCCGAAATAGTCGTTGTAATAGGCCAGCAGGCGCTTTGCCTCGGCCAGCGCATAATCGCCCTGGTCGACCACGCCGCGCCGGGTGATGACCCCGATCTCGGTCTTGCCGGCCATCACCGTCTTGCGTTCGACATCGCCCATGCCGAGGAACAGGAGATAGCTCGACATGACGGGCGACTGCTGGAACGTATATTTCTTCGTGCCGTCGGTGAGGTTGGTCACCCTGGCGGCCGGCATGTTGGAAAAGGCGGTCTGGTTGCCCGGGGCGACCGCGCTGAGCGTGAACTTCGCCTTGAATGCCGGTTCGTCCCACATCGGCGCGAAACGGCGCGCGTCGGGCGCCTCGAACTGGGTCGCGAGCATGCGCGCCGCCGAACCGTCCGGGTTCTTGTAGTCTATCGCGAAGAAGCCTGCGGACGTCGTGTTGATCTTGCCATCCCAGGCGAAGCTCATCGTGTGCGTGCCGACCTTGGCCGGCGCTGGCAAGGTGACGGTGAGTTGCTGGGTCGTATCGTCGATCGCGAAGGGCATGTCCTTCCCGTCGAAGGTCACCTTGCCCAGCTTCAGCTCGACCGCGTTCAGCACGATCGTGCTCGTCGCCTGCCTGACGTCGATCGTCACCGTCTCGGTACCGCTGAAGGTCATTGCCTTGGCGTCGGGCTTGACGGTGATGTCATAGGCGACCGGGGCGACGTTGGCGGGCAGCTGCCCCACCGCAAGGGCGGGGGTTGAGACGCTGACCAGCAGCAGCGACGCGAGGGCGAATTTCATGAAAGGGGGACTCCGAAGCCAGATATAATGTATCCCGGTGTGTTGGCCTAATAAGCCATTGCCGCGACATGGCAACTCGTGGCTGCTGGACAGTCATTTCAGTTGCGCTATGAAACGCAGATGAGCTTGCCGCCCCTGTTCGATCGCCTCCGGCTGCCCGTCATCGGGTCCCCGCTGTTCATCATCTCCGGCCCTGAACTGGTGATCGCCCAATGCAAGGCGGGAATCGTCGGGTCCTTCCCGGCGCTCAATGCACGGCCGCAGAGCCTGCTCGACGAATGGCTGCACCGAATCACCGAGGAACTGGCGCAGCACAACCGCGATCATCCCGACCGGCCGGCCGCGCCCTTCGCCGTGAACCAGATCGTGCACCGTTCGAACGAGCGGCTCGAGGCCGACCTGGCGACCTGCGCCAAGTGGCAGGTGCCCATCGTCATCACCTCGCTGGGCGCGCGCGAGGATCTCAACCAGGCAGTGCATGGCTGGGGCGGCATCACGCTGCACGATATCATCGACGATCGCTTCGCCCGGAAAGCGATCGAAAAGGGGGCTGACGGGCTGATCGCGGTCGCGGCCGGCGCTGGCGGCCATGCCGGACGCCTCTCCCCCTTCGCGATCGTCCAGGAGATCCGCCAGTGGTTCGCTGGCCCGCTCGCCCTTTCGGGCTCGATCGCGACGGGCGATGCGGTCCTGGCCGCGCAGGCGATGGGCGCCGATCTAGCCTATATCGGCTCGCCTTTCATTGCGACCGACGAGGCCAATGCCGAGTCTAGCTACAAGCAGGGCATCGTCGACGGCAAGGCCGCCGACATCGTCTATTCGAACCTCTTCACCGGCGTGCACGGCAATTATCTGCGCGGATCGATCGTCGCCGCCGGCATGGACCCCGACAACCTGCCCGAGGGCGACCTGTCGACCATGAACTTTGGGGGCGGCAACGGCAGCAAGGCCAAGGCGTGGAAGGACATCTGGGGGTCGGGCCAGGGCATCGGCGTGATCGACAAGGTCGAATCCGTCGCGGTGCGGGTGGAGCGGCTCGAACGGGAATATGAGGCCGCGCGCCTGAGGCTCGCGCTCGGCTGACCGGTATCGGGACGATCATCGTGTCCCGAGCCTGTCCCTACCAGTTGATTGCAACCCCAAGCCGCACATTGAGCGGGCGCAATGGCGTCACCTGATCGCGTGCCGCGAGGGTGAAGGGGTTGCCGAAGGCAAAGCGATTGGCGGTGGCATTCGTCGCGTTCGCCACGGCCAGCGATATCTCCATGTTGCGCCACTTCATTGAGCTGGACAGGTCAAGCGTAAGATAATTTCCCTGGCCGACGTCGAGCAGGTCGCCGGTGCCGAGCATTGAACTGCCGACATACCCCAATGACCCCTGCGAGTGGAACGTCACGTCCCGGACGGTCCATTCGTAGGAAAGGCTGCCCCGTGCCGCGAAGGAAGGCGTCTCGGGTAGCCGGTTCGTGTCCCGCGCGGGCTGGCCGGGGAGCGGCGCGCTGACGCTGTTCCGGGTATAGAGGAAAGTGCCGCTCGCGTTGAGGCCGGGCAGCGGGGTCCACCCGACCATTCCCTCGAGCGAGTTGATCTGCGCATCGCCGAGATTCACCGTATAGGGCTGTCCGCGCCGGTTGATCAGGTCGGCCTGGGCGCCGGTCCACCGCGCGATCGAGAAGCTGCCGGAAAAGGTCAGGCCGGTCTGGCCGCTGCGTAGCCTGCGGATACCGATCTCCCCGACGGTGATCGAGTCGGCGTTGTAATCAGCGACTCGCCCGATTCCGCGTGCAACCGCCAAGCCGCCTGTCCGATACCCGGTCTGATAGCGCGCGAATGCCGCGAGCTGCGGTGCGATCACCCATGACAGCGCGATGGTGGGATCGATCCGCTCCGTCGACCGCCCCTTCACGAACGCGTTGGATCGCGGTTTGCTGGAGGGCTCGCCGTCGATCCGCGCGGCGGTCGCGCGCGCGCCCAGCGTGACCGAAAAATTCCGGCGAAGCGCGATCGTCGCCTCGGCGAACAGTGACGCGGCCCGTGTGACGTTGGTCACGCCGATGATGGTGGCCTCGCTGCCCGCCGACCCAAGCGTGCGCGAGAGGACGTCGCGATTGCTCAGAAGGGCGAAGCCAGCCACCCACGACCCGCCATTGGCGAGCGATCGGGAAAGCCGGGTCTCCTGGGTCAGCAACAATTTCGAATTGCCGATGTCGTAGCTCGTCGGGTTCGGCGACGGCGGCACTGCCGCGCTGGCGTCGAACACTTCTGACGTGTCGAGTGCCGCGAGCCCCGATGCCGATACCAGGTGCAAGCCGCTCGCCCAGTCTCGGGTGATGACCAGCCGGCCGAACAGCAGGCGGCTGCTGAAGGGTTGGGCAATCCGCGAGCGCCGCGCCAGCGGGCCTTCGGGCAGCTCGGCATATTGCCCGTCCCTGGCATCGATCTGCTGGCCGGCGCCGCTCAGATCGATCCGCCAGCCATCGCCTGCATCGACGCGGAACGCCAGGCGGCCGCCCGTCGTGTCGGTGCGATTGATGTCGGAAAGGCCGCGGCCATGATCGTCGATATAGCCGCCATCCCGGATGCGATATCCCACCGCCCGCACGCCGGCGACGTCGGTCTTCAGCGGAAGGTTCACCATGCCGGCGATATCGAATCCGGCCTCGCCTTCCCGTGTCGCGGTCACGCCGGACGTCATCGAGGCATGCGCACCGAGCAGGTCCACCGGATTGGACGTGAGGCGGATGATCCCGCCGATCGCGCCAGCGCCGTAGAGCGTGCCCTGCGGCCCTTCCATCACGTCGATGCCGTGCATGTCGTACAGGCGCAAGCCGGGGTCCGGGCCGGAATAGCTGAGCTGGACGTCGTCGAGATAGATGCTCGCGGTCGATTGGGTGGCACCGTTGAAGCTGCTGTCGGCGACGCCGCGAATGAAGATCTTGTTGCGGCCCGCCCCAAGCTGCGTGCTTTGCAGGACGGGTGTGACAACCGCGACGTCAGCCATATCCCCCACTCCGGCTGCAGACAGAGTCGGCGCGCCGGTGATCGACGTCAGGCTACCGGGATAGCGCAGCAACGGGACGCGCTGCTTGCTGGCGGTAACGACGATGTCGGCAGGGTCGATGAGCGGTGCGCCCGGCGACGGGCGGCGGCGCGGGGCGATGCGTACCGTCGCACGGACGACTCGGTAACCGCCGCTTCCGATGGGTATCGCGCGATAGCCCGTGTCGGCGAGCAGCCGGTTCAGCGCCTCCCGCACCGACATCCTGCCCTGTACCGCCTGAGTGCGGATCGTGCGGAGCCCGGCCTCGGTGCTGATGATCTCGGCATTCGCCTCCCGGGCGAGCGCGGTCAGCGCCTTGTCGAGAGTGGTCGCCGGTACCGAGACGGTGACGTCGCGCGCCATTGCCGGCGCCGACAGCCCGGTCGCCGCGAGCAACAGTGCCGGATACAGCCTAGCGCGAAGGCGCCGTGCTACTCGCCAATATCCATCGGTCTCCGTCACGCCGCCAAGTCGCCCCGATCAGGGCGGCCAGATGGGGTATATCCCGATCGGCGGCTCCCGTGAGCTTGACCATGCCGGTAAACGGCCGTTGCGACAAGCCGCCCTCAAGAACGACCTGCGTCGCATTGAGACGATGGATGGAGGCAAAGACGCTTCCGAGCGGCTCGCCGTCGAAGCTCAGCGTGCCGGTTCGCCAGCCACCGACCGACGCAGGCGATATCTTCGCCCTGGTCATCGTATGGCTGTCTTCACGAACGATCAGGGCATCCCCGGGTGCCAGCTCGACCGATTCGCGATCCGGCTGGAACAGTACCGATCCCGACGACACCTCGACCGCAAGCCGGTCTCCATCGCGGGCGAGATTGAACACGGTCCCCAGATCACGGACCGTCAGGTCCCCGGACGTCACCGTGAACGGATTGGCGGGATCGTGCCGGACGTGCAGCGTTGCCTCGCCCCTTTCCAGGTCGACGAGACGCGGCTGGTTATGGTCGAGGCGCAGGCGCGTGTCGCCGCTCATTTCGATCCTTGAGCCATCGGCCAACTGCAGCGTGCGCCGCTCCCCGGCCCTGGTGGCGACGTCATAGGTGGATGGTCGGGCAGGCGTGACGAGTGGCATGAGCACGGCCACCGCCGCCGCTGCCGCCGCGATCCCGCCAACCGCCCAGGGCCAGCGGCGCGCGGGCAGTTCCCGGCGCACGACCTCGATCGGGAAGTCGGTCCGGTCGATGAGGTGTTCCTGCATCACGACGCTGTCATAGGCACTGGCATGCGCCGGGCTGATCTCAAGCCACGTCACGAATGATTCCCAGTCCTGATCGGACATCTCCGTCTGGCGGAGATGCCATTCGATCGCCTGGTCGATGATAGTGGACTCGTCACCCTGCACGGTTCGTGCCCCTTTCATCAGATAGACGATATGGTGCGGCGACTTCCACACCTGTCGCTTCGAGGCGATCGTGAATTTGGCGATAGGCGCGCTGCAACAGCTTCTCCACGCCGCTCACGGATATCCCCAGTTCCTCCGCGATGGTCCGTTGCGATCGGCCCTCGATACGGAATCGGTGCAACGCGATCCGCATCCTCTCGGGCATTGCTTCCACCACTGCTGCGACTGTCCTGAGCTGGTCGCTGGCGATCAGCGCCCGCTCGGCGTCGGGCAACTCGTCCGCATCGGGCTGGCTGTCGAGCCAGGCGGCATCGCGCGCGCCGCGACGGCCGCCGGCGATTCGCCGGTCGGTGGCGAGGTTCGCTGCAACCCGGTAGAGGAACGCCTTGGGCTGCGCGACGGGACGATCGGCGAGCTGGTCGATACGTAGCCACATGTCCTGCAGCGCGTCCTCGGCATCGTCGCTATTGCCAAGGCGCGCGACGAGCAGGCGTAGCAGCATTGGCCGCTGTTCGAGAAAGATGGCCCTGAGACCGCCGCCAGCCACTGTCGATCGACCCCTAGATCAGGCCGGAAACGCCAGCCCTTCGGCGGCTGCCATGTCCGCGATCGACAAGGTGCGCAAGGCCGTGGCTTCACGCACCCGTGCCGATGCTATCTCGTCGTCGGGGCGATCGCCCTTCCCAGGATGGCACATTACCAGATGAACCATGCCCGGACGGCGCAAAAAAACCGGAAACAGGGATGTATAGTCACTCGCGAAATCATAGTGTCCGGCGAAGCTGTCATTGCAGCGCAGTCCGTGCCTGGCCGCATCCCGTTTCAGGCCGAGCGAATGCCACGCGCTGGCCAGCGCCTTGCCGCGAAACGGCCGCGACATCATTGCGACGAACGAGTCGGTGCAACAGCGGACCCACGCGCCCGGCGCCCGGATCGCGGTCTCTTCGAGCACGATATCGCGAATGCCATTGAGGGCATGGGCGTGCTGATGGCCATCCACAAAGGCCGGCGGACGGCCCATTGCCTGGATGAATGAGTCGAATTGCGCGCGAACCTCGACCGCGATTTCATCGAGCGGCGCCGTGCCGGCCCGCGTGAGACGACCGAGATCGTTGATGCCCGGCAGATGGCCCCCAGGTGCGAGGCGAGGCATCGCCGTAAGCGGGCGCTCCCCCGTCAGCGTCAGGTGCAGGCCGATTTCGACATGATCGGGCAGATAGCGCAACAGCGCTGCGTCGGAAGGCCAGCCGGGCATCACCGCCATGCAACTGATGGCGTTGAGCTTGCCCGCCTGGGCCAGTCCGGTAATCGTCAGGCTTACCTCGCGCGAGAAGGCGAAGTCGTCAGAACAAAGGATTAGTCGTGGCAAAAATCGCCCCTTCCATGTTCTGGTATCGACGTTCCCGGATATGGTGGCTGAGCAGCTGGCGGTGCCGCAACCGGCGGCCGAGGAAACGGTAGAAGAACCAGTCTCCCGCCCAGGGCGCCGTCGCCGAATAGGCCAGCCGCTCGACCAGGGTCCAGCGGATCGAGGCCCGATCCCGCTCGCG
Organism: Pseudomonadota bacterium; assembly: GCA_040388155.1. Classification (GTDB taxonomy): domain Bacteria; phylum Pseudomonadota; class Alphaproteobacteria; order Sphingomonadales; family Sphingomonadaceae; genus Sphingomonas. The sequence goes on from JAZKCJ010000008.1 coordinate 174,517, forward strand.
CGGCGAAGGCGCACACCACAAATCATGCGAATAACGCATCGACCCGAGCTTCATCACGCGATGGATGACTTCGTGATCCTCAAGCACATAGTTCCAGCGGCCGGGATCGAACCCGCCCGCCGCGCGCAATGCGACCGTGAGAAACGCCTGGCCGGCACCGCCGGTATGGCACTGGCGCGGCAGCAGCCGGGCGGCACCGTTGATCTTGCGACCCTCCGCCGCGATATCGGCCGGCATCGCGTCCCGCGCGACGAAGAAGGCGCCTGCGACCACGCATCCATCCTTGCCCAGCAGGCGCTCCGCCTCGGCAAGGTAATGCGGCGGATAGACGGTATCCGCATCGCAGGTAGCGACGAACGGCGTGCGCACCCAGCCGAGACCGGTGCGAAGGGCGGCGACCTTGCCCGGCTTGCGTTCAGTCAGCAGCAGATAGTCGAGCCCGAGCCGATCGCATTCGGCGCGTGCGATCGCCGCGCTGCCGTCGGTCGATCCATTGTCGACAAGGACCAGCCTGAATGGCCGGGTCTGCTCGGCCAGGCTTGCGATGGTCGCAGAGAGAAAATCCCGTTCGTTGAAGAAGGGAATCAGGACGGTCCAGGGCAGCGCGGATGCCGCTGCGTTTGACGTCGCCTGGTCGGTGCGAGCCGAAGCGAGATTGAAATACATGCGCTTATCCATCGAAACCGGGGCGGGTTCCATGATCGGCGTCGAAGCGGGTTGATCACGGACTCCCTTCCGGATGTCCGTAAGACCCTGCCCGGCGCCGACCGGTCCCCACTCAATGACGACGTGGCGCGCCCCGACCCACACTCCGCACGAGCGGAAAATCGACGAAATATCGGGGTTTCCGGGATCTGCGGCGCGGAGAAGCGACAACGACGCGAATGGAGATTTCCACACCGGGCTAGCAAAAAAAATGCCGCATGACGCGCCCACGCCCTGCCCTTAGGCCGGCGCCCCGTGGCAACAGCGGGATATTCCGGATCGACGGCGATCGAGTGGCGTGCACGCGTTCCGGGCGCGGATTCGGCCGGACTTCGTGGTTTCCTCGTCGGCGCGCTGCTGCTCATGATTGCGATGGCATTGCGCGCGCACGATTTCGGCAACCCCGTCATTCATGTCGACGAACAATATTATCTCCTCGTCGGCGACCGGATGCTGCGCGGGGCGATACCCTATGTCGATCTGTGGGATCGCAAGCCGGTCGGGCTGTTCCTGATCTTTGCGGGGATCCGGCTGCTGCCGGGCGACGGTATCCTGGCCTATCAGATCGTCGCGACCCTGTTCGCCGCCGCCACCGCTTGCCTGGTGGCACTGGGAGGACGACGGCTCGGGGCGACGCAGGCCGGCGCGCTCGCCGCGGCGGCAGGGTATCTGATCTGGCTGTCGCTGCTCAGTGGCCGCGGCGGGCAATCGCCGGTATTCTATAATCTGTTCATCGCCAGCGCCGCGTTGCTTACCTTGCGGTTGCCGGATCTTGCCTTGCGGCGAGCGCGAAGAGCGATCGTCCTGAATGGCATGGCCGCCTGCATGCTGGCCGGACTCGCCATCCAGACAAAATATACGCCGGTCGTGGAAGGGGCCTATTTCGGTGCCGCCCACCTCTGGTATTTCCGGCGTGCCGGCGGAAGCTGGCCCGCACTCGCCGCTGCAGGATCGCTATGGGCAGGCCTCGGCATTCTCCCGACCGCCCTGGTCGTGGTGGATTTCGCCTTGCGCGGGTCGGCCACGTTTCAGGCATTCTGGTTCTCCAACTTCGCCTCCATGACCCTGCGCAGATCCTATCCGGCGATGAAGATCGCGGCCCGGCTGAGCGGCACCGCCGCGCAACTCTCGCCCTTCATCCTGTGTGCGGTGCTGTCCTGGCGGATTCAGCCGCGTAGCGCCGTGAAGGTGCTCATGTTCGGGTGGCTGGCGGCCGCGCTCGTCGCCTTTTCGATGATCGGTGCATTCTTCGATCATTATGCGCTGCCGTTGATGGCACCGCTGGCGATCATCGCCGCCCCGGTGCTGGGACGACATGGTATCGTGCTGAAAGGCACGCTGGGCGTTGGATTCCTGCTGTTCCTCCTCCGCGTCGCGCTGCAACCGACCGACGCGGAATCGGCGCGCGCGGTGGCCCGGGTCATGGCAGCGAACAGCGGCGAGGAATGCCCCTATGTCTTCGCTGGCGATTCCATCCTCTATCATCTGGCGCGCACCTGCATTCCGACCGCCTATGCGTTCCCCTCCACGCTGGCCTATCAGGCCGAACAGGGGGCAACCGGCATCGACGAAGCGGCTGAAGTCGGGCGGATCATGGCGCGCCGGCCCCCGGTCGTCGTCACCATGGACCAGCCGCTTGCGCCATGGAATCCTGCCAGCGAACATATCGTCGCCGCGGCGCTGATCCGCGACTATCGCCTTGTCCTCACCGTCCCGCGCGAGATCGGCCATCTTCTTGTCTATCGGCGCCGGGACCGGCCGCCAGCATGATGACATCGGCGCTCAGCAGTGAGGATCACCGCCGCCCGCGGCGTCTATGGGGCGTTTTCTTCCAACAATCGGACATATGCTTCATGACGCCCATATCCGTTGCCGGTGTTCTATGTGCCCTGTCTCTTGCCATCGCCCCGTCCGCCCTGGCCGCGGAGACGATCGGCGAGGACGCGGCATTGTGCGCGGCTGGCCGTGGTCCCGCGATCCAGGTCAACGTTCTCGGCCTCAAGGATCGGACGGGTGAAGTCTGGCTTGAGCTCTATCCGGCCACTCAGGCCGATTTCCTGCGTCCCGACGAAACGCTGCTCGCCGAAGGCAGGGTATTCCGTCGCACCCGGTCGAAACCGCCGGTGTCGGGCGAGGTGGCGATCTGTGTACGGGTGCCCCATCCTGGGCGGTTTTCGCTGATGCTGCGGCACAACCGAATCGGCAAGGACAAGTTTTCCGTGTGGAGCGACGGTGCCGGTGTTGCCGCCAACCGGTCGATGGGGCGATCCAAGCCGACCTTCGAGCAAGCGGCGGTCAATGCCGGCCCCGGGGTCACCGTGGTCAATATCAAGGTCCAGTATCTCCGCGGGCTCGGATTCTCTGCGATCGACTAAGGCGGACCGCTTGCAGCGCGTTCGTCCGCGTCAGAAGGCTGCCGCGAGGCGCTCAAGCATCGACCGGGCCGGGCTGTCGGCGGTATCGTTGGCCGCCTGCGCCCGGTCGAGCCGCGCCACACGGCGATACAGTTCGGTGCTTGCTTCTATCAGCGCCTGCGCCGCGAGCGGCATCGCTTCCACGGCGGCGCGCTCGCTGACAGGCGCGGGTCCCAGCCGGCGCGACTGATCGAGCGCGTCGCGCGGTGCCATTTCCCCGGAATCGACTGCGCGCTGGGTCAGCAGCCAGGCGATCACATGCATCAGCCGGGTCGTGACCTTGAGCGATTCGCAGGAAAAGGAAACGCGCGCCAACGGATCCAGCACGTCGCGATCAGCCTTGCCGCCCTGGTCGAAATAGCTCCGCGCCTCATCCGCCAGCACCATCGCGTCGATGTAGAGCGTATCGATGAGGCGTCGGTGGATGCGCGGTTCGCTCATGTTCCCCCCGTTCGTGTACAGCATAGGTGACATAAAGTGGTCGTCGGCAACATAGGGATTGCGCGAGGTGCCGCTGAAGCCGTCCCAATAAGGATCAGGCTCACAAGGGTCAGGCGATGATGTCCGGGATCATCTGGTCCTCGAGAAGCGCGATCTCGTCGCGCAGGCGGAGTTTCCGCTTCTTGAGTCGCGCAATCTCGAGTTGATCGGTCGAACCGGTATCGAGCAGGGCCGCAATCGCTGAATCGAGATCGCGATGCTCCACGCGCAGGATTTCCAGACGCTTGGCGATTTGCGTGTCGTCCATGGGCTCCCCGTTCACGCACCGCCCTTAGCAAATTGCGCGGCCCCCGCGAGCCGCAAAAACATGCCGTCGCTCAAATACCCTCGGCATGTCGATTATGCCCAAAATGGGGGAAGACAATTAAGGACGAGCGTGTTTTACTCCCTACCCCGCCCAGCAATGTAGGAGGAACGCTTCCATGCAGACCGCGCATTTTTCGGCCCTCGAGGCCAAGCATGCCGTACTCGATCGCAAGATCAGTGCCGAGTCGCAGCGCCCATTGCCCGACTCAGCCACCCTGGCGGCGCTCAAGAAGCAGAAACTGCGCGTAAAAGAGGAAATGTCGGCGCTGTAAGACGCTGAATCGCCTCGCGCGGGTGCGCCCGCGCGAGGCAAAAGCGAATATTAGCGGCGCGGAAGCACCGGCTTGACGAAGACTGGGGTCGTTGTGCCCGTACCCACGGGTTTGCGCGCCAGCATCGGATCGATCTGCCGGTCGAAGGCGACGCCGATCCGTCCGGCTGCCGACCAGGCGACCTTGCCCGGAACCCAGCCGATACCACGCACATCGAATTCGACGAGCGTGCCCTGATCCAGGCCCGTCGGGAATTCAGCCATCAGGCCGCCGGCGGACAGGTTCCGGACACGCACCTGAAGCACGCTGGCAGCACCCGGTACGCGCATGTCAGCCATCAGGAACAGGCTGTCACGCGAGTCGTTCCGGTTGTGCGCACCGTCTTCGCTGGCGACCGCGCCGTAAGGATCTTGAGAAAATTGGTCCATCGTAACGCTCGAAACGACCTCCGTTCGCCTGACGATAGCGGCCGAACCGTATCCAATCGCTTAAGGACGTATGCGGAAAATCAGTCTTCGCGCGAAACTTTCTCTTGCCGTTCGTGACGCTCCTGCGCCTCGACCGTCATGGTGGCGATCGGCCTCGCCTCGAGGCGAGCGAGCGAGATCGGCTCGCCGGTCACCTCGCAATAGCCATATTCGCCTTCCTCGATTCGCCGCAGGGCCGCGTCGATCTTGGAGATCAGCTTGCGCTGGCGATCGCGGGTGCGAAGCTCGATCGACCAGTCCGTTTCACTCGACGCGCGATCGGTAAGATCGGCCTCCCGCAGCGAATCGACCTGGAGCTGGGAAAGCGTGCCGGCGGCTTCGCGCAGGATCGCTTCCTTCCATGCTTGCAGCTTGTCACGGAAATATGCCTGCTGACGCGGGTTCATGAACGGCTCCTCGGCACTTGGCCGATAGCCATCCCCACCCTCGCCCGCGGGCGGCTGAAACTTTTCGGATTCGTCCAATCGATTCAAGACCGTCGCCATCCCACTCTCCCGTCGGTGACATGATGCCTTACGAGCACCTTCGCCGCCGTCCCATCCCGAGCGGGCCTATAGCCATGCCGCCCGGGCACCACAAGCAACGCCTCGCCAAAACTATCGCCAGGCATTGTGCGATCGCCCCTAGCCAGCCGTACATTGCACTTTCATGAAGCCGGCCTGTCATTCCGGCTCCGGATCCGGGCCGCATTGTCGTCCTGGCGAAGTGTGCCGGCGGCGTTAACCATGAAGCCGTACCATTGCGGCACGTTAACCAGGATAATGGCGATGCGAACGCGACAAATGGGCTGGAGTTCCGCCAAAGCTTGGTTAACGCGCTTGAACTTAATGCTTTCTTCGGCACTTTGCTGAATAGCGACACGTCAGACGCCGTGATGGACCGGATCATTTGGTTCGTACCGGTATCGATAGCGAGAGAGTGACAACAATGTCCGTGCGGATGGCCTTGGCTAAACTATGTGCCTGCACATGCGGCGGTGCCTTGGTCGGCGGCGGCGCGGTGCATGTCGCCGAACAGTCCCAGACCCGTCAGGTCTATCAGCAGAAGCAGACCAAGCGAGTCGTCCACCAGACCAAGGTCGCGGCGCGCCCGGTGAGTCGGGTCCGCCGAGTCGTGACCAAGACCCGCGCGACCTGCGCGCCTGCGGTCGTGACGGTCACCAGCCAGGGTGCGCCCATCCCCCTGCCCCCGGCCTTTGCCGGGTCGAGCGGCGAGATGCCGATGGTTTCGGGTGGCGGCGGCGGTGGCGGCCCAGTCATCGTTGGCGGTGGCGGCGGTTTTGGCGGCGGCGGTTTCTTCGCAGGCGGCTTCTTCGGCGGCGGCGGCTCGGGCGGTGGCAGCTCGGGCATCATCATTTCGTCCACGTCGAGCAGCTCCGGCGGATCCACCAGCACGAGCGGCGGATCGACCTCGACCGGCGGTTCTTCCACCAGCACGTCAAGCGGCGGTAGCGGTGGCAGCGGCGGCTCCTCGACCAGCACCAGCACCGGCGGCGTTTCGAGCACCAGCACCTCCTCGACCGGTGGCTCGTCTACCTCCACGTCGAGCGGTGTCTCGTCCAGCACCTCCAGCGGGGTGTCGTCGTCGACCAGCACGTCGAGCGGCGTGTCCTCCTCGACCTCGTCGAGCACGTCCAGCTCGTCCAACGGATCGAGCACCAGCACCTCGAGCTCCTCGAACGGTTCGAGCACGAGCACCAGTTCGTCGAGCTATGGTTCGTCCAGCAAGGGCTGGAGCTCCAATGGCGGCTGGAGCTCCAATGGCGGTCATGGCAGCAACGGTTCGACTGGATCCAGCGGCGGTCCGCCGGCACCGGTTCCCGCACCACCGATGGTCCTCCTGTTCGGCGCAGCGGCGGCCGCGCTGGTGGCGCGCAAGCGGTTCGCCAGGAAGACTGCCGTCTCGGCCTGATCCCCGACGGTTCCCGGTTCGGCTCCGGCGGCCTTTGTCGCCGACTTGAATCGCAAGGTTCCACTTGAGGTCGCCCGGGGACAACGCCACGGGTTGCGCGGGGGCTGAGCCGCCGCCATAGCCTGCCGCCATGCACGATATCCGCTTGATCCGCGAAAATCCCGCCGCCTTCGACGCCGCCCTTGCGCGCCGGGGGATCGCACCCGTGGCCGATACCCTGGTCGCCCTCGACGAGCGCCGTCGCGCGCTGATCACCGAAGCGCAGGCCGGCCAGGCCCGCCGCAACGAGGCGTCGAAGGCGATCGGCGCGGCCAAGGCATCGAAGGACGAAGCGACCGCCGCCACGCTGATGGCCGAGGTTGCCGGGCTCAAGGAGCGGCTGCCCGCGATCGAAGCCGAGGAGAAGGCGCTGGGCGAGGAACTGAACGGCAGGCTGGCGACCCTTCCCAACCTGCCGCTCGCCGATGTGCCGGACGGGGCTGACGAGGAGGAGAATGTCCTGATCGCCGAGCGCGGCACGCCCGGCAGCTTCGCCTTCGCGCCGAAGGAGCATGACTTGATCGGCCCGGCGCTTGGGCTGGATTTCGAAACCGGCGTGGTGCTTGCCGGCGCGCGCTTCACCCTGGTTCGGGGGGCGGCGGCACGGCTCCACCGCGCGCTGGGCCAGTTCATGCTGGACAATCTGTGCAACGACCACGGCTATGAGCAGGTCGTCCCGCCGCTGCTGGTCAAGGACGAGATCGTGTTCGGCACCGGCCAGCTTCCCAAGGCGGCCGAAGACATGTTCCGCACCACCGATGGCCGCTGGCTCATTCCGACGGCCGAGGTCTCGCTGACCAACATCGTGCGCGAGAAGATCCTGAGCGAGGACGAATTGCCGCTGCGCTTCGCTGCCCTGACTGCCTGTTTCCGCTCGGAGGCCGGCGCTGCGGGCCGCGACACGCGCGGTTTCATCCGCCAGCACCAGTTCGAGAAGGTCGAGATGGTCTCGATCGTCACGCCCGAGACCTCCGAGGCGGAGCACGAGCGCATGACGACGTGCGCCGAGGGCATCCTCACCGCGCTCGGCCTGCCGTTCCGCCGGATGAAGCTGTGCACCGGGGACATGGGTTTCACCGCGGCGCGCACCTATGATCTCGAAGTATGGTTGCCGGGCCAGGGCCGTTACCGGGAAATCTCCAGCTGCTCGACCTGCACCGATTTCCAGGCACGGCGCATGAACGCGCGCTACCGGCCTGAGGGCGAGAAGAACACGCGCTTCGTCCACACCCTGAACGGCTCGGGCCTCGCGGTCGGCCGCACGCTCGTCGCCGTGCTGGAGAATTACCAGCAGGAGGACGGGTCGGTCGCCATTCCCGACGCGCTGCAGCCCTATCTGCGGGGCCTCAACCGGCTTGAGCCGGCCTGATGCGCATCCTGCTGACCAATGACGACGGCTATCATGCCCCGGGTCTCAAGGTACTCGAAGAGATCGCTTCGGCCTTTTCCGACGATATCTGGATCGTCGCCCCGGCCGAGGAACAGTCAGGCGCGGGTCATTCCCTGACCCTGACCCGTCCGATCCGCGTGCGGCGCTTCTCCGACCGGCGTTTCGCGGTCGCGGGGACCCCGACCGACGCAGTGATGATGGCGCTGGCCCGGATCATGAAGGATTCGCCGCCTGACCTGATCCTGTCGGGCGTCAATCGCGGCGCGAACCTGGCGGAGGACGTCACCTATTCGGGCACGGTCTCGGCCGCGATGGAGGGGGCTCTGGCCGGCGTCCGCTCGATCGCGCTGAGCCAGGTTTATTCGCGCGAGGGCATGGGCGACACGGTACCGTTCGAGGCAGCGGCCGCCTGGGGGGAGCGCGTGTTGCGCCCGCTGATCGACGCCCCGCTCGCGCCGCGCACGCTGGTCAACGTCAATTTCCCCGCCGGACCGGCTGATGCGGTGAAGGGCATCCGGGTCGCCAATCAGGGCCTGCGCGATTACGGCCGGCTGCAGATCGTCAGCAACCGCGATCCGCGCGGTTACGAATATCACTGGTTCGCGCTCGGTCCGACGATCGAGACCCCGGCGCATTCGACCGACCTGGAAGCGATCGCCGACGGCTATGTCGCCGTCACGCCCCTTCATCTCGACCTGACACATGGTGAATCTCTGGCTATGCTTAACGCCGCCTATAGCTAAAGGGGGAGGCATGGGGGGACATATCGAGAGACGCGCGGGCTACGCCTTATCTCTGCTTCCGCTCGCGCTTTTGTGTGGCTGCATCCCGCAGATGCAATCGGCCGATCGTCCGCCCTACGCGCCGGCTCCGCCGGCCCCCTATGAGCGCCAGAGCTATGAACGCCAGAGCGTCGACAATGACGTGCGCAGCCCCCCGACCGCCCCGTCCGCATGGCAGGCCCGCCCGGTCACTGCCAATGCGCAGACGATCGGTGCCAGCACCTATATAGTCAAGCCCGGCGAAACGCTGCGCGGCATCGCCGACAAGACGGGTTCGGGCTCCGAGGCGATTGCGCGCGCCAACGGCCTGTCGGCACCGTTCATGATCCGCGCGGGCCAGCGACTCGCCATTCCGGCTGGCCGTTATCACCTCGTCCGCGCCGGTGAGACGGGCATCGCCATCGCGCGCGCCTATGGCGTCGACTGGTCGCGGATCGTGACCGCCAACGACCTGAGCCAGCCCTATACGCTGCGGGTCGGCATGCGCGTGCTGATTCCGAGCGGACCGCAGACGGTGTCGGAACGCGCCGCCGCCTTCCGCCTCGATGTCGACGACATCGTCACCGGCGGCGAACCGGCCCTCGCCAGCAACCAGCGCCCGGCCCGGCCCACCAGCTCTCCGGGGCGTGTCCTCCCCTCCTCCGCCGCGCTCGCCGAGCCGGCGCGGCTGCATGGCGCCTTTGCCTGGCCACTGCGCGGTACTGTCGTCGCGCGGTTCGGCCCGGGCGCGAGCGGCGAACGCTATAACGGTATCAAGATCGCGGCGCCGCTCGGCACGCCGATCCTCGCCGCCGCGGATGGCGTGGTCGCCTATGCCGGGAACGAGGTGGCCAATCTCGGCGGGCTGGTCATCCTGAAGCATGGCGACGGCTGGACCACCGTCTATGGCCATGCCGGCCAGTTGCTCGTGCAGCGCGGCCAGTCGGTCAGGAAGGGCCAGACCATCGCGACCTCGGGCGATACGGGTCTCGCCGACCGGCCCGAACTTCATTTCGAGATGCGCAAGGGCCGCACGCCGGTGGATCCGCTCGGACAATTGCCGTCCCGCTAGCGACGGGCGCGCACCGATGCTAAGCGCCGCCGCATCATGACCGAGCATACCTCCGATCTCCTCCGCCTGCTTTCGACGCGCGGCTATATCCACCAGCTTACCGATGCCGCCGGCCTCGATGCGCTTGCGAACAGGCAGGTCGTGCCCGGCTATATCGGTTTCGATCCGACGGCACCGTCGTTGCACGTCGGCAGCCTGGTCCAGATCATGCTGCTCCGCCGTCTTCAGCAGGCCGGGCACAAGCCGATCGTGCTGATGGGCGGCGGCACCGGCAAGATCGGCGATCCGAGCTTCAAGGACGAAGCGCGCAAGCTGCTCAGCGAGGATGGCATTTCGAGCAACGTCGCGTCGATCCGTCGTATCTTCGAACGCTTCCTGACCTTCGGAGACGGTCCGTCCGACGCGGTGATGGTCGACAATGCCGACTGGCTGGACAAGCTCGAATACATCCCGTTCCTGCGCGACATCGGCCAGCATTTCTCGGTCAACCGGATGCTGAGCTTCGACTCGGTCAAGCTCCGGCTCGATCGCGAGCAGTCGCTGAGCTTCCTCGAATTCAACTACATGATCCTGCAAGCCTATGATTTCCTGGAGTTGTCGCGCCGTGCCGGCTGCCGTCTTCAGATGGGCGGATCGGATCAGTGGGGCAATATCGTCAACGGTATCGAGCTGTCGCGCCGGGTCGATTCGACCGAGGTGTACGGGATCACCACGCCGCTGATCACCACGGCGGATGGCGGCAAGATGGGCAAGACCATGTCGGGCGCCGTCTGGCTCCATGAAGACCAGTTGCCGCATTATGATTACTGGCAGTTCTGGCGGAACACCGACGATCGCGACGTCGGCCGCTTCCTCCGGCTGTTCACTGATCTGCCGCTCGACGAGATTGCCCGGCTGGAGATGTTGGAAGGCGCCGAGATCAACGAGGCGAAGAAGATCCTGGCCGATGCCGCGACGGCGATGTGCCGCGGCGAAGCGGCCGCCGCCGAGGCAGCGGAAACCGCGCGCCGTACCTTCGAGGAAGGGGCGGCCGGGGATTCTCTTCCGACCTACGCGGTCGTCGGCGGCGAGATCGGAATCGTCGATGCGCTTGTCTCGCTTGGCCTGTGCGCCTCAAAGGGCGAGGCAAGGCGCCTGATCAAGGGCGGCGGCGCGCGCGTCGGCGCTGAGAAGGTGATGGACGAAGCGCTGGTCATCCGCATCGGCGGGGAGCCGGTGCGCATCGCCGCCGGTAAGAAGCATCACGGACTTCTTGTCGCGGGCTAGGGTTTGTACGTAACATTCCTGCCATAAACCCTTGAAGCACAAGTGCTTTGGGGGCGGCGCAAGGAGTCGTTAAACAATTTCGTTTCGACCGGATTCACTCCTGCGCTGTAGCCTTGGCGCTCCGAGGGAGTGAGCCATGGCAGCATTCGGGAGTGCGAGACCGGTCGACGAACGTGGCACGCCGCGCGACGAGGTGCATTTCCGTACGCGCGCCTTCGGTCCCGATGCGCGCCCGGTCAACCTCCTCATCGTCAACATCTCGGCGCTTGGCCTCATGGCGCGATGTGACGTGCCCTATAAGGTGGGCGACCGGCTGACGGTCACGCTGCCGGTCGTGGGCGTGATCACTACCGAGATCCGCTGGCTGCTCGGCGGGCGGATCGGCTGCGAGCTCGACCAGGCGATCGAACTGGCCGATTATTACGATCTCCTCGCGGTGCTGCTGCGCGGGCGCTGACGCGGCGGCAAAGCGGGAATCGTTGAACGTCGCGCCGCAGCGTGCGAGCGTGGCCGGGATGATACGACCGATCCACTGGCTGCTCCTGCCGGGCCTGGCGCTCCTTTCCGCCTTCGGGCAAGCGCAGGAAGAAGCACCTGCCACCATCGCCAGACAGTCTTTCGACGTCACGGTTCCGCAGGCGCCGACGCCGGTAAGAATGCTTGGCAGGGCTCAACTGACCTATGAGATCCACCTCACCAACTTCAGCGATTCGCCGCTGACGGTGAAACGGGTCAGGATCGTAGACCCCGCGGACAGGATCGTCGCCGACGTCGCCGGCGAAGCGCTTGAGCGGCGGCTGACGAGGGTTTCCGGCCCGGGCAGAGCCGTGGCGCCGGGATATCGTTCCATCCTGTTCGTGGAAACCGACCTGCAGCCCGGCAACGTCCCTCGGTCGCTTCGTCCCGTCATCGACTATAAGGTGGCCGGGGATGACCGGCTCTTCCGAACCGAAGCTCCGTGGCAGGAAATCAGAGCTGCCTCACCCGTCGTCCTGGGGCCGCCGCTGGCGGGTGGGCCCTGGGCAGCGGTCCATGACCCTTCCTGGCAACGCGGCCATCGACGGGTCTTCTACACGATCGACGGGCGGGCACGCCTTCCCGGCCGCTACGCGATCGATTTCATCAAGCTCGACCTGCAGGGCCGCACTACCACAGGCGATGCCGACCGGACTGGCGACGCGTTCGGTTATGGCGACGATGTGCTTGCCGTGGCGGATGGCGAGATCGTCGGCATGCGCGACGATGTAGCGGAGAGCCCGCTAATCTCCCGGAACCCTGCCCATCCGCTTGGCGAGGGAGCAGGCAATTATGTCGCGCTCCGCCTCAGGAACGGTCAGGTCGCCTTCTACGAACATCTGAGACCCGGCAATGTGCGGGTACGACCGGGTGAGCGGGTCCGGCAGGGGCAGGTCATCGGCACGCTTGGCTTCACCGGCGACACGACCGGGCCGCATCTCCATTTTCATCTGGCCGACGCCAATTCGCTGCTTGGTGCCGAGGGCGTCCCCTTCGTCTTCGACCGTTTCACCCTGCTTGGGCGGATCGACGACATGGCTCAGTTCGGCAAAGCGCCATGGCACGCCCCGATGGACCTCACGCCGGAGCGCCGTCGGGAATGGCCCGGCTTCAATACCGTCCTGGCCTTCGGCACCGTGGAATCCCTTAAGCCACGGCAAACCCGGCGTTAAACGCGTTCGGGCCAAAGTCATGCAGGTACGCGACCGAATATTCCCCGGCGTACCAAGGGTAAGCCATGGGTCTGGAAAGCCATTCCTTCCAGGAGAAACGCGCCGATCTGCGCATTCCCGTATTCCACCGTACCCGCGCCACCGGGGCGGATGGGCAGGCATTGTCGCTGGTGATCGTTGACCTGTCCGCCAACGGGCTGATGGCACGATGCGACGTCCCCCTGGTCCCCGGCGAATCGCTCGAGATCATGCTGCCCCTGATCGGTACCTGTCGCTCCAGGCTGCGCTGGTCGCTGGGTGGACGGATCGGCTGTGAATTCGACCAGCCGATCGGGCCCGAACAATATGGCGAGCTGCTCGCGATGCTGGTCAGCGAGGCGGACGCCCAGCGCTGAGGTCAGCCCGAGCGGAGCAACGCCACCCCCGCGTCGCGCTCGAACAGGTACAGGGCAGTTCGTGCGGCCTGCCCTCGCGCGCCCTCCAGCCCGCCGTCGCGATCGATCAGCAGCCGGGCATCTGCGGCGGCCGCCGGCAGAAGCGCCTCAAGCGTCTCGGCCGTCGCCAGCCTGAACCCCGCTTCGCCCGACTGTTTCGTACCGAGCAGGTCGCCCGCCCCGCGCAGCCGCAAATCCTCTTCGGCGATGCGGAATCCGTCGTTGGTCTCGCGCATCAATGCCAATCGGGCCCGCGACGTCTCGCCAAGCTGGTTGCCGCGGATCAGCAGGCAGATCGACCGCCCGCTGCCGCGCCCGACCCTTCCGCGCAACTGGTGGAGCTGGGCCAGCCCGAACCGGTCGGCATGCTCGATCACGATCAGCGTCGCGTTGGGCACGTCGACACCGACCTCGATAACCGTCGTCGCGACCAGCACGCCGGTGCGACCGCCGGCGAAGTCGGCCATCACCGCGTCCTTCTCCGGCCCCTTCATCCGGCCATGCACCAGCCCGACCCGATCGCCGAAGCGCGCCCGCAACGTCTCCGCCCGATCCTCGGCCGCTGCCAGATCGCTCTTCTCGCTTTCCTCGACCAGCGGGCACACCCAATAGGCCTGGCCGCCGTCCGACAGATGCCGTGCCAGCGCGTCGACGACCTCGGGCAGCCGGTCCTCGGAGATGACTCGAGTTTCGATCGGCTGGCGGCCCGGCGGCATCTCGTCGAGCTGGCTGACGTCCATCTCGCCGTAATTGGCCAGCGTCAGCGTACGCGGGATCGGCGTCGCGGTCATCGCCAGCAGATGCGGCGGCCGCTCGGCCTTGGCCTGCAGCATCATGCGCTGCGCCACGCCGAAGCGGTGCTGCTCGTCCACCACGACCAGCGCGAGGTCCCTGTAGGTCACCGTCTCCTGGAAGATCGCGTGCGTGCCGATCAGGATATGGATCGCGCCCGAGGCGAGGCCCATCAGGGTCGCCTCGCGCACCCTGCCCTTGTCGCGCCCGGTCAGCACCGCGATCTCGACCGGCAGGCCGCCGAGCTGGCGCCGGAGCGTCTCGAAATGCTGGCGCGCAAGGATTTCGGTCGGGGCGAGCAGCGCGCCCTGCGCCCCGGCCTCGACTGCCATCAGGAGCGCCATCGCCGCGACCAGGGTCTTGCCCGACCCTACGTCGCCCTGCAGCAGGCGCAACATCGGCTGGGCCTGTTGCAGGTCGCCCTCGATCTCGCGCACGGTGCGCGCCTGCGCGCCGGTCAGCGCATAGGGCAGTTCGAGCGCGTCGCGCAGCCGCCCGTCACCGGCAAGCGCCCTGCCCCGTCGCGCCCTGGACGATTGCCGCACCAGCATGAGCGCGAGCTGGTTGGCGAACAGCTCGTCATAGGCAAGCCGTTCCTTCGCCTTGGCGTCGGACGGGTCGGCATGGACTCGCGCCAGCGCTTCGCGCCAGGAGGGCCAGCCATGTTTCGCGAGCAGTCCCGGCTCGATCCACTCAGGCAGGTCCGGCGAGCGCTCCACCGCCTGGGCGGTGAGCTGCCCCATCCGGCGCGAAGTGATTCCTTCCGACAGCGGATAGATCGCCTCGCGCTCGCCCACATCAGGGGCTTCGTCGAGCGGCAGCACATAGTCCGGATGGACCATCTGCAGTTCCTGCCCATACATCTCGAGCCGGCCCGACACGCGGCGCTGCTCACCCGTCGGCAGCAGTTTCTTCGCCCAGCCCGGATGTCCGCCGAAATAGACAAGGCTGACATGGTTGCCCCTGGCGTCGACCGCACGGACCCGGCTCGGCCCGCGGCCATTGCCCGACCGGTGCTCGACGGCGGTCAGCGTGATCGCGATCGTCCGGCCGGCATCCGCCATGTCGAGCTCTTCGCGCGGCACGCGGTCGATCCAGCCGGTCGGCAGGTGGAACGCCATGTCGATTACGCGGTGCAGCCCGAGCTTGTCGAGCGGCTTGGCCAGTCCAGGGCCGACGCCTTTCAGTGCCGTGATCTCGGCGAACAATGGATTGAGGATATCGGGCCGCATGACTATCTGCATGCTCCTACCCCCAGCCGACGTGCGCCGCCAGCGCTCGCCGGCCAATTGTCGTTGGAAAACCATGGATCGTGACATCCGCCTGAAACGCCTGCGCTTTCGAGCCTGGCATCGCGGCACCAAGGAAGCCGACCTGCTGATCGGCGGGTTCTGCGACGCCGCCGCTTCCGGCTGGAACGATGCGGAGATCGACCTGTTCGAGGAACTGCTCGAGGAACAGGATGTCGACATCATGGCCTGGGCCATCGGCACCGATATCTGTCCGGCGCGTTACGAGGGGCCCATCATGGAAGCGATGCGCGTGCTGACCTACGTGCCGATCTCTCGCTGAGGTAAACCACATGCGTCACCCCGGACATGTTCCGGGGGCCACCGGCCCGCGGGGCATCGAAGCCCTGGCGTTTTCGCAACGGTGGATGCCGGAACAAGTCCGGCATGACGGCAACGGAAGCTGAAAATCTGATGCCCGACCTGAAGACGATCCTATCGGCCAAGACGCCCCTCACCCTCGCCGGCGTGCCGACGGGGTTCGAGCCCTGGCTGCTCGCCGACCTCGCCCGTGCCGCGAAAACCCGGGCCGTGTTCATCGCCCCGGACGAAGCCGCGATGCGCGCGATCGCCGCGACCGCGCCGGTTTTCGCGCCGGAACTGGAGGTCCTGACCTTCCCGGCCTGGGACTGCCTGCCTTACGATCGTGCCTCGCCGACTCTGCACGTCATGGCCGAGCGCATGGCAACGCTCCATCGCCTCCAGCAGCCGGTCAAAGGGCCCCAGCTCCTCATCACCACCGCCAACGCCGCCGCGCAGCGCGCGTTGACGCCCTTCCGAATCCGCCAGCTCGTCGCGACGCTCGCGCCGAAGGAACGCATCGGCCGGGACCGGCTGGCGGAACTGCTCCAGTCCAACGGCTATTCGCGGGTCGAGACGGTCGCCGATTCGGGCGAGTTCGCGGTACGCGGCGGTCTGGTCGACCTCTTTCCCTCGGGTCAGGATCAGGCGCTGCGCCTCGATTTCTTCGGCGACGAGATCGAGAGCGTCCGCACCTTCGATCCCGCCGACCAGCGCACCACGGGCCGGATCGACGGCTTCACCCTGCTGCCGGCCTCCGAGACCCTGCTCGACGAGGACAGCATCAAGCGGTTCCGCAGCCGCTATCGCGAGCGCTTCGGCGCAACCGCGACTGGCGATCCGCTGTACCAGGCAATCAGCGACGGGCGCCGCCTTGCCGGCATGGAGCATTGGCTGCCCTTGTTCGAGGAGAAGATGGCGACCCTGTTCGACCATCTCGGGGCCGACGCCGTGGTGGTCCGCGATGCCGGCGTGCTCGGCGCTGCTGAACAGCGGTTCGAGGCGATCACCGACTATCATGCCAACCGCGTCAAGGCGCAGTCGAGCGCCCCGGGCAGCTACCGGCCGCTTCCGCCCGATGCGCTCTACCTCACGGCGAAGGACTTCGCCGAGCGGCTTGAGCAAGCACCGGCACATCTCACCACCCAGTTCCACGAGCCCGAAAGCGCCACCGTCCTCGACTTCAACGTCGATGGCCCGCGTGATTTCGGTGCGGAACGATCAAGCGGTGCAAATGTCTATGAGGCTGTCGTCCATCATATCGCGACGCTCCGCCGTGACGGCCGCAAGCCGATCCTCGCCAGCTACTCGATCGGCGCGCGTGAACGGCTGTCCACGCTCCTAGCCGATCACGGCCTGAAGGCCGCTACCAAGGTTGATACCTGGCAGGAGGCTCTCGGAGCCGCTGGAGCTGCAGGTAGTGGGGGCATCGCCCTGATCGTCCTGCCGCTCGACCATGGTTTCTCGACCCCGCAGGTCGCGCTCCTGACGGAGCAGGACATGCTCGGCGACCGTCTCGTCCGCCGCCAGAAGCGCAAGAAATCCGCTGACGCCTTCCTCGCCGAGCTTGCGATGCTCACGCCCGGCGACCTGGTCGTCCATGTCGATCACGGCATCGGGCGCTATGAGGGGCTGACCTCGATTCCGGTCGGCCAGAGCCCGCATGATTGCGTCGCGCTGACCTATGCCGGCGGCGACAAATTGTTCGTGCCGGTCGAGAATCTCGAAGTCCTTACCCGCTATGGTTCGGACAGCGAGGGCGCCAGCCTCGACAAGCTCGGTGGCGAGGCGTGGCAGCGCCGCAAGAGCCGCATGAAGGAGCGGATCCGCGAGATCGCCGGCGAGCTGATCGCGACCGCGGCCGAACGCGCGCTCCGTCCCGCTGACGTGATCGAGCCCGACCAGAGCGGTTATGCCAGCTTCGTCGATCGTTTCCCCTATGAGGAAACCGAGGATCAGGACCGCGCGATCAACGACGTGCTCGGCGATCTCGCCACGGGTACGCCGATGGACCGGCTCGTCGTCGGCGATGTCGGCTTCGGCAAGACCGAGGTCGCGCTCCGCGCCGCCTTCGCCGCCGCCATGTCAGGCCTGCAGGTCGCAGTGGTGTGCCCGACCACGTTGCTCGCCCGCCAGCATTTCCAGAACTTCACCGCACGCTTCGAAGGCTTTCCGCTCAATGTCGGCCGCCTCTCCCGACTGGTTCCCGCCGCCGAGGCCAAAGCGACGCGTGAAGGGCTGGAAAACGGCACGATCGACGTCATCGTCGGGACTCACGCGATCCTCGCCAAGTCGGTAGAGTTCAAGCGCCTCGGCCTCGTCATCGTCGATGAGGAGCAGCGCTTCGGCGTCACCCACAAGGAACGGCTCAAGGCGCTCAAGACCGATGTCCATGTCCTGACGCTGACCGCCACCCCGATCCCCCGGACGCTGCAGATGGCGATGTCGGGCCTGCGCGAGCTGTCGGTGATCCAGACGCCGCCGGTCGATCGCCTCGCGGTACGCACCTATATCATGCCCTGGGACCCGGTCGTGCTGCGCGAAGCATTGCTGCGCGAGCATTATCGCGGTGGCCAGAGCTTCTTCGTCACCCCGCGTGTCGCCGATGTCCCCGATATCGAGCAGTTCATGCGCGACCATGTGCCGGAGGTTCGCGCGGTCACTGCGCATGGCCAGATGTCCCCGACCGAGGTCGAGGAACGCATGTCGGCCTTCTACGACAAGAAATTCGAGGTGCTGATCTCGACGACGATCGTCGAAAGCGGCCTCGACATCCCCAGTGCCAATACGATGATCATCCACCGGGCCGACCGCTTCGGCCTGGCCCAGCTCTATCAGCTGCGCGGCCGCGTCGGCCGGGCCAAGACGCGGGCCTATGCCTATCTTACCACCCCGGCCGACCGAATCGTCACTGAGACCGCCGAGAAACGCCTGAAGGTTCTCAGCGATCTCGACAGTCTCGGGGCTGGCTTCCAGCTTGCCAGCCACGATCTCGATATCCGCGGCGCCGGCAATCTGCTCGGCGACGAACAGTCGGGACACATCAAGGAAGTCGGCTACGAACTCTACCAGTCGATGCTGGAAGAGGCGATCATGGAGGCCAGGGCCGGCGGCCTCGCCCAGCGCCCGCGCGACTTCTCGCCGCAGATCACGGTCGACGCGCCGATCCTCATTCCGGAGGAATATGTCCCCGACCTGGACCTGCGCATGGGCCTGTACCGCCGCCTGAACGATCTCGACGAATCGCAGGCGGTCGAAGCCTTCGCGGCCGAGCTGATCGACCGGTTCGGCCCGCTGCCCGATGCGACCGAGAATCTGATCCGCCTCATGGAGATCAAGCTCAACGCCAAGAAGGCCTGTGTCGCGAAGATCGACGTCGGACCGCGCGGCGCGCTGGTCAGCTTCCACGACGACAAGCCGCCGAACGTCGATGGCCTGCTCGCCTGGATCGCTCGGCTCGATGGAGTCGCCAAGTTGCGACCCGACAGCAAGCTGGTGGTCACCCGCGTCTGGGGCGACCCCAAGGCGCGGCTGAACGGCGCGCTGCAATTGTCCAAGGGGCTGGCCAAGGCAGCGGGGTAATTGCCTGCCGTCGATTCAATATGTGCGGACATGGAGGCAGCATTGACTCGGGCGCCGCATCGCGCCCGGCCTGCTCATTCTCATCGATGGTATCGTTTTTCCCTGTTCGGGCGGGCAAATTCCCTGTTTGCGGATAACAGGGAATTCCCTTCAAGACGTTGTTATAACAACAGATAATTGGCGATAAATCGCCGAAGAACGCGATAAAAAAACCAATTCCCTGTTAATTTCCCTGTTATCCGCCGGGAACAGGGAAGGCCGCTCATGCTTTCTGTCTTCCCCGGCCTTCGCCAGGGAAGACGAAGAGGCGAATCTCGGCCCTAGAAAGTGATCTTGACTGACGGTGCGCTACGATGCGCCTCGCCGTGGAAGACTGCCTCGATATTGTTGCCGTCGGGATCGAGCAGGAACGCCGCATAATAGCCGGGATGATAGGGCCGTTCACCCGGTGCCCCATTATCCGTGCCCCCTCCGGCGAGGCCGGCCTCGTGGAAAGCCTCGACCATCGCGCGATCCCGTGCCTGGAAGGCAAGATGCTGCCGGCCGGTCAGATGGCCCTGTGCCGCCGCACTGTCGGCGGCCGAGACGAACAGTTCGTCCACCCAGAAATAATCGTCGGCGACGCCGCCGACCGGCACCTCGAGCACCTCCAGTATCGCTTCGTAGAAGCGTCGGCTCGCGCCCAGATCCCGTACGACCAGCTGGATGTGATCGATCAGTCGGCCCCGATGAAGTTCCTGCGTTTCCATGTCATCCTCCTTTTGCCGGCGGTTCGAACGATGCCCGTTTCGCCCGTTCCCAACTTCGCGTTGATTTGCCAGTCTGATGCAGGATATCGCATCGGTCGATGAACCTTGTCACCGCCACCCAATCGATCCGCGCGAAACGGTGGCCGGGCTATCTGCTCGCTGTCATCCTCATCGTCTTGGCCCTGTGGCTCCGGCTACGCATCGGCGAGACGCTGGACGGCTACCCGTTCCTGATCTTCCTGCCGGCCGTCGTCATCGTGGCGTTCGTCGGCGGCTTCGGACCGGGCATGCTGGCGGCCATATTGTCCGGGCTGCTCGCGAAATATTACCTGATCGAGCCGTTCGGATCGCTCCTGCTGATCTGGCCGTCGGGCTGGATCGCGATGGGGTTCTACGCCTTCACCACCATCATCATCGTCGTCCTCACTCACGGAATGTTCGTCGCGCATGCGGCGCAGATCCGGACCGAGGCCGAACTGCACGCGCTGAACCTTCAGCTGGAGGACCGGGTGGCCGAACGCACCGCGGCGCTCCAGGCCGAGGTGACTGAACGCGCGCAGGTCGAGGCCCAGCTCCGCCAGATGCAGAAGATGGAATCGATCGGCCAGCTTACCGGCGGCATCGCGCATGATTTCAACAATATGCTGGCAATCGTCATCGGGTCGCTCGACATGGCGAAGCGGCGTCTGGTGGGATCGGAGCATCCCAAGATCCTCCAGTGCATCGACAATGCGAGCCAGGGTGCCCAGCGCGCCGCGACGTTGACGGCGCGGCTGCTCGCCTTTTCGCGTCAGCAGCCCCTTGCCCCCCAGGCCGTGCAGGCGAACCAGCTCGTCAGCGGCATGTCAGAGCTGCTGCGGCGAACGATCGGCGAACATATCCGTGTGGAGACGATCCTGGCCGGGGGGCTCTGGCACGCCTTTGCCGATCCTTCGCAGCTCGAAAGCGCAATCCTGAACCTTGCGGTCAACGCGCGCGACGCGATGCCCGATGGCGGCAAGCTGACGATCGAGACGGCGAATACCGAGCTCGACGATCGCTATGCCCGCAGCCATGCCGAGGTCGAGCCCGGCCAATATGTCATGATCTGCGTCAGCGACAGCGGCACCGGCATGCCGCCCGAGGTGATCGAGCGGGCCTTCGATCCCTTCTACACCACCAAGGGCGTGGGCAAGGGTACCGGCCTCGGGCTCAGCCAGGTGTTCGGCTACGTCAAGCAGTCCGGCGGCCATGTGAAGATCTATTCGGAGATCGACCGTGGCACGACCGTCAAGATCTACCTGCCCCGCCATCTCGGCGCGGCCGGATCGTCGCCCGAGCCCGACAAGGCGCGCGAGGAACTGCCGACTGGCGCCGCCGAAGAGATCATCCTGGTCGTCGAGGATGAGGACCAGGTCCGTCACATGACCGTCGATGCCCTGCGCGAGCTGGGCTACACGATCGTCCAGGCAAGCGACGCCAATCAGGCGCTTGAACAGCTTGCCGTGCAGCCGCAGCTCGATCTCGTGTTCACCGACATCGTCATGCCGGGCATGAGCGGTCGCGAGCTGGCGGACAAGGTGCGGGCGCAGCGCCCGGAGATCGCGGTGCTGTTCACCACCGGCTATACGCGCAACGCCGTGGTCCATAACGGCATGCTCGATGCCGGTGTGGCGTTCCTGCCCAAGCCCTTCACCATCGCCCAGCTTGCCTGGAAAGTGCGGGAAGTACTCGACGGCGGCGGCGCCAACCGCCCCTGACCCGAGCAGCGGCGATAGTCAGCCGCGAGGGCGGCTCAGCTGCTGTGGTCGGCCACGATCTTCCAGATGCCGCCGCGCTTCTCGAACAGCAATGTGGTCGGTCCGGTCTGGTCCGCTGATCCGTCGATCTTCAGCCGGTATCGCGCGACGAGCAGCGCGTGCGTCGGGTCGATCCGGCGGAAGCCCAGCTCCTCGAAGCTCAACGCCCCGCGTTTCGCCGCCCCCGCCGGCGTGAAGCGCGGCGCATAGCGCGCGGCGATCGCGGCCTTGCCGCGGATCAGGCCTTGGGCGACGACGAAGGTCGAGTCATCGGCGTAAATTCCCATGAAGCGGTCGAGATCGCCCGCCGTCCAGGCGACCGCGCTGTCCCGCATTGCTGCCATGATCGCACCCTGCGCATCCTCGCGCGGCGCGGCCACGGCCGGCACTGCCAATGCCGCGACGGTAAACGCTACTGTCATCCTCATGGTGGCGTCTCCATCAGCCCAACCAGCGCTCCGATCGAGATCGCCCCGGAACGCAGGAATCCCTGGTAGATCTGGCAACCTTCCTTGGCGAGCAGGTCGAGCTGTTCCTGGGTCTCGACACCCTCGGCAATGACCACCAGCCCAAGCGAACGCGCCATGTCGATCACGCCGCGCACCACCACCCGGTCGCGCGGCGTGCCGGTGATGTCCTGCGCCAGCTTCTTGTCGATCTTGAGATAGTCGAGCGGCAGCGACTTGAGATAGGCAAGGCTCGAATAGCCAGTCCCGAAATCGTCGATCGCGACTCGCACGCCGGCGCTGCGCAATGTCGCCAGCAGGGTGGCGGCCATGCCGAGGTCCTCGATCAGCCCGCTCTCGACGATCTCCACCGTGAGGCGCGAGCGGGGAAAGCCGCTGGCGTCCACCCGGTCGAGGAACAGGTCGGCGAAGCCCGGCCGCGCAATATCCCCGGCAGTCAGGTTGAGCGACAGGCGCAGCCCGTGGAGCGCCGCCGGCCAGGCAGCGGCCCGTTCAAGGGTGATCCGCTGGATATGATCCGAAAGTCCGATCTCCAGATCGGCCCGTGTGGCTGCCGCGAACAGGATATCGGCGCCGATCGTGCCGAGCAGCATATGATCCCAGCGCGCCAGCGCCTCGACTCCGACGATCGCGCCGGTCGACACCGACACCTGGGGCTGGAAAAGAATGTCGATCTCGCGGCGGTCTATCGCGTGGCGCAATTCCACCGCCAGCACATCGATCGACTCCTCCCGCCCGCCTGCCTCAGCGACTCGCACCGTCGCGCTGTCGGAGGCGCGGGCGTCGGCCAGTGCCTCGCTTGCGCGCCGGAGCAGGCTCGCGGCGGTGTCGCCCGGCTCGCGCCCGGCAACGCCGATCCGGCAGCCCAGAACGGCGATCGTCTCCCCGGTCACGAACGGCCTGGCGAGCTCGCCCACGATCCGTTCAGCGACAAGGTCGACTCGGGAGCCCTCGTCCTCGATCGCGACGAGGAATTCCGATCCCCCGAGGCGCGCGACGAGCGCACCGCTCGCTGCCTCCTCGATCCGCTTGAAGGCGGCGCGGAGCAGCGCGTCGCCTGCCGCCCGGCCATAAGCTGCGTTGACCATGTCGAAACGGTTCAGCGCGACCAGCATCGCCGTCAGCGGCCGTCCGTCCGGATCGGCCAGCCGCCGGTCCATCCAGCGCCGCGCGCTGCCGGCGTCGCGCGTCCCGATCAGCGCGTCGCGCAGGACCGACGCCGGCTCCGGGGCACTGCCCAACGGTTCGACCAGCGCATCGATGCGACCTGTCTTCGCGTCATACTGGAGATGCTGCACGATCCGGCCGAGCCCCGGCAGGTCGTGCGCGAACGCCGTTGCCTGGCGCGTCGCCGACAGGCGCCGGATCGACGCCATCGCGGCCCGGCGTTCGGTCGGGTCGATCCGCCGCCACAGCGCGACCAGCTTGGGATGCTCGTCGACATCGAGCAGCCGCGCGAACCCGGGGGTCAGCAGCAGCGACCGAGTCGTCACATCGAGCCGCCAGCCAAGCGGTTCGGCCGGCGCCGTCGCGCGCCAGTCGCCCGCCATGCGCTCGGCATGTCGGGCGGCGTAGCGCAATGCCTGGAGGAACTCGCCCTCGCTGAACGGGCTGGCGAGAAAATGCGTCGCGCCCGCATCGTAGAAATCGCCGATCGCCGTCGTATCCCCGCGCGAGACGAGCGCAAGCAACGCGCCGCCATTGGCAGCGATCGCCCCGCCGATGGCGGATGCCGCCTCCCGCCCCTCGCCCAGCGCGCCGCGCGCGTCGATCACCGCGACCGCGGCGCCGCTGGTCAGGAACCGCCGCTCAGCGCCCGCAGCACGGCGCGCCGCCACGACCCGCCAGCCGGCTCCCGCCGCCAGTTCGGCAAGCTCGTCACGCTGCCGGAACGACAGGATGAAAAGGGGCGCGGGACCATGGCTGGGTTCGGCGTCGATCACGGCCTCCTTCTTCTTCATTCGTCCTGCGCTTGTCGAGGGACCGCTGCCGCCTTCTTCCGAGCTTTGATCGCGAAGAACAAGGCTCGGACGATCCCGAGGCCACAAGGACCCCATATGCCAAACGGGGTTGTTAGCGCCCCCGTGAAGGCTTAGCTCCTGCACATGGCCTGCGCCCCCGCCCTGATCGACCGCCATGGCCGCACGATCAGCTATCTGCGGATCTCGGTGACGGACCGCTGCGACCTGCGCTGCCGCTATTGCATGGCCGAGCAGATGACCTTCCTACCCCGCGCCGCCCTGCTGAGCCTGGACGAGATCGCGGTGATCGCCGAACGCTTCATCGCCCGCGGCATCACCAGGATCAGGCTCACCGGCGGCGAGCCCCTGGTCCGTCGCGACGTCGGAGACCTGGTACGTCGCCTCGGACGCCATCTCGGCGCCAGCGCCGGTGAAGGGCGCCTCGAAGAACTGACCATGACGACCAACGCGAACCGGCTTGCCGAGCATGCCGGCGAACTGGTCGAGGCTGGTGTTCGCCGCATCAACATCAGCCTCGACAGCCGCGACCCGGAGACGTTCCGCTACATCACGCGCCACGGCGACGTGGAACGCGTGATCGGCGGCATCTTCGTCGCGCGCGACGCTGGTCTCTCGGTCAAGATCAACATGGTCGCGCTGAAGGGCCTCAACGATGCCGAGATCGCGCCGATGCTCGACTGGTGCGTGGAGCATGGCTTCGATCTCTCGCTGATCGAGACCATGCCGCTCGGCGCGATCGGCGAGGACCGCGCCGACCGCTTCGTGCCGCTCACCCGGATATTCGACGAACTTTCCGGGCGTTTCACCCTGGTCAGCGACACGCATCGCAGCGGCGGCCCGGCACGCTACTGGCGCGTCGGTGGGACGGAGCGCCGGCTCGGCCTTATTTCGCCGCTTACCGCCAATTTCTGCGACACCTGCAACCGCGTACGCCTGACCACCGAGGGTATTCTCTATACCTGCCTCGGCCATGACGACCGGGTCGACCTGAAACGCGCGCTGCGTGAAGGCGGACTGGCCGGTCTCGACGCTGCCCTTGACCGTGCGATGGCGACCAAGCCGGCACGTCACGATTTCGATATCGCTGCCGCGACGCCGGCGGTGTCGCGCCACATGAGCGTCACCGGCGGATGAGAATACCCCAATGACAATTCGCCGGGCGCTGGTCGCCTCTCCGACGCCGCCGGCGCAAGCCGCGGCCGCCGAGCTTGCCGACGCCTATGACTGGGTGCCGGTCGAGGATGCGGAGATGATCGTCGCGCTGGGCGGCGACGGCTTCATGCTGCAGACTCTCCACGCGATGCTTGAGCGCCGCAAGCCGGTCGTGCCTGTGTTCGGCATGAATCTCGGCACTGTCGGCTTCCTGATGAACGAATGGCGCCGCCATGGGCTGGACGAGCGACTGTCGCGGACCAAGGAGTTCAAGGTCATCCCGCTCCACATGACCGCTGAGACGGTGCATGGAGAAGTCTTCACCCTGCCTGCGATCAACGAAGTCTCGTTGCTGCGCGAAACGCGCCAGACCGCGAAGCTGGAAGTGACCGTCAACGAACGCGTGGTGATCGACGAACTCGCCTGTGACGGCATCCTGGTGGCCACGCCGGCCGGGTCGACTGCCTATAACCTGTCGGCACAGGGGCCCATCCTGCCGCTCGGCTCAGCGTTGCTCGCGCTGACCCCGATCAGCCCGTTCCGCCCGCGGCGCTGGCGCGGCGCCATCCTGCCCGACAAGACCCGTATCTCGCTGCGCGTGCTCGAACCCGCCAAGCGCCCGGTCAGCGCCGTCGCCGACCAGCGCGAGATCCGCGAGGTAGCCAGGGTGGACATCGGGATCGACCGGTCACGCGAGCTGACCCTGTTGTTCGATCCCGAGCATGCGCTCGACGACCGGATAACGATGGAGCAATTCATCGCCTGATTTCGGGTCCTCAATTCTTTGGCCGCAGGGCCTTGCAAACTGCGAAACCCCGCTGCTATAGGCGCGCCTCCCGCGGGGCTGAGCCCAGCGGAAACCCGGCATTCCCCGGTAGCTCAGTGGTAGAGCGTTCGACTGTTAATCGAATGGTCGCTGGTTCGAATCCGGCCCGGGGAGCCATCACTTTTTCAATGTGATGGTGTGATGGTGTGATGCTGCGCGCTGAAGCGCGATTTTCCAAGCACCGGGCCACAGGAATGCCGACCGATTGTCCTGCGGGCTACTGGTTCGTCTCTGCCCGGCATCGCCAGCCTCCCTGTTGCGCGATGCTATTCTCGGTTTGCGAACAGGGATGCTATTCTCGGTTTGCGAACAGGGTCGTGATTTCAGGGGGCTTTGCCCTGAAGAATGTTCACAGAATCACGGTCTTGGAGCCGTTCTGGAAGATGCGGTGTTCGGCGTACCAGCGGACCGCGCGCGACAGGACCGAAGCCTCGATCTCGCGTCCGATCTCGACCATCTCGTCCGCAGTAACAGCGTGGGTGACGCGGCGCGCGTCCTGCTCGATGATCGGTCCCTCATCGAGATCGGCGGTAACGAAGTGCGCGGTCGCGCCGATCAGCTTCACACCGCGCCCATGTGCCTGATGATAGGGTTTGGCGCCCTTGAAGCTCGGCAGGAAACTGTGGTGGATGTTGATGCACCGGCCCGCCAGCGCCCGCGACATGTCGTCGGACAGAATCTGCATGTAGCGCGCCAGCACCGTAAGCTCCGCCCCCGTCTGTTCGATCAGCTCGATGAACCGCGCTTCCTGCGCGACTTTGCCGTCGGTCGTCGGCAGGTGGTAATAAGAAAGGCCGTGCCACTCGACCGTCCGGCGCATGGTGTCGTGGTTGGAGACGACCCCCACGATCTCGATGGGGAGCTGGCCGATTTCCCGCTTGTGGATGATGTCGACGAGGCAATGGCCGAACTTCGAGACGGCAAGGAGAACGCGGATCTTGCGGCCAAGGTCGTGGAGCTCCCATTCCAGATGGAGGTCCTCGGCGGCTGGCGCGATGACGGCAGCAAGCGCATCCCGGTCGAGCGGGCTTATAAGGGCGATGCGCGAGAAGAATGACCCGGTGTCTGGATCGCCATAGACCGCCGCTTCGCGGATATCGCAGCCCTGAGCGGCAACAAGGGGTGCGATACTGGCGATGATCCCGGGCCGGTCCGGTGCGCGAAACTTGAGCACGAGATGGGACGTCGTCATGAACTCACTCCTGGATTTTGATCGATGGCGGCGAAGAGGCGCAACGCGTAGGGCGCCATGGTCTGGTCGAGGATCAGGCGAAACGCCGGATGGCCCTGCCGGTCGTCCAGCCGGGCGACGAACAGGGGGACGTCGCCAAGGAGCGACCGCGCGACGCTTGAGACCGGCATGGCCTCGTCGCTAAGGTCGAGCGGGCAATGGGTGGAAAGCGCATTGCGTGCGCCGCGTCCGTACAGGACGAAGCAAGCACGGCCATCGGTCAGGTCGACGATCAGCCCTTCATCCCCCGCTGCCTCACGGCAGCGCTCCACCAGCGGCGCGATATGCGCTTCGCGTCCGGTCAGCATCCATTCGGCCGGTCCGAGCCAGGCGCAGGAGACAGTCCCGATCGTCGTTGCACGGCAGGCGGTCGGCAAGGGCGTCCCCAAGAGGAGCGCGACCCTTTCGGCTGCCCCTTCGCCGAGCAAATGGAGCTTCACGACACCCAGGAACGGCTCGAAATCGAGGACGAAACCATGCGCGCGGATGCCGGCGTCGACCGGGGCGACGCGCGGCAGTACCATTGAGGCGATATCAGCCATTGAGGCGGTCTCCTGAAGGATCGTAGAACCGGGGATCGGCAATCCGCGCCTCGCGCCAGCGGCCGATGTCCCAGATCTTCACCGCCTCCCCGATGCGCTCCCGGCCGCGTTCGACCAGCGCCATCGCGACGGGCCGGCCAAGTGTCGGCGACTCGACCGACGAAGTGACCCAGCCCTGGCTGCTCCCGGGCGCCGTCGCTCCAGC
Organism: Pseudomonadota bacterium; assembly: GCA_040388155.1. Taxonomy (GTDB): domain Bacteria; phylum Pseudomonadota; class Alphaproteobacteria; order Sphingomonadales; family Sphingomonadaceae; genus Sphingomonas. The sequence goes on from JAZKCJ010000008.1 coordinate 202,659, forward strand.
GGGTAGGACATGCGCGCCGGCCTCAAGTGCCAGCCCGCCGTCGGTGACTTCGAGGCCGACGAGCTGGCGGCGGTCGGTGCGCAGGCCGTCTGGCCGCATGGTCGAACGCCGCCCGACGAAGTCATCGGCCTTTTTCGCGACGATGCCTCCGAAGCCGATGTCCTGAGGCATGGTGATGCCGTCAGTGTCGGACCCGACATGGAGGAAGCCCTTCTCGATCCGCATCGCCATGAGCGATTCGATCCCAAACGGGGCGATCCCGAACGGCAGCCCGGCCGCCATAAGGGCATCCCAGAGCGCGGCGCCGTGCCCCCAGCGCACCGCGATCTCGTAGGATAGCTCGCCGGTGAAGCTGACGCGCTCGATCCGCGCCTCGACCCCGCCGACCGTGCCTTCGCGATAGGCCATGTGCGGAAAGGCCTCCCGGGAGAGGTCGATATCGGTACCGACAGCGTGCAGCACGTCCCGCGCGCGCGGCCCGGCGACGTTCATCACGGCCCAGGCGGTGGTCACATTCTCGACCGCCACCCGCAGATCGGTCCATTCGCATTGAAGCCATTCGATCAGCATGTCGGCGATCGCGCCGGCATGGCTGCTCGTCGTGCCGACCAGAAAATGGCCGGGTGCAAGACGCGCGAACACGCCGTCGTCGAAGACGATGCCGTTCTCGTTGAGCATCAGGCCGTAGCGACAATTGCCGACCTTGAGTGTCTTGACGCCGTTCGCATAGATGCGTTGCAGGAACTCTGCCGCATCGGGTCCTTTGACCTCGATCTTGCCAAGTGGTGATGCATCGAAGAGGCCGACGGACTTGCGTACGGTCAGCACCTCGCGTGCGATTGCCTGATGTTCATTCTCGCCGGCACGCGGGAAACAGGCAGCGCGCAGCCAGTTTCCGTAATTCTCGAAACGACCGCCTGCTGCCGCGGCACGGTCGTGCGCCGCGGGACGGGCGCGGGGCGCGAGATTGTCCCCGACCGCGCGTCCGGCGAAGCCACCGATGGTGACGGGATCGAAGGGCGGGCGGAACTTCGTCGTCCCGACTGCCGAAGCTGGCTTGCCGATCAGATCGGAAAGGATGCTGATGCCGGTGACGTTGGATGTCTTCCCCTGGTCGGAGGCCATGCCGAGCGTGGTGTAGCGCTTGAGATGCTCGACCGACCGGAAATTCTCGCGGGCGGCGAGCTGAACGTCAGCGACGGTCACGTCATTCTGATAATCCACCCAAGCGCTTGCGGCACCGGCATCGCCATCCGCGAAATGGCGGGTTGGTCCGACCATCCCTGCCTCGCCCGGCATGACGGGCTCTCCCGCACCGGCCGCTCGGCCGCTTGCCACCGCAGCGTCGATCGCGAAGATTCCTGCCGCTGCACCGACGCTGACCGACTCCTGCACCGCCTTCAGGGGCACGAAGGCTTGCAGCCCATGGTGGAAGGAAAGCGACCCGCCCGATTGCGAATGAAGGTGGACCGCCGGGTTCCAGCCATTGGACATCAGCACGGCATCGCAGGCGATCTTCTGCCTGCGCCTTCCATTGGGCCCTTCGGCCTGGAGGCTTCTGACGCCACGCGCGCCGGATGCCTTGAGGGGCGTCGTTTCCATCATGACCCGGATCGATCGTCCCGCGGCACCGGCATGCGCCCAGTCGCTCGCCTGCTTGCGCGTATCGAGGATCGCAGCGATCGCGACACCCCGGTCGTGGAGCGCGAAGGCTGCGGCATAAGCGCTGTCATTATTGGTCGCGACGACCACGCGCCGGCCGGGCGCCGAGCCGTAGCGCATCGCATAAGTCTGCGCGGCCGACGCGAGCATCACGCCGGGCCGGTCGTTGCCGACAAAGGGAATGGGCCGCTCGAAGGCTCCGGTCGCCAGGATGACGCGCCCTGCACGGACCTTCCAGAGACGCTGCCGCGGCCCATTGCGGTGCGCAAGCGGGAGATGATCGGTCAACCGCTCTGCCAGGCCGATCAGGCCGTGATCATAGAAACCGAACGCCATGGTGCGCGCCATCACCGTGACGTTGGCACGGCTTGCAAGTGTGGCACGCGCTGCGGCTAGCCAGTCAGCGGCGTGGCATCCTTCGACAAGGCCTGGCTCGGAAAGAAGCCCCCCGCCAAGCTCGGCATCGGCTTCAACGAGAAATATCCGGCCGCCGGCGTCCGCCGCCTGCTCCGCCGCGGCCAGCCCGGCCGCACCGGAGCCGATGACGAGCGTGTCGCAAAAGGCGAAGCGATGTTCGTAGCGATCAGGGTCTTGCGCGTCCGGGGCGATCCCCAGCCCCGCAGCCTGCCGGATCGAGGGCTCGAACAGGCTCCATCGCGGCCACATGAAAGTCTTGTAGTAGAAGGCGGCCGGGATGAACCGCTTGAACAGGCCGTTGACCGCCATCAGGTCGAAGTCGGCGCTCGGCCTGACGTTGACTGGCCCGGCTGTCAGCCCGTCATAAAGCTCGATCTGGGTCGCCTTGATATTCGGCTGCGTATGTTCCCCGGCTTCGAGCTGGACGATGCCGTTGGGCTCTTCCAGCCCTGCCGCGATGAGACCGCGCGGGCGGTGATATTTGAAGCTGCGCCCAATGATGGAGACGCCGTTGGCAAGCAGCGCCGAGGCGAGGGTATCGCCGGCAAGCCCCGAATAGCGCCGGCCCGCCCAGGTAAAGGCAATGGGCCGGCTTCGGTTGACGAGGCCGCCGGAGGGGATGCGCCAGCCGCTCATGTGCTGATCTCCGCGGCAGGCTTTGGCTCGCCCATCAGATAGACCGCGGTGATCCGGTGAGTCACCGTGTCGCGCGCGACGTTGAACCATTGACGGCAGCCGGCGGCATGGAACCAGCGTTCGAGATGCTCGCCCTTGGGGTTCTGGCGGAAGAAGAGATAGTCGCCCCAGCGCTCGTCCGAAACCGTGTCGTGTGGCCCGGGCCGAACGATGTGGCTCTCGCCGCCGCAGCGAAATTCGATCTCAGCCCGCGGCCCGCAATAGGGGCAGGAAATGAGAAGCATATGCCCTCCCTTTAGTGCGCGATGCCGGAGGCTGATGCCTCGTCGACCAACGCGCCGGTTCGAAAGCGCTCGAGCCCGAAGGCCTGGGCGAGCGGATGCGACTCGCCGGTGGCCATGACGTGCGCAAGGCACCAGCCGCCTGCCGGGATCGCTTTGAAGCCCCCCGTCCCCCAGCCGCAATTGATGTAGAATCCGTCGACGTCGGTACGTCCGATGATCGGCGAGCTGTCATGGACGACATCGACGATGCCTGCCCATTGCCTGAGAAACCGCATGCGCGAGAATTGCGGGAAGAGCTCGACCAGGCCCGCCGCGGCCCTTTCAAGCCAGGGAAGATTGCCGCGCTGGGCATAGGAGAGATAGAGATCGAGCCCCGCCCCCAGCACGAGCTCCCCCTTGTCGGACTGGCTGACATAGACACCGGTCGCGGGCGAAAGCAGCACTGTGTCGAGGCACGGTTTGACGGGCTCGGACACAAAGGCCTGGAGCGCATAGGAACTGATCGGCAGCCTGAGCCCGGCTTTGCGGGCAATCACGCTCGAATGCCCGGCAACCGCCATTCCCGTCCTGGGCGCGTGGATCTCCCCCAGGCTGGTTTCGACACCTTGGACCCGGCCGTTCCGGATGATGAAGCCGGTCACCTCGCAACTCTGGATGATATGAACGCCAAGGTGCGAAGCGGCACGGGCATAGCCCCACGCGACCGCATCATGACGGGCCGACCCGCCGCGCGGCTGGTTCATCGCCCCAAGGATCGGAAAGCGCGGATTGGGGTTGAGGCCGGGGATGTGCCGATGCACGCTTTCAGCATCGTGATACTCGGCATCGATACCGTTGAGCAGCATCGCGTTCACTGAGCGGCGCGCCATCTCGACACCGTGCCGGTCATGCGCAAGCACCCACATGCCGCGCTGTGAAAACATGATATTGTAATTGAGCTCGGTGCTTAGTCCTTCATAGAGCTTCAGCGAGAAATCATAAAAGGCAGCCGATTCCGGAAAGAAATAGTTCGAACGAATGATCGTCGTGTTGCGCCCGGTGTTGCCGCCGCCGATCCAGCCGCGCTCAAGCACCGCGACGTTCGTCAGGCCATGGTTCTTCGCAAGATAATAGGCTGTTGCCAGCCCATGCCCGCCGCCGCCAATCACGATGGCGTCGTAGCTGCGCCTGATCGGCTCGTCGGACCAGGCCGGCTCCCAGCCTCGTTGCCCCGACACCCCTTCCCGAAGCAACGACAATGCTGAATATCGTCTCGTCAACTTCGCCTCCTAAAGCTATTATGCTTTTGGCTTCACGGAATTATTCCATGAACTCGATGCTTTATTCGATGTATATCTGATGGATATCCTGGTCGGAGGACATTGGCCGGAATCGTACTCGGCACCGCGAGGAGCGCGGCCGTCTTGTTATTCTCCGGCCAAGGTCCCTTTCCCATTGCAGTCACCGCGGTCGATTCATGTTCTTCACATTAATGTGATCGCATTAATAGGTTCGCATTAGAGCTAGTCAAGTGATAGTGCATCGGAACGATCGAAAACTGACCGCCAACAGGACGGGGCCGTGAGCACCAATCTGAATACGCCATCACTGATTGAACTTGATCACGCAGGCGGCGCGACCGGCGCGGGCGCGACCAGAAATGCGTTACTTTTGACGGCTTTGGACGAATTCGCGGCGAACGGGATCGCGGGAACGTCCATCGGACAACTGACGAAAAAAGCGGGTGTCCGCAATAGTTCCGCGCTGCATTATCATTTCGGGTCGAAATCCGGTCTGATCGATCATCTCGTTCGATACATCCAGGATTGGTTCGATCGCGAACGCGAAGACCGTTTCCAGGCGCTTGAGGCCCGACTCGACAAAGGCGGGAAGATCGCGTTGCGCGAGGTCCTCGAACTGCTGGTCGAGCCCTATACCGCGATCATCGCGCGCGAGCCCTGGGGCCTGTCTGCGGTCCGTTTCCTCAATGCACTCGAGTTCGAACGTCAGCCATCGGGCTGGGAGATATTCCATCGCCAGAGTTCGGCCGTGGTGCAGCGCATTTTCACATTGATCCTTACCGCGGTTGATGGCGGCGACAGGATTGCCCAGCAGGCGACATTCCTGTTCTTCGTGGACTCGATAATCCACGGCTTCGCGTCGCACGAGCGACTTCAGATACCCTTTTTCGGGAAGATGCCGGCCGCGACCTTGCAGGAACTCGCCCAATTCTACGTGGATTGCGGGGAAAGGCTGCTGAGCCCGGCTGGGACATCCACCAGGATCGCCTGGAGAACTGGCACAGGAGAAAAGGAATGATCGGCCCAAAGGCCTTTCCGGCCCTCAGGTCCTGTGCGTAGCCGCAATAGCGGTTTCCCTGTGTCCGGCGGTTTCTCCTACAGCACCGCCCTCTGCTGCGCCCGATCGATCATCGATGCGAAGCCGCCGATATCGATATTGGATCCGCAGACGAGCACGCCCGTCCGGCGACCGGCGAGTTCTTCGCGCAGGGGCCCGAGCAAGGCTGCGGTGGCGGTGGCGCCTGCCGGTTCAGCGATGAGCTTCATCTCACGTGCCAGGAGTGCCATTGCCTCGCGGATCTGATCGTCATCGACTTTCACGAACCGGTCGACATGTCGCCGGCAGAGCTCGAAGCTATAGGGTAGCGCGAAGGGTGGTCCCAGGCTGTCGGCGATGGTCGAAACGGTCGCCTGCTCGACCGGGCGGCCAAGCGCGATGCTCTGGTGCATCGAATCAGCGCCGACAGGCTCGACGCCGTAGACGCGGCAATCGGGATTGATCAGCTTTACTGCCGACGCGACACCCGCGCACAGACCACCGCCGCCGATGGGGATGATCACCGCGTCAAGGTCGTCGGTCTGTGCCATCCATTCGAGCCCCAATGTGGCTGTCCCGAGCGCGGTCAGCGGCCCCTCGAACGGATGGATGAAGCTGCGTCCCTCGTCGCGCGCCAGTGTCTCTGCCAGCTCGAACGCTGCCTTGCCATTCTCCGCGATGATGACTTCGGCGCCATAGGCGCGGCAGCGCGCCTGGCGGGCGAGATTGGCGGTCGGTAACATGACGACCTTGGCCGATATGCCGAGGCGGCTGGCCGCATACGCGGTCGCTATGGCATGATTGCCGGCGCTGACCGCGGTCACGCCGTTGCGGCGCTGTGCGTCGGTCAGCCGCAGCATCACCGAAAGCGCGCCGCGCGGCTTGAACGTCCCGCTATGCTGGAACAGTTCGAGCTTCAGGTTGACGCGCGTTCCGGGTGCAAGCCGTGAATCGATTTCGCGGCCCCGCCAGTCGTGCACTGGCGTCCTCGCCACATAGGGGGCGATCAGCGCGCGCGTTTCCTCGATATCGGTCAGGCGAAGATCTTCGATCATGTAACTGCTTCTCCCGGAAGGCCTGGTATTCTGAGGCGACGCGCCTTGCGCATGCCGAAGGTCAGGTAAGTGATCAGGCCGGCCGCCGCCCACACGGCGAAAAGCCGCCAGGTCTCAGCGGGCACGCCGACCAGCATATAGATGAACACCATGATGCCCAGCAGCGGCACCAACGGCCCGAATGCTATGCGGAAAGGCCGCGGCAGATCGGCATCGCGCCGACGCAACACGAGCACGCCGACGCATATCGCGATGAAGACCAGCAAGGTGCCGAGCGAGACGAGCTGCACGAGCAGTGAAACCGGAAACAGCCCGGCCAGCGTCGCGATCGCCAGCGCGGCCAGCAGCGTTGCGCGGTCCGGTGTATGGAAACGCGGATGAATCCGGGCGAAGACCGCCGGCAACAGGCCGTCCTGGGCCATGGCGAGATAGATGCGCGAAAGGGCGGTGAGGAGCACGAGCAGCACCGAGGCTAGGCCGCTCATCGCGACGATCTCGATGAGCGGTGCGAGCCAGTCCAGCCCGCCCCCCGCCGCGCGTGTCGCGACCGAGAGCGGATTGGCGACGTCGAGCGCGGTGAAGCTGACCAGCCCGGTCATGACGAGCGAGACAGAGATATAGAGCAAGGTGCAGACAGCGATCGCGGCCAGAATGCCGCGCGGCACGTTGCGCTGCGGGTCGCGGGTTTCCTGTGCGAGCGTCGACACCGCGTCGAAGCCCAGAAACACGACGAAGACGACGACTGCGCCACGCAGGATCCCGCTGGCTCCGAAATGGCCGAACACGCCGGTATTTGCGGGAATGAACGGCGTCCAGTTAGCGGGATGGATATAGAATGCGCCGGCAACGATGAAGAGCAGCAGCACCACCAGCTTGGCGGCGACGAGGACGCTGTTGATGAAGGATGAAACACCGATGCCGCGGCGCGCGATCGCAAATGCTGCGAGAACGACGAAGATCGCCGGCAGGTTGACTGACGCCGCTACCTCGATCTTTCCTCCGACCGCCGACAGGGCCGGCGTCGTCAGCGCCACGGGCCAATGGACGCCGAGCGTTGCGAACAACGCGGTCACATAGCCCGACCAGCCGACCGCGATGTAGGAGGCGGCGCAAAGATACTCGACGATAAGGAACCAGCCGACGAACCAGGCGAAGATCTCGCCCAGCGTGACATAGCAATAACCATAGGCGCCGCCCTGTACCGGCAGCGCCGCCGCGAGTTCGGCGTAGCAGAGCCCCGCCAGCGCGCAGCCCAGCGCAGCCAGCAGAAAGGACAGCGTGATTGCCGGCCCGGCGAATTGCGCCGCCGCGGTTCCGGTGACGATGAAGATGCCGCCACCGACGATCACACCGATGCCGATCAGCAGGAGGTCGACCCAGCCCAGCCGGCGCACCAGCCCGCCATTGCCCGCGCCTGCCTGGCCCGGGCTATCGCCGGTAACGGATTTTCGATGCAGCATGGGGCGGGGTCTCAGAAGCTGTTGTTGAAGCTGGCCAGATTCTGGCTGACCATGAACCAAGCGGCGTAGAGTGCAAGCAAGGCGCCCATGGTCTCGACCACCCGCTGCACTTTGCGCTTCGATCGCCTGATCGTAAGCCCGGCGTGGAGCGTGGGGAACAGGACGGCCAGCACGGCGATCATGCTCGCACCGCGCAGAATGTTCAGAACCCCGAGGTCGTCGCCGAGTCCGCCGAGCACTGCCGCTGCGATCCAGCCCGTCATCACCAGTGCGATCCAGGCGAAACCGGCGCGCGAGGCGATCCAGGACCGTTCGCATTGCTCGTGCCGCCTGCGACGGCGCCACCAGACGATCGGTGCGGTCACCGCGAATGCCGCAGATGCCAGCAGGGCCAGCCAGAACAGCGGCTGTACCAGGCCGGTCCCGAAGATACCCCTGACCCTTTCGAACACCATCGCCGGCGGATAATCGTCGCTGACCCAGTAAAGGATCTTTCCGTCCTTGCCGGCGACGAACGAAAGATGGGCCTGCCCGCCGATTTCACGGTACGTGAGCGGCCCTACCTGCCGCCAGCTTTTTGGGGCGCCATCGGCCGCGAGCCGTGACGAGACGGTGATCGTGCCGTCAGCTGCCGCCGCGACTTCGTCGTCACCTTCGAACAGGCGCATCAATTGGGGACCCGACTCGTTCCGGCGCGTCGAACGGTAGAATCCGGCAACTCGCTTGGCATCGAAGGACCTTGACTCGACGGTCGGTTCATCGGCCACGCGGCCCGGAACAAAACGGTCGAAGAACCCCAGGGCGACGGCGTTTCGGACGGTATCCGAGCCAAGCTTGCGCCCCAGCGTGCCCGTACCGTTGAGTGTGACGAAGATGCCGTAACCGCTCTCGGGCGCGAAATAGAGGATCGAATGAAAGTCGGTCCAGTCGCCGCTGTGGCCGACAAGGCGATAGCCATTGCGATTTGCCTCCCAGAAACCAAGCGTGAAACCGTTGCGGCCCGGTGCTGCGCGATACTGCACCCGGTGCATCTCGGCGATGCTTTCGGGCCGCAGGATCTCCACATTGCCAAAGCGCCCGCCCTGCAAATGAGCGATCAGGAAATGCGCCATGTCGGCCGCGGTCGATGCGATGGCGCCCGCCGGGGCCGCGGAAACCGTCGCATAGGGCGTCGGATCCGGTTCAGCCAGCGAGGCATAGCTTCTTGCCGCCATCGCCGCGAGAGCGCCCTGCGGCGGTTGAACAACGCTCGTCCGGGTCATGCCGAGCGGCGCCAGGATATGCCGCTCGATATAGCCTGGATAGGTCTCGCCCGAGACTCGTTCGACGATGTAGCCAGCGAGGGCAGCGCCATAATTGGAATAGGCGATGCGGTCGCCCGGCGCGAAGATCCGCTTCGGAATGTGATGGCGAAGATAGTTGCCGAGGCTGCCGGGGCCGGCACCATATTGGGTCATGCCGCGCGACACATCTTCAAATCCGGCGCGATGAGTCATGAGAAGGCGCAGCGTGATCTTGCCCGGATACGTGTCCGGAATGCGGAAGTCGAGATAGGTGTTGATATCCCGGTCGAGGTCGAGCTTCCCCTGCTCGGCGAGCTGCATGACCGCCGTCCAGGTCAGCAGCTTTGAGATCGAACCGATGCGGAACAAGGTGGCGCCAGGTGTGACCCGTCGCCCCGTCTTCACGTCGGCGACGCCATATCCCTTGGCGAAGACCATGCGATCGTCCTTGACGACACTGACCGCCGCCCCCGGGATCCCAGCCTGCTCGAGCGCATAGGGTATGATGCCGTCGAAATAGAGTTCCAGGTCGGCGGGAGTCGCCGACGGTACGGATTGAGCATGGGCGCTGGGCGATGCGATCACCGCCAGCATCGCCAATACCATCATCATGAAGCTGCGCATTGTCGTTGCTCCTGCCTAACGGTCAATATTTGAACGAGATACCCAGCGAGAAGTAGCGGCCGATCACATCGTGGAAGACCGTGTTGGTCGGGGTCGCGATAAGATCCGGGGTCGGCACGATCGGCGGATCGCGATCGAAGAGGTTGCGGACGGTTCCTGTTACCGAAAGGCTCTTCCTGCCCGAGCGGATCACATCATAACCGATCGTCGAGTCGACATAGAAAGCGCTGTCGACCGTGTTGTTGTCATAGAAATCCGGATTGCTGCGATCGTAGCTGCCGCCCCCGACATAGCGGCCCGCCAGATAGAAATTGACGTCATTCACCTCGAGCGCGGCGCTGGCGGTGAAACGCCATTCGGGAACCCCGCCGAGCTTCGGCCCCAGCGAACCAGCGCCCTCCGAAATCGACGTACCGTCGCGATATTCGAGCGTGTCCACGTGCGTTGCGAGCAGGCGGAAGGTTGCCTTTGCGTCATCCGCGACGCCGTCGATCGCCACACGATAGCTGAGATCGAAATCCTGCCCGCGGGTATGCAATTGAGCCAGGTTGTTGAGCGTCGCATTCACCCGGTCGATCATATTGGTCGCAGGATTGCGCACTATGTACGCGCAGATCGCGGTCTCGCCGCTCACGCAGCGGTTGACGAGATTTTGAGCGTTGTTCGTCCCGATCGCGCCGCGCAGCTTGATGTCGTAATAATCGACGGAAAGCTGGAGGCCGGGCAGGAAGCTAGATGTCAGGACAGCGCCGAAGGTCAGTGTCTTGGCCACTTCCGCATTGAGATTGCGGTTGCCGCCTTCGGCTACGGTGACGAGCACCTGCGCATTGTTGAAGCGCGGATCGTTGATCGTGGCGAGGCCGGTACGGCCGGCACTGAACAACTCGTCAGCATTTGGTGCACGAATATCGCGTGAATAGGTGCCGCGAAGGCGCACGCCGGAGACAGGTTCGTAGCTGACGCCGAATTTCCATGTCGTCGCCGGCAGCGACGAGGCCCTGCCCCGAATATCATACTCGGTGTAGCGGACGGCACCGTTGATATCGAGCGCCTTGCCGAGCGGGGATTCGCGCAGCAGCGGCACGATCGCTTCGAGATACCCCTCCTTGACCCTGACTTCGCCCGAATAGGACCGGCCATTGCCAGTGAACCAGCCATTGGCGTTGGCGATGGGATCAGTCTCGTACACCGTCTTGTCACGGCGATATTCGGCGCCGAATGCGAGCGCCACCGGTCCCGCCCAGGTCGAGAACGGCTCGCCGCGCATGTTGGCGGCGACCACGTCCTGACTCATCCGCGTGTAGCGGGAAGAGGTTCCGAGGATATAGCCGAGCGCAGCCGCCGAAGGCGCGCCTTCGCCGAACAGGTTGAGCGGAACGCAGGTGCTCGACGGGTCGGTGAGGCTCGATCGGCAGACGATTGCGCCGGTTGCCGGATTGACCACCGCGTCAACGGCAGCAGCGAACACCGGCTTGCCAGATGCGTCGTTCTTGATGCGATTGTTGAAGAGAATTTCGGCGTGTCGCGCCTCGCCCCGTTGATAATAGGCGTTCCATGTCCAATCAGAGATCTTGCCTTTGACCCCGGCGACGGCACGATAGACACGATCCTTGTTGAACGGCTGGATAAAGCCGAAATCATAGTTGATCCGTCCCATGTCGATCGTATCCAGACCATAACGATCCATGACGGCGGCAATCGAAGCGGGCAGGAAGGCATTGCTGCGGCTGATTTCGATCGATCCGAAATCGAACGTCGGCAGAACGTCGAAGCGACTGCGCGATTCGGCATAGGAGCCTTCAGCGAAAAGCGTCATATCGTCCATGACCTCATAGGAGGCGCGTGCGAAGACGCTGCCACGCCGCTCGGGGATGACGAGTTGATTGAACCGCCCCGGATTCACCCCGCTGCCGCCGACCTGATAGAGCGATCCAATGCTGGTTCCCGGGATGAACGGGATCGGGGTGCCGCCGGGGCCGAATTCGACATTGCCATCGGGCAGGAAGACCATGCCGCCCGGCGTTGCGACAGCGGTGTGCACATTGGCCCGGATCAGGTTGCGCGGCTGGCCGTTGCCCGGCGCGAAGCCGGGATTGGAAATGACCTGCCAGTCCTTTCTCCCCCAGCCACGACTGCCTTGATCGTTGATTCCCCTGCTGTCGGCGAAATCGCCCGCGATCATGAAGGAACCCCGATCGCCGGCGAACTTCGTGCCCCAGGCAAGCGAGAGCTGATAATTCTTGTCGTCACCGCGCCCTGAAAGGCCTGCGCGCACCTCCCCGATCAATCCGTCGATATGGTCCTTCAGAATGAAGTTGACGACACCGGCAACCGCATCCGAACCCCATGCGGCAGAAGCGCCGCCCGTGACCACATCGACACGGTCGACAAGCAGTTGCGGCAGGACATTGGCGTTGACCAGTCCTCCGTTCGTGGTCGGAACATGGCGGCGACCATCGAGCAGCACCAGCGTCCGGGCAGCCCCGAGTCCGCGCAGGTCGAGATAATTGCCGGCACCAGCCGTCCGGGTCGTCGCGGACGATGGCGTGGAGGTTGCGCGAAAAGACGGGATCTGGGTGTTCAGCAGGTCGGCGATGTTCGAGACGCCGCTATTGGTCAGTTCGGCCTTGCTGACCGTCGTAACGGGTGTCGGCGCGTCGAAGCCGGATCCTGCCGCACGCGAGGCGGTTACCACGATATCCTCGACGGGAACCGCGTCCTCGCCGGTTTCCACACCCTTTTCGATTGAGGAGGCCTGAGCAAGGGCAGACTGCCCTACACCGACCAGAAGCATCGCGATGACGCAAAAACCCTGCCTGCACCGGAGGCGCCCCTTGCTGTCTGTTTTCATTTTTTTACGGGCTGTAGCCCGCCCCTCTCCTTATGGTGTCGCCATCCTCAAGGAGATTTTCCAATTAGTCAACTAGTGGCCTAATGGGATAATATGTGTCTTATAATTCCATATCACGCGCCTTCCCGGGAGCATATGCTCAGGATGTGACATGGCTCTTCGCCAGCGGCGACATAGGCATGCGCCATTCTTCCGTCGAAATAGAGTGAATCTCCGGCCTTCAGGATCGATGGGGCATAGGTGTCGGTATGAAGTTCCAGCACCCCCTTAAGAACATAAATGAACTCGTCGCTATTGTGCGTGCTGAATCCACCGCATTCCTCTACCGAGCGCGCGACAATCTCGCCCCAAATGGGTGTGAATCGTTTATCAAGAAGATCTACGCCGAGGTATCGGTAGAGATATGCATCTGTTTTTACTTCGCGCCCTTCTCCTCCCCTGATAAGCGTGCGCCGTCCCCAGCTTGACCTTACCCCTTCCGTTTCGGCGGCGAGCAGTTCGGCGATATCGATCTTCAGTGCCATTGCGAGAGCGGCAAGCTTGTCATAGGTCAAGGAAACCTTGCCATTTTCCATCTTCGACAGAAGCGAAACCGAGAGGCCCGTCGCCTTTTCGATATCAGCCAATGTCAATCCACGCTCGAGCCGCAGCGCTCGTACGCGGGCATGAACGAGGTCTCGCGTCGTCGCCTTGTTGTTCATTTCGCGCTTTCCGCTCCCAGATAATGCCGTATTCGTCCGTGAATCCAACGGATAGGAACTTGATGGCGGATTGGCCATAGCGGAAAATCAACCCTCTCCCTTGCTTGACAGGCCGCGCTTCAGGCATACTTTCCCAATTGGATATATCTTTCCAAATTGGACATGTCTTGCCCCATACTGATTCTTCCTGCGATGCCGCCGACCTGCCCCCTGTGGTCGTGATCAGCGAAGCGACGGCGGCACGATTGATCGGCATTGAGGACGCCATCACCGCAGTCGAGAGTGCCCTAGCCTCGCTCGACTCGGGAATCAGCCGTGCTTTTACTTTCAGTTCGGGACAGGGCCCAGGGCCTGGCACGCGCCTCGGCGTCAAAGCCGGCTATGATGGCCTTTCACGTCATCCTGGAGCCAAGCTGGGTAGCTATTGGTCAGAGAACAGCCGCACAGGATTGGCCAATCACGGCTCTACTACATTGCTGCTCGACGACCGCACCGGCCGTCCCTGCGCTTTTGTTGCAGCCAGTTACCTCACGGCTTTACGCACCGCCGCGGCCGATGCCGTGGCAGTGAAGCACCTGGCTCGCGCCTCGGCATCGCGGCTCTCGATTCTGGGAAGCGGTCATCAGGCCTATTATGAAGCCCTGGCTGTCGCCCAGGTGCGTCAGCTCGATCAAATCTCGATATGGGGTCGGGATCCAGCGGCCGCGGCGCGGCTCGCCCTGCGACTTCGTGACGCGGGACTTCCGGCGCGCGCCGTGGAGATCGAGGAGGCGGTGACGCAGGCCGATATCCTGTGCACGGTAACTGCATCGACCAAGCCGCTTTTCGACGCTGCGCTGGCGACGCCCGGCATTCATATCTCAGCGATGGGTGCCGATGGCCCCGGCAAACAGGAACTTCCTTCCACCCTTGTCGAATCCGCGTTGCTGTTCACCGACCTGGTCACTCAGTCCATTGTGATCGGCGAGTTCCAGCACGCCTGCCGCTCGGGCCGCATCGACCCGGACCACATCACCCCGCTCGGTGCCGTCATCAACGGCACGGCGACTGGCCGAACGAGCGACAGCCAGACAACGATATTCGACAGTTCGGGCGTGGCGGTTCAGGATATCGCGATTGCCGCGCTCGCGCTGGCGCGGGCACGCGACAGTGGCATGGCTCATGAGATAGAATTCTAGCCGATCATGGTGTCGTAGCCCGCAGGCGGGGGGGGGGCGCAATCGCGAGAGCCCGCCTCCACGTCTCACAGGATGTCTTCCCTGATCGTGCGGCCGGCGGCGTAATAGTGCCAGCCGCCCCAGATGCCGGTGAAGCTGCACACCACCAGCACCCAGCGGAGCGATTGATGAGGATCGCCGAGAAACGGGCCGATAAAATCGGATGCGGAACCGATGAGCTGGGGGGCAACCACCAGATTGGCGATGTTCGCGGTGAAGAGCAGAATCGCGACGGTCTGGCCGCGCATCTCGGCGGGGACGAGGCTTTGGCAAAGCGCCAGAGTCGGGCCGATATAGATGCAGCTCGCTGGCACGAAAATCCAAAGCGCGAGCGTCGCGATGCCAAGCGAATGCGTCGAATAGGCGATGACCCCGGGGACAATCACAGCAACGCTGACCAGGGCCACCAGCCAGACCTGCCAGCGCGGATCGCGGGACGAGAGCCGCACCATGACCCAGGCGGTTCCCAGCATCGCCAGCGAGCCGCCAGCTGCGCTCATGATCCCCAGGGACATGCCCGCCTCGCCGGCCGAGAGACCGTGGAAGCGCATCAGAAAGGCCGATGTCCACCACAATAATCCCGCGCCCGAGAAGGTGACCACTGTCGCGCCGAGCAGGACATGGAGGATGGCGGCATGCGCGCGAATGTAGCGAAGCGTGTCGACGATACCCGGCGTGCTGACCGCAGCATCGCGTTGGATGTCATCCGTCGCGCCGCGTACTGGCTCCCGCAGCGACAGGCGGACCAGCAGCGCGAGCGGCAGGCCGATCGCACCGAATACGATAAGGCTCTGTCGCCACCCGTAGAGATCGGTGAGCCAGCCCGCGCCCGCCATACCGAGGGCTGCTCCCATCGTTGACCCGATCGAGAAGACCGACATGGCCGAACCGCGGCTGGCGGCCGGAAATTCATCCGCAAGCAGCGATTGCGAAGGCGGTGTTCCTCCGGCTTCTCCCACTCCCACCCCGATCCGGGCAAGCAGAAGGTGCCAGTAGGTCTGACTGAAGCCGCACAGCAAGGTGAACCCCGACCAGAGGAGGAGCGCCCATGCGATCATGTTGCGACGGTTCGTCCGGTCGGCCAGGAGGCCGAGCGGAATGCCGGCGGCTACATAAAAGATCGCCAGCGCGACGCCGGTCAGAAACGCGACCCCTCCATCGGATAAATGGAATTCGGCTTTTATCGGCTCGATCAATGTGCCCAGGACAAACCGGTCGGCAATGTTCAGTGCATAGACGGTCGTTAGGATGAATAGCGTGTAGTTGCGGCGACTCCACCAATGCCATCGCGGCGCACCTGGATTGGTAGCGCTCATATTTTCAGGTGCAGCATCGTGCCCCTCCCCTGGAATTATTATCGATTTATTCTTGTCGGTAAAAACGTGCCGGCCATGCGGGCCCGATATGGTCGAAAGTGCCACCCGGCCGGGAACTGGTGCCTTTCAATCGCCGCGGGCAATACCGGCCACAGCTGCGTCCAACGCCTTGCGTCCCGCGCTGAGCGTCGCGCTGCGCCATTCGACATCGCCAGGCGCAAGGCAGGCGTGCATTTCCTCCAGGATCGGCGGCGTCTCCGGGCTGTCGAAAACGCCGTATTTTTCGAGCCATTTACGATTGCGCAGGGCACCAAAGGCACGTTCAACCGGCTCAGTGCCGACCTCGAGCGCGGCGACCGTCAGTTCCGAATCCAGGCCAAAATCCCAGATGGAGCCGACAAAGGTCCCGACCGGCGCAAAGGGAAAATCAGCGCTGGGGACGAGAACCAGATTGTCCCACCAACTGGAAGCGCGATCCGCGGCAGGCCCAGGCGCATTGATGCAAAGCATCAACGCCGCCCCACGATCGCCAAGGCCGGTGTGCACGTCGATGACCGCAACCCGTCGCGCACCCCGGGTGTACTCCCGAAGGATCTTGCGCAATGTGAGATTGGACCAGACGGGAGCGTGCCCGCCGTAAAGATAGCCGCCGGGTCGGTGATGCTGGCCATCGGCGATCGCTCTGATGAAATTATCGAAGCCTCTTTCCTCGATATAGGCATTCATCGCCGCATCCGCGGCGACGCGCCCCTCTCCCTTCAGATCAGGGCAGCAAACGAAGCTTTCGACCTCATCATATAGATGATTGTGCCCGGGCGGCTGGTTGAAATCGAGGAAGTTGCGGTTGAGGTCGACGCCATCCTCATTGTCACTGCAGGTCCAGGCCATGCCATAGGGATTGACGAAGTGTATCAAGAGCAGGCCAGGCCCGTCGGCTGACCAGCCGCGTAGCAGCGTATCGATCTGCACCGCTGAGCCGGCATACCCTTCGACGCCATGCACCCCCGACGAAATGACGACGATATCGGGACCTGCGCCTTCGATATAGGCCACATCCATCGCCAGCACTTCCCCGGCAGGGCCATGGGCGGGGCATGGGAAATGGGCCATCGCAGCTCCAGCCTCCCGTGCTGCAGCAAGGAAGCGCTCCCGAGCCTCGGAATAGCTGGTCGAAAAGGAGCGCTGAACCGCTTCATTCAAATCCATGATTTCTTTCTTTCCGGCAGCAAATTGACGACAGGGTTCCGCGAAATGGCGCATGCTGAATCGGGCGGCAGCATTGCGTGAATCCATCTTTACGAAGCGAGTTCTCGAGCCCGCCGTGCGAGCTCCTGCTTGTCGATCTTGCCGATGGGGAGCATCGGCAGATCGGGTTCGATCACGAAGACCTTGGGAATCTTGTAGTTGGCGAGATGCTCCCGACAATGCGCTTCCAGGGCTTCAGCATCCACGTCGCCCGACGGATGAACATAGGCGACCCCAATCTCCTGCCAGACCGGGTCGGGTCGGGCGACAACGGCGGCCAGCGCCACCGCGGGATGTCGCTCCAGGACGGTTTCCACCTCTCTCGGATAGACATTGTAGCCGCCCGATTTGTACATTTCCTTCAGCCGGCCAACGAGACGATAGCTGCCGTCCGGGTGCTGCACGGCCAGATCGCCCGTGCGGAAAAAGCCGTCAGGCGTGAAGCATGCCTCGCTCGCACCCGGCCGACGCCAATAGCCGAGCAGGTTGAGGCCGGATCGCGTCTGCACTTCGCCTTCGGCGCCATCGGCTACGGCGACACCCTCGGCATCGGCCAGCCTGATCTCGACATTCGGGAAGGCCGAGCCAACCGAGCGGGACAGGATGTCGATATCGTCGGTTGGCTCGACGACGGTGATCGCACTCGTCGTCTCGGTCATTCCATAATTGGTCGCCAGCTTCGGGCAGATCTGCAGCAATCGCGCGATCATGTCGGCGGGCATCTCTGCCCCCTCCCAGACGATGAGTTGAACCGCCGACAGGTCATAATCGGCGAAACCCGGCAGATCGAGCTGCATCCGGAACCCGCTTGGAACGGAAATCCAGAAGGTGACTGCCTCACGCTCCATCAGCGCCAGACAGTCGGCCGGATCGAACTGCTCCATGAAGACGACCGTGCCACCCGCCGCGATGCAGGGCAGCACCGTGTCTACCACGCCGCCGATATGGTTGATGGGGAAATAACTGACGACTCTGTGCGGATCGAGCGGCCAGAGCCGGTTCTGAGTCTCGCAGAACTCGTTGATCCCCGCATGGTGCAGGACGGCGCCTTTCGGCTGCCCGGTCGATCCCGAGGTATAGACGATCAGGCACGGTATCCGTCCGCCGACGCCTGATCGCGCCTTGCGAAGCTGCTCCCGCGGGAGCGAGTGGCCATCGCGCAGGAAGTCGGCCATCGTCGCTGCGCCGGGCACCCCGGGATCACCGTCGAAGATGACGAGCTTCCGGATTGCCGGCAAATCGGCACAAAGGCTGACCAATTCCCTCTCGTAGCTGCGACCGGCGACCTCGCTGCGGGCAAGGAGCAGTTTCGGTTCAGCATCTTCCAGAACGTGTCGGAGCTCGGCGATCTGGTATCGGGGATTCAATCCGACCCAGATGCCACCGATCGACGCGGTGGCGAGAAGCGCGATCAGATAGTCGGGATGCGGCGTCTGCAATGTCGCGACGCGATCGCCCCGCGCAATGCCTGCGGCCACCATGGCACTCGCCAGCGAGTCTATGGCCGAAGCGAGAGCGGCATAAGTCCAGCGGCGATCTCCAAGCACGAGCGCGATCGCGTCCGGCTGTGTCTGTGCGTGAAAGAAGACGAAATCACTGATCCGCTCGGCATGGCGTTCGTCATCCCGCATGACGCTCACGCCCCCTGATGCCCTGCGGGAGGAACCCAGACGGAAAGCCATTCCGCCACCAGTGCCGGCTTCTCCGCATTCTCGATTTCCACGGTTGCGCCGATCGTCAGTCGCGCGCGGCCGCGTTCATCCTTGCGGCGATCCATCAGTTCGAACCGCCCGCGCACACTGCTCCCCGTCGCGACGGGAGAGATCAGCCGCAAGCGATTGAAGCCGTAGTTGAGATAATAGCCAGCGGTCGCGACCTGCGAGCGCCGGTCGCGGGGTTGCACGGTATGGAGCATGTGGGTCAGCAAAGACATGGTGAGGAATCCGAACGCGATCGTACCACCAAAGGGTGTCTCAGCGCGCGCCCATTCCTGGTCGATGTGCATCGGATCGCCATCGAGCGTAGCCTCTGCGAAGCGATCGATCATGGGTTGAGTTATCGTCATCCAGTCCGATACCCCGATCAGGGCACCCGGCTCGACCGACAGGAGGCCATTTGTATGCGCTGCGTCGCTCATTATGATTTCCGTTTTTGGGAGAATTAATATGAGAACTATCTCAGTTTTTAATCGAGTCAAGGCCCTCCTGCCCCGGCCCGCCCAATGATCTCCGAGAATCCTTGCTTCATCACCTTTCTGAAAGAGCGACTGGCCCAGAATCCGCCTCAGCAGAAAGGCATGCGCACCCGCGAGCGGTTGAAGATCGCTGCCGCGGAGGTGCTTGAGGAGAAAGGCTATCTCGCGACAAAGGCAGGTGACATCGCCGCGCGCGCGGGCGTTGCCGAAGGTTCTTTCTATATATATTTCAAGGACAAGACTGATTCTACGATCACCGTCCTGACAACCCTTCTCGACGAATTCGTGCTGCTGCCCTCGGAGTTGGCGGACACCACCGAGCACCCCTTCAAGGCCATTCGGCGCGCAAACCGTAGATGGATTTCCGTTGCACGCGCCAATCCAGGCCTCATGCGATGCGTTCTGCAGCTCGGCGACGAGAATGCGGATTTCGCAGCGGTCGTGCAGCGGGCCAATCGCAACTGGTTTGGCCATGTGGCGCGAAGTGTCGCACGGCGTCGCGGCGTCATCGACCAGGCCCCGACTCTCTTCGCCGTGTATCTGCTTGGCGCAATGATGGACGAATTGCTCCGCAAGCTGATCATCTATCCGGACAGAGATTTTCTCGCGCTATTACAGAATCTTCATGGCGATGATGACATGGTTGCCGACGCAACGAGCGTCTTGTGGCTGCGCGTGCTCTACCCCGATGAATCCTTGCCTCGCAATCTGCCGCGCGCCGTCAAGGCATTTGCGAATGCCATCTTGCCGGGGTGAATCGGCTGAACATCGGCAAAAAATGGGGATGGTTGACAAGATGGGAATTTGAGTAAAAGTTGAGAACCTTCTCACTTTTATCTCGGGGTCGAATCATGCGTGCAGCGATAAGGATGGGCTTGCTGGCACCATCTGTCTTGGTGATGACCCAGGTGGCAGCGACCTCTGCCAATGCTCAGCAGGCAGAAGAGTCCGGCGCCGCGCAAACGCAGGATTCGGGCATCGACGATATCGTCGTCACCGCGCAGAGGCGGGCCCAGAGCGTTCAGAAGGTGCCGCTCAGCATTACCGTGCTCGGCGCCGATCAGATCCAGAAGGAAGGTTTTCGCTCCTTCCAGGATTATGCGACGCGGGTGCCCAACCTGTCCTTTGCGCAGGGCGGGTCGAGTATCGGCGGGCTGGGCCAGGCGATCTCGCTGCGCGGGATCTACGGGACCAATACAACGGGCGTCTACCTGGACGAGACCCCCCTTCCTGGCAGCGTCGATCCGCAGGTTGTCGACCTTGAGCGCATCGAGGTGCTGCGCGGCCCGCAGGGAACGCTCTACGGAGCACGCTCGATGGGCGGCACGGTGCGACTCATCACCCGACAGCCGGATCTGGATGAATTCAGCGGCAGCGGTCACGCCATTGTTTCATCCACTCGTCGTGGCGCCGCAAACGGGACCGTCGACGGATCGGTGAATATTCCTGTGGTGACCGACACGCTTGGCATACGCGCTTTCGCATTCTGGGATTATCAATCGGGCGTCTTCACGCGCATTCCGTCCGCTGATGCTCCAACGCAATATCGCCCGCGGGACAATGTCGGATCGACCCGGCGCTACGGCGCCGCGATCGCCGCCCGCCTGCAGCTTCTGGACAATGCGATCAGCATTACGCCGAGAGTGGTTGTGCAGCGCTCTCGCACCAATGCTCAGCCATATGCTGATGTCGTCGCCGACAATTTTGTCCAGCAGCGGCTGTTCGATCTTGACGAGGGCGGGTCCGACGACTGGAATTTGTTCAGCCTGACCAGCCGCTACGGTGCCGGTTTCGGGGAATTCGTCTCCGTGACGTCTCAGTTCAACCGTGACACGTCGGATTCGGAAAATGCGTCGGAAGCCATCTCCGCGCTGCTGGGATTCACCACGCCTTCGCTCTTCCGCGGATCGAGCCGTGCGCGAACCTTTGTACAGGAGTTTCGCTTCACGTCCGAATTCAAAGGCCCCTTGCAGGTCACTCTCGGTGCCTTCTACCAGAAATCCAATAATCTGGTGCAGATTCCACCAAATATCATCGATGGCATCGGAGACCTGTACAACTACAAATCGGAAAACAGGACTGTCGAAAAGGCTGTCTATGGCGAGGCCAATCTCGATGTGACCAACAAACTCCAACTGATCGCCGGACTGCGCTATTTCCAGAACACGGTCACTCTCGCGGTGAGCCAGGGAGGGTTCGCGGTCGGGTCCGGCGCGGGGACATTCAATCAAGTTCAGCGCGAAAGCGGCTTCAACCCGAAGTTCGGGATCAAATATGCGCTAAGCTCTGACATTAATTTGTTCGCCAACGCGGCAAAGGGCTTCCGCGTCGGTGGCGCGAACGGATATTCCGAAAGCGCCTGCGCGGCCGACCGGCAGGCTTTGGGGATAAGTGCCGAGGCCGCGCGGTCCTATCGATCCGATTCCGTCTGGAGCTATGAGGCAGGTGTCAAATCCTCCCTTCTCAACGGTCGCCTGATCGTCAACGCGACCGGGTTTCGCGTCGAATGGTCGAACATCCAGCAGAGCGTTGCCCTCGCCTGCGGCTTTTCGATTGACCAGAATGGCGGCCATGCCCGTAGCGAGGGATTTGAACTCGAGGCTCAGGCCAGCCCTGCGAAGGGTCTCGTTCTCGGTGCCGGCGTGGGGTACACCAACGCCAGAATTACCGACCCCGGTGCGCTTGCCATCCTCACGCCCGGCGCACGTATCCAGCAGGTTCCCCGCTGGAATCTGACCGCCTCGGCTGACTATAAATTCGCGATGGCCAATCTGCCGCTGACATTTCATGGCGACATCTCCCATGTCGGCAGCAGCCTCAGCCGCAGCAATCTGCTGACCGGCCGAATCCGCCCCGCCTACGATCTCGCCAACCTGCGCTTCGGCACTGATTTCGAGCGTTTCAACGTCACGTTCTTCATCAAGAACGTCTTCGACAAGATCGCCAACCTGGCCGACGTTCCGCCACTCGCCATCGAGGATCCCAATCGGCCTCGGATCGCCGCGGGACGCCCCCGCACGATGGGGATCGACGTGCGGGCGAAATTCTGAAGTTGCCGCGCTTCGCCGCATCGAGCGGCTTTTCTGGACCTGCCTTCAACCGGAACAACGGGGTTATTCGCGTGATGGGACATCAAGTTTTTCAGTTCCGGTCATATCTGGCCGTGGGATTTGCGCTCAGCCTGATAGGCGGTTCGACCAGCGCCATGGCCAGCCCCGCCCCGGACAATGCGGCACGCCTGAGCAAGGCCCTTCCCTTCACGAGCGGCAAGTTGCGCAAGAAGATACGCAACCATATGATCAAGGTGAACTGGACCGGCACTGGCGACAGCTTCTGGTTCCGGCATGAGCTCGCGCAGGGCAGTGAGTATCTGCTGGTCGACGCATCGACCGGCAAGCGCCGCCCGGCCTTCGATCATCAGGCCCTGGCGACAGCGCTCGGCAAGGCGACCGGCGAAACGCTCGAAGGCAGCAACCTTTCGCTGACCTCACTGGAATTTTCGAGCGATCCGCGACACCTGACAGTGGGGATAGAAGACGCACAGTTTCGCTGTGATCTCGAAAAGGTCATCTGCGCGCGCAAAACCGATAGGGATCAGGCTGGCGGCCTTGTCTTGTCCCCCGATGGCAAAAGCGCCGTCTTCCTGCGTGACCATGACCTCTGGCTACGCATGCTCGCCAGCGGGCAGGAACGGCAACTGACGCACGACGGCATCAAGGACTTCGCCTATGGCGATACGGACGCCTATATCGACGAAGCCAAGGTCGCGACCCGGCGTGCCGGCGTGCCGGCGCCGTTACTTGGGGTACACTGGTCTCCGGATGGCCATTACATCTTGGCGCTCCGGCAGGATTTGCGCACCATACCCGCTCGCCTGGTCCTGACCGAATACCTCCCTCCCGACCGGGCTGATCCGGTGATGCATATCCGGCACGCCGCGGTTCCGAACGATCCGCAACGCGCCGACAGCGCGATGACGATCATCGATGTCCCTGCGGGCACCGCGACACCCGTGAAGATCGATCCTCAATCGATGAACGACTGGGCCCTACCCTATTTCACTCTGGGTGGGTTCATCCGGTGGGATACAGCCGGAGACGCCTTCATCATCTCCGCCAACCGGGGCGGCACACGTTATCGGCTGACCCAGATCGCCACGAAGACCGGCATGGTTCGGGACGTCGTGACGGAGGAGGGGCGCTTCAGCCTTCGCCTGAACCCCTATGACTATGCTCGCCCGAACGTTCACGTCCTGAAGAATGGACGAGAAGCGATCTGGTATTCGGAGCGCGACGGCTGGGGGCATCTCTACCTCTACGATGTCGCAACCGGTGCCGTGAAGCGCCAGCTGACCAAGGGCCCCTGGGTCGTCGCCGACCTGGTTCATATCGACGAGGCGCATCGGCAGGTCTATTTCACCGCGCCCGGTCGCGAGCAGGGCCGCAATCTCTATTACCGTCACCTCTACAGGGTCGGCCTTGATGGTGGCACGCCTCAGCTTCTGACGCCCGAAGATGCCGATCATGAATTCGATGCGGATCATGATTTCTGGGAAGGGCCGCAATCCGGATCGGAATTTTCGCCGAGCGGGCGATATTTCGTCGACAGCTTCTCCACCGCGACGGCACCGGCGACGTTCGTCATCCGCGCGGCATCGGGGAAAATGGTCGCCAAGCTGGGCGAAGCAGACGACAGCGCCTTGCGCGCCACCGGCTGGAAACCGCCGGAACAATTCGTCACCAAGGCAGCAGACGGCACGACCGATCTCTACGGCGTCATCTACAAGCCGAGGAATTTCGATCCGAACAAGAAATACCCGGTCATCGAGCAGACCTATCCGGGCCCCCAGGGCAAATTCGCGCCCTCTACATTCCGTGGCTATCTCGACTACATGCAGCCCCAGGCGACGGCCGAACTCGGCTTCATCGTCGTGTATCTCGACGGCCGGGGCACCGCTTATAGATCGCGCGAGTTCCGCGACACTTTCCGCGGAACCGACGATCCCTTTGGATCGGCCGATCACGCAGCCGCGCTTCGCAATCTGGGCAAGACGCGGCCCTATCTCGACCTTGAGCGGGTCGGCATCACCGGCCAATCCTTTGGTGGATACGGATCGCTGCGCGCGATGCTGCTCCACCCGGATCTCTACAAGGCCTGCGTGTCGAGCGTCGGCCCGGGAGAGTGGATCGATTTCCCGGGCGACACCAGCAACGAACGCTTCTTCGGTGTTCCTTCACAATCGAAACAGGCACGGGACTATTTCGATCTCATCAGCAATGTTCGCTTGGCCGGTCAGATGAAAGGCAGTCTTCTCCTCATCTACGGCGGGATCGATGAAATCGTGCCCATGCGATCGGGCTTCAAGCTGATCGACGCCCTGGTCCGCGCGAACAAGCAGTTCGATCTGCTCGTCGTTCCCGATGCTCCGCACCACGTGGGCGCCGAACCCTATGGCGTGGAGCGTATCATGCGCTTCTTCATGGATCGCCTGGGCGGCCCGCTGGATCGTTGATCACCTTGCGTTGGCCACCACCGCGCCGGAATCACGGATATCTCGGGTAATATCGGCCTGATAATCCATGAGCGGCCGGGCGGCGCGGCGCTGGAAGGGATTGCTTCATGGCGCGTGAAGATAGGCCCAGGGCCTGAGGGCCCGGTCGCGGGTGCGGAAAGCATCGATTTCCGCCCCGCGCTCCAGCGTCAGGTCGATCGCATCGATGCCGAGCAGCAGCATGCGCCGCGCCTCGTCCTCGATCTGGAACGACCATGCGCGGTCCGCCACCGTGACTCGGACAGTCTCCAGATCGACGGTGACGGTTTCCCGACCATCGCTCGCGTCCACCAGCCCGGCGATCTCGCGCACCGCCTCTTCGGCCAGCTCGACCGGCACGATGCCGTTGCGCACGCAATTGCCGCGGAAGATGGGATTGAACCCCGGCGCGATCACCACGCGGAAGCCATATTCGGCCAGCGCCCAGGCGGCGTGCTCCCGGCTCGATCCGCAGCCGAAATTGGCCCCGCCGATCAGGATCCGTGCCGTCTCATATTCCGGACGATTGAGCACAAAGGCCGGATCGGGATCGCGTCCGCCAATCTCGGTATAGCGCCAGCCGGCAAACAGGCCTTCGGCAAGGCCCGTTTTCGACACCGACTTCATCTCGCGCGACGGGATGATCGCATCGGTATCGATATTGTCGCGCAGCAGCGGGAGCGCGACCGCGTTCAACGCGCGGAACGGTGCCGCGCTCATGCCGCCACCATGCGCGGATCGGCGATATGCCCGGCGATCGCCGAGGCAGCGACTGTTTCCGGCGAGGCGAGATGCGACCGGGTTTCCGGACCCTGCCGGCTTTCGAAATTACGGTTGGTTGAGGTGATGACCCGTTGCCTGAACCCGAAGCTCTCCCCCCCGGCGAAGAAACACATCGAACAGCCCGCCTCGCGCCATTCGAAGCCTGCATCGAGGAAGATCCGGTCGAGCCCTTCGGCCTCCGCTGCCGCCTTGACCGCGGTAGAGCCGGGCACGCAAATCGCCTTAACACTGGCCGCCACCCTGTGCCCGCGCAGGATCGCCGCGGCGCGGCGCAGGTCCGAAAGGCGCGCATTGGTGCAGGACCCGATGAATGCGGCGTCGATCGGCAGTGTATCCAGCCGGTCGCCGGGTTGAAGCCCCATATAGGTGAGCGCACGGTCGTGGCTTGCCCGCGTGCCGGCGGCTGCCGCATCGAACGCCGGCACAGGATCGCCGAGCGCCACGGCCTGTTGCGGACTGGTTCCCCAGGAAACCATCGGCGACACGGCGCCGGCATCGATGACATGATCGCTGTCGAACACTGCACCATCGTCCGACTGCAGCGTCCGCCAGAAGGCCACCGCGTCGTCCCAGCCGGTACCGGTCGGTGCATAGGTCCGGCCTTGCAGAAAGGAAAACACGGTCTCGTCCGGCGCGATGATCGCCGAGAAGGCGGCGAGTTCGGTCGCCATGTTGCATAGCGTCAGCCGGGCCTCGACATCGAGCGCGCGGACTGCCTCCCCGGCATATTCCAGATGGTGGCCACTGGCCCCGGCGGAACCGAAATGCGACACTATGTGCAAGGCGAGATCCTTGGCGGTCACGCCCGTGCCGAGCCGGCCCGTGATGGTGATGCGCATCGTCTTCGGCTTGCGCACGCGCAACGTGGCGGTGGCAAGCGCGTGTTCAGCCTCGGTCGAACCGATGCCCCAGGCGAGCGCGCCGAGCGCCCCTTGCGTGCAGGTGTGGCTATCGGGACAAACCAGCGACAGACCCGGCAGCACAATGCCTTGTTCGGGCGAGATGACGTGAACGATGCCCTGGCGCGGATCGCCAATGTCGAACAGGGTCAGCCCGGCATCGAGCGCACCTCTCCGCGTCGCGGTAATGAACTGCGTGCCGGTCGGCATGATCGTCCTGTCGCCACGACCCGGCAGGGTGTCGACGATATGGTCCATCGTCACGAAGACCTGACGCGGATCGGCGACCGCACGGCCGGCATCCGCCAGGCTTTCCAGCGCGACACCGCCGGTTCGTTCGTGCAGCAGGATCCGGTCGACCAACAACAGGCTGGTGCCTTCGCCAAGATCCGCGACCGCGTGCATGTCCCATAATTTGTCGAACAGCGTGCGTCCCACGATCAGGCGACTCCCCCGCTCGCCCTGAGGTCGGCGATCGCTGATGCCGCATAGCCCAGTTCGGCGAGCACCGCGTCGCTGTCGGCACCGATGCCGGGGATGTCGCGGCGGAGACTCAACCGCTCTCCGTCCAGTTCGACGGGCAGTCCAGGCAGCTTGGTCGTACGGCCACCCGGCAGGGTCAGGTCGATCAGTCCCCCGGCATTGAGATGCGCATCGTCGAACAGATCCTCCGGCCGGGTTATGGGCGCGAACGGCAGCCCGATCGTTTCGAGCCTGGCGATCAGGTCGGCACGCGACATCGCGCCGAACAGTGCGCGAATCTGGGGGAGTATCTCGTCGCGCGCGAGCACTCGCTGATTGTTCTTGGCGAAGCGCGGATCGTCGCCCAGCGCCTCGAGGCCGAAGGCGCTGCAGAATGCGGTCCATTGGGTATCGCTGACCACGCCCACGAACAATTGCTCGTCCGCCAGCGCGGTGTCGAACACATCGTAGATCGCCCAGGCCGAGATTCGTACCGGCATCGGCCGCGCCGCCTGCCCCGTCACTGCCGCCTGCGCCATGTGTTGACCAACCAGGAAGGCGGTCGTCTCATACAGCGAGCAGCGCACTTCGCCGCCTTCCCCGGTCGTGTGACGACGCTCAAGCGCTGCAAGAATGCCGATCACCCCGAACATGCCGCCCGTAATGTCGATCACCGAGGAACCGGCGCGCAGGGGCCGTCCCGGGGGACCGGTCATATAGGCAAGGCCACCCATCATCTGGGTCACCTCGTCCAGCGCGGTCCGCTGTTCATAGGGGCCGGCAAGGAAGCCCTTGGCCGAACAATAGATCAGCCGGGGATTGTCCTGCTTGAGCGACTCATAGGACAGGCCAAGCTTGGCGAGCGTGCCGGGGCGGAAATTCTCGATCAGGATATCGGCATCGGCAAGCAGGCGCCGTGCGACCTCAAGCCCATCGGCGCTTTTGAGATCGAGGCAAATGCTGCGCTTGTTGCGGTTGAACATGGGGAAATACCCCGCGCCCGAACCGAGCAGGTCGCGCGTCTGGTCGCCGCCGATCGGCTCGACCTTCACGACCTCAGCCCCCAGATCGGCGAGGATCACGCCGACCGCCGGGCCCATCACCATATGGGTAAACTCAATGACTTTCAGACCAGCCAGTGGGAAAGCGCTCGTTTGCATCCATCTCTCGATATTGGTGTCACGCGCCTTGAATGGCGTCGCTGATTTGCTATAGACTTATGACAAATAACGCAACCAGCAACGAAAGGGCGGATCGATCGTGAACCCCATGCAAGGCCTCGACATTCCCGACGCCGCCATTTCCGGCATCGACATCCTGGTCAGCGAAGTCGGCCCGCGGGACGGGTTGCAAAGCGTATCCCAAATCATGCCGACCGAAACCAAAAAAGCGTGGATCAATGCCGAAGCGGCGGCAGGCGTGCGCGAGATCGAGGTCGGCAGCTTTGTACCGGCAAGCATCCTGCCGCAGCTCGCCGACACTGCGGAGATCGTCGCCCATGCGCGGGCCATCCCCGGCCTGACCGTCGCGGTGCTCGTGCCCAATATGCGCGGCGCCGTGGCG
This sequence comes from Pseudomonadota bacterium, assembly GCA_040388155.1. Taxonomy (GTDB): domain Bacteria; phylum Pseudomonadota; class Alphaproteobacteria; order Sphingomonadales; family Sphingomonadaceae; genus Sphingomonas. Next base: position 231,157 of record JAZKCJ010000008.1, read on the forward strand.
GCGATCGAGGCGGGCGCGCACAAGATTACCCTGCCCCTGTCGGTGTCCGAAACGCATTCCCTGCGCAATCTGCGTCGCACGCACGACCAGGTACTGGCCGAGGCCAAGGAGATTGCGGGACTGATCGCAACCCTGCCGGCGGAGCGGCGTCCGCATTTCGAAGGCAGCCTGTCGACAGCGTTCGGCTGCACATTGGAGGGACCAATTCCCGACGCGCAGATCGCCCGTCTAGCCGAGGGGCTGATGGCCGCCGGATGTGACGAGATCGGCATTTCCGATACGACCGGCTATGCCGATCCAGCGGCGGTGAGGCGGCTGATCGCCCTGCTGCACGGTGTCGTGGGACCGCAGGCGCTGACCGGCATCCATCTGCACAACACGCGCGGGCTCGGCCTTGCCAACGCGCTCGCCGCGCTGGACTGTGGGCTGACGACACTCGATTCTTCGCTCGGCGGCCTCGGCGGATGCCCGTTCGCGCCCGGCGCCTCGGGCAATATCGTGACGGAGGATCTGGTGTTCATGCTGGAAGCGATGGGCCTGCGCACCGGGATCGATATCGACCGGCTGATCGCGGTACGCGATATCCTGTGTCGCGCGATGCCTGGCGAACCGCTTTATGGTTTCATTCCCGACGCGGGCCTGCCGCTGGGTTTCAACACGGCCGGCACGCGTCGGATCAAGGAGGCATCATGAATATCGTCGGCACGAAGATGGTCAGCGACGGCAAGACCGCGCGGCAATTGTTCGACGAAGTCATGGCGAACCCAGCGCGCAGCAAATTCGGCTTCGGCGAGAAGCTTGCAATCGTGAACGTCGATTTCCAGAACGCCTACACGCGGATCGAAGAGTTCAAGACCGCCTATGAAACCGATCCGCGGCAGATCGAGCATGTCAACACGATCTCCCGGCTCGCCCGCGCCAAGGGCATGCCGGTGATCTGGACTCACGTCGCCTATGCCGAGGATGCGTCCGATGCCGGCGTGTGGGGCACGCGGACGAACACGCCGGATTCCCTGCAGAACATCAAATATGAATCGCGCCGTCACGCTTTCGACGATCGCTGCGAGATCGATCATGCCAGGGATACGATCTACACCAAGCGCATGCCCTCGCCCTTCTTCGAAACGCCGCTTCAGAGCCTGCTGGTGTGGCACAAGGTCGACACGGTGGTCATCACCGGCGGATCGACGTCGGGCTGTGTGCGGGCCGCCGCGGTAGATTCGCTGTCGCGCGGCTACCGCACGATCGTGCCGATCGAGACCTGCGCCGACAAGCATGAGAGCTATCACTTCGCCAACCTGACCGACCTGCAATTGAAATACGCCGATGTCGAACCCGTGCAGACGGTGATCGACTGGCTGGAGGCGCGTTGATGTGGGAGGGTGAAGCCGATCCCGGCCTGTACGATTTCCGCCCCTATCGCGACCGCGCCAGGATCGCCTGGCCGAACGGCAAGTCAGTCGCCGTATGGGTATCGCCGAACATCGAATTCTACGAACTTGATCCACCAGCCAATCCGCACCGCAAAAGCTGGACGAAGCCGCATCCCGACGTGGTCGGCTATAGCCATCGCGATTATGGCAACCGCGTCGGCCACCAGAGGCTCGTCGATGTCATGGAGCGTCACGGTTTCAAGGGCTCGGTCTCGCTGTCGGTCGCGATGTGCCAGCACCATCCGGAGATCGTCGCGCAGGTCAACGCGCTGGGCTGGGAGTTCTTCAGCCACGGCGTGTATAACACGCGCTATTCCTACGGCATGGACGAAGCGCAGGAGCGCGCCCTGATTGAGGATGCGATCCGGACTGTCCGCGAGGCAACCGGCCAGACGATCAAGGGCTGGCTTGCTCCCGCGCTGACCCATACGCCGCGCACGCTGGACCTGATCGCCGAATATGGCCTGACCTATACCTGCGACCTGTATCATGACGACCAGCCTGGGCCGGTACATGTCGCATCGGGCCGGCTGGTGTCGATGCCCTATAGCCTGGAGGTCAACGACCATTACGGCTTCTCAGTCTATAATATGAGCCCGCGCGATTATGCCGAAACGCTGATCCGCCAATATGATCGGCTCGCGGCTGAGGGGGCCGCGTCCGGGACGGTGATGTGCATTCCGCTGCATGCCTATCTGATCGGCCAGCCGCATCGAATCGGGCCGTTCGAGGAGGTCTTGCGCCATATCGCCGCCGACGGCCGGGCGTGGATCACGCGCAGCGGCGACATTGCCGATCATTTCCTGGCTCATGACTATGACGCCGCAGCCGCCGATGCGGCGCGCTACAAGACGGAGGCCCGCTGATGGCGCTCGATTCCTCCTATCTCGACTATCCGAAGCGCCGTCACGGCATGGACCATGAATTCTATCCGTGGTCGAGCATGAGCGAACGCGCGCCGATCGCCTGGCCGAACGGCAAGCGCGTCGCCGTGTGGGTCATGGTCAATCTCGAATGGTTTCCGATCGTGCCACGGGACAAGCCGTTTCGCGCCCCCGGGCACATGCAGACATCCTATCCCGACTACCGCCACTATACCGCGCGCGAATATGGCACGCGGGTGGGCTTCTACCGCCTGCTCGATGCCTTCGCGAAGATCGGTGCGCGGGTGTCGGTTGCGGTCAACAGCGCGATCGCCGATCGCTACCCCTCGATCATCGCCGATATCGTTGCGGCGGGCCATGAGATCGTCGCCCATTCGACCGACATGAACGGCACGATCGCCAGCGATATCGATCCGGACGAGGAGCGCGCGCTGATCCTGAGCGCGCTCGCGTCGCTTGAAAAAGCCTCCGGCATGCGCCCGCGCGGCTGGCACTCGATCGCGCGTTCGCAGAGCTTCGCAACGCCCGGCCTGTTGGTCGAGGCGGGGCTGGATTATATGTGCGACTGGGTGAACGACGAACTGCCCTATCGCTTCACCACGCAGGCGGGCGAGATCGTCAACCTGCCGCTCAATCACGAACTGTCAGATCGACAGATCCTGGTCGCGCAACAGCATTCAGTCGATTCCTACGCCGAACAGATGATCGACGCCTATGATCTGCTCGAACGCGAGAGCGCGACATTCGGCGGACGGATACTGCCGCTGAACGTCACGCCCTACATCATGGGACTGCCCTATCGTATCGGCGCGTTCGAGGCCCTGCTCGCAACGCTCGCGGCACGCCCGGGCACCTGGTTCGCGCGCGGCGACGAGATCGTGGATGCCGCGATGCCGGCGATCTAGCAGGCCGCTGAGAAACTCGACTCTCTGGGCGGTCTGGAGTTGTTGGCACACTCTGTTTTCCTCTTTGGGGGAGGGGGCGGCGTTTGCGTCGCGACATTCTTGTCGAATTTATCGAACCTAATCTTCCATATTATTCGGGTACTCCGGCAACCCGGTCACGACCACATGAGGATCGCCGCGGCGCTCCATGGTGGTGGTGCCGCCCAGGAAGGACTATCCCATGTCTAACACTGCTACCGCCCCGGCATCGATCGAAGTTGGACTTTCCGCCCGGAGCATCGGCCCGGCCGCACTTCCGCTTGTCGGCCGCATCCTGATTGCCGCGATCTTTCTGCTGTCAGGCATATCGAAAATCACCGCACCCGCGATGATGATCGGTTATATCCAGTCGGTCGGCCTGCCCTTTCCGACGCTCGCCCTCATCATTGCGATCCTTATCGAAGTCGGCGGCGGCATTGCGCTCATCCTCGGCTACCGCACCCGGCTGGTCGCCGCGGTGATGGCGGCCTTCTCGATCGCGACCGCGCTCGCGTTCCATAACAACCTCGCCGACCAGAACCAGTTCATCCACTTCTTCAAGAACGTGGCGATGGCCGGTGGTCTGCTCCAGGTCGTCGCCTTCGGCGCCGGGCGCTTCAGCCTCGACGCCCGCCGCTGACCGGTTGCCCCGGAGCGCCTTGCCAAGTCGCGCTCCGGGGGCCGACCCGGCTTTCCTCAGGAGGCTATGATGGCCTGTCTTGACCTTTCCCGATCCCCCTTCGGAATAGCTGTCGCACCCGCGCGAACCGCGTCGTCATCACTCAGCCGCAGCGTGGCGCTCCACTATCTCCCGCATATCGCGTCTGCCGGGCTGATCAGCCTGATGTTCGCGCTGGTGCTGGCGGCGGTCGGCGATCCGATGGTCGCTGCAATGCTCGCCCTTGTCCTCGCCATCCCACTGGTGTGTTTCTTGTGGGCTGACCGGACCAATGTCCGGCACCGGTCATGAAATGGCTGGCGGTCGTGTTGATGCTGGGCGGAGTCGGCATCAACCAGTCCCTTTTCTTCGCGTCGATGGTCGGGATGCTTTGGGAAAGCGGCACGTTCTCCCGGCATCGCTGATCGCATCGCCGCACCACCTGCCCGTTATTGGCGGGCAGTCGACATCAGAGCGATCGATCAGCGTACCATGCTGAACATGGCGGGGTCAGGGTAGAGCAGGCTCTTCTTCCGCCACCTGCCCGAGAAAGCGCTCGATCAACCAGGATGCCGCGGGCCCCGGAGGCGTATCGGTACGGTAGATCGCCTCGAGAACATAGTCCCCTCCCTTCGCCTCAGCCATGTCGAGATGGATGAGACGCCCAACGGCCAGGTCGTCGGCAATCATTGGCACCGGCATGTTGCCCCAGCCGATCCCCTCCTTGAGCAGGATGTGCTTGGCGCTGAGATCGGCAAGCCTCCAAGTGCGGCTGCTCACCACCGCGAAGTCGCGCCCCTGGGTGAGCGGCGAGCGATCGGTCAGCACGAGCTGGATATGCTCGCGTCCGGCACCGGGCGGATTGCGCCTGGCCTGCGCCAGCGGATGATCGGGCGACGCCACCGGAATCATCCGCACGCTGCCGACGCCGATACGCTCGATCCCGCCAATCCCGGCATCGAGCGGACCGCTGATGCCGATCGTGGCGACGCGATCGAGGACGAGCTTGGTGACCGCACCGAGCGTCTCGACATGCAGGTGCAGCAATACGGTTGGAAACTCGGCGCGAAACGCGCGCAGCGCGTCCACTACGCGATCAGCGGGCAGCAGCACGTCGATCGCCAGATGGACTTCAGCCTCCAGTCCCTGCAGCAGACCCCGGACCTTCGCGCGCAGCCCATCGATCCCGTTCGCGACCGTCCGCGCCTCGGCGAGGACCGTGCGCCCGGCTTCGGTCAGTTGCGGTTTCCGGGTCGACTCGCGGTCGAACAGCGAAACGCGCAACTGCGCTTCGAGATTGGAGATCGAATAGCTGATCACCGAGGTCGCGCGATTGAGACGACGGGCCGCGCCCGCGAAGCTTCCCACCTCGATGACGGTCAGGAACACCTTGAGCTGGTCAAGCGTGGGCGTGCCGGGATCGGCTATCATATCGATTTCCTCGAACGTTTCGATCTATCTTATACCGGTTTTATCGCAATGCCAGCACCCGTAAATCCCCTCCATCGACCTTGGAGGACGCCATGCGGCATCATCACACTGAGTATCCCAGGCTCTCCCGCACCGATTGGTATGCGGTCGCAGACGCGCATTGGGCGGCCGAGACTGCCGGCGAGGTTTCCGTTTTCTCAGCCGTCGCCAACCGCCTGAGGGCCGCATTCGGCCTGGACGAAAATGCGCGCTCGCAGAGCGATCCCCGCGACGAATTGCTGAAGGAGTTCGTCCAGCGGACTCGTCGGGCCCGGCGCCCCGCCGACGACCTGAGCGAAGCGCTGCTGTCGAATGGCTTCTCGGCCGACCAGATCACCGCACTCGCGCTCCTTTCGATCCACTGACCCTTTACCCCCGGAGAACGATCATGACGCTTCAATCCAACAGCCAGCCAGTCGAACAGGTCGTCCTGCCCGCAACCCGCGATCTCGGGGGCTTCAATGTCCGCCGCGCCCTGCCCTCGGCGCAACGCCGCATGGTCGGACCGTTCGTCTTTCTCGACAGCTTCGGACCAGTCGTGTTCCGCGCAGGCGATGGGGTGGATACGCGTCCCCATCCGCATATCGGCTTGGCCACCCTCACCTATCTGCTCGAAGGCGAGATGGTGCACCGCGACAGCGCGGGCTATGTCCAGACGATCAAGGCCGGCGAGGTCAATCTCATGACCGCCGGCCGGGGCATCGTTCATTCCGAACGTACCGGGCCGGAAGCACGGGCGACCGGCGGCACCATGTCCGGTTTCCAGACTTGGCTCGCTTTGCCGCTCGACCTCGAGGAAACGGTCCCCTCGTTCCAGCATGTCGATGCTGGCGCGCTGCCCATCGACCAGGGCGACGGCATCACGCTGCGCCTCCTCGCGGGCACGCTGCACGGCCGCAGCGCGCCGACCCGCGTCTTCTCCGACACGCTCTATGCGGATCTGACGCTGGTCGACGGTGCTCGCTTCCAGATCGATGCCGGCCATGTAGAGCGCGCCCTCTATATCGTAGAAGGAAAGATCGAGGTGGCCGGCCAGGACGGCACCTTCGCAAAGGACCAGCTCGTGGTTCTGAAACCCGGTGCCGAGGTGATCGTGAAAGCGATTGGCGGCGCCCGGATGATCCTGCTCGGCGGCGAGCCGCTGGAGGGCAGGCGCCACATCTACTGGAATTTCGTGTCGAGCCGGCGCGAGCGCATCGAGCAAGCGGCCGACGACTGGCGCAACCGCCGCTTCCCCGGCGTGCCTGGCGAAACCGAGTTCATCCCCTTGCCCGACACCCCAGCCCGGCACGCCGCCTGATGCGGGACGAACATCGACCCGGCAGCCCATCACCTAGCAACGAGAAGGAAGACATCATGACCTATGCCATTATCGGATCGGGCGCGATCGGCAGCGCCATCGCCCGCCAGTTTGCCCGCAAGAACATCACCGTCGCGATCGCCAACAGCCGCGGTGCTGCCTCGATCGTGCCGCTGGCCGACGAGCTCGGACCGCATGTCGTGCCGTGCTCGATCTCGGGCGCGCTCGAAGCCGATATCATCATTCTCGCCGTGCCGTTCACGGCTGTCGCCGAGGCCGTCCGGGGCCATGCGAACTGGCAGGGCAAGATCGTGATCGATGCGACCAACGCGATCGACTTCTCCGATTTCTCGCCGGCCGATCTCGGTGGGCGCCTCTCAACCGATATCGTGGCCGAGGCGGTGCCTGGCGCGCGGGTTGTCAAGGCGTTCAATACCCTGCCGGCGGCGATCCTCGCCCGCGACCCTGCCGGTGACATTGGTGCCCGTGTGCTGTTCACCTCAGGCAACGATGCAGATGCGAATGCGGTGGTGGACGCGCTCATACAACAGCTCGGCTTCGCGCCGATCAACCTGGGTGGCCTGGCCGAAGGTGGGCGGCTCCAACAATTCGGCGGTCAGCTCACGATCCACAGTCTCATCAAGCAATCCTGAACAATTTTGCCCGCCCCGGCAGGCGACCAATCCCAAGTGAGGAGAATAGAAATGAAAGTCTCGGACATCCTGGCGCAGAAGAGCAGCAAGCTGGTCGGCATCGCGTCTGAAACAAGCGTCCGCCGTGCCGTCGCCATCATGGCCGCAGAGCATGTCGGCGCGCTGGTCGTCGAGGACCTTGATGGCCGGCTGCTGGGCGTGGTTTCCGAGCACGGCGTCATCGATGGCCTTGCCCGCCGCGGTGGCCACCTGCTCGACATGAGCGTGAGCGAGATCCTGGTGGCCGATGGCCCGACCGTGTCTCCCGACGACAGCGTGACCGCCGCGATGCGACTGATGACGGAACGTCGCGCGCGCCACCTGCCCGTGATTGCCGATGCAAGGCTGGTAGGCCTGATCAGCGTCGGCGATGTGCTCAAGTCCCGGCTGGCCGAGAAGACCGAGGAGGTCTCCGTCCTCCAGGATATCGCCCGGTTCCGGCTCGCCGTCTGACCGGATTTCCTGAACCACGGCATGTCGGTGACGCGCCGCGATGCAGGACAGAACCCTCGATACCACCAGCGCGAACGCTGCCGCCAGCCAATGCGTCAGCGTTCGCTCTTTAACAGGAGGCCGGGTGAAAGAGCAGGACCGGCAGCGTTCAGACGCCAATCTTGCGCAAGGTCAGCGGGCGGCGCGGGATGGTGACGGTTTTCTGCCGGGTGTAGAAATTCTCGCAGGCACGGCCGCCATCGGCGCCGACGCCGGATTCCTTCCACCCGCCGAACGGTGCACGCAGTTCTCGCATCATCGGCGTGTTGCACCACACGATACCGGCGGCGATACGCTCCTGCGCCTCCATGATCCGCGCGAGGCTCTGCGACCAGACATAGGAGACCAGCCCGAAGCGGCTGGCATTGGCGATCCGGTACGCCTCCTCGTCGGTGTCGAAAACCACCAGGGCGGCGAACGGCCCGAAGATTTCCTCCTGACAGACGCGGGCATCGTTGGATTCCGCCCGCACGAGGGTCGGCTCGACATAGCAGCCCTTGTCGAACCCGGCCGCGCGGCGGCCGCCGGTGAGCAGCGACACACCCTCCTCCCCCGCCTGCGGCGCGAAGCTCAGCACATGCTGCATGTGCCGTGCCGAGACGAGCGGGCCGATTTCGGTCGCCGGGTCGCGCGGATCGCCGATACGGATGCGCCGGGCACGGTCCACGAATGCCTCGATGAAGCGATCGGCGATGCTGCGCTGGACCAGGATACGCGAACCGGCGAGGCATTGCTGGCCGTTATTGGTGAAGATACCGAGCAGCGCACCATCCACCGCCTGTTCGAAATCGGCATCGTCGAACACGATATTCGCCGATTTCCCGCCGAGTTCCACCGTCGCCGGCTTGAGCAGCTCGCCCGCCGTGCGCATGATCACTCGTCCGGTAGGCGTCCCCCCGGTAAAGGTCACAACATCGACATCGGGGTTGCGGATCAGCCGGTCCCCGGTCGTCGCGCCGCGACCGTTGACGAGGTTGACCACGCCATCGGGCAGGCCCGCCTCCCCGAGGAGCGCGACCAGCCGGCTGATCGCCAGCGGCGCCTGTTCGGATGGCTTCAGCACGCATGAATTGCCGAAGGCGATGGTCGAGGCGATCTTCATCGAGCCAAGGGCGAGCGGTGAATTCCATGGGCTGATCAGCGCCGCAACGCCGATCGCTTCGCGCCGCACCAGCGTCAGATAGTCGGGATTCTGCTCGTACAACTCGCCCGTGCTCTGACCGATATAGTCGGCGAAAAAGCGGAAATTGTCCGCCGCACGGGGAATCGACCGGCCGCGGATCTGCGCCAGGGGCAGGCCGGTATTGCCGCATTCGATATCCGCCAGACTATCGGTGGCCGCATCGATCAGGTCAGCACAGCGCCGCAACACGGCCTGCCTCTTGTCGACTGGCATTGTCCGCCAAACGCCTTCATCGAAACTCCGCCGGGCTGCGGCGACTGCGCGATCGACCGTCGCATCGTCAGCTTCGGGCAGCTCCGCGATCAGCAGGTCGGTGGCCGGATCGACGATCGGGATCGGAGCTTGGCCCGTCGAGACAATTTCGCCGTCGATCAACGCGGTGATCATGTTCATATCTTCGTCCTTTCGGGGTCAGTCGCCGCAGCACAGCGCGTATGCCAGGCCTGCGAGGCGGGAGAAGTCGGATCGAGCAGGTCCCCGCCACCGATGCGCGCACAGAGGTCGGCGGCAAGACAGAGGTTGGAGGAGAGGATCGGCACGCTCACCGGCGCAGCGGCGATCAGCGGCAGCGACGGCATGCCGGTGCCGCTGAGCAGCACCGCGTCAACGCCAGCCAGATCGATCCGGGCGAGCGCGGCGGCGGCCGCATCGCTGCCCAGGGCGTAGATCCCGCGCGTATCGGCATCGGGCGCGAGATCGCCGGCGGCAGCGACTACAGCAAGATCATAGCCGCGCCCGCGCCAATATTCCGTGGCCGCCTCGGCGAGCGGGGCCGGATAGGGTGAGAGCAACGCGATACGCCGCGCGCCGATGTGGCGCAGTGCGCGATCCACCGCATCCGCCGCGGTGACGATCGCATAGCCGAGCCTGTCCTCGCAGGCGGCGATCACGCTGCGCACCTGCGCAGCATCAACCAGATAGGACGACGCGGTACAGGCGAAACCAAATGCATCAGGCCGGAATGTATCGAACATGGCGAGAGAATCGGCCAGGCCGAGCAGATATTCACGCAGCCGGTCGGTGGCGGCAGGCGCGGTGCTGGTCAGCCGGGTGACCGTCAGGCTGACTGCAGGCGGCAACAGGATGGCGAACTCGCTTTCGACCGTCGGGTTGGCCTGCGGCGTGCCGATGGCGATGCGCCCCCCGCGGCCATAATCATAGCCGCCGCTTTCCGGCCTCGGCAGCGTCATACGATCTCGGCCGCGCGGCGCAGCCCCGCAATCATCGAACTGCGCAACAGATGCTCGCGCGCCACGATCGGGTCGGCCACGGTGACTTGCAATGCGGCGAGCATGTCGCGGCGCTTGTCATGGTCGCGCTCCTGCATCCGGGCGCGATTGCGATCGGCCTGGGCGAGGACCTCCTGCTCTGCAATGGGGCGACGCCTGCGCGTGTAGCGGTCGAGCAGGTCGGGCGTGGCACCGTTCCATACCTGCCGCAGCGTGTCGGCCAGTTCGAACGCATCATGGACACCGCCGTTCATGCCCATGCCGCCAGCGGGCGAATTGACGTGCGCGGCGTCGCCCGCGAGCAGGATGCGGCCGGCGCGATAATCGTCCGCGATCCGCATATGGACTCGATAGGCGCGCGTCTCGAGCACTTCATGCCCTGCCGCGTTCGGCGCAATCTCCTGCAGCTTGCGGGCGATGCTTTCCGGCTGCAGCCCGTCGTCGATGGTCTCGTCATGATCGGGATAAAGGCTGCAACGCCACAAATGGCGCAGCCGGAGCAACGAGAAGGTGCCGCCTGCCTTCCAGACATAGTTGACGTTGGACAAGCCGGGCAGATGATCCTGAAACGGGAATGGCGTGGTGGCGAGGATCGTCGTTTCGGGATAGGTCTTGCCCACAAAATCGATTTCCGCCGCCTGGCGCACCACGCTGCGTGATCCGTCGGCGCCGATCACATAGCGCCCCTCGACCAGCACCGGATCACCGCCGTCGACCGGGCAGGCAACGACCTTGACGCCCTCGTCATGCTGCACAACCTCCTCGACCCGCTGGCCCAGCATCAGGTGGACCTTGCCCTCCGCCTTCAGGCGATCGAGCAGCAGCGCACAGAGTCGCGACTGTTCGCATTGCAGGCGAAACGGGTGGCGCGTGTCCCCGGCAAGGACCGAGAGATCGAATTCGGCGCGCTCGCCTGTTTCATGCAGGCGGATTTGCCAGGTCGGGCTGCGCAGGCCCTGAGCAATGAGCGGTTCGGCCAGACCAAGAGTATCGAGCATGTCGAGCGTCGGCGGATGGAAAGTCGAGGCGCGCAGGTCATTGGCGAGTACCGGCTCCGCCGCGATCAACGTGCAGGGTATGCCGTGACGGCTGAGCAGATAGGCTGCGGTCAGCCCAACCGGCCCTGCCCCTACGACGATCACACCCGTTTCCATACCCGCTCCAGCCATCACTTATTTGTACTACTTCTAATAGTAATAAGCCCGGCGCAAGCGGTTTTCTCGCAGCCAGGCACGGGCGGTTACTGGCTCACGCGAGAATCGCATTCGCCCGATTGCCACTATCCCACGAGCGTGTTAGCCTCGATTCGGAACATCGTTCTACATATTGATAAGATACGCCGAGGAGGCTCCGATGGCCGATCTGCACGTCTCGAATTCTGCGGTTGCGGACATCGAATCGGTGACCCAGCCGACTCATGACGAGATCGCCCGCCAGCGTTTCTGCAGCACGCTTCGACGCCACGCGATCCAGGATTTCGTCGGTGCTCTGGAAAGCGATTATCGCAATCGAGTCGCGCCGCGCCTCCCTGAGCCGAACGACTGGCATGACATCGATCGCGCGATGAAGAACGAGCCGAGCTACCGCTTCTACAGCACGCTACGCTACAACGCGCAGGAGATGTGTTTCCAGTCAGTCCAGCCGGAGGTGGAACGCGCGCTCCCGGAACTGATCGCCGTCGCACGCGATGCTGCGGAGCGCAGCCCGGCCGGTGGTTCGCTCCGCCTCGCGCCCGGCTTCGAGGTGCCGTCCTATGTCAGCACGCTCGACGTGCACCTGACGCCAGGCTGTTTCCACAGCGAGTGGACCGATGATGACGTGGCGCAGGGTGCCGTGGTGAGCCTCGGATCGCGCGTGTTCACCGCGCAGCAGAGCCATCGTTCCTGGGGCGGTGTGGCGCGCGTCATCAGCCGGTGGATCAAGACTGAGTTCCCCGACATCGCCGCCCGGCGGCTGCTCGATCTCGGCACCACGTCGGGCAAGAACCTGATGCCTTATGTGCAGGCCTTCCCGGGGCTTGAGGCGCACGGCATCGATGTCGGGGCGCCGCTGCTGCGCTACGGCCATGCCGTCGCCGAACATGAGAACATCCCGATCCACTTCAGCCAGCAAAATGCCGAAGGGACCGATTTCCCGGACGCGCATTTCGACCTGATCGTGTCGAGCTTCTTCTTCCACGAAATCCCGGTCTGGGCATCGAGGAAGGTGCTCGCTGAATGCTATCGCCTGCTCAAGCCCGGCGGGCTGATGGTCCATCAGGAACTCCCTGCCCACGATCTCGTGGATACGTGGGAAAACTATTTCTGGAACTGGGACACGCGCAACAACAACGAGCCCGGTTATACCGCATGGCGCAGGCAGGATCCGATCGCACTGATGGCTGGCGCGGGGTTCGACCCGGAAACAAGCTTCGCGCACATCCTGCCGGACATTAATGCCTATCCCGATCGCGGCACCGCGTTCGCGTGGGACGAGCCGGGACGGCCACGCCACGGCAAGGGTGGCTGGTACGTGTTCGGCGGCCGCAAGCCCGCCTGACCAATCCACCAATATCCGCCATCAGACAGCATAAGGGGCACCGAGCGTGACATTGGAAAAGAACGGCCCGGCATATCGCTGGTATGTCGTCATATTATTGCTCGGCGTCTTCATTCTCTCCTATTTCGACCGCTTCATCCTCAGCCTTCTGGTCGAGCCGCTGAAGGCGGCGATGAAGCTCAGCGATTTCGAGGTCGGGCTGCTGCTCGGGCCGGCCTTCTCGACGTTCCACGTTCTGGTCGCGATCCCGCTCGGCTGGTACGCCGATCGCTCGAACCGCAAATATCTGCTGCTCGCCGGCATCGTCATCTGGTGTTCGATGACGGTGGGCAGCGGCCTCGTCGCGACCTTCCTGCCACTGTTCCTGATGCGCCTCGGCCTGGGTCTCGGCGAAGCGGTGGTCAGCCCCTGCTCGGTCTCGATCATCAGCGACTATTTCAATCGCCGCGAACGGCCCCGCGCGATCAGCGTGTACATGGCCGGGCCCTATCTCGGCGCCGGCCTCGCCTTCCTGCTTGGCGGCCTTATCGTCGGGCACTTGCAGACCATAGGCCATGTCAACTGGCCGATATTCGGCACGCTGGCGCCGTGGCAGGCGACGTTCGTGCTCGTCGGCATCCCCGGCTTCATCTTCGCCGGGCTGATGATGACGGTGAAGGAGCCGGTTCGACAGGAAACCACATCGGCGCGCGCCCCCGCAAGCGCCGCCTTTCGCTATATGGGGCAGCGCTGGCGCGGCTTCGGCGCCCTGATCGTAGGCTCCACCTGCAATTTCGCACTCAGCGCGCTCACCCTGTGGAACGTGCCGCTCTTCTCACGCCTGTGGGGCTGGGGCATCGCCGAGACAGGATTCGTCACCGGCATCTTCTATTTTACCGCCGGCCCGATCGGTACCGCACTCGCGGTCTGGGCGCAGCGCCATTTCGCGATCGGGCGGGTCGACGGGTCGATGCGCGTGCTGATCCTTGGCCTGCTGATCTGCGTGCCGTGCAGCGCGCTCTATCCGATCATGCCCAGCGCTGAATTTGCCGTGGTGTTCATGTTCATCGCGTTCATCGGCAAATCGGTGGCAACGGCGGGCGGCCCCGCCTCGATGGCGCAGATCACGCCGGGTGAGGTCCGCACCCAGTCGATGGCGATCTTCAACACCTTCATCTCGCTGATCGGCCCGCTGCTCGGCCCGCCGATCATCGGCTTCGCGACTGACATGACGGGCGATCCGAAAAAGATCGGCGTGGTGCTGAGCTGCTATGTGCTGGTGCTCGGCATCCCGGCGATCCTGATCTGTATCGCAGGCCTGAAATATTACCGCGCCGCCGTCGTCGAGCTTGAGTTGGCACTGGCGAACGCACCCGCGCACGGGCATAATTGATCCGCGCGCCATAGTTGAAGAACGCACTCCGGTGTGAACGGTATAAGCGGAGACTGAATTGGACAAGACGATCGTCAAGGGCATGCAGGTGCTCGAAGCGCTGGTCGCCGCACAGCAACCGATAGGCGTGTCGGAACTGTCTCGGCAGGTCGGGCTGACCAAGAGCAACGTCCATCGATATTTGCAGACGTTTATCGCGCTGGGCTACGCAACGGCGGCCGACAGTCGCTACTCGGCGACACTGAAGATCTGGCAGCAGGGTGCAAAGGTGATCGAACGGCTCGATCTGCGCCGCACCATCCGCCCGATCATGGATCAGCTCGCTCGCGCGACACTGGAGACCGTCCATCTCGCAATCTCGGACGGTGCCGACGTCATCTATATCGACAAGGCCGAGGGCGTGCATTCAGTGCGCGCCTTCTCCGAGATCGGGGAACGCGCGCCGACACATTGCTCGGCAACCGGCAAGATATTCCTGGCGTATCACCCGACTGCCCTGGGCGAGACGCTTGAGCACCCCTTGCGCACCTATAGCCCGCGCACGATTACTGATCCCGATGCCCTGGTTGCCGCGGTGGAAGCGGTCCGCGCCGCAGGCATAGCGATCAATCGCGGAGAGTGGGAAGCGGCCGTCGGCGGCGTTGCCGCGCCGGTCTGGGGCCCGGACAATCAGATCATTGCCGCGATGGGGTTGGCGCTGCCGCTGTCCCGCTTCGGCGAGGAGAACTCCACCATCCTGATCGCACAGGTCCGCGCCGCCGCCGCCCAGGCATCACGCGCACTCGGCGCATCTGTGCCCCAGATCGAGGGCGAGGCGCGCCTGGTCGCCTAGAAGCGTTTCCGGCTGAGGCCCCGTATCCACAGCCAGCTATCGAATGCCCCGCGCGGCCAGGCATGACTGGACGCTGGAAAACTCGATCGGCCCCGCCATCGCATAGTGCGCCCAACAAATCGGTGCCTGCTCCCTGACGCTTATCCAGGTGTCTGGCGGGATCGGAGCGCCCGTTATTGCCACAGGTCCGTCACTTCGCATGAACTCTCCGCCTGGCCCTGATCCTTGCAAAAATGTTGCTTGACCACGCATCCCGGCGCAGCTTAGCTTTATTATGGAACGATGTTCTATAATTTAGAACAACATCAAGGGTGCGATATGTGGGACCTGATCGTGGTGGGCGGCGGATCGGCGGGACTTCCCGCAACCATCTTCGCCGCCGAACATGGCGCCACCGTTCTGCTCCTCGACGCGGCGGACAAGCTTGGCGGTACCCTTTGGGTCGCGACCGGCCAGATGAGCGCGGCGGGCACGCGCCTGCAGGCCGCAAACGGCATCACCGACACGCCCGATGCGCATTTCGAGGACGTCATGCGGATCAGCCGGGGCACGATCGATCCGGCGCTAGCCCGCCTTGCGATCGACAATGCCGCCGACACGTTCGACTGGTTGATGGATCGCGGTTTCGCGCCCTTGCCCGATCATCCCGTTACCGGCTTCGGCCATGAGCCATATCGGGAGAAACGCTATTACTGGGGTCCGGAAGGCGGGATCAGCGTCAAGAACGTGCTGGTCCCGATCGTCGATGGGCTGGTCGCAAGCGGCGCCGTGACGGTGAAGCTGCAGCATGAAGTAACTGGCTTGCGCACCGATACGGAGGGTCGCGTAACCGGCGTCACCGCACGAGACGCAAACGGAACGACGCATGATTTCGCCGCCACCAACGTCGTTCTCGCCTCGGGCGGCTATACCGCTGATCCGGCGCTGTTCGCTGAACTGAACGGCTATCCGCTCTACAACGCCGCCCCCTACCCCTTTTCACGCGGCGCGGGGCTGAAGCTGGGCCAGTCGGTCGGCGGCTATCTCCGCGGCTTCGAGAATGTGTTCAACAATTTCGGCACGCTCTACAACAGCACCACCTTGCCGGCGCGGGCGATCGGCACGGTCGAACATTTCCCTGAGCGTCGCATGCCATGGGAAATCTATGTCAATGCGCGCGGGCAACGCTTCATCCGCGAGGATATGCCGAGCGTCGATGCACGCGAGATGGCGCTGAGCCTGCAACCGGACCGGCGTTACTGGATCATCTTCGACCAGCATATCCTCGATACCGCACCGCCGATCGTGGTCGGCTGGAGCCGCGAGGATCTGGCGCTGGCATTCGTGGAGAATGGTCCCTCCTTTTCCACCGCCGACAGCATTACTAAGCTGGCCAGCCGCGCCGGGATCAATCCCGAGGCACTGGCCGCCACGGTCGATGCGTTCAACTATGGCGTGCAGACCGGCAATGACTTCCTCGGTCGGGTGCGTGCTCCCGCAACGATCGGGCAAGGCCCGTTCTACGCGATCCGCATGCAGGGCAGCGCGATCACCGGCGCGATCGGGCTGGCGGTGGACGCCGATCTCCAGGTCATCCGCAAGGACGGCAGCGCTATCGGCAACCTCTATGCCGCCGGCGAACTGCTCGGCTCGGGCCAGACGATGGGGAAAGCGGCGTGCGGCGGCATGATGGTCACCCCTGCCCTGACCTTCGGTCGGCTGCTCGGCCAGCGGCTTTCAGGTGGGGTGAACTGATGCTGCCTTCGGTCAATATCCTGCCCGGCGAGCGCCGTTTCTATACCGACGGCCCCGATGGGCAGGTGCATTGCCGAACGCTCGGCGATGGTCCGCCGCTCATGCTGATCCATCAGGCACCCTGGGGGTCGATCCAGTATCGCCGCGCGATGCCGGTACTGGCCGCGGCCGGCTACCGGGTGATCGTCCCCGACATGCCTGGTCACGGCATGTCGGATCCGCCACGCGAGGCGGCAAGCATCGCCTGCTATGCCGCTGCCGCTGCGGCAGTGATCGATGCGCTCGATCCCGGGAAGCTCGCAGTCGCCGGCCATCATGGCGGCGCGCTGGTCGCCGCACGCCTCGCGGCAACACGGCCTGACCGGGTCGCCGCGCTGATCACCGACAACATGCCCTATTATTCACCTGAGCAACGCACCGAACGCGCTACCGCCTTGCAGGACGTGCAGGAGATCAAGCCCGACGGAAGCCACTTTACGGATCGTTGGGCAACCGTCCGCCGTATCGCCGACCCGGCATGGAGCGACGAAACGGTGCATGTCGGCATCGTTGCCTATTTCGCCAACGGACCCTGGAAAGAGGACGGCCACCGTGCGGCGCCAGCTTATGATCTCGACGCCGATCTCGATTCGATCGCCTGCCCCACGCTGGTCATCGCCAGCCGTACCGACCGCCTGTTTCCAATGGGTCGCCAGCTCGTCGAACGCCGCCCCGGCTGGGCCTATGCGGAGCTCCCCGGCGGCGCGGGCATGGTGTTCGAACGCGCGCCCGAATGGGCAGCGCCGATCCTCGATTTCCTCGGCGACGTCGCCAACCCCAATATCCGCCAGTCGAAAGGCCGACCATGACGATCACGATCTACGGCCGCCCCGGATCCCGCGCGCGTCGCCCCCTATGGGTCGCCCGCGAACTTGGCCTGTCCGTACAGAACATCGAACCCGGGCCGGGCGAGACGAAGCAATCCGCCTTTCTGGCGATCAATCCCAACGGCAAGGTTCCGGCCCTGGTCGATAATGGCTTCACGCTGTTCGAATCCTTTGCCGAAAGCCTCTACCTCGCCAAAAAATACGGTACCGGCAGCCTCTACCCTGAGAGCATCGAACAGGAAGCCCTGGTCTGGCAATGGACCTTCTGGGGATTGAACGAGCTTGAAAGGGCACTCACCGTCTGCCTGTTCGAGCGCGCGATCAAAGCCGAATCCGATCGCGATGCGGCGGCGGCGGAACGCGCCGAGCTTGAACTGCAGGCACCGTTCAAGGTGCTCGATGCGGCACTGGCCGACCGGGACTGGTTGCTGGGTACGGCATTCTCCGTCGCCGACATCAATCTGGCGGCGATCGCCGCGCTCGTGCGGCCGGCAAAAGTGTCTCTCGATTCATATGCTTACGTACTTGGCTGGCTTGACCGTGCGACGGCACGACCGGCCTATAGCGCATGACATGTTGCACCCATGACACACCAGCGGCGATCCCGCGGATCAGTGCATAATTTGCGTGACAGTCGCGTTAATATGTCATAGCTTTATAACAAATAACAAACGAAGCTTGCAGGTGGAGCCACGCTGACAGGGTCGGCGGGGGACGGGTGCTTTTTGAAAGGGTCAATGATGACGAACAAGCTGCGGTACGGCACGGTTTTTGGTCTCAGCCTCTATGCGCTGGCAGTCGCCAGCCAGGCTAATGCCCAGACAGCTCCGACGACAGCCGCCGAATCTGCTCCGGCGGCAGAAGAAGAAGGTCTCCCGGAGATCGTCGTCACGGCACAGCGCCGCGAGCAGCGGCTGCAGGATGTTCCGATCGCTATCTCCGCCTTCACTGCACAGGAATTGCAGACGCGCCAGATCACGCGGACGATCGACCTCCTGTCCTATGTTCCCAACCTGATCGGCCACAACAACACGTCGGTCGGCACCGCCAACAGCTACTCGATGCGCGGCCTGAACAACAACGAGACGATCTCGACCTTCGATCTGCCCGTCGGCACCTATGTAGACGACGTCTATATGTCGCGGCAAAGCGCCAACAATTTCTCGCTGTTCGACGTCGAGCGCATCGAAGTGCTGCGAGGGCCGCAGGGCACCTTGTTCGGCCGCAACACCACCGGCGGCGCGATCAACGTGATCATGAAGAAGCCTGGTGCGGATTTTGGCGGCTTCGTCGAGGGCAGCTATGGCAAATATGATCGCAAGCAGGTGCGCGGCTCAGTCGACATCCCGATCATCAAGGACAAATTGCTCAGCAAGATCCAGGCTTATTACATCGACGACGCCGGCTATGTCGAAAATCGCGTCACGGGCGAAAAGCTGAATTCGGAACACAGCTATGGCTTCCGTGGTGCGCTCCGCCTCATCGGTGCCGGCAACACCAGCTGGGACGTGACCGGCGACTATAACTACCAGAGCTACGCCAACTTCCCCAACTTCTACGATCCCAAGACCGGCAAGCGCGTTAGCTACACGCGCCTGCGCGAGGATTCGACCGTCTCGCAGGTCTTCGGCGGCCGCAATTATCTCTCGCCGCAGCTGGCCGACAACAAGCTTGGCAACGTCGCCCAGACCTATGCGCTGACGTCCAACCTGCAGATCGACGCGGCTGACCACCTGACGATCAACATCATCACCGGCTACCGCCACATCTACAACGAATACCTCACCGACAGCGCGATGAGCCTGGCCAGCGCGACGACCATCTACACCGATCCCGGCAACATCGTCACCGCGGTACCGGGCGCCACCTCAGTGCTCGCCAACGACAGCTGGCACGGGCAGTTCAGCCAGGAGATCAAGGCCAATGGCGAGGCGTTCGGCGGCAAGCTGAACTACACCGCCGGTGTCTATTACATCCGCGAGGATAACCAGACGAGCTTCGCCAACGTCTCGATTACGGCAGCCGGCGTGCCGACGCTCGCGGCCGATCGCACGATGTACAACAATACCGACGCGATCGCGGGATATTTCCAGGGCGACTACAAGATCACGCCCGATCTCACCTTCACCGCCGGCATCCGCTACACGGCGGAATTCAAGGACATTCACTTCAAGCCCAATGCGAGCCCCCTGCCGTCGGTCGGGCTCAACCAGCCTTTCACCACTGCGGACATCATCGCAGCGGGCAATCCGGTAAAGCAGACCGCCAAGGTGTGGACGCCACGCTTCGCGCTCAACTACAAGTTCACGCCTGACATCTCGATCTACGCATCGGCGACCAAGGGCTTCAAGTCCGGCGGCTGGGTGTCGCGCTCCTATAACGCGGCTGGCATGTTCTCGTTCGGCCGCGAAACCATCTGGTCCTTCGAAGGCGGCCTGCGTTCGCAGTTCTTCGACCGCAAGGTGCGCTTCAACCTGAACGGCTTCTACTTCAACGATTACGACAATCAGCTGCCGGCCGGCCGCGAGAATCCGCTGGTTCCGGGGCAGATTATCTACGTTACCCGCAACTATGCCGATCTGCGCAATTACGGCCTCGAAGCGGAACTGACGATCGTGCCGGTCCGCGGGTTCAACATCTTCTGGACCGCGGGGTTGCAGCACGCCCGGTTCGTCAATGTCGATCCGTCGGTGCTGGCACAGGCGGCAAACTGCCGGGCGGGCGTCGCGGTCACCACCAACTGCAACCAGGGCATCGTCACGGCGGCGGGCAACATCGCGCTGCCGTCGCGTGTGGCGCCGTTCAACTCGACCCTGGGCGCTAACTACACCGCCGAACTGGGCGGCTCCTACCAGCTGACCCCCTCGATCACCTGGGCCTATACCGATGGGAGCTTCCCGTCGGCGCAGAACGATGTACGCGGCTACCAGGCCAAGCACAGCCTGTTCAACGGCGGCCTGATGCTGCGGAATCGTGACATGGGCTGGAGCCTGTCGGCGGATTGCACGAACTGCTTCAACAAGAACTACGTGTCGTCCTTCCTGATCTTCCCGTATCTCAACGAACCGGGCCGGTGGACAGTGCGCGCGCGCTTCGACTTCTGATTGCCAGGACCGCATGGCGGAGCGCACCCTTGCGTTCCGCCATGCGCGTTTCCGCTACAGGATTTCCCCATGTCCGAACGTACCCGTCCCGAAGATGTCAGCCTGCCCCGCAGCAGCAAGGGCAAGCGCCCGGTTTTCTTCGACGATCCGTCGATCGACCAGATGATGACCTTCTTCTTCGAACTGATGACCGAAGTCGCTGTGGCACGCGAACGGATGGACACGATTGAACGGTTGCTCGACCGGAAGGATGTGATCTCCCGCGCCGATATTGAAACCTATCGCGCGGACCCGGCCGTGGAGGCCGAACGGACCGCGTGGCGCGATGCCTATTTCCAGCGCGTGATGCGAATGCATGCGCCGGATTGAGCGCATGAATCGTCGGTGACCGCTTACCCCCACCTCTTTTCGCCGGTGACGATCGGCACCCGCCGCCTGCGCAACCGCATCGTGCACGCCTCGATGTCGACTCACTTCGCCGAGGGCGGGCGCGTCACGCCCCGCCTGGTCGACTATTATGCCAATCGCGCCAAAGGCGGCGCGGCCATGCTGGTGAGCGAGCCGATGGCAATGCTCGGCTGGCAGCGATTGCCGACCAGGCCCGCGATCCTGTCCGGCATCAACGCAGGCGAACTGACACGCTGGGCCGATGCGGTCGGCGAACATGGCGGCCTGATGCTCGGCCAGGTCCAGGACAATGGGCGCGGCTTCCGTTCGGGCTTTCGCAATCCCAATGCGTTTGGTGCATCCGCCCTGCCCGACGATCTCAGCGGCACCATCCCTCATGTGCTGTCGGAAGACGCGATCGCCCGGATGATCGGCGAGTTCGTCCAGTCGGCCCAGGCGCTGCAGCGGGCGGGCTTCGCCGGCGTCGAGATTTCAGCCGGGCATGGCCATCTGTTCCACCAGTTCCTCGCCGCGCGATCCAATATACGCGAAGATCACTACGGCGGCGACCTGGCCGGCCGCGCGACGCTGCTGCTCGAATTGATCGCAGCGCTGCGGTCGGGCTGCGGTGAAACCTTCATCATCGGCGCGAAACTCCCCGCCGAAGACGGCATGACGGGCGGCATCGATCTCGCCGCCGCCGCGCAGATCACCGCCCTGGTCCACGCGACCGGCGCGGTCGATTACCTGACCTATTGCTGGGGCGCGCATGGCGATACGCTGTACGAGCATCTGCCTGACCTGCATGGCCCGCGCACGCCCTATGTCGATCGGATCGCCGCCCTGGCCAAGGCGGCCCCCGGCATGCCGCTCGGCGCCCTCGGGCTGATCACCGATCCCAACGAGGGCGAGCGCATCGTACGGGACGGCCTGGCCGATCTCGTCATGCTCGGTCGTCCGCTGGTCACCGATCCGGCCTGGGGCGTGAAAGCTGGAACGGGCCGCGAAGCGCAGATCCGCTACTGCGTATCGTGCAACACCTGCTGGCACATGATCAATGTCGGGCGCGGCCTGCAATGCGACAACAACCCGCGGGTCGGCGCGGCGGACGAAGCTGACTGGAAGCCCGGGCCCGCCCTATCTCCCAAGCGCGTCGTGATCGTCGGGGCCGGCATCGCCGGCATGGAAGCCGCCTGGACCGCCGCCGCGCGCGGGCATCATGTCACCGTGTTCGCCGCTTCCGACGAAGCCGGCGGCAAGACGCGGTTGCACGCGCTGCTCCCCGGTGGGGAAAATCTCAGTAGCATCTATGATTACCAGCGCCTCGCCGCCGAACGGGCAGGCACGACTTTTTACTGGAACAGGCGCGCGACGCCTGAGGATATCATCGCCCTCGCCCCCGACCATGTCGTGCTGGCGACCGGGGCGGCTCCGAGCTGGCCGGACTATCTGCCCGAGGAGTATCGCGGCGAAGGCTTTTTCCCCGACCTGCGCGAGGCCATGGCCGATCTCGCCCGGCGCCCGGGGCGACAGGCGGGCACCGCAGTGATCCATGACGCGGACGGCGGCGCGTTCGTCTATGCGGCCGCCGAACTGCTGCATGATCGCTTCGAGCGCGTCGTCCTGCTCACCGACCGCGAACGCCTCGCGAGCGACGAGGCGCTGGTGACCCGTCAGGGCGTGTACGCCCGCCTGGGGCGCAAAAAGATCGCCTTCTTCACATCGGTTCGGCCGCTCGCCGCCTCGCGCTTCGAGGAGGGCGAGGTCGCCTATGTCGACGTGCATAGCGGCGCCGAAACGATACTCACCGACGTCGCCCTGTTCACTTACGCCACGGCCCGCGTCCCCGATGTCACGCTTGAGGCGCCGCTCCGTGCAGCGGGCCTCGATGTTCGCCTGATCGGAGACGCCTATGCACCGCGCACCGTTCTCGCCGCCACGTCCGAAGGCCATCTCGCCGCCATGGATTTCTAAGGAGCCTGCCCATGTATCCCGATCTCGACGGCAAGGTGGCGATCGTCACCGGCGCCGGCCGCCATGGTGGCCTTGGCGCGGCCATCGCACGCAAGCTGGCGGAGAGCGGCGCGCGCATCGTGTTGCACGATCTCGGCCAGACCAAGGGCGCGATGGCACCAGCCCATGGCGTCGCTGAACTGTCCGAACTTGAGCAGGTCGCCGAGAAGCTGCGCACGATCCATCCGAACATCGTCACGCATAGCGCTGACATGCGCGTCGAGGCCGAGGTCGAGGGACTGGTGGCGCGCGCGGTTGCCGAATTCGGCTCGCTCGACATACTCGTCAATAATGCCGGCGTCGGCTATCTGTTCGGACCGTTCGTCGAACAGACGCAGGAACAATGGGATACGGTACTCGACGTCAATCTGCGCGGCGCCTTCTTCGCGATGAAGCATGCCATCCGCCAGATGTTCAAGCAGGATGAAGTGGCCGATTGGGGCCGGGGGCGAATCGTTTCGATCGGCAGTCGGGGGTCAAAGTCGGGCTCGGCGCTGACCTCATCCTATATCGCCTCGAAGCATGGCCTGGTCGGCCTCACCCGCTCGGTCGCGATCGAAATGGGCGCGGCGCAGATCAACGTGAACATGGTCTGCCCCAACCATGTCACCACGGGCCTCGGATCTTGGCAGAACGACTATATGGCGAAGATGCGCGGACAGACCATCGAGGAATATATGGACGCAATGCGCGGCCGTATCCCGCTCGGCCGGGTCGGCACGCCCGAGGACACAGCCAATGCCTGCGCCTTCCTCTGCTCGGGCCAGGCGCGCTATATCACCGGCGAGGCGATGAACGTCTCGGGCGGCGAGGAAATGCACTGATCCCCAGCCGTCAGCGCGCCGCCTGGAACCGATTCTGGCCGGCCAGAGCGGCGCCCGTCCCTTCTCCGGAACAGGCGCGATCTCACCGAAAACGAGTCTAGGCCAGCGTATCCAGCGCGGCCTGGGCGATCGCCTCGTCCTGAAGCGGCGTCCCGCCGGACACGCCGACCGCGCCGATGACGGCATTTTCATACCGCAGCGGCAATCCGCCGGGCATTGGCAGATATTCGGTCAGGCGCAGCAGTTCCGGTTCGTCCTTCAGCCGCGCGGTCAGAACACCGCTTGGCGCGCGCATCAGCGCCGCAGTCCGCGCCTTGGCCATCGCGACGGTCGGCGTCATGAGTCCGGCCCCGTCACCGCGATGAAGCCGGAAGGCATATCCGCCCTCGTCGACGATCGCGATCGAGGCTGCCAGCCCCAGCTCGCCCGCTTTGGCGCGGGCTGCGGCGAGCATCCGGTCGAGTTCGTCGGCGCTCAGGCCATATTTGGCGATCATGGTTTCTTTTCCTCTTGGTGGACAGGTGGTTAAGTGACAAGCGAGACAGGCCAGCGGAGCATGATGGAAAGAGGGGACGGCCGGCCTTGAGCAAGCGCAACGAAGATCAGGTCGATCGCCTTCAGGCGATGCCGCTGTATCATCAGATATTCCTCCAGCTTCGCGAGGAGATCATCAACGGCAGCCGCGCGTTCGGATCGCGCATGCCGACTGAAGAGGAATTGTCGGAAAGCTTCGGGGTGTCGCGCATCACCGCACGCCGCGCGCTGGCGGAGCTCGCCGACACCCATCTGGTCGAGCGCAAGCGCCGGGTAGGTACGCACGTCACTTACCAGTCGCCCGCGAAGCCGATCGAAGGCAGCCTTGAACAGGCGCTCGAATCGCTGATCACCTATGGCCGCAAGACCCAGGTCCGCATCCTCGAGCTCGAGCTGATCCCGGCGCGCCCGCCGATCAGCGACGCGCTGAAGGTCGCGCCCGACACGCAGGTGCTGCGCGTCGCCCGCGTGCGCTGGCTCGACAATCAGCCGATCAGTCATCTGGTCAGCTACGTCCCCGCCGAGCTGAGCGGGGCGATGGATCGCGCCGCGCTGAAAACCACGCCCATGCTGAGCCTGCTGGAACAGGCGGGCGTGCAGATCGGCGCGGCGACCCAGACCATTTCGGCCTCGCTGGCGGACGGCACGCTCGCCAACCTGCTTGAGGTGGATATTGGCTCGCCGATCCTGCGAGTCAGCCGCACCGTGTTCGACACGGCCGACCGTCCGGTGCAGCACGTGCTCGCGCAATTCCGACCCGATCTCTACCAGATCAAGCTCGACCTGCATTCCGCACGCGCCTGATGGCGGTTCGGAATGGCGGAAATGTGCGGGTTTTGCGAACATCGCGGCATGTCTGCCATGGATCGATCATTTGATATAGAAATAAGTGTAATTGGTGATAATCTGTCGTCCCACTGCAAGGCGACGAGATGAACGACTGGACCTCCAATGGCGACCCGCTCCTGACGCGTTTCCGGTTCGCTACGGTCGGCACCGGGGATCTCGACGGCTGTGAACAGGACTATGGATCCCTTGGCTACCACGTGCGGGAGAGAGGGGCGGTCGGCGAGGATCTCGCCGCAAGCTGGGGCACGCCGGGCATGGCCGGGCGGCGGTACGTCATCCTCAGCACGACGGGCGCGAGCGACGATTATATCCGTCTGATCGAAACCGATCCCGTCCCGGAATACCGTGCGCTCACCACCTTCGGTTGGGCTGCGTTCGAGATCATCGTCGATGACGTCCATCAGGTGCATGAGCTGATCAAGGCATCTGCCTTCACCGTGATCGGCGAGCCGAAGCCGTTGCAGTTCATGCCGTCGATCGTCGCGATGCAGGCGGTCGGCTCGTCGGGCGAGTGCTTGTATTTCACCATGGAAAGCGGCGATCGCTCCACCTCGATCCTGCCGCGGCCGCGCTCGCTGATCGACCGGCCGTTCATCCTGGTCATCGCCGGGCCTGACTTCGACGCGCTACGCAACTGGTATTGCGACCTGTTCGATCTCAAGCGCCGCCCTTTGCGCGACAGCAGGATTTCCCTCATCCAGACGGCGCAGGGCCTGGCGCCCGATACGGTGACGCGAATGACCACGGCAGGCCTGCGCGACCATGGCTATCTTTTCGAATTCGACGAATATCCCCCTGGCCCCGGCCTGATCGCCCGCCCGCGCCCCTGCGCGCCGGGCATGCTCCCGCCGGGATGTGCTATGGCCAGCATCGCCACGGTGGCAATGGACCGGGTCGCACCGCTCGCCATCACGCCGCCGGTGCGGCGCGAAGGGACTGGCTATGACGGCCGCTTGGCATGCACCGTACGCGGGCCGGCCGGCGAATTGATCGAATTCATCGAGGAGGCAGCATAATGAATGTCCGCGACGTCCAGCACCCGATCCTGCCGCGTGCCAATGCTGAGGAACTGAGCCGCCAGCGCGCGGTCGTCTCGCTGCGCAAGCTGCTCAACGCCCGTGTCCGCTCCGAGAATGTCCGGCGCTTCCATGACGAGGGCGCCCCGGCCTTCGCTGCGCGGCACGATCGCAAGCCGCAATCGCCGGACGAGATTTCCCAGGCATTCTTCGAATCGACCGGATACCGCATGTGGAGCGCTGCCAACCGCGCCGCGCAGGAAATGATCTGGGTCTCTGTCGGCGAACCGATCTTCCGCGATCGCGATCGCATGCAGGCAGCCGCCCGCGCGCTTGCCACGTCGGAGACGCGCAAGGGCAGCCTGACGCTTGATCCGACCTATGCCCCCTCCCCCGAACTGGCAGGCACCGATGTGCATCTTCAGCCCGGTGGCTATGCGCTCGACGACGGGCCGGATGATGTGGTCGCCGGCGCGTTCTATGAAACGGGCGGCAACGTCTTCTCCTTCGGCCAGGGGGCAGGCAAGAGTGACAGCAAGGCCGGCGTCGTCTTCCGCCTGCTCGACGAAGCATTCGCCGGCTTCGAACCGACGCGTATCCTCGATCTCGGCTGCTCGGCCGGCGCGGCGTCCGCAGCCTATGCTGATCGCTTCCCTGATGCCGAAGTGCATGCGATCGATATCGGCGCCGGCATGCTGCGCTATGCCCATGCCCGGGCCGAAGCGCTCGATGTCGCGGTGCATTTCAGCCAGATGGACGCCGCCGACCTGACCTTCGCCGATAACAGTTTCGACCTCGTCGTATCGCACAACATGTTGCACGAGATCGGCGCCGACAAACGTCGCCGCGCGATGGCCGAGGCGTTGCGCGTGGTGCGTCCGGGCGGCGTGGTGATTTTCCAGGATGTCGACACGCGCTTCGCGCCCAGCGACGTGCACCGCGTCGAGAAGAACTGGGATACGCGCTTCAATGGCGAGATATTCTGGCAGACCTACACCGAAGCCGATCTTGAGGCCGATATGCTCGCCGCCGGCTTCGCAGCGAGCGACGTCGAAGAACATAATGTTCCGGCGGTGAGCAACCTCAATCGCTGGTACGTGATCAGCGGCCGCAAGCCTTCCGAAGGACTTTCAGCATGACCAGTGCGACTGACGCGATCCGATCGGTGATCGCCGCTGGCCGGGGCACGCGCCCGGCCAGCCTCGACAATGTCGAAACCGAACAGGTGCTGACCATCGCGCTCGCGCTTCTGGTCGAACTCTCGGTCGCCAACGATCGGATCGACCTGCTGGAGCGCGAGGTCGCTGGCCTGCGGGGCACAACGCCCGACGCCCTGCGCAATGCGCCCCTCCCGGGCGATGCCATCGCCGAAAGACAGGAGGCGCTGGAGGCGCTGCAATTGCGCGTCCTGCGCGTGATGGTCGATCCTCGAGCCGCCGCTGGCGGCTGAGGCACCGCGCATTCAGCGGATCAGATCGGAACCGCGGTGGTGTACTTCACGCGGGCCAGCGCGAAATGAGAAGAACCGGTGCTGACCGAGGGATGGCGCAGCACCGTCCGCATCAGGAAATGATTATAGTCCTCGACGTCGGCGACAAGGACAAGCAGCAGATAATCCCAGTCGCCTGACATGGAATAGCATTCGACGATCTCGTCGCGCGACGCCACGAATGCCTCGAAGGCTTCGACAGCTTCGGCCGCATGGCTCTTCATCCGGATATGGCAGAGCACATGGACGCCGCGCCCGACAAGGCCAGCATCGACAAGCCTGACATGGCTGCCAAGCACGCCATCAGCTTCGAGGGCGCGAATGCGCCGCCAGCAAGACGCGGTCGATGCCCCTACCCGCTCAGCCAACTCGGCGTGGCTGAGTGAAGCATCGCGCTGCAGTTCGCACAGCAGCTTGCGATCGATCGCGTCGAGAACCCGTCGCATACTCATGCGCTGGCCCCGCGGGCGTCAGGCTGCGGACAACATGCCTCGGCCACGATGGGCCGTCGAGAATTCTCGGGGGAAACCGATGGTCGAATCATTGCATCCTCTTTCGTGCAGGTGATTGAGCTGCGTCGATCTGTGATCGAAACAATCCATATTTCACAAAAATACGGTTCATATGCCTCATTTGTGGTGCGATATACGCATCATTTGAAATATGCTTCCAGCGCAATCCGCTAGATTCTCATCATGGCAAATGATCACGCGACACCGCCGCCCCACGCGGCTCCTGACTGGACGATCCCGCAGGACTGGGCGTCTTATACTCCTGACGAGCACGCGATGTGGGATCGGCTTTTCGCGCGACAGGCCGGGATGCTGCCCGGACGCGTGATACCGGCCTTCATGGAAGGGCTCGACGTCCTGCGCATGACCAAGCCCGGCATTCCGGATTTCGATGAACTCAACGAGCGGTTGATGAAGGCAACCGGCTGGCAGGTGGTCGCAGTGCCGGGGCTCGTTCCCGATGAGATGTTCTTCCAGCATCTCAGCGAGCGCCGCTTCGTGGCCGGGCGATTTATCCGCACTCCCGAACAGCTCGACTATCTGCAGGAGCCGGACATCTTCCACGATGTCTTCGGCCATGTGCCGCTCCTCGTCCATCCGGTCTTCGCCGACTATATGCAGGCCTACGGCGAGGGCGGCCTGCGCGCAGCCAAGCTAGGCATGATCGACGCGCTCTCGCGGCTCTACTGGTATACCGTCGAGTTCGGCCTCATCCGCGACGGTGCGGATCTCAAGCTTTATGGCGCAGGCATCGTCTCGTCCTATGGCGAGAGCATCTTCGCACTCGACGACACCTCTCCCAATCGCATCGGGTTCGATCTCGAGCGGGTGATGCGCTCGCGCTATCGGATCGACGATTATCAGCAGAATTACTTCGTGATCGACAGCTTCGAGGATCTGCTCGCACGGACTCGCGACGCTGATTTCGGGCCGATCTACGAGAGACTCCGCGACCAGCCGGCGATCGATGTTGGAGACCTTGTCCCGGGCGACCGGATGTTCCATCGCGGCACCCAGGCCTATGCCCGCGCGAGGACGGCATCGTGAGCGCCGGCACGGACGCCTTTGCCCGGCTCGCACCGCTGCCGGCCGACGCGCTGCTTGCGCTGATCGCCATGTGTCGGGCCGACCCGCGTACCGAAAAGATCGACGTCGGGGTGGGTGTCTACCGCGACGAAGCCGGGGCAACGACGGTCCTGCGTGCGGTAAAAGCCGCCGAAGATCGGCTCGTCGCCGAGCAATCGAGCAAGGCCTATCTCGGCGCAGAAGGCGACCAGCGCTTTATCGAATTGCTTGCACCGATCGTTTTCGGCGCCGGGGCAAACCAGCCACCTCGCTTCGGACTCCAGACGCCGGGCGGTACCGGCGCGTTACGGCTCGGCGCTGAACTCCTCGCTCGGACAGCACCCGGCGCGCGTGTCTGGATCGGGACCCCGACCTGGCCCAATCACGCGCCGATCTTCGCCGAGGCCGGGCTCACGCCCGCCTTCCATCCTTATTATGACGCGACCAGCGGCGGCATCGCCTTCAGTGCGATGCTTGACGTGCTTCACGCGGCGATGCCGGGCGATGCAGTGTTGCTGCATGGCTCCAGTCATAATCCCACCGGCACCGAGTTGAGCATCGGCGAGTGGCGCGCGGTCGCAGCCGTCTGCACCGTGCGCGGCCTGCTCCCTTTCGTCGACCTTGCCTATCAGGGCCTCGGCGACGGGCTTGAGGAAGATGTGGCAGGGATGCGGCTGCTGCTGGACAGCGTGCCGGATGCGCTCGTCGCGTACAGTTGCGACAAGAATTTCGCCCTCTACCGCGAGCGGGTCGGCGCGCTCTGGATTCAGACGCGGAATCCGGCACGCCTCGCGATCG
This sequence comes from Pseudomonadota bacterium, assembly GCA_040388155.1. GTDB lineage: Bacteria > Pseudomonadota > Alphaproteobacteria > Sphingomonadales > Sphingomonadaceae > Sphingomonas. The sequence continues at coordinate 261,354 of JAZKCJ010000008.1, forward strand.
CGCGCGACAATCTGCTCGCGCTTGCGCGCAGCCTTTGGTCAATGCCTCCCGATCATGGCGCCGCGACCGTGCGGATCGTTCTCGACGATCCCGATCTCGCGGACATGTGGCGCGCCGAACTCACCGCGATGCGCCAGCGCCTCAACTCCGTGCGCGCCGCACTGGCCGTGGTACACCCCGGCCTCGCTGGTATCGCGGCGCAGCGCGGGCTCTTTTCCCTGCTTCCCATCACATCTCAAACAGTGACGACGCTTCGCGAGGCACATGGCATCTACATGGCCGACAACGCTCGGATCAACGTCGCTGGCCTCAATGCCGCCAATCTGGCCCGCTTCACGGCCACCCTCATACCCTTTCTTGGTGGCGATCAGTCCAGGAGCACCGACGATGCGTGATGAATGGAGGCGTATTAAAAAGACCCCACGCCAAACCAAGTGGTTGCATCAGGAGTCCGCGGCATGAAGGTCGCCAGCCTTCGCCACGGTCGCGATGGTCGTCTCGTCGTGGTGTCCGACGATCTCGCTCGCTACGTCGATGCTGGTCCGGTCGCGCCGACGCTGCAGGCGGCGCTCGATGACTGGAATCGCCTCGCCCCGCTTCTTGAAGCGCTGTCCGGCGATCTCGAAAACGGCGCAGCGCCCGGCGCGCCGTTCGATGAAACGGCAGCAGCGGCCCCGTTGCCCCGCGCCTATCAATGGGCGGACGGCTCGGCCTATGTGAATCATGTCGCGCTGGTACGACAGGCTCGCGGTGCCGAGCTACCGGAAAGCTTCTGGCGCGATCCGCTCGTCTATCAGGGCGGCTCGGACCATTTTCTCGGACCACGTGACCCGATCCATCTCTTCGATGAAGACTGGGGCTGCGACATGGAGGCCGAGGTCGTCGTCGTCACCGGGGATGTGCCACAGGGCATAAACCGCGAGGACGCGCTGGGATGTGTCCGGCTGGTCGGGCTCGTCAACGACGTGAGCCTGCGAAATCTCATTCCCGCTGAACTGGCCAAGGGTTTCGGCTTCTATCTATCGAAACCCGCGAGCACGCTCTCGCCCGTCTTCGTGACGCCCGAGGCGCTGGGAGAGCGCTGGCGCGACGGCAAGCTGCACGGGGTTCTCAAGGTCGATCTCAACGGCGGCGCCTTCGGCCGCGCCGAACCCCACGTCGACATGACCTTCGATTTCGGGACGCTGATCGCACATCTCGCCAGGACACGTGCGCTCGGAGCCGGCACGATCGTCGGTTCGGGAACCGTCTCAAATCGCGATGCCGATGGTGGCCCCGGTCGCCCGGTGGCCGAAGGCGGCAAGGGCTATAGCTGCATCGCCGAGATCCGCATGGTCGAAACCATCCGGCAGGGAAAGTCTCGAACCACCTTTCTTCGTTACGGTGATCGCGTACGAATCTCGATGGACGACGACCTGGGCCGGCCGATTTTCGGCATTATCGACCAGGAGATATGTCGGTGACGATCGCCCGCCTCTCCGACGACGAACGCAGGACTGCGCTCGCGGCGCTGACGCTATGGACCTATGTGCCTGAGCGCGATGCGATCACCCGCACGCTGACCTTCGATTCATTCATCGACGCCTTTGCGGCAATGACGCGAATTGCCCTGCTGTCGGAGAAAGCCGACCATCATCCCGAATGGTCGAACGTCTATGGTCGCATCGACATCCTGCTGTCGACGCACGATGCCGGAGGGCTTTCCCGGCGGGACATCGCGCTCGCCCGACAGATTGATGATAGCCTGGCTTCCCGACCTGCGCCTCTCGATACATGATCGCTCCTTCGTCGGTGTCTCCCTAGACACTGGCACGACGCCGGCAGCTGTACCGGCACTCAAGCCCACCGTGCGAACTTGGCAGGCGGGCAATCGTCGTCCGATTGGCCGCCTGCCAAGACTTCCTCACCAGGCGTAGCGTACCGATGCCATCACGGTGCGCGCGGCGCCGAAATAGCAGCTGTTGCTGAACGGGCATGCGCTGACGTGGCGCTTGTCGAGCAGGTTCGCGGCATTCACCGCCAGGCTGACACCCTGAAGCGACGGCGAGGCGCGGCCGAGATCATAGCCGATCAGTGCATCGACCAGCACGAAGCTGCGTGTGGTGAACCGTTCGAACGTGGTGACCCCGTTGATCACGGCATAGTTGGTCGTGCCGTCCGATCCGTCGACATAGCGCGCGCCGGCACCAAGGGTGAGGCCGACCAGGGGCCCGGTGGCGTTCCCGGATTTGCCGAAATCATAGGACAGGAAGGTCGATCCGAGCCATTTCGGCGTGCCGAGTTGACGCGTGCCGGTGGTGGTCGGCGTGCCGCTGTTGGTCGCGGTCGGTGCAATGGCCGGCGTTCCCTGGGTGATGATCGCGTCGGTATAGGTCAGCGCCGCGACGACGTCGAAGCCCGGCACGACCTCACCCCGCCCCTCCAGCTCGACGCCGCGCACGCGCACCTCGCCGATCTGGATCTGGGCGTTGGTGGGAATGCCGCCAGTGCCGGCACGCGGATCTCCCACAGGCACATTCTGTCGTTTCAAGTCATAGGCTGAAAGGGTGAAGATCGCGTGGGTGCCCGCCGGCTGATATTTGATTCCGGCTTCATATTGCCGGCCGGTCACCGGATCGAACGGCACGCCAAGATAGGTCGTGCCCGCCTGGGGCTCGAACGATTCCGAATAGCTGAAATAGGGCGAGACGCCGAACGGGAGCTCGTAGAGCGCACCAAGGCGCATCGTGAACGCAGTCTGCGACAGGGTCGTGACCGAGCTGTTGCGCTTGTTGAGCGTCGTCTGGTCGTACCAGTCGTACCGCCCGCTTGCGATAAGCTGCAACCGGCCGATCGCGATCTGGTCCTGGAGATACACGCCGACCTGGTCTCGCTTGCCATAGGTGTTGACATAGGCGGGCGAGAGCTGGGTCAGGTCGAAGCTGGGCAACACGCGGCCATAGACGGGCGCGAAGAGGTTGAGATTGGGGATGCTGGTCAGGGGATTGGCCGAAACACCGGTGTTGAACTGCTGGACATTCTCGCCGGCGATATGCTGATAATCGATGCCGACCAGCACATTGTGCTTGATCGCCCCGGTCGCGAATTTCGCGTTCAGGCTGTTATCGAGCGTCAGCGTATCGAAATCCTCGTCCGCCCCGCCGCCGCCACGGATGATCGTGCCATAATCGGTGTTACGCGCCGTCCCGGTGCCCGTCGTCGCGAACCCTGCGATGTAGAGCTGGCGATAGCTCAACCGGTTGTTCTGGAAGCGCGCGTTCGACCGGAAGGAAAGATGCTCGTTGAAATCGTGCCGGAACAGTGCCGCGATCGATTTGGCGCGATGATCGTAGCGCTCATATCCCGGATCGCCGGTGTTGATGTCGCGCGGCAGTTCGCCCTTGGGATTGGGCAAGACCGATCCATAGGCCGGTACCCCCGAATATCCGCCGCCGCTGGGCGAGCGCTGATAGGTGGCGATGATCGTCAGGCTGGTCGCCGGATCTGGCGCGAAGGTCAGCATCGGGCTGACATGCCAGCGTTCGGCTAAAGTGCCCGACGTCAGCCCATCGCCCTTCTGCCAGCCGCCGACGATCCGCGCGAGGACACGACCATCGGCATCGAGCGGCTGGTTCACGTCGCCCGTCGCGCGCCACGTATTATAGTTCCCACCCTGCAGCTCGAACCGGCCGGACGCCGTCGCCTCCGGCGTCTTGCTGGTCAGGTTGACGAGGCCGCCCGGGGTTGAGTTCCCGTACAGCACGGAGGCCGGCCCTTTGACCACGTCGATATGGTCGATACGATTGAAATCGATCTGCGGCGTCGAATAGGGGCCGGCGATCAGGCGCATGCCGTCCAGATAGACGCCCGGCGCGAAACCGCGCAGGATCAGCTGGTCGTACCGCGTCACCATGCCGCCGCGCTGGTTGGGGGACACGCCTGCCACATAGCTCAGCGCCTGGTTGATCGACAGCGCGTTGCGCCGGACCAGCTCCTCGCTGTCGATGACCGTGATGCTCTGCGGCGTTGCCATCAACGGCGTGTCGGTCTTCGTCCCCGCCCCCGCCTGCTTCTCCCGCACACCGGTGACGACGATGGTTTCGGCGCCGCTCTCATCCTTCGTCTCGTCCTCGCTTGCCTGGGCTTGCAGCGGCGTCAGCAGGGCCGTCGCCATGAGAAGCGAACGGAGAAGACGCGGAGGGCGGCGGACAGGGTGCGACTTTACGATCAAGGAATGACACTCGCTCTTATTGCTAACGATTCGCAATTGCCGTTAGGGCCGGTTTGGGGCTAAGGCAAGAGTCGAAAGTGGAAAGGGGTCACAAGGTCTTGAGGAATGCGGGGGCAACGGATGCGCGAGCCCGGCCCCGGCCGCTTTCGGGCCCATGGGCGATAGGGGCACGCTGCGTGACGGCGCTGGCTGGCGGCTATGCCGCCGCGGCTGGCCTTGCCACGCTATCAGCCCGGCTGCTGCCGATTGCGCGGGCCGAGGCTACTGGCTGGGCGATGATCCTGTCCTTCCTGCTCTATGCCGTGATCGCCCTCTGGTGCTTCCATGAACGGCGGCTGTCGCGCGTGGCGGGCCTCGTCTGGGGCGCGGCGGTGCTGTCGATCGGCACGGCGATGCTGCTGGGCATGAGGCCGTGAAGCAGACCACGGTGACGGAGAGCGGCCTGCGCCGCTCGATGGCGTGGGTCCATACCTGGCTCGGGCTGCTGGCCGGATGGATTTTGTTCGCCATGTTCCTGACCGGAACGGCAAGCTATTTCCGGCCGGAGATCACCCGCTGGATGCAGCCAGAGATCGCGTTGCAGCCGGTATCGCCCGAACGTGCGGCGCAGACCGCCATCGCGCACATGCAGGCAGCTTTTCCGCACGACGAGCAATGGACCATCTACCTGCCCGACGACCGGACGACTGCGACACGGATCTTCACCCGCGCTCGCGCCAATCCCGATCCCAAGGTGCCCAGGCCGCCCCGCACGCCGGAGATCCGCCTGGATCCGGCCACGGGGGCAACGCTAAGCGCCCGCGAGACGCGGGGCGGCGAACATTTCTATCGCTTCCACTTCCAACTCCAGATTCCCCATCCCTGGGGACGCTGGCTTGCCGGGCTGTGCGCGATGTTCATGCTCACGGCGATCGTCTCGGGTGTGATCACCCACAAGCGCATCTTCGCGGATTTCTTCACGCTGCGCTGGCGCAAGGGACAGCGAAGTTGGCTTGATGCCCACAATGTCTCGGCGGTGCTTGCCCTGCCCTTCCACGCGATGATCACCTACACCGGCCTGATCACGCTGGTGCTGATGTACATGCCCTGGCCGATCGCGGCGAACTATGCGCCATCCGACGGCTTCGCGGCCGATGCCTATGGTACCGAGATCGAGACGAAGGCGTCGGGACACCGTGCCCCGCTGATCGATATCAGGCCCCTGGTGCGGGAAGCGGCAGCCGAATGGAAAGGCGGCCGGGCTGGCCGGATCGTGGTGCGCAACCCCAATGATTCGGCCGCGACGATCGCCATCGTCCGCAGCGGCGCCGATACGCTCAATGCGCGCGGGCAGTCGATCACCTATTCGGGCGCCGACGGACACCGCCTCTCCGCATCCCCTGCCCCCAGCCCGGCAATCGAGACCGCTGGCGTGATGCTTGGGCTTCATATGGGCTGGTTCGCCGGCCCGGTGCTGCGCTGGAGCTATTTCCTGCTTGGGCTGACCGGCGCCGCGATGGTCGCGACGGGGCTGATGCTGTGGACCGCCAAGCGCGCCAGGCCGGGCGCGGTGCCCTTCTTCGGCTATCGTCTGGTCCAGCGGCTCAACATTGGCGCCATCGCTTGCCTGCCTGCCGGCATGGCCGCGTTCCTGCTCGCCAACCGGCTGATTCCGGCGGCTTTGCCCGGCCGGGAGGATATGGAGGTGTCGGCGATGTTCTGGGTCTGGTTCGGGCTCGCGGCGGCGTCGTTGCTGCGCCCGGTGCGGCGGGCATGGATCGAGACGCTGGCGATCGCCTCGGGCATCTGCGTAGCGGTGCCGGTGGCCAATGCGCTGACCACTGATCGCGGGCTGGTGCAGTCGATCATGGCCGGCGACTGGCTTTTCGTCGCGGTCGACCTGGTCATGCTTTCGATGGCCGCATTGCTCGGCTTCGCCGCCCGGCAGGTCGCGCGCAAACCAGTTCAGGCCCAGCGCAAGCGCCGCGCACACGGACAGAATGCTTCGGTGCCGCGGGAGATGGCCGATGCCGCTTGAGATAGCCTGTCTTGGCTATGCCGGGCTTGCCAGCCTTGCACGCGGCAGCCAGCGGCACCGCCACATCGCCGCGCGCGGTCCGCTCACCTCTCCCCGATTGGCGAAGGTCACCGGCTGGGCCCTGCTCGCGGTCTCCTGCATCGCCGCGTTCATCCGCTTTGGCCAGTTCCAGGGTGGCGTTGCCTGGCTCGGGCTGCTCAGCCTGAGCGGTCTCGTGCTGGTCCTGGCCATGTCCCGCTGGCCGGATCGGGCGCTCCGGGCCTGGCTGCCGGCAATGCTGCTCGCGGTGCCGCTGGCCTTGTCGGCGTGGCTTTGACTCGTCAGGGCACAGCGGCGGATGCATCCCAACCGCCACCAACCGCCTGCTGCAGGGCGATGGCGTTGAGCTGCTGGTTGACGATACCCGAGATCAGCGCGCGGCGCGCGGTGAGTGCTGTCGCCTGTGCCGTCACGACGGTGGTATAGTCGGCGATCCCGCCGAGATATTGGTTGAGGGTCAATTGCTCGACGCGGTCGGCGGCGACCGACGCTGCCTTCAGGTCGCCGATCTCGCGTTCGAGGACGACGGTCCCCGACAATCCGTCCTCGACCTGCTGGAACGCCGTCAATACGGTCTGGCGATAACTGGCCACCGCCTGGTCATAGGCGGCACGCGCCTGCGCGACCTTCGCGCTTCTGCCCCCGAAATCGAGCAGGGTCATCGCCCCGGTCAATCCAAGCGACCAGACGCTTGCGCCGAGCGACGCGAGGCTGCCGATGCTCGAGGCGTTGCGGTCGAGCCCGGCGGTCAGGCTCAGATTCGGGAAGAAGGCGGCACGCTGCACGCCGATGCCGGCATTGGCCGCGATGACGGCGCGTTCGGCGGATGCCACATCGGGGCGCCGCTCGAGCAAGGCCGAGGGAATCACCGGCGGCACGACCGGCACGGTCGGGACCCAGGCTGTCTTCGCCAGCGACAGCGACGAGGGAAGCTCGCCCGCCAGGACGGCGATCGCATGTTCGTAAATCGCGCGCTGGCGCACCAGGTCGGTCGCCTGGGCGGCGGCGTTGCGCAGGGTGGTTTCCGCCTGCAGCACGTCGATCCGGGCGGCCACGCCGACATTGTAGCGATTCTGCGTGATCTGCAGCGTCCGGCGATACGCCGTCAGCGTCGCGTCATACGCGTCGATCTGCGCATCGACACCGCGAAGCTGGACATAGTCGTTCGCCAGCTCGCCCTGCGCGGCGAGGATGACGTTGCCGAGCGCCGCCGCCTGTTGCGCCGCCGTGGCCTTGCTCTGCGCCAGCCCGGCACGCAGGCCGCCGAACAGATCGGGCTGCCAGGTTGCGCCCAGGCTGGCCGTCTCGCGCGTGCCGGTTGCGGTTCCCGTACTCGTGCTTACCGTCGAGCCGTCGACGGTGCCGGTGCTCGAAACGCCCAGCGACCCCGTCAGCGAGGGGAACAGCGCCGACCGGCTTTCGCGGACGACCGCCCTTGCCTGGTCATACGCCGCGATCGCCCCCGCCACGGTCTGGTTCCGGGTGGCGACCTGCCGTTCGAGATCATCGAGCACCGGGTCCTTCATCCCGGCCCACCAGTCCCCCCGGGGCTTGTCGTCCGCGGGGGACGCCGGCTGCCAGCCAGGCGCTTCCTTGAACGAGGCGGGGATCGCCATCGACGGCCGCTGATAGGGCGGGACGAGGTTGCACGCGGTCAAGGCAGTGCAGGCGAGAATGGCGAGCAGAGGCTGGCTTCTGGTCATGCTGTTACTGGCCCGATGGACGACGATGATGCGCGCGGCCGGCGACGGAAGCGGTCGAGCGCGAGATAGACGACCGGTGTCGTCAGCAAGGTTACGAACTGGCTGGCGATCAGCCCGCCGATGATCGCGATGCCGAGCGGCCGGCGCAGTTCGGAGCCGTCGCCGAAGCCGATCGCTAGCGGCAACGCGCCGAATCCCGCCGCCAGCGTCGTCATCAGGATCGGACGGAAGCGCAGCAGCGCCGCTTCCCGGATCGCGGCCACCGGCGACATGCCCTGCACGCGTTCGCGCTCGAGCGCGAAGTCGATCATCATGATCGCGTTCTTCTTGACGATGCCAATCAGCAGGATGATCCCGATGATCGCGATCAGGTCGAGCTCCGCACCCGTTACCAGCAGCGCGATCGCGGCACCGACGCCGGCCGCGGGGAGGGTCGACAGCACCGTCAGCGGGTGGATCGCGCTTTCGTACAATATGCCGAGCACGAGATAGATCGTCAGCAGCGCTGCGCCGATCAGCAGCGGGATCGAGCTGGTCGATTGCTGGAACACCTGAGCCGATCCGGCAAAGGCCCCGCGCACTTCGGCGGGAAGGGCAAGGCTGTCCTGGACCTGGGCGATCTCCGTGCTCGCCTCGCCGAGCGATACGCCGTTGGCGAGGTTGAAGCTGATCGTGGTCGACGGCCCGGCATCCTGGTGGTTGACCTGAGCAGCGGCGCTGCGCGTATCCCAGCGGGCGATCGTCGACAGCGGCGTCATGGTCGACGTCGCGGTCGACAGACCGGTCGATGTCGTGGTGAGGCTGGCGGGCAGATAGACGCCGTCCAGGGAGCCGGGCGATCCGGCGAAGCCCGGCGCGACGCCCAGTACGACATGATACTGGTTGACCCCGCTATAGATGGTGGCGACCTGACGCTGGCCAAAGGCGTCGTAGAGGATCGAATCGATCTGCGTGTTGGTCAGGCCCACCCGCGCGGCAGCGTCCTGATCGATCGTCAGATACGCGGCGAGCGCGCTGTCGTTACGGTCACTGTCGACGTCAGTCAGCATCTTGTCGCGTTTCAGGGCACGGGTCAGGCTGTCGGCAGCCTTGGCCAGCACGGCGGGGTCATCCGCCTTCAACGTATATTGATAGGTTGCGTTGCCGCCGCGCCCGCCGATCTGCATGTCCTGCACCGGTGACAGGAACAGGCTGACCCCGGTCACGCGCGACAATTGCGGGCGCAGCCGGTTGATGACCTCGCGGGACGACGCGCGCTGGCCGCGCGGTTTCTCGATGACGAACAGGAATCCGCCACCCGCGCGAGAGCCGCCGGTGAAGGCGACGACATTCTGGACCGCCGGGTCCTTTCGGATGATGTTGACCAGCCTGGTCAGCTTGTTGCCGGTGTCGGCGAACGAGATCGACTGGTCGGCCCTGATCCCGCCCATCAGCGCGCCGGTATCCTGTTCGGGAAAGAACCCCTTGGGCACGACGCGCAGCAGATAGACGTTGAGCACTACTGCACCGAGCAGCAGGAACAATGTCGCCCCGCGATTGGCCAGCGCCCAGTCGAGGCTGCGCGTGTAGCGGGCTTGCGCCCAGCCGACGGCCGCCTCGGCATGTGCCGCGATGCGCGCCCCACGTCCCGATGCCGAAGGCGCCGTCGTCCGGTCGCGCAGGATCAGCGCGCTGATCATCGGTGTCGTCGTCAGCGACAGGACAAGCGAGATCAGCACCGCGATCGTCATCGTCATGGCGAATTCATGGAACAGCCGGCCGATGATCCCGCTCATGAACAGCAGGGGAATGAACACCGCGACAAGGCTGATGCTGATCGACACGACGGTGAAGCCTACCTCGCGGGCGCCGAGCAGGACGGCCTCGCCTCGCGACATGCCCGCCTCGATATGGCGGTTGATGTTCTCCAGCACCACGATCGCATCGTCGACGACGAACCCGGTCGCCACGGTCAGCGCCATCAGCGAAAGGTTGTCGAGCGAATAGCCGAGCAGGTACATCACCCCCAGCGTCCCGAGCAGCGACACGACAACAGCGACCGCCGGTACCAGGGTCGCCCGAAGGCTGCGCAGGAAGAAACCGACCACCGCGACCACCAGCAGCGTGGCGATGACCAGGGTCGTCTCGACCTCGCTCAGCGACGCGCGGATCGTGGTCGTGCGATCGGAGACGATGTCGAGCCGGATGTCGGCAGGAATCTGCGCTCGCAACAGGGGCAGCGCCGCCTTGATTCCGTCGACCGTGGCGATGATGTTGGCGCCCGGCTGGCGGCTGAGGATCACCGTCACTGCGCGCTTGCCGTTGAACAGGCCGAGGGTGCGGATATCCTCGGGGCCGCTATAGACCGTTGCGACGTCGCTCAGCCGGACATTGACCCCGCCGCGCGAGGCCACGACGATCGAGGCATAGTCGGCCGCCGACTGGCTCGGGGCGGCGCTGTAGATCTGGTAGGCGGTTGTCCCGTTCTCGACGACGCCCTTGGGCCGGTTGGCGTTCGTCGCCGCAATCGCCCCGCGCACGTCGTCAAGGCTCGCGCCCAGCCGGGCGAGCGCGAGAGGGTTGACGTCGATCCTGACCGCCGGCAGCGCGGCTCCGCCCAGCTCGACATTGCCGACGCCCGCAATCTGCGCCAGTGCCTGCTGCACCACGGTCGAGACCGCATCGTAGACCGCATCCGGGGAACGCGTGTTGGACGTCAGCGCGAGGATCATGATCGGCGCATCCGCCGGGTTCGCCATGCGATAGGTCGGATTGGTCTTCAGCGATGTCGGCAGATCGGCGCGTGCGGCGTTGATCGCTGCCTGCACGTCACGCGCGGCACCGTTGATATCGCGCGACAGATCGAATTGCAGGGTGATGCGCGACTGGCCGATCCCCGAATTGGAGGTCAGCTCGGTCACGCCGGCGATTGTCGCGAGGCGGCGTTCGAGCGGCGAGGCGACGCTCGAGGCCATGGTTTCGGGGCTGGCGCCGGGCAGTGACGCCTGCACCTGGATCGTCGGCAGGTCGACTCGCGGCAGTGGCGCGACCGGCAGGGCGAAGAACGCCGCGATCCCCGCCAAAGCAATGCCGATGGTCAGCAGCAAGGTGCCGATCGGTCGGCGGATAAAGGGCGCTGAAAGATTCACGTCGTCGCGGCCTGGCGCCGTTGCCGCCGCTCGCGCCAGCGTGCCCCAAGCCCCTCGAACGCAAGATAGATGACCGGCGTGGTGAACAGGGTCAGCGCCTGGCTGACGATCAGCCCGCCCGCGACCGCCAGACCGAGCGGCTGGCGCAGTTCTGACCCCATGCCACCGCCGAAGATCAGCGGCAGGGCTGCGAACAAGGCCGCGAAGGTCGTCATCATGATCGGGCGGAACCGCAACCGCGCTGCGGTTCGGATCGCTTCCTCGGGCGATTTGCCTTCCTGACGCTGTGCCGCGATCGCGAAGTCGATCATCATGATCGCGTTCTTCTTCACGATGCCGATCAGCAGCACGATGCCGATGATCCCGATCACGCCAAGGTCGTTGCCGGTCAGCAGCAGCGCGAGCAGCGCCCCGAGCCCGGCCGAAGGCAGGGTCGACAGGATCGTCACCGGGTGGATGAAGCTCTCATAAAGCACCCCCAGCACGATATAGACGCACACCACGGCGGCGAGGATCAGCCAGCCCTCATTGGCGAGGCTGCTTCGGAACGCGTCCGACGCGCCGAGAAACTGGGTGGTGATCGTCGCCGGCACGCCGATCCGCTTCTCCGTCTTCTGGATCGCATCGACCGCCGCGCCCAGCGAAACGCCCGGCGCGGTGTTGAACCCGATCGTGGAGGCGGGGAACTGCGCCACCCGCGACACGGCGAGCGGTGCGGTGCCTGCCGTGATCCGCGCGATCGTGGACAGCGGCACCGCGATGTTGTTCGTCCCCGGGACATAGATCCGCCCGAGCGAGTCGGGCGAGGTCAGCAGGTCGGCCTGGCTTTCCAGGATAACCCGATACTGGGTCGACTGAGTGAAGATGGTCGACACGATGCGCTGGCCGAACGCATTGTACAGCGCCGAATCCACCGCCGCCGCCGTCACGCCGAGCCGTGCCGCGCTGTCGCGCTCGACGATGATCGACACTGAATTGCCGTTATTCTGCACGTCGCTGACCGCGTCGCGTACCTGCGGCACGCCGCGCAGCGCCTCGGTCACGGCCAGGCTCCATTTGTCGACGCTGGCCTGGTCGGCGCCCTGCAGGGCGAAGCGATAGGCGGTGGGCCCGCTCTCGGCGTCGATCGTCAGGTCCTGCACCGGCTGCACATAGAGCTGGACCGCCGGGATCGCGTCGGCGACCCGCTTGTTGAGGCGCACGATCACGGCCGCGCTCGATTCGCGCGTGTTCTTTGGCTTGAGGTTGATCAGCATCCGCCCGCGATTGAGCGTCGTGTTGATCCCGTCGATGCCAATCGTCGAGCTCAGGCTGTCGACCGCTGCGTCGTTGCGGACGATATCCGCCACTTGCTGCTGAAGCACCGCCATGCGCTGGAACGAGACGCTCTGGTCGGCGACTACCGTCGCCTGCAACTGGCCGGTATCCTGTTGCGGGAACAATCCCTTGGGCACGATGACGAACAACAGCACGGTCAACGCCATCGTGATCGCGAAAATCACGAGCACCAGCGCACGCGCCGCCAGCACGGTCTCCAGCGCCGCGCCATAGCGTTCGCCGAGGCGGTCGCTGAACTCCCGGGTGCGCTGGACGAAGCGGGGCGCCCGTGTCTCGTGCTCCGGCTTTAGCCAGCGCGCGGCGAGCATCGGCACCAGCGTCAGCGATACCACCGCCGAGATCAGGATCGTCACCGCCAGCGTGACCGCGAACTCGCGGAACAGCCGCCCGACGACATCGCCCATGAACAGCAGCGGGATCAGCACCGCGACCAGGCTGACCGTCAGCGAGATGATCGTGAACCCGATCTCGCGCGCGCCGTCGAACGCCGCCGTCAGCGGCTTGGCTCCCTCCTCCACATGACGGGCGATATTCTCGATCACAACGATGGCGTCGTCGACGACGAACCCGCTGGCGATGGTCAGCGCCATCAGCGTCAGGTTGTTGAGGCTGTAGCCTAGGAAATACATCGCTGCGAAGCTGCCGATCAACGACAGTGGCACCGAAATGCTGGCGATCAGCGTGGCCTGCGGCGAGCCGAGGAACAGGAAGATCGCGATCACCACCAGTACGACCGCCAGCGCGAGCTCGAACTCGACGTCGGAAACCGACGACCGGATGCCGATCGTGCGGTCGGCGAGCTGCGTGACATGCAGGTCGGCGGGCAGCGCTGCCTCGAGGCCGGGCAACGCTGCCTTGATCGCATCGACCGTGCCGATCACATTGGCACCGGGCTGACGCTGCACATCGACGATGATCGCCGGCTTGTTGTTCATCCACGCGCCGAGCCGGCGGTTCTCGGACCCGTCGATCACCGTGGCGACGTCGCCGAGCCGCACGATCGTTCCGTTCGCTGCCTTGATTGCGAGCGCGCGATATTCCCCGGCTGAATTCAGCTGGTCGTTGGCGTCGATCGACCAGCTCCGTGTCGGGCCATCGAAGCTGCCCTTGGCACCATTGGCATTCGCCGCGGCGATCGCGGTGCGCACGCTGTCCAGGCTGATGCCCAGCGCCGCCAGCCGGTCGACATTGGCCTGGATGCGGACCGCCGGACGCTGCCCGCCGGACAGCGAGACCAGGCCGACCCCCGAAACCTGCGCCAGCTTGTTGGCGAGCCGCTGGTCCACGAGATTCTCGACATCGGCCAGCGAACGGGTGTTGGAGGTGATGCCGAGAGTCAGGATCGGCGCATCGGCGGGATTGACCTTGGCATAGGTCGGCGGTGCCGGCAGGTCGGTCGGCAACAGGGTACTTGCCGCATTGATCGCTGCCTGCACCTCCTGTTCGGCGACGTCGAGGGTGAGCGACAGGTCGAACTGAAGCGTGATCACGCTCGCACCACCCGACGAGACTGAGGTCATCCGCTTCAATCCCGCCATCTGGCCGAACTGGCGTTCGAGCGGCGCGGTGACGGTCACGGCCATGACGTCGGGGCTGGCGCCGGGATAGAGCGTGCGGACCTGGATCGTCGGATAATCGACCTCCGGCAGGGCCGAGAGCGGCAGCATCCGCAGCGCGATCAGGCCAGCGAGCAGGATCGCGATCATGAACAAGGTCGTCGCCACCGGGCGTTCGATGAACAGCCGCGACGGGCTCGCCGCCGGCGTGCCGGATTGCGGGGGAGCGGCGTCGCTGGGGATGTCGGTCACGGCGCCGTGCCGTGCGCTCGCTTGCCCCCACCGCCGCCCCTGCCCTTGCCCCCGTGTGCGCCCGCGCCGTGTTGCGCCCCGGCCAGCACGACCTTCGATCCGTCATCGATCTTGTCGGCGCCGTCGGTGATGACCGTCTCGTTGCCGTTCAGCCCGGCGGTGATGACCGTCCGGGCGCCGTCCGACGCCCCGGACGTCACCTTGACCAGCCGTGCGACATTGCCCTGGACCAGGGTGAAGACGAAATCGCCATTCGGCCCGTGCCGCACCGCGCTGACGGGAACGACGATCGCCTGGTTGGCCATGCCGATCAGCAGGCGGACATTGACGAACTGGTTGGGAAACAGCGTGCCCGCGCCATTGTCGAACCGTGCCTTGCCCTTGACCGTTCCCGTGGTGGTGTCGACGACATTGTCGAGCGTCAGGAAACGCCCCTGGGCGATCACCGTCTGGCCATTCTGGTCGAGCGCCGTCGCGGCCAGCCCGCCACCCGCACGTGCCGCCATCTGCACCTTGGCGAGATCGCTCTGCGGTATCGCGAAGCTTACATCGATGGGCGAATCGACCGTGATGATGACGATGCCGGTGGCATCCCCCGGCGTGACGTAGTTGCCGACATCCGCCTGCCGCAGCCCTGCCCGTCCCGACACCGGCGACGTGACCATCGTATAACCGACATTGAGCGCGGCAGCGTTGACGGCGGCGCGATCGGCGGCGAGCGTCCCGGCATATTGCTTGACCAGGGCGGCCTGGGTGTCGACCTGCTGGCGCGCGATCGAATCCTGCCCCAACAGGGTCTGGTAGCGAACGAGATCGACGCGGGCGCTGTTCAACAGCGCCTGATCTTTCGCCAGCGTGCCCTGCGCCTGGAGCAGCGCCTGTTGTGACGGGCGCGGATCGACCTGCGCGAGCAACTGGCCCTTGGTGACAGCCTGGCCTTCGGTAAAGCGGATCGATTGCAGCACGCCCGCGATCTGCGCGCGGACCGTCGCCGCGACGACCGGCTGGACGGTACCGATCGCCGACAGCGTCAAGGGCACGTCGGCCCGGGTGACCTTCGCCACGCCGACGGTGGTCGCCGGGCGGCCCCTGCCGCTGCTGCCCCCGCCCTTCGCCGGCTCGCGGCCGGCAAACCACCAGACGCCGGCAATCACGGCAATCACCGCCAGGATGACGAACAGCGCGTTGCGCCTGCTCCGCGGCGACCGCTGGATCGTATCTGCCGGATGGCCGGCATCGGTGTGCTCGATGTCGGGACTTTGCGATGGTTCGACGATGATGCCGCTCCCAGCAGTGGTGCCCGACTGTCGAACCGACACGAGAAGCAGTCAAGTGAATCCAATTTCATTGGATTGACCTGATTCTGACAGGATCGATCAATCCTTCTCGGCGGAATACCCTCCAGATTCTGCAGTCATTCGGTGGAATCTTCCCGGCGGAAAGTGGAATGCCTGCAGGAATCATGCGTCCCGCCGCCTCCCCTGCTACGCATCCACTGGCGCTTCGCGTCGAATCCGATACCAGCGGTCAATGCAACAAGGGAAAGCGATCGAATGCCTGGTGGTCTGGTAGCGCTGCTCGACGATATCGCGATGATCGCCAAGCTGGCGGCGGCCTCGGTCGACGATGTCGCCGCCGCGGCGGGGCGGGCCGGCGTGAAGGCAGCGGGCGTGGTGATCGACGATACCGCAGTCACGCCGCGCTACGTCGTCGGCCTGACGCCCGATCGCGAATTGCCGATCATCGCCAAGATCGCCGTAGGGTCGCTGCGCAACAAGCTGCTCATCCTGCTGCCCGCGGCACTTCTGCTCAGCAGCTTCGCACCCTGGGCGATCACGCCGCTGCTCATGATCGGCGGCGCCTATCTCTGCTTCGAGGCGACCGAGAAGATTGTCGAGGCCGTCACCGGCACGAGCCACGCCAAGGAAGTGGTCGGGATCACTGATCCGAAAGAGCTGGAATCGCGCCAGGTCGGCGGCGCTGTCCGCACCGATTTCATCCTTTCGGCCGAGATCATGGTCATCGCCCTTTCCGATATCCCGGAACAGTCAGTGCTCATGCAGGGCGTCGTGCTTGCCGCGGTGGGTATCGCGATCACGGTCGGCGTGTACGGTGTGGTCGGGCTGATCGTGAAGATGGACGATATCGGCCTGCATCTCGCGCAGCGCCGCTCGGCCGGCGTTCGCGCGATCGGTCGGGGGCTGGTCAGGGCAATGCCGTTGCTGCTTGAAGGGCTGTCGACGCTCGGCGTGGTCGCCATGGCCTGGGTTGGCGGCGGCTTCATCGTGCATGGGCTCAGCGAATTTGGGCTCGGAGTCGTCTCGCATGGACTGCACGATGTGGCGAAGGCAGTCGGACACGCGTCGCCCGTCGCCTCCGGGCTGGTCGAATGGCTGGTCGGCGCGGTCGGCTCAGCGATCGTCGGCATGGTCGTCGGTGGCGTCATCGTCGCCGCGCTTCATCTGATCCCGCGCAAAGGCGGCCACGCGCCCGAGGCTCACTGAACCGACCGTAGTCGCCGCCGGTCAGAAAGTCCCGCAATAGCCCGGCAGGTGAGTCGCATCCTCGCCGTGCGCGACCTCCAGCGCCTTGTTCACTGCCTTTTCGAACTTGTCCGCCACCAGCTTCGCCGGGATCCGCCCACGCAGGAAATCAGCCCAGAGGAATTCGGAATAGGGTGTGTCGGTCTTGGCATAGCCACCCGCCTGCCGCACGGCCCCCGCCAGGGAGCGATAGGGATCGTCGGTCAGCTTGCCCAGCGAGCGCGGCATGTCCGTGACGTCGCACCGCCTCCCCTTCGCATCATAGGGGTGGAGCCAGTTGCGGTTGTCCATGAAGGTCAGGAACTCAGCCTTGCGGAGGTCGCACAGCCGCGCAACCACGCTGACCAGCACATGCTCGACCCCTTCGTCGAGCAACGCGCGCGCCAGGTGATGATGGTCGATCAGCCAGGGCACCTTCTTCGGCCCGAGCACCACGGGAATCATATGGCTGCCGAGGAAATCCGGGCCGTTCGCCGCGACATGATCCAGCCATTGCCGTCGTTTGCGGTCCACCTCGATCATGCCGACCGTCATCTGGGTCGGGCGCAGCGAGGCGAGCGGGACTGGCTGCAGGCGCGGCTCAAGCAGGTTGTACATGGTCGTTTTCCTTCCCGGCCCTGACCGCGCTCACCGCATCGGCGACGCTGAACGATGCGCCCTCTGCCAGGCGATCGAACCCCGCCGCTACCAGCACGTCGCGGACCCGATCATGCGCCCGCGCGAGATGGAGGGACAGCCCTTTCGCCTCAAGCATCTTCTCGAACTCGGCAATCGCTTCCAGCGCGGTACTGTCGAGATCGTCGCTTTCCTCCAGGCTGAGCACGACATCCCTATTGCCGGTCCGCGCCAGCACCTTCGTTGCGATGGTGCCGAGCGACTGTTCAGCATTGGCGAAGAAAAGCGGTGCATTGGGGCGAAAGATCGCCATGCCCGCCACGGCCCGCGCCTCGGGATGGCGCGCCCGGTCGACAAAGTCATGGCCGCCGTCGAGGCTGCCGAGCTCGCTTACCACGGGATGGGCAAGGCGGTTGAGCAGCGCGCCGATCGACAGCGCCACCGCGATCAGCATTCCGTCGAGCACCCCGAACAGGATGACCCCGCATGCCGCGGCGAGCGCAATCCACTGGTCGCGGTCGATCATGAACAATCGCGTGAGCGGCGCCGGCGACAGCGCATGAGTGAGCGCGGCGATCACCACCGCCGCCAGCAACGGTTCGGGCAGCGCCTCGATCGTCGGCCCCGCCAGCAATGCCGCTGTCGCGAGCGCGACCAGCGCCGTGATCGCGGCGAGGCGGTTCGTCGCGCCCGCGGCTTCATTCGCCGATGCGCCTGAAAAACCGGCCCCGACCGGCATGCCCTGAACGAATGCGGACAACAGGTTCGCACCGGCGAATGCCCCGAACTCGCGATTGGCGGACAGCGTATCGCCGTGGCGCAGCGCGAGCGTTCGAACGGTGCCCCAGCTTTCAGCGAACAGGATCAACGTCAGCGGCGCGGCGAGCTGCGCAAGGCGCGACCAGCGAGCGAAACTGAAGTCAGGCAGGGTCCAGGCCGACAGGGTGAAATCGATCGGCCCGACCGAGGCCACGCCCAATGCCGTCAGATCGATCATCCGCGACGCGGCGACGCCCAGGATCAAAGCGATCAACGCGGCGGGAAGACGAGTCGTCGCGCGCAGGCCAAGCAGCAGCGCCAGTGCGACCACGCCGATCGTAATGCTTGCGATATTCGTCCGGCCGAGATTTGAAACGATCTCGACCAGCAAGGCCAGCGTCGAGGAAGAAGCGACCTTCAGCCCCAGCAGATGCGGTACCTGGCGGATGATGATGTTGATCGCCAGGCCGAAGGCGAAGCCGCGCAGCACGGGCCGCGCGATGAAGGCCGACAGGCTGCCGAGGCGGAACAGGGCGATCAGCGCGAACAGCGCCCCGACGATCGCGACCATCACCGTCGCCATAGCGCCGCGTTCGGCCGGACTGCCCGGAAGGGTCGCCAGTGCCGCTGCGAGAATGGCGGCCGAGGAGGAGGTCGGCCCGACGATCGCGAAACGGCTTCGCCCGAGCAGCGCATAGGCCACGCCCCCCGCGAGCGCGGCAAGAATAGCCCGTCCCGGCGTGAACCCGGCGATGCCCGCATAAGCCACCGCTTCCGGCAGCATCAGGCCGGCCACGGAGAGGCCCGCGACGACGTTCATCGCTGCCTGAGGAGGGATCGCCGCGATACCGAAGGGAGTCTTCACGGCACCGCTTCCGTCGACGGATAGGCGGCGCACCAATCGATCGATCGGAGGAAGGGCCACCCAATCCGCGCCGATGTCGCGACGTGCGACGATAGGAACCCCCATAGCATAGGCGCCCTGGCGTTCTGCAGCTCAGATACCCGTAACTCCAGCGTCATCTCGTTCGATGCACCCGTCATCCGCGGCCTTCATATCATGAAGATGCTTTGATTAAGAGCTACACCGAAAAGACAATCGCAAAGCGTTCAGGCCCGGCGCCTGCTGAAGGCGAAGCGCGCGATCGCAACATCGTGCTCGTCAGCGTCCTGGACACTCGCGACGATATTCAGGCGCTGCCTGGGAATGCGCCGTCGTCGACGGCGACGGGTCGCCAACGACCACACGCTTCCAAGCGCGATCAGGAGCATTGTTGCGCAAAGGGCGAACCCGACAATCTCTCTCACTGTACCTCCTCGCAAAACGGGGTTTCAGTCGAGGCGCGGTAGTCACCGCGTCTTCGGCAGGATCATGCCACTCAGGATGCGTGGAGGCTGGGCGATGCCGATCCGTCATTGGGCGGCTGGGTGGCATCCTGCATGGTGTCGTCCATGCTGCCGAGCCTTTCGAGTCGGGGCGTCGTCCACGGGCGCCTGGCCGTCGGCGCGGCGTCGGGGATATCGTGAGTGTCGTGGAAGTTCATCGTTCGGTCTCGCGAAAAAGGAGGACAATCAGGGACGGAGCGTCGGATAGGCACCGGCGCCGGGAGCATTCCAGATCGTGACGAAGTCCCACCCGGCATAGCTGATCGGGGACTGCATCTGCGTGATGATCAGGCCGGCGCCTCCGGCGCTGGCCGTCTGCCCGCTGGTCAGGATATTCCAGTAGGAACTCGTGACAGTTGCGCCATTGGCCTTCTGCCCGATCAGCCCACCTGCGCCGCGCGGGCCGCTCACCAGTCCGGTCGAATAGCTGTTGGCGAGGCTGCCGCCGTAGAGATAGCCGATCAGCCCACCCGCGGTATTGGTCGATGCACCGACCTGACCGGTGGCATAGCTGTTGGCAGTCGTCGAATTATACTGATAGCCGACCAGTCCTCCGACATAGTTGGCACCCGCCACCCTGCCGGTCGCGAACGACCGCGTGATCGTCGCGCCCGAAGCATAGCCGACCAGACCGCCGACATTGTTCGCCCCGCTGACCGTGCCGCTCGCGCTGCTTCGCGTGATGCTCGATCCGTCACTCTGGTTGCCGACCAGGCCGCCGACCAGATTGTTCCCGGTGACGTTGACCGCGCTGTTGCTCCCGCTGACGCTACCGCCAGAATAGAGCATCCCGACCAGTCCCCCGACCCCGTTCAGGCCGCTGACGGCGCCGCTCATATTGATATTGCTCAGCGTGCCCGAGGACAGGCCGAACAGGCCGACATTCTTGATCGATGGCCGGTTGATGCTCAGGTTGGACAGCGTGAAGCCGTTGCCGTTGAGCGTCCCGGTGAAACCGTATGTGCCGCTGGAAATATTGGCGAGCAGCACATGACCGGTGCCGTTCCAGACATTGCCCAGACCGTCCGTGCCGATCGGCACGAAACCCGTGCTTGCCCACATGCCCGAGTAGGAGCCCGGCGTGCCGGCGACGACCGCGCCGGTTTCAGTCAGGTCGATGTTGCCGGCCAAGCTGTAGCTGCCCGACAGGCGCGCCTGATCATAGCCGATTAGTTGCAGCTGGTGGCTGTTGGAAATCAGCAGGCGACCGCTGGAATCGGTCGTCGTGGTGAAGCTGGTCGGCACCTCGAAGGCGAGGAACGGGCGAGTAGAGTTGCCCGCCAGGAATACGAAACCGGTCGGCGTCGCGGTGCCGATACCCGCGACCGCTGCCAGATTGGCATAGGCGCTCGCCTTATAGGCATAGTTCGCCGCACCCGCCTGCGACGGGTCGGACGTGACGGATAGGATATTGGTGAGGCTGCCCGAAGCGCTCGACCCAAAGGCGCTTCCCTGGCCTGTGGAATAACTGTCCCAATAGCCATTGCCGATCGAACCGCCTGTCTGGCTGCCGACCAGCCCGCCGACAACGACGCCGTTGACCACCGCGCCTGTTGCATAGACATTTTGCAGGGTGCCGCTGTTCGACCCGGCAAGGCCGCCGGTGTAGCAATAGCATCCGCTCGTGCCGCTGACCGCACCGGTCGCATAGGCATCGACGATCGAACCGTTATTTTCGCCCACCAGACCACCGACGCCATACGCCGATCCGGTCACGCCGCCGGTCGAGAACACCTCGTTCGCCGTCGCGCCGGCGTTGTTGCGGCCGATCAGTCCGCCGGTGTACTGGCCACCGACGACCGTACCGCCGTTGAACGATTGCGCGATCGAGCCGGCCAGATTCTCACCGACCAGCCCGCCCACCAGGTAGTTCCCCGTAACGGTCCCTCCCGCATAGTTGGAGCCGGTGATCGAACCGGCAACGGTGACGGGTACCGCCGCCGTTCCGTTCCACACATAGGATGTATTGCCATTGGCACCGACAAGGCCGCCAACCTGATTGTTGCCGGTGACATTACCCCGCGCCCAGGAGGCAGTGATGGTCGCGGCGGTGGACCCGCCATTGACGCCCACCAATCCCCCGATCGCGTTTCCGCCGCTGACGTCGCCGGTGGCATAGGAACGACCGATCGCGCCGTTATTATATCCCACCAGCCCCCCGATATAGGCTGAATTGCCTGCTGCTCCGTCGGGACTGCCGATAACGTTGCCGGAGGCATAAGAATTGTCGATCGTGCCGCCGTTGCTCCCGACCAGCCCGCCAGTCCATTGCGCCCCGTAAACCGTTCCCGTGGCGTAGGAATTGGTGATGCTACCGACGTTCGAGCCGGTCAGCCCGCCAGTCATATAGGCAGTGGCGGCATCCACTGTCACATTGGCTGACGATCCGTCGATCGAACCGCCATTGGTCCCGACCAGTCCGCCGAGTCCGCTATTGTTATCCGGCGTGCCGTGAACGGTACCGGCGGCTGACGAATTGAGGACGCTGGCACTGCCGTTGGAGCTCCCTACCAGCACGCCCACGCCGTACGCCCCGGTGATATCGGCGCCTGTCAGATGGACGTTCTGGATAAGTGTACCGCTGTCGCCGAACAGGCCCACCGAGTTCACGCCCGGCAAGTTGATGGTCAGCCCGGAGATCGTGAAGCCCCGGCCATCGAACGTTCCGGTCTGGTAGATATTGCCCGAACCAGCGCCGCCGATCGGGACAAAGCCAGCGCCGCCGTTCCAGCCGGCGGTGCCGCTCCCGTCGATATTCCCGGCGAGGATGAAGCTGCTGTTGGCGCCATAGTAATATCCGTCGGTTCCGACGCCCTGGAGGCCATAGACATCGACCAGCTTGAACGGGTTGGCAGCGCTGCCGTCACCTCCCGTCGCGCGCATGAAGGATGCGCTGGCTGCGACCTGGAAATCGCCGGCGGAGAAGGTGGGGAGGGTCGAGGCGACCTGCCGCCAGTTCCCCGCCGCCAGCACGAACTTGCCGACGTCGACGCTCCCTCCCGTGCCGGTGGCAATGGAAGCCGTCGCATTCAGCGTCAGCGTGCCCAACGTCGTGACTGCGTTGTTGATCTGGATGCCGCTCGAATTGGTGGTCTTGAGCGAGATAGCGCCATTGGCGGTCAGCCCCACGGTGGTGATCGTACCGACCGTCAGCTGTCTCCGGCCGGTATAGCTCAGCGACCCGACCGAACCGGCCAGCGTCACCACTGAATTATTGGCGCCGTTGAGCGTGAAGACCGCCTTGTTGGCCTGCGTGGTTGCGCCACTTGTAAGCCGCAGCCGGTTGGCCGTGATGGCGCCGCTGCCGCTCTCGGTCACGGTGGCACCTGTATAGCTATCGTTACCCGCGGTGAGCGTCACGGTCCCGCCGCTCGTGCTGCTCGCCGAGATGGTGTTCGTGATGCCGATGTTGCGGGCAGCGGTGAGATTGATCGTGGTGCCGGTGCCGCCATTGGCCGTCAGCGCACCGCCGGCCGAGATATCGCGTCCCGCCGTGAAGGAAATCACGTTGCCGGTGCCATTGGCTACGCTCGATACGGTGGCACTGGTAGTGATATCGTTGCCGGCGATCAGCGTTATCGTTTTGGCCGCATTGGCGGTCCCGGTCGCGGTGATCGCCGAGTTGACGACGATGTTGTTCGCAGCATTGAGCGTGAGGCCAGCATTGCCTGACCAGCTTATCGCCGAGCTGACGGTGATATTGCCCGCCTGCGACCCTCCCGACCCGGTGGTGATCGTCACGTTCGTGCCAGCGGCGAGCGCGTTGGTGATCGACGTCGCGCCGATCTGCGAATCATTGGCGCCGGGCGTATAGGTTCCCCCCGACAGCGAGCCTCCCGAACCGGCCACGATCGTGACGTTGTACGGATCGAGAAGCAGCGTGCCCGACCGCGTGCCGTAAAGGTCGACCGCGCCGTCGAAACCGAGGAACCCCTTGCTCGACACCTCCGCCTCGCCGCCGGCGCCACCTTCGGCACCACGTGCGCTGATCGCACCGGAAAACAGCGTGCGCTCGTCCGACCACAGGACGATCCGGCCGCCGTCACCTGTTTGAGTAGCGTCGGACCTGACCATCGAGGCGGCATCGACCTCGAGTTGCGCCGCGTGGGCGAGCGAGCCCGAGCCCTGCCAGTCGCCGCCGAGGCGGATCGCGCCACCGCCTGTCGCCCCGGAAGCATCGACCGTGGCACCGGTCAGCTGCACCGTGGCGCCGGTCAGCGAGATCGTCCCGCCATGGCTGGTGACGCTCGTCGCGTCGAGCACGCCCGAGACGTTGACCACGCCCCGCGCCATGTCGCGAGCGCTGCCGGCCGTGAGGACGATGTCGTTCGCGGTGATACGCCCGGCGACCGTCACGCCGGCCGTCGGCACCTTGACCTGGAGGAAGCCGTCGCCACCCAGATCGACCGCCTGCTCGCCCGAGGCGCCAAGCGACCGCAGCCGCGCCTGGACCAGGCCCCGCCCGTCGCCACGCATCGCCCCCGCGAAACCCCCGCGGATATAGCTGATCTCCTGCCCCGATCGTGGTGCCGTGACTGTCGTCTCGTCAGAACCCGCCATGAAATCGCGGTCAGCGATATCGAGAGTCGAGGCAGTGAACCCCGCCGCCTTCACGCTCCCGGTCGCGGTGATCAGGATACCGTTGGGATTGACGAGGAACACGCGCCCGTTGGCGGTGATCTGCCCGGCAATCTCGCTGGTCGTGCTGCCCGTCACGCGGTTGAGCAGCGCCGACGTCGCACCGGGCTGGCTGATGTCGACCCGTCCCCCGGCCCCGACCGAGAAGCTCTGCCAGTTGATGATCGCGCGATCGCTCGTCTGGGTGATCTGCATCGCCCCTGCCGAGGGGTTCGCGATGGTCGCCGCGCCGGCCTGAAGCTGGCCGCCGGTGGGCAGTTCCTGCGCGATGGCGGTGGCAGGAACCAGCGCGGTTGAGGTGAGCAGCGCGAGCGGGAGCATATGATTCATGAGAACTTCCTCGATCAGAAGCGGGTGAAAAGGGTGAAGGCGGCACGACTGGAGGTGAATCCGTCCCGGTGGACTCGGCCAAATTCGATGCTGGTCGACAGGCCTGGGGAACCGCGTGCAGCCTGCCCCGCCAGCCGCAGCCCGATGCCATAGGCAAACGCGTCCGTGCTGCGTCGCTCGACGATCGTCGGTTGCATCAGCCGAACCTGCGCCTGGGCGGCGAAAGCATAGGGCGCGACGCTGGCGAGCAGGCCTTTTCGCCCGAACACAAAGGGGCTCCGCGCTTCGCCGCGAGCGACATAGCCGGCATCGCCCTGAAGCGTGCCCGACGGCAGCGGCGAGACGGCATCGAGCGATGCCACCCCGATCTGTTCGGCATTGCCCAGCGGCCGACCGAAACTCGTCTGCCCGCGAGCGCGCAACGCGAACACCAGATGAGTGGCGACCGGCTGATCGACGGTCGCCGACAGCAGCAGCTTGGCGAAATCGGCATCGCTGCCCGCACGCGACAATGGCAGCACGGCACTTGCATCAGCCGCGGACCGGGCACCAAGTCCGTTGATTCCGAAAGAGGCCTCGGCCCGGCCACTCGCACTACCGCCGCCGGGCAGATACGCGCTCACATCCAGGCTGGCCCGGGCGACACGCAGCCGGTCGAGCGACAGCGGCAGGATCGCCGGGGTAATGATCCTGACGCGTTCGTCTTCGGCATCGAGGCGAGCCTCGACACCGATTGTCAGCGCCCGTCGATGCACGACGGGATAGCGCACCGCCAGCGACAGACGGCGGAAACGGCTGGCGAACCCGGGAAGCGACAGGTCGTGCCGCGGCGCGGTGCGGGCGTCGGTGCCCTCCACCGTGATCGCGAGACCATCGCGGCCGACCGGTATGATCGCACCCACCGCGAGCGCACGGTTGCGCGGGCTGGAATCGAGAAAGCTCGTCTCGCGACCAAGCGTCGGAAGGCCGGAGGCGCGCAGATAGATGGCCTCGCCCGCCCCGAACACTGAATTGAGATCGATGCCGGCCCCGAATGCCTCGCGCCCCAGCGTCTCGCCGAGCGAATTGTCGACGGTGACGAAACCGCTCACCGGCCGCCAGGTGGCGTCGACTCTCAGAACGGTTCCGCCCGGCCGCACGCCAGCCGCGAGTGTTGAGTGCACCACGACACCGGGCACCTCGGCCGCGAGCGTCAGCCGACGCTCGATCTGCGCCAGCGTCACGTCGGACCGGCCGGTCAGATCCGCCAGCACCGCGCCGATCCGTCCACGCACCCTCGCGGGCACTCCCGACAGGTCGACTCGTTCGATAAATCCCTCGATTACCGCGAAGCGTATCGTCGCGCCGTCGGCGATATCCTGTCGCGGCACCACGATCCGCAGCAGGACGCGTCCCCGTCGCGCCTCGCCAGCCTCCGCCACGCCCGCTGCGGCGAAGACGGCCGCGATGCTGACCCGCTTGCCGGCGAGTGTTTCGCGCAAGGCAGCGAGAGTGCCAGATGACAGCGCCCCCCCCTCGATCTCGATGCCTGCCGGTGTCACGAACAGCTTCTCGGCCCCGGCGGGCGGCGCCATGAGCGTGTCCGCCGGCAGCACCAGTGGCGACGCGGATCGTCCTTCGACGGGGGGAGCATAGGTCGGGGGTGTGATCTGGCTCGCGGTCTGAGCCAGAACCGGAATCCCCGCCGACGCGCCTGCCAGCAGCCCGACACCCGCAACCGCCCGACGACCTATTCTATGCCGGGCTGCCACACGGCCAGCGATGCTGCCGTCGCATGATATCCCCGCTAGCATCGCGTCGCTCCCCGGCGGTCGAACGGTGACAAGGCTGATTGTCATTTCGAACGCCATGCGTCCGGCACCCCGTCTCGCGATCATTTCTAGGGTGCGGAAATAGATCCACATATCGCTATAAATAGCGACATGACGCCCTGACCCGTTGTGGTAAAACCCGCCCGAACAAGCCGTTGGACAGCGGCCTGGGAGGGCGAGCGCCCGCGGGGGAACGGATCGGCCGATGACTGCGACCAACGGCTCGGCCACCCTGCGTGTTGCCCTCGTCGAAGACGATCTTTCGTTTCAGGACAGCTTTGCCGCCGCCATCATCGCGGCCGGCGACATGACCCTTGCGGGGACCGCGCACAACGTCGCCCAGGCATCCAGGTTACTGAAGGGCCAGCCGGTCGACATTCTCGTCGTAGACCTGGGCCTGCCTGATGGATCGGGGATCGACGTGATCCGCGCTGCCCATATCGCGTGGCCTTCCTGCGGGATCATGGTCAGCACCACCTTCGCCGACGACCGGCACGTCATCCCGTCGATCGAGGCGGGTGCCACTGGCTATCTGCTCAAGGACAGCTCGGCCCAGCGGATGGCCGAGGAGATACGCTGCCTCCATTCAGGCGGCAGCCCGATCAGCCCGCGTATCGCGCGCCAGATCCTGTTGCGCTTCCGTCCGCACGAACCGCAGCCTGAGGCCCTGGCACCGCTGGCCGCCCCCTTGTCGCCGCGCGAGCGCGAAGCGCTCCAGCTCATCACCAAGGGCTTCAGCTATGACGAGATCGCGGAACTGATGTCGATCTCCCGCAACACGGTCATGACCTTTGTCAGGAGAATCTACCAGAAGCTCGAGGTGAAATCGAAGGCCGAAGCCATTTTCGAAGCCAGAAGCCATGGAATTCTTTAGAGATCTTCGCAACTACGCCATCATCGCGCTGGCGGTGGTTGCAATGGTGGTCGGTATCTATTCGGCGAGCAAGCCGAAGGGCATCCACCTGACCGAGGCGAACATCCTCATCCAATATACCGATGGCTATGCGCGGCCGCCCCGCACGGTAGATCCGCGCTCGATCGCGGGCACCTGGCACCGCGTCCACCTGCCCTACGCGCCACATCCCAAGATCCTGCCCGGGCAAGCCGACGACGTCTCGACCACGCCGACCCAGACCACATGGTATCATTTCCGCCTGCCGGCGGGCGCCCGGCCTCCCGCCGAGGCCTATCTCTATATCCCGCGCTGGAAGACTGACGGCGAGATCGCGATCTATGTCGACGGTACCCTCCACTATCAGTCGCATGCCAACCTGCAATGGAATGGCTCGAACCAGCCGCTCTGGATCGCGTTCGATGACACTGCAGGCGGCACGCCGCCGCACGACATCGTGGTGCGGCTGCGCCACGTTCGCGGCATCGGTGGTGCACTGTCGAGCCTCTGGGTCGGCAGCTACGCGGAGGTCGGCCCCGCCTATATGGTGCGCAACTTCTTCCAGGCCCAGTTGCCGTATATCGGCAGCGCCGCCTTTCTCGCCAGCGGCATCTTCGCGCTGTTCGTCTGGTTCGGGCGGCGGCGGGAGACGCTCTATCTCCTGTTCTTCACCATGACCGTCATCACCTTCGTCCGGACCATGCACAATTACATGGGGCAGGATCGGTTGCCGATTTCCGATGCCTGGTTCGGCTGGCTCACCGTCAATTCGTTCATGTGGATGATCGCGAACGTGCACCTGTTCCTGGTCAGGATCCACCTTCACCGTCAGCCGCTCCTGACCTGGACGGTGGCCATCATCGCGGCCTTCTTCGCGATCGCGACGCTGCCGCTGATGGCAGGCTCAAGGGATGCGACCCTCGTCGCGCCGTTGATGTACCCGGCGATGTTCGTGATCGGCAATCTGGTGTGCCTGAACGGGCTCTACTGGAGCTGGCGCGCACGCTCGCTTGAGGGATGCGCGCTTGCCACCTGGGCGGTGCTCGGCGCCTTGCTCGGCGGGTATGACTGGATGCTCCAGAACAACTTCGTCAATATCGAGAACATATTCCTGTCGGTCTATGCGCAGATCGCAACGACCGTCGCGTTCAGCCACATCATCCTCAACCGCTATACGGCTGCGGTGAGCGAGGTCGAACGCGCCAACATCGTCCTTGCCGAGCGACTTGCGGCGCGCGAGGCCGAACTGCTCGCAAGCCACCAGAAGCATCGCGAGGTCGAACGACGCGACCTTCTCCACCAGGAACGCCAGCGCCTGATGCAGGACATGCATGACGGGCTTGGCTCATCGCTAATCACTGCGCTGCGCGTGGTGGAACATGGCGAGCTGAACGAAATCGCGATCGCCGAACTGCTCAAGAGCTGCATCGACGATCTCAAGCTCACGATCGATTCGATGGAGCCGGTGGAGACCGATCTGCTCCTGCTGCTCGGCACGCTGCGCTTCCGCCTGCAGCCGCGGCTTGAGGCAACGAACATCAGCCTGCGCTGGGAAGTCACTGAAGCACCGCCGCTTGCATGGCTCGACCAGCGCCATTCGCTTCATATCCTGCGCATCATGCAGGAGGCTTTCACCAACGTCATCAAGCATGCCGACGCAAGCGAGATACGGGTCGCGACCCGGGTGATGGACGGGGATGTCATGATCAGCGTCACGGACAATGGCAGGGGTTTCGATCCGGCCCTGGCGAGCCGTGGTCGCGGCCTTCACAATCAGGCCCATCGTGCTGCCGCGATCGGCGGCCGAGTCGACGTCCGATCCGGGCATACCGGGGTGAAGTTCACGCTCTTTCTGCCGGTCTTCCAGGCATCCTCGCCTTCCAGTCCTGCGTACACTGACATTCCCGCCAAGGATCAGATGCCAGGAACCATCGGCTCGCTCGATGTATCGGCCCACTAGGTCAGGCGCCGCAATGGAGGAGCGTCACATCGGGGCGGCCATGCCTGTCGGCATGGCGCGATTCCAGGCGGAGGTCGGGCTGAGCGAGGGAAGCGTGCCGCCGTCCCTGCCCAATGCGCTGACCGTTACCCCGACCTACGAGATTTCACACGACGCCTTCCTGCTCAGGCTCCCGAAGGGCCTTGCCTTCCATTATCGCCGGGGTGCCGGCACCGTCTATGCGCGCACCGCCGACATCTCGGACAAGGAGGTAAGACTGTTCTTCGACGGTTCGGTCTATGGCGCGATCGCCTGGCTGAACGGGCTGGTCCCGTTGCACGCGTCGGCCATATCGCACGCGGGCGGCGTCCATGCCTTCACCGGCGTGTCCGGCGAGGGAAAGTCGACATTGGCCGCTGCCCTCGCCCGGCGTGGCCTGGCGGTCTGCTCCGACGACGTGCTGGTGCTCGACCTGAGCGATCCGGGCCAGCTGATGGCGCTGCCCGGCCACAGGCGGTTGAAGCTGTGGGCGGATGCACTGGTGCTGACCGACCGTCAGTCGGATGACGCAGTCCGCCCGGGCCTCGACAAATTCTATGTCGCTGACCGGGTCCCGTTCGATGCCGAGCCGCTGCCGATCCGCCGGCTCTATGTACTGGAAAGCATCGTCAACGTCGGTCCGGGCATCGTACCGGTCGTTGGAGCTGACCGCTTCGCTGCGCTGCGCTCGGCCTATTATCGTCCGCAATTCTGCAATGCCATCGCCGAACAGGCCGGCTATTTCGCCACGGCCTCCCGCCTCAGCGCGGCTATCGCCATATCGCGGTTCAACCGGTCGCGCGCGCCGGCCGACTTTGCCGCCGGCATTGCCATGATCGAAGCCGATATCCGTGGCACAGGCTGAGGCGCCCGACACCGGCGGCCGCATCGACTGGCTCGCTTCCTATCCCAAGTCGGGCAACACCTGGCTCAGGCTGCTGCTCGCCAACTATTTCTCCGAGAGCGATGATCCCCACGACATCAACGCCCCCGGCGTGACCCGCGGCGTCGCCAGATCGCGCTGGCTGTTCGACAATTTCCTTGGGATATCCAGCAGCGATCTGTTGCCGCACGAGGCGCTGGGGCTTCAGCCGCATGTCTATGATATCATGGCCAGCCGCAACGCAGCGCCGGTGTGGTTGAAGGTCCATGACCGTCAGCAACGCCTTGACGATGGCCGCTGGCTTTTTCCGCCCGCTGCATCCGGTGTAGTTGTTTATATCATCCGCAATCCGCTCGACGTCGCCGTGTCGAACGCGTTTCACGATGGCCATGGAGACATGGAACGCGCGGTGGCAAAATTGTGCGATCCGGCGGTGACGATCGGCGCGCGCGGATCGACGCAAATCCCGCAGTCGCTCGGTGACTGGAGCGAGCATGTATCGAGCTGGGTGGACCAACCCGACATCCCTGTCCTTGTCGTTCGCTATGAGGACATGCTGGCAGATACCGCCAGCGCGCTTGCACGGGTGATCGCCTTTGCCCGCCCCGAAACCGTCATCGATCCCCTCAGGGTCGACCAGGCGGTGCGGCATACCGGAATCGAGGCGCTCCAGTCCGTGGAGCGAGACCGCGGCTTTCGCGAAGCCCCGCGGCGCTCGACCCCATTCTTCCGCAGCGGACGCGCAGGCGACTGGCTCAGTCACCTGTCCACCACGCAGGCAGAGCGTATCCGATCGGCTCACCTCCCGGTGATGCGTCGCTTCGGATACGCCGGGGGCGACTGAATGGAGACCAGGCAGGTGATCTTCCGCAAGAATATCGGGCAGTTTCTCGAGACCGAGATCGATGGCGAAGCGGTGCTGATGAAGGTCGAAACCGGCCGGTTCAACGCCCTGAAGGAGACCGGCATGGCGATCTGGCAGGCGATCGACGGACACCGCGATCCTGCCGCAATCGCGGCGTCGCTGGCCGAACGCT
Organism: Pseudomonadota bacterium; assembly: GCA_040388155.1. Taxonomy (GTDB): domain Bacteria; phylum Pseudomonadota; class Alphaproteobacteria; order Sphingomonadales; family Sphingomonadaceae; genus Sphingomonas. Next base: position 292,469 of record JAZKCJ010000008.1, read on the forward strand.
ACGATATCGCGCCTGACATATGCGCAGCCGATATCGATGCGTTCCTGCGCGAGCTCGAACAAGCGGGCTTCGTGGTCGCCGCGTGATTGCGTATGTGTGCATCGGCTATCTCGCCAGTGCTTTCAACTCATCGATCAGGACGCTGCGTACGGCGCTGGAGAACTGGACGCCGACGGTTTGTCGAAGGTTCCGACCAGGCATGACGTTCCCGGAACCACGACTTCCAGACCGTTCGGACATCGTTCTTACGCCGCCTGGTTCAGAGCCCTTGCTTAGCTGGGCCCGCCCGCCTAAAGCCGCCCTCCAGTCGGGGAGTGGCGCAGTCCGGTAGCGCGCCTGCTTTGGGAGCAGGATGTCGCAGGTTCGAATCCTGTCTCCCCGACCATTTCCGTTTTTCAGGAGCCCAGTGAGGCTCCAGGAACGGCTCAATCGCAAAAAGATGAAACAAGCACCGGCCGTTGGCGCAGGTTCGTGGCAAGGGTCACCCTCGCCCGAACAGTGGCATGTTGGTCGCCATGATCGTCATGAAGGGAATATTGGCGTCGAGCGGCAGCGCCGCCATCTGGACGACCGCGCGCGCGACATGGGCGACATCCATCCGCGGCTCGGTCCGGATGCCGCCATCGGCCTGGGGAACGCCCTGCCCCATCGCCTCGCTCATCTCCGTCACCGCATTCCCGATATCGATCTGCCCCGCTGCGATACGATGCGGGCGGCCGTCGAGCGCGATCGACTTGGTCAGGCCGGTGATGGCGTGCTTGCTTGCCGTATAGGGCGCAGAATTCGGCCGCGGCCGGTCGGACGAGATCGATCCGTTGTTGATGATCCGCCCGCCCTGTGGCTCCTGGCGCTTCATCACCCGCATCGCGGCGCGGGCACACAGGAAGCTTCCCAGGATATTGACGTCGAGCAGCGAGCGGATCGTCTCGACCTCAAGCAGGTCCAGCGGCAACGGCGGGGCCGACACGCCGGCATTGTTGAACAGCAGGTCGACCCGGCCGAACGCCTTGAATGCCTCCTCGAACAGTCCATCGACCGACACCGCGTCGGTCACATCGCACGCCACGGCCAGCATTGGCGTCGCGCTGAGTGCCGCGGTCCCGGCAAGGGCGTCGCGACGACGGCCAGCCAGCACCACGCGCCAGCTGGCCTCAGCCAGGGCAAGCGCGACAGCGCGGCCGATACCGCTTCCAGCACCGGTCACGATCGCCACCCGATTCTGCCCGACCGGATCCTGCATGTGTCATTCTCTCCGACCGCACCGGACATGCTCTGCCCGACGAACTCCGGTCAGCTCATAGACGTTCTATTCCTTGCACTGAACAGAGCGCGGTTCAGAAGCGATGTCGCGCAAGCGCCGGACGGTGACGGCGAGCGTGGGCGACAGAAGCAGTGCCATGCTCGACAGGCGGAAGAAATCGGGATGCGCCCATGCGGATGAGGAGAGTATCAGCCAGTCGAGCAGATAGCTCGTCGCCAGCATCAGCAGCGCGGCAAGCAGGAACCAGCCGAATTCTTCCCGCGATGCGCGGCCGCTGAAGCTCGCATAGAGCAGAAGCGGTCGCGTCGCATGGGCGGCGATCGCCACCCATCGCTCTTCCGTCTCGTCGGTCATTCGCATGGATACCAGCGGCCGTCGCTCGCGCGATAGGTATCGGTCCGCTCATCATAGCTGCCGTAGCGATCGACGCAGTAGCGCCGCCGCTCACGTGCCCGCTTCTCCTTGTCCTTTCCGCTGCTCGCGAGCGCGGCGACGATCCCTCCGACAAGGAGAACCCCTACCGCGCCTGCGACCGCGCCCTTGGCGACATCGTCCTTGTGCCGGTCGCGCTCTTTTTCACGGCGCCGCCGATCGTCGTCGCGGTCGCGCCGACACCAGCGGGAATCGCGATTTTCGAAGCGGTCGCAGTCGCGCGACGACCAGTTGTCACCGCCCCGTTCACTCCTCGGCGAATCCTGCCTGTCTTGCGCATAGGCGACGCCATCGACGGAAACAGCGCCCGACAAATAGGCTGCCATCGCCACTGAAAGAGACAATGTACGGAATCTGGGAATGGCCATCTTCATCGATCTCACCGTGAAATTGCTGCGTAACCGCGTTCGTTTGCCGGCGTTCGACGCCGGGCCTTCCCTGTGATGACGAAGCCGGCGAAGGATCACCTCAAAGCTCGATCCGATTCATGCGTCCCGCCGCATGTACTGTCCGTGGAGCAGCGGGACGCATCCGGCATCTCAGAACTTCTGCCGCAGACCGACCAGCAACGCCGTGGAGGTTGCACGCGGCTTGTACTGCCGGGCGACAGCCGCGCCGGTGGCGTTCGGTATGGTACCGTCAATGCTGAGGCGGTTGACGTTCGAATAGCGCGCGCCGACTTCGAGGACGGTGGCAGGCGACAGCGCGAAGCCGGCACCGGCGTCGAGATGCCAGCGGAAACCCCAGTCGCTGCCCCTCAGGGTGCTGCCGGTGCCTGCCGTCGGCGCGACTGCGCTGATGCGCGAGAGGTTCACCGTCGTGCGCGCCACGCCGATGCCGCCACCGACATAGGGACGCAGCCCGCCGCCGAGGTTGAGGTCGTAATAACCCGAGATGCCGAGGTTCAGCGTCTTGAGGCGACCGCTCGCAGCCATCTGCTTGCTGGCGAGCTTTTCGAGATTGGCGCCGGCGGTGTCATACCCCACCGTGCCCTCGAAGCGGAAACCGCCAAGGTCGTAGCCCAGGCCGATTTCGCCGACGAGGCCGGTCTTGAAATCGGTGTTCTTCTGAAAGGTCGAAGGCGATGTGATATCCCCGCCCTTCATGTGCAGGTCGGCATCGAGCTGCGGTCCGGCACGGACCACCACATAGGTGCCTGGCTCGGCGTCGGTCTGCGCGAACGCTGCGGAAGCGGGGAGCGTCGCGGCAAGCGCGAAGGCCAGGGCGGCCGCGCCGGTGGTGCCGGTAATCGAACGAGAAAACATTGTCGTGTCCTTGCAATGCAATTGGGTCACAGCCCATTCGATCCCGGGCTGCGAGGCTTGAGACGGTGCCGCGGCGCGACCACCTCAAAGAAAATTTGCAGCGCGGAAATGATGCGGATGGCCGGCGCAGCGCTTCGCCGGAGAGCTTGAGAAAAAACTGTGAGGCGCTGGCCGTTCCGCTCCGTCTGTTTCCGAAGCTGATCGGAATCGACAGCAGTTCGGCAGCACCGTACGGCTGTCTTTGCGAGGGACATCAGCTTGATCCGATGAGCGAACTCAATCCGCTATTGTCCACCTTCATGCAGCGCAGGGCGAGCTTGCTACGCTATTTCACGGCGCGGGTAGGCGAAGCCGAGGCCGAAGATCTCGTGCAGGAAACCTGGCTTCGCGTGGCATCCCAGCCCGCCAACGACGAAGTCCGCAATCCCGCCGCCTATCTTTACCGGCTTTGCGGCAATGTGATGCTCGACCGGTTGCGCCAGGAGCGCACCCGCGCTGCCCGCGATGCTGAATGGCGCCGGGTGAATCGCACCGTCGTCACGAGCGGCGAGGAAGTGTGCGAGGGAGTCCCGGCCGACGAGGTGCTGATCGCGCGCGACCGGCTGCGCCGGCTTCGCGACGCGCTTGCCGACCTGCCCGAGGCAGTCCAGCGGACCTTTCGAATGCACAAGCTCGAAGGATTGTCGCACAGCGAGGTGGCCGCGCAACTCGGCGTGTCGCGCAGCCTCGTGGAGAAACACATGATGCGCGCGCTCAAGCACCTCGTCGCGAGGGTCGGATGATCAACGCGCGGCACATCGATTTTCATTGCGGTGGGGGCCGCCAGGCTTCGTCATTGGAGCTGGCTGGGTCACCCTTCGGAAAGCAGGAACTATGACCCTGACGGATTTTAGCGAGGCGATGCGTGACGAGGCCGTTTCCTGGTTCGTCAGGCTCCGGGAGTGCGATGACGAGTCGGTCTGGCTCGAACATCAGGACTGGCTGGAGGCGGATTCGGCGCATGCAGCGGCGTATTCGGCGGTCGAGCGCGTCTGGACCGAAAGCGAGGGCCTGCCGTTGCTCGACGCGGAAGAGCCTGTCTCGGCCGAGGTGATCGATCTGGGCGCGCGACGCGCAGCACGATCGGGCAGATACCGTTATTGGCTGCCGGCCGCTGTCGCCGCGGCGATGGTCGGCGCGGTGACTCTTCAGTCAGGCCTGTTGCGGTTCGGCCCGTCGGGCGAAACCTACCGCACCGATGCCGCCGGCACGCGCGCCGTGACCTTGGCGGATGGTTCGCGGATCGTGCTCAACCGCAACACTGAAGTCACCGTCCATATCGGCCAGGACAAGCGGTCGGCCGAACTGGCCTCAGGCGAGGTCGCATTCGATATCAGGCACGAGGCAAATCGCCCCTTCGTCGTTGCGGCGGGCGGCCGCGAAATCCGGGTGCTGGGAACCGAATTCGACGTACTGAACCAGGCGGGCACGTTCGGCGTGGCCGTTCGGCGCGGGCTGGTGGCGGTATCCGGCGCGAAGGGTGCGGAGGCGACCCGGCTTCCCGCCGGTGCGGCGCTGCTACGACCTGCCGAAGCGACGACCGACACGGTTTCGCGCGGCGATGTCGACGATGCCTTTGCCTGGATGCAGGGGCGGCTGGTTTATACCGATCGACCGCTCGACGCTGTCGCGCGCGATCTGGCACGCTATGATGGCGGGCTGGTCAGCGTCGACCCGGCGCTGCGGGATATCCGCGTGACCGGGGTCATCAGGATCGGCGACCCCGCCACGCTCGACCACCAGCTGGAGCAGCTCCTCCCGATCAGAATCGAGGAACGCAATGGCCAGCGCGCGATCGTACCGGCCCGGCGGTAGGCACAGGTCACGATTTTCAGCGGGCGACACACCGCGTGATAGCTTGGGGATGATCGAAAACCAGCCTATGGGAGTGCGATTTTCGGTTCGACCTTGACCGGACGTCGAGCCACCGTACCGCCATCCAGCTTCGATTTTGGGAATGAACAGATTCACGTGTCACGGTTTGTCGCGGGCGGTTTCCTCTTTGCCATCATTTCGGCTGCGGCGACCCCGGCCGAGGCCACCGACCGTGACAAGATCACCCTCAATATTCCCGCAGGCCGGCTGGTGGACGCGATCGTCGCGATGGGCCGGCAAGCCGGCGTGAATGTCGCGACGACGGTTTCCGGCATCAATGGCATGCGGAGCAAAGGCGTCAGAGGCAGACTGACGATCGAGGCAGCGTTCACGCGGCTTCTCGCCGGCACGGGGCTCGTCGCGGCGCGGATCGGCCCCGGTGCGTTCAGGATCGAGCGCCCATCGCCAACGCGACCCAAGCCCCCCGCCCATCCGAAACCCGTTACTCCGCTGCCCGTCTCGCCACCGCCCGCTGAGGAGCCGACGACGGATATCGTCGTCACGGCCGGAAAGCAGCGCAACCCGTTAGAACTCTATCCCGGCGCGGCGGAAGTGGTGTGGTTCGATACGCCGCGCCTGCGCCACGCCGGTGTGCGCGGCACCGGGGCGCTGGTCGACGAACTGCCAGTGCTTACCTCGACCAGCCTCGGCCCCGGTCGCGAGAAGCTTTTCCTCCGCGGCATAGCCGACAGCAGCTTCTCCGGCGCCAGTCAGGCGACGGTCGGGCAATATCTGGGCGAGGTGCAGCTGAACTACAACGCGCCCGACCCCGATCTCAGTCTTTACGATATGGAGCGTGTCGAGATCCTCCAGGGGCCGCAGGGAACGCTGTATGGCGCAGGCTCACTGGGTGGAGTGGTCAGGCTCATGCCGCATCAGGCGAAGCCGGGTATCTGGGAAGGCAGCATCCAGGCCGCGGTGGGCGCGACATGGCATGGCGGCATGGGAGGCGATGCCGCGGGCGTGGTCAACGTCCCGCTCTGGCAAGGTGCGGCGGTTCGCGTGCTTGGCTATGGCAGTCGCTCGCCCGGCTATATCGACGATCTGCAGCGTGGCCTGAAGGACGTGAACGACACGCGAAAGCTCGGCGCGCGCGGCTCCTTCTTCTTCGAACCCGGCGATCACTGGTCGGTTGAACTCGGCGGCGCCTTTCAGTCGACCCGCAACAGCGACGCGCAATATACCGAAGGAACCGGGCGGCCATTGTCGCGCGCGACCTCGATCGCCGAACCTTCGGAAAGCCGCTTCTATCTGGGCCAGATCACCATCCGCAAGCTGTGGGACGATGGCAAGGAACTGGTCGGCTCGATCGGGCTGGTACGTAATCAGCAGGTTACGGTCTATGACGCGAGCAGGCTGACCGGTATCGAGGCCACCGAAGCGGATTCGCTCAACATGGCGTATCTGTTGACCACGGAGGCCCGCCTTTCGCGGCTTCGGGCAGACGGGACCGGGTGGGTGATCGGAGCGCATATCACCTCGAGCGACGATCAATTGCTCTATCTGATCGGCAAGGACGACACGCTGAACTTCCTTCGCGGTATCCGCAGCTATGTGCTCGATACCGCAGTGTTCGGGCAGGCGACCGTCGATGTCGCACCGCGATTGCAAGTCACCGTTGGCGGCCGGCTGTCCGCGATCCGGCTCCGCGGGTTCGAGATATTGCCGACGCGCGATGAACTGAAACTGGATTACGTGACCAATGATCGCGACACCGTCGTGTTCGCGCCGGGCCTGGCAATGACCTGGCGGGCGAATGCAGCGATGACCGGCTATATCCGCTATCAGCGCGGCTATCGCGTCGGCGGCTTCGCCGTCGTGCCCTTCGGAGAGGCAGGCGAGGTGGGCGTGTCCGGCTTCCGCCCCGATACGCTTGACGTCATCGAAGGTGGCATTCGGTTCGGCGCGAGCGACCACGGGCTGAGCGGCAATGTCGGTGTATCCGCCGCGCGGTGGCGGAACATCCAGGCCGACCTCACCGGACCGGACGGGCCGTTCACCGCCAATGTCGGCGACGGCCATGTCAACGGGCTGGAACTCAACGCGAACTGGCAGTCGCGCAGGGGCATCAACCTTTCCGGCGGGATATTCCTCGCGGAAAGCAACCTCGACAAGCCAGCGCGGGACATCGAGATCACGCAGCGCCAGAAACTGCCCAATGTCCCTGCCGTCACGGCGCGGCTTGCGGCCGATTATCGCAAGACCTTTCCCTCCGGGCGGACGCTCACGGTCGGCCTCGGGTTGCGATATGTGAGCCGCTCATGGGTCGGCGTTGGGCCGATCCTCCGGGTGCCGCAGGGCAATTTCCTGCAGACAAACGCGCTCGCCGAATATCGTGTCGGGCGATATAAAGTGTTCGTCGACATGCGGAACCTGCTCGACAGCCGCGGCAACAGATTTTCGGTCGGGAATCTGCTTCAGACCGGAAAACTCGATCAGCGCACGCCGCTCGAACCGCGAAGCATCCGGGTCGGCATCGCTGCCGGTTTCTGAAGATATTCGCCATCGCGTCACGGCTGGCCCGGTCTCGGGAGGCGGCGTCCTTCCGATTCGGCCAGCCTGAAATTCTCTTCGTCGGCGCCCCGGTGAACGCGCAGATGCGGGCGAGAAACCGCCATCTCCACCCGGAAGATCTTGAGTGAAGATGCTTCATTATACCCTTGATAAACAAGGTTTTGTATATGCCATATCGAAGATATGAAGGATGCGTTGGTGGGCCCGGCAGGACTTGAACCCGCAACCTACCCGTTATGAGCGGGCAGCTCTAACCAATTGAGCTACAGGCCCCACCGAGCCGCTCGTTAGCGGAGCGTGCTTGCCGGTGGCAAGGCCGCCGTGTCGATGATTTCGCGAAGCGAGGCAGGCGCAACCCCACGCCGCTCCAGATCGGCGAAGATCCGGTCCCACCAATGATGAAACACCGCGAGCCCGGCTGCATCCCGGACATAGGGCGTGTGCCCCGGCGCGACGGATGGCGAATGGAAGGAAAAGTTCAGCACCCGCACCCCCTCTCCCACCGCGACCGCGACTGCCTCCAGCGCATCGGCGAGCGGCATTTCCTCGGGCGTCAGCGCGACGCGCGACAATAAATGCGTCCGGGCGAAGATGCCGCGTCCCTTGGGTAGCCTGCCAAGCGCATTGTACAGGCCGATCCCGCCGCGCCTGGCGAAGCCGGTGAAGACCGTGGTCAGCGGCAGTTCGATGATTGCACCGCCCGGTCCTGCCCTGAAGGCATGATTGCCGATCGCGCCGAAATCGGGCCCGCCTTCGTCTGAATAGCGATAGGCCGACCGGATCGAGCTATCGAGCACATAGCCCCTTGCCGCGAGAAGGCCGAACGTCGCGGGGCCGATGCCGTAGCGCCCGGCGCGATAGGCGCGCGGGACGGCGCCGAACGCCGTAGTGATCGCGGCGGTCAGCGCGTCGATCTTGGCGGCCTCGAGTGCCTCCGGGAGATTGCCGGCAAAGCTGTTGGCCGGGGTCAGCGCCTCCTCGAACGGTGGATTGACCCAGGAGTGCAACTGCGTGCCGATTGCCGAGACACCGTCGGCCAGCACCGCGCTGAGCATGTCGATCGCCTGCGGGTCGGTCGCGATCGGGTAATCGACCATATAGGTCAGCGGGATGCCCCGGTCGGCAAAGCGCTGATGCGCCTCGGGGATCGCTGCCACGTGCGAGAGGCCATGGGTATCCCGCCCGAGCGGCGCGTTCCAGTCGAACTCCTCCTCGGTATCGACGAAGATCGTGAAACGCGTACCGAAACCCTCAGGCCAGGCGATCAGGTCGGCGGCGGGCGGCGGCGGGACGCGGTATCCCGGCACCGCGCCTTGAGGTGATGTGGACTGGTCCACGATCAGTTTGAAGAAACCTGCTCCACGCTGTCGATAACGGCGGCCGGGAGGCGCAAAGTCAAGGCTTTGTCGGCAATGACAAGAGTACCGCACAGCTCGGCGGCGAGGTTCCGGGCAAGCCGCAGGGCGAAGCCGGTGCCGAGCAGGGGCGCTCCGTCCCGCTCGGCTTCGGTCTCGGCATCGATCGTCAGCAGGCTGTCGCCACCATAAGCGGCAAGCGCGGCCGGGCGATCGAACACGATCGCGACGACACTGTCCGCCTCCAGGGTCGCGGCGATGCCGATGCGTTCGTCCCGCCCACCGGATGCGACCAGAGTCGCCATCAGTCGCCCGATCAGCCGCTCGACCGCCCGGTCGTCACCCGCGATGGCAAGCTCGCTGTCGCCGGCATAGACGTCGATCACGGTGCCGCGCAGCGTCGCCAGCGGTGCGAGGTCGTCCGCAATCCGCTTCAGCAACGGCACCAGCGGCACCTCGCCCGGGCGCAAATCGAGCGCCTTGGAATCGATCCGCGCCGCCATATCGATATCGTCGATCGCGGTCAGCAGGCTGCCCGCCTGATTGCGGATGTCGGTCGCATAAGTGCGATATACCTGCGGTACAGGGCCGAGCATCTGCGTTTCGATCATTTCGGCGAAGCCCGCGATCGCGTTGGTCGGGGTGCGCAGTTCATGGACGAGCTGGCGCAGCGCGTCGGATGCGGGGTTTCGGTTAGAACGCGGTTCAGCGGTCTCGTCAGGGCGTGGGCGGCGGGCGGTACCGCGATAACCCGTGAAGCGGCCGCTCTCGCGATCGAACACCGGGATGCCGGTGATTCGCCACTGGCCGGCCGCGTCCGACTCGCCGTCGACGACGAGGCGTGCATTGGCGAAGCCCGCGCGGCGGCGGAACGCGCCTGCTACGGCACCGTCGACGCGAGACCCGCCCGGCAGCGCCGCGAGATCGAGCGAAAGCCCGATCAACGGCGCGCGGGCAGCCCCCTCGATCCAGCGGACGACGCCTGACGCATCGGTTTCGAAGCGGAAACTCTGCGCCTGGATTGATTCGAACTCGAACAGCTCGGGCTGAATTTCCGACTGGATCGGTGCCGCGGGCGATTCGTCGCGCTGGCGCTGCCATGCGTCGATCCGGGCAACCAGCTCGGCGATCTGGAACATTCCCGAGGCTGCCTCGGCCGGCGGCGGCTGCAGCTTGGCGATCTCGATCACTTCGGCGACTGGCACCGGGCCGGCTGGTTCGGAGGCACTTGTCTGGGAGGCTACCGTCTCGGGGGCCTCTGACGCGAGCGTTTCGACTGGTTCGGAGGTCTCGACGTATTCGGGAATGTCAGCGGACTCTTGAATTTCGGCAGGCTCGAGGGATTCTGCCGCCTCGGCAGGCTGGAGTGGCCCAATCGATCCGGCAGCATCGCCGGTCTGACGGAATGCCTCGGCCACCACCGGCAATCCCAGTGCCACGCTGGCAAACGAGACGAAGGTCGATTCGGGCGGTGCGATCAACCGTGCTTCGACGGCAGGCTCCTCAACCACGTCCCGTGGCTCTGCGACAAGCTGCGGCTCCTCAGTTCGCGACTCCGCGACTTCCGGCTCAGGCATTGCCCGTTCCGGCTCGGGGGCCGTGACGTGAAGGGTCGTCGACTCCGGTTCGTTGGCCGGGAGCGGGCCGAGCACATCGGTCCAGTCGATCGTCGCCACTTCCGCCTCGGTCGGCGGATATCCCTCGATCCCGACTTCGCCAGTCTCTACTTCCGGAGCCTCGGCCGCATCGGATTCGACTTCGGCAGACCCGGCTTCGATTCCAGGTATCTCAACCGTCGGTGGGATTTCTGCCTCGACCGGTGCCGCGGGCCTCCCGGTGTGCCTCTCGTCCGGCGCGACTGCGGTACCGGCCGACAGAACGAAATCGACGCTGCCGAAGCCCTCCAGCGCGCGACTCACCACAGGCGGCAGGTCGCGACGATGGCGCAGGACCGATCGAGCGGCTGGCGACATGCCGGACAGCATGGCGATCCACTCGTCGGCGCGCAGGCGGGCGGTGCGCAACACTGGCGCCGCGATCACCGGATCATCTTCGGCGAAGAGCTGGACGAGCGCCGCGGGCGGATCCGCAAACGCCAGGCCCCGCGCGCTGGCCGCACGGATCGGGGGCGGCACATGCCGGCGAATCGCCTTGAGTTTCGCAATCGCGCTGATACCGGGGGGCACGCGTCGCCGGCCGATCAGGTCGACCAGCTGCCGCCATGCCGACTGCGCGCCGAACGGGGTCGACATGTCTGCCGAGAGCACCGTTTCCAGACTGTCGTCGAAGCGCAAAGGTCACATTCCCCAACCGGTCACGACGGTCGTGCCCTAAGGATTTCTTAACCGGCCGGACTCGGGAGTGAAACAGCTGATTTTGACACGTAGCAATGTGGGACAATTGCGTTCGCTCGCAATTATCTTATGTTGAACGCTGGCCGCTCGCCAGAAAGTCAGAGCCGGCGGGGAGCTTTGTGTAATGGCGTTTGATTCGATCGACCGGCGGATTCTTGGGTTGCTGCAGGATGATGGCCGGATGACGAATGTCGATCTGGCGGAACGTGTAGGCCTGACCGCCCCCCCCTGCCTGCGCCGCGTCCGCACGCTTGAAGAGGTCGGCGCGATCCGCGGCTATCATGCCGAACTCGACGCAGCGACGCTTGGCTATCCGATCACGGTGTTCGCGATGGTCAGCCTGCGCAGCCAGGCCGAGCATGATCTTGCCGCCTTCGAGGACCATGTCGCGCAGATCCCCGAGATCCGCGAATGCCATATGCTCAACGGCGAGATCGACTTCATCCTAAAGATCGTCGCGACCGACCTGAAGAGCTTCCAGGAAATCCTCACGACCCACCTGACGCCCGCCCCCAACGTGGCGAGCGTGAAGACCTCGCTGACGATCCGGACTGCCAAGGCGCTGCCGGGCATCCCGGTGCGGCAGGACTGACAAAAAAGGGGCGGCATCGCGCCACCCCTTTTCAATCGATATCGTCACGACCGCCGGTCCTGCCGGCCGTCACACGGCAGGCGGACTATCCAGCCAGATCTTCCAGAGCGTCGCCGTGTCGCTGTCGGGCGCTGCGGCCACTGCGGCGAAATCGGCGCGAGCCCGCTCCTTGTCGCCCGACAGGGCGAGAGCGATACCGCGATGCAGGCGGACGTCGTCCGTATCCTTGACGGTCTTCTCCAGTGCCACGTCGTACATCTCGATCGCCTTGGCATAAGCGCCCTTGCCGATGCTGACATCGCCGAGCTGCGCGGCCAGTGCGCCATTGGCCGCCTTCCGCGCGGCCGCCTCGGTCGGCGTGGCCGGTGCCGCCTTGCCCTTGGCCGGGGCGGCGAGCAGGCGGATGCTTTCCGGCTCCTTGGGCGGGATCGCGCCCGAGGCGCGCCCTTCCTCGATCACTGACTTCACCTCGTCCTTCAGGCCCAGATTGTTGGCCCGCCGGGCATATTCCAGATATTCCTTCTCGCCGCCGAGGCTCTTGGTGACGCGCATCAGCCGGTAGAGGTCGACGAACCTCGTGTCGCGATCCCGGCGCTCTGCCGCAGGCAGCTTGCTTTCGTCCTCGTCCTTGAAGCCGTTGACCGCGATCGCGTCGTGCCAGTTCCCCCTGCTCCCATAGGCAGCGAGCCACTTGCCGGTCCACGCAGCCGCCTCGGGCGCCTTTTTCAGCCTCAGGCGCTGCGCCGCGAACCGATACCAGCTCTCGGGCGGTTTCTTGCCCGCCGCGATCTGTGCGGCGATCATCGAATCGAGCTCGGCGGCACCGGCTGAGACCTGACCTCCCTCGACGTTCGCGCGGACGATCTGCAGGTTCAGTTCGTCGTCGCGCAGGCCGTTCTCGCGCGCCTGGCGATAGAATTGCACCGCCTTGGCGTAATCCTTCCGCGCATAGGCAAAATCGCCGAGCGTGTAGTTGTACCGCGCCACGTCGTCCTTCGACGTGCACGGATCGGCGATCAGTTCCGTCAGCGGTTTCACCAGCGCCGTCTGGCTCTGCACCGTCGGCGGCGAGGCGCTCAGCAGCCGGACCCGCAGGGTCCGTCCGACATAGCGCTCGCTGTCGTTGCTTGCAGTCCGCTCGATCGTCGAGATCGCGGTTTCGGCGCCGGCGAGATCATTGGCCTTCAGCGCCAGCGTTGCCGCCGCCGCCGAATCCCTTACCTGCTTGGACAGGACGAAGTTCGTCGGGCTTTCCGGCTGCGCTACTTCCTTCTTTCCCGCGGCCACGGCCACCGGAGGGAATACCGCCACAGTCACCAGCAGCGCCGCCGCCAGCGCCGTCATCGAAATGGTCTTCATACTCAAACTCTCCAAATGCGGCGCTGTCGGTTCGTGTGAATCACGCCAGCGGCGGCGAGTCCAGCCAGATCGTCCACAGACGGGCGAGATCGGCCTGCGGCGCGCCGGTTACCTTGGCGAAGGCAGCCTTCGCTTCTTCCTTGCGGCCCTGGTTCGCGAGCGCCACGCCGAGATGCAGGTTCACCGCATTCGCATCGACACCAGCCTGCCCGGCCGCCGCCGTGTAGGACTCAGCTGCCTTGGCATAGTCGCCTGCCGCCAGATAGATGTCGCCGGCAACGGCGGGCTTGGACTTGCCGGCCGCCGTCGACGCAGAGACTTCCGACTTCATCGCCGCCTGCGCCGCGGTGTAGACGCGGACGATGCCGCCATCGCTTGCGGGGACCTTGCCCGAGGCGCGCCCCTCGTCGATCACGGCGGCTGCTTCCCATGGCAGGCCCGAATCGAGCGCCGACTGGGAATAGATGTAATAGTCGTTGCTGTCGTTCAGCGCCTTGCTGGTGCGCATCAGACGGAACATGTCGAGTTTCTGGCCCTTGGTGAACTTGGTGCCGGTCGGATCGTTCACCTTGCGGAAATTGTTCACGCCGGTGCGCCACGTGGCGATCTTCGGATAGACCTTGAGCTGGCGGACCAGCCAGGTTTCGGCCCGCGGAACATCGTGCTTCGCATAGAGATTGCTGACGACGAAGGAATACCAGGTCTCGGGCGCGGTGCGGCCGGCCGCGGTCTCTGCGGTGATGGCCTTGTCCAGCTCGGCGATCGCTTCGTCGATCTTGCCGGTCGCGCCATAGGCCCGCGCCAGCGACACGGTGGTGTCGGTGCCCGGATAGCCCAGTTCGCGCGCCTTGAGCAGATACTTGACCGCGTCGGCTTCCTGCTTCTGGTCGAGCGCGATCGAGCCGCGCACATTGTAATAGGCCGGGAGCGAATCGGCCGGGGTCTTGGGATTGACCAGCAGCAGGTCGAGCGCCTTTGCCACGCCCGCATTGTCGTTCTTCGCGCTGGCGATCTGCAGGTGGAACATGCCCACGAAATACCGGTCGTCATCGGTCTTCGCCTGCGGTTCGGCCGCAGCGAGCTGAGTCTCGGCCGTCGCATAGTCCTTGGCCTTGATCGCGGTGTCGACCGCGACGGCGGGCTTGGCGAACCCAGGCGACGGCACGATCTTGGGGGCAGAGTCCTTCTCGTTCTTCTTTTTCTCGGCAGCCGCGACAGGCACGGCGACCATCGCCGTGGCACCCAAGGAAAGCATCAGCGCATACGCAACGGGGTGGACCAGTTTCATCGGGAAAACTCCTCAGGCGGAATAGGGCGAGCGTTCAATTCGCAAACGCCTCTAATTGGCGGGGCATCGCCGTTCAAGCGGCGGGATTGAGACCGGATGGCATCAGTGCGCTGAACGCGCATTGAATATGTTCGGCTCCCGACTTTCGACAGCCCCTTTGACTCAGGCCGTTTCCCCCGCCTACGCGCGGCGGGTGATCGCCCTTCTCTCCCCCGCCAAGACCCTCGACTATGAACGGCCCCTACCGCCGGTCGAAACCACCGTGCCCCGGTTCGCCGCAGAGGCGAGTTCCCTCGCCGCATCGGCCGCCAACCTGAGCCAGAAGCGCCTGTCCGAGTTGATGGACATCTCGAAGAAGCTGGCCAAGCTCAACGCCGATCGCTTCGCCGGGTTCGACGCCCAGCCGGAACGTCCCGCGCTCTACGCCTTTGCGGGCGACGTCTATCTCGGCCTTGAGGCGCGGACGCTTGACGAATCGGGGGTCGCCTTCGCCCAGGATCATGTGCGGATGCTGTCCGGCCTCTATGGCCTGCTCCGCCCGCTCGATGCGATGCGGCCCTATCGACTCGAAATGGGCACCCGCTGGGCGCCGCGCCGCAAGAGCCTCTACGCCTGGTGGGGAGACCGAATCGCTCAGGCGGTGCGCGCCGATGTCGAGGAGGAAGGCTCGGGCGTGGTGCTCAACCTCGCGAGCCAGGAATATTTCGCCGCCGTCGCCGACAGACTCGCGGGGCTGCGGGTCATCAACGTCGATTTCCGCGAGCCCGGCCCTGACGGCCCCCGCTTCGTCAGCTTCCACGCCAAGAAGGCGCGCGGGATGATGGCGCGCTGGCTGTGCGAGCACCGAATCGCCGATGCCGATTCGATGAAAGGGTTCGACAGCGCCGGCTATCGCTTCGATGCAGAGGCCAGCGAACCCGACAGCTGGCGCTTCGTTCGCGCATGAGCGGCAGCGCGGTTGTCATCGGCGCGTCGGGCGGCATCGGCGGCGCACTCCATGCAGCGTTGCTTGACGAAGGCACCTTCGACACGGTCCATGGCTTTTCCCGCAGCCGGACCGGCACCGACCTGACCGACGAAGCGGGTATCGCAGCCGCGGCGGCACTCGTCGCCAAAGGCTCCGCGCCATCCCTGGTCATCGTCGCGACCGGTATTCTCCATGAGAGCGATCACGCCCCGGAAAAGACCATGCAGGACCTCGACCCCGCGTGGCTCGCCCGCATGTTCGCGGTGAACACGATCGGCCCGGCGCTCGTCGCCAAGCACTTCCTGCCGCTCATGCCGCGCACCGGCCGCACCGTCTTCGCTGTCCTGTCGGCCCGGATCGGCAGCATCGCCGACAACAAGCTGGGCGGCTGGTACGGCTATCGTGCGTCGAAGGCAGCGCTCAACATGATGGTCCGCACCCTCGCGATCGAGGAAAGGCGCCGCAACGACCGGTCTATCGTCGTCGCACTCCACCCGAGCACCGTCGATACCGCCCTGTCGCGCCCGTTTCAGTCGAACGTCACGCCCGGCACGTTGTTCACCCCCGATCGCGCGGCGGTCCAGCTCCTCGACGGCATCGATGGCCTCAAGATTCCCGACAGCGGCAAGCATTTCTCCTGGGACGGTGTAGAGATCGCCCCCTGACCGGCCCTCACGCGTACGCGCGCACGCGTGACATCGGGAGCCGGCTTCGCTAGACCGTCATCCAGCAGACATATAACTTTCCGAAAGACTCGAAACTTTGACCGACGAGACCATCCTCGCCGACCCTTCCGATATTTCACCGATCTCGATCGTCGACGAGATGCGGTCGAGCTATCTCGATTACGCGATGAGCGTCATCGTCAGCCGTGCGCTGCCGGACGTGCGCGACGGCCTGAAACCGGTCCACCGCCGCATCCTGTTCGCCAGCCAGGAAGGCGGCTTCGTCCCCGGCCGGCCATACCGCAAATGCGCCAAGATCGTCGGCGACGTGATGGGCAACTACCATCCGCATGGCGACAGCTCGATCTACATGGCCCTCGCCCGCCTCGCCCAGGACTGGGCGATGCGCGTAATGCTGATGGACGGCCAGGGCAATTTCGGATCGATGGACCCGGACATGCCGGCGTCGATGCGCTATACCGAGGCGCGGCTGACCAAGGCGGCGATGGCCCTGCTCGAGGATATCGAGAAGGACACGGTCGATTTCGCGCCCAACTATGACGGCTCGCGCGAGGAGCCGACCGTGCTCCCGGCGCGCTTCCCGAACATCCTGGTCAACGGCGCTGGCGGCATCGCCGTCGGCATGGCCACCAACATCCCGCCGCACAATCTCGGCGAAGTGGTCGATGCCTGTCTCGCCTATATCGAGCGCTCGCTCGACGGCGGCGACGCGATCACTATCGACGAATTGATGGAGATCGTGCCCGGTCCGGATTTCCCGACCGGCGGCATCATCCTCGGCCGCGCCGGCTGCAAGGGTGCCTATCACGAGGGCCGCGGCTCGATCATGGTCCGCTCGCGCCATGTCGTCGAGGAAGGCCGCAACGACAAGCGCTCGATCGTCCTGACCGAGATCCCCTACCAGACCGGCAAGAATGCCCTGGTCGAGAAGATCGCCGAGGCCGCCAAGGACAAGCGGATCGAGGGCATCTCGGACATCCGGGACGAATCGAACCGCCACGGCGTGCGCATCGTCATCGACCTGAAGCGCGATGCGACCGCCGAGGTCGTGCTCAACCAACTCTGGCGCCACACCCCGGCCCAGTCGAGCTTCCCGGCCAACATGCTCGCCATCCGTGGCGGCCGGCCCGAGACGCTCAACCTGCGCGACATCATCGAGGCCTTCGTCAAGTTCCGCGAGGAGGTCATCACCCGCCGCTCGAAGTTCGAGCTGGCCAAGGCGCGCGAGCGCGCGCACATCTTGCTCGGCCTGGTGGTCGCGACGACCAATCTCGACGAGATGGTCAAGATTATCCGCGGCTCGTCCAGCCCGCCCGTCGCCCGCGCCGCATTGATGGCGCGCGAATGGCCGATCGCCGAGATCGCGCCCTATATCAAGCTGGTCGAGGCGGTCGAAAAGGAGATCGAGGGCGACGTCTATCGCCTGTCCGATATCCAGGTCCGCGCCATCCTCGACCTGCGCCTTCACCGCCTTACCGCGCTCGGACGCGATGAGATCGGCGACGAGCTCAAGACGCTCGCCGAATCGATCACCGAACTGCTCGCGATCCTGGGCGACCGGGTGAAGCTCTACGGCGTGATGAAGGACGAGCTCGCCGCAGTCCGCCTCGCCTTCGCCACCCCGCGCAAGACCGAGATCGCCGCCGCCGCCGACGGCATCGACGACGAGGACCTGATCGAGCGTGAGGACATGGTCGTCACCGTGACCATGCAGGGCTATATCAAGCGCACGACGCTCGACACCTTCCGCGCCCAGCGCCGCGGCGGCAAGGGCCGCGCCGGCATGGCGACCAAGGACGAGGATATCGTCACCGAGCTGTTCGTCACCTCGACTCACACGCCGGTGCTGTTCTTCTCCACCCTCGGCAAGGTCTATCGCATGAAGGTCTGGCGCCTGCCCGAGGGTGGCGCCGCCACCCGCGGCCGGCCGATGATCAACCTGCTCCCCCTCGCCGATGGCGAGACGATCTCGACCGTGCTGGCACTGCCCGAGGACGAGGCTGAATGGGGCAAGCTCCACGTCATGTTCGCCACGGCCAAGGGCAATGTGCGCCGCAACTCGATGGACGCGTTCACCAACGTGCCCTCGAACGGCAAGATCGCGATGAAATTCGAGGGCGAGGACGAGGACGACCGGCTGATCGGCGTCGCGCTGCTCGATGAAGCCGACGATGTGCTGATGGCCACCCGCCAGGGCAAGGCGATCCGCTTTGCGGGTGACGAGGTGCGCGAGTTCCAGAGCCGCAACTCGACTGGTGTGCGCGGCATAAGGCTTGCCGCGGGCGATGAGGTCATGTCGCTCTCGATCTTGCACAAGGTGGGCGTCCGCGACCAGGACGAGCGTGACGATTATCTCCGTCATGCCCCCTGGAAGAACACTGAAGTGGCCGATCGCGCGCCGCGCGTGATGGACGAAGCCCGCTTCGAGGAGCTGATGTCCCGCGAGCAGTTCATCCTCACCGTCTGCTCGAACGGATACGGCAAGCTGTCGAGCGCCTTCGAATATCGCCGCACCGGCCGCGGCGGCCAGGGCATCACCAATATCGACAATATCGCCCGCAACGGCCCGGTCGTGGCAAGCTTCCCGGCATCCAAGGGCCATCAGCTCATGCTGGTGACCGACCAGGCCAAGCTGATCCGCATGTCGCTGGGCGATCTGCGCGTGATCGGGCGTGGCTCGGCCGGTGTCCGGCTGTTCGATGTCGGCAAGAACGAGCATGTCGTCTCCGCCGCGCGCATCGAGGAAACCGAGGACGAGGCCGAGGTCGATCTGGCCGACGGCCCGGTTGCCGGCGCCCCGACCGCGGATGGCGACACCGGCGAGGATCTGGCCGACGGCGGCGAGGCCTGAGCGGCAGCCCACTCTTCCCCCCTCCCGCTTGCGGGAGGGGTCGGGGGATGGTCTGTCACCGGGAATCGCGTCCACTTGGACACGCCCTCTCCTAGCCCTTCCCGCAAGCGGGAGGGGAATGTCCCCGACAGCCCCGGAAGGAATCGCATGACGATCACCACCGCCTACAAAGTCCTGACAGCGGACCAGATGGCCGAACTCGAAACCGGCAGTTTCGCCGGCGCGCCGATCGACCTCGCCGACGGCTATATCCACCTGTCGACCGCCGCCCAGCTCGACGAGACAGTCGGCAAGCATTTCGCCGGCCAATCCGGCCTGCACGTCGCCGCCGTCGATCTCGCTGCCCAGGGCGATACGCTGAAATGGGAGCCCTCGCGCGGCGGCCAGCTTTTTCCGCACATCTATGGCCCGTTGCTGCTTGAAACCGTGATCGCCTATGGCCCGCTCGACCGCGACGGGCAGGGCAAGGTGCGCTTGCCCGTCACCGGCTGATCACACCGGCGCGCTCCTCCACGGCTGAGGGCGCGACGATCGCTGCCACCGCCACATCAGCGGTCACGTTCGCCACCGTGCGGAACATGTCCGGGATCGTGTCGACCGCCAGCAGGATCGGCAACAGTTCGAGCGGCGCGCCCAGGGCGATCGCCGTCGGTGTCGCGGCGGCGAAGAAGCTGACCGCGCCCGGCATGCCGATCACCACCAGGGTCGAAAGCACCGCAAGCGGGATCGCGATCAGGATCTGCGCGAGCGAGACCTCGATCCCCGCCATCCACGCCATGGCCAGCCCGAACAGCAACGATCCCGACGGGGCCGTCACCTTGAACACCGCCACCGCCAGCGGCAGGATGACCGCGGCATCGCGATCGGAAATACCGACCCGTTCAGCACTGGCCAGCATCGCCGGCAAGGTCGCGATCGAGGATTGCGTTCCCGCCGCGACTGCCTGGGCCGGGGCCAGCGCCCGGGCGAAACGCCATAGCGGAACGCCGCCCGGCCAGCGCGCCAGCCCATAGCAGATCATTGTCAGCACCAGCGCCAGCACGACCTGGATCAGGATATAGTGCCCCAGCGCCAGCGCTGCGCCGATCCCCGCGGTCGCGCCGATCGCCAGGGCGAGCGCGAAGATACCGATCGGCGCCACCCGCAGCACCCATCCCACGACGACGATCATCGCGTCGGCCAGCCCCCGGAACGGTTCAAGGGTCGCCGCCGCGCGCGATCGCCCGATCCGGCTCAGCGCCAGCCCCAGCACCACCGCGAAGACGACCAGCGGCACGATCGCCCCCTGCGCGCCGGAGGCGATGACGTTGACCGGCACCATCGCCCTGATCGCCTCGGCGGTCGAGGGAATCGCCGGCGGCGCGCTTGCCGGGAAATTGGCGCGCAGGCCCGCCACGGTTTCCGCCGGCAAGGGGAACAGCGCCAGCAGGGGCGGCACGATCAACGCCGCGACCACCGCTGCAAGCAGCAGGAACGCCACCAGCACGAACGGCAACCGCGCACCGATCCGCCGCGCCGGGCCATCGTCGGCGGTCGCCAGGTCGGCAACGCCCGTTACCACCAGCGCGAAGACAAGCGGGACGATCGTCATGCGCAGGGAATCAAGCCAGACGCCGCCGACCAGCCGCATCGTATCGATCACGCCTGTCCGGCCAGTACCGATCAGCGTCCCGGCGGCAAAGCCGAACACAAGCGCCAGCAGCATCCAGCCGGGCCCCGGAACGGCCATCCGCAACGCGCGCAGTCGAGCAATCACCACGGCAGCCCCCACCATTCTCCCGGCACTGGTATGTCACGCGTCCGGGATGCCGGCAAACCATCCATCCTGGGCCGGATCGACATTCGCCTCATTGGCACGGTTGCAGAGGTGGGCTCGCGCAGAGGCCGCAGAGAACGCGGAGTTCACTTCCGGACTTGATCATCCTGCGCCGGTAAGCTCCTGTTTGTGGGCATGTTCGTCATTGCAAACCGCCCGAGCCGCTGGCCGGACCTCCCCAGCGCCTCTGCGCGAACCATCTTGCACCCCCGACTGGCCGGTTCGGAATATCGATCCGCCCTGGTCGTTCAGTCGGAAAAGTGCGCTGCCGGCCACGCGGCAGGCACCCGCCTCACTCAGGCAAGTGGCAGACCGCCTCGACATTGATGCCATCGGGGTCGAGCACGAACGCGCCATAATAGTTCGGATGGTAATAGGCGCGAATGCCGGGCGCACCATTGTCCTGCCCGCCGGCCGCCAAGGCGGCGTCGTAGAACGCATCGACCTGCGCGCGCGCATCGGCGGTGAAGGCGATATGAATGCCTGCCCCCTTCGGCCCGCCATTACCGACCCAGAAGAAGGGCTTGCCCTGCTTGCCGAGCCCGAGCCCGTGATACCCACCGCTCTGCTCCGGCGTCACTTCCATCACCAGCCCGATGCCGAGCGGCGCGAGCGCCGTCTCATAGAAGCGACGGGATGCGTCGAAGTCGGATGCGGCAATGCCCATATGGTCGATCATGATCTGGTCTTTCGATTGGGGTTCAGGCGAACGGGACCAGCGTAGCGGGCGCGTCTTCACAGGCAAGCGCTCGACGAGGTCAATCGGCAGGTCTCGGGGCAATCATCGGATGGGATGTATTCATGCCGGTCTGAGAAGAGGCCCTCCGCAGGTAAACAGATCGACCACTTCGGCGCCCTCGCCAACGGCATCAAGCAACAGGGTCCTGTGGCATATGCAGGGATCGCGCTCGAAGCACAGCAAGGCGCTCGGTTTCTCCCGCGCCAGATCGAGCATTTGCGCTGCCTGGGCCTGGGCCTCGGGCAGTTCGAGCTGCCCCGCATAGACCTCTTCCAGCGTCTTGCGATCGCCCTTCTTGGCTGCGTCCCTGCCGCGCTTGGGCGTACCCAGCGCCTTCAGATGGACATAGCCGATCCCCGCCTCGAACAGGGAGGCGGCGAGCGTCGATTTGGAGAAGCCCGGGCGGCGCGACAGCGGCAACGCGCGGACATCGATCACCCGCTCCACGCCGGCATTCTTCAATGCGGCGAGGAAGTCGGCCATCGTCGTGCCTTCATAGCCGATGGTGAAGATCTTCATTCCGCTTCCTCGCTTCGAGGGTTCTCAGCACGCCATAGGCGATCAGGGTCTGGCCGCCGAGATAAAGCGGCCAGATCGTCAGGACCGGCAGGATCGACTCTTTCAGCGGCCCGAGTTCGGCAAAGATCAGCAGGTCCGACGCGGCGAACATCAGGGCACCGGTCGCGACGAGACTCCGCGGGAAACGACTGTACCATGCAGCGCCTGCCATCCCGCCCAGCCCCGCGGCATAGACCGTCGCGCCGGCGTCATGGGTGATGGCGAAGGCTGCGGCTGGAACCGCCAGGGCAATCGCAACCGCCACTGCGCGCCCCT
Source organism: Pseudomonadota bacterium (assembly GCA_040388155.1). GTDB lineage: Bacteria > Pseudomonadota > Alphaproteobacteria > Sphingomonadales > Sphingomonadaceae > Sphingomonas. Next base: position 314,696 of record JAZKCJ010000008.1, read on the forward strand.
CTTTCCGGCGGTTGAAGAGATAGAGCAGGATAGAGACCAGATGCCCGGCGAAGAAAGCCACCCCGCCGATCACAATGCCGGAGGTTTCCAGCAGCACATCGCCCAGCGTGCCCAGCGCCAGCAGTGCGGCGAGCAGCCAGCCGTTGCGGTCATGCGCGGCGAAAGCGGCGCAGAGCGTCAGCAACCCGACGGCCGAACCCTTCCAGGCAACGAACAGGGCGCCGGACAGCCCCATATGGCTCGCCGCCCAGAAGGTGGCACCGGCAAGGATCGCGGCGGGAATGAGCCAGGAGTTGGGAAATGGCGATGTTTTGGTCTCAGTCATCGCCACGGTATCGCGCTCCGCGAAGGATCGCGCAATCCATCCGCCTCACCGCGACAGATGGCAGACCACTTCGACATTGATTCCGTCCGGATCATGCACGAACGCCGCGTAATAATCCGGATGATAGTGCGCCCTGATGCCCGGCGCGCCATTGTCCTTGCCGCCTGCCGCCATCGCCGCCTCGTAAAACCCGTCCACCTGCGCCCGCGACAAGGCCCGGAACGCGACATGCGTGCCCTCGCCCGGCTGTTCATTGTCGGCGAAAACGAAGAAGGGCTCGCTGTCGCCCATCATCACCGCTGTGCCGCCGCTTTCAGTCTCCGCTCCGTCGATCACCTGCAGGACCTTGATGCCGAGTGGTGCCAGTGCGGCTTCGTAAAAGGCGCGTGACCGGGCAAGATCCGTCACCGCCAAACCGATATGATCGAGCATGCTGCACTCCGTCTTGTTCCCCTGCGAAGAGTTCCGGGCCGGATCGTCCCCGGGCGATCCTTGGACATGCGGCGCGTGTTCAACCCGAAACTCTTCGGAGAGCACCGGCCATCCAACGCCTCCGCCATAACGCACCAGCCAGCCCCATTGACGCAGCCGTGCATATCTCGTATTTCTGTTTTTACAGAAAAGAGAAACATATGACTCTCACCGACCATCCCGACGTCAAGGCCTTCATCCTCCATTGGGGGGAGATGGGTACTCAATGGGGCGTCAACCGGTCAGTCGCGCAAATCCACGCGCTGCTCTATCTGTCCGACAGGCCGATCGATGCCGAGGCGATCGTCGAAGCGCTCGGTCTCGCCCGCTCCAACGTCTCGACCGGCCTTAAGGAACTTCAGGGCTACGGCATCGTCCGCCGCGTCCATGTCGAGGGAGACCGCCGCGACCATTTCGTCGCGGAAACCGATCTGTGGGAGATGCTGATGCGCATCACCGCCGAGCGCAAGCGCCGCGAGATCGACCCCACCCTCGCCCTGCTCGCCGAACTGTCCGAGCGCATGAAGAACGACAAGGCCACGCCCACCCATGTTCGCGATCGGGTGACGCGCATGCACGAGTTCATCTCGACCCTGGGCGGCTGGTACGACCAGGTCCGCACCCTGCCCAAGCCCACCCTGGTCACCTTGATGAAGCTCGGCAGCAAGGTCGCCCGCTTCATCCCCGGCGCCAAGGCCAAGGCGGACTAGGCAAAATGAGCAGTCGGCACATCGCTCATCCCGACACGAAAATTGGTTCACGCGAAGGCCCGAAGACGCGAAGGAAATAGTCGATGACGTCGCGATCGAAAAATGTGGAGTGCAGCACACGGATCGACACGGGATTGTTCTCGTCCTGCACAATCTCTCTTCGCGCCTTCGCGTCTTCGCGTGAATAAAATCGGCCACTAACGCCTTTTGAAATATCGCTTTCGACCACTTCCAGCACCCGACACTGAAGATCAAAATCGTCGACGGAGGACGCGTTTCACGTCCGCACATTTCTCTCATTACAGGAAGAAAGGAAATCACCATGGTCGAGACCGTCTACATCCTCTATCTCGCGATCACGCTGGCGATCACCATCTGGGTGGCCCGCACCCTGTCGAAGAACGGCGTCGTCTTCCTCATCCAGTGTTTCGGCCAGAACGAAACACTCGCACGCTCGACCAACCATCTGCTCGTGGTGGGCTTCTACCTCGTCAATATCGGCTTCATTACGCTGACTCTCAGCCTCGGCCAGGAACCGACCACGATCACCGGCGCGATGCGCTTCCTCAGCGGCAAGGTCGGCCTCGCGGTGATCGTGCTCGGCGCGATGCATTTCTTCAACATGGGCGCGATCGCCCAGTTCGGCCGCAAGGTGAATGGCTGGCTCGACGACCGCGACGGTCGCCGGACGGCCGTCGCATGACCTACCGGCAGGAAGAGCGGACGATGGCACGCGCATCGATCAACTGGTCGAGCATCACCCTCGCCTCGGTGGCTGCCGGACCGCTCTTCCTGCTCGGCCTTTGCCTCGGCACCTGGGCCGACGATCCGGGCAAGCAGCTCGCGATCGATCTGGACGGCGCTGCCATCACGGGAATCCCGATGCTGGCGCTGGTCGCCGCGTTCTTCGGCACGATCCTCACCTTGCCTCTCAATCTTCTCGGCGCCTCGCTCATGACCTGGCTGGGAAACCGCAACGACGCGGCGCGACTGCCGGTGATGTGGGCAATGGCGGGTGCCCTCACCTGCGCCCTTTCGGTGGCGGCAACCGGTGCCGGACCGGCCAGCGGACACGCGACCAGCCTTGTTGCCTTTACCTTCACCGGAGCATGCTGCGCCCTGGTCTGCCGCCGCCGGATGCAATGGTGACATGCATCCGCGATCGGGCCGGGCTATGTCACACCACCCGACCCCGGCTAGCCAGCGCCGAAAGCGGGAGGAGTCGCCTTGGCTACACACCCAACCGAAGATGCCTGCCCACCCGTCGGCATGCTGTTGCGCGAATGGCGGGCGGCGCGCCGGATGAGCCAGCTCGATCTCTCGCTGGAGGCGGGCATCTCGACCCGCCATCTGAGCTGCATCGAAACCGGCAAGGCGCAGGCCAGTCGCGAAACGATATCCCGGCTCGCCGATACGCTGGCCATGCCGCTGCGCGAGCGCAATGTCCTGCTCAGGGCAGCAGGCTATGCAGCGATGCATCCGGAGCGCGATCTCGCCGCGCCGGCGCTCGACCGGGTGCGCCAGGCGGTCGAGCTGATCATTGCCCACCAGGAGCCCTATCCCGCCTTCGTGATCAGCCGGCACTGGGACGTGCTGATGACCAATGCAGCGGCAGTGCGCCTCAACAAGCTGCTCACCGGCGGCCGCCAGAGCCCGCACGCCAATCTGATCCACCAGCTCTTCGATCCAGCCGATTTCCGCTCGGTCATCGTCAACTGGCCCGAGGTGGCGGGGCGCTTCATCCGCCACCTGCACGATGATCTCACCGCCAACCCGACTGATCGCCGGACGTGGCAATTGCTCGACGAGGCGTTCAGCTATCCCGACGTGCCCCAACGCTGGCGGCTGCGCGATCTCGGCGAGGAACCCGCCCCGATCATCACCTTCACCTTCGCCAGTCCGCGCGGCGAGCTTCGTTTCTTCGAAACCTTCACGACCTTCGCGGCACCGCACGACGTGACGCTCGACGAGATCCGGATCGACTGCACCTTCCCCGCCAATGAGCATACCGCTCGGGTCTGTGCGGAGCTTGCGCAGGAGGAGAAGGCGATCGCCGCCTAGGTCGTGAACCATAAATGGAATGGCCACGATCGCCCAATTGCGGTCATTGCACGAGGTGTTATGCTAGCTCTGGAAGGGTAGTTCGATGGTCATACTGGGTGTAGCAGTCGTGTTCGGAATTGTTTTCGCCGGACTAGCATTCAGGGCAAACGCGCGTTTTCGGGACGAAAAGCGCCTGCCGATGCAATGGTGGCTGACCGGGGAAGTTACTTGGTCCGCACCGCGTGTATTCGCGCTCGCCTTCATCCCGGCGCTGGCGATTTGCGTTTTCGCGGCTTGCGTAGCCTTAAATCTGAACGTGCCTTCTAGAGCCGGGCAAGAAGGCATGGTCTTGCCGACGCTGATAGGTATGGGAGCGCTCTTCGTTGCCTGTCAGTTCCTACATCTGTGGTTGATCGACAAAACCTTGCGTCGAAACGGCAGCTAGCCACCACCTCTCCGCGTTCAGCGACTTGAACAGCTGGCGCCGCGCCTGATAGCCGACCGGCGGGTTTCGGGTGGGGAGAGCTGTCGGGCCGGAGGCGCCCCATTAACCGAAGTTGACCTTAACAGCTTGCATGCGACGATGACGTTTCGTGGAGAGGCACGGTGCCGAAATTAAACAAGCCTCGCACAGACGCGCAACCAAGCGAGGACGTCGCGCGCGATTTTTTGAGCCTGCACCAAATTGACCCCACCGAAGTGCGTGAAGTCCAACACTTTTCAGATGGTTCGATGTCGGTTGTGATGCAGCAAGGCGACGATCTCTGGCACCTAGGAATTGAATTCGACGCTGACTTGACCGCTAAATTGGCACTCGCGTTCAAGGCGCTAAGTATCCCGGTTGGTCGACACGCCGGGTAATCCGCGAACGTCTCCTGACCACCAGTTCCTTTCTTTCACTTGTTATGAGTCTTCCACCTAAGCTCCTTCTCGGCTCGGAAACCGCCCGCTTCTTCCGCAGGTGATGGAGAGGGACGTCCACAAGCTACTCAGGTACGAAAGCCCTCTACACAAGCTTCGGTAGCATCTCAGTTTGAATTTCAGCGCCGTCGCGGCCCTCCGGGCGCCAACACATTCTCCGGCCGCCCGCGAGTTATGAGTCGCGTATGACATGATGGACAATTCAAGCTCTCTGTCAGACCGGGATGGTGCTCGGGCTGGAGATAAGACTTCTTCGCTGCCTCATAGCATGTTGGACAAAGCCAATGCGCGGGCTGGCCGTCCTCCATGGCCGCTTTCTGACGATAAGCGAGCGTTCCCGCACCAGCATCGGCCAGTTCATACCGCTCTTGCTCTGCCGACCAGTCTTTGAGGCGCGCAATCTCTGCTTCAAGCGTATCTATGCGCTTCAGGCTCGCCGTATATTCGCGTTCCGCGTCACCCAACGCGCATTGGGTGTCGAGGACATGGCGCTGGATGTCGATGACGGCTTGATTGCGCTCGACCTCGGTTTTGAAGGAGAGGATACCCTTCGCGATGTCGAGCGCTGCCTTCGTGCCAGCGTAGCCCGCTTGAAGCGCTGCGATCATGATCCCTCCCGAGTCGTTGGGGGGATGATATATACCTTTCACTCGCCCCGCTTCTTATATGGCCCCCGCTTGGCGGGCGCAGGCGTATCCGCGCCAATCCGGGCGATTACATCCTCAAGCGACCGGAGCCGATCAGTCACGCCTGCCGCCATCGCTGGCGAGACACGCAGCGTCTTACGGATTGCGCATGGTGAGGTTTTGGTGCTCGACATAGCTGGTCGAGATATACTTATTGTCGGGGCTGCCGATGATCCGGTTCTTCTTGATCCCGGTGCACTCGGCGGAACTGTAGCGACCAGTCGTGGCACCGTACGCGTAGTCGACATCGTCGCCGAAAGTTCCGTCAATCGCTTCCAGACAAGCCTTGTCTACCGATCTTTTTCGGTACCCCATCGTTTGGCTGCTGCCGCCTTTGCGATCTCTTGGCGGCGTTCCGGCGTCATATTCGCCGCCCGCTTTCTACCGCCCAGCGAGCCGAGTTGTGCGGCGGCGCTGGCCAAATCCTTGCGCGTATCCTCGATCTCGCCAGTGGCAATCTTGCCGATCATCACGGCAAGGCCGATGGCGTCGGCGGGGCGCTTCTCGCCGTTGGGGCCTTTAGGCATTCGTTTTCCTTGGAGCTGTCAGGAAACCAACGACAAAGCCGCCAACCCAGGTGATTACAACCCAGATCAGCTGCTGATGGCCTATAGCCATTGCGACAGCCGCTGAGCATGCCACTATGAGGCCATTGAATGGCCGACTGCGGATGTTGAGCAACGTCAGTTTCCTCATGCTTTGCGCTAAGCATATAAGAACCGGGCAGCGGATGCGACAGCCGATCCGTCAAAATTCAAACTGAGACACTACCGAAAACTCCCCCCGCTGGCCGATCGCCGGACACGCTGCTATCTGCCCGCGCCATGACTCACGACATCCAGATCATCGGCGGCGGCCTCGCCGGCTCCGAGGCCGCGTGGCAGCTTGCCCAGGCCGGCTTCAAGGTGAAGCTTTCCGAAATGCGCGGTTCGGGCGAGATGACGCCCGCACACCACACTGACGGCCTCGCCGAGCTGGTCTGCTCGAACAGCTTCCGCTCGGACGATGCGACCAGCAACGCGGTCGGGCTGCTCCATGCCGAGATGCGCGCGCTCGGCTCGCTGATCATGCGGGAGGGCGATATCCACAAGGTGCCGGCCGGCTCCGCGCTCGCGGTCGATCGCGACGGCTTCTCGGCCGGTGTCACAGCCGCCATCACTGCGCACCCCAATATCACTGTCGTGCGGGAGCGGGTCGATGCCCTGCCCGACGACGGCCTCGCCATTATCGCCACCGGCCCCCTCACCGCCGCCGGCCTCGCCTCCAGCATCGGGGCCGCGACGGGTGCCGACGCGCTCGCTTTCTTCGATGCCATCGCGCCCATCGTCCATTTCGATTCGATCGATATGGAAACCGCCTGGTTCCAGTCGCGCTGGAACAAGGGAGAAGGCAAGGACTACATCAACTGCGCGATGGACAAGGATCAGTACGCTGCCTTCCACGCCGGGCTGATCGCGGGCGAGAAGACCGACTTCAAGGAATGGGAAAAGGACACGCCCTATTTCGAGGGCTGCATGCCGATCGAGGTGATGGCCGAACGCGGGTTCGACACGCTTCGCTTCGGCCCGATGAAGCCGGTCGGCCTTGACGATCCGCGCACCGGGCGCTGGCCCCATGCCGTGGTCCAGCTCCGCCAGGACAATGCCCAGGGCACGCTCTGGAACATCGTCGGCTTCCAGACCAAGCTGAAGCATGCCGAACAGGTCAACCTGTTCCGCACCATACCAGGGCTGGAGAAGGCCGAGTTCGCCCGGCTCGGCGGGCTGCACCGCAACACCTTCATTCGTTCGCCCGAACTGCTCGACCCCACCCTCCGGCTGAAGAACAAGCCGAACATCCGCTTTGCCGGGCAGATCACCGGCTGCGAGGGCTATATCGAAAGCGCTGCGATCGGGCTGCTGGCGGGCCGCTTCGCCGCGGCTGAGCTTGGCGGGCGCTCGCTCGCCTCGCCGCCGGTCGAAACCGCCTTCGGCGCCCTGCTCCACCACATCACCGGCGCGGCCGTCGCGGAAACCTATCAGCCGATGAACGTCAATTTCGGACTGATGCCCCCGATCCCGGGCCGCACCAAAAAGGCCGACCGCAAGAAGATGTACACTGATCGCGCCCGCGAAGCGTTCGGAGCCTGGATCGCGGCCTGACCCGTCGCTGATTCAACCGTCGCCGGGATCGTGACAGCACAGGGCGATCGGGGTGGCCCCGACACGCTCTTTGACATGACCGATTTGTTGGGCCGTTTTCCGCCGGGTGCAGCGGAAAATCCCGGCCATTCTTCTGCTTTTGCGGCGAGGTTTTCCGCTGTTACGCCGTAACAGGGAAAACGCGTATCAAGTCATTGTAAGAATGGCAGGATTTCCACTCCAAAATCCAACATAACAGCGGAAAGAAAAATGAAAGGCTGAAAACAGCGGCGCTGTTGGAGAATCAGGCCTCTTCGTCCTCGCGCGGTGCCTGGGCTGGCGGACAGTTCGGCCTGCGCTTGACGGTGCGCTTGGGCGCGGTCGTCGCGAACTCCGCCGCGTTCATCGCACCCGACTTGTCCTTGTCGGCCAGCGCGAATTTCGTCGTGGTCTTTACCGCCCATTCATCGAACGAGAGTTGGCCGTCCTGGTTGGTATCGAGCTTCGCAAAGGCCTTGCGCCGCTGGGCGAGATATTCCTCGCGCGTCACCTGGGCGTTGCGATCCTTGTCGTACCGGTCGAAGCGCTTCTGCTCCCGGGTGCGCTCGCTCGCCTCGGGGACGCCGGCTGGAAGCGGCTCGTCCTGTGCGGCGGCCGCGACCGGCTGCGTTGCCAGTGGCGAGGGCGGACGGGCCCGGCTGGTTGACAACATGACTCCTGCAGTGACCAGCAGCAGCGCCGAAGCACCGCCTGCGATATAGCGCCACATCATCCCTGTCTCCTCCCGGTTCGGCCAGCGAAACGCTATCGCCTTTCCGGGCGGCGGGGAAGCCTAGCGGCCAGTCATCCGGTGAAGCAGGATACGAGCGACCCGGCGCGGCGCGCCAGCCGGCACTGGCTGGTCGAGTGGCACGGCGAGGTTCAGGCGCGCGAGATGCGCCAGCGCGCCGAGCGGCCTCGCCTGGCGGCTCCAATGCGCCTGCGCCGCCCGGGCGAGCGGTGCGCCAGCACTCGCCAGCACGCGTTGCGCAGTCGGCCGGTCGCTCAGGTGACGGGCGAGATCGGCAAGCGCCCACCCCTCCCCGGCCTCCGCCAGCGGATCGGAGGCCCTTGCGCCCAGCAGGCTCCCGGCCATCTCGAACAGCGTGCCGCCACGCAGCGCCGCATGGCGCGCGATCGCCTCGTCGCCGAGCGGCGGCGCCTCGAGCAGTTCTTCCCAGCCCTCGATCATCGAGGCGAGCCGCTCGCCGGCGATACCATGGGGGACGACGTCTCGCGCCAGCGCCTGGAGGACCGGCTCGGCCGGCGGTGGTGCGTTGTCGAGCCGGGTCAGTGCTTCATGCCACCAGGTCAGCCGCATCTGCCCGACCATCGGCTCGCGCGTCGTGCGGAGGATTTGCGCGAGAACGGCATCGAGCCCGAAAAGCGCCATCATGCCGGGCATTGCGGCGCGCGGCGCATAGTGCAGCGCGAGTTCCCACTCGGGGTCACGGCTGCTCACCAGATTTTCGCCTGAAAAGGCATTTGCCATCATTCTGTTAACCATATCGCTTGAAGAGAGATTATTCCTTGCCCGCCATAGCCGATCGAGCGGGAATTGTTTCCACCGGGGGTTAACAAATGCTGCCGAAGAATTCGAAGAAGCGCGCGGAGACGCGTGGCTTCCTGAGTCGCCTCGCAAGCGACACACGCGGCAACACGCTCGCCATCATGGGCGCGGCGATGATCCCGCTCGCCGGGCTGGTCGGTGGCGGCATCGACATCAGCCGCATGTACATCACCAAGACGCGGCTGCAACATGCCTGCGACGCTGGCGCTCTTGCCGGGCGGAAGGCGATGGGCGGTGGAACCTGGGCGCAAAGCGGCGGCATGCCCAACACTGTCGCGCTCCAGTTCTTCGACGCGAATTTCCAGACGACCGCCTACGGTTCCGGCGCGGTGGCGCGTTCGTTCAGCGAGACCGCCGGCAAGGTATCCGGTACCGCGTCGGCGAGTTTGCCGATGACGCTGATGCGGGTCTTCGGCAAGACGGCGGAGACGCTGGCGGTGACATGCGACGCGGAAATGCGGCTGCCGAACACCGACGTGATGTTCGTGCTGGATACGACCGGGTCGATGGACGACAAGGCGGACCCGAAGGATTCCGACGATAAGATCACCAGCCTGAAAAAGGCAGTGAAGTGCTTCTATGAGATCGTCGCCCGGCTCGACACTGACGCGGTCTGCGACGGTGGCGCACCCAGTGGCGGCACCGGAGACCAGGTACAGATCCGATTTGGCTTCGTCCCCTATGCCACGAATGTGAACGTCGGAAAGCTGCTCCCGACCGCCTATTTCGCCGATGACTGGACCTATCAGTCACGCTCCTTCGTTTCGACCACCTACACCTATCCGAACCCGGGCACCCCCAGCGTGACCTCCAGCACTTATAGCTGGAATAGCCCGGGTACCTGGACCTCCAAGCAATATTCGAGAACGGGCTCCTCCGTGACGGATTGCCAGAACAACCCGCCGGCCGACACGGCTCCGACATCGGGGACGACCGGCAATGCCTATTCCACCACGAGCAGCGAATCGAACGGCGTCCAGACGGTGACCTACAAAAGGGACACGCCGGTCAGCAAATACACCTATCGGTACAACAGCTACAGCAGCAAGACCTGCTACTACGACCGGGCGTCCGTCTCCGGTACGCGTACGGACAATTATACGCGACAGGATATCGGCGTACCTTCCACGACCTGGGCATATGGCCCAACCTCCATCCCGGTCTCCCGCCTGAAGAACGGGACTTCCTGGAACGATTCCTTCCAGGTGAAGATCGGCAGCAACGGCAGTGACCGGACGATCTTCTGGGACGGCTGCATCGAAGAACGCGAGACCGTTCGTACCACCAACTATTCGCCGATTCCGTCAGGCGCCAAGGATCTTAATATCGATCTGGTCCCGACACCGGGGGATCAGTCATCGCTCTGGGCACCAGCGCTGCCGAGCCTGATCTATATGCGCCAATCCACCAGCAGTAGCGGTACGAACACCGGCAGTTGGAACACTAGCGCGGTCAACAGCACGACCGACTATACCAACAATACGAGCTATTTCTGCCCAAGGCCGGCCACGAAGCTCAAGCCCTGGCCGGTCGCGTCCGATTTCAGCGCCTATGTCGACGGCCTTACGCCGGACGGGAACACCTATCATGATATCGGCCTGCTCTGGGGCGCCCGGCTGACATCGCCGACAGGCCTGTTCGCGTCGGAGAACGCGTTCACCCCCAAAGGTGGTGAGATCGAACGGCACATCATCTTCATGACGGACGGCGACACCAACGCCATCAACACCGATTATGCTGCCTATGGCCTGCCCTGGTTCGACCGCCGTCAGACATCGGCGAGCAGCGCGCCGACCAACAGCTTGCTCAACGATCAGGTGAACAGCCGCTTTGCTGCGCTATGCTCGGCGGTGAAGAACAAGAACATCACCTTGTGGGTGATCTCGTTCGGCACCGGCTCGAACGCGACGACCGAGAACCGGCTGAAGGCATGCGCGACAACGGATCGCTACTTCGTCGCCCGCGATTCCGCGACGCTCCAGCAGACCTTCCGCTCGATCGCCAATCAGATATCACAACTCCGGCTGACGAAATGAGAGTGGCTCGTCCCCCCGCCCTTCTCGGCAACACGCGCGGCGCGGCCGCCATCGAGTTCGCCCTGGTGGCGCCAGTCATGGCGCTGCTGCTCCTTGGCGGGTTCGACACAGCGCATTCGCTCTACGTTCGCGCGGCGTTGCAGGGCATCGTCCAGAAGATTGCACGCGATTCCGCACTGGCGTCAGGAATCGAGTCGGAACGGCAGGCCGCGCTCGCCACCCTCGACAACAGGGTGAGGGACGGCGTCCGTGCGATCGCGAACAATGCCACGATCGATATCAAGCGACGCTACTACCGCACCTTCTCAAGCGCCGCCGCTGCCCAGGCCGAGGCGTGGACCGACACCAACGAGAACGGCATCTGCGACGATGGCGAACCCTACCAGGACGACAACAACAACAATGTCTGGGATCCCGACGGCGGCAATGCCGGCCAGGGCGGCGCGAAAGACCGCACGGTCTACACTGTGACCATGACCTATCCGCGCTTTTTTCCGCTCTACAAGATGATCGGCGGATCGAACACGACGAAGATATCCGCTTCGACCGTGCTCCAGAACCAGCCTTACGGAGATCAGGGCTCGTACGGCCCGTCAACGGTCAAGAATTGCCCATGATGTACTTCCGGAAAATCGGCGGTCTTTCCCGCTTGCTGCAGCAGGCACATCGCCTTCGCGACGACAAGAGCGGCCTCGCGCTGCTCGAATTCGCTTTTGTCCTGCCGATGCTTCTGGTCATGTGCCTCACCGGCGCCGAGTTGACGAATTACATTACGACCAAGATGCGGATCAGCCAGCTCGCGCTGCACATCGCGGACGATGCCGCGCGCATGGGCAACGGCAGCCAGCTCTCGGCCAAGACGATCACTGAGGCGGATATCAACGACCTGCTCGTTGGTGCCCAGACCCAGTCCGGCGAACTCGACCTGAACAAGAATGGTCGCGTCATCCTGAGCGAATTGCGCGAAGATCCTGCCAATCCGGGCAAGTTCAAGATCGGCTGGCGGCGTTGCTACGGCCAGAAGACGGCGTATGTCCGTCAGTATCCGTCCGATTCGGCAACCACCAGCCTGACCGGGATCGGCCCGGCAACTCGTCAGGTAACCGCGCAATCCGGAAATGCGACGATGTTCGCGGAAGTATTCTACACCTATGTTCCGCTCATTGGTCAGGGCACTCTCGGCCCGACAACGACCTTCACCGAGATCGCCTCGATGGCGGTACGCGATCGGCGCAGTCTCACCGGGGGTCCGGGCAATGATGGTGTCCTGGCGGTTTCGGGGGTGACAGCGTCGACCTGCTGACGAAGCGACTGAAATCCCCCTTTTACGGGAGATCGATGGTCCCGACCCGACCGGAGCGCCGTCGGGTCGGCCGCTCCGATTGACTCGAAATTAATATTCCTCCGCCATAACTGGAACTCCCGGGGCCCATATCGTCAAGAATGGCGAATATCTGTGTCCAGGCAAGATCGAGACCTCATCACAAGATCACGCGGTTTCATGGCCGCGCTCGCCCGCGATGTCCGCGGCAATACCCTGGCGTTGATGGCGGTGGCGATGATCCCGCTGGCCGGCCTTGCCGGCTCCGCCGTCGACATGGCCCGGCTCTATGTGGTGAAGGTGCGCCTGCAGCAGGCGTGCGACGCGGGCGTCCTCGCCGGCCGGAAGTTCATGGCCAGCAGCACCAGCACGACACTCGATACGACTGCTGCGGCACAGGCCAATGCGTTCTTCACCAACAACTTCACCACCGGCTGGATGACCACCAACACGGTATCCTTCACCCCTACCAAGACGTCGGACAGCCAGGTCGCCGGCACTGCATCCGCCGTCGTGCCGATGACCATCATGCAGATGTTCGGAACGCCTTCAGTAACGCTCAGCGTCGCCTGTCAGGCACGGTACGATATCGGCGACAGCGACATCATGTTCGTGCTGGATACCACAGGATCGATGGCCTGCACCACGGCCGACGGCACCGCCGGCTGCAGCCAGCCAGTTGCTACGTACACCCGGCCCGACGGCACCACGGGCTATTACGTCACGGAGAAGACCGGTTCGAAGCTCTCGGGGCTCCGCACCGCCGTCCTCAGTTTCTACGACACGCTCGCCGCGAATTCGAGCGCGATGACCCATATTCGCTATGGTTTCGTCACCTATACCTCCACGGTGAATGCTGGCTATCTGCTGCCGACCAATTATCTGGTGACGAACTGGAACTACCAGTCGCGCAAGGTGATCGGCGACGTCAACAACGGCTCGGCGACGACCAGCACCACCCTGCTCACCTCGCAAGCGACCTGCAACAGCCTGGCAACGGGGCGCAATCCCGCAACTGGCTATACCACCAACGGCACCGCAACGAACGTCACCACCAGTTGGACGCTTCTCGGTGGCATCTGCGTAACCACCACGCAGCCACTGAAACCGAACTGGCGCTATGCGCAATGGCCGTTCGACGTGAGCCAGTACGTCACCGGCGTAGCCGTTCCGGATCCTTCCAAGATCACCGGCGCGACATCGAAATGGCAAGGCTGCCTTGAGGAACGGGATACGACCGTCTCGTCGAGCTTCAACATCGCCAGCCTGCCATATGATCTCGATCCCGATCTCGTTCCGACGAGCAACGCGACCAAATGGCGGCCGATGTGGCCCGACGTGATCTATTATCGCGGCAGCAACATGACTTCGGTGGACTATGCCGGGAACAGCACGACTCCGTACGGGGACTATGCTCCAACGTCCTCCGACGGGGCGACGACTCAATATACGAACATGATCGCCAACCCCAACCCGGCATGGAGTCAGAATATCTCCAGCGGCTATGTTTCGTGCGGCAAACCGGCCCAGCGCCTGGCGACAATGGCGCGCACCGACGTCTCCAACTACGTCAACGCGGTCGATTTCAAGGCGCAGGGCGGCACCTACCACGATACGGGCATGATCTGGGGAACGCGCCTGATTTCGCCGACCGGAATTTTCGCCTCCGACACCAGCACCTGGCCGGGCCACGCCCCACCCAGCCGTTACATCGTCTTCATGACCGACGGCGACATGGCGCCGAACACCAGCATCTACGGCATGTACGGCATGGAGTACTACGACAAGCGCGTGACGGGCGGCACCTATTCGTCAGACACCGATTATCACAATGCGCGGTTCCTGGCGGAATGTTCCGCGGCCAAGGCGCGCAACATCAAGATCTTCGTTGTCGGCTTCGGCCAGACGCTGACGAGCCAGCTCACCGCCTGCGCCTCGCCGGGCAGCGCCTATTATGCCAGCGACAACGCCTCGCTCACCGCCGCCTTCACCAGCATCGCCGGCCAGGTGGCCATGCTGCGGATTTCCCAATGAAACCGCTGGCTACCCCGGCCAGTAGCCTGAGAGCGGACCGGCGCGGTGCGACGATCGTCGAGTTCGCGATCGTCTCCCCGGTGATGCTCCTCCTCCTGATGGGCCTGGGCGACATGCTCTATCAGCAATATGCCCAGAGCGTCCTCAACGGTGCAGTGCAGAAGGCAGCGCGGGACTCGACGATCGAGGCAGCCAGTACCTCGACGATCGACGCGCGCGTGCAGACGATGATCCAGACCATCGCGAAGAACGCGACCCTCAGTTCGACGCGCATGAGCTACGACAATTTCACGGAGGTCGCTCCGGAACCGTTTGTCGACACCAACGGCAACGGCATCCGCGATCCGGGCGAATGCTACACCGACGAGAACGGCAACAACCAGTGGGATGCCGACCCTGGTGTCACGGGCCAGGGCGGCGCCAGCGACGTCACGCTCTACACCGTGACTGTCACCTATCCCCGCCTGTTTCCTGTTGCGGGCCTGCTCGGCTGGCCCTCCACGCAGACGATCAAGGCCAGCACGCTGCTGAAGAACCAGCCCTATGCCGCCCAGACCACAAGCGCGAACACGACGATATGTACTTGATCCCCAGGATGACCGGAACCCGCCGGATCTCGCGTCTGCATGACCTGATCGCGCGCCTTCGCCGCGACCGGAATGGCCTGGCGATGCTTGAGTTCGGCCTTGCCATGCCCGTGGTCCTGGCGCTGGGGCTCTACGGCGTCGAGACGGCAAATCTCGCGCTGATCAACCTGCGCGTCAGCCAGATCGCCCTGAACCTTGCCGACAATGCCGGCCGCGTCGGCTCGACCAGCGCGCTCAACACCCAGCAACTGCGCGAGGTGGATATCAACGATATCCTTCAGGCGGTCCGCTATCAGGGTTCCGGAATCGGCCTCAGCACCAAGGCCCGCATCACGCTTTCAAGCCTGGAGAATGTCCAGCAAAGCTATGATACCGCGCCGGTTCAGCGGATTCACTGGCAGCGCTGCCTCGGCTTGAAGAGCGGCACCAATTATGATTCGAGCTACGGCACCACCACGACCGCCGCCGGGACGACGGCAACGTCGACCAATGCCGGAACCACCGCGGCGACCGGCATGGGCGACACCAACGCCAAGGTGAACGCGCCTGCCGGCTCGGGCCTTATGTTCGTCGAGATCAACTATTACTACACGCCCCTCAGCGGCACCTGGCTGATGAGCCCCGCGCGCATCCACTATGTCGCGTCCTTCATCGTCCGCGACAATCGCGATTTCAGCCAGATCTTCAACCCGACCCCGGCAGCGACGCGCGCCACCTGCAATCTCTACACCAGCTGACCCGCGCCCCTTCCGTTCAGGTGGGATCGTCCAGGCTGAACTGGTCGTCATCCTCGTCATAGGCGAAGATTTCCGCGTAGCGGCTCCAGTGCGTCACCGCGCGCAGCGTCTCGGCGGCATAGTCGGGCGACATATGGTCTTCCAGCTCGTCGCGGAAACGCCGCGCCGGGGCCGTATGGCTCGATCGCTCGTCGAGGACACGTCGGATATGATGCGCCAGCGGCACATGAGCGAGCAACGCCTGGGCGAACATCGCCTTGCGCTGATCGACGTCCGATTCGGCATAGCGCCGCGCGGCTGTCGTCAGGGTCAGGTCGCCGCCCGAAAGATCAGCGAAGCGCATGAGCTGCAAGGTCTCGGCCATCGGGAACAGCTCGTCGATCTCCAACTGAAGCTGGTCGGCAAGATCGGCCATGCTGGCGCGCCCGTCGAAGGGCATCGCATCGACCTCCTCGATCAGGCCGGCCAGCGCATTGGTCGACACCACCGGCAGCGCCATCGCGATACCGCTGCCGGGAAAAACGCCATCGCGTGCAGGAACGGGATCGGCCCGTGCCGTCATCTGCGCATAGATATCGTCGACCAGCGCGCGGAAAGACGGGTCGAGCCGGTCGCGTGGTTGCGGGAGGTCGACCCGAATCTCCGCTGCGACCCTGCCCGGGTTGGACGAGAAGACGAGGATGCGGTCGCACATCAGCACCGCCTCCTCGATATTGTGGGTAACGATCAGGATCGACTTGATCGGCATCCGGCCTTCGGACCAGAGATCGAGCAGATCGGTGCGCAGCGTTTCCGCCGTCAGCACGTCGAGCGCCGAAAAAGGCTCGTCCATCAGCAGCAGCGACGGGTTGACGACGATCGCCCGCGCGAGCCCGACGCGTTGCCGCATCCCGCCCGACAGTTCCTTGGGATAGGCATTCTCGAATCCATCGAGGCCGATCAGATCGATTGCGGCGAGCGCGCGGGTACGTCGTTCCTCGGCGGGGATACGCTGCGCCTCGAGCCCGAGCTCGACATTCTGGAGCACGGTCAGCCAGGGGAACAACGCGAAGGTCTGAAACACCATGCTCACTGTCGGCGCAGCCCCTGCGTCATCGGCGACGAAGCGGATGTCACCCTCGTCAGGGGTGATCAGCCCGGCGATCGAACGCAACAGCGTCGACTTGCCCGATCCCGAGCGGCCGAGCAGGCCAACGACCTCATTCTCGTTCAGGGTAAGGTCGACATCATCGAGCACGAGCAGCCCGCTGCCGCCCGACCTGCCATAGCGGTGGCGGACATGTTCGACCGTGACAAGCGGGCGGGTCGCGGGCAGACGGGCGAGGATGGTGGCCATGTCGGGCTCCTAGTTCCGGACGGGATCAGCCGAGCCGCAAGCGACGGTCGGCGAAGCGATAAAGCGGTCGCCACAGCAGCCGATTGAAGCCGATGACGAACACCGACATCACCGCGATACCCAGCGTCACGCGTGGATAATCGCCCGCGGCCGTGGCTTTCGCGATATAGGCGCCAAGGCCCTTCGCCTCCAGATGCTGGCTTCCCCACGACACCGCCTCGGCGACGATGCTCGCATTCCAGGAGCCGCCGGACGCTGTCAGTGCCCCCGTCACATAATAGGGAAAGATGCCCGGGATCACGAGCTGCCGCCACCATTGCCAGCGCCGTATGCCGAACATTCTGGCGGCCTCACGCAGATCGTTCGGGATCGCGCTGGCGCCCGCGATCACGTTGAACAGGATATACCACTGAGTGCCGAGGATCATCAGCGGCGAAAGCCAGATATCGACGTTCAGATGCCAGCTGACGATCAGGATGACGGCGAACGGGAACAGCACATTGGCCGGAAACGCGGCGAGGAACTGCGCGACGGGCTGCAGGCGTTCGGCCCATCGTGGACGGAGACCGATCCACACCCCGATCGGTACCCAGACCAGGCTGGCCAGCGCGATCAGGACAAGCACGCGCAGCATGGTCACCAACCCGAAGCCGAACGCCGTCGCCGCATCGCGCCAGGCAAGGTGATAGGCGACATAGCCGATCACCAGCCACCCGGCCGCCGCGAGCGCCACCGCCAGCGTCGCCAGCCACAGGACCTGGCCGACCCGCCCGGGCGCGATATCGCGCGGTGCCCTGGGCCGCCGGGCCGGACGACGGTCGATCGCCATCAGCAACCGTCCCAGCCCGATCAGGGGGGCGAAGACCACCGGCAACAGCCGCGCGCGCAGGAACAGGTCATAGGCCCAGGATTGCGGCCGATCCTGCGACGCAGTCTGTTCGAAGCGGAAACGGTCGGCCCAGGCCACCACCGGACGGAAGACGAGCTGGTCGTACAGCAGGATCACCACCGCCATCGCACCCACCGCCCACGCGATGGCCCGGAAATTCTCCTGGTCGATCGCCAGCGCCAACCATGATCCGATTCCCGGCAGCATGATCCGCGTATTGCCCACGCTGATCGCTTCCGATGCGACGACGAAGAACCAGCCGCCCGACATCGACATCATCGCGTTCCACACCAGAGCGGGCGTCGCGAAGGGCAGTTCGAGCCGGATGAACCTGCGCCAAGGTGACAGGGAGAAACCGCGTGACACCTCTTCCAGATCAGACGGTACCGACCGCAGCGACTGGTAGAAACTGAACGCCATGTTCCAGGCCTGGCTGGTGAAGATCGCGAAGATCGCCGCAAGTTCGACGCCCAGCTGCCTGCCGGGAAACAACCCCATGAAGAAGGTGACGGTGAAGGTGAGGAAGCCGAGGATCGGCACCGATTGCAGGATGTCGAGCGCGGGCACGATCACCATCTCCGCGCGCCGGCTCTTGGCGGCGAGTGTCGCGACGACCAGCGTGAAGACCAGCGAGGCGCCCAGCGCGGCGAACATGCGCAGCGTGGTCCGCAACGCATAGGCCGGCAAGTTCGCCGGATCGAGTGTGACAGGGTCCATGCGGAGATGCGACAGCGGCTCCGCCATCCCTTCCGCGCCGCGAATGACCAGCACGGCCGCACCCGCCAGCAGCAGGAAGGCGATCATGTCGGCCCAGCTCGACGCCATTCTTACGCGTACGATACGCGACAACGGCGCAAGGCTCTGGCCGGTTTGGGGGCCGGTTTGGGGCAATATGCTCATTCTCACCTCGACGGGCACCGCTGGCGGCACCCCGGGGCGAGACTGATGGATCAGACCCGGCCGGGCGCCTCCAGTGGCGCGGATAATCGACTACTGTCGCTTGGCATTGGTCTGATTGCTTCCTGATCGTCGACGAGTCGCCGACAGGGGCGCGATTGCTCCCCCGTCACCGCCTTGTCAAACCTGTTCGTACGCATGCGACCATCAGGCGCCCATCCACGGGATGGACGCCCGAAGGCACTGCGCTGCCGTTACCGGTAGGTTACCTTCTTCACGGCTGCGACGATCTTGTCGGCGTTGATCAGCGCGAGTTTTTCGAGATTGGCCGCATAGGGCAGCGGCACATCCTCGTTCGCCACACGCAGGACGGGAGCATCGAGGTCATCGAAGCCCTCTTCCATCGCGATGGCGAGGATTTCGGAGCTGATCGAACATGTCGCCCAGCCCTCTTCTACGACGACCATGCGGTTGGTCTTCTTCAGGCTCCTGAGCACCGCCCGCTTGTCGAGCGGACGCAGCGTGCGCAGATCGATCACCTCGGCATCGATCCCCTCGGCTGCCAGCGCCTCGGCAGCTTCGAGCGACAGGCCGACGCCGATCGAATAGCTGACGATCGTGACGTCCTTGCCCTCGCGCATGATCCGCGCCTTGCCGATCGGCAAAACATAGTCATCGAGCGCGGGTACTTCGAACGTGCGACCGTAGAGCAGTTCGTTCTCGAGGAATACGACCGGATCCTCGCTGCGGATTGCCGCCTTGAGCAGCCCCTTGGCATCGGCCGCGTCATAGGGTGCAATCACGATCAGGCCGGGAACACTTGCATACCACGGCCCGTAGTTCTGCGAATGCTGGGCACCTACCCGGCTCGCCGCACCGTTGGGACCACGGAACACGATCGGGCAGCGCATCTGGCCACCCGACATGTAGTTGGTCTTCGCAGCCGAGTTGATGATGTGGTCGATCGCCTGCATCGCGAAGTTGAACGTCATGAACTCTACGATCGGGCGAAGGCCGCCCATCGCCGCGCCGGTGCCGACACCGGCAAAGCCGTATTCGGTGATCGGCGTGTCAATCACGCGCCTGTCGCCGAATTCGTCGAGCAGCCCTTGGGTCACCTTGTAGGCCCCCTGATATTGCGCGACTTCCTCGCCCATCACGAAGACGCGGTCGTCCTTGCGCATCTCCTCTGCCATCGCGTCGCGCAGTGCCTCGCGCAGCGTCAGCTTGACCAGTTCGGTCCCGGCAGGAACCTCGGGCTCAGGCGCCTGTGCCTTGAGCTCGGCACGTTCCGGCGCTTTCACCGGCTCGGCAGCCGGTGCTTCTCTCTCGGCAGGCTTGGCCGGCGCCGATACAGCCGGTGCGGCCTCTTCGCCCTCGGCGTTCAGCACAGCGATGACGGTACCGACCTTCACGTTATCGGTGCCCTCGGCGACCAGGATCTTCCCGATCGTGCCTTCATCGACCGCCTCGAATTCCATCGTCGCCTTGTCGGTTTCGATCTCGGCCAGGATGTCGCCGGACTTGACCGTGTCGCCTTCCTTGACGAGCCATTTGGCGAGCGTGCCCTCCTCCATCGTCGGGGAGAGTGCCGGCATCTTGATCTCGATCGCCATCAGTAGGACTCCACCAGCACGTCGGTGTAAAGTTCGGCTGGATCCGGCTCAGGCGTCTGTTCAGCGAAATCGGCGGCTTCGTTCACGATTTTCCTGATCTCCTGATCGACCTTCTTGAACTCGTCCTCCTTCGCACCGAGCTCCTCAAGCAGCTTCTTCACATGCTCGATCGGGTCGGACTTGTCGCGGACCGCCTGGACCTCCTCGCGACTGCGATATTTGGCCGGGTCGGACATGGAATGGCCGCGATAGCGATAGGTCTTCATCTCGAGGATGATCGGCCCCTTGCCGGCGCGGACCCAGGCCAGAGCCTCTTCAGCCGCGCCGCGGCAGGCAAGCACATCCATGCCATCGACCTGGATCCCCGGGATGCGGAAGCTCTCGCCGCGGCGATAGAGCTGATCCTCGGACGACGAGCGATTGACGCTCGTGCCCATGGCGTACTGGTTGTTCTCGATGACGTAGATGACCGGCAGCTTCCACAGCTCGGCCATGTTGAAGCTTTCGTAAACCTGGCCCTGGTTGGAGGCGCCGTCGCCGAAATAGGCCAGGCAAACGCCACCATCGCCCTTGTATTTATGGCTGAAGCCGAGCCCGGTGCCGAGCGAGACCTGCGCGCCGACGATACCGTGGCCGCCATAGAATTTATGCTCGACGCTGAACATGTGCATCGAGCCGCCCTTGCCCTTCGATATGCCGGCCTGGCGCCCGGTGAGCTCGGCCATCACGTCCTGCGGCGGGATCCCGCACAGCAGCATGTGGCCATGGTCGCGATAGCCGGTGATCACGCTGTCCTTTTCGGTCAGCGCCGATTGCAGGCCGACCGCGACGGCTTCCTGACCGATATAGAGATGGCAGAAACCACCGATCAGGCCGAGGCCGTAGAGCTGACCCGCCTTCTCCTCGAAGCGGCGGATGAGCAGCATCTGCTTGTAGAATTCGAGCAGCTCTTCCTTGGACGCCTTGTAGGGCTGGGGTTCATCGGGACGCTCGCGGTTGGGCGTCAGGGGCTCGTTCTTCCGAGCAGCAGGGGCTTTGGCCACGTGTGGGAAACCTCGTTTCCGTAGGGGGAGGACGCGAGCCTATAGGCCCGTTTCGTCTCGGACATCAATCGTCCGGGTGCATGAGAAGTTTCGCGGCCCCAAGCAATCGACGATTGCTCCCCCGAGGATCGCACGCCTAAAGCCCGCTCAGATGGAATCGCCTCCCCACCCGTTCCGCATCGCCAACTTCCGGGCCTATTGGGCCGCCCGCTTCTGCATGACACTGGCGCAGAACGGCATGATCATCGTGATCGGCTGGCAGACCTATACCATCGCCCGCCAGACCATGTCGCCGGCCGGAGCCGCAGCCCAGCTCGGGCTGATCGGCCTGTTGCAGTTCGTGCCGCTGTTCCTGTCGACGCCGATCACCGGCTGGGTCGCCGACCGATTCGACCGCCGCTGGATCACACGCGTCACCGTGTCATTACAGATCCTCTGCGCCTTCATTCTGGCCTTGGCCACCTATGAAGACTGGATGTCCCTGCCGGTGCTGTTCTCGGTCGCGGTACTGCTTGGCTTCGGCCGTGCGTTCGCTGGTCCGGCCTTTTCGGCATTGGCACCAAACCTCGTGCCGCGGGAAGTGCTGCCAACCGCGATCGCGCTCAGCTCGATCTCCTGGCAGGTCGGCACGATCATCGGCCCTGCGATCGGCGGCTTCGCCTATGCCATCGCGCCATCAGCCGCTTATTTCCTCGCGACCGCCCTGTTCAGCGGAGCGCTGATCTGCCTGTTGATGATCGGCCCCGTCGCCCGCACCATCGCCGTCAGCACCGCCCACCCGATCAGGCAGATCGCCGACGGGCTGGCCTATGTCTGGCAGAACAAGATGATCCTGGGGACGATCACGCTCGATCTGTTCGCGGTATTCCTCGCCGGCACCAGCGCGCTGTTGCCGATCTATGCTCATGACATATTGAAGGTCGGCCCGCAGGGCCTGAGCGCCCTTGCGGCCGCCCCGGCGGTGGGTGCATCGCTGACTGCCCTGTTCTTCTCCTTCCGGCCCCTGAAGACCAATGTAGGGCCGAAGATGCTCGACTCGGTGCTTGTTTATGGCACGGCCACGGTATTGTTCGGCCTGTCGACCTCGATGCCGCTCAGCCTGATTGCGCTCGGCGTCGCCGGGGCGGCGGACATGTTCTCCGTCTATATCCGCCAGTCGCTGATCCAGCTCCACACGCCGGACGACAAGCGCGGCCGGGTGGGCGCCGTCTCTCAACTGACCATTTCAGCGTCCAACGAGCTGGGTGAGGCCGAATCGGGCTTCCTCGCGTCGGCGCTCGGTCCGATCGGCGCAGTGCTGGTCGGCGGCGGCGGCGCGATCGTCGTCACCATCCTGTGGACCTGGCTCTTCCCGAGCATCCGCAACGCCCGTACATTCGACCCGCCCGCGACGCCGCAGGACGCCGCAGATATTGAGATGGAGGCCGCACGATGAAAGCCAACACGATCCTCGAAACAATCGGCAATACCCCCCACATCCGCGTGCAGAAGCTGTTCCCGGGCGCCGAGGTATGGATCAAGTCCGAACGTTCCAATCCCGGCGGCTCGATCAAGGACCGCATCGCGCTGAGCATGATTGAGGCGGCCGAAAAATCGGGCGATCTCAAGCCCGGCGGCACGATCATCGAACCGACCAGCGGCAATACCGGCGTCGGCCTGGCGATGGTCGCAGCGGTGAAGGGCTACAAGCTCGTCCTCGTCATGCCGGAGAGCATGTCGCTCGAACGCCGCCGCCTGATGCTTGCCTATGGTGCCACCTTCGACCTCACCCCGCGCGAAAAGGGCATGAAGGGCGCGATCGAACGCGCGATCGAGCTCGTGTCGCAGACGCCCAATTCGTGGATGCCCCAGCAGTTCGAGAATCCGGCCAATATCGACGTGCACGTTCGCACCACCGCACAGGAGATCCTGAACGATTTCCGCGATTCGCCGATCGACGTAATCATCACCGGGGTCGGCACCGGCGGCCACATCACCGGCGTTGCCGAAACACTGAAGAAGGAATGGCCACATCTGAAGGTCTATGCGGTCGAGCCCGAGGCATCGCCGGTCATCTCGGGCGGCCAGCCCGGTCCGCACCCGATCCAGGGCATTGGCGCGGGCTTCGTTCCCGCCAACCTCCATACCCAGGCGATCGACGGCGCGATCAAGGTCGACGCGGCGGTTGCCAAGGACATGGCCCGCCGGGCGGCACGCGAGGAAGGCATGCTGGTCGGCATCAGCTCGGGTGCGACACTGGCCGCGATCCTCCAGAAACTGCCCGATCTTCCCGACGGCGTCCGGGTGCTTGGATTCAATTATGACACCGGCGAGCGTTATCTGTCGGTGCCGGACTTCCTTCCGGAAAGTTAATCTCGCGCAAAGCATCCGCGTCGGCTATATTTCGATGGTCGGCGCGGGGGCGTTGCGGGGGACAGGAAATGCACAGGGCGATGATTTGTGTCAGCGTGATGCTGGCGTTGTTTCTGGTGTGGCCCATGATTTTCGGGCAGCGCGGCGAAAGCACGGCATCCGCCGCGACCACGCCTCCGGTAGCGCCGAAGATCGTTCCGGGCGTCGCGATGGTGAAGGTCATCCCGATCCCGGCCAAAGTTAGTCGGCCCGGCATCGCCCCTCCCAAGAGTTGCTACAGCCGGTATCAGGCGTCAGTCCAGCGCTGCCCCAAAGGCGACCGGGCCTGCGGCATCAAGACTGCGGATCAATGGGACCTTTGTGAAGCTACTGGATTCTGGCCGGAATAAGCAGCGGCCTTCCCAAAGGCGGACGATGACGGCAGGGCGGCAGCCGACGGCAACGGCCGTCGGCTCAGCCGCTGGCTAGTTCGTTCCGATTGGGCTGGAGGCCGAACGCCGTGACCCGCTCGCCTGGCATCTACGATAACGAGGCGACACTTCCAGCCGGACTGGCGCCAGAACCATCGCCAGCACGGCCTTCATTTCACATCACACCCCAAGGGGAACGAGACAGGTCGACGTCTTCTCCGAGGCACGACTCGTATGCCGGGTGCCAGGAAACGGATCGACCCAAGCGGTTCCGATCAACCGGGCGTTGTCCCTCTGAGAGACTCGCCCGAACCATTTCGTGTCCGACGCGTTCTGGAGTAAGGCCCACCAGTCCGACCGCCAGGAGCCTCCCTTGATCTCCCTTCCGCGCCGCTTCCTTCATCGCTGAACGCCTGCGCCCATGCCACAGCCCTCCGCCCAGCCGGGCACGCCACGTCTCGGCCTGAACCACCTTCTGTCGCTGGTCGCAATTGCGGCGATCGCGCTGCCGACGCTTGTCGTACTCAAGGCGCCGCCAGTCTTGCTTCATCATCCGGTCAAGCGACTGCCGCAGCGGGTCGTTCCCAAAGCCGAGTTGCCGCCGGTAGAGCCGGTGGCATTCCAGGATCTGGCACCCGACGATGCCCGGGCGTTCAATGCCTCGGTCCCGTTCTCTACCGGCCCTAATCCGGCGGCACGCCCCTTCAAATTCGTCGGCACCGACGAACAACGCGCGCGGGCGATCGACTGCCTCGCTGCCGGCGTGCTCTACGAAGCCGGCGACGACACGCTTGGCCAGCGTTCGGTGGCGCAGGTTGTGATCAACCGGGCGCGTCACCCAGCCTTTCCGAAGACGATCTGCGGCGTGGTGTTCCAGGGTTCCGATCGGACGACCGGATGCCAGTTCACCTTCACCTGCGATGGCGCGCTGATCAGACATCGCTGGTCCGACGCAGCCTGGATGCGAGCCCGCGAGACCGCCACGCTTGCACTGAGCGGCGATGTCTACAAGCCGGTCGGCTATGCCACCCATTACCATACCGACTGGGTCGTACCCTATTGGCAGTCGAGCCTGGACAAGATCGCGGCGGTCCGGACCCATTTGTTCTTCCGCTGGACCGGCTGGTGGGGCACGCCACCCGCGTTCAACCGGCACGTCTCGTCCGACGAGCCTATCGTTTCGCAACTCGCACTCTATTCGGACGCGCACAAGACGGGCGCGGCGCTGGTCGAAGCATCCTCCGCCGTCGTCGAAGCGGCTGCCGCGGGCGCTGCACTACCACCGTCGCTGACGACGGACACCAACAGCTTCCTGCTGACGCTCGATCCACGCATGCCGCCGGACGCCTTTGCGCTGCTCGCGACACGCACCTGCGGCGAGCGTCCTTATTGCAAGGTGATGGGCTGGACGAGCAAGGCGAAGACACCGGGTGCCCTGCCCCTTCAGCCGACCCAGATCGCGGCGATGTCATTCAGCTATCTGCGCGACCGCGCCCGCAATTACGACAAGGCGCTGTGGAACTGCACGGAGTTCAAGCGGACAGATTTCAGCCAGTGCATGAAACTGCAGGTACTGGTGCCGGTTGCGCGACAGGCCGACACTTTCAAGCTGGAAAGCCTGGCGGGCACTACATCTGTATCGCCGCCGCCAGTGGCGACGACGATCAGACCAGTCCCGGAGCTATCGGGCGTACGGCGGAAGGTGGAGGCGGTGCCTCCCCCGGCAAAGCCTGCGACCGCGCTGCCGGCACCCGCCAACCAGCCGCCAGCTGCCCGATAGAGTCACTCATTTACCTCAAGCGTCATGCCGGAAGTGGACGAAGCATCGCCCTGGACCGTTCTCCGGCCTCTCAGGCCGCGACGAACATCTCCGGCGGAAGGGCCATGAGCGATTCGGCACCGCCTTCGATCTTCCGGCGCAACGCCCCGGCATCAGGCATGATCCGCTCAGCGAAATAACGCGCCGTCACCA
Organism: Pseudomonadota bacterium; assembly: GCA_040388155.1. Lineage (GTDB taxonomy): Bacteria > Pseudomonadota > Alphaproteobacteria > Sphingomonadales > Sphingomonadaceae > Sphingomonas. The sequence continues at coordinate 340,811 of JAZKCJ010000008.1, forward strand.
GCTTCGCATCGAGGAAGGTGCCATCACCCTCGCCCGCTGCCTTCAGCTTCGCAGCGGCCGAGGCCATGCGCAGCCACATCAGGCCGACCGCGACGATGCCCATCAGGTGCAGATAGGGCTGAGCGCCCGCTCCGACATTGTCAGGGCTCTTCATGCCGTTCTGGAGGAACCAGAGTGTCGCCTGCTGCAATTCGCCGCTGGCCTTTTCGAGGCGCTCAGCGAAATCGGCGGTCGCGGGGTCCGCCTTGCCGGCCGCCACATCCTCGCCGACGACCCTGAAAAATGCCTGCACCGCACGGCCACCGTTCATGGCGAGCTTGCGCCCGACCAGGTCCATCGCCTGGATTCCGTTGGTGCCTTCGTAAATCATCGAGATCCGGGCATCGCGGACATATTGCTCCATGCCCCATTCGGCGATGTAGCCATGGCCGCCATAGACCTGCTGCGCGTTGGTCGCGATCTCATAGCCCTTGTCGGTGCCATAACCCTTGATGACGGGGGTCAGCAGCCCGACCAGGTCGGCGGCGAGCTGACGCTCCTCCTCGCTCGCGGCAGCATGTTCCAGGTCGACCTGGAGGGCGCCCCACAGGCAGAGCGCGCGCAGCCCCTCGGTCAGCGCCTTCGAGTCCATCAGCATCCGGCGGATGTCGGGATGGACGAACAGGGTATCGGCCTTTTCCTGCGGATCCTTGGCGCCGGTCAGCGCGCGGCCCTGGCGACGGTCATGCGCATATTGGACGGCGTTCTGATAAGCCGTCTCCGCGACGCCAAGTCCCTGAAGCCCCACCCCGAGGCGCGCTGCGTTCATCATGATGAACATCGCGGCGAGGCCCTTCATCTCCTCGCCGACCAGCCAGCCCGTCGCACCGTCATAGTTCATCACGCAGGTCGAGTTGGCGTGGATGCCCATCTTGTGCTCGATCGAACCGCACGACACCGCATTGCGCGCGCCGAGCGATCCGTCGTCATTGACGAAGAACTTCGGCACGACGAACAGCGAGATGCCCTTCGAGCTTTCCGGCGCGCCTGGCGTCTTGGCCAGGACGAGATGGATGATGTTCTCGGTCAGGTCATGCTCGCCCGACGAGATGAAGATCTTGGTGCCGGTGATGGCGTAGGAACCGTCAGCCTGCGGCTCGGCGCGGGTACGGATCAGGCCCAGATCGGTGCCGCACTGCGGCTCCGTCAGGTTCATCGTCCCGCCCCATTTGCCCGAGACCATATGGGGGACGTATTTCGCCTTCTGCTCGTCGGTGCCCTTCACCAGCAGCGCGGCGATCGCTCCATGAGTCAGGCCCGGATACATGGCGAACGCCATGTTGGAGGAGATCATATATTCCTGGAACGCAGTCGAGACGACGTGCGGCATCTCCTGACCGCCGAACTCGGCCGGTGCGGACAGCGTGCCCCAGCCCGATTCGACGAACTTGTCATAGGCTTCCTTGAAGCCCTTTGGCGTGGTGACCGAGCCATCCTCGTGGCGGGTGCAACCCTCAAGATCGCCCGACTGATTGAGCGGGAAAAGCACCTCGGCGACGAACTTGCCGCCCTCGTCAAGCACCGCGTCCACCACATCGGGGGTCGCGTTGGCGAAGCCGGGCAGGTTCGCATAGCGATCGAGGCCGACCACATGCTCCAGGATGAAGCGGGTATCGCGCACGGGCGGGGTATATTGAGGCATGGATCAGTCCTTCAGCCGGCCTTGTGCGCCGTGCGTTTCGAGCAGGGTGATGAAATCGTTCAGTTCGTCGATCGCGGCATCGATATCGTGCTTCTGCGAACTCAGCAGCGACACGCGCTGGCGGCAGCGATCGATCGTGACCGTTCGCTGCACCTGGCGGCCATCGCCAATATCGTAGAGGTCGATCATCTCGCGGATCTCGCCAAGGCTGAAACCCACACGCTTGCCGCGCAGGATCCAGGCAAGCCGCGCACGATCGCGCTGCGAATAGATGCGGGCGGTACCGCGCCGCTCCGGCGCGATCAGCCCTTCATCCTCATAGAATCGCAGGGCCCGTGCCGTCACGCCGAACTCGGCGGACAGATCGGAGATCGAAAAGTGATCGCGATCGGGATGGCGCTCGATCGCTGCATAGGCTGCGACTGTTGACATGAGGCAAAGCTAAATGCCGTTTACGTGAACGTCAAGCTCATCCGCCGTTGCTACAGAGCAGCTTGCCCTTCCCGTCGCGCAGGGTGGAAGCTTCCGAAACCGACTCGCTCAGGCGGGTCACATCCAGCGCCGCCATCGAGGCACGTTGTGCACAAAGCTTCTGGCAGGCGCTCGGCAGATTGCCGGGAAACACGATCCGGTCCCCTTCGAAGCGCGCCTCGAAGCTGCACCCGTCGACCCCGTCGAACTCGAGCTGGAGCTTTTCCCCGGCACGCGTGACCGTGCCCGATCCGCCACAACTCACCTTGTCGCCATAGTCGACGAACACGCCTATCCGATAGGCGGTAGCGCTGGGCACGATGCAGACCCGGTCGGTGTCGCGCGCGTAGAGACCAGTGATGTCGGTGTTGCTGGGATCGGGAATCACCCCGGCCTCGATCGCCGCAGCCTCAAGGCCCGTAGCCGCCGTCGCGTTGTTCGCTGGCTGGGGTTCGCCACCGGAACATCCAGCGACGAACAGCAATGGCAGCAACAGGCCGCGCTTCATTCGGCCGTCGCGAGTCGATCGCCATCGATCCGGCGATAGAAGCAGCTACGCTCGCCGGTGTGGCAGGCCGGACCGGCGGGATCGACGATCAGCCACACCGCATCCTGATCACAATCGATCCGGATGTCAGCGACTCGCAAGACATGCCCGGACGATTCGCCCTTCTTCCAGAGCCGCCCGCGGCTGCGCGACCAGAAATGCGCCTCCCGCGTGGTGACCGTGGCGGCGAGCGCCTCCGCATTCATATGGGCGAGCATCAGCACTTCGCCGGTGGTGCGATCGGTCGCAACCGCCGTGATCAGGCCGGCGGCGTCGTATTTCGGGTCAAGCGCAAGGCCGGTTTCACGGGAATCAGGCATCCGCGACGCTTAGCCTGCCCACGCAAAACCGCCAATGCGACGGTTGGCGAATAATCCATGTGACAAAAGCGCGACAAAGCCGAAAGGCGTCCCTATATGGCGGGCGACGCTACTCCCCCCGAAGGGCGCCATGCTTACTACGAACCCATTTGAAGCCCCTATCGACGGGGACAAGCTGCGCGAAGAGTGCGGCATTTTCGGCGTATCCGGCAGTGACGGCGCCGCTGCGCTCGTCGCGCTCGGCCTGCACGCGCTGCAGCACCGTGGCCAGGAGGCGGCGGGCATCACCAGCTTCGATGGTGCCGAATTCCACACCCATCGTGCGATGGGCCACGTCGCCGGCAATTTCGACCGCGACGACATCATCCAGGCGCTGCGTGGTACCGTGGCCTGCGGCCATGTCCGGTACTCGACGACCGGCGAGACCGCGCTGCGCAACGTGCAGCCGCTTTATGCCGACCTGGCCTCAGGCGGCTTCGCCATTGCCCATAACGGCAATATTTCCAACGCGATGCGGCTGCGCCGCGATCTCGTCCAGCGCGGGTCGATCTTCCAGTCGACCTCCGATACCGAGACGATCATCCATCTCGTCGCGACGTCGAGCTATCGCACCTTCGTCGACAAGTTCATCGATGCGCTGAAGCGGGTCGAGGGCGCCTATTCGCTGATCGTGATGACGCCGGAGGGCATGATCGCCTGCCGCGATCCGCTCGGCATCCGGCCATTGGTGATGGGCCGACTCGACGGGTCGGTGATCTTCGCGTCGGAGACAGTCGCGCTCGACGTGGTCGGCGCCGAGTTCGTCCGCTCGATCGAGCCGGGCGAACTGGTGATTGTGCGCGGCACCGAAATCAGCTCGCACCGCCCGTTCGCGCCGGTCTCGCCGCGTCCGTGCATCTTCGAATATGTCTATTTCTCGCGCCCCGATTCGATCTCGGAGGACCGCAGCGTCTATACCGTCCGCAAGGCGATCGGCGCGCAGCTCGCGATCGAAAGCCCGGTCGAGGCCGACCTGATCATCCCGGTACCCGATTCGGGCACGCCCGCCGCGATCGGCTACGCCCAGCAGTCCGGTATCCCTTTCGAGCTCGGCATCATCCGCTCGCATTATGTCGGCCGCACCTTCATCCAGCCGGGCGACAAGGTCCGCCATCTTGGCGTGAAGCTGAAGCACAACGCCAATCGCGCGCTGATCAAGGGGCAGCGGATCGTGCTCATCGACGATTCGATCGTGCGCGGCACCACCAGCCTCAAGATCGTCCAGATGATGCGCGAAGCCGGCGCGGCCGAAGTGCATATGCGAATCGCCAGCCCACCGACCCGGCATAGCTGCTTCTACGGCGTCGACACGCCGGAGCGCGCCAAGCTGCTCGCGGCGAACATGAACATCGACGAGATGAATAAATATATCCAGGCGGACAGCCTGGCATTCGTGTCGATCGATGGTCTGTACAAGGCGCTGGGCGAACCGCACCGCGCCGATATCCGCCCGAGCCACTGCGACGCCTGCTTCACCGGGGATTACCCGACGATGCTGACCGACCAGGACGAAGTCGCCTCAGTCGACCAGTTCGCCCTCCTCGCGGAGCGCGTGATCTAGTCAGACCTGTCATGCCGGACTTGTTCCGGCATCCACCGTGGTGCAAGCGCCGCCGCGTCCGTTTGTGCGGGCCGGTGGCCCCCGGAGCAAGTCCGGGGTGACGAAGAGAGACGAGAATGACTGACAAACCCCTCGCCAACCAGATCGCCCTCGTGACCGGTGCAAGCCGGGGTATCGGTGCCGCGACCGCCAGGGCTCTTGCCGCCGCGGGCGCGCATGTCGTCATCACCGCGCGCACGGCGAAGGATCTGGAGCAGGTCGAGACCGATATCTTCGAGGCGGGCGGCAGCGCGACCATCGCACCGCTCGACCTGACCGAGACCGACAGCATCGCCCGGCTGGGCGCGGCGATCGGCGAGCGCTGGCCACAGCTCGACATCATGGTGCTAAATGCCGCGACGCTTGGCAGCCTCGCTGCCGTGCCGGCGATCGATTCGAAGGAACTGGCGACAGTCCTGACCCTCAACGTCAGTGCTCAGGCCGCCCTCATCACCGCGTTCGATCCGATGCTGCGCAAGTCGAAGCGCGCCCGGGTCATCGGCATCACCTCAAGCGTCGGCCGCACGCCCCGCGCCTATTGGGGCCTGTACGGCGCCTCCAAGGCCGCATTCGAGACACTGCTGGGCGCCTATGGCGACGAGATGGAACATATCAGCAGCATCCGCACCGCGATCGTCGATCCCGGCGCGACCCGCACCAAGATGCGCGAGCGCGCCTATCCCGGCGAGGATCCCGCCTCGGTGAAGGCACCGGAAGTCGTGGCGAACCGGATCACCGCGCTGGTGGCGGAGGATTTCGAAAACGGCCATTTCGAGCGAGTCGACTGATTTTACTCCCCCCCGCTCCCGGGAGGGGAATGAGAAGCGAAGAAGCCCTTACTTCGCCGCCGCCATCAGCTTCTGAAAAAACGCGAGCCGCGTCAGCGTCAGCGGACGGTCGCTCGCCTTGGGCGCCGCACTGACCATCGCGATGACCACCTTCGACGCCGGATCGATCGTGATCATCTGGCCGAAAATCCCCTGCGCGCCGTACCGGCCCTCGGGATAGGTCCACCACTGATAGCCATAGCCGTAACCGCCCGGTGCGACTTCGGCATGTGCCCTGGTCGCGTCAGCGAACCAGCCGTCCTTGACGATGCCGTGCCCGCCTTCCAGCGCGAACTGACCGAAGCGTGCATAGTCGCGCAACGATACCGACAGGCAGCAGCCGCTGACCTCGGCGCCGGTCTGGTCCTTCATCCAGAAACCGTCGCGCTCCATTCCTGCCGGTTTCCAGATCTTCTCCTCGGCATAGGCTGCAAGCGTCTTGCCCGTCGCGCGACGCACCAGCACGCCGATCAGATTGGTCTCACCCGTCTTGTAGACCCATTTGGTCCCGGGCGCCGTCTCGCGCGGCAGCTTGTGCATGAAATAGACGGTGGGGTCGACGCCCGCCGGCACCGGCTCAAGGAACATCCGCGCCACATCGGACTTGGGATCGGTATAATCCTCGTTCCATTTCACGCCCGAGGTCATCGTCATCAGTTGCGCAACCGTCACGCCGTCATAGCCGCTGCCGGCCAGATCAGGGATGTAGCGCGTCACCGGGTCGTTCAGCGATTTGATCGAGCCGTCCTTCATCGCCGCGCCGACCAGGGTCGAGGTGAAGGATTTCGCGACCGAGAAGCTGGTCCAACGCCCTTCCGCGGTCAGGCCGCGGGCGTAGCGTTCGAGCCGCACCTTTCCGTTCTGCAGCACGATCAGGCCAGCGACGTTCATCGATGTCATGAACGCATCCACATCCGCGGCCGCCATGGGGAGCGGCTTGCCTGCGGGCAGCGCGCGCAGTGCCGCGGGATCCGCCTTGATGGTGTTGCCGGGGAAAATCTTCTCCATCGCGGGGAAGTTCGAATCGCGCTGCGCCTGCGACCAGAACAGTATCTCGGCACCGACCTGGCGTTGGGTCGCTTCATCCGCGGCTGGCCCAGGTTGCGCCTGTCCGAAACCCTGCACCGGCATCAATACCGCGCCCGCCAGCGCAAGCGTGGCCAACATCCGTCGTTTCATTCGCATCACTCCCCCTTGATCAGCGTGACCTGGGCGACGTGTATCCCGCCGCCTCTGAACCCGCCCTCGCAATACATCAGATAGTATCGCCACAAATCGATGAAATGGCGATCGAATTCGGCAGGCAGGCGCCCAGCGGTGACGGCGGCGTCGAACGCGGCGCGCCAGCGCTTCAGCGTCTCGGCATAATGAAGTCCGAAATCCCGCTGGTGGTGCCAGGTCAGGCCTTGGGCCCGGGCAATCGCGCGAAAGCGGCTCTCCGACAATAGAATGCCCCCGGGGAAGACGAAGCGCTGGATGAAATCCACGTTGCCGGCATAGGCATCGAAGATCGCGTCATCGATCGCGATATACTGGATCGCCGCACGCCCGCCCGGCTTCAGCGCCCGAGCGACGGCCTGCAGATAGGCCGGCCAATATTCCTCACCGACCGCCTCGACCATCTCGATGCTGGCAACGGCATCATATTCCCCGGTCACATCGCGATAGTCAGTCAATGAGACAGTGACGCCGTCCAGCCCAGCCTCAGCCATACGCGCCTCGACTGCACGCTTCTGTTCCGCCGAGAGCGTGATGCCATGAACACTCGCTCCTGCCCGTGCCGCAATCTCTGCGAAGGAGCCCCAGCCACAGCCGATCTCCAGGATGGAGTCGCCGGGTCCGACCCCGGTTCGATCCAGAATGGCCCGCAGCTTGGTCGCCTGCGCGTCTTCCAATGATTGCGTGGCCGAGATCGGTTCTTCGAACAGAGCGCTCGAATAGGTCATGCCGGGATCGAGCCACAGGCTGTAGAAATCATTGCCCAGATCGTAATGGAATTCGATGTTCCGCCGCGCCCCGCTGCGATGGTTGCGCCGCAGCGCATGCCAGAGGCGGCGTACCCGCCGCATGGCGCCGCGCGATCGCCCCACCTCGCCAAGCGGCCGACGATTGCGCATGAACAGGTCGAACAGCGGCACGGGATCGGGGCTGCGCCACTCGCCGCGTGCCCAGCCGACATACCAGCCGGCCGATCCTCCCATCGCCAGGCGAATCAGCGCACGCCAGCTCGATATCTCGACGATCGCAACCGGGCCGACAGCGCGTCCGCCCAGAACGCGGTGGGTTCCATCGGGCAAGGAAGCCTCGATCGAGCCTGCCTCAAGTCCCTGATCGATTCGATCGAGCAGGCGATGGAAAACGCCCGCCCAAGGTGTGAGAAACCAGTCGACCCAGCCATAGGCCGGCCTCGCGCGCGTCCCGAAACGACGTCCCCTGTTCGGCGCTGATGCGTTCATGAAGCCGCTCTCATGCACCCGGCGACAGCGCCGGAAAAGCGATTCGTATCACGATCACCGCGCCCGCTTCGCCGCGGCCAGCGCGCGCTCCCGCGCTTCGCGGTGACCGACAATCTTCGCCGAATAGGTGTCGGGCCGGCAGCCCGCGGCCTCGGGATCGTGGATCGCCGAGTCGGGGATGTCCGCGAGTTCAGGCACCCATTGCCGGATGTAGCGCGCCGCATCGAATTTCGGCGATTGAACCAGCGGCGCCATGATGCGGACGAACATGTTGGAATCCACGCCCGTGCCCGCGGTCCATTGCCAGTTGACGCTGTTGTTGCCGTAATCGGCATCGACAAGGGTATCCCAGAACCACGCCTCGCCGTCGCGCCAGTCGATCAGCAGATGCTTGATCAGGAAGCTCGCCGCGATCATGCGCACGCGATTGTGCATCCAGCCGGTTGCCCAGAGCTGACGCATTCCCGCATCGACGATCGGATAGCCGGTGCGGCCCAGTAGCCAGGCGCAGCGATCGGTATCGGCCGCCTTGCCGGTCCGCCAGGCCAAGCCATCGAGCGCGTCACGCCCGTTCTTCGTGCCATAGTCGGGAAATTGCAGGATCACATTCTGCGCATAATCCCGCCAGGCGAGTTCCTTGAGGAAGATGGTCGAATCGCCCGGTCTCCCGGCGACATGATGCCAGACTGTCGCAGGCGATATCTCTCCAAAATGGAGGTGCGGCGACAGGCGCGAACTCCCCTCGTCAGACGGCAGGTTTCGATCGATATCGTACGCCGCAGCCTTGGGACCGAAGTCATCGAGCCGCTCCTTCGCCCCCTCCTCGCCCGGCGTCCATTCGTCGCGAAAGCCGCCTGCCCAGTCGGGCTTCGCCGGCAGCAGCGCCCAATCCTCAAGCCGATCGCTCCCCGGCCATGTCTCGGGCGCCGGAATGACGTGCGGCACAGGCATCGGCGCCGGCGGCGGCATACGCTCCCGCAGGGCGCGCCAGAACGGCGTATAGATCTTGTAGGGATGCCCCGACCCTGTCGTGATCGAACCCGGCGGCGCCAGATAATTGCCGTCATGGCTCACCAGGTCGAGGGTCTTCGCTACCGCGCGTTCGGCGTTGCGCCACCAGGGTTCATAATGGCGCAGGCAATGAACCCGCCGTGCCCCGGTCTCTTCAGCCAGCCTGCCAAGCTCTGTCGCAGCCTCACCCCGTCGCAGGATCAGGCGCGACCCTTTGGCCCGCAGGTGCCGGTCAAGCGCGGCGAGACTGTGGTGCAGCCACCAGCGCGAAGCAGCGCCCATGCGGCGATGCCGCGGCGTCTCGTCATCGAGGATATAGACGGGGATCACCGACCCCTCGCCCGCCGCGGCAACCAGCGCTGCCTGATCCGACAGGCGCAGGTCGCGGCGAAACCAGAGAAGCGTCGGCGCATCCATCGCCGCCGCCATGCCCGTCGGCCGCAATGGCCGCAAGAGACGCTTCGCGCGTCACTTTCCATGGCCGTCGTTCCTAGTCTAGGTGGAACGACCAAGGCAGCGGGGAAGCCGGCACATGATCACCGACCTGCAAAGCCTGATCGCGCCGAACCCGCTTTCATCACTTGCCGACGCGATCGTCGAGGAGCGCCGGCTGCATCTGCACACTGCACGACAGACCAAGTTCGCCCGCCTTCTTCCCTGGCCCGCCTTCAACGCACTGGTCACGATCGAGCGCCTGCAGAACGGACAAGTCCGCACGATCCGCAACGGGCATGACATGCCGCCGGCGATGCTTGCCGCACGCTCGGGCGGCTCCGGCGTTCAGGAACTCGCGCCTGACACGCTGCAGTCGCTCGCCGACAAGGGACTCAGCCTGGTCATCAACGACATCGAGCGGCTGATACCGGACATCGGCGCGCTGGCCGCGATGATCGAGCGTCACCTGCGTGCCCGGGCGAGCGTCAATGCCTATGTCAGCTTCCGCCAGGACAGCGCTTTCGGAGCGCATTGGGACGACCATGACGTCATGGTGCTACAGGTTCATGGACGCAAACGGTGGTTCTGCTACGGCCAGCGCGATCGTTATCCGATCAGGGGCGTGACGGCGTTCGCCAAAATCGGCGCCTCCGAGCAGCCGGAATGGAGCGCTGTGCTCGAACCGGGCGATATCCTCTATCTTCCTCGCGGCGACATCCATCGCGCGCAGGTCGAGGAGGGGCATTCGCTCCACCTCACGATCGGCATCGCCTATCCGCGTGGCGGCGACGTCGTGCAATGGATCGGGCGGCGTTGCCTCGAAGAGGAACTGTTCCGACAGGACATCTCGGCCCTGCCGGGGCGCGAGGCGCTGGCGACGCGGCAGGACGATCTGCGCACGGCCCTCCATCGCCTGGTGGATACGCTCGACCTGGAAGACTTCCTCGCCATGGTTGACCGGCAACGCGAATCGCTCAAGGCGCTCAACCTCGGCCTGTCAGATCCGCTCCACTCGGATATCGAGATCCGGCCGATGCTGCGCCGCCGCCCAACGCTTCCCGAAGGTGCGACGCAGATCCGCCATGGTACCGTGACAACCCCGCTGACACCCGTCGAACGCGCCGTTCTGGCCATGCTGCTGGATCGGGACGCGTCGACCCTCGGTGCACTGGTCGCGGCCCTGCCAGATCTGTCGGAACGAGAGGTGCGCGAGGCCATATCCAGCCTCGCGCGCGCATCGATCGTGCTGTTGTCCGACACGTCGACCTGACGCCGCCGGTCAGTCGCCCTTGCCGGGTTCAGCCGAAAAATACTGCTCGAACTTGCCCGCCACGCCGTTGAACGCCTCGGCATCGCTCGGCGTCTGGCCGGCTTTGTTCGACACTGCAGGCCATTGTGTCGCGTAGGTCTTGTTGAGCTCGATCCACGCCGCGGCGCCGTCTTCGATATCCGGCAGGATGGCGTCGGCGGGGCATTCGGGCAGGCAGAGATTGCAATCGATGCACTCGTCAGGATCGATCACGAGCATGTTCTTACCCTCGCGGAACGCCTCCACAGGGCAGACTTCGACACAATCCATGAACTTGCACCGAATGCAGGCATCCGTGACGACGAACGTCATTGCCGGCCCCCTGCCCGCACCTACCCCACACCTACATCGCGTGCGGTTGTTTCTCGACCTGCCAGGTCTGGCCCTGCGAAAGGAGCTTCTGCAGATTGGCCGTCTTGCCCGTGCTGGCCTGTGCATTCTGCGCAACGACCGCGCTCTCGAAGGTCGGAGCCGGATCGTCATAGATCACGCCAAGCGCCATCGGGAACGCCCCGAACGGCATCTCGACCAGCATATGCGCCACCGCGCGGTTGGTCTGGTCGTGCACGATGACCTTCGCCGCTTCCCAGTCGCCACCCTCGACATCGACCACCTTCAGCACCAGCTTCTCGGTATCGAGCGCCAGGCCCTTGGTGCCGCCGGCGAACAGCAACGGCTTGCCGTGCTCGACCCACATCTGGCTGCCGGCCGCATTGGCCTTTTCGGTGAAGGGTGCGAACACATCGTCGTTATAGACGATGCAGTTCTGGAAAATTTCGACAAAGCCCGTGCCCTTATGGGCATAGGCAGCCTTGAGCACTGCCGGCAGGTTCTTGTTCACGTCGATCGCTCGCGCCACGAAGCGCGCGCCCGAACCGAGCACGAACGCACAGGGCGTCAGCGGCCGGTCGAGCGAGCCGAACGGGGTCGACGGGCTGCGCGTGCCGACATGGCTGGTAGGCGAATATTGCCCCTTGGTCAGGCCGTAGATCTCGTTGTTGAACAGCAGCACCTGGCAATCGAGATTGCGGCGGATCAGGTGCATGGTGTGGTTGCCGCCGATCGACAACGCATCGCCGTCGCCGGTGATGATCCACACGTCGAGATCGGGATTGGCCAGCTTCACCCCCGTCGCCACCGCAGGCGCGCGGCCGTGGATGGTGTGGAAGCCATAGGTTTCCATGTAGTAGGGGAAACGCGACGAGCAGCCGATGCCGCTGACGAACACGGTGTTCTCCGGCCGCGCACCGATCTCCGGCATGGTGCGCTGCACTGCCTTCAGGATCGCGTAATCGCCGCAACCCGGGCACCAGCGCACCTCCTGGTCGGTTTCCCAATCCTTCGGGCTGGTCTTCGCGATAGGGGTCATGTCGTTCATGCGAGCGCCTCCTCGATCGCCGCTTCGATCTCAGCGATCATGAAGGGCTGACCGGAAATCTTGTTGAGCGGCTTTGCATCGACCAGATACTGGTCGCGCAGCACGGTCTTGAGCTGGCCGGTGTTCATTTCGGGTACGAGGATCTTCTCGTAACCCTTCAGAAGTCCACCGAGATTATCCGGCAGCGGCCAGATATGGCGGATATGGATATGGCTGACGTCCAGCCCCCGTGCACGGGCACGGCGCACCGCCTGATGGATCGGCCCGTAGGTCGATCCCCACCCGACGATCGCGAGCTTGCCACTCTCGGTACCCATTTCGACCTTCTGGTCGGGCACGTCGATACCAAGCACCTTGTCGCGGCGAATCTCGGTCATCGCCTGGTGGTTGGCGGCGCCATATTCGATATTGCCGGTGCCAAGCTGCTTCTCGATGCCGCCGATGCGGTGAAGCAGGCCGGGCGTGCCGGGCTTCACCCACGGACGCGCCAGCTTCTCGTCACGCCCATAAGGCAAAAAGCCGCCTTCCGGCGCTTCCTCGAGATAGGTGACCGGGAACGGCGTATAGCTGTCCATGTCGGGCACCAGCCATGGTTCGGCGGCATTGGCGATATAACCGTCGGTCAGCAGCATCACCGGGGTCATGTACCGGACAGCGATTCGCACCGCCTCGATCGCGCAGTCGAACGCGTCGGCGGGCGACCGTGCGGCAATGACCGGCATGGGCGCATCGCCGTTGCGGCCATAGACCGCCTGATACAGGTCTGACTGCTCGGTCTTGGTGGGCAGGCCTGTCGAGGGACCGCCGCGCTGCGAGTTGACGATGACCAGTGGCAGCTCGGTCATGATCGCAAGGCCCATCGCCTCGCCCTTGAGCGCGATGCCCGGGCCCGAGGAAGAGGTGACGCCAAGCTGTCCGGCATAGGACGCGCCAATCGCGCTGGCGATCGCGGCGATCTCGTCTTCGGCCTGGAAGGTCGTAATACCGAATTCCTTCAGCCGCGACAGATGATGCAGGATCGCCGAGGCCGGGGTGATCGGGTAGCCGCCGAAGAACATCTTCACGCCGGCAAGCTGAACGCCGGCAACCAGACCGAGCGAGATCGACTCGGCGCCGGTGACGGTGCGATACAGGCCCGGCTCGGCCGGAGCCGCCGCGACATGATGCTGCTTCATCGGGCCGGCCAGTTCGGCCGTCTCGCCATAGGCATGACCGGCGTTGAGCGCGGCGATGTTCGCCTCGGCCAGGGTCGGGCTCTTGGCGAACTTGTTCTTGAGCCAGTCGATCAGCGGCTGGCGGTCACGGTCGAACATCCAGAGCGCGAGCCCCAGCGTCCACATGTTCTTGCAGCGCAGCGCTTCCTTGTTGCCAAGACCGAAGGGCTTCACCGCATCGAGCGTCAGTTGCGAGATGTTGAACGCCAGCACCTGCCATCTGGCGAGGCTGCCGTCACGCAGCGGATTGACCTCATATTTCGCCTTGGCGAGATTGCGCTCGCCGAACTCGCCCTCGTCGGCGATGATCAGCCCGCCCGGCTTCAGCGCGCCGACATTGGTCTTCAGCGCTGCCGGGTTCATCGCGACCAGCACGTCGGGCGCGTCGCCCGCCGTCTCGATCGCGGTCGAGCCGAAATTGATCTGGAAAGCGGACACGCCAAACAAGGTACCCTGCGGCGCCCTGATCTCCGCGGGGAAATCGGGGAAGGTCGCAAGGTCGTTGCCGGCGAGCGCGGTCGAAAGAGTGAACTGCCCGCCGGTGAGCTGCATGCCGTCACCGGAGTCTCCGGCAAAGCGCACAACGATCGATTCAGCGGGGGGATTTGCGGACGCCTCGGCGGGCGTCAATTCGTGAACGGCGGATGCCATTTATGTTTGTCCTGCGGATTTATCCGACGCCCTCTATGCCCGGAGCGTTGACTGGCCAACCTAGTTTGATCGGAGGCGCCTGCAAATGGTTCTTTTAAGGCAATGCTCGATCACGGGCCGGTAAAAGCACTGATCCCAGCGTGAGGATCGCCGTGACATGGCGTCGAGCCACCGCCGTAACGTCCTCGCCATAGCCGCCGCCGACCGTGCTCGCGAGGGGAATACCGCGCTGCCGGGCGAGTCCCGCGACGAGTCGATCGCGCGCAATCAACCCCTCGTTGGTAAGCGCCAACCGGCCGAGTCGATCACCCCCGAACGGATCCACTCCGGCCTGATAGAGAATCAGGCCGGGCCGCTGTTCATCCATCAGCGGCGCCAGACTCGACTCCAGTGCGTCCAGATAGGCGACGTCGCCGGTGCCGTCGGGCAGGGCGATATCGAGGGTCGAGCGCGCTTTGCGTACCGGGAAGTTGCGCTCGGCGTGGATCGAATAGGTTGCGATCCCTGGTGTGCCGGCGGTCAAGGCGGCCGTACCGTCGCCCTGATGGACATCACCGTCGACAATCAGAACCCGCGCTACCGTCCCCTCCTCCACCAGCCGTACCGCCGCGATGGCGAGATCATTCAGCACGCAATAGCCCGCCCCGGTGGTTGCCAGGGCATGGTGGCTGCCGCCTGCGCTGTTCGCCGCAAAGCCGTGTTCAAGGGCGATTCGTGCCGCCAGCCAGGTGCCGCCCGCCACCGTCTGCGAACGCCGTGCCACTGCCTCGGTCACCGGAAAGCCGATCCGGCGTTCCTTCTCACGCGGCACGCGGGCGTTCAATACCTCGTCGACATAATCGGGATCGTGCACCGCCTCGATCCAGCGACGCGGCATCGGCTCGGGTTCGATCCACTCGATCGTATCGCCTTCCGCCCGGAGCAGATCGCGGATCGCGGCATTCTTCGTCACCTGCGCCACGCGCCCGCCGGCAACGACGTAGGCGGGGTGATGGACGACCGCGATCATCGCCCCTAGGTAGTCCGCCTAGATCCGCAGCGCCAATGCGGGATGTGGGAGAATCCAGTGACCGACCCGTTCGTCCGGCCCGATGTGCGCGGCTTTCTCAATTACCTGAACAACATGCCCGGGCCAAAGATGCATCAGTTGGAGCCGCCCGCAGCCCGCGCCGTCTATATAGCGATGAAGGACGTGGCCGATCTGCCCATCGGTGATCTGGCCACCGTCACTGACCTGACGATCCCCGGCCCCGCCGGCGACATCCCTGCCCGCCTGTTCGACGCGAGGGCGAACCGCGAGCCGGGGCCGGCGATGCTCTTCTATCATGGCGGCGGCTTCGTGATCGGCAATGTCGAGACTCATGCGAGCTTCTGCGCCGAGATATCCCGGACGCTCGATATCCCGGTGATTTCGATCGACTATCGTCTCGCGCCGGAAAACCCCTGGCCTGCGGCTCCCGACGATTGCGAAGCCGCCGCGCGCTGGGTTGCCGGAAGTCCCGCCGAACTCGGCCGCAAGATCGCCAGCCTCGTCGTCTGCGGCGACAGCGCGGGTGGGAATCTGGCGATCGTCACCGCCATGGCGCTTCGCGATGCACCGGCCGCGATACCGGTGATCGCGCAATTCGCGATCTACCCGGCGACGGACGCCTCGAAGGAATATCCGTCATACAGCATCTTCGCTGACGGTTTCCTGCTGACTCGCGACAGCATGGAATGGTTCCAGGCCGCCTATGATGCAGAGGTCACCCATATTCGCACCTCGCCGCTGGTCGGCAATCTGGCCGACATGCCGCCCGCGGTGGTGCTGACCGCCAGCCTCGACCCGATCGGGGACCAGGGCCGCGCCTATGCGGGGGCGCTCGCTGCCGCAGGCGTGCCGGTGGTGTTCCGCGAGGCCAAAGGCAACATCCACGGCTTCGTCACGCTCCGACAGGCAATCCCCTCGTCGGCCGGCGATGTCGCCGGGGCGCTCGCGGCACTGAAGACGGTGATCGTCGAGGCCGAGGGGCAGCGCGCAATGGCGCAGGCGGCAGGATGAACGACTCCTCCCTCCCGTATCGCCCCTGTGCCGGCGTCATGCTGGTGAATCGCGCCGGACAGGTGTTCGTCGGCCAGCGGATCGATTCGACGGTGGAAGCCTGGCAGATGCCGCAGGGCGGGATCGACGATGGCGAGGACGCCGAAACCGCCGCGATCCGCGAACTGGGCGAAGAGACGGGCGTCCAGCCCGACAAGGTCGAGCTGATCGCGGTGGCGCCGCATGAACTCACTTATGATCTGCCACCCGATCTGATCGGCAAGGTCTGGAAAGGAAAATGGCGCGGGCAGCGGCAGCGCTGGTTCCTCTATCGCTTCCTCGGCGAGGACACCGACGTCGACATCGCGACGAAACATCAGGAATTCCGCGCCTGGCGCTGGGTCGACCCCGCCGAGCTTCCGGAGATCATCGTCCCCTTCAAGAAAGCGCTCTACGAAGACGTTCTGGCGGCTTTTGCCGACCATCTGGGTTGATCGCGGGCCGATCGACGGGCTATCCGGCCAGCATGCATGTACGTATCGCCCTGCTCGCGGCACCTTTGCTGCTCGCCAATACGGACCCGGCACCGATCCCACCGGCGATGAAGGCTATGCTCGACGCCGCCATGGCGTCGGGCAATGAGGGCGAGGTCGCCACCGTCGCGAAATATGCGCGCGCGACCGCGCCGGAGGCAGCCCCCGCCATCGCTGCGTCGCTCGATGCATGGCGCAAGGAGCGCGCGGCGAAACGCGAGGCGACGTTGCGCAACGCAGGCGTGCTCGATCTGTGGCATGGGCGCGCGGAACTGGGCGGCTATCTGACGACCGGCAACACCCATGATGCAGGCGTCAGCGGGACAGTCGATCTGAATCGCGAAACGCTGCGCTGGCGGCACAAGCTGCGTCTCGCCGCCGACTACAAGCGGAGCGCGGGCGTGGTGAGTCGCGAACATTATCTCGCGGCCTATGAGCCCAATTTCAAATTCTCACCGCGCGGCTATGTCTATGGCGCCACGCAATATGAAAGCGACCGGTTCCTCGGCTATACCAGCCGCTATTCGGCATCGGTCGGCGCCGGCTACAGCGCGATCAAGCAGCCGGGGCTCTCGCTCGATCTGGAAGTCGGCCCGGCCTATCGCGACACCTCCTTCACCGATCACACCACCGAAAGCAGCATCGCCGCGCGCGGATCGCTCGATCTCGACTGGAAGCTGACCAAAACGATCTCGGTCAGCCAGGCTGCCTCCGCCTATGTGCAACATTATAACAGCACGGTCAGCAGCACGACGGCGTTGAACGCGAAATTGATCGGCCCGCTTGCCGCCCGTCTCTCCTATGTCGTGCAATATGAAAGCATGCCCACCCTTGGCCGGGTCAGCACCGACACGACCAGCCGCGCGTCGCTGGCGTACAGCTTCTAGGGCGGGTCGCCATATCGGGTCTGCTTTTCGGTAGCGCGGTCCCCAAAACGCAATCGCCGCGCTCTCCCTGTTCTGGCCACCACTCCTCCCTGTCATGACACGGTAAAGAGGAGGGCAGCCGGTGTTTCCGCGCCGCCTGAATCCAGCTAACAGCGCCTCATGACCACGCTTTCGACCATCGAACGAGATGCCCTAACCTCCCTCTCCGACGCGCCGATGCTTGCCCAGGTGCAGGAGTGGTCCTCGATCAACAGCGGTACCCGCAACATCAGCGGAGTCGCGGCGATGGCGGGAAAACTCTCCGACGCCTTTGCCATATTGCCCGGCAAGATCGATCTGGTCGCCCCCGCACCGGTGACCAGTGTCGGCCCGGATGGCGCCGTCTCCGATCTCGCCCATGGGCGGCATTTCCATCTGACCGTCCGGCCCCAAGCGCCGGTGCAGATGCTGTTCACCGGCCATATGGATACCGTCTATCCGGTCGATCACCCCTTTCAGGCACTGACCTTCCTCGACAAGGGTACGCTCAACGGCCCTGGCGTTGCCGATATGAAGGGCGGCCTGTCAGTGATGCTCGCGGCACTGAACGCGGTCGAAGCGTCCCCGCTCGCCGGCCGGATCGGCTATGAAGTCGTGATCAATTCGGATGAGGAAACCGGCTCCGCCTCCTCAGCCGCGCTGCTGGCGCAGGCTGCCCGCGGCAAGGCGGCGGCGCTCACCTATGAGCCCGCCTTGCCCGACGGAACCCTGGCCGGCGAGCGCGGCGGCACCGGCAATTTCTCGATCGTGGTGCATGGCAAGAGCGCGCATGCCGGCCGGAATCCCGACGAAGGCCGTAATGCGATCGTCGCCGCCGCCGACATCGCGCTGAGGCTCAGCACACTGCGCAGCCCGACGCTGGCGGTGAATCCGGCGCGGATCGAGGGCGGCGGACCGAACAATGTCGTGCCCGAGCTCGCCATCCTTCGCATCAATTTCCGGCCATCCTCCCTGGAGGAAATCGTCCGCGCCCAGGCCGCGATCGACAGCGTGGTGGCGGCAGTGATGGCCGAACACGACGTGAAGATCCATGTCCATGGCGGCTTCAACCGCCCACCCAAACCGATCGACCCGGGCGCGGCCAAGCTGTTCGAGCTGGTCAAGGCGGCCGGCGCTGATCTCGGCCTTGCCATCGCCTGGCGCACGACCGGCGGGGTGTGCGACGGCAACAATATCGCCGCCTGCGGCGTGCCGGTGGTCGACACCATGGGTCCGCGTGGCGGCGCGATCCATTCGCCCGACGAATTCCTCATCGTCGACAGCCTGGCCGAGCGCGCCGCCCTGTCTGCGCTCACGATTCTCCGCATCGCCGAAAAGGGATCGCTATGACCTTCCGTATCCGATCCGCGCGCGACGAGGATCTGCAGCCGCTCTACGAGATGGCCAAGCTTACCGGGGGGGGCTTCACCAATCTGCCGGCCGATCGCGCCGCATTGAAGACCAAGCTCGCCCGCAGCCATGACGCGTTCGCGCGCACCGACGACAGCCTCGCCGATGACCTGTTCGTGCTGGTGCTGGAAAATGTCGCGACCGGCGAGGTGCGCGGCACCTGCCAGATCTTCACCCAGGTCGGCCAGCGCTACCCCTTCTACAGCTATCGCATCGGCACGCTGGCCCAGCACAGCGCTGAGCTTGGCCGAACCTTCCGCGCCGACATGCTGTCGCTCACCACCGATCTCGAAGGATGCAGCGAGGTCGGCGGCCTGTTCCTCCATCCCGGCGAGCGCGCCGGTGGCCTCGGCATGCTGCTCGCGCGCAGCCGTTATCTGTTCATCGCGCGGCACCGCGCGCGTTTCGCCGACCGTATCCTGGCCGAACTGCGCGGAGTCATCGACGAAGCGGGCGGATCGCCCTTCTGGGACGGCCTTGCCGGCCGTTTCTTCGGCATGAATTTCCAGGACGCCGACCAGTTCAACGCGGTGCGCGGACACCAGTTCATCGCCGATCTCTTCCCCAAGCATCCGATCTATGTCGCTATGCTGTCGGAATCGGCACGCGCCTCGATCGGCCTTCCGCACCCGTCCGGCCGCGCCGCGATGCGGATGCTGGAGAATGAGGGCTTCGCCTTCGAAAATTATATCGACATCTTCGACGGCGGTCCGACCATGACCTCGAAGACCGACAACGTCCGCACCATCCGCGAGGCCCATGTTTCCCACGTCGCCGCGATCGACGAGGATGGCGGCGACGCTGCCCTGGTCGCGACGGGAACGCTGGCGGATTTCCGCAGCGCCTATGGCCGGGTACGCAGCTGTGGCGACGGAGTCGCAATCGATCGCACCTGCGCCGCAGCGCTGGGCATCACCGAGAACGAAGAGATCAGCCATGTTGGACGCGCCTGAATGCTGACCGAGATCAATTTCGACGGCCTGATCGGCCCGAGCCACAATTATGCCGGCCTCAGCCATGGCAATCTTGCTGCGACTCGCAATGCCGGCAAGGTCGCTGCCCCGCGGCGTGCCGCGCTTGAAGGCATCGCCAAGATGCGCTCGAACCTCGCGCTCGGGCTGACCCAGGGCATCTTGCTGCCGCTCGCCCGCCCCGACCATGCCTGGCTCGACAGCATCGCGACCAGCTATGCCGAGGCCGCGCCACACCTCCAGGCCCAGGCACTGTCCGCCTCGGCGATGTGGGCGGCCAATGCCGCGACGGTCTCACCCGCGTCCGATACCGCCGATGGCCGCTGCCACCTCTCGGTCGCAAACCTTGTCACCATGCCGCACCGCAGCCATGAATGGCCCGGCACGCTGGCTCAGTTGCGCCTCGCCTTCGCCAATCCGACGTTCGCCGTGCACGGCCCGGTTCCCGCGCCGTTCGGCGACGAGGGGGCCGCCAACCACATGCGGCTGTGCGCGACCCACGGCCAGCCGGGTGTCGAGGTTTTCGTCTACGGCGTCTCGGGCGGTCCCTTCCCCGCCCGCCAGCATCGCGAGGCAAGCATGGCGGTCGCGCGGCGGCACCGGCTCGACGCTGGCTATACGCTGTTCGTGGAGCAGTCGGAAGACGCCATCGCCGCCGGTGCCTTCCACAATGACGTGGTCGCGGTAGCCAATGAACGCGTGCTGTTCGCGCACGAACAGGCTTTCGCCGACAAGGAGCGCTTCTACGCCGATCTGCGCAGCATGATGCCCGAAGTCGAAATCGTCGAGGTCCCCGCGGCGCGCGTCAGCCTGGCTGACGCCGTTTCCTCCTATCTGTTCAATGCGCAGCTCGTGACCCTGCCGGACGGCGCCATGGCGCTGATCTTGCCCGAGGAAGCGCGCGAGAATGAAGCGGTCTGGACCTGGCTGCAGGAGATGATTGCGGGCAACGGCCCGATCCGGCGGCTCGAAGTGGTCGATGTCCGCCAGTCGATGGCCAATGGCGGTGGCCCCGCCTGCCTTCGCCTGCGCGTGGTGGCTGACCCGGGGACGATCGACCCGCGTTTTCTGGTGGACGATGCCAGGCTCGATCTGATCGCGAGCGTCGTCGAACGCCACTGGCCGGAGGAAATCCCCCATGCCGCGATCGCCGATCCGGCGCTGATCGGCATGATCGAGCGTGCCCGCACAGCGCTGCTGGAAGCGCTCGGCATTGTCGAGTTAATTAACAGCTAACCATATCCGTCAAGCGCTGAATCGCGGAAATCCGCCATTGGCCCGGTCATTGCTTAATGACCGGCATGTGGACGAAATTTTCCCGGCTGTTCGTCATCAAGACCAAATTCGAGGCGTTCGCGGTCATCTACGGCCTCGGTCTCGGCGCGGTGGAACGCGGCGTCCATTATCTTCACCAATATCCGGGCCTCGGCGGCTGGATGCTGTTTGCTGTCTGCCCGATCGCCGTCTTCATGGCCGGCGCGCGTATCCTCGATTCGGTCGAGCGCTCCCGCTCGGAATGAACGTGCTTTTGCCTGCGAGCGCAGCGAGGCAACTTTAACCGCCAACAGGATAAGTTGATCGCGCTTGGCGCTTACGCCACTATCTGGACGACAATGAACGTCGCCCTGACCCATCTCCAGCGTCTCGAAGCCGAGAGCATCCACATCATGCGCGAAGTGGTGGCCGAGGCGGAACGCCCGGTCATGCTCTATTCGGTGGGCAAGGATTCCGCGGTGATGCTGCACCTCGCGCGCAAGGCATTCTTCCCGGCGCCCCCGCCCTTCCCACTGCTCCATGTCGATACGACGTGGAAGTTCCGCGACATGTATGCCCTGCGCGATCGTGCGGCTGCCAAGGCCGGCATGGAACTAATCGTCCATCGCAATCCCGAAGCGGAGGCGCGCGGGATCAACCCGTTCGATCATGGCAGCCTCCACACCGACATGTGGAAGACGGAAGGGCTGAAACAGGCGCTGGAGAAATACGGCTTCGACGCAGCCTTTGGCGGTGCCCGGCGGGACGAGGAGAAGAGCCGGGCGAAGGAACGCATCTTCAGCTTCCGCTCGGCCCATCAGCGATGGGACCCCAAGAACCAGCGGCCGGAGCTGTGGAAGCTCTATAATGCCCGCAAGAACCGCGGCGAGAGCATGCGCGTCTTCCCCATCTCCAACTGGACCGAGCTCGATATCTGGCAATACATCCTTGCCGAGGACATCGAGATCGTGCCGCTGTACCTGTCCGCCCCTCGCCCGACGGTGGAGCGCGATGGCCTGTTGCTGATGGTCGATGACGACCGCTTCCGGTTGAACCCCGGTGAGGTTCCGGTCGAACGCTCTATCCGTTTCCGCACGCTCGGCTGCTATCCGCTGACCGGCGCGGTGGAGAGCGAGGCGGCGACCCTGTCCGAAGTGATCCAGGAGATGCTGCTGACCACCACCAGCGAACGCCAGGGCCGCGCGATCGACCACGATCAAACGGCCAGCATGGAGAAGAAGAAAGCGGAGGGGTATTTCTGATGGCCTCCGCACCTTCCTATCGAACCGATGACCTTATCGCCTCGGACATCGACGCCTATCTGGCGCTGCACCAGAACAAATCCCTGCTGCGTTTCATCACCTGTGGCTCGGTCGACGACGGCAAGTCCACCCTGATCGGCCGCCTGCTCTACGATTCGAAGATGATCTTCGAGGATCAGCTCGCTGCGCTTGAGGCGGACAGCAAGCGCGTCGGCACTCAGGGCCAGAATATCGATTTCGCCCTCCTCGTCGACGGTCTCGCCGCCGAGCGCGAGCAGGGCATCACGATCGACGTCGCCTATCGCTTCTTCGCTACGGAGAAGCGCAAGTTCATCGTCGCCGACACGCCCGGCCATGAACAATATACGCGCAACATGGTGACCGGTGCCTCGACCGCCGATCTCGCCGCAATCCTGATCGACGCGCGCAAGGGCGTGCTGACCCAGACTCGCCGCCACTCCTATCTCGTCAATCTGCTGGGTATCCGCCACATCGTACTCGCGGTGAACAAGATGGACTTGGTCGGCTATGATCAGGCTGCCTTCGACGCGATCGTTGCTGATTACCGCGCCTTTGCCGATTCGATCGGGATCGAAAGCTTCACCGCCATCCCGATCTCGGGCCTGGCCGGCGACAATATCGCGTCGCGATCCGAAGCGATGGACTGGTACACTGGCCCCTCGCTGATCGAGCATCTCGAAACCGTTCCGCTCGGCACGGACGCCGCGCAGGACCGTGCATTCCGCCTGCCGGTGCAATGGGTCAACCGCCCCGATCTCGATTTCCGCGGCTTCGCCGGCATGATCGCCTCGGGCGTTGTGCGCCCCGGTGACGCGGTGCGCATCCTGCCCTCGGGCAAGACCAGCAAGGTCGCGCGGATCGTCACCATGCCGGGAAAGGATGGAAACGGCGATCTCGACCAGGCGGTGGCGGGTCAATCCGTGACGCTGACCTTGACCGACGAAGTCGATTGCTCGCGCGGCGACGTGATCGCCGCCGTCTCTTCTCCGCCCGAGGTGGCCGACCAGTTCAAGGCGACGATCGTCTGGATGACGGAGGATCAGCTTCTTCCCGGCCGCACCTACTGGATGAAAATCGGCACCCAGACGGTCGGCGCGACCGTCCAGCCGCCGGACTATGCCGTCGACGTAAACACGCTCGCGGAGTTGTCGGTGAAGACCCTTGGCCTCAACGACATCGGTGTCGCCCAGCTTTACACCGACCGGCCGATCGTCTTCGAGGCGTTCAGCGATGGCAGCGATCTAGGCGGCTTCATCCTGATCGACCGCGCGACCAATGCCACGGTCGCGGCGGGCATGCTGACCTATTCGCTTCGTCGCGCGCAGAACGTCCATTGGCAGGCGATCGATGTGACCCGCCAGGCGCATGCTGCGCAAAAGGGCCAGCATCCCAAGGTGCTATGGTTCACCGGCCTGTCCGGGTCGGGCAAGTCGACCATCGCCAACCTGGTCGAGAAGAAACTGCACGCGCAAGGTCGCCACAGCTTCCTGCTCGACGGCGACAATATCCGCCACGGGCTGAACAAGGATCTCGGCTTTACCGATGCCGACCGGATCGAGAATGTCCGCCGAATCGGCGAGGTCGCCAAGCTGATGGCCGATGCCGGGCTGATCGTGCTGACCGCCTTCATCTCGCCCTTCAGGGCAGAGCGCGAACTCGTGCGGTCGATGCTGCCGCATGGCGAGTTCGTCGAGATTTTCGTCGATACCCCGCTCGCGGAAGCTGAACGGCGCGATGTGAAGGGCCTCTACGCCAAGGCACGCAGTGGCGAGATCGCTCATTTCACCGGTATCTCCAGCCCCTATGAAGCGCCCGAGCGTCCCGAGGTCCGGGTCGACACGACGCGCGAGAGCCCGGAAGCCGCGGCGGAACGGATCGTCGAACATATCATGGGCGTATGGAGCCCCGACCTGTGACGCCCGCACCGGAAACGGACGCCGAAGTCGCCCGCTCGGTGGCGCTGGACGCGGCGGCATTGCTGCGCACCCTCTGCGTTGCCGGCAATTGCGCTGATGGCGATCTGAAACGACGCGGTGACGCCGAAGCGAACACGCTGATCCTCGATCGCCTTCGCGCTGCCCGGCCCGACGATTTCATCCTGTCGGAAGAAGCGGCTGATGATCGCAGCCGGTGCGCCGCGAGCCGGGTGTGGGTGGTCGATCCGCTCGACGGCACCCGTGAATTCGGCGAGCGACGCGAGGATTGGGCAGTGCATATCGGACTGGCAGTCGACGGGGTGCCGGTGGCCGGTGCAGTCGCCCTGCCCGCGACTCACCAGATATTCGTGACCGACGATGCTCCCCCGGCATTCCCTCCGCTTCCCGCAAGGCCACGCATGGTCGTCAGCCGGACTCGTGCGCACGAAATCGTCCAGCGCGTGGCGAAGACGCTCGACGCCGAGCTGGTTCCGATGGGCTCGGCCGGTGCCAAGGCGATGGCCGTGGTCGAGGGGCGCGCTGAAATCTATCTTCATGCGGGCGGGCAATATGAGTGGGACAATTGCGCGCCGGTCGCGGTGGCGCAGGCCGCCGGGCTCCACGCGTCACGGATCGATGGCAGCCCGCTCGTCTATAATTGCGCCGACCCCCTGCTTCCCGACGTGCTGATCTGCCGGCCCGAATATGTGGAGGCAGTGCTCGCCGCGGTGGCCGCCGCGACCCCTTAGCGGGATGTGGTGAATCGGCCGGGAACCAGATTGTTTCCGTCCGCCATTCACGCTACGCGACGGGCGGCGGCCGTGCCGCCCTCGGGGGAGAAAATCGTGCGGTTGTTCGCCGGACTGTTCCTGCTGCTGGCGGGTCAGGCGCTTCTTGCGGCTGTCCTCCCCGGCGCCGTCCTCGTGTGGAATCTCAATCGCGGCAATACCGCCTATATGGAGGCGCAGGACCGGCAGGCCCTGGCCGCGATGACGACATTGCTTGGGGCAGAACTCAAGGCAGGTGTTCCGATGGCGAACGCGCTGCAGGTCGTGCAATCCAGCTTCAGGGAAAACAGCCTGGCGGGCGATCCGGCGGCGCCATTGCGCGACCGGGTCGAACTAGTCGGCTCAACCGGCGCCCACATCGCGGGACCAGCCACCAATGGAGAGCGGGTGCGCGCCGAACGTCCCGTCAAGCTCGACGGCCGGGTAGTTGCGATCGCCCGGATCGTTCGCGCGCCGGCGGCCAACGCCGCGAGCTTCGCCTTCGTCAGGAACCAGGTGATCGGCATCGTGGTTGCGATGAGCACGATCTTCCTGATCCTTCTGGTTGCCGGCTATTTCATCGCAAGCCGCTGGGCCGAACCTCAACTGGCCTTGTACCGTGCCAGTCGTGCCATCGCGCAAGGCGACTATGACGCGGACGTCACCGAGAGCGGGCCGTCCGAAACGCGCGGGACCATGCGCAATCTGGGCCGGATCGCCCGGTCGTTCGACCGGCTCGAAACGGCGCGGCGTACCTGGCTGGTCTCGGTTTCCGAGGAACTGCGCAAGCCGGTCCATGCCCTGGCCGGGCGGCTCGCGGCCATCCGCGAGGATTCACCGCCAACCGATGCCGAAGCGTTCGAGGAAGTCGTTGAAGGCGTTCGCCGCCTGGGCGAGATGGCGGAGGACCTCCACGCCGTTGCGCTCGCCGATCTCGGCCGCCTGCCGGTCCGGTTCGCGACCGTCGATCCCCGCGCGTTGATCCACAATGCGATCTGGACGAGCAGCAAGCGGGCGAAGGCCCAGAATGTGACGCTGGAGCCCGGCGATCTTCCCCAGGCGACCGTTCCCGTGAAATGGGATGGCCCGCGAATCGAGCAGCTGTTCACCGCGCTGATCGAGAACAGCCTGCGCTACACGCCCGGCGGCGGGCGAATCCTGCTCGGGCTGGAGGGGCAGCGCAACGCGTGGCGGCTGATCATCGACGACAGCGCGCCCGGGATCGATGTCGGACTGGCGCAGGAATTGTTCGAGCCCTTCTACCGCACCAGCACCGAACCGGGCGAGTCGGTGATGACCTCTGGCCTTGGCCTTTCGACCGCTCAGGCGATCGTCGAGGCGCATCATGGGCGGATCGAGGCGAGCCGATCGCCCATCGGCGGGCTGCGCGTGACGGTGATCCTGCCCGCCGCGCCGCCGACCGCCTGACAGTCAGCTCGAGAACTTCACGCCGATCCAGAGAGTGCGCGGCGTACCAAGATCCATCGATCCGCCCTGGTTGCGGGTGACGATGGTTTCGTCGAACAGATTCTCGGCCCGCGCAATGACCGTGAAGTGCCGGCCGACCGGCAGGCGCGCGACTGCATCGACAGTCAACGCGTCACGCAGCACATCGGTTTGCAGATCGTCCTCATATTGCTTGCCGACATAGCGCAGCGTGGTCGAGAGGGACGGGCCCGCCTTGGGTTCCCAGGCAAACGTCGCGCTTGCCGCGTGTCGCGGGCTTTGCGCCGGGATGAAGCCGTTCAGGCCTGCCGAGCTGCCGGAGGCGCGGACATGGCTGTCGCTGAACGCATAGGAGCTGTCGAGCGAGACCGCCCCCCGGCGGATACCGGCGGTCACCTCGACGCCCTTGGCGACGATCGCATCGACATTGCGACGCTGGCGGAGGTTGGTGCCGATCGTCACATTGGCGATGGCATTCTCCAGCCGATTGTAGAAGGCCGTGACGCCAAGCGAGATGCCGGGCGCCGGCGTCAGGTCGACGCCGCCTTCAACGCCCTTCAGTTTTTCCAGCCCGAGATTCTCGTTGGCCAGCGTGGTGATCGGGAACACGGTGAAGGGCCGGTAGAGTTCATTGAGTGTCGGCAGCCGGAAGCCGGTATAGCCCGCTGCGCGAAGCGCAATCGCGCTGCTGGCGTGGAACAACGCACCGACGCGCCCCGTGGCCTCGAAACCGTCGCGATCGGCGAAGCTCTTGTCGCTGTTGATCGCGCCCGTTCCGGAAAGTTCGCGAAAGAAACCGTTGGTGATGGTCCAGCGATCGCCGCGTACGCCCCCGGTCAGCACGAGATTGCCGATCGTCCAGTCATCCTCGATGAATGTCCCGATCGTGCTGCTGTTGCCGCCCGCATTGCGCCGTGCGGTGACGACGCCGCTCCCATTATAGGCATCCTCGAACAATTCGCCGTCCGCCAGGCGTGCGTCGACGCCGATCCGCAGGACATGGTCACCGCCGACCGGCGGCCGCAATTCGATCTTGCCGCCGATACCGGTCGACGGCGTGTTGCGCTGGTCAAGCGTCAGCTTGAAACTCGTCAAGCTGATCACCTTGTTGGTGAAGTTGCGCGCCTGGATATAGGCGAGCGCGTCGACCGCCCAGTTGCCGCGATGGATCAGGCGGATGCTCGCGTCCTGGCCTTCGGAGCTGCTGTCGGCGCCCTTGAAACGCAGGGTGCGATTGTCGCGGAAGACGAGGCCCCGCGCCTGGATCTCGGTTTCGGCGTCGATCGGCGCGACCGCGCGGATGCCACCGGACCAGTCCTCGAACCGGGCGCGAGAGTCGGCAATGGTACGCTGCGATTCGGGCGTGGTGCGATAGCCATCGCTCCGCTCCCATTTGCCCGACACGGAGACGAAGCCGCTCCCCAGATCTGGGGTCAGGCTCGCCGTGACATTCTGCGAATCATAGCTGCCGTAGAAAGCGCTGCCGGAGAGCAGCGGAAGGTCGGCGCGCGTCGCGCTCGCGAGTTCGATCGTCCCGGCGACTGCGCCGGCGCCGAACGCTCCCGCGCCACCCCCGCGCGTGATTCGCACGCCCGAAAAACGATCGGCGACCAGCGCGTTGAACGGGATGTAGCCGAAGAAAGGATCGGCAAGCGGTATCCCGTCGAGCAGTACGAGCGCCCGGCTCGATGCGTTCCCGCCCAGGGCGCGCAACGTCACGCCCTGGGCCGACGGATTGGCCGACCGGCTGTCCGACCGGCGAAACTGCTGGAGCCCGGCGACATCGGCCAGCACGTCCTCGACCCTGCCCGAAGCATCTCCGCTCAACCGGTCGCGGTCAATCACCACTGATCCATAGGCCGGTGTGCCCGGCGGCAGCGGCAGACCCGAACCGAGAACGACGATGTCGGCGGGATCCGAAGCGTCGGGCGACACCGTCTGCGCAACAGCCGACGCCGGCAGCAGGAGGGCAACAAGAGGAAGGCCGTAAAAACAACGCACGGGCAGAAATCCTCTTCCGGGCTGACGCCGGTGTCATCCTATATGATTCGGCAGTGCCATGGCCGCCCTAGTAGCTTTCGGCCGCATGCGCTACATGATCGGCGGCGTCTCGCCCTGCAATGTCATTGATCCGCCGCGCGCAACCATGGCGACCGCGGGTCTATCCCGCGCCCGTCAACCGGTAGCCGATGCCGATCTCGTTGCGGATGATCGTCGGCCGGGCCGGATCCGGCTCAAGCTTCTGACGCAGGTTGCGGACGACGATGCGCAGATATTCGACCCGGCTTTCGTGCGCCGGGCCCCATATTTCGCGGAGCAGTTGGGTGTGGCCGACGATGCGGTCGGGCCGCCTGGCCAGTTCAGCCAGCACGCCATATTCCTTGGGCGAGAGGTGAACCTCTTCCCCGCCGCGCAGCACGCGGCGGGTGTCGAGATCGATCGTCACCTCGCCGATTCTCACCACTGGCTGTACCGCCTGATCGGCCAGGCGGTGGCGCAGCGCCGTGCGGATTCGGGCGAGCAGTTCCTCGGTATCGAACGGCTTGGTCAGATAATCGTCGGCACCGAGATCGAGCGCTGCGACCTTCTCCGCAGTGTCCTCCCGCGCCGAGACGACGATCAACGTCGCGCCCCGCGCCTTGATGAGCTGGATCAGCTCAAGCCCGTCCCGGTCCGGCAGGCCGAGATCAAGCAGCACCACGTCGGGCTTGTCGATGTCGAGCAGCGACAGCCCCTCGCGCGCCGTCGCCGCCTCGCCCGCCTTGTACCCGGCCCGTTCGGCCGCGACGCGCAGCAGCCGGCGGATGTGCGCGTCGTCCTCGACGATCAGGACCTTGGCGGCGATCGGCATGCGTCGTTGTTAGGGCCGTGCGGTCGCTTGGTCGAGCGCCCGATTGAGCGCCAGGACATTGACGCGCGGCTCGCCCAGGAAACCCAGTAGCGGGTGTTCGGTCTGCGCGGTCACCAGTGCACGCACAGCATCTGGGGTGAGGCCCCGCGCCTTCGCGACGCGGCTCACTTGATAAAAAGCCGCCTCGGGGCTGAGATGGGGATCCAGTCCCGAGGCGGAGGACGTCACCAGATCAGCAGGGACCATAGAATCCGGTGAAGGGGGATTGGTTGCAATGTCGGCCTTGACGCGGTCGACCAGCGCTTGCGACGTCGGGCCGAGGTTCGAGCCTGACGAGGCGCTGGCGTCATAACCCTTGCCCGCGGCGGACGGACGGCCGTGGAAATAGCGATCAGCGGCAAAGGCCTGGCCGATCAGATCGGAGCCGATGATCTTGCCGTTCTCGGCGATCAGGCTGCCATTCGCCTGAGAGGGGAACAGCGCCTGGCCGAGGCCGGTTAGCGCAAGTGGATAGGCCAGCCCGAGCAGCATCGCGTAACCGACGGTGAGCACAAAGGCAGGGCGCAGGGCGGATTTGAGATCGGTGAGCATCGGAAGCTCCTTATTCTTCCCCGGCGACGGCTGGGGCCTGGTTGGAATACAGTTGGAAATGGGCGTTACGGATCGTCATTGGGGTTCTCCCACCTGCCCCCCGGCCTTCGCCGGGGAAGCAATTGGCGGTCAGGCGAGCCCTATCCCGGTGACGGCCAGATCGATGAGCTTGATTCCGACGAACGGGGCAAGCAGACCGCCCAGGCCGTAGACCGCAAGGTTGCGGGCAAGCAGCGCCCCGGCCGGCATCGGCCGGTAGGTCACGCCTTTCAGCGCGAGCGGCACGAGCAGCGGGATGATGAGCGCGTTGAAGATGATCGCCGACAGGATCGCCGATTGCGGTGTCGCGAGACCCATCACGTTGAGCACGCCCAGCCCCGGATAGAGCGCGACGAACATCGCCGGGATGATCGCGAAATATTTGGCGACGTCGTTCGCGATCGAGAAGGTGGTCAGCGCGCCGCGCGTCATCAGGAGCTGCTTGCCGAGGCCGACGACCTCGATCAGCTTGGTCGGATCACTGTCGAGATCGACCATGTTGCCCGCCTCGCGCGCCGCCTGGGTGCCGGTGTTCATCGCCACGCCGACATCTGCCTGGGCCAGCGCCGGTGCGTCGTTGGTGCCGTCGCCGCACATCGCGACCAGTCGTCCGCCCTGCTGTTCCTCGCGGATCAGTGCGAGCTTGTCCTCCGGGGTCGCCTCGGCGAGGAAGTCGTCGACGCCGGCCTCGGCTGCGATGGCGGCGGCGGTCAGCGGGTTGTCGCCGGTGATCATCACCGTACGGATACCCATCTGGCGCAGCTCGCCGAACCGCTCGCGGATGCCTGCCTTGACCACGTCCTTCAGGGCGATCGCGCCGAGCAACCTGCCGTCGCGCGATACCGCGAGCGGCGTGGCCCCGGAACGCGCGATCTCCTCCGTCACGCGGCGCAGTTCGGCTGCGACTGGGCTGTCGCCGAGACCGGGATCCGCACGGAGGATCGCGTCGACCGCACCCTTGCGGATCGTGCTGCCACCCGTGACGATTCCAGACACGCGGGTCTGGGCAGTGAAGGGGATGATCTCGGCATCTGCCGGCATGGCGCGCGCCGGGATGGCATGGCGTTCGCGGGCAAGCACCACGATCGAGCGGCCCTCGGGCGTCTCGTCGGCGAGACTGGCCAGCGAAGCAGCGCTCGCCAGCGTGTCGATGTCGATTCCGCCAACCGGATGGAACTGGCTTGCCTGACGATCGCCGATCGTGATCGTGCCCGTCTTGTCGAGCAGCAGTACGTCGATATCACCAGCCGCTTCGACCGCGCGGCCCGATTTCGCGAGCACGTTGAACCGCACCAGCCGGTCCATGCCCGCAATGCCGATCGCGGAGAGCAAGGCAGCGATCGTCGTCGGGATCAGCGTGATCAGCAGTGCGGCGAGGACGGCGACCGGTACCTCTCCGCCGGCATAGGTGGCGAAGCCGGGGATCGTGGCGACCGCGATCAGGAAGATGATGGTCAGGCCGACGAGGAGGATAGTGAGTGCGATCTCGTTCGGCGTCTTCTGCCGCTCCGCGCCTTCGACAAGGGCAATCATGCGGTCAAGGAAGCCCTGGCCCGGCTCCTGCGTGATGCGAACCTTGATCCGGTCGGAAATGACGCGAGTACCCGCCGTCACCGCCGAACGATCGCCGCCCGCCTCGCGGATCACCGGTGCGCTTTCGCCGGTGATCGCCGCCTCGTTGACCGAGGCGACTCCCTCGATCACCTCGCCATCGGCCGGGATCAGGTCACCGGTCTCGACCAGAACCACATCGCCCCGCTCAAGCTGGGTGGCGAAGGCGATCTCATAGGTCTCGCCGACACCGAGCAGGCGTTTTGCCTTGAGGTCCGCCTTGGTCGCACGGAGCGAGGCAGCCTGGGCACGCCCCCTGCCCTCGGCCAGTGCCTCGGCGAAAGTGCCGAACAGTACGGTCAGCCACAGCCAGACGATCAGCTGGATCTGGAAGCCGAAGCTGAGCGGCTCCCCGCCAATGAGCAGCAATATGGTCAATAGCGTCGCCACGATGGCCGTGGTGAACATCACCGGGTTCTTGATCAGCTCACGCGGATCGAGCTTCTTGAACGAGTCGCCGATCGCCGGGACGACCAGGCTCGCGGTGAAGATGGAGGTTGGTGCGGACATTGTCGTGATCCGATCAGGAGAGGTGGCCGCTGATCATCGCGAGATGATCGGCGATCGGGCCAAGCGCGAGGCTGGGAAGGAAGGTCAGGCCGCCCATGATCAGGATGACGCCGATGAGCAGCCCCACCCAGAGCGGTCCGGTCGTCGGGAAGGAGCCCGACGAGGGCGGCGTGTATTTCTTGGCCGCGAGACTGCCGGCGATCGCCAGCATCGGCACGATCATGAAGAACCGTCCGCCCCACATCGCGATGCCAAGAAGGGCGTTGTAGAAGGGCGTGCCCGCCGTCAGGCCGGCAAAGGCCGATCCGTTGTTCGCGACCGCCGAGCTGAAGGCGTAGAGGATTTCCGAGAAACCATGCGGCCCCTTGTTGAGCGGACCGGCGAGCCCGGCGCTCGTCACCGACGCGATCATCGTTCCGCCCAGGATGAGGAGCGGCAGGACGGCGATGGCGAGCACGGCGAACTTCACCTCGCGGCCCTCGATCTTCTTGCCGACATATTCGGGCGTGCGGCCGACCATCAGCCCGGCGACGAACACCGCGAGGATGGCGAAGAGCAGGAAGCCGTAGATGCCCGCGCCGACGCCACCGACGACGATCTCACCCAATTCCATGTTGATCATCGGGATCATGCCGCCGAGCGCGGTGAAGCTGTCGTGCATCGCGTTGACCGCGCCGCAAGAGGCGGCCGTGGTGACGCTGGCGAACAGGGCCGAGGCGGCAATGCCGAAGCGGACCTCCTTGCCCTCCATATTGCCGCCGGCGACATGGAGGTGATGCAGCACGGGATTGCCGGCCGCTTCCTGCCAATAAGCGACGCTCGTCCCGGCGAGGAAGATGACCAGCATGGCAGTGAGGATCGCCCAGCCCTGGCGGGTGTTGCCCACTGCCTTGCCGAACGTCCAGGTCAGCCCGACCCCGATCAGGAAGATCGACAGCATCTCGACCAGGTTGGTGAGCGCCGAGGGGTTCTCGAACGGATGGGCACTGTTGGCGTTGAAGAAGCCGCCGCCGTTGGTGCCCAGCATCTTGATCGCTTCCTGCGAGGCGACCGGGCCAAGCGCGATGGTTTGCTTCACGCCTTCCAGCGTGGTCGCGTCGATGCTCTGCGCAAAGGTCTGCGGCACGCCGCTCCAGATCAGATAGACCGCATAGACGATCGAGATCGGCAGCAGCAGATAGAGCGTGACCCGGGTCATATCGGCCCAGAAATTGCCGATCGACTTCGCCTCGCGCCGCGCAAAACCGCGGAACAGGGCAAAGGCGAGCGCGATACCGGTGGCGGCGCTCAGGAAATTATGGATCACCAGGCCGAACATCTGGCTGAAGTTCGAGAGCGCGGCCTCGCCCGAATACCATTGCCAGTTGGTGTTGGTGGTGAAGCTGATCGCGACGTTCCACGCGCCGTCGGGCGCGATCCCGGCGAATCCGCGTGGATTCATCGGCAGCAGATCCTGGAAGCGCAGCACGAAATAAGTGAGCAGCAGGAGCGCGAGATTGAACGCGACCATGTGGACGGCGTAGCGGCGCCAGCTCTGCTCGGCATTCGGATCGATCCCGCCGAGCTTGTAGAATCCCTTCTCGACTGGCCCGAAGACATAATGGAGCGGTGTGCGACGGCCCTCGTAGAGTGCGAACAGCCACAGGCCCATCGGCTTGGCCAGTGCGACGAGAATGACGATGAAGAGGGCGATCAGCCCCCAGCCCTGAATATCCATGACGCGATACCGATCAGAAACGCTCGGGCCGCAGGAGCACGGCCACGAGGTAAAGGAGGAGTGCGGCGGCGGTGATCGCGGCCAGCGTGAGATGGAGCGTCATCGCCTCACGCCTCGTCGCACAGGCGGATATAGGCGAGCGTCAGCGCGAACAGCCCGGCGAGAGCGCCGAGCCACAGGATATCGGTCATGGGGCTGTGCCTCCGATGGGCCGGCGCCGATTGGCCGGGTCGGAAGAGCAGATAGGCGCGAGGGGCGTTAAGGTGCGACGGCGAATGGAACGCGCGGGCGTTAAGTTCGCATATAGATTGCGCTGGGGGCGTGGTGTTTCGGCGCGGTGACGGTCATATTCTCCTCAGCCCCTCCTCTTCACGGGAAGGTGAGGAGCTGAAGTAAGGAAGGCGCGCCATCACCGACAAACGCCCCTCCCCCGATGCCCTGCTCCGCGCCGCGGAGCGTGAGGCGCGCGGGCAGCTCAAGATATTCCTCGGCGCCGCACCCGGGGTCGGCAAGACCTATGAGATGCTGAACGAGGGCGCGGCTCGGCTGCGGGCCGGCATCGACGTGGTGATCGGCGTAGTCGAGACCCATGGCCGCGCCGAGACCGAGGCACTGGTCACGCCGTTCGAGGTGATCCCCCGTCGCACCATCGATTATCGCGGCCAGACACTGACCGAAATGGATCTCGATGCGATCCTGACACGTCGCCCTGCGCTCGTGCTGGTCGACGAGCTCGCCCACACCAATGTCGAGGGCAGCCGCCACCCCAAGCGCTGGCAGGATATCCAGGAACTGCTCAACACCGGCATCGACGTCTTCTCGACCCTCAACATCCAGCATGTCGAAAGCCTCAACGACGTGGTCGCCAGCTTCACCCGGGTTCGGGTGCGCGAGACGGTGCCCGACAGCGTCCTGGAGGACGCGGAGGTCCAGGTCGTCGATATCCCGCCCGACGAGCTCATCGAGCGGCTGAAGGACGGCAAGGTCTATATCCCCGCCGAGGCGACTCGCGCACTCGGCCATTTCTTCTCAAAGGCCAATCTGTCGGCATTGCGCGAGATGGCACTTCGCCGCGCGGCCATGAGCGTCGACCGGCAGATGCTCGAACATCTCGATGCAAGCGCATTGTCAGGCGCGTTCGCCGCCGGCGAGCGGGTGCTCGTCGCCGTCAGCGAACTGCCCGGTGCCGAGGCGCTGGTGCGAACGACCAAGCGCCTCGCCGACGCCCTCCGCGCGCCCTGGACCGCCGTCTACATCGAGACGCCCCGCGCTGAAGAATTCAGCATCGAAGAGAAAGCCAGAATCGCGGCGACGCTCCGACTCGCCGCGAGCCTCGGCGCAACGATCGCGACCGTACCGGCCGAAAGCGTCATCGACGGCCTGCACGCCCAGGTGGAGGGCATGCGCGCAACCCAGCTGGTGATCGGCAAGTCGCGGCGGAGCTGGTGGTTCGAACTACGCCACGGCTCAGTGGTCGAGAAGCTGCTGCGCAATGTCGAGGGGCTGGCGATCCACGTCATTCCGGCGGGCGCGCCCGCACCGTCGCGTCGGCCCCGAAAGGCCCTGCGCTGGGACGCGAAGCCAGCTGTCTATGCCGCGGTTGTCGCCTTCGTCGCCATGACGACCCTGCTGGCCCGCCTGGTCGAACCCTGGATCGGCACCGGCGCAGTCGACCTCATCTATCTGCTGCCAGTGGTCGCCGCCGCCAGCCGTTACGGGTTGAAGCCGGGACTGGCCGCCGGTCTGCTCGCCGCGCTGGCCTTCAATTTCTTCTTCCTGCCGCCGCTCTACACCTTCACCATCGCCGATCCGCAAAGCGTGCTGACCGTGCTGATCCTGATCGGCATCGCCGCTTTCACCAGCCGCCTGACCGGCGGCATGCGCTCGCGCGCGGCGATCGGCGTGCGCAGCGCGCGGGAGAACGCAGCGCTCGCCGCCTTCGCCCAGGCCCTGACCCGGGTGTCGGATGCGCAGGCCACCGCCGATACGGTGTGCGAGGAAGTGTCGCGGCTGCTCGACGTCAATGCCGTGCTGCTGGCGGACCGGGGCGGGCAACCGGAAATCGTGGCCGCCGCGCCGCCGGCCAGCGGGCTCACCCCGATCGACGTCGCCGCAGCCGACTGGGCATTCAAGCGCGGCGAGACCGCCGGGTATGGCACCGTGACGCTCAACGCTTCCGACTGGCAGTTCCACCCGCTCAAGACGTCGCTCGGCGTGCTGGGGGTGCTTGGCGTTGCACGAAACGACGGGAGCGATCCCGTTCCGTCGGATCGCGCGGTACTGCTCTCAACCCTGGTCGGCCAGGCCTCGCTCGCGCACGAGCGGTTGCGGCTCGAGGACGAGATGCGCGAGCTGTCGGTTCTCAAGGAGCGTGATCGGCTGCGCGCGGCCCTGCTGTCGTCGATCGGCCATGACCTGCGTACGCCGCTGACCGCCGTGACAACAGCCATCGAGAGCGTGTCGGCCGAGCATCCCGATTCGGCCGCCATTCCCGTCGCGCGCGCCGAGATGCAGCGCCTGCGGCGCTTCCTCGACAATCTGCTCGACATGGTGAGGCTTGATACCGGTGCGCTGAAGCTGTCGATCGAGCCGACTGACCTGACCGACGCGGTCAGCGGGGCGATCCATGACCTGAAGGACCTGCTGCGGAGCAAGCATATCGATTTCCAGGTCCCGGCCAACCTGCCGCTCGTGCTGGCCGACGCTACCCTGCTTCACCACATATTGATCAACCTCCTGGTCAATTCAGCGCAACATGGCGGCGCCACCGGCACGATCACCATTGAAGGCCGCCGCACTGCCGACGCGGTGACGATCGCGATTCGCGACGACGGTCCGGGGCTCCCGATGCCGGATCGAGACCTGTTCGAAATCTTCACGCGCGGCGCAGGCAGCGATCGCGAAGGCGGCAGCGGGCTAGGGCTTGCAATCGTGAAGGGCTTTGCCGACGCGATGCAGATCGGCGTCCGGGCGGGTAATCACGCTGAAGGCGGCGCCGTGTTCACCCTCGAGTTCAACAAACTCTCTGGAGTTTGAAGGCGTGCAACCGACACACCGTCAGCGGCGGGGCGCATCCCGGATGCGGCGTACACTCGGAATGCCCAAGGTGCGTGAAAAAACATCGGCCGGTAGGTTGGGTCACCCGCAACCCGGCATTCATCCATGACCCAATCCAGTGCAGCCTCGCATCTGCCATCACGTCCGCGAAGCGAATTCCTTCTCCCCGGCCCGAAGCAGGCGAAGCTCGCCGTGGTCGAGCGCCGAAATCCACTCACGATTGATGGCTTCGAACATGCCGACCTCCAGGTCATCCAATGTCCAGGGCCTGACGGTGAAGTACATGGCGAAGGCACTCCGCTTGAGGACCGTGCCCGGCTTCGCCTTATGCGCTCGATAGACGACCAGAATCCGCCGCGCGCATTCCTCGGGTGTATGAGCCACATCGCCTCCTTCTTTTCCCGCAAGCATAGGCGAGCGGGCGCAGCCGACAATGTCAAAAGACTTTGAGTCGCAAAGCCGCCATTCGAGGTAGCTGGTATATCGCTGAGTTCCGCCGCGATGGGGCAAAAATCCAGGCCCTCGGCACCCCTCAGTTTGGCGTACGAATCAGACACCGGAATCCCGGCCAAAGAATAGGCCGAAATCCCTCCCAAAGGAGGAATTCCGGCCCATTGAAACCTTGGCGCGCCCGGAACGATTCGAACGTCCGACCCTCAGATTCGTAGTCTGATGCTCTATCCAGCTGAGCTACGGGCGCTTGGGAAGTGGGCACATAGATGCGTCTTTCGCGGGGCGCAAGTGTGTTGCGTGCGTTGCGCACATCTTATTTGCCGCATAGAGCGAAAGGGCATGAAACGCGCCCTCCCCTTTGCCTGTCTTGCCCTGCTCTGCGGATGCGCCGAACGGTCGACGACCCGCTATCCTTCGCTGCTGCCACGGCCGGTGGAGACGACGAGCCTAACCGAACCGGAAGCGTCTCCGCCCGCAGCAGCGACTCCCGATGCGCCGACCGATGCAAAGCTCGCCGCAATGAAGGTGACGCTGGACAAATCGGCAACCGCCTTCGTCCCTGCCGCCGACCGTGCCGAGCGGGCCGCCATCGCAGCGAAGGGCCAGCCGGCCGGCAGCGAGGGCTGGATCACCGCCCAGTCGGCATTGGCCGAACTCGACGGCTATCGCGCGACCACTTCAGCGGTCCTTACCGATATCGAGGATCTGGCGATTGCACGCGCGACCGCCGGCGAGCCCGACTATCCTGGCATCGCGACGTTGCGCGCCGCGGCCGAAACGCAGCTCCAGGCCCAATCCGCACGAATCGCGGCGATCCAGGCGATGCTCCCCGAAGCCTGAGGTTGGCCTACGGCTTCCGGAACAGCTTCACGAGCGGCACGATCGTCGAATAATCGTCGGTCCAGGGCGTGAACCCCGGATAGCGGTTGAGCGGCTGCCATTTGGCATCGCGCGCCCTGAGGGCCGCGATCGTCGCCGGATCGTGCGACAGCGCGACCCAGAAGGATACGGCGCGGGGCGCCTCCACATCGGGCCCGGGAAAGTAAAGAAGCTTCGCCGCACTCCACCCACCGGCCGCGGCGGCTGCCGACACCACGGGTTCAAGATCGAGAAACTTGTTCGAGATGTGGAAGAGCAGCACGCCATCATGCGCGAGCACCCTGCCATAGGTGTCGAACGCTTCCCGTGTCATCAGGTGCATCGGCACAGCGTCCGACGAAAAGGCGTCGAGGGTGAGCAGGTCGAGCGAACCGGTCGCTTCGGCGGCAAGGTTGAGTCGCGCGTCGCCAACCTCGATCCTCGGGTTCGGCAAGCAATTCTTCAGGAAGGTGAACTGCCCCGTATCACGCGCTATATGCACCACGAGGGGATCGATCTCGTAGAAGCGCCAGCTCTGGCCTGGATGCGCGTAACAGGCGAGTGTCCCGGCGCCGAGGCCGACGACACCGATTCGGGCATGATCGCCGAACAAGGCGGGTGCCGCCTGCATTGCCTGTCCCACGCCTGAGCCAGTAACATAATAAGCCGTGGGCGTCCGCTCACGCCCCACGCTGCCGAGAAGCTGCGTGCCGTGCACGGTAGTGCCGTGCTGGAGTTGGCGCATCTCCTCATAGTCGCGAATCGTGTAGACGCCGAAATAGCTGCGCGTCCGGGCCCCCGGTTCGAACGACAACAGGATCGAGCGGTAACCACCGAACACGATCAACGCGCCAGCCAGCGCGATGACGAAGGCACCGCGCATACCGATGGTGAAGACGCCGACAGCGACCATCACGACGAACACGATTCCCTGGACCGGCCCCGAATCGTCAGATTCAGCGCCCGGGCTGTTCAACACGACAAGGATGACTGCCCACATCAGCAGCGCCACCGCGACCGTCATGAAGCGGCGATGCTGCCGGTTTCGCTCCCACAACATGCCGATCTCGGGAATCAGGAAGCTCTGGGGCGCGAGCACCCCGGCAGCCAGCACCAGCAGCGGATATTCATAGGTCCAGTCGAATACCAGCGGGGCGATCAGCGCAGCGAACACGCCGCCGAGCGCGCCACCGACCGACATGGCCAGGTAGAATCCGGTCAAGCGGTCGGCCTCCGGACGCAGCCGGTACATTGCAGTGTGCAGGGCCACCGCAGCCATGAACAGCAGGACCAGCGCAAGCACGGCGTTGAGCCACGGCTTGCCCTGCAACCCGCCGACCAGAACCCCGCCGATCAGCAGGATGACGACCGGGGCGAGCCTTGTGAGCAAATCCGCCGGGCCGCGCCGGCTCGCAAAGGCGATGGTGAAGCTCAGCAGATACAGGCCAAGCGGCAGCACCCACAGCAGCGGCATCGCGACGACGTCGGTCGTGATGTATGTCGAGGTTGCCAGCATCAGCCCCGAAGGCACGAAGGCCAAAGCGATCCAGTGCGCGATTCGCTTGCGGGTCGGCGGCGCGCTTTCCGCGACCGGCCCGTCGACGATTCGCATCTTCATCTTCGGCAGCGTCATCGCGCAGACCGTGACGAGCACGCCGACGACGATGTAGCCGATGGTCCACAGTCTGCTCTGCCCGTTGAGCGCCAAGCCGGGCTCGACGAACAAAGGGTAGGCGATCAGACCGGCAAAGCTGCCGAAATTGGACGCAGCATAAAGGGCATAGGGATCTTCCCCCTTGCTCGACACGCTGAACCAGCGCTGCAGCAACGGCGCCTGTGCCGAGATGGCGAAGAACAATGGCCCGATCGACGCACCGAGCAGCCAGGGCACCCAGATAGCTGGTTGTGCATTGGCGGGCAGTTGAGTCGTCATCAGGCCGATCGGCAACCACAGGGCTGCGATCAGCAGCACTGCGAGATGGATCGCGGCCTGCAAGCGCGGCGTCACCCGGCCGAGCCAATGCGCATAGGCGTAACCGCCCAGCAGCAGTGCCTGATAGACCAGCATCGCCGAGTTCCAGACGGCGGGCGCGCCGCCGAGCCGGGGCAACGCCATGCGCGCGACCATCGGCTGGACCAGGAACAGCAGGAACGACCCGGCAAGGATCGTCACGACGAACAGGGGCCGGGCGAATCGCACCGGCACGGCAATGCCCGCCATCAGGTGGGCCGCGCGATACGATAGACGATATGGGGCTTGAGCGGGCTGTCGTCGGGCACGCCGGGATGATCGAAATCCTCACTCAAGGCGCGAACCATGCCGAGGCGCTCCATCAAACCCCAACTGCGGCTGTTTCCCACCGTGGTGATGGCGGCGACAGCTGGAATATCCCGACGATCCCACGCCCACCCCAGAGACGCGGTCGCAGCTTCGCGCGCATAGCCCTTGCCCCAGTCGGCAAAGCCAAGCCGCCATCCGATTTCGACTTCGCCCTCGATCGGCGTACCCTCGGCACCGGGCTTGATCCCGCAGAAGCCGACCATCGCAGCATCCTCGCGACGTTCGATCGCCCAGAAACAGAAACCGTGCCGCTCCTGAAATCCGTTCTGCCGGGCGACCGCCGCCACGATCTGGTCGCGGGTCTGGAGCGGCCCGATCGTCGCCATCACCCGGGGATCGGAGCAAATGGCGAAAAAAGGGTCGACGTCCGCCCCGCGCCAGCGGCGCAGGACGAGACGGTCGGTCTGGATCATGCGGCGTCTCCCGGCCGGTTTATCGCGAACACGACGCTTTGCCCCAGCGGGTCATCGGGTGCGAACAGATGATGGAAAAAGTCATCGTCAGGCTGTCGTACCATGCCGAGTCGTTCCATCAGGATCTGGCTGCGCAGGTTCCGCGCCGCGGTGATCGCGGCGACCCGAAGTGCCGGGGTATTTGCCCACGCCCAGTCGAGGCATGCGGAAGCAGCCTCAAACGCATAGCCCTTCCCCCACCAGGGCCGGGCGAGGCTCCAGCCGATCTCGATCTCACCCTGGATCGGCGTGCCCTCGGCACCCGGCTTCAGGCCGCAGAAACCGATCGGTTCGCGATCTTCGCGCAACTCGACGACGTGAAAGCCAAACCCGTGCCTGACGCCATATGCGGCGTGACGCGCGATTGTCGCATCGCTGTCCTCCGGCGATTTGACCGGGCCGAGATCGGCCATGACCACGGGATCCGACCACATCGCATGCAGCATCGCGCGATCCGCCGCCGTCGGCGGCCGCAAAAGCAGGCGCCCGGTCTCGATCACGCGTTCAGAAGACGCGCCGCATGCGCCGCGTGATAGGTAAGCACGCCCGAACAGCCGGCACGCTTGAACGCCATAAGCGTTTCAAGCACCACACCGTCGCGCTCGGCGGCGCCCGCCGCGACCGCTGCCTCGATCATCGCGTATTCGCCCGACACCTGATAAGCGAAAACCGGTACCTGGAACTCGCTCTTCACCCGCAGGATGATGTCGAGATAAGGCAATCCGGGCTTGACCATCACGCTGTCCGCCCCTTCCGCCAGGTCGAGCGCAACCTCGCGCAGAGCCTCTTCGGCATTGGCCGAATCCATCTGATAGGTCTTCTTGTCGCCCTTGAGCAGCCCGCGCGAACCGACCGCGTCGCGGAACGGGCCGTAGAAGCCACTGGCGTACTTGGCGGAATAGGCCATGATCTGCACATTGACCCGGTCCTCGCCCTCCAGCGCTTCGCGGATCAGGCCGACCCGCCCGTCCATCATGTCGCTCGGCGCGATGATGTCGGCCCCGGCGGCCGCCTGGTTGAGCGCCTGCCCCACCAGCATCTCGGCCGTCGCGTCGTTGAGCACATAACCGTTATCGTCGAGCAGCCCGTCATGGCCATGGCTGGTATAGGGATCGAGCGCGACATCGGTCAGCAGGCCAACCTCAGGCACTGCATCCTTCAGCGCGCGGATCGCCCGGCACATGAGGTTGTCCGGATTCAGGGCTTCCTCGCCGCGATCGGAGCGGCGATCGGCCTGAGTGTTCGGGAACAGGGCCAGGCACGGGATGCCGAGATCGCGCGCTT
The DNA here is from genome assembly GCA_040388155.1 of Pseudomonadota bacterium. Classification (GTDB taxonomy): domain Bacteria; phylum Pseudomonadota; class Alphaproteobacteria; order Sphingomonadales; family Sphingomonadaceae; genus Sphingomonas. The sequence goes on from JAZKCJ010000008.1 coordinate 383,019, forward strand.
CCTTCGCCCGGGCGACGACATTGTCAACCGACCAGCGCGACACGCCCGGCAGGCTCGCAATCGGCTCCTCGACCCCAACGCCTTCGGAAATGAACAGCGGCCAGATCAGGTCGGCCGGGGTCAGCACGGTTTCGGCATGCATGCGGCGGCTCCACGCCGAAGCGCGGCTGCGGCGAAGGCGAAGGGCGGGATATTGGGCCGACATGGGCGGCTTGTGCTGGAACAGCCGTCAGGGCGCAAGTGCAACGACTTTACCTGGGCCCTCGCCTGAGATAATCATGATACAAAATACCATAACATTTGAGGAGGGCTGGATGCATATCGCAAAAGGAGTGTTGATCGCGGCACTTGTCCCGGGTCCGGCGCTGGCGCAATTCGATCGCGAAGCGAAGCCGGCGACGATCGTGGTTTCCGCAACGGGCAGCGTGGAGAGCGCGCCCGACCGGGCCAGCCTCTCCGTGTCCATCCGCGGCGAGGGCAAGACGGCCGATGCGGCGACGAGCGCGCTGGCGACTCGCCAGAAAGCCATTTTCTCGGGACTGCGCTCGCTCGACCCGACGGTCGAGATACGGACTGGCGCCGTGTCGATCCGCGAGGCTCATGCCGGGGACTGCAACGGCAGCGACCCGTTCGTGATGGGTTCGGCCGAAGAAGTCGCAGACAATCTCGATGCGGCGGCGGACGCGCTATCGTTGATGGCTGACGACGTCGCGAAGGACACCCCAGGTCGGACGGGGAAGAAGGACTGCACCGTGGTCGGCCGGGTGGCTCGAATTCAGGCGACCATCATCATGCGTTCGGTCAAGGATGCCGGTACTGCCGTTGGTCTTGCGGGCCGGCTAGGCGCCGGCAGTGCGAATATCGATGATTTCAGCCTGAGTGACGATTCGAACGCGTCGAACCGGGCCGTTGCCAAGGCGATGACGGTCGCACGCGCCAAGGCCCAGGCGATCGCCGTCGCATCGGGCGCGAAGCTCGGCGGAATCGTCTCGGTGGACGACAACAGCGAACGTGCGATGCACGTCACCCTCGCGGACGTAGAGATGCGCTCCCCCGCCGTCATGATGCCCCCGCCAATAGCGATCGAGGTTTCGCCCAAACCGGTCGAAACCAGCGCCCGGCTGACCGTCACTTTCGCAATCGATCAATAAGCCTGGCGGCCACCTCAGCCGGTCGGATGCAACCGCCCCGCAGGCTCCCCGGTACCATGGGCGTGCTCGCCTGCCTCCTCCGGGTCCGGCGGGACGATCAGTACCTGTTCGCGCCAATGGCCGCTGCGGTAATAGAGGATCGCGAGCGACAGCGAGACGAGTGACCCCAGCGGGAACGAGTACCACAATGCGTCTTGCCCGATGAACCGCGGGCCGACGAGTGCGAACCCGATCCGCACCGGATAGAAGGCGATCGCCAGGATGATCAGCGGCGCCATCGTGGCGCCATTGGCGCGCACCGTCGAGAACAGCACCATCGTCGCGCCGAACATCACGAAGGTCCAGCTCGCGATAAGCTGGATGTGCCGCGCGATCGGGATTGCCGGGCTTTCGCTGCCGACGAACAGCGCCATCACCTGCCGGTCGAACAGGATGATCGCGACGATCACGGCAAGCGTGATAGCCGTGTTGTAGATGATCCCCGCCCGGGTGATCGCGTTCACCCGGTCCCATTTTCCAGCACCGATGTTCTGCGCCGCCATGCTGCTGACCGCGACACCGATCGCCATCGCCGGCATCTGGATATAGGTCCAGAGCTGTTGTGACACGGCATAGGCGGCGGCTGTCTCGACGCCGAGGCGATTGACCAGCCCGACCATGGTGAGCCCCGCGGTCGACATCACCAGCATCTGCGCGCCCATCGGCAACCCCTTGGCGACGATTGTCTTCACCAGCGCCGATTCGGGGATCAGATAGCGCAGTTCATGGCCGCGCAGCCGGATGGGGAGGTCCCGCCAATAGACGTAAATGAGAAGCCCCGCCGAGGAAACGATACCGGCAATCAACGTCGCCGTGGCCGAACCCGCGATCCCCATGCGTGGGAACGGCCCGATCCCTTCGATCAGCAAGGGATTGAAACTGCTGTCGATCAGCACGCTGAGCAGCATGAACCACAAAGGGGTCAGCGAATCTCCGGTTCCACGCAGGCTCATCTGGATCAGCACGCCCAGCATCGAGAACGGCAGGCCGAGGAAGATCACCCGCAGATAGTCGCGCGCCATGTTCTGCGCCTCGCCCGGGGTCGCGAGCAGGCGGAGGATCTGCGGCGTGAACAGCCAGCCGAGGACCGAGATCACCACCGCGCCGCCGACCACCAGACCGACAGTCGACCCGAAGGCGCGTCGCGCCGCTTCGATGTCGCGACGCCCCACTGACTGGCCGATAAGGATCGTCGCCGCCATGCCGAAGCCGAATACGGCGGAGAACATCAGGAACATGATGATGTTGGCGTTGGACGTCGCGGCGAGCGCGCTTTCGCCGAGAAAGCGCCCAACCCAGATCGAGTTGATCGATCCATTCAGCGACTGGAGGATGTTCGATCCGAGCGTCGGCAGGGCGAATGCCAGCAGGGTCGCCGCGATCGGCCCCGTGGTGAGGTCGCGCTGGCCGGGACGGGAAGGTGGTGAAGCCATGTCGTCTCTCACTCCCCTCCCTGGGAAGGGATGGGTCGGGGTGGATGCGAGCGCAGCGAACCGCCCCGCGTGCACCGAAAAAAGCCAAAGTCGGGGCTCGACCCCGGCTTTGGCTGGCCAACCCCTAGCCCTTCCCTTGCGGGGAGGGGAAGAGGTTTAACCGAGCCGGGCCAGTGCCGCCGTCAGTCGCTCCGCCTCGGCACTCTTTTCCGCATGGTCGGCGCGCGCCTTTTCTACCGCTTCCGGCTTGGCCCGCTCGACGAAGCTCGCATTGCCCAGCCGGCCAGCAAGCGAGTCGCGTTCCTTGACGGCCGCCTCGATCGCCTTGGTCAGGCGGGCACGTTCCGCGTCGAGATCGATGACGCCCTCGAGCGGCAGGACGAAAGTCGCCTCGTCGATAACCACCTGGACCGCGCCGCTTGTCGGGACCTCGCCCTCTGCCCGGTCGATCCTCGCCAGTCGCGCAATTGCCGGGGCCTGCCGGTCCAGCCGTGCAAGGGTCGTCGTGTCGGCATCCCGGACATGGAACGGCATGCGCGCGCCGGGCGAGACGTTCAGCTCGTTGCGCGCCGCACGCACGTCACCGACCAGGCGAATCAGCCAGTCGATTTCCCTGCTCGCTTCCGGATCGATCGACCGCGCATCGGCCATCGGCCATTTTGCGACGATCAGATCGGACTCGCGCTCGCCCAGGGCATGCCACAGCTCTTCCGTGATGAACGGCATGAACGGGTGGAGCAGGACAAGCATCTGGTCGAGCACCCAGCCCGCAACCTTGCGAGTCTCGTCGGCTTCAGGGCCGGTCGCCGGGCCTTCTGCGTTGCCGAGCAGCGGCTTGATCAGCTCGATATACCAGTCGCAGAAACGGCTCCATGCGAACTGGTAGATGGCATTCGCCGCGCCGTCGAAGCGATAGTCCGCCAGCGCGATGTCGACCGCTTGCACCGTTTCGATCGTCTCTGCGATGATCCAGCGATTGACGGCGAGGTTCGCCTCGGGCGCCTCAAGCGTGGTGCTGGCGCCGATACCGTTGGACTGGCAGAAACGCGCGGCGTTCCACAGCTTGGTCGCGAAGTTGCGATACCCCTCGACCCGCTTCTCATCCATCTTGATGTCGCGGCCCTGGCTCTCCATCGCCGCCATGAAGAAGCGCAGCGCATCAGCACCGTATTTGTCGATCAGACCCAGCGGGTCGACCGTGTTGCCCTTGGACTTGGACATCTTCTGCCCGTCCGCCGCGCGGACCAGGCCGTGGAGGTAAAGCGTGCGGAACGGCACGTCCTTCATGAAGTGCATGCCCTGCATCATCATCCGCGCATCCCAGAAGAACAGGATGTCGAAGCCGGAGATCAGCACATCGTTGGGGTAGCGGCCGTGAAGGGTCGGATTGCCATCCTCGGGCCAGCCCATGGTGGCAAAGGGCCAGAGCGCCGAGGAGAACCAGGTATCAAGGACATCATTGTCCTGGCGAAGCTCGACACCCTCGCCTGCCTGCTCCTGCGCGCCGGCCTCGTCCATGGCGACGAAGATGCGGCCGTCCTCGGCAAACCATGCCGGAATGCGGTGCCCCCACCAGAGCTGGCGCGACACGCACCAGGGCTGGATGTTCTCCATCCAGTTGAAATAGGTCTTCTCCCAGCTC
>JAZKCJ010000009.1:0-280257 GCA_040388155.1 Pseudomonadota bacterium
GCCAACTACCTCAGAAACTCTGGATACGCTTCCACGTAGATGGATCAGACTCTAGTGGGTGAGTTCAGTACCATTTGACCACGCCGCCAATGGGCCCTTCACAAGGAGCCGTTCTGCTCCACCGGATCAGCTTTTCTTCCTGAAAATAGGTGCTTAGCCGATCAGTTTGGCCGCGACCGTCCGTACCCGTCCCAGCCCGTTTCGGCGAAAAAACGAGGCTCCGATACGATCGGCAATGTATTAGGTTTTGAGCCCAGATTCCGCCGCACCTGAAAACTGTGGGACGGCAATCGGTCGGAGCCGGTCGTAGAATATGGTGGTGGACGAAGCCTTCCCGGCAGAAGGTGTTCTTCGGGCTGGGCGCACCAGCCCCCGGGCGATCCTATGCCGTGCGTCGGCACCGTCTGATATTATGCGGCGTGGCGTGCAAACGGCGCGCCCCATGCGTGGAATTCAGCCAGCGACTCCGTAACCTCCCGTTCGAGCCAGCGTACGAAGCTGCGGACCAGCGGGCGGCGCGCGACGTCGGGCGTTGCATAATAGATGCTGTAATCGAGATCGAGCGGGATCGCCGGGCCGGGCAGCGGCACCAACCGTTGCTCCTTGATGAAGCGGTCCGACAGTAGCGGGATGGCGAGCGCCATGCCTAGGCCGCTCGCCGCTGCCTCATACACCAGATGGACAGTATCGAACGACATCACCGAATCGGCGCATCCGGCATCGAGCCCCATCGTATCGAACCAACGGTGCCAGCTATGTTCGGGCGTCTTTGCGGCGAGCAGCCGGTGGCCCTTCAATTCGGCGATCGAGCGCGGCGGCTCGCGCCCGTTTGCCATTCGCGCGCCGGAAACGAGGACGGCGCTCAGATCGACCAGCCGGTCGCGCGCGAAACCGCATTCGGCGGCGCGCCCGCCCCAGATCGCGACGTCGGCGCTGCCTGAGGTCAGCGCCTGCGGATCGCGGCTGATCGACAGGTCGAGCTCGATATCGTGCTCCTCCTGCAAGGCCGGCATGCGCGGGATCAACCAGCCGACCGCCAGCGAATGCGACGTGATGATGCGGAGCACCCGGCTTGTCGTCTGTTCGCGCAGACCCGCAGTTGCGCGGCGGATCGCGTCCATCGCCGGGGCTACCTCCGCGAAATAGCGCGCGCCCGCCTCGGTGAGCTGCACGGTTGGGCCGGAGCGATCGAATAGCGCGCTGCCGACGAAATTCTCCAGCAATTGGATACGGCGCGAAAAGGCCGAGGGGCTGAGCGCAATCTGGTCCGCCGCGGCACGAAACGACGGTGCGCGTGCCGCAGCGAGAAACGCCTCGGTGGCATCGAGCGGCGGGGCTTGGCGGCGCATGAGCGGTCTCCGGGTGTCAGTTGGACACGCTAGAGCCGATTTGTGCAAGTTCCGGGACTCATGGCGTTGCGCGGCGTGCAAGGGTCGTTGCACCGCTTGTGATTGGGCGGGGGTTATTGCTCCGGCAAGGACGCGCGATGCAGATCGCGCTTATCTCCGACACCCACCTCACCCCTCTCGAGCCGGCCTTCGACGCCAATCTCCGGGCCGCGAGGCAATGGGTATCCGACCACGCGATCGATCTCACCGTCCATCTCGGCGACATCACCGCCGACGGCGCGGTGCGGCCGGACGAACTCGTTCATGCCGCAGCCCAACTCGCCGAGTGGCCGAGCGAGCTTCGCCTGATTCCCGGCAATCACGATATCGGTGACAATCCGGGCGAGACCGCCAAGACGTTGGTCAGCCCGCAGCGGCTCGATCGCTACGAGGCGGTGTTCGGCTGGGGCTATTGGGTGGAGCATGCCGAGGGCTGGACGCTGATCGGCCTCAACGCGCAATTGCTGGGGCGGTGCGACGCGGCTGAAGCGGAGCAGGAGAGGTGGCTCGACGCGTTGTTGCCCGCGATCACCGGGCCGGTCGGCCTGTTCCTGCACAAGCCGTTCTTCCGCGACGGCCCCTCTGACACTAGCCGCCACCACCGCTATGTGCCCGTAGAGGCCCGCGACGCCCTGTTACGCCGGCTGGCGGTGATCGATCTGCGCTTCGTCGCATCGGGGCATACGCATCAGTCGCGCAAGCTTCATATCGACGGCATAGAGCATGTCTGGGTGCCCTCGACAGCGTTCGTCCTGCCCGACGCCGCACAGGAACGGATCGGCGACAAGGAAACCGCGATGCTGCTACTGACGCTGGAACTCGACGCGCATCATTTCACGCTGGTTCACCCCGCCGGGCTGGTCGAACACGATCTGATCGATCATGTGCACGTTTATCCCGATCAGGCGGCGGCGCTGCGCGCGCTGGGTGGGCAATGACCACCGTATCCACGCGATCCGGCAGATATGGCTGGTTCGCGCTCGCTGTCCTGATCCTCGCTTATGTGCTGGCGTTCGTCGATCGTCAGTTGCTCAACCTGCTGGTCGAGCCAATCAAGCATGATCTGCACCTGAGCGATCTCCAGATCAGCCTGTTGCAGGGTTTATCCTTCGCACTGGTGCTGTCGGTCAGCGGCCTGCCGGTCGGGCGACTGGTCGATCTCGGCGCGCGGACGCGCATCCTGGGCGGGGCGGTGGCGGTTTGGAGTCTCGCCACCGCCGGGTGCGGGCTGGCGGGCGGCTATTTCCAGTTGCTGTTCGCACGCATGGGTGTCGGCATCGGCGAGGCGGCGATGACGCCCTCCGCCTATTCGCTGATCGGCGATTATTTCCCGCCGCGCCGACAGGGGATCGCCATCGGTTTCTACAGTCTCGGGCCGCATCTCGGCTCGGGGCTGGCGTTGGTGCTCGGGGCGTTGGCGATCCGGCATCTGCCGGACGGCGCGGTGCTGCCGTTGCTGGGCGCGGTGCGGGGATGGCAGATGGTCTTCCTGCTGCTGGGGCTGCCCGGCCTCGTCATCGCACTATTGGTGGCGCTGCTCAGGGAGCCTGCGCGGAGCGGCGATACCGCATCCGCGCCGCCGCTTGTCGAGGTGCTGCGCTGGTTCAAGGCGCGCGCTGCGCCAGTTGCGCTCGTCAATCTCGCGGTGGCGACCGCCGCGATCGCGACCTACGGCCTTTCGGCCTGGGCGCCGACCTTCTTCCACCGCAGCTTCGGCATGACGGCGGCCGAGATCGGCGGGCGGCTCGGGCTGGTGACGATGCTGGCTGGCTCGGCGGGGACGTTCAGTGCCGGGCTGATCGGCGACTGGCTGGTCCGCGCCGGCCGCGAGGACGGGCGCCTGCGTGTGATGGCGGGAGCGGGGGCGCTGGCCGTTCCGTTCGTGCTCGCCGCGCCGCTGATGCCGAGCGTGGGCTGGAGCCTCGGGCTGCTGGTGCCTGCGGTCTATTTCCTGACGGTGGTGATCGGATCGGGGCCGGCGACGCTCCAGTTGCTCACCCCGCCGCGTCTGCGGGGCATGCAACATGCGGTCGCGGTGCTGGTCGTCAATCTCATCGGGCTCGGCCTCGGGCCGACGCTGGTCGCCTTCGTCACCGATACGGTGTTGCGCGACGAGGCGCGGCTCGGCGTGGCGCTGGCGATCACGCTGCCGATCGCATTGCTGGTCTCGATACTGTGCGCGCTGGCGGCGATGCGGCCGCTTCGCCGGGCGCTCGCGGCGGGCGTTGCGTAACGCACAACATGGCTGCGAAGCTGTGCGTTACTCGTCGCGCCACACCGTCGCTATGGCCCGCCCCACAAGTTTTGAAGGGGTTGATCGATGCGTTCGCTGCCAATGTTCATTTGCGCCGGTATTGCAGCCGCCAGTCCTGCCGCTGCCCAGCAGACCAGCGACGGCACCGACGCGCCAGACGACATCGTCATCGTCGGGACCCGTGCCAGCGGCCGCTCACCCGAAACTTCGGCCGCGCCGGTCGACGTCTATAGCGGCGCGGATCTCACCCGGCGCGGATTGACCGATTTGCCGCGCGCGCTTCAGTTCATCGCGCCGTCGTTCAATTATCCGCGCAGCGCCACCGGCCCGTCCGCCGCCAATACTCGCGCGGCGTCGCTGCGCGGCCTGTCGCCGGACGAGGTGCTGGTGCTCGTCAACGGCAAGCGCTGGCACAGTTCGTCAGTGGTCAATTTCAACAACGTGATCGGTCGCGGTTCGGTCCCGGTCGATCTCGGCACCATCCCGATGGCTGCGATCGAGCGGATCGAGGTGCTGCGCGACGGGGCCGCGGCGCAATATGGCTCGGACGCGATCGCCGGGGTCATCAACATCGTGCTGAAATCGGCCGATCACGGCGGGATGGTTTCGGTTCAGTCGGGCGTGTCCAGCGCGGGCGATGGCGCGTTCCATGTCGGCACGGTCAATACGGGGCTACGGCTTGGCGACCATGGCAGTCTCAACCTCACCGCAGAAGTGCGTTCGCATGCCCCCACCAACCGAGTCGCGATCGACAGCCGCTATGGGCGGATCACCGGTGAGCAGGGCGACCCCGACTCGCTGGATATCAGCACCGCATTCAACGGCCGCTACGATCTTGGCGGTGCGGAGCTTTATGCCGATGCGATCTACTCACATCGTGGCTCGACCAGTCCCGCGCAGTTCCGTGCGCCCGGTATCTCTGTGCTGTATCCCAACGGCTTCGTGCCGCACATCGTGCTCAACCAGGATGATGCCGGCGGCACGGTCGGCATTCGCGGCAGGGCAGGCGGGTTCGCCTGGGATCTCAGCGACACGGTCGGCTATAACGATGCACAGTTTGCCGCGAAGGACACCACCAACACCTCGCTCGGAGCGGCCAGCCCGACACGCTTCGACGCCGGCGGTTCAAGCTATTTCCAGAACGTCGCCAATTTCACGGTCAGCACGAAGCTCGCCTTGCTGGCCGGTGGCAACATCGCCGTCGGCGTCGAGCATCGCCACGAACATTACGATATCCGCTCGGGCGAGGCGGCATCCTTCATTGGCGCGGGCGCGCAGGGCTTTCCGGGCTACAATCCGCCGAGTCCGGTGCATCTCGGCCGCAACGCGGTCAGCGCGTTCGTCGATGCTGAGATGAAGCCGATATCGATGCTGACGCTGGGCGGCGCGGTCCGCTACGAACATTACAGCGATTTCGGCAGCGCCGTGACGGGCAAGGTAAGCGCTTTCCTGAAACCGACGTCGTTCGTCGCTTTGCGCGCGACCGCCTCGACCGGCTTTCGTGCGCCCTCGCTCCAGCAGACCGGATTCAGCACGGTTTCCAGCCAGTCCAGCGGCGGCGTGCTCGTCAACATCGGCACCTTTGCCGTCGGTGATCCGGTCGCCCGGGCGCTCGGCGCTCAGCCGCTGCGCCGCGAGAGGTCGCGCAATCTCAGTGGCGGCGTGGTGCTGACGCCGGGTGGCGGCTTCACGCTCACTGCAGATGCCTTTCATATCGAGATTGCCGACCGCATCGCGCTGAGCGACACGTTGAGTGGTGCGGCCGTCACCGCGGTGCTGAAGGCTGCCAACATAACCAACGCCAGCCAGGTGCGCTTCTTCACCAACGCGCTCGATACCACCACCAACGGCTTCGAGATCGTGGGCCGGTGGGGCGGGCGCGTCGGCGATGCGAGGCTCGATCTCGGCGTCGGTTACGCCAGGGCCAGGACCCATGTCGACAAACTGGCGACGAATATGGCTGTGCCGGCGTTGCCGTTAATGGGCACGATGGCGCTCGACCTTCTGACGACGGCGCAGCCCGAGGACAAGATCACGGCATCGGGCAGCGTGGCACTGGGTGCCTTCACGCTCAACGCCGATGTCGTGCGTTTCGGCCGCTTCAAGGCGGTCTCACTGGTTACCGAGCAGGTTTTCGCGCCCGTCACCACGCTTGATCTCGGCGGCACGGTCCGCGTGGCGCCAGGCTTTGCCATGACATTTGGCGTGCTGAATCTCGGCAATGCCTATCCCGACAAGATCATCGATCGCGCGCTCAGCCAGGGCGGCAGCCTGCAATACCCGGAAGTCGGAGGGCTCGGCACCAATGGCCGCGAATATTATGCGCGTGTGACGATGTCGTTCTGAGCCGCAATCAACGAGGCCGGCCAGCCGCCCCGGTCGCGATGTACCGGATCAACGAGATGCCCATGTGCGCGATCATTGCGATCGCTGACCCTCCGCTATGGGCATAAGGGGCGAAACGGCGCCTTCCGCATATTCCCTCTGGATCAGGGTGCTTACCTCGTAGACGTGGCGGATCAGATCGGCGCCGGGCTCGGGATCAACCAGCGCCGATGAGAGCACCAGCCCTATGGTCGCGGCGATTCCACCATCGCTGTCGAAAATAGGAGCAGCGATTCCGCCAAGACCGTTGCCGCGCGCGTCAGCCTCGAAATCGACGCCGAAGCGCGCGAGATTGGTGCGTACCCGCTCGGTATCGACCGGCTGCCGCTCGAAATAGGCGGTCAGTCGTGCCGCCGGGGATTTCGGCAGTTCGAGGAGCGTGCCGGGCTGGATGACGACGCCCGGCTCGAACTCGTTCGGCACCGCCGTCACCACCATGGCACCGGAGCGTGCCGGCAGCGTCTGCACGGCGGTGTGTCCGGTGCGGTCGCGCAACACGCGCAGGAAAGGGCGTGCGAGTTCGACGATATTGCTGCGGTAGATTGCCGCGCGACCGAATTTGAGTAGCTTGCGGCCGAAAACATAGCCGCCGCCATGCGGCGCCTTGTCGACCAGTCCCAGCAGGGTGAGCGTCTGCAAATGCCGTGACACACGTGTTTTGGTCATGCCGAGATCGCGGGCGAGATCGGTAACGCGGACCGGCCCGAAAGAATCCGTCAGGCAGTCGAGAATGCGGACCGTGACTTCAACGCTTTTGACCGCAGCTGGCCGTAGATCCACACTCTCTGTCATCCCCACCCGATCTCGTTTGCAACTCTCCCCCTCGCGATAGCATGCACCGCACAGGGGGAGAAGCGAGCCGCTTCAGCTGACCGCCGAGATCGCCTGCGCGACATGGCTGACGTTCCCAGGCGTCAGTCCAGCGAGGTTGGCGCGGCTGGAACCGCTGATGTGGACGTGCCAGTCCTCGCGCAGCCGGCGCACCGCGTCGCTCGAAATGCCGAGCATCGCGAACATGCCATGCTGGTTGGCGAGGAAGGAATAATCACGCCGGTTGTTGCCCGACAGCAGCCTTACCAGTTCGGCCCGCATGTCGCGGATGCGGTTACGCATGGCCGACAGTTCGTCCTCCCACGCCGCGCGCAGTGGTGCGTCGCCGAGGATATGAGCGACGATCGCCGCGCCGTGATCGGGCGGCATCGAATAATTGGTGCGCACGACGGGCAGCAGGTTGCCGAGCGCGGTATCAGCCTGCCGCGCATTGGCGCCGACCAACGTCAACGCGCCGGTGCGCTCGCGATAGAGCGCGAAATTCTTCGAGCAGGAACTGGCGACGATCAGTTCGGGCAGTCGCTCGGCGAGGATCGCAAGGCCCTGACGGTCTTCCTCCAGCCCTTCCGCGAAACCGAGATAGGCAAGATCAACCAGCGGCGTCGCACCCGACCGCGCGATAAGGTCGGCGATCTCGGCCCATTGCGCCGCGCTCGGGTCAGCGCCGGACGGATTGTGGCAACAGCCGTGGAGCAGCACCGTGTCGCCGGGGCGCAGATCGGCCAGCGCGCTCATCATCGCGTCGAAGCGCAACGTGCCGGTCGGGATGTCGTAATAGGGGTAATTGACGATCTCGAACCCGACGACGCCGAAGATCGCCGGATGGTTCGCCCAGGTGGGATCGGGCAGGAAGATACGCTGGCCGGTGCCGAACTTGCGGATGAAGTCCGCCGCGACGCGCAATGCACCGGTGCCCCCCACGGTCTGGATCGAGCGCGCGCGCGAATGCGCGTCCGAGCCTTCGCGGAACAGCAGCCCGCGTGTCCGGTCGTTATAATCGGGGTTCCCGGCGGAGGAAAGGTAACGCTTGGTCGCCTGATTCTCGATCAGCCAGTTTTCTGCCGCCTTGACGGTCGGCAGGACGATCACCTCGCCATTCTCATCCTTGTAGATGCCGATGCCGAGGTCGACCTTGTCGGGGCTCGGATCGCTGGCAAAGGCCTGAGCCATGCCCAGGATCGGATCGATCGGCGCGTCGGGTAATTCGGCAAACATTTCAGTCCTCGCATTTTGGTATCGTAATTCGATACATTGGAACGCATTGCGATACAACATGCACGCCGAACCGCCGATGCGGTACAACCGGCGCGTATGATTTCAGTATTGAATGCCGGTAAGTGCCAGCCGCTCCGCCCCGGCGCGCTCGCGTTCCAGCGCCCGCTGGAGTGGCGCAAGCTGGCGCACGCGCGCGGCATGATCGACGATCGCCGGATAGTCCGACAGCGGGAAGCCGCCCTTCTCCGCGACGTTGCACAACCAGAACAGGTAGACGTCGACGATCGACCAGCGATCTCCATACCACCAGCGGCCATCCACGCCGTCAGCGATGAGCGTGCATTCAGCGGCGAATTTGCGCATCCCGTCAGCCATCACGTCGGCCGGATCGCCGGCGGTATATTTGTCCGGTGCACGAATCTGGCGCATCGCCGGGTGCAGCGTGGAGGAACACCACAGCAGATCGGTCAACGGTGCGATATCAGTGACAGGATCGGTGCTGCGCGGCAGCAATCCGGCCTGTGGGAACTGGCGATCGAGAAAGACGAGGATCGCAGCGTTTTCGGTCATGATCCGGCCGTCGATCGCCAGCGCCGGTACTTTGCCCTTGGGATTGACTCGACGATAGCCGGGCGTTTTCTGCTCGTCCGTGCGGACATTCACGAGTTGGTCGCGATAGGTGACGCCGGTTGCCTCAAGCGCGGTCATCGTGACGCGCGAGCAGGCACCCGGAAAGAAATAGAGCGTCAGGTCCATGATGCGGCCCGTATGGCGAGGATCATGCGCCGGCGGGGAGCCGGACGGTCTGCAATTGCAGATATTCATCCAGCCCGTGCAGGCCGAATTCGACACCGATCCCGGATTGCTTGGCGCCGCCGAAGGGAATGTCGGGCGAGATCTTGGCATGGTGGTTCACCCATGCCGTTCCGCACTCCAGCCGCTGCGCGAGTTCCGCCGCGCGACCGACATCGGCTGACCAGACCGATCCGCCCAGGCCGTTATCGCCGGCATTGGCGCGCGCCAACACGTCCTCCACATCCGAATAACGGATGATCGGCAGCACCGGGCCGAACTGTTCCTCGTCAACGATGCGGTTGCCGTCGGTTACGTCAACCACCACCGAGAGCGGGAAGAAATATCCGTCGCCCGCCAGCGGTTCGCCACCGGCGAGGAAGCGTCCGCCTTGCATCCGTGCATCCTCGGCCAACGCTCGGACATAGTCGTACTGGCGCCGGTTCTGCACTGGGCCATATTGTGTGTCGGGATCGTCGCCCGGGCCGACCTTCGCCGCCGCCGCCAGCGCTGCGAGCCGTTCGGCCAGCGCATCGTGCAGGGTGTCATGGACATAGACGCGCTTGATCGCGGCGCAGATCTGCCCGCTATTGCCGAAGGCATAGCTGAAGATCTGTGGCGCGATCGTATCGACATCGGCGTCGGGCAGGACGATCGCGGCATCATTGCCACCCAGTTCAAGCGTCAGCCGTTTCAGATTGCCGGCGCCATCGCGCATGATCGCGCGACCGGTGGGGGTAGAGCCGGTGAACACCACCTTGTTGATGTCCGGATGTCTGGCGATTCCGGAGCCGATCTCGACATCGCCAGTCACGACGTTCCATACGCCGGCGGGCAGATGGCGATTGGCGATCTCCACCATGCGCAGCGTGGCGAGCGGCGTGTTGGGCGACGGCTTCAGCACCACCGTATTGCCCGCGAGCAGCGCGGGGATGACGTGCCAGATCGCGATCATCACCGGGAAGTTCCACGGCGTGATCGAGCCGACCACACCGAGCGGGCGGCGATGGATTTCGATTCGGCTGCCGTCCGGCTGGTCGATCCGTTCGACCGGCGGACGGAAACCGGCGGTGGTGCGGATCCAGTAAATCGAGCCCTGGATTTCGCCGACCGCCGACCGCACCGGCTTGCCCTGCTCGCGCGACAGGATCGCGGCGAGATCGTCGCATTCAGCCGCCAGCGCCTCGGCAAACCTGTTGAGCAACGCCGCGCGCTGATCGATCGGCAGTGCGGACCAGGCGGGAAAGGCAGCGCGCGCGGCGGCGACCGCGTGGTCGAGATGCTCGACGGTTGCCAGCGGGCATTGTGCGAATTCGCGGCCGGTTGCCGGATCGATCACGGCGAAGGTTTCGACGCACGACGATTCTCGGCCACCGATCGTCAGTTGAAAGGTCATCACTTTCTCCAGTGTCATGTTCAGCCGCGGCAGGTCCGCAACAGTGCCCGCCCGCCGCCGGCGAGCAGGCCGATATCGGTGCCTACCGAAATGAAGGCGAAACCCTGCGCCGCGCGGGCCTGGGCGTCCTCGGTATCGAGCGCGAAGATGCCGGCTGGCTTGCCGGCGGCGCGGATCGCGGCAAAGGCGCGATCGATCGCGACCTGAACCTCAGGCGCGCGCGGGTTGCCGAGATGGCCGAGCGATGCGGCGAGATCGGCCGGGCCGATGAACAGGCCGTCAACGCCCTCGACCGCCGCGATTTCGTCGACCGCCGCCAGGGCCGCGCCGCTTTCGATCTGGACGGTGATGCCGACGCGCTCGTGCGCCGTGGCCAGATAATCGGCCTGCCCCCCGAAGCGCGAGGCGCGGCTGGTCGAACTGGCGACGCCGCGTATCCCCCGTGGCTGGAAGCGCGAGGCGGCAACGATCGCGCGTGCCTGCTCGGCGCTTTCGACCATCGGGATCAGCAAGGAGCCGAAACCGAGGTCGAGATATTGCTTGATATTGACCGCATCGCCCACTGGCGGCCGCGCGATGGCGTGGACCGGGTAGGGGGCGGTCGCCTGAAGCTGGGCAAGCAACGTCTGCGCGGTATTGGGCGCGTGTTCGCCGTCGAACAGTAGCCAGTCGAAGCCCAGGGTCGCGCAGATCTCCGCCGTGTAGGGCGAGGCGAGCGCTTGCCACAGGCCGAGCCGGGCGCCGGGCGCCGAGTCGATCCATTCGCGAAACGCGCTCATGCGAAGCGCACCGAAATCGCGCCGAGCGGGCCGAAATCGACATGGAAGGTGTCGCCCGCGCGCGCCGGCACTGGCGCGGTGAAGCTGCCGCCGAGGATGATTTCCCCCGCCTCGAGCGTTTCGCCATAGGGATGGAGCTTGTTGGCGAGCCAGGCGGGGCCGAGCGCCGGATGCCCGAGCACCGCGGCTGCCACGCCTGAATCCTCGATCACGCCGTTGCGGTAGATCAGCGCCGAGACCCAGCGCAGATCCACGTCACCCGGCCGGATCGGCCGTCCGCCAAGCACCAGCCCGGCATTGGCCGCGTTGTCCGAAATCGTATCGAACACCTTGCGTGTCGTGCCGGAGGCGCGATCGATCTGTTCGATCCGTGCGTCGATAATCTCGATTGCCGGGACGATGTAATCCACCGCGTCGAGCACATCGAACAGCGTGCAGTCCGGCCCGCGCAGCGGTTGCTTCAGGCGGAAGGCGAGTTCCACCTCGACGCGCGGCAGGATGAAGCGTTCAATCGGAATGTCGCGCCCGTCGGGGAACAGCATGTCGTCGAGCAGCAGGCCATAATCCGGCTCGTCGATATTGGATGATCGCTGCATGGCGCGGCTGGTCAGCCCGATCTTGTGACCGATGGCTTTCCGCCCCTCGGCGATCTTGCGCCGGGTCCAGGCGCGCTGGATGGCATAGGCATCCTCGATCGTGATCCCGGGGTGGCGTAGCGAGAATTGCGTGATCTGGGTGCGGGTGCGTTCCGCCTCGTGCAGTTCGCCGGCGAGCTGCTCGATCAAGTCGGGGGAGAGAGCCATGGTTCAGGTCATTTCCGTGCAGTGAGGCGCTGGTGGATGGTGTTGTGTTTCCATCCCTCCGCTTCCTCGACGTAGAGCGAGAGGGCGAGGGGGCGGCGTTCGAACAGGTCGCCGAGGAATGCCTTCACCGCGTCGAACATCTGGTTGAAGAATGCCTGCTTGAACGCAGCATCGCGACCCACCCCCATCTTCACGTCGATGTTGATGAAGGCATCGTCCGCGCAATTGCCGTCGGCGATGACATAGTCGGTCAGCCGGATCGCACGCACCCGGATGCCGCCGACCGGGAACACATCGCCCGAACGCTCGCGCATCTCCGCCGCGATCAGCGACAGCAGGCCGACAAGGTCGAACGCGCCTTCCAAATTGGCAGTCCATTCGATGGTGGCATGTGCCATCACGCGATCTCCGACCGGCCGATCACGCAGCCGGTGCTGAAAATCGGGATCGGCTGATAGAAATCGATATGGCCCTTGCCGCCGGCAGCCGCGGCCGCAGCGATCAGCGTGCGGATTTCATACCCGCCCTGGCCGCCATCGGCATAGGTTTCCGCATCGGTGTAGTCGATCATCCGCGCCTCGTCGCCGGAGGACCAGCGGTCGAGAAAGTCACGATCCCACGCCTCGTTGATCCGACCGCTGTCGGGTGTCGCTGGCCAGTGCGAGATGCCGCCGGTCCCGACCAGCGCGATCCGCTGCGGAACCTTGTCGGCGGCGCGGCGCAGCGCGCGTCCGAAGGCGTAGGCGCGGTGCAACGGGGTGAGGGGTGGCCCCTGGCAATTGATGTTGGCCGGGATCACCGTCAGCTCGTTCTCGGGATCCAGGAAATGCAGCGGCACCATGATGCCGTGGTCGAATTTCCATTCCTCGGCATAGGCGACGTCGACCGTCTGCTGGACCTCGGCGATCAGGCGGCGCGACAGGTCGGCATCGCCACGGATGCGCTGGCGCGGGATGCGCAACCAGTCCGGATTCTCGATCGGACCATCATAATGATCCGCCGCGCCGATCGCATAGGCCGGCATGTTGTTCATGAAGAAATTGGCGAAATGCTCTGCCGCGATGACGATCAGTACTTCCGCTCCCGCCGCGCGGATCGCCGTGCGCATCTCGCGAAAGGCAGCGTAGAACGGGTCGCGCAACTCAGGCGGAGCGAGGTCGGCGCGACCGGTGATTCCGGGGCCGTGGCTACAAATCCCGCTGAAGACGAGTGTCATACTCCAGCCACCTTCTCATCGATATCGGTTGTCATCGCATAGACTCCGGCGCGGACCGGGCCATGTATCCGCACGCCGTCGCGCATCCGCTGGAGATAGTCGGACCATTCGATCTGCCTGAATGCGGCGAAATGCATCAGGATCTG
This sequence comes from Pseudomonadota bacterium, assembly GCA_040388155.1. Taxonomy (GTDB): domain Bacteria; phylum Pseudomonadota; class Alphaproteobacteria; order Sphingomonadales; family Sphingomonadaceae; genus Sphingomonas. The sequence goes on from JAZKCJ010000009.1 coordinate 13,206, forward strand.
TCCGTTGACCCCGAGCACGTAGAGCAGGCCGATGTCCGGCCCCAAGATGGCGGCACGTTCTTCCCCAGTCAGTTCGTAACGGTCGCTCACCGCCGCCGCATCGCTGGTGAAGGCGGCTTGCAGGGCCGGGTCGCGGTTCAGTTCGAACAGCAGTTTCTGCAACTGGTAGAGGCTCATGGCTGCAACCCCACGCGATGGACGAGGCGCCCGACACGATCGATTTCGCAGGCCACTTCATCGCCTTCGCTGACGAAATGAACGCCGTGCGGCGTGCCGGTCAGGATCATGTCGCCGGGCGAAAGCGTCATGAAGGATGAGAGATAGGCGATCAGTTCCGCGACCGGGAATACCATGTCGGCGGTCGAACCTGACTGGACTTTCGTCCCGTTGACCGTGGTGGAGAGTGCCAACGCCTGCGGATCGCCGACGTCCGCCGCGTCCACCACCCATGGGCCGAGCGGGGTCAGGGCGTCGCGGTTCTTCACGCGCAGGTTCGGGCGGTAATAATTCTCCAGAAACTCGCGCACGGCATAGTCGCAGGCGATCGTGTAGCCACTGACATGATCGAGTGCATCGCGCGCGGCGACGTGCCGTGCCGTCCGCCCGATCACCGCGACCAGTTCGCACTCCGGGTGCATCTGATCGGCATCGCGTGGCTTGGGCGAAATGCCGCCGTGCGCGACAAAGCCGTTCGGTCCCTTGAGGAAGACGAGCGGTTGCGATGGCGGCTTGAAGCCGAGTTCCGCCGAATGATCGGCGTAGTTCAATCCCAGTGCGAATATCGTCGCGCCCGATGTCGCCGGTGGCAGCAGCGTGATTTCGTTCCAGCGAACATGCTTTCCATCGGCGAGCGTGATCGCGCTCTCGTCCGATGTGACGACGCCCCATTGCTCGTGTCCGGCATGGATCAGTCGGATGTGCTTCATGCTTGCTGTTCCGCGATGAGCGCGACGGTGAGCGGGGGAAATCCCTCGGCGATCACCTCGATAATCTCACCCGCGCGCGCGACCGGCGCGTCGCCGGCAATGCCGGACAGCAAAATATCTCCAGGCACCAGCGTCATGAAGGTCGAAACGTCGCGATTGAGTGCCGCGGGATCGCGCACCAGTCGCGACAGGTTCCAGCGATGCCGCTCCACGCCGGCGATGCAGGTTATGATCTCGATCGTGGCGAGATTGGCGGGCATCGCGACTGCCGGGCCGAGTGGCAGGAAGCCGTCTCGGCATCGCTCGGCGATCGCCGGGCGATAGAAGCTGGCATGCGGCGCGAACAGGTCGATCGCCAGCCGCGCGACCGATTCACCGGCCATCGAACGCTCGATGGCGATAGTTGCGCCTACTGCAACTTCCGCAATATCGGCCGGTATCGTCACCACCGATCGGTTGGCGGCAAAACAATTGCGCGGCTTCACATATAGAATCGGCGCGACGGGCGGCTTGCCATAGGGCGCCTGCGTCAGCGCCTCGGCCAGCGCCGCCAGCTGCGCGCGATCGTTCAATGCCACGCCATAGGCGGTTCCGCCGATCATGCCTTCCTCTCATCCCTCATGATCGGCAGGCGTAATATTTAACATGATAAGCGTCAAGCCATGTCCATCGGACGCGACACGTCAAATCGGTTTGACGGCGGCGATTTGGCGATATACTTAACACGATAATCAATTGCGGAGTTGTCATGCAACCTGATCGTCGGAAGATCGCCATGGGGGCCATTGCCCCTTTCACCCAACAGCCGCTCGGCCACTTCGTCGATGGTGCGTCGGTCGCGGGCGAGGGGACATCGTTCCCGATCAACGATCCCTCGACCGGCGCCGTGCTGGGTGAGGCACGCGATGCGAGCGAGGCCGAGTTGAACGGCGCGGTCGCGGCGGCGAAGCGCGCTTTCCCGGGCTGGGCTGGAACCTCCGGTGAGAAGCGCAAGGCGATCCTGCACCGCGTGGCCGATCTGATCGAGGCGCGCGCGGAGGAAATCGCGGCGGTAGAATGTCTCGACGCAGGCCAGGCGTGGCGCTTCATGTCCAAGGCCGCGCTGCGCGGCGCGGAAAACTTCCGCTTCTTCGCCGATCGCGCACCAGCCGCCGCCGATGGCCAGGCGCTGCCGACGCCGGAGCATCTCAACTTCACCACGCGCAACCCGATCGGTCCGGTCGCGGTGATCACGCCGTGGAACACGCCGTTCATGCTCTCGACATGGAAGATCGCGCCGGCGCTCGCGGCGGGTTGCACCGTCGTCCACAAGCCGGCGGAATGGTCGCCTTATTCCGCACGCCTGCTGGTCGAGATCGCGCACGAGGCGGGGCTGCCCGCCGGCGTGTTCAACTCGATCAACGGACTGGGCGAGACGACCGGTCGCCGCCTGACCGAGCACCCTGATATCAAGGCGGTGGCGTTCGTGGGCGAATCGAAAACCGGCAGCGCGATCATGAAGCAGGGCGCGGATACGTTGAAGCGAGTCCATTTCGAACTGGGCGGCAAGAACCCGGTGGTGGTGTTCGACGACGCCGATCTTGATCGTGCGCTCGATGCGGTCGTATTCATGATCTACTCGCTGAATGGCCAGCGCTGCACGTCGTCGTCGCGTTTCCTCGTCCAGCGCTCGATCCATGACACGTTCGTCGCGCGGCTGGCGGAACGCGTGCGTCAGTTGAAGGTCGGCGACCCGTTCGACTCGGCAACCGAGGTCGGCCCGCTGATTCACGAGCGCCATCTCGCCAAGGTGTCGGGCTATGCCGATGTCGCGACCGCCGATGGCGCGACGATCGCGGTGGGGGGCAAGCGGCTGGAGGGCGAGGGCTATTTCTATTCGCCGACACTCTACACCAATGCCGATATCGAGATGCGGATCGCACGCGAGGAAATCTTCGGACCGGTCCTCACCGTCATCCCGTTCGAGGACGAGGCGGACGCGATCGCCAAGGCCAATGCAGTGGATTACGGTCTGGCTGCCTATATCTGGACTCGCGACCTGAGCCGCGCGCTGCGTGTGTCGAACGCGGTCGAAGCGGGCATGATCTGGGTCAACAGCGAGAATGTCCGCCACCTGCCCGCGCCGTTCGGCGGAATGAAGGCCAGCGGCATCGGGCGCGACGGCGGCGATTGGAGCTTCGACTTCTACATGGAGACGAAGAACGTCGCGCTCGCTACCGGCAACCACAAGATCCAGCGGCTGGGCGTCGACGCCTGACATCTGACGTCTGTCGTGAAAGAGGGCGCGGTACGACGCCCCGAAATAATGGAGCGGATATGGAAATGTTCAGTGCCTATAGCTTGCCGACCCCGACATTCGACCCGGGATTGACGCAGGTGGGGCGCGGCACGCCGATGGGCGAATTGCTGCGTCGCTACTGGCACCCGGTGGCGGTGAGCGCCGATGCGTGCGAGACGCCGCGCATCGTCACCGCGCTGGGCGAACGCCTGGTGCTGTTCCGCGATGGCGAGGGACGGCCGGGGCTGCTTCATGAACGCTGCGCGCATCGTGGCACTTCGCTCTATTACGGCAAGGTCGATGGGCGCGGCATCCGCTGCTGTTATCATGGCTGGCTGTTCGACGTGAACGGCAAGTGCCTCGAACAGCCATGCGAGCCTGCGGGTGGAGCGCGGACGGCGGCGCGGGTGCGCCAGCCGGGCTATCCGTTGCAGGAGCTCTATGGCCTGATTTTCGCCTATATGGGGCCGCCTGAGCATATGCCCGTTCTGCCGCGCTACGACGTGCTGGAGGAACTGGCGCCGGGCGAGTTCATCGAGGCGGACGACACCAGCCTCGGCAGCGGCGGTCCGGCGATCGTACCATGCAACTGGCTGCAGCATTTCGAAAATGTCATGGATCCGTTTCATGTGCCGATCCTGCACGGCAGTTTCAGCGGCAACCAGTTCGTCGCGCAGATGGCGCTGATGCCCGAGGTGGTGTTCGAGGAAACCGAGCGTGGCATCCAGAGCACGCAGGTCCGCGATCTCGGCGAAGGCAAGGTCCATCGCCGGATCACCGAGGCGGTGCTGCCCACCATCCGCGCGGTGGCCAATCCCCGCGCCGAGAATGTGGGGTCGTGTTCGTTGCTCGGCTGGGTACTGCCGATCGACGACACCAGCTTCCGCATCTATTCCGCCGGGCGCGTGACGGAAAAAGGGGCGCTGGCCAGGATCCGATCGCACTTCAACGGCAAGCTGTGGCACGAACTGACCGAGGAAGAGCATCGCGCGCTGCCAGGCGATTATGAGGCGCAGGTCGGGCAGGGCGCCATCACCTTTCACTCCGAGGAACATCTTGTCACCTCCGACAAGGGGATCGGGCTGTTGCGCAGATATTATCGCCGGCAGATCGAACGCGTCGCGGAGGGCGACAACCCCGCCGGCACCCGGTTCGGAAGCGCCGATCCGCTCGTCCGTCTCGCGGCGGGCACCGCGATCGTCGCGGCGAGCTGAACGGCGGTGGTGGAAAGCACGCTTTCGCCCGGCCGGCCCGAGCCAAAAAGCTATGCCTATAGCTGGTATACGGCCGCCGTCCTGATGGTCGCCTATACCTTTTCGTTCCTCGATCGCCAGATCCTCAATCTGATGGTCGGGCCGATCAAGATGGACCTCCATCTGACGGACACGCAGTTCGCCCTGCTTACCGGTGGCGCGTTCGGCATTTTCTACACGGTGATGGGCCTGCCGATCGGCTGGCTCGCCGATCGCTATCCGCGCACGAGGATCATCGCCTGTGGCGTGGCATTGTGGAGCCTCGCCACGACCTGCTGCGCATTCGCACGCTCCTTTCCGATGCTGATGGCAGCGCGGATCGGCGTCGGGGTGGGGGAGGCGACGCTGTCGCCATCCGCTTATTCGCTGCTCAGCAACAGTTTCGACAAGGCGCGATTGCCCCGCGCGATGAGCGTCTATTCGGTCGGCATCTATATCGGGGCCGGGCTGGCGCTGATCCTGGGTGGCTCGGTGGTGGACCTGGTCGCACGATCGCCGGAGATGCATCTGCCGCTTATCGGGACGGTCCGGTCGTGGCACGCCGTCTTTCTGGTGATCGGGCCGCCGGGCCTGCTTGTCGCACTATGGATCTCCACCTTGCGTGAACCGGCGCGGGATATCGACCATGCGGCAGTGGAGACCGGGAGATCCTTTTCGCTGGCGCGCATCGGGCGCTTTCTGGCGACCTGGCCGGCAATGTCGGTCTCGCTGTTTCTCGGATCGGCGATGCTGGCGATCATGAGCTACATGGATGCCTGGTATCCCGAACTGTTCATCCGGACGTTCCACTGGAACGCGGCGCAGACGGGGCATGTCAATGGTCTCGCATCCCTCACCGCCGGGCCGATTGGCATGTTGTCGGCGGGCTGGCTGTCCAGCCGGATGATCGCGCGTGGGCGAAGCGACGCCTGTCTTCGGCTCGCGCTGTATGCGGCGATCGGGCTGAGCGTCTTCGCCACCGCGATGCCTTTGATGCCGGATGCGACGACAATGGCGGCGATGCTCTGGCCGATCAAATTCCTGGGCGGCTTCGTGCCGGTGCTCATTCCGTCCGCCATCCAGATGATCGCGCCTGGCAATATGCGGGCGCAGTTGAGCGCGGTGTTCGGCCTTACCGTGGGGATTCTCGCGGTGACGCTCGGTCCGGTGCTGCCGGCCCTGATCGGGGACTATATCCTGCATGACGAAAAGGCGCTCAACCTGTCGCTCGCCTTGGCGGCGGCGATCGTCGGCCCGGTTGCGACACTCTTGTTGTCGGTCGGTCTGAAGCAGTTCCGCGCCTGCCTGATGGTGATGCAGCACGAGGGCAATGGCCCAGCCTGAGCTATATTGCTTCAGTGTTGCAGCTTCGTGTCGCGGTTTGTTGTTTCGCTGCGCGCAACAAATCATCAAGCGCGTTGCATCCAGTGTGGATAAAAATAACATGTTATCTAATTCGATCTGGAGATGGGTTCAGCAACCTGGTCCGGACGATGTGTTGGGAGGGGAAAGGTGGGTAAGATGAAACAGACAGTTATGATGGCGGCATCATCCGTGGCGATGGCAGTAGCGCTGGTAGCGACGCCAGCCGCAGCACGGGCTGCCGATGCCGTGCCGGCGGCTGATACCGACACCGCGAAACCCGCTGACGATAGTGGCATTCCCGATATCGTCGTTACCGCCAACAAGCGCGAGCAGCGGCTTCAGGAAACCCCGAGCAGTATCGGCGTAATCACCGCCGAAGACCTGACCAAGCGCCAGGTGACGAATATCGAGCAGGTGACGCGCAACGTCGCGGGCCTCAACGTCATCAATGCCGGGCCGGGGCAGAACACCCTGATGATCCGCGGCCTGGTTGGCGCCGGCGAATCCACCGTCGGTCTCTATTACGACAACATGCCCACTGCCGGTACCGGCGACAGCGCGACCAGCGCGGCTGGTCGCCAGACCGACTTCCTCGTCTATGACGTGCAGCGCGTCGAGGTACTGCGCGGTCCGCAGAGCACGCTCTATGGTTCGTCGGCGCTGGCCGGTGTGGTGCGCGTGCTGTCCAACCCGGCGAAGCTGGGCGTGATCGAGGGGCGCGTCGACGTCGAAGGCTCGCAGGTCGAGCATGGCGCGGCGGGTTATTCCGCCAAGGGCATGATCAACGTGCCGCTTGGCGAGTCCGTCGCGATCCGCGTCGTCGGCTACGGCGTCCACACGCCCGGCTTCATCGACAACAAGGCGTTCGGCAAGGACAACATCAATAGCGCGAATACCTGGGGTTTCCGCGTGAACGGCATCTATGAGCTCGGCGCGGACACGACCGCTACCACGCAGTTTTACCTGCAGGACCTGAAGTCCAACGGGCAGCCCTATGAATGGTCGCGTCCGTCGGTGATCGGCGGCGTTACGCTGCCGGCGGCAGGCGACCTGCAGTCCAATACGCAGAGCCGCGAGCCGTATCATGATCGCTCGATCCTGGCCGGCCTGACGCTCGAGCATCGTTTCTCGAACATGACGCTGACATTTACCCAATCCTACCAGAACCGCCGGAACGAGAGCTATACCGATCAGCAGGGGCTGCCGCTGTTCTTCGGCTTCCTCCAGAGCGTTGGCGCCTTCCCGCAGACTCCGTTGCCGACCGCTATCACCTTCCGCTCGGCGCAGAAGTTGACGATGTGGAATTCCGAATTGCGGCTGGCGACCAGCTTCGACGGCCCGTTCAACTTCATCGTCGGCGGTATCTACCAGAACCGCCGGACTCAGATCGACAACAGCTTTGTCGACGTCAACCTGCGCACAGGTTACTCTATTCCATCGGCCCCCCTGTGGTATCGGCGTGAAGGCGATTTCAAGCTCGACCAATGGGCCGGTTTCGGTGAAGCGACGCTGAAGCTTTCCGACAAATTCTCGGTCCTTGGCGGCGTGCGCGTGTTCTCGAATACCCGCCACGATATCGCGACCTCGATCGTGCCGTTCCTGCGGCTCGGCTCGAATGGCGCGCCGGACAATGTGCGGAGCAAGGAAAGCAAGGCGATCTACAAGTTCGAGGCGGACTATAAGCCGACCAACGATGTCATGCTCTACGCCTCGGCGTCGCAGGGCTATCGTGCCGGCGGCACTATCGTCCGGGTCGTGCCGGAGCTGCCCGCGTCCTACGGTCCGGACTACACTTGGAACTTCGAGGCCGGCGCCAAGACCGACTGGTTCAACCGTGCATTGCAGGCGAACATCGCGCTGTATCGGATCAATTGGTACAATACGCAGATCTCGGGCGATTTCTTCAACGGGTCGTTCTCGGGCGTGCTCAACTGCGCGGGGCTGTGCGCCCGGTCGCAGGGTGTCGAGTTCGACCTGACCGCTCGGCCAGTGCACGGGCTTGAGCTGACGGCCAGCGGCACCGTGTTCAAGGCGAAGTGGCTGAAGGACCAGCCGGCGATTTCCGGCTCGCCGGTGGCTGGCACGCAGTTTGCCAATACCCCGACGTTCACGCTCAACGGCTCCGCGTCGTACAGCTGGGCGGTCGCGGGCGACAGTTCGCTCGAATTCCGGGTGGATGCGCAGCATCGCGGCAAATATGCCTTCATGGACTATCGCCCCGCCTATAACCTGATGGCGCCACAGGCGTTCACCCTGGTCAACGCAGCGCTGACCTTCGCCCACAAGAAGGACTGGACCGCGTCGTTATTCGCACGGAACCTGTTCGACAAGCGGGCGCAGATCAACTCGATCGCCGACTCGGTGACGCCATACCAGACGCTCGTCGCGCAGCCGCGCACGATCGGCGTGCAATTCGGTACGAAGTTCTGATCTGAAAGACCGGGCGGCCGTTGCGGTCGCCCGGTGCCGTTGCGAAAAACGAAAGCCCTCGTCGCCTGTCGACGGGGGCTTTCGCTTTGCTATCCCACGGGGAACTGGAAGCGCGAGTTGAGCCGTCGCGAGCACAGGCTGCAGCAACGCAGCAACGCATCGATCAGCGGGCGCGGCGGGCCCTGTTCGCCGAGTTCCGAGCTTGGGATCATCACCGTCACCACTGCGCGCAATTGTTCGTCCTGATCGAACACCGGCGCCGCGACCGCACCGTGGCCGAGATTGAACTTGTCGCGTGTCCAGCAAACATAATGGCGCTGGATATCCGCGATCTGGACCATGAACTCATTGCGGTCGGCGATGCGGAAATTCGGTTCGCGCGCGCACAGATGGCCGAGCAATTTCTCCCGCCGCTCGCGCGACTGGAACGCGAAGGCAATCCGTGCGGACGGTGAGTGCGGCAGGCTCAGCACCAGCCCTGGCTTTACGTCGATATGGATTGCCTGCGGCGCAGGGATCGATCGCACCACGACCGCGTCACCGCCCGCGTCGGTGCACAGTAACACCGTCAATCCGATATCGCGCGCGAGCGCCACGATGTACTCATCGAGCAGCGTGACGAGATCGAGCCTTCCGGCGGCGATATGGCCCCAGCGCACCAGTCGCCAGCCAAGCTCGTAGCCGCGGCTGCCCTGCCGCCCCACCAACCCGAGCAGCTCGAGATTGGCGAGGTGGCGTGAGGCGCGTGATTTGGTGATGCCCAACATGGTTGCCACGTCCTGCACGCTGACCTTGCGGCCGCGTTCGGCGAGAAAGTCGATGATCGCGGTCGCGGTTGCGACCGCCTCGATCTTGCCAAGCCCCTCCGTTGGCGCTTGCCGGCGCGGATCGCGGTCATGGCTGTCGGGCAAAGTCTGTTGCGACATGCGCAACAAATAGATCATGTTGTTGCGCGTGTCGATACCGCGCGATAGCCCAGACCCAACAATTTTGACGTTTCGGGGGAGGAGGAAGATGGCCAGTCCGGCACAGAATGAACGACTGACGCGCGTCGGCCCGGGAACGCCGATGGGTGAGTTGCTGCGCCGTTACTGGCATCCCTTCGCGGCGGCCGCTGAAATCGACGAACTCGGGATAAAGCCGGTCAAGCTGCTGGGCGAATCGCTCGTTGCGTTCCGCGCGGGCGACGGCAGCTATGGCCTGATCGATCGTCAATGTCCGCATCGCCGCGCCGATATGGTGTTCGGCATCATCGAGGAAGACGGGCTGCGCTGCAGCTATCATGGCTGGTGTTTCGCCACCGATGGCAAGTGCCTCCAACAACCCTATGAGGATATCGCCAACCCCAAGGCGCGCTTCCGCGACAAGATCCGCACCAAGGCCTATCCCGTCGAGGAAAAGGCCGGGATGCTGTGGGCCTATATGGGGCCAGGTCCCGCGCCGCTGGTGCCCAATTGGGAGCCGTTCACCTGGGACAACGGCTTCCGCCAGGTCGTCTATGCCGATGTGCCGTGCAACTGGTTCCAGTGCCAGGAAAACAGCCTGGACCCGGTGCATTTCGAATGGATGCACCGCAACTGGTCATCCCGCCTGTCGGGTGACGGCAGCTATGGGCCGAAGCACCTTGAGCTGAAGTTCGACGAATTCGAATTCGGCCATATCTATCGCCGCGTCCGCGAGGATACCGACAAGGACAGCCAGCATTGGACGGTTGGTTCGACCGCCTTGTGGCCGAACGCCTTTTTCCTCGGCGATCATATCGAATGGCGCGTGCCGGTCGATGACGAGAACACGCTGAGCATCACCTGGATGTTCCACCGCGTGCCCGTCGCGCAGGAGCCGTATGTCCAGCAGCGCGTTCCGTACTGGCGGGGACCAGTGAAGGACGAGCGCGGCGAGTGGATCACCAGCCATGTGCTCAATCAGGACATCGTCGCCTGGGCGGGGCAGGGCGCGATCGCCGATCGTACCGAAGAGCATCTCGGGCAGAGCGATCTCGGCATCATCATGCTGCGGCGTTCGTTCGACGAAAATATGAAGGCGGTGGCGGAAGGCCGCGATCCCAAGGGGCTGATCCGCGATCCCGAGCGCAACAAATGCGTCGAGCTGCCGATCAAGCATCGCGAGATCTTCACCACCTCGATGACGCTGGAGGAAAGCTGGGAGCTGGGGCGCAAGCTCGCCTATCGCTTCAACCAGCCGGATTACCCGCATCAGGTAGGTCAACCCGAGGAAATAAAACGCGAATTTCAACTCGCGATGGGGATGATCGCCGAGGACGCCGAACACACGATCTGACCGCTCCGGCGCGGGCGTTTGCAAGAAAGCAGGAGAGTAACATGAAGCTGGGCACCATCAGGATCAACGGCAAGCCGACGGTGATCGCGCGCGTCACGGACGACAAGGCGGTCGCGCTTGAATATGCGTGGATGGAGGATCTGATCGAGGCCGGCAATGCCGGGCTGGACAGCGCTGCCGCCGCGATCGAGACAGCCCTTGCCGGGCGCCTGCCGGTCATCGGCCTTGCCGATGCCGACTGGATGGCGCCCAATCCGCGCCCGTCGAAGATTCTCGGTTGCGCGGTCAACAACAACAATCTCAACCAATATGCGGTCAAGCCGATGACCGCGCCGATGTTCTTCACCAAGGGGCGATCGGCGCTCACCGGCCACAACAAGTCGATCGAGCTGCTCAAGGATCACGGCCAGTCGATCCCCGAGCCGGAGCCGGTGATCGTGTTCGGCAAGACGGCGAAGAACGTTCCGCCTGAAAAGGCGCTGGACTATGTGTTCGGCTACACGCTGACCAACGACGTCACCGCAAGCGGGGTGAAGTTCTCGCAGGATTCGATCGCGCTCAAGCAGCGTCCTGAAGTGATCAAGCCGCACCACCTGGCGTGGCGCCCAAAGTTCGAGGGTGGCGAGGACACCTATCTGCTGTTCATCTATCACAGCAAGTCGAAGGGGGCGGACACCTTCGCGGCGATGGGGCCGTGGTTGACGACCAAGGACGAGATTTCCGATCCCAACGCGCTGCGCGTGCGCGGCTATATCGACGGCGAATGCTATGCCGACGACAGTACCGCCAATTATTTCTTCCCGGTGGAGCGCGTGATTTCCGAAGCGAGCAAGTGGTTCACGATGGAGGTGGGCGATTGCCTGCACACCGGCACCGCGTCGAAGGGCACCGAAAAGCATCCGCGCGGCAATATCGGCACCTATCTCAATCTCTATGACGGCAAATTGACCGACGTGGAGATCGATGGGCTCGGCCGGCTGTCGAACCGCATCTCGGTCGGTTCCTGAACCACCGCTTTCTTCAAACATCTGCGCGCAGGGGAATTATGGCCAGGATCGTGCTCGGAATCGGCTGCGCGCATACGCCGCAGCTTCATACGCAGGCGGAGGATTGGGATCTTCGCGGGGACCGCGATCGCAAGGACGGCGTGCCCTTGTGGTTCCACGGCAAGAAGATGGCCTATGCCGAACTGGCGGCGGCGCGCGCAGACGAGAAGCTGGGCGAGCGGCTTGCGATCGAAACGCGCCGTGCCGCGCTCGATGCGTCGTTCGCGGCAATGGACACGCTCCACGCCCTGTTCCGGGAGGTCGACCCCGACGTGGTGGTGATGATCGGCAACGACCAGCACGAATTCTTTTCGGAGATCGTGCCGGCCTTTGCCGTGATCGCCGCCGACGAGCTGCCGAACCTGCCACGCACGGCGGAGCAGAACGCGCGGCTGCCGATCGGCATCGAGCTATCCGATCACGGCCATTTGCCCGACGCCCGTGTCGCGTTCCCGGGCAACCGTGCGCTTGGCCAGCATATCGCGCGGCATCTGGTGCGCGAGAGCGCGTTCGATGTGACGCTGTGCCATGAAAAGCCGACCGTGCTGAACGACAGGTCGCTGATGTTCGGCCTGCCGCATGCCTACGGCTTCCTCTATAAGAACGTGATCCGCGATCACATGAAGCCGAATGTGCCGGTCGACGTGAATTGCTGGTATTTCGACAACAGCCCCTCCGCCGCGCGCTGCTACGCGTTCGGTGGTGCGGTCGCCCGCGCGATTGCGGCGTGGGATAGCGATGCGCGTGTCGCGGTCCTCACCACGGGCGGCCTGACGCATTTCGTGGTCGATCCGGAATGGGATCGCCGCTTTTTGAACGCGCTGGCGAATGACGATGAGGCTGCCCTGTCAGCCATTCCACAGAATGAGCTGATGGCCGGCACGTCGGAGTGCAAGAGTTGGATCGCCACCTCGGCGGCGATGCGGCATGCCGGGTTGAAGATGCGCGAGATCGACTACCAGACGCTTTACCGCACCGAAGGCGGCACCGGATCGTCCTGTGCTTTCGTGGCGTGGCAATGACGATGGCGGCGGACAACGCCCAGGTGGTGATCAGCGGCGCCGGCCCGGTCGGACTGGTGGTGGCACTGGATCTCGCGCGGCGCGGCGTGCGCTCGATCATTGTCGAGACCCGCAAGGCGGGCCAGCCGCCGAGCGTGAAATGCAACCATGTCGCCGCACGCACGATGGAGGCGTTTCGTCGGCTCGGGTTTGCCGATGTGGTGCGCGATGCCGGCCTGCCGTCGGATTATCCCAATGACTGCGTCTATCGCACCAGCGTGACGCAGGGGCATGAGATCACGCGGATTCCGATCCCGGCGCGGGCCGAGCGCTGGACCGATTTCACCGGGCCGGACACATGGTGGCCGACGCCGGAGCCCCCGCACCGGATCAATCAGATTTTTCTCGAGCCGCTGATCTTCGCACAGGCTGCGGCCAACCCGCTGATCACGATCCGCACCGAAACCGAACTGCTCGATGCGGCGCAGGATGCGCGCGGCGTCACCGTCACGGTGCGTGATCTGACCAGCGGTACCATCGAAACGCTGACCGCGCTCTATCTGGTCGGCTGCGATGGCGGGCGGTCGCGCGTGCGCTCGATCATCGGCGCGGAACTGTCGGGCGATGCGGTCGTCCAGCGCGTGCAGTCGACCTATATCCGCGCGCCGCGTCTTCTGGAGATGATGCGCGGCCGGCCCGGCTGGATGAACCTGTCGCTGAATTCGCGCCGTTCCGGTAATACGGTGGCGATCGACGGGCGCGAGACCTGGCTGATCCACAACTATCTCTATGAGCACGAAGAAGATTTCGATGCGATCGACCGCGATGCGTCGATCCGCACCATCCTCGGCGTGGACGACGATTTCGACTTTGAGGTGATCAGCAAGGAGGACTGGATCGGTCGCCGGCTGGTGGCCGACAAGTTCCGCGATCGTCGCATCTTCATCTGCGGTGACAGCGCCCATCTGTGGGTGCCTTATGCCGGCTTCGGCATGAATGCCGGGATCGCCGATGCGATGAATCTGACCTGGCTGCTCGCGGCGACGTTGAACGGATGGGGCGGGGAGCATCTGCTCGACGCCTATGAGGGCGAGCGGCTCCCGATTACCGAACAGGTATCACATTTCGCGATGAACCACGCGCTGAGTGCGATCGCGCATCGTCGCGCGGTGCCGGAGGCAGTCGAACTTGATGGCCCGGAAGGCGAAGCGGCGCGCGCGGCGCTGGGGCAGCAGGTCTATGCGTTGAACGTTCAGCAATATTGCTGTGGTGGACTCAACTTCGGCTATTTCTATCCTGACTCTCCGGTCATTTCCTATGACGGGGAGGCTCAGCCCGCCTATTCGATGGCCCATTTCGAGCAATCGACTGTGCCTGGATGCCGCACGCCGCATTTCTGGCGGCGCAATGGCAACTCCGCCTATGATGACTTCGGGCACGACTATACGTTGCTGCGGTTCGATCCGTCGGTCGACGTGACCGCGCTGGAGACGGCGGCAGCTACCGTTGGGATGCCGCTGACGGTGATCGACGTCGCTGACGACGAGCGCACCGGCGTCTATCGCCACAATCTGCTGCTTTCCCGGCCCGACCTGCATGTCGGGTGGCGCGGGGACGCGCTGCCAGACGACGTCGCGGCGCTGGTAGACCGGTTGCGCGGCGCGGCGGCATAAGGAGCGACCCATGAAGCTGGTGACTTTTCGCAATCGGCAGGGACATGCTCGCCCCGGCGCGCTGACCGGCGATGGCCGGGTGTTCGACATTGCCGCTGCCACCGCGTGCGACGGCGGCGAGATGCTGGGTGATATGATCGCGGTGATCACCGCCGGTCGCGCCGGCCTGGCGCGGATCGCCCGGTTGATGGAGAGTGGGGAGGCGATCGCGCTCGACGAGGTTCAGCTTCTCGCGCCGCTCCCCCGACCGACGCAGATCCGCGATTGCGGCAATTACGAAAAGCACGTCCGTCAGGCGATCGCCGCAGCGATGCAGCTTCGCGCCAACGCAACCCCAGATCCGGCCGCGACGCTGGAGAAGTTCCGCGCCGCCGGCCTGTTCGAGATCCCGCCGGTGTGGTTCGAGCAGCCGCTCTATTACAAAGGCAACCCGATGACCGTCATCGGGCCGGACGCCGAGGTGATCAGGCCGCGCACTGCGAAGCTGATGGATTACGAACTCGAGCTGGCGATCGTCATCGGTGGCCCGGCGCGTGATCTGACGCCTGAAAACGCGCTCGAAGCGGTGTTCGGCTATACGATCTTCAATGATTTCTCCGCCCGCGACATTCAGTCGCGCGAAACGCAATTCCGTTTCGGCCCGGCCAAGGGCAAGGATTTCGATACCGGCAACGCGATCGGGCCCTGCATCGTCACTGCCGACGAGATAGCCGATCCCGAAGCGCTGACCATGATTGCCCGAGTCAACGGCGAGGAGCGCGTCCGCACGACTTCGGGGGGCGGGCAACATTCGATCGTCGATACGATCGCGTACATCTCGCGCGACGAAACGCTCCATCCCGGCGACCTGATCGCGCTTGGCACCGTGGGCGACGGGTGCGGCTATGAAAGCCTGACCTTTCTCGACGATGGCGACCTGGTCGAACTGGAGGTCGAGGGCATCGGCGTTCTGCGCAACCGGCTGAAAGGCCATGCCGGCTGACCGGCCGGTGTTGTTGTACTATTTGCCATGGCCCCAGTTTGTGCGATGTCGAACATGATGTCTGATGAGATTAGTGGCCTGCCGCCCTATCGGCATTCAATCGCCGGCTTGCTGCTTGCGGCGCGTGAGGCAACCATGGCGCCGATCCGGCCGGAGTTGCGCGCGGCGGATGTGACCGAGCAGCAATGGCGCGTGCTGCGCGTGCTGAGCGACGAAGGGCCGCTGGATATCGCCACGCTGGCCACCAGTGCGATGCTGCACGGTCCAAGCGTCACGCGCATCCTGAAGGAACTGGGCGAGCGCGATCTGATCGCACGCGACGTCGATCCGCAGGACAAGCGCCGCTCGATCATCGCTATCACCGATGTCGGACGGGCGCTGGTGTCCAGGACTGCGGAACATACGCGCCTGCTGGTTCAGGGTTATCAGGAAGCGTTCGGCAAGGAACGTCTCGGGCTGCTGATGAAGGAGCTCTCTGCCTTCCACGCGGCGCTTCAGCAGTTCGCACCCGATGAACAGAATCGCGATCAATCCGCCGCTGCCGGGCGCGGCAAGGACTGACCTGGTTTCCGCGGATTTTCGCGCGGATATCGCATTTTCCACAGGCGAGAAGCAGGGTGCGAGGCTTTGCCGGGCGTCCGCAATATGGGCCGCGGATCACTGGATTCATTTGCCCGTGGACGTGCTGAAACAGGGGATAGTGATTGCGTCGCCAGAATCAGTTCTGTATCGTATTGCGATACTAAGTTTCGTATTGCGTGCCGATTGTTGCGACCTGTTTTAGCGATGATGCGCCGGGCGATAGAGAAAGCGGGAGAGGTTGATGACTGGTAGCGCGATCGACGGTGGCGACGCCGCACGGGAGGCGGCGGCCTATCCGCGCGGCGTGCGGCCATGGCTGCTGTTGTCCTATCTGACGTTGCTGTTCGCCCTGTCGTTCGTCGATCGCAACATGATGCGGTCAATGGTCGACCCGATCCGTGCTTCGCTGGACATCAGCGACGTGCAGATCAGTCTGCTGGAGGGCGCCGCCTTTGCGGTACTCTACAGTCTGGCGTGCATCCCGATGGGATTCGCCGCGGATCGCTTCAGCCGGCGTTCGTTGCTCGGCGTCGCGGTGGTCGGCTGGTCGGGCATGACGATGTTGTCGGGCTTCGCCTCCTCCTACCGGATGCTGTTCGCCAGCCGGATGGGGCTGGGGATCGGGGAGGCGGCGCTCCAGCCATGTGCCATGTCGATGATCCGGGACAGTTTTCCGCCGCGCCGCCGGGCGTGGCCGCTGGCGATCTATACGACCGCGCCCCTGGTTGGCTCAGCGCTGGCGCTGGTCATCGGTGGTGCGCTTTACGGGTTTGCGAAATCCGGCGGCGCGCGCGGTATCCCTGTTCTCGGTAGCATTGAGCCATGGCAGTTTGCGATGGTCATCCCTGGCCTTGTCGGGCTGTGCCTTGGCTGCCTGATCTTCCTCTTCCGCGAGCCGCGCCGCGTCGATGTCGACGTCACCGTCGGAAGCGGGCCGGGGATGAAAGATTCGCTGCGCCATATGCGCGGCAATGCGAAGCTCTATTTCCTGGTGTTCGGCGCGGCGGTTCTGTGGTCACTGGCCAATACCGGGTGGAGCGCGTGGCTTGCCCCGGCGATCGAGCGCCAGCATCATCTGCCGCCGGAGGTGGTCGGGCCAACGGCCGGGACGATCGCCCTTATCTGCTCGGCCATCGGATCGCTGGGAGCCGGGTTTCTGATCGACCGCCGATCGCTGGCGGGGGATCGCGACGCCATCCTCAAGATATCGATCGTACTGCAGGCGCTGCAGATCGTGCCGGTGATCGGCATGTTCCTGGTACAGGGGACGACAGGTGTGTGGATTTGCCTTGCGCTGGCCAATCTGCTGATCGGATCGATGCCGATCGCAGCCTTCGCGATCATCACCGAGATCACGCCGGGCTACCACATCGGCAAGATCATTGCCCTATTCAACCTCGCGCAGAATTTCCTCGGCCAGACGATCGGGTCGAGCGTCTTCGCCGTCATCGGTGAGCGGGTGATCGGTGGTCCGCTCGGTATCGTCTGGGCGATCATTGTCTGCTATCCGGTGATCATGGTGCTCTCGCTGCTGCTGAGTACGATGCTGATGCGCGCGCGCCGGCGCTTCTTCGCTGCGCAGGGGGCATAGCTTTCCACCACTAACGAGGCGGCACCGGGGCGCGGGGACGGGGCTTGCGGCGTGGGGCCGGGGCTTGGACCACCTGTCATCCTGCGATATCCCTGATCGTCGCGAGGGACCTTCCGGGTCGGTCGAACGCGTCGGCGGGCCGGGGGTGTCGATAGTGCCCGCCGCTCTCACGCCGTCCATCCCGCAACTCACCGTGTGACCGGCTTTCCCATAAAGAAAGCCCGGTGCGGCTGAGCCGAACCGGGCTTTCAGGAGCAATACGTTCGCGCTCCGTCAGGCGGGATCACCCAGCGGGTTGGGTGGCACCGGCACTGGCGAGGGCACGAACGGGTGGATCAGCGCCCACGGGCTGGGCATTTCGCCGACCTTCACGGCAATCAGTGCCGGGCCACCACGCTCCTTCGCCGCGCGCAGCGCGTTCCGGAGACCATCGGGCGAATCCGTGATCACCGTCGGCAGGCCGTAAGCGCGGCCGAGCAGCTCGAAATCCGGGCTGGCGACGTCGGTGCCGAACTCGGCACCGAACACGCGGCGCTGGATGCGCTGCACATTGCCGAACTTGCCGTCGACGAACACGACGATTGACGCATTGAGGCCGTCGCGCGCAAGCGTCGCCAGTTCCTGCATTCCCCAGCTGAAGCCGCCGTCGCCGTTGAGCGAGACGACGCGCCGATCGGGATTGCCGTGCGCGGCGCCCAGCGCAGTGTTGAAGCCGTAGCCCAGCGTACCCTGATAACCTGGCGTGATGAAGGAGTGCGGGCCGTATACGGGGAAGCCGATGTTCGAATAATAACCGACCTGAGTCAGTTCGCTGACGAGGATATCGTCATCGGCCATCGTCTCGCGCAGCGCCTGCACATAGTCATGCTGCGGCCGGATCGCGCTGACCTGCTGCGCGACCCATTGCTTGACCTTGGCGATACGATCGGTTGCCGACAGGGCTTCCCCCGCACCGATCGCGCCGAGCAGCGCGCGGGCGCCCTCCTGCACATCGCCCTCAAGCACGATTCCCTCGGCGCGGGGCGCGCCCATATGGTTGGGAGTGGTGTTGAGATAGATGTAGGTCACGCCATCGCGCTTGTCGGTCGGCTGCGCTGTGCCGTCGAGGAAGCGGCTGCCGGCGACCAGCACGACATCGGCATGCGGTAATACCGCACGGCCGCCCAGCGCGATCAACGCGAGCGGATGGCGATCATCGATCAGGCCGCGACCGGCCTCGCTCATCACCACCGGCGCCTGCAACCGCTCCGCGAGCGCTTGAATCTCGGCGGTGGCGCCGCTCGCCACTGCGCCGCCGCCGGCACAGATCACCGGATGGCGCGCGCCAGCCAGGGCTTGTGCGGCGCGTGCAATCGCGTCGGCGGCCGGGGTCTTGCGAACCCGCTCGGCGCGCGGCAGCAGGGACACGATGCCGGTCGCCTGAAGCACGTCGGGCGGTACTTCCAGCGCGACCGGCCGCGGCGTGCCCGACCGCAATTGGACGAACGCCTCATGGACGAGTCCGGGAATCTCCGCCGGAGTCCTGGCGATGCCGTGCCACTTGGTCATCGACCTGAGCACGCCGCTTTGATCCGGAATCTCGTGCAACATGCCGTGGCCGGCGCCGATCGTGCTGCTGGGGATCTGGCCGACAAGGAACAGCACCGGCGCGTTGCAGGCATAAGCCGTTGCGATACCCGACAGTGCATTGAGCATTCCCGGCCCGGGCACGACCATGCACACCGCCTCGCGGCCCGTGGTGCGCGCATAGCCGTCCGCCATATAGGACGTCGCTTGTTCGTGACGCGGGACGATCATGCGCAATTCGTCCGAGCGCTGGCGGATTGCGTCCACCGCCCAATCGAGCTGGATGCCCGGGATCGCAAAAATGTCCTTCGCGCCTTCCGCGATCAACTGCGCAACAAGCGCCTGACCGCCCGTCATTTCCACTGCACTAACGTCTGCTGTTTCACTCATGCGAATTGCCTCCATTCGTTTAACATGTTATGTTTATATCGCGACTTTGGCAAGGGAGTGACACCGGGGAAGGTCGCGCTGGCCGCGACGGGAGGCTTCGGGGCTGAGCCGGCGCGTCGTTTCTTCCCCCTGATAGCCATTCTTTTCGCCATGGGAGACGCGCATAGGGTCTTTCTCAAACAGGTACGGATTTCGTGATGAGCAACAATGCAGTTTCTTCTCCCGTTCGCTTGAGCCGCCCCGATCTGTTGCGCGCAGATGCATTTCTGGGCGGCCGCTGGACCGTCAGTGAGCGACGTTTTGCCGTCACCAACCCGGCGAGCGGCGCGCAACTGGCGGAGATGGCGGATATGGGCCTCGCCGAAACGCGTGCGGCGATAGAGCAGGCGGCGGCAGCGATGCCGGCCTGGGCGGCGACCACTGCCAAGGCACGCGCCGTGATCCTGCGGCGCTGGTTCGAGCTGATGATGGCGCATCAGGAGGATCTCGCGATCCTGATGACCGCCGAACAGGGCAAGCCGATCGCCGAAAGTCGAGGCGAGATCGCTTATGCCGCGTCTTTCCTCGAATGGTTCGCTGAGGAGGGCAAGCGCGCTTATGGCGATATCATTCCCACGCATAATGCCGATCAGCGCCTCCTGGTGCTGAAGCAGCCCGTAGGGGTGGTCGCGGCGATCACGCCGTGGAATTTCCCGGCGGCGATGATCACGCGGAAGGTCGCGCCTGCGCTGGCGGCGGGCTGCGCCATCGTCGTCAAACCCGCAGAACAGACGCCGCTGTCGGCGCTGGCGCTCGCGGTGCTGGCGGAGGAAGCGGGGCTGCCTGCCGGGTTGCTCAGTATCCTGCCCACCACCGATGCGCGCACGATGGGCGGCGAGATGACTGCCAGCCAAGTGGTCCGCAAACTCTCATTCACGGGATCGACCGAGGTCGGCAAGCTCTTGTTCCGGCAATCCGCCGATACGGTGAAGAAACTCGGTCTGGAACTGGGTGGGAACGCGCCCTTCATCGTCTTCGACGACGCCGATCTGGATCAGGCGGTAGCGGGCGCGATGGCGTCGAAATACCGCAATGCCGGGCAGACCTGCGTCTGTGCCAACCGTCTATATGTGCAGGCGGGAATCCACGATGCTTTCGTCGCGCGACTGGCCGATGCCGTACGCGCGCTGAAGGTGGGTGACGGCGCGGTTGAGGGCACGGATATCGGGCCGCTGATCGATGCGGCGGCGCTCGACAAGATCGAACGGCATATCGCCGATGCGGTCGGCAAGGGGGCTACCATTGTCTGTGGTGGCGCGCGTTCGGCGCTCGGCGGCACTTTCTTCGAGCCGACGTTGCTGACCGGCGTCACCGCGGCGATGGCCGTGTCGCAAGAGGAGACGTTCGGGCCGCTTGCCCCGGTGTTCCGGTTCGAGGACGAGGGCGACGTCATCGCGCAGGCCAACAATACCCGCTTCGGTCTAGCGGCGTATTTCTACGCGCGGGATCTGGGGCGTGTGTGGCGTGTGGCGGAAGCGCTCGAATATGGCATGGTCGGCATCAACACCGGCATCATCTCGACTGAGGTTGCGCCCTTCGGCGGGGTGAAGGAATCGGGCACTGGCCGGGAAGGTTCTCGCTACGGAATTGAGGACTATCTGGAGATAAAATATCTCTGCCTGGGCGGGCTGGCGTCGTAGCGGCGCGAGGCAACAGAACGGTCCGCAGCACCCAACCGCCAAGGGGGCTGCGGACAGGGCGAGCAGGCTGAATGACCCCTTGAAGCGTTGAACGCCCGTGCTCCACCTGGTCAGGGCATCATCTCCAGGGCGTGTTCATTGCGACTGTCTCGAACAGACGTACGTCTTTGGCTCGCGGTGCGCGACGAAGGCCTTCAGCGCCAGCGGTTCGTCGGTCTGGATCGTATCGACACCATCGTCGATCATGCGTCCCCAGACGGCGCTCGGTTCCCGAAGGGCGTCGCGATCATGCAGCGCTTCGGTTCCGTTGAGGCTGTTCACCCAGAATCGCGCACAACGTTCCCGAAATAGCGGCGCAAATCCGGCGATCGCTTCGGGATGAGCGATATCTATTTCATATCCCACGGGGGTGAAGCCGGAGAAACTGTCGAGAAGCCGTTTTCCCGCCGGCGACAGTTGATCCTCGTCGATAATCGGCTGGAAACGAACGGTCTTCAACCAGGGGGAGGTCACGCGAAGCCTGTCGGCGGCGTCATATTGTTTGAACAGAACCTGACGGCGATCGCCATATTTATCGATGAACGGCAGGATCGTGTCGTTCAGGTCGGTTTTAGCGTCCACGTTGATGAGAATGCGCCCCCTGGCCGCCGCCAGAGCTTCGGCGAATGTCGGTATCCGACGATCGGTCAATGGGCTGCCACGTCCCGCACCATCGCGCAGCCGCAGCGTTTGCAGATAAGCCCAGTCGAGATTCTCGACCTGGCCCGTGCCATCGGTCATTCGATCAACGGTCGCATCGTGCATGAGCACGAGCACGCCATCCCTGGTTCTGCGAACGTCCAGTTCGACCATGTCGATCCCGAAAGCGATGCAGGATTCTATGGCATCGAGACTGTTCTCGGACGTTCCTTTCCAACAGCCGCGATGGGCGACTATCATGACCGAACCATCCGGTCCTTGCAGCCGACGCTCAAGCAGGGCCGCGCGGTCGCTGCGGCCGGCCGATGCCGGCTCGTGCGCGAAAAGGGCCAGCATCAGGCAGGCCAACGTCTTTGCAAATCGAGTGTTCATGTCAGACCCTGCAAATGGGGAAGAATGCCGTCGGCGTCAGCGCCGGCCCGGTGTCCAGCCAAGGCTGAGCCAGATGGTCCGTGGAACCGAGTAGCTGTCCTTGAGGAGGTTGCGATTGGGGCCGGTCACGCTCGTTGTTCTTGCCTGGGTGAGATTGCTGGCCTCGGCGACGATCGAAAAACCGTTTCCAAAGGCGTACCGTGCCTGCAGGTCGAACTGCTCGCGCGGCGCCCAGTAGACATCCTGCCAATAGGTGTTCGGCACGATGCTCCTGAGAGCGCGGCCGGTCCAGTTGTAGGCGCCGCGTAGTTCAAAGCCGGCATTGCTGTAGAATACCGAAAGATTGCGGATCTCGCTCGGCTGGCCGAGCAGGCTCGATACGGAGCGCGTAGCGCCGCTCGCTGTCGGCACCTTGAGCTTGCCGTCCAGGATGCTCCAGTTCGCGTTGAAGCCGAAATTGGCAAGGATGGGCGAGAGGAATTCGAGTGAATTCATCACGGCGCTCAATTCGAAGCCGCGAATTCGGGCGGTGCTGGCGTTCGCGGGTGCCACCACGCTGGCATTCACATAATGCACGCCGCCATAGGTGTAGCCCACTGAACGGGCGTCATAGATTTCATCCCGGATCGCCTTGTTGAACAGGCCCAGCGAAACCATGCCGCCATATTGATTGGACACGCTCCATTCGAAGCTCAGATCATAATTGTCGGATCGGCGCGGTCGAATGTCGGGATTTCCGAGCTGCACGGACACGTCCTCGGCATTCGGATTGCCGGCATCGCCGGGATTCTCGAACCGGATCGTCGAGCGCGCGGCATATGACTCGTAGCTCGGTCTGCCGATTGTCTGGCTGAAACCCGCTCGCACGCGCAGTTTCGGGGTCAGATCGTAGCTCAGCAGCGCCGAAGGAAGCAGCAATCTGTAGTTCGACGACGTGGCCTTCTGGCGCCACTCGTCGTTCACGTTGATCCAGCCCAGCGTCCTGATATCGGTTCGCTCAAGTCTGAGGCCGCCGAGGAGCTTCAACGGGCCGGAGGTGTAATTGGCCAGAACATGGCCCCCGATCTGCTTCTCGGTGTGGTCGAAATCCTCGTCGATATTGCCGCCTTCGTCATCTTCCAGCGAAATCGAGTTTCGATTGGCGGCGAACTGCGCCCAGGCACGCGCGTTGTCGATGGTGATGAGCCGCAGCCCGCTGCGATTGAACGACAGCCGTGCCGGGCTCATCGAGCCGATGCCGGACAATGTCAGGCTACGATCCGTCGTGGTGTAGTCTTCTCCAGACCAGTCATGATATGCGAGCGTTTTGGTATAGGAGATTCCGGCGCTGAGGCCGAAGCCGGGTTCGTCCAGGCGATGGGACCAGTCAGCGCGGATGCTGTTAACCCTGCCACCTGCCTTGCGCTCATAATTTCGCCAGTACACCGGCTTGTAGAGCGAAAGATTGTAATAGGCGTCCGGATTCAGGTTGAAGCTGTGATGAAATTTCGAGGTGTCATAGTCGAATGAAAATTGCGGGATGGCGACTGTGCTTCCCGACGAGCTGACGCCGCCATTGTATTTGACCATGTCGTGCGGTTCCCGCGAACTGGCTTTTGACAAGCCGCCTCGAACGGAGATCTGGTCCACGCTGCTGGCCCACCATTCCAGCCCACCCTGAAAGATCTGCGTTTCGCTGATGGTTCGGCCAGTGCGGTATCCGATTTCTACCGATGCCGATGCGTAACGACCGGAAGTGGGCGTCTGACTGGTGATCGGCCCGTTGCGACCGTTGATGACGATCTCGTTGCGGTCATATCCGTCGATGAACTTGTAGATGCCGCCGACGCCGTAGAGCGAGAGCTGGCCGAGTTGCGCCTCCAGGCGGCCGGTGACGCTCCAGCGTTCGCGATCGCTTTGGTTGTACCAGGATTTGTCCTGCTGCGGCACCGCGATGCCGTTTCCGAACGTGCCATTGGTTACACGCTGGCCAGCATCATTGTAGAAATTGTAATGCGTGGAATCGGAAGTCGCATGTACTTCCGTATAATTCTGCAATCGCTGATAGTTGCCGGACAGGACGACGCCGAACTTTCGATCCGGACCGAAAGTCGTGCTTGCCGTTGCGGAGAAGCGGCGGCCGAAATCCTCCTGCGGCTGCGGTAGTCCCTTCTGGCTGCTATTGGCCAGCCCCGCATCGACAGTGAGAAACGGGCGGCCATGACCGTCAAAGGCACTGCGCATCCGCAGATCGACCGCGCCGCCGACCGCATTCGGATCGAGATCCGGCGTGAACGTCTTGATGACGACGATCTGCTTGACGAGCGAGGTCGGCAGGATGTCCAGTCGCACACCGCGACCAGGGTTGCCGCTGCCCGAATTCGGTATTCCGGGCGATGCGATCGGCAAGCCGTTTATGGTGACGTTGTTGTAGGATTGATTCAGTCCGCGCAGCACCGGCGCGATCGCTTCGTCCCGCGGATGCTCGTTGTCCGCGACCGGCAGCACCGATACGCCTGGAATGCGGCGCATGGCGTTGACGATCGTCAGATCCGGCAGGCGTTGCGCTTCGTCGGATGAGATTGCGTCCACGATATTCCGTTCGCGGCGCTTGATCGCGATGGCATCCTGATTTGCCCCGCGTTGCCCGGTGACGGTGATCTCTTCAGTTTCGGGCGCCGCTGGCAAGACCGTGGCAACGGCCGGAGTGGCACCGCCACGCGGCGTGCTGACGGTCGAGCGCGGGAGCGAGACGATAATGAAACCGCCGTTGCGCTGCCGGTAGGTGAGGCCGGTTCCGTCGAGCAATTTCGCCAGGCCGTCCGACGCATTGAATCGCCCGCTGACACCACGCGTCGCACGATTACGCAGCAGCGCCGGATCCGCCATCACATCGATGGCGGCGGCGCGGGAGAAAGCGGTTATCGCCGGAGCCAGCGGGCCCGGTGAAATCGCGAAATCCGCCTCCCGCGCCATTGCGGGAGTGGCGATCGCGGCAGCGGACACGGCAACGCTGGACAACAGGATTGTACGAAACGGCATGAATTCCCCCGGCCTTGAAACGGACGGCGACAGCGGCCGTCACGGATCATGACGATGGGAATTGCGAAATCTGACGGCGGCCATGCATCGAGCGATAAAAAATTCGCTTAGCGCTCCGACAGAACATATTCCGCATTGGTGTTGTGAACCTGAAAGCCGTGCAGACTGGCCAGATTGTCCAGTTGCTCCGCTGGACGGGTCAGGCGAACGCGGCCCGTTACGCGCTTGGCTGCCAATGCCTCGTCGGCGATGCGGATCGGCTTTCCAGCCCATCGCTGCAACTGCGCGACCAGGCGGGAGAGCGGCATGTCCTCCACCTCGATCCAGCCTTCGCGCCATGCCGCGATCTGGCCCCGATCGATCGTCCGCACCCTTGAAATCCGGCCATCGATCAGCGCCGTGGCGAAGCCGGCCTGCAACACGACGCCGCTATCCAGCGCATCGCGCTGACCAAAACGCACTGAGCCTTGTTCGACGGCAAGATCGGTCCGTTTCTCCTCCAGGCCGATGTCGAACCGTGTGCCGAGAACCGTCGCGCGTGCCTCACCTGCCGTGACGGAGAAAGGGCGCGTGCTGTCGTGCTGGACGATGAAGAAGGCCTCGCCCCGGGCGAGCGTCACTTCGCGTCGATCCGATCCAAGCTTCACGCGAATTTTGCTTTCGCCGCTGAGAACTGCCTGCGAGCCATCTTCCAGCGCAATTGTGCGTATCTCTCCGGTCCGTGTGGCGAACTCCTGCGCAGGTGTCAGCGCGAACCGGATGGCGGGGGTGAACCATGCGAACAGGAACGCTGCCGCGACCGCGCCTGCGAGGCCGGTGCCGAGCGCAATTTTCCTGTCCGCTTTGTGAGAGGGTGTGTCGGATCGCACCTTGTCCTGCCGCTCGAGCGCATCGGTGACCGCGTCGTCCATGCAGGTGGCCCAGAGCGCATCGAACCGGGCGCGTCGATCGGGTGCGCCGGCGAGCCACGCGCTGAAGGCGGTGGCGTCGATCATGCCGTCGAGATGGCGACCAACCCACAGCGCCGCGGCCTCGTCCTCCATGTCGTCCAGCGCCCGGTTCATGCGGCATCCTCCCGCTGTGCAATTTCCTTCATCTCCTGGTGAAGCACAAGAACGGCACGGGCGACATGTGTGTCTACGGCCGCAGGAGTGATGCCGAGCGCGGCGGCGACCTCCTTGGCCGATTGACCGTGCAGCCGCCGGCGCAGGAATATTTCGCGGCGCAGCGGCGTCATGCCGGCGAGGATATCCTCCACCAACCCGACCCGCTCGCGGTGCAGGAGCGCTGTATCGACGCGGGGCTCTTCCGCAGCGATCTCGAATTCTGCGGGAAGGGGCTCTTCGGCGCGCCTCGCGCGTGAGCGGACATGATCGCGGATCAGATTGCCGGCGATGACGCGGACCATCGCGCCGATATTGGCGATCTTGCCCTGGTAGCGAAACAGACGGAGCAGGCTGTCCTGCACGAGATCCTCAGCCGCGTCATGATCACGCAACTGCCGATAGATCTGGCGATACGCTTCCGCGCGCAGCTGTCGATATCCTGCATCGTCCATGTGCACGCGCTTTCGCTTTCAGGTTCAGCGCGGGCCTTTAGGAAGGTGTCATGACGTATGTGTTTCATTTCGCGCGATCGCTTTGACCGGTCCGCGTCGAGTGGTGGGGATTGATCGCTATTGCATCGCCGCCTCGCTCGCCTGTGACCTGATTTCCACAGATCCAGAGTCGGGCGCCATTGATGTGAAAGATGTCTCAGGCGAGGGCGATCTGCGCCCGATCGCCGACAACCCGCAGCGAGATATTGTCGTCATCGTGCAATGTCGGCCAATCGGCCTCGGCGAGGATCACGACAGGAATGTCGATCGCATAGAGCTCCGCTGCGACCAGCGCGCCGATCACCAGGATGGGATCGTGCTGGAGCATGACGATCGCCAGCGGTGCCATTCCTGACCGCGCCAGCTCGACCAGCGCGCTGGAAGATGAGGAGGAGCCACGCGCGCTTGGCATGAGCAGCACGCGGCCGGCGATCCGTTTGCCGCAGTCCGGGTGGCTGCGATCGATGATCTCGCTGCTGTGAAGATCGACTCCGCCCCAGAAGCTGAGCGAGACATCGAGCTTGAGGATAGTCCCGGAGGCGTGCCCGGGCGTCAGCGCGCGCGCCTTGATCGTCACGGTGCCACCTCGCCGAGTTCGGCCGAGCGGATGCAGCGTTCGAGCGTCATCAGGCCGATCCTGCGCTGAAGATTGCCGGGGCCGTAGTGCGCGTATTTACCGGAGGTAGTGAGGATCACGCCATCACGCGCGGCAACCACGGGCGCGAGATAGGTGCAGGTGTCGACCACAAGCCGGACGCCGAAGACACGCAGTGGGGCAAGGGCCGGATCGGCTTCCACGGTTGCGGCGATCTCGCGTGATGTCGAGACGAAGGTCGAGACCGATGGTGCCGGTGTTCGTTTCTCTACGGCGGCGCTGAGCGCCCGGAACTCGGCGATCGAATAATGAGGGGTGCCCAGGCAGATGGCGGCGACTCGCTCGCCCGGTTTGACCGGGCAGAGGCTGGCGACGGCCGCCTCCAGGTCTTCGGATGCGATGGTGAGGATAGGCAGGCCATCAGGGACCTGCCGGCCCGCCTCCGGCGTGACGCCTTCGGCATGGAACAGGGCGAGGGCACCGGAAGAGGCGCCGGCCGCACCTAGCGCCTTGAGTTCGTCCTCCGTCGTATCGTCCGGAAGGCCGCGCAGCAGCGGCACCTGGCCAATGGCGCGCCGACCAAGAACATAGCCGATCGCGGCGAAATAAAGATCGCGCGGTAATCGGGCTGCATCGGGTGAGGGTATGGTGACGATGCATCGGGCACGGCGGTTCTCGTCGCAGTGCAGGCCGACCATCGGCACGCGGCCCGTGAGCGCGGCGCACAGATCGGCGAAGTCGCCATAGCGATCCGTGCGGGCGCCGAGCACCGAGTTGACGAAGACGATCGCGTTGGATTCCGCCCAGGCGACATGTTCCCCGGCGCGTGGGCGGAGCATGCGCTGATAGGGGGCACAGGTCAGGGTAGGCACGCAACCGAGCTTTTCGTGGAGTTCGGTCAGCTCGCTCTGGGCCGGGATCAGTTCGGGCGGGCCGCAATGCCAGTCGGGATGAGTCACATCGACAGCGGCGACGTTGAGCGTGGTCGGCACCCGCACGCGCCCGCCGAGATCGACGAAGCGCCGGGCGAAATCGATGCTCGACGGGCCATGATAGAGGCATCCGTCGATATGCGCCGACTGGACCGAGACGAAGCGGCGCGCGCCCGACGCCTCGCCATATCGCATCAGGATCGCCATCGCGCGAGCGGCGGCGGCGCCATGCTCGCCGTCGAGCAGGGCGCGATCCACAGGTTCCAGCGCGATCACGGCAGCGCTTGGCCTGCGAGGGCGAGTTCGGCCGCGGCAAGATCTTCGATTGCCGTGCCGACCGATTTGAACAGCGTGATCGCGGTATCGTCGCCGTCGCGGCCGGGATTGGCTCCAGTACACAGCGCGGCGAGATCGCCCTCGATGGCGCCGGCGGTGAAATGACCAGCGGCGATCGCCTGGAGCAGGTCGCCTGCCTCTTCGAGTGCGCCGTGCAGGGTGTCCACGAACACGCGGGAGCGGGCGAAGGCGATACCATCCGCCTCGCACATTTCAGGCCGGAAGGCCCCGATCAGGTCGACATGCGTGCCGGGCACAAGCGCCTCTCCCGCGATCAGCGGGGTTGTGGCGAGGGTGGCGGCGCTGACGATGTCGGCGCGCTGAAGCGCGGTGGAGATATCGGCTGTCGCCACCGCCGGATAGCCGAGTGCCCGCGCAGCACCCGCTACGACCTCCGCCTTGGCGAGATCGCGGCCCCAGATCTGGATCGCCTCGATCGGGAAGGCGCTGGCATAGGCCTCGATCAGTGGCGCGTTCAGGGCGCCGGTGCCGAGCAGCAACAGGCGCTTCGAGTGTGGCCGGGCGAGATAGCCGGCGGCCAGCACCGAGGCAGCCGCGGTGCGACGGCGGGTCAACGCCGCGCCATCGAACAGCGCGCGCGGCGTGCCCGTGGCGCGGTCGATCAGGAGGTAGGTGGCGCGGATCGCGGGGCTTGCGTCCCGGTCGACCTCGACCACCTTCACCCCCAGACTCACGTTGGCGCGCCAGGCCGGCATGACCAGCAGCGACGCGCGATCGCTCATGTCAGTCGCCAGGCGGGCCGGCGCGACATGGCGACCTTCGGCGAACGCCCTGCGCAGCGCCGCGATCAGCGCCGGCATCGGCGTGCTGCGCTCCACCATTTCGGCGTCGAGATACGGGATCGAGCGGAGCATGATGCAGCCTATCGCCCGGGCTGGCGAAGCTGCAAGATCTCGCGCGTCTCGGCCGGGGTCGCCACGCTGTAGCCGCCGATCGCATTGACGATCGAATAGGCGCGCTCGACGAGCTGGCCGTTGGTCGCCCAGACGCCGCGTGACATATAGAGATTATCCTCAAGCCCGACGCGGATGTTGCCGCCGAGCAGCAGGGTCTGGGTGAGCATCGGCATCTGTTCGCGGCCGATACCGAAGGCGCCCCAATGGGTGCCGGGGGCCATCAGGCCCTTCTGGTAGAGGATGGTATCGACGCCGTGGGGCGCCGCCCATTGCACGCCGAGTACCATCTGCATCATCGCCGGACCGTCGATCAGCCCTTCCTCGAGCAGCTTGTTGCCGAACAGGATGTCGCCCGCGCCGAACACTTCGAGCTCTGGCTTCACACCCGCCGCCTGGAAGCGCCTCGCCATGGCGCGCAGCGTGTGGGTGGGGCTGAAATAGATATAGTCGGTCGGGCCCTCGACCTGGTTGTTGGTGACGATGTCGAGCGTGGCGATCTCGGGCAGCAGTTCCTCGATGTGCGCTACGCGCTCGTCGACGCCGACCACGTCGCTGCCGGGCAGCATCTGCCCCTCGCGCTCAGGATCCGGGAG
Organism: Pseudomonadota bacterium; assembly: GCA_040388155.1. Taxonomy (GTDB): domain Bacteria; phylum Pseudomonadota; class Alphaproteobacteria; order Sphingomonadales; family Sphingomonadaceae; genus Sphingomonas. Next base: position 43,307 of record JAZKCJ010000009.1, read on the forward strand.
GAAATAGGCACCCATGCCGCAGGTGAGGTTGAGCACGATGTCGGTGCCGGTCTGGCGGACCCGATCGACCACTTCGCGGAAATGCGCGCGGTCGCGATTGCCTGCACCGGTTTCCGGATCGCGAACATGGATATGGACGATGCTGGCGCCGGCCGACGCTGCCTCGATACAGGCATCGGCGATCTGCGCGGGCGTGATCGGCATCGACGGATGCTTCGGGTTGAAGGGGGCGCCGCCGGTGACGGCGCAGGTGAGGATGGTCTTGTTGCCGGTCATCTCTATTCCTCCCATTCCATGTTGCCGCTGACCGCGATCGTCTCGCCGGTGATCTTCCTGCCCGCATCCGAGGTGAGGAATTCGACCATGTCGGCGAACTCGCTCAGTTCGACCTTGGTGCGCAGTGAGACATATTTGAGATAATCGTTCTCAATCTCCTCGAAACTGCGTCCGGTCGCGTCGACATTGCGCTGCACGATGAAGCGGAAACGATCGTTGTTGATGATGCCCGGCAGGATCGCGTTGCAGCGGATGCCGAACGGTCCAAGCTCGCGCGCGCTGTTTTTGGTCAGCCCTTCGACGCCCGCCTTGGAGGCAATATACGGGGCGCGGAAGGGGATGCCGGTGCGGGTCGAGCAGGTCGAGAAGTTGACAATCGATCCGCCGCCATTGGCCTTCAGCATCGGCACTGCGCGTTTCATGCAATAGAACATGCCGGACAGGTTGACCGCGATGGTCTTGTCCCATTCGTCCTCATCGATGTCTTCGATCGGCGCACGGGGGCCGGCCATGCCGACGACGTTGACCAGGATGGTAAGGTCGCCGACCGCGGCGCGGGCATCCTCGAACAGGCGGTCGACATCGGTACGCACGCCAATGTCCACTGCGCTGCCGCTCATGCCCGGATTGTCGGCGAGCGTCGCAGCGACGGCGTCGGCGCGGATGTCGCAGATATGGACCTTGTGGCCCTTGCCGAGAAAACGCTCGGCGATCGTGCGGCCGACGCTGTCGCCGGCACCGGTGACCAATATTCTTTCCATCGTCTGTCCTGTGTTCGGGGTCATGGGAGTTCGGGTGGGGAGAGGCGGGCTGCGGTCGCGCGATCCTCGTCGGAAAGCGGGATCGACCTGCGCGCGCCGAGATCGAAGCGGACGGTCACCCCCTCCATCATCGTGCAGGCGCGGCCGTCGGAACGGCGCGCCATGACGGTGCGATGGCGCAGCGACGAGGTGCCGACCGAGACGATGCCGGAACGGAGGACCACCAGGTCGCTGGCGACCAGTTCATGGAGGTAGCGAATCTCGTGCGAGACATCGGCCCAGCCGATACGGCGACCGTCCCGTTCAAGCACCGAGGGGCCGAACGCGCCTAGGAGATGATAGACTGCATTGTCGAGCAGCGGCATCTGATGCTGCACGGACATGTGGCCCATCATATCGCAATGCCACGGGAAAACGACGCCGCGGAATGTCTCGATCCCGCCTGCCGTGCCTGTCTCGCTACCGTCCATTTCCATTCCCCTCGATCGGCTTCGGGGAGCGTTAAAGTTGATCGCTTGACTTGTCTACACAGATTATACAAACTGTGTTTACTGCGTATTTCATAACACGCCCAAAGGCGTGAGACGCTGGACATAGGGGAATTCGATGGTCACGAAGCGAGCGATGGGATTGAGGTACGGAGCGGCTCTGGTCCTGCCCTGGATGCCTATATCAGCCGCGAGCGCACAGACTTCGTCTGAGCAGGCAGCGGCGCCCGCAGTGGCTGAAGAGCAGGCGGACATCGTCGTTACCGCGCAGAAGCGCAGCGAGCGGTTGCAGAATGTGCCGATCTCGATTTCGGTGCTTGGTGGCGACAAGCTCGACGGACAGTCGACTGGCGGCGTTACCGATGCCCTGCGGTCGGTCGCGGGTCTGTCGATCACCAGCACCGCCCAGGGCGGTGCGACCCAACTCACCATCCGCGGCGTCGCAGCCGCCGGCGCCACGCTCTCAGGCTCGAGCACGGCCGCCTATTATATCGACTCGGTGCCATTCGGTCTGGTGAAGTCGGCGATCCTGCCTGACACCAACGCCTATGACATGGCGCGGGTGGAGGTGCTGCGCGGGCCGCAGGGCACATTGTACGGCGCTAATTCGCTGGCGGGCGTGGTGCGGCTGATCACCAACGATGCCAATCTCGACAAGTTCGAGCTCAAGACTCGCGCCGGCCTGTCCGCCACTGAAGGTGGCGCGATGAGCTATCGCGGCGACATCGCGGTCAACATGCCGCTGGTACCGGGCAAGCTCGCGCTGCGTGTCGTTGCCGGTGCCGAGGATGCGGGCGGCTGGATCGATCAGCCGGCGCAGAACAAGCGCAATGCCAACGACCAGAAATCGCGCTATTTCCGTGCGAAGCTGAACGCTCAGCTGACAGACGAATTCAGCGTCGGTTTGTCGGCATGGATCTCGCGTATCGACCAGGATGCGCCCAATTATGCGGATGGCAACGGCAATCAGTCGTCACCGGTGCCGCTGCCGCAGACGCTGAACTTTGATGCGTACAGCGCCAAGCTCGGGTACGAACTGCCGGGCGTCAGCATCAGCAGTGCGACCAGCTATCTTCAGTTCACCAATCTGAGCCAGCGCGACTATACCTCGCTTGGCGCCGGCCAGCGGCTCTTCACTGAGATCCGCTCCAAGGTGTTCACCGAGGAACTGCTGTTGAACTCGACCGGGTCAGGCAGCCTGAAATGGTCGCTCGGCGGCTTCTACCGCGACGCGACCGATCTGCTCCACCAGACGCTGTTCGTATTGCCTGCGCCGATCAACACCAACGACAAGTCCAAGTCCTTTGCCGTGTTCGGCCAGCTGACCCAGAGCTTCATGGACGGCAAGCTCGAGCTGACCGGCGGCCTGCGCTATTTCAACGACCGCGTGTCGCAGATCGAGCTGACGCCGACGACCGGTGTCCCAACCCAGCCGCTCGTCAGTCGCACCGAAACGTTCGATGCCATCACGCCGCGGGTCGTGCTGACCTATCTTCCGAGCAGGACCTTCACTGCCTATGCCTCCTATTCGCAGGGGTTCCGCAGCGGTTTCAACCAGAGCCCGTCGGTCATCGCCGCGGCGCCCGACCTGCCATCGGTCAAGGCGGACAAGCTGCACAATTACGAAATCGGCGCGAAGGGCAGCGTGCTTGACGGCCGGCTGAGTTTCGATGCCGCGTTGTTCTACATCAAGTGGAACGACATTCAGCAGAACCTGACCCTGCGCTACCTGGGGGCGCCGATCGCGGCCTCGGTCAACGGCCCGTCGGCCAGCGGCTTCGGTGTCGATCTGTCGCTGACCGCGCGGCCGGCACCGGGTTTCGCGATCGGCGGTACCTATAGCTGGAGCGGCCTGAAACTCGATCAGCAGGTGGTGTCGAACCTGACCGTGTTGTTCAAGAAGGGCGAACGTTTGTCCTTCTCGCCCGAGCACACTGCGAGCGGCTTTGCCGATTATAATTTCGCGCTCGGCGGCGGGGGACTGGAAGGCCGGCTCGAAGGCTCGATTAACTATCGGTCGGCCATCCCGGCACGCGCGCTCGTGGCCGGCATATCCCGGCTCTATGTCAGCGACGCGCCGCTGACGGCGCGCGCCGCCTTCTCGATCAAGTCGCCGGCCAACTGGACGACGACCTTCTTCATCGAGAACATCACGAACGATCACAGCGTGCTCCAGCCGCCGAGCGATATCAGCCTGTTCATGCGCCAGCGTCCGCGCACGGTCGGCCTCCAGTTCGAGTTCCACCTTTGAGGGGTGGCTGGCCGGCCCTTGCGGTGGCTAAGACGGCATGTGCTGACGATGGGACCGACGATGCATGAGGAAGTCGAGTCGGCGATCCGGGAGCGGGTCGCTGGCTATTTCGAGACACTCTACCGCCCGGGCGCGGGGCATTTTCATGCGATCGTCCACGCGGTGGAGAATCCGGCGACCGGCGCGATCGCCATTGCCGGGCCGATCTATGACGCGGGCGGTGGTTTTCCCGTCACGCGGATCGGGATCCTCGGGGAGGGCGGGGCGATGGCCCTGCTCTCCTACGACGGCTCGAACGATACCGATCCGCGCTGGTCGCCCGATGGCGCCACCCTCGCGTTCCTGTCGGATCGCGGACAGGGTGGCGGCAATTTCCAGTTGTGCCTCGCTGACGCACGGGATCTTGGGTCGCGTCGGTCAGGCCCGGTCCTGGCCGGAGAAGCGGTCGAAACCTTTGCCTGGTCGGCGGACGGGCGGCGCATTCTGATCCAGAGCGCCGATGCCGGCGCCGACGCAGCCGGATCGGCGAGCACCGCCCGGATCGGCAGCGCGGCGGTCGAGGCGCGGCCGTCCTGGATGCCGACCGTCGAGACTGGCGGGCACGATAATCAGTGGCGACGTGCGCGAATCTGGGATTTGGAAAGCGGCACGCTCACTGATCTGGGTGTCGCCGGCCAGAATGTGTGGGAGGCTGAATGGTGTGGCCCGGATGAAATAGTCGCGATCCTGTCGGCGAGCCCGACCGAAGGCGGCTGGTATCAGACCGGAATCGGGATCGCGCCGGCGAGTGGCGGGCCGTTCGTACCGTTCGCCGCCTCCGACCTGGAACTGGCCAAGGTCTGCGCATCGCCAGACGGGCGGCGGATCGCCGTGCTTCAGGGGCGCTTCCACCGGACGGTCGCGCTCGGCACCCTGGTCCTGTACGACCGCGAGGGCGGAGAGCCCCGGATGCCCGAGGTTGGCGCCGAAATCTCCTCGCTGGCATGGCGCGACGATACCAGCCTCTTTTTCGCAGGTTTCCGCGCGCCGGGGACGGTCGCGGGTACGCTCGATGTTTCCACCGGCATCGCGACGATCGAATGGGAATCGTCCGGCACGGCGGGCCGCAAGGTCCCCTATGCCACGCCGGTCGGCGAGCGGGCGGTGCTCGTGCCGGGGCATGGATCGGGCTGCTATCCGCATCTCTCGCGGGTCGAGGATGGTCGCGAGCGCATGGTGCTCGACCTCGCGAATGCGGGCATTCGGGCTTTGATCGACACGATCGGATCGGCCGAAGCGATCCGATGGCGTGGCCGAGACGGGCTGGAGGTGCAGGGCTATCTGATGATGCCGGCCGGTGTGGTTCGCCCGCCGCTCGTCGTCTTCATCCATGGCGGGCCGTCGCATCTGTTTCGCGACAGCTGGAGCTTCGACAATCCGCTGGGTGCGCTGCTGGTGAGTCAGGGTTATGCCGTGCTCTTTCCCAATCCGCGAGGCAGTTCGGGGCGGGGGCTGGATTTCGCCAGCCGAGTCATTGGCGACTGGGGTGGCGAGGACCGGCATGATGTGCTTGCCGGCATCGATCATGTCATCGCGCATCACGGAGTTGACGGCGCGCGGTTGTTTGTCACGGGCGGCAGCTATGGCGGCTATATGACGACCTGGCTGGTCACCCAGACCGACCGGTTCAGCGCTGCCTGCGCGATCGCGCCGCTCAGCGATATGCGGTCCTTCTTCTTCACGGCGCACCATCCCGAATTCCTTGAAATCTATTCGAAGGGTGGCCCCTATGAGGTCGGCGCGATCTTCGACACGCGCAGCCCGCTGCGGCATGCCGACAAGGTCTCGACACCCACGATGCTGATCGCGGGGGAGATGGACAAGACCACGCCGCCGACCCAGGCGATCCAGTTCCATCATGCCCTGATACTGCGCGACGTGCCGTCCGAACTGGTGCTCTATCCGGAGGAAGGCCATGCCGCCGCGCGGCTGGAGGCACAGGTCGACCAGGGCGTGCGTGTGTTGCGCTGGTTCAAGACCTGGGAGGACCGCAATGGGAGCGATCGCCGGGACTGAACCGTCTACGCCGGACGCGGCGCATCGCTATGCGCCGCTCCGGCGCTGGATCTTCCTCGCGGTGCTGTTCCTGGTCGGCACGTCGAGCTCGGTCGATCGGGTCGTCATCTCGGTACTGCTCGAGCCGATCAAGCACGAGTTCCAGGTTTCGGACGCCGCACTCGGGCTGCTCAGCGGCCTGTCCTTCGCATTGCTCTATTCGGTGCTTGGCCTGCCGATCGCGCGCTATGCTGATCGCGGCGACCGCAAGCTGCTGATCACCGTTGCCATCAGCGTGTGGAGTGTGATGACCATGCTCTGTGCTGCCGCGACCGGATTCTGGCACCTGCTTGCCGCGCGGATCGGTGTCGGCGTCGGGGAGGCGGGGGCGACACCGCCCTCGCAGTCGCTGATCGTCGACTATTTCCCGGCCGACATGCGCGCGCGGGCGATCGGCATCTTCGCGACGTCGGGCACGGCGGGCTATCTCGTGGGGCTGTCGATCGGGTCGCAGTTGGTGACGGCGTTCGGCTGGCGCTTCACGCTGGTCGCCTTCGGGTTGCCGGGATTGCTGATCGCGGCGATCGTCTTTCTGGTGCTCGACGAACCGCGCCGCGGCGCAGGGGTGGTCAGTGCAGGGCCCGGCGAGAGCTTCGCGGTCTCGATCCGGCGTCTGGCGGCGAAACCGGCCTATGTCCGGCTGCTGATCGCCTCCACTCTCTACAGCTTCGCGGCCTATGGCTCGCTGGTGTTCGTGCCGTCCTATCTGATCCGTGTCGTCGGCAGCCCGATTGCGACCGCCGGGCTCTATTACGGTATGAGTTCCGCCTTCGCGGTGCTGGTCGGGAGTCTGGTCGGCGGGTGGTTATGCGACGTGCTGGTGCGGCGCGACCGGCGATGGACTGCCTGGTTTCCGGCGATCGGTTTCGGACTGGCAGCCGTGCCGTGCATGGGGATGTTCCTGATCGACGACCTGACCTGGTTCCTCGTGGTCAGCACGATCGGCGGGATATTGCTCTATGCCTCGTTGCCGGCATCCTTCGCTGCGATCCATGCAGTCTGCGGCAGCGCGCGGCGCGCCACGGCGATCGCGATCATGCTGTTCTTCGGCAATCTGCTCGGCTTCGGGGTGGGGCCGGTGGTGACCGGCGCGCTCAGCGACATGTTCAGCGCGACCCATGGTCCGGCGGGGTTGCGCTATGCCCTGCTGATCGTGATGGCGCTGACCATACCGACCGCGATCATCACTTTCCTCGCCGCGCGGCACATGTCGGCGGATATGGAGGACTAGCGCGCAACGCTACGCTCGCCGAGTGACAGTTCCGAAGTCCGCCTGCCGGAGATGAAGGTCTTCATCCGGTCGCGGAATTCGTCGGAATGGAGATAGGCGAGTTCCTCGGCGCGGTCGGCATCGCCGGCGCGGATCGCCTCGATCATTTCCTGATGCTGCGCGACGACCACGTCATAGTCGGCAAGGCTCATATCATTCTGGCGGAAGGCGAGCAGCGAGAGGCGCATCACGCCGCGGAGCATCTTCGAGCAATCGGCCGCCAGATACTGGTTGCCGCACGACTGGTTGATCGCATCGTGGAAGGCCCAGTTGGTCTCGACCACCAGCCGCGGATCGCCGGTCTCGCATGCGGCGGCGAATTCGCCATTGGCGCGCTCGAGCGCGGCAAGATGGTGTGGCAGGCGGCGCTGGGCCGCCCAACGCGTCGTGGCACGCTCGTACAGTTCGAGCGTTTCCAGAACCTGCGGCACCTGGTCGAAATCCAGCGGCGCCACCCGCGCCCCGCGATTGGGCGCGAGCACGACGAGACTGTCGGCGGCGAGCCGGATCAGCGCCTCGCGAATGGGGGTCCGGGAAAAGCCCAGCTCGCGGCTGAACTGCACTTCGTCGAGCTCGGCGTTGGGGGGAAGCTTGAGGCTCAGTATCTGTTCGCGCAGCAGCGAATAGACCCGCTGGCCGCTCGATTGCCGGACCTCGTCATCACCCGCGCCGTCCTCGATCTCGATTGGTTCAACGGCTTTCTTCTTCGCCATCCCAGAGCCCCCTCAACGAATCCGGACAAATGCAACCAGCCTTGAGATGAAGCGGGCACCTGCTTCGATCTGGCTGAGTTCGATGAACTCGTCCGGTCGATGCGCCTGCGTTATCGATCCCGGGCCGCATATGACAGTGGAAAGACCCGCTTGCTGGAACTGGCCGGCCTCTGCGCCATAGGAAACTGCGGTGCCAGGCGTATTCGCACCGCTCAGCATTGCCGACAGTTGCTCGGCAGCACCCTCGGGTTCGCGCCGGAGCGAAGGCACTTTGGCCAGTTGCTCAACCGTGATCCCGGTGTCGTCCCCTTCAGCGGCGAGGCGCTGCCGTGCCTGTTCGACGGCGGTCCAGAAGGGGGCAAGGACCTGATCGGCATCGCGATCGGGCACGCAGCGCAGGTCGAAGGTGAAGCGGCATTCGCGCGCGAGGATGTTGGGCGCGGTGCCGCCATGGATGGTGCCGACCGTAAGCGTCGACCAGGGCGGATCGAAATGTGGATTCCGCTGGCGCGTCTCCGCGTCGGCAATTCGGGCGAGAGCCGACAGCAAGTCGATCGCGACCATGTTGGCCGAGATGCCTTGGCTCACCAGGCTCGAGTGCGCTTCGCGACCTGTGACCACGACTTCGTAGACCTGGATGCTCTTGTGGCTGTTGACGATCTGCATGTTGGTCGGCTCGCCGATGATAGCCGCCATCGGAGTGTAGCCAAGGTCGAGGATGCTGCGAATCAGGTCGGGCGCGCCGAGGCAGCCGATTTCCTCGTCATAGGAGAAGGCGAGGTGTACCGGTCGTTCGAGCTGTTCGTTGGCGAGCAACGGCACGGCGGCCAAGGCGAGCGCCAGGAACCCCTTCATGTCGCTGGTGCCCCGGCCATAGAGCCGGCCATCGCGCTCGATCAGTTCGAACGGGTCGGAACTCCATGGCTGGTCGGTTACGGGGACAACGTCGGTATGGCCCGACAAGATGATACCGCCAGCGGTGCCCTGGCCTATCGTTGCGAGCAGGTTTGCCTTCGAATGGTCAGCATTGGTCACGCGGTGCGCGGTGATGCCATGCCCGGAGAGATAGGCTTCGACATACTCGATCAGCGCGAGATTGGAGTCGGTTGAGGTGGTGTCGAACGACACCAGTCTTGCGAGGATCTCGATCGCCTCGCGCGCGATTGCGTCGGAGTCCACGGGCGCAGGCTTGTCGATGATGGGCTGCACGATCGATCTAGTCCCGGAAGGCGACAGGGCTGGGCAGGGCATGGTGGCGCTCCCCACGACACGATCGATTCATTCTTCCGGCCCCCGCAAATTCCTGTAAACTCATGTATACATATTGTATTCTAATGGTACACAGTCAACCGATATTTCGACCATATCGGTGCAAACGGCAAAAAGCGGATCGAGGGCATGCGCGGCAAAGGCCTTGCGCACGCAGCACGAGGTCGATGATGTTCTGGAAGACTGGCACCGTGAAAGTTGTCATCCATCCGATGCCATTGATCCTGCGGCGGCCGATTGCGCGAACCGGAAGCTAGGCTTGGTGCAGAATTTCTGCGGCTTTGGCCTAGACCTATTGTTTTGCGCCGCGCCCGGGCCGCTGCCTATCCTCGATGACGCAGGGAGCCTTCGGATCATGGTCCAGGGCGAGCGTCGAGGGGCGGGCAAATGTCGGAATTCTCACGTCGAGGGGTAATTGGCGGCGCGGTGGCGGCTGCGGTAGCCGCTCCTTTCATCGGCCGGCCGGTGCGTGCGCAGACCGCCGCCTATCCGCCACGCGAATATTCCAGGAAAATTGTCGATCTCGTCCAGGAATCGCTGGTGATCGACATGCTGCACCCGATCAAGATCGACGAAGCACCGGCGCCGATGACCGGGAAGCTGGCGGGCGAATACCGATCAAGCGGAATCAGCGCGATCCACCATGGTGTCGGTATCGGCGGCCCCAATGCCCGCGACGACGTGCTCTCATTCTATGTGCTCTGGGGTCACTATGTCGCGGTGAATTCGCACGTCTTCACTGGCGTGGACAAGATGGCGGACATCCTGGCTGCCAAGCGCGACGGCAAGATCGCTGTGATCATGGGAATGCAGAATTCCGATCACTTCCAGAAGGTCGAGGATGTCGATTTCTTCTTCAAGCTCGGCCAGCGCGTTTCGCAGGTGACCTATAACAGCCAGAATCGTCTCGGCTCGGGCTCGACCGAGCGGGTGGACGGTGGCGTCACCGACTATGGTGCTGCGATCATTGCGGAGATGAACAAAGTCGGCATGCTCGTCGATGTTTCGCATTGCGGCGATCGGACGACGCTTGACGCGATCGCGCTGTCGAGCAAGCCGATCGCGATCACCCACAGCAATTGTCGTGCGCTCAACGATCACCCCCGCCTCAAGACCGACGAAGCGATCAGGGCGTGCGCCAGCAAGGGCGGCGTGATGGGGATCAGCGGCGTGCGCAATTTCGTTACTCATGCCGAGCCTACCAGGGTCGCGAACATTGTCGATCACATCGACCATGCAGTGAAGCTGGTCGGAATGGACCATATCGGCATGGGCAGCGATCTGGATCTGCACGGCTATGACGACATGCCGCCCGAACTCCAGAAATCGTTGAGGGCCTTCACCGGTCCCAAATATCTGTGGCGCGACAAGATCGATACTGACGGCTTTGATCATCCTCGCCGGGTTTATGATCTCACCGAGGAACTGCTTCGCCGCAACTATTCGCGGGACAACATCAAGGCGATCCTCGGCGGCAACTTCCAGCGGCTGCTGACCTCGACCTGGGGTGGGTGACGGGCAACCCGGCCTGCCACCGTTCTCCGCGCACTCGACAGGAAGACTCAACATGGACGATCGCAATAACCGCCGGCCCAACCGGCGCGAGCTGATCCGCGGTGCCGCCGCGCTGGGGGCTGGGGCCGTGGCGATGAACCCGCTCGACCTTCTGGCCGCTCCGGCGATGGCCGATATCCGCAAGGCGGTCGAGGCCGGCAAGCAGGCGTCGATCAAGCGCATCCGCGACTGGGTCGCGCTTCCCTCGATCGCGGCCGAGAACCGCAACATGTCCGAAGGTGCCGCCTATATGGCTGAACTCGCGCGGGAGGCGGGATTCCAGCATGTCGAGGTGATGCCGACCGATGGCCATCCCGGCGTGTTCGCCACGCTTGATGCTGGAGCCAGGCGCACGCTGGGCCTCTATTTCATGTATGACGTCAAGCAATATGACCCCGCCGAATGGTCGTCGCCGCCGCTTGAAGGGAAGCTCGTCGAACGCGAGGGCCTTGGCACGGTGATGGTGGGTCGCGGCGCGGTCAACCAGAAGGGACCGGAGGCGACTTTCCTTGCTGCACTTCACGCGATCCATGCGGTCGGCGGCAAGTTGCCGGTCAACCTGGTCCTTGTCTGCGAAGGGGAGGAAGAGATCGGCTCGCCGCACTTCCGCCAGCTCGTCACCAGCCCCAGGATACTGGCTGCGCTGCAGAAATGCGATGGCGTGTTCATGCCCTGCTCGCTGCAGGACCAGGCAGGCAATGCGGCGATCGAGCTCGGCGCCAAGGGTATCATCGAGCTGGAGCTGGTGGCGAGCGGCGCGAAATGGGGCAGGGGCCCAAGGCGCGACATCCATTCCAGTCTCAAGGCAGCAGTCGATTCTCCCGCCTGGCGGCTGGTCCAGGCATTGCAGACCCTGGTCTCACCCGACGGCAACCGGCCGGCAATCGACGGCTGGTTCGAGAATGTCCGGCCGCTGACTGAACGCCAGAAGGCGATGGTGCGCGAGTCGGCGAAACATTCGAGCGAAGCGGAACTGATGCGGGCGTTCGAGATAACGCACTGGATCGACGATCTTCCGTTCGAGGAGACGATGATCCGCCTCGTTCAGGAACCCACTGTCAATATCGAAGGGCTGGTGGCCGGCTATACCGGTCCGGGCGGCAAGACGGTGCTGCCGGGCCGTGCGGTCGCCAAGCTCGATCTGCGGCTGGTGCCCAATCAGACCCGCGCCGAGGCAGAGCGCAAGCTACGCGCGCATCTCGACCAGCGCGGCTTCGCCGATATCGAGATGAATGTGAGCGGCGGCTATGATCCTACCGAGACCGACGAGAATAGCCGGCTGATCCGCGCCGAAGCGGCGACCTATACCAGGCTGGGGGTGCGGCCCGATTTCAACCCGCGGCTCGCGGGAAGCTGGCCGGGCGGGGCATTTACCCAGCCGCCGGTGTCGCAGCCGGTCGGCAGGTTCGGGCTGGGCACGGGCGACCGGGCGCACGCGCCGGACGAATATTATTTGATCGACTCGACCAACCCCAAGGTCGCCGGCCTTGTCGATGCGACCATGGGATATGCCGAATTTCTCTACACGCTGGCGGCGATCAAATAGCCCTCGTGCGGGATCGAGGAACCTCTCAGTCCTGCCCGGCATGTGCCGCGACGACGGTCGCCACCGCCAGCGTCACTGCCTTTCCCGTCGGGATGTGGAGGAATTCATTTGGGCCGTGTGCGTTGGAGTGCGGCCCCAGCACGCCGGTGATCATGAACTGGGCCTCGGGAAAGCGTTCGCCCAGCATCAGCATGAAGGGAATCCCGCCGCCCTCGCCGGCCAGAGCCGGGGGCTGGCCGAACGCGTGCTGTGATGCTCGTTCGATAGCTCGTTCCAGCCAGGGTGCCAGCATGGGGGCGTTCCAGCCCGCGAAGCACTCGGCAAAATCGCACGTCACCGTCGCACCATAAGGCGGATCCGCCAGCAGCCGCGCTTCGATCGCGCGCCGGGCCGTCGTGGCATCGACCGTGGGCGGAATGCGAAAGCTGAACTTCAGCGTTGTATAGGGGCGCAGGACGTTGCCGGCATTGGCAAGCGGCGGGATGCCGTCCGCACCCAGTATCGCCATTTGTGGGCGCCAGGTGTTGTTCAGCAACAGCTCAACCAGATCCTCCGCTGCGGGCCGTGTCTGCGCAACCAGCGGAAAGGACGACCAGATGCCGTCGCCCAGCACTTCTGCCGCGTGATGCGCCTGCTCGATCCGATCCGGCGGAATGGCGGCCTGCAACTCGGGCAGTGCTATCGTACCGGTAGCCATATCCTCGATCCGCGACAGCAATTCGCGCGCGATCCGGAAGCTTGACGGCACGATGCCCGAAGCGGCGCCCGAATGGACTCCTTCGCTGAGCACATCGACGCGCAATGTGCCATTGATCAGCCCGCGCAGCGAGGTGGTCAGCCACAACTGATCGTAATTGCCGCATCCCGAATCGAGGCAGACCACCAGCGATGGGCTGCCGATCCGGTCGGCGAGATGCTCGACATAGGGCGGCAGGTCGTAGCTGCCCGATTCCTCGCACGCTTCGATCAGCACGACGCAGCGCGCATGATCGATCCCCTGGTCGCGCAGCGCGAGTATCGCTGCGATCGATCCGAACATCGCATAGCCATCATCGGCGGCGCCACGACCGTAGAGGCGATCGCCCTTCAATACAGGCAGCCAGGGGCCGAGACCCTCGGCCCAGCCGGTCATCTCCGGCTGCTTGTCGAGATGACCGTAAAGCACGACCGTGTCGTCGATCGTGCCGGGTATCTCCAGGTAGAGCAGGGGAGTGCGCCCCTCGAGCCGGATCACTTCCAGCACCGCTCCTGCGATCGGCGCAACCCGGGGACGTGCCCAGTCGACGAACAGTGCCACCGCTGCATCCATATGGCCGTTCGCCTGCCAGTCGGGGTCGAAGGCCGGCGATTTGTTGGGAATGCGAACATAGTCGACCAATGTCGGGACGATCTGCTCGTCCCACATCGTGTCAACGAAATGCTTGGCCCGGGTAATGTCCATATGCTTCCTCCAGTAAAGGCCACGCGAGCGCAAAGGGACAGGTGGCCAAAGGGTAAGCGATAGAATATCTATCTCTACCCTATGTGTTTCAACTTGATGACTTGGTGCAACGACTCTATGAAAGTTTCAAGTTTTTCGTTATATTCCGAACGAAATTTAGGGTGGGCAAATGGCTAAATCAGACGCTCAGGCAGAAATTTTCTAATGCCAAGGGAGTTGCCCAACCTCGATTGGCTCCGTGTCTTCGCAGCCACTGCGGCGACCGAGAGCTTCGCGCTGGCGGCGGTGCAGCTCAACGTCACGCCAGGGGCGGTAAGCCAGCGGATCAAGGCGCTGGAAGCCTTTCTCGGCGTCAGCCTGTTCCAGCGCTATGCCCAGGGAGTCCGCCTGACTGAAGCCGGCAAGCGTTACGCCCAGCGTGTCATGCCGCTGCTCGACCAGCTTACCGTCGCCACCCGGGAAGTCACCAACACCGACACGATCAAGCCGGTGCGCATCACGATCCTGCCGGCGCTCGCGCAGCTCTGGCTGGGGCCGCGCATCGAAGGTTTTCACCGTGCCCATGAAAGCGCGTCGGTCGAAATCTGGGCGGATCCGGCGATCGTCGACTTGCGCACGTCCAACTTCGATTTTGCGATCCGTTATGGCAAGCCGCCATTCCCCGGTTGCGATCATCGCGAGTTGCTGTTCGACGAGATCGTCCCGGTCGCCAGCCCCGCGGTGGCGGAGAATATGAAACGCGATGAATGTGGATTGCCGATCGGCCTGCCGCTGATGGTGGACACTTATTGGCGCGACGATCTCGACGACTGGCTTCAGCGCACCGGAAACATGCGCCCACCCAATCTGATCGTTCAGAATTTCTCGCTTTATTCGATGGCGGTGGAAGCGACCCTCAACGGGCGCGGGTTCATGATCGGCCACACCTCACTGATCTCGGACCTGATCGAGCAAGGAAGGCTGCAATATCTGTCGGACTGCAAGGCGGTTGCGAACAGCCAGTTCTACCTTCTGACCCGGGCCTCCGCCCCCGTTTCGAAATCGGCCCAGACCTTCATCGACTGGCTCCTGTCGCAGTAGCGGTTCGCTCGGATCAGCGTCGTGCGAGCAGACTGCGGTGGCGGCCGTACAGCAGGTAGATCAGCAGCCCGAACAGATTCCAGGCCAGGCAGCAGAGGAGGGTCTTTCCCGGCAGGCTGAGGAACAGATAGAGGCACCCACCGATCGCGCCGAGCCCCACCAGCGTCGCGGCGGGGGTTCGGAACGGGCGCGGCAAGGCTGGCGCGCGGCGGCGCAGGATCATCAGGCACAATCCTACCGACGCGAAGGCGATCAGTGTTCCGGCATTGGCCAGCGCCGCGATCTCGCCGATCGGCAACAGCCCGGCGATCGCCGCTACCAGCAACGCCGTCACCAGTGTGATCCGCACTGGCGTACCCCGGCCAGAGATACGTGCCAGCCCCGCCGGCAGGAAGCCGTCGCGTGCCATCGCCAGGAATATCCGGCTCTGGCCATAAAGGAAGGCGAGCAGCACGGTGGGCAATGCGATCACCGCCGCGGCAGCGATGATCCGCGCCATGCCGCCCTGGCCGAGCGAGCGCAGGATCAGCGCAAGCGGTTCCGGGCTGTTCGCGAAGCGTCCGAACGGCAACGCGCCTACCGCCGCGACGGCGACCAGCAGGTAGACCAGGGTGGAGATCAGAAGCGATCCGATGATGCCGATCGCCAGGTCGCGTTCGGGTCGCTTCGTCTCCTCGGCGGCGGTCGAGATCGCGTCGAAGCCATAATATGCGAAGAAGATGATGGCGGCGGCGGCCATCACGCCGCGCTCCGTGCCGTCGCCACCGGCATGTGATCCAAAGCCGTACGGCATGAATGGCTGCAGGTTCGCGGCGTCGAAATGGGGCAGGGCGACTGCGACGAACAGCGAAAGGGTGGCGATCTTGACCAGCACGAGCACCGTGTTGATCCGTGCACTCTCTCGCGTGCCGAGCAATAGCAGGCCGGTGACTATCGCGATGATGAAGATCGCCGGCAGATTGACGAAGCCGCCAAGCTCCGGGCCCTTGCCGAGTGCTTGGGGGAAACCGATCCCGGCGAGCAACGGCGCGGCATAACCGGACCAGCCGACCGCCACCGTCGATACCACCAGCGAATATTCCAGGATCAGGCTCCACCCCACGATCCAGGCGATCGCTTCGCCGAGCACTGCGTAGGAATAGCCATAGGCGCTGCCTCCGGCCGGCATCATCGAGGCGAGTTCCGCATAGGCAAGGGCAGCGCAGGTGCAGACGAAGCCCGCGACGGCGAACGAAAGCAGGACCGCCGGCCCGGCCCGATCCACGCCGACGCCGATCAGGGTGAGGATGCCGGTGCCGACGATCGCGCCCACGCCGAGCGCCAGCAGGTGCGGCCAGGACAGGGTCGGCGGCAGCGCATCCGGGCTGCGTTCACCTGCCGGATGGATCGGCTTGCGTCTCGTCCAGCTGGTCAATTTTTCCTCCGGGGCCGCTCACCGGCGGTTGCCGGCGCGGTTCGCGTGAATCGCCGCGGACAGCCGGAGCAAGCGCTCACGCCGCCATGGCTGTATCGATCATCTTGACTTGCATGGATCGAGTTGATGCAGCCAACGAGAAATACTCATCCTGAGCCTTAGGATGGATAACACGAAGCCTTATATATTTCCGGGATGTGTCTCCGCCAATTTTTCGATTCTATTCGTTGATTAAAGATCTGAGTGCTGAAGGAATGCCTTTGTCTCAGTCTGAGCATCAGTATTTCTAGTTATGCGCGAGTTCGCGGTCATGCAAATCCCCCGAGGCCCGATTTCATTCGGGATGACATGATGCTTGAGGTGGTGCGTTGGATCGGATGCGGGGACGGATCGGATGGTCGCTTGTGGCGGGGCTCGCTCTGGCAGGGGCGTTGGCGGCCTGTGGTGATGGAAGCGGCGCAGGAGCCGGAAGACAGGCGGAATGGATGCGCGAAACCGCGCACTATTATCCGCTGTCGAAGGTGGATGCGTCCAATGTCGACAAGCTCGGTATGGCGTGGGAATTCTCCGACTTCACCGTGCGCGGGCGCACTAATCACGGCGTTGAGGCGACCCCGATCGTCAAGGACGGGGTGATGTATCTGTCGGGCCCCTGGAGCGTGGTCTATGCGCTCGACGCGCGTAGCGGCAAGGAATTGTGGCGCTACGATCCCGAGGTCGACGGCCATTTCGCCCGGCGCACCTGTTGCGATGTGGTCAATCGCGGCGTCGCGGTGGATGACGGCCGCGTCTATGTCGCGACGCTCGACGGCTATCTCGTCTCGATCGACGCCAGGACCGGCAAGCAGCAGTGGAAAGTCGATACGATCACCGATCGCAGCCGCAGCTATGCGATCACCGGTGCACCGCGGGTGGCGGGCAACAATGTCGTCATCGGCAATGGCGGCGGCGAGATGGGGGTGCGGGGCTATGTCACCGCGCTCGACAAGAAGACCGGCAAATTGGCCTGGCGCTTCTTCATCGTGCCGGGCGATCCCGCGGCGGGCCCGGATGAGCACCCGGAAGTCACTGAAGCACGCAGGACCTGGGATCCCAAATCGGCCTGGAACCTGGGTGGCGGCGGCACTGCCTGGGATTCGATCGTTTATGATCCGGATACCAACATCGTCTATATCGGTACCGGCAACGGCAGCCCGCATCCGGCCTGGTCGCGCAGCCCGTCCGGCGGCGACAACCTCTACCTCTCCTCGATCGTCGCGGTGGACGCCGGCAGCGGCCGGAAGAAATGGCATTATCAGACCACGCCGCGGGATAGCTGGGACTATACCGCCACCCAGAACATGATCCTCAGCGATATCGAAATCGGTGGGCGCACGCGCAAGGTGATCATGCAGGCGCCGAAGAACGGCTTCTTCTATGTGCTGGACCGGGTGACGGGCGAGCTGCTTTCGGCCGAGAAATATACCACGGTTACCTGGGCCGATCGCGTCGATCTCAAGACAGGACGGCCAGTGTTCACCGAGCAGGGTGATTATTCGAAGAAGACCAAGCTGGTCTGGCCTTCCGAGCTGGGAGGCCATAACTGGCCGCCCATGGCGTATAGCGAGCAGACTAGGCTCGTTTACATTCCCGTCTACGAAGTGGCCGAAACCTTCTCGACTACCCCGCAGCCCTACAGGCCGTACAGCGTCGTGCAGGGATCCACTTCCGGCATCCCTGCGCTGGGTGGGCCGGAAGCGCTCGACGATCCGTCGTTCAAGGGGCAGCCCAGGCCGCGTTTCGAGGAGGAACTGCGCGCTTTCGATCCGGCCACCGGCAAGATCGTGTGGCGATCGAAGACGATTCCGGTGTGGAGCGGCGGCGTGATGACCACCGCCAACGGGCTGGTGCTGCAAGGATCGGCCGACGGCTATCTGAACATCTATGACGGCAAGACCGGCGCGGTGCTCCGCCGGCTCAGCATCGGCACCGGGATCATGGCCGCGCCGATGTCGTACGAGATCGATGGCGAACAATATATCGCCGTCGCCGCCGGTTTCGGTGGTGCGTTCAACGGCTGGTTTGCACCGGGCACCGCGCCCGCCACGCGCGAGAATACGTCCCGCGTCGTCGTGTTCAAGCTGGGGGGCGCCGCCGTGAAGCTGCCGCCGCTGCGTGCTGAGGTACCGCTGGTGCCGGCCCCCGCCAAATTCCGCGGGACGCCGGCGCAGGTTGCCCGGGGACAGGCCTTGTTCAACGAGAACTGCGCGCGCTGCCATGGGGATTCAAGCACGGTGGGCGGCTATCCCAATCTGTGGAAGGCCGCGCCGGAGACGCATGAAGCGTTCGACGACATCGTACTCAAGGGGATCTTCGCCAATGCGGGCATGGCTTCGTTCGGCGACGTGCTGAGCGAACGCGACGCGCACGATATCCACGCCTATCTCGCGGCCCCGCTGAAGCCCGTTCCCGTCCCGCCGAAACCGCATTGAAAGAGTCTGGCATGTTCCGGAAACTGACTGTCGCCGCCGCCTTCCTGCTGGCCAACTTTCCCGCCGTCGCGCCTCTTCGCGCCGACGAGGCGGGGGAAGCAAGGCTGCGGCTTGCCGATGCCACGGAACTCGCCGGCCGCGCCCAGCGCAAGGCCGCGGACATGGGGCTGAACATTGCTGTGGCGATCGTCAATCGTGAGGGGCGGGTGGTCCTTGCGCATCGCATGGACGAAGCGTCGTTCCTCAACCTGTCGGTCGCCGAGGACAAGGCGGTGACTGCCGCGATGCTGTCGGGCCCGAGCTCCGATCTGGCAAAGGGAGTCGATGGCGGGATGCCGTCGCTGCTGTCGGTACGGGGCGTGATTGCGATGGGCGGGGGCATGCCGATCCTGCGCGGTGGCCGGGCGATCGGTGGCCTCGGTATCAGTGGAGGGTCGCCCGAACAGGACGAACAGATCGCCAGGGCCGCGCTCGAGTCCGGTGCGGTCAAGTCGCACTGATCGGCCGCTAACACCATAGTATGGGGCGATGCTGTTCGCGATGCCCTGGCTAAGGCGGGTGAGTCCCGATCCGGTCTCGCCCTGTCAAGCAACGGTCATTCGTCCAGGTTCGATGCAAGCCACCTCTGGCCAGATGTCTTCAAATAGCTCGCCGATATTGCAGGGGTGTCATGGAGAGGACGCGTTGGAAGGCCGATCCCATATGCGATTGGTGCGCGAAGCCGCTCGCGAAAGCAACTTCGCTCAAAGATTGTTTGGGCTCCTGCTCAATCAATCGACGTGCATTCTGGACACGGCGTTCACGCACGAATTCACTGGGGGATAGGCCCGTCACCCTGCGAAAAGTCCGTAGAAAAGCGACTTGGGAAAGGCCCAGCGTCGCTGCGACGCTCGACAATCTGAAACGCTCGTCACCCAAGTGATCCTGGATGATTTCCAATCCGGTGGAGGTGATGCGATATTCTTCGATCTGGGTTGGATACCTGCCCTCAGCGGGCAGGCTGTCATGCATTGCCACGATTACCTGCAGGGCCAGTTCTTCCAGTTGGTTATGGTCACGTTGGCCGCTCAGAAGCGCCGCGCGGATCGCGCGCGCGATAGTCCAAATTCTGTAGTTGCTGCCCCGAAGGATACGATCCGTCATCGGGTGAAGATCGTTCGCCAGGGTGGTGTCGTATCGGATAACCAAATACTCGCCGCCCAATTCTGACTCCGAGAACATATCAACGCCCGCCGGAACAGAACAATACGTGCCCGGCAAACGGTCAAAGTCTCTATATTTGTCGGAGGCGATGCTGTGCACGCCACGTTGCCGCTCATAACATAATCCGATGCTAGCCGCAGTCGTTGGTTCGCTGGTGCGATACCCCTGGCCGGGCAACAGCTGAATCTCGACCGCCTGGCCACGCCAATCGGCAAATCGCCGTGAGGTCGGACGCTGAAATTCCATGATATACCCTACAAAGCCGCCGCCATTTCCGCTGGGATATCCCGGACCGGTTTCATACCCCCAATATCGATATGCTGGCCAGGAACGGCGTGCGGAGCGCGATGATCCCCGTCTGGCCTTCGCTGACCTATCCAAACTTCTGGGCCATCGCGACTGGCCTGTATCCGGACCATAACGGAATAGTGGCTAACGAGATGTTCGATCCCGCTACTGGTCGGAGCTTTCGGGACGGGCCGTTCAACGACAGCCGCTGGTGGCGAGGAGAGCCAATTTGGGCGACGCTGGAAAAACAGGGGGGGCAAGGCGGCGATACTGAGTTGGCTAGGCTCCGAAGCCGCCGAAGGTGAGGTGCGCCCTACCTATAGCATGTTCTATGACCCATTTTATGCACGGATGCCGCTGAACGCGCGCATCGATAGTGTGATTGATCTCTTGAGGCGGGCTGACGACAAGCGGCCGGCGTTGGCGACGATCTACACCCCGTTGGTTGATGATGCGGAACATGCTCACGGCGCGGCATCGAGCGAGACCAGGGATGCAGTCACGCAAGTTGACGCGATGATCGGTTATCTTGTCACAAGGCTCAAGGAGATTGGAGCGTTCGACACCACGACGATCGTCATCGTGGCGGATCATGGCCATATGGACGTGCCTGATGGCCATATTATCAATGTCGATGGTCTGGTTGATCTGAACCGGTTGAACCGCATCGCTCTCGGTTCTGGCCCAACGATGGCGTTGTGGCCGGAGCAGGGCTACGTTCCCATGCTGCCCCGCGAGACAAATCATGTACGAATTGTGGCCAGGGACGACCTGCCAAAGCGCTTCCACAACAGCAGTTCAGATCGCGCACCCCCGTTCTTTTTGATCGCGGATCCTGGGTATGTCCTCTGCGTCCGATCCAGTCTCCGTTGCAACGCAATGCGAGGCATGCATGGCTACGACAATGCGATGGAAGATATGCATGCGTTCTTTCTCGCCGCCGGCCCGGGAATAAGGAGTGGCGCAAAATTAAAGACTTTCGAGAATATAGATGTCTATTCCCTGCTGTCGCATCTCCTACGGATAAATCCTGCAAGAACGGACGGTAGCATCGCTTCATTCTGCGGGACGCTGCTCCCACAGGCGGATGGTTGTAGTGCTGTTCGTTGAAGGTGAGGATCGTGCGCAATGACCCGTGCGGGGGTATCGGTGATTCTCACCATGAGGCTGCCCCTTGCTGGCGCCGAGATCGGAGCCGATCGCGATCCGTCGGTGACGGGTCGAGGGCACTGGCCTGAAGCAAGGGGCGCCGACGGGTATCGCCGGCGCCCTTTGGTCAGTTCTGAAGAGTGTGAATTGTGCCGGCCGGCGTCGTGCCGCTCTGCCGGCCGGTTCATCAGAAGCGGTAACCCGAGGTGATCCCCCAGGTCCGCGGACGCTGCGTCTGGATCAATATGCGATCGGAGGGGGCGAAATAGAGCCGGCCGAGTATGTCGCGCGAATTGGTCAGATTGTTGACGAACGCGGAGAAATCCATCCCGCCCGTGCGCACGCCGATCCGTGCCGACAGGAAGTTCTGATCGTCGATATGGGCAAGGATCGGGTTGAAGCCGACATTCCCCGGCTTTGCCGTCCAGGCGCTCTGGAAGTCGTACTGAACGTGTCCATAGACCCTCGTGCGGGCCGAGAACGCCGGTCTCTCATAGTCCATGGCGAAGTTCATGGTCCATGGGGTGGCGAAGCGATCGCCCTTGCGGGTGGTCGTGCCCGGCCTGGTGGCGCCGGGCAGCGTCAGGATCGTTTCCTGCTGGGTCGCATCGACATAGCCGACTCCGATGTCGAAGGAGAGGCCGCGAAACGGTTTGACCGTGACCTGGGCGTCGAAGCCGCGGCTGCGGGCTTTTCCGAAATTGTCCGTGAAGACCGCGGTACAGCTCAGCAGCGCACGGGTCCGCTGGATGTCGTCCCAGTCGATGGTGTAGGCGCTGGCCGCGAAGGTCGCGAAGCCCCCGACCCGGCCCTTGGCGCCGATCTCATAGCTCCATACGCCGTCCGCCCGATAGGTCCGCGGGATCGACGTATAGCCGATCGCGGCGAGGTCTGGCCCGCAAGCCGTCGAATCTAGCGTGCCGTTGGCGCCGCCGGAACGGAAACCCTTGGCGGCACTCGCATACAGCATCAGGTTCTTGTTCGCCTGGTATTCGACGCCGAACTTGGGCGTCACCGGCGTCTCCTTGTTGTGGCCGCTCGTCGGGGGCGCGTTGCCCGCCAGCGAGCCGACACTCCCGGCGAAGAAATCGAACTCGATGCGTGACAGGCGTGCCCCTGCACTCACCGTCAGCCCGTCGATCAGCTCCCAGTCGAGTTGTCCAAACGCCGCATATTGCTTGTCGCGGATCCGGTTGTCGGAGATTGCGAGCGAACCGCCAGGCCCTGTTGGGAACAGGAGAAGATATGTCGCCGTATACGGAGCAAGGTCGTTTTCCACCGAAGTCTGACGCGAATTCTGATAGAATGCGCCAAGCACATATTTGAAGCGTGAATCGGGGTTGTTGGACTGAAGGCGCAGTTCCTGGGTGAACGACTTCTGCGTCATCACCATGTCGATCAGAGTGCGCTCGCCGCCGTTCGGCATCTCCAGGTTGAAATCGAGCGGCCCGCTGCCGCCGACCAGCGGCAGAAGGGAGTCGAGCGTCGGGCCGAGCGACCCCTGGTAAGCGTCGAGCAGATAGGCAGTGCTGTCATCCTGCGACCGCACCTTGCGATCGGTGATCGCCGTGTTGCTGATCAGGCTGATACCACCCAGGTCCAGTTCGGCCTTAACCGAATAGAGGCGGGCATCGTCCCGGTTCCAGGACGGCACGCCTTCGCCACTGGTGAAAGGGGGCAATGCCTGACGCGCGGAGCCGGGCCGGAAGGTCCAGAACTGACTTGTGTCGTGACGATTGACCTTCTGGTAGAATAGCGATGGCGTGATCGTCAGGTTTTCCGTCGGTGCCAAGGTCAGTGCCGCAGTCCCGACAAAGGTGCCGCTCCAGTTCGAATTCTCTTCGGGCGTCCCTCGGTCGGCGCGGTAGGGAACGCGATCGACATAGCCGCCGTCGCGGCGATAATAAGCGCTCGCGCGAAAGCCGATCTTGTCCTGCAGGATCGGCCCGCCGACTGCGCCGCCGGCTTCCCAACTCACCGCGCCGCCCTCGGTGATGCCAAGCTCGCTGCGCATATTGCCCGAATATTCGGTCAGGCTCGGCTTGGCCTGGATGAAGCGCACCGCGCCGCCCATCGCGCCTGCGCCGAAGAGGGTGCCCTGCGGCCCGCGAAGCACCTCGACGCGTTCCAGATCGTACAGCGCCGGATAGAAGTTGGTCGACAATACGAGCGAGCGTACCTGCACCGGCGTGTCGTCGAGATAGACGCCGGTCATCGTCGCGCCGACCGACGAGGAGAGGCCGCGGATTCCGATATATTTGATGCCCGAGAAACCCTGGCTGATCGTGAGCCCCGGCGTGATGCGGGCCAGATCCTCGATGTTGCGGATACCCTTCACGTCGAGCTTTTCCTGGCTGTACGCCGCCAGGCTCACCGGCACATTGAGCGCGGATTCGTCCCGTCGGGTCGCCGTCACGATGATCGTGTTGGGATCGTCCGACGCAATGTCGGACGACGGCGCTTGCTGGTTCTCCTGCGATTTGGCGGCCGGCGGCGCCGATTGGGCCATTGCCGCTATTGGACTGGAGAGTGCAAGCGCCGATGCAGCAGTCAAGAATCGACGTGAGTGGTTCATTCTTTATTCCTCCCTGGTTGATTAATGATCAATGCTTGTTGTGGTTTTCATTGATCAATTTCGCGCGCAGATGCTTCGCGAGATAATTCCTTCTCTATTTCACTGTTACTGATCTGATGTTGTCGTCCACGTCTCGATCGATGTATTTCAAATAGGGGTCGAGGCCGACGAACTTGGGCTGTTGGTTCAGCACCATCGTGATCTTGCACGCACCGGTGCGGATCCGCTGAGGTTGCAACGAGATCACATTGGCCTGGCTGAAGGCGTCGCTCGCCGGGTCGGCGCTGAACACGCCGACATCGATCATTTCGTTCAGCGGCGCCTCGGTCTCGACGCCGTTGCCGTTGGCGTAGCGCTTGTGCGCCCCAACCGTCATCGTCAGCAGCCACTTGCCGTCCGGACGGCGGCTCGTCCGCGCGTCGTTCACCTTCAGGTCGTAAAGGGTGATGTGCTGGAACAGATCGGTGATCAGCTGCTGCTGGTCCGGCTTTGCCTCGGCGCGGAGCGCGTTCACGAGATGCCGCCCGGTCGGGTAGGGCGCGCCCTTGAACGCGAACTGCTTGAGCAGCGAGCGAAGCGCACGGTTGACCGCGTCCTCGCCCAGGCGGTCCTTGAGCAGGTACATGACGTTCCCGCCCTTCTGGTAGCGGACATATGCCTGTTCCTGGACACGCTCCAGCGGCGGCTCGGCGATGTTCTCCCGGCCGCGTGCGCCGAGATAGCCTTCCATCCCGCGCTTCAGGAAACGCCGGATCATGGCATCGCCGTAGCGCTTCTCCATCACCATGATCGCCGAATATTGGGCGAGCGTCTCCGACAGGACGGTGCTGCCTTCCATGTCGGCGCCGGTGATCTGGTGGAACCACCATTGGTGGGCCAGTTCATGCGCGGTCACATAGGCGATGAAGTCGATGTCGCTCTTGTCGTCGACCCGGTTGATGAAGCCGGCGCCCTCGGAATAGGGCACCGTGCCCGGGAACGCCTGCGCGAAGTTGTTGTAGACCGGGAATTCGATGACCCGGAACTGCTTGAACTGATACGGGCTGAAGTTCCTGGTGTAGTAGGACAGCCCGTCCTTCGCGACGCGGACGAAGCGATCGACGTTGTAAGGATGCTTGGGATCATAGTAGATCTCGATGCCGATCCCGTTCCATTGATCCTTCCGCACCGCGTATTTGGCGGCCTGGATCGAGAAGAAATTGAGGATCGGCGCTTCCGTGCGGTAGCGGACAAGCTGGCGGCTCCCCATCACCCGGCGCGAGATCTGCTGGCCAGGCGCGACCAGCACCTGGTCGGCTGGGCCTGTCAGGGTGACGTCGGCGTTCACATAGTCGCTGTCGTGGCGCAGATAGGTGAAAGCGCGCGCCTTCTCGTCCTCCAGCTTGTTCGTCGGGAGATCCGGAGCGAGTCCGTATTTGCGCCGCGTGGCGCGATCCGAAAGCAGTGCCCAGCGCGACACGCCGAGATTGGGCGTGAGGGCATAGTTGTTGAGGAAAGTCCCGTTGGCGACGAGGCGATCCTCGTTGCCCGAGTTGCGGAACCCCTTCTGCTCGCGGAGGGTCTCGAAGCGGATTTCCCGCCGCTCACCGGGCGCCATCGGCTTGTCATAGGTGTAGATGCGGAAGTTGAAGTCGGACAATTCCTTCGTCATCCGCGCCCCGGGCACTTCGAGCGAGCGCAGCTCGACCCCGGGCTCGATCGTCGTTCCCAGGAACGATTTCGATACCGCGGGATGCGCCCAGGCCAGATAGACCTGCTTCAGCGGTGCCTTGGTCTTGTTCTCGATGGTGTATTTGCCGCGGGTCACGACCCGCTGCGCGCTGGGATCGAGATCGACGCTCAGCACCATGTCGGTGATGTGCGGCTGCGGATTTGCCTCATAGGGCATCAGCGCCTTTTCATAGGCGGCCGCCCAGGCCTGGCTCTCGTTGAAGGTAGGGAAGCGGTTCAGGACATAGTTGTTGTAGTAGATCCAGCTGCCGAGCCCGGCCATCGCCAGCCCGGCGGTGCCCGCGATCGCACCGGCGGGGCCCGCGAGGCGGGCGGGCAGCTTGCGGATCCGGACCGGCAACGGCGCCGAGGCGCCACGCCGCCACAGGCCATAGGCAAGCACCGTAAGGATCACCGCGCCGCACGACCAATAGGCCTGATACCAGGCGGCATCGCGGGCATAGTTGCCGAGCCCGTTCATGTCGGACAGCGGCACCGGCGAAGAGGTCGCATAGATGTAGAGGTGGCTTTCCAGCCCGAGGGTCGGGAGGATCGATTCCGCCACGAAGTAGAGCAGCATCACCAGCAGGCCGACGAACTTGTGCGGCACCAGCGTCTGCACGAACACCGCAAGCACGGCGTACATCACCATGGTGAGCAGCCACGGCGCGAGATACCAGGTGAGATAGTGGCTGTATTCGATGTCGGTGAAGCCCTTGAGCAACTGCACGGCGATGGCCGCGCCGATGCTCATCAGTCCCATCGCCAGCAGGATTGCGGCGATCGCGAGAATCTTCGGGACAAGAAAGGCCCAGTCGGGCGACGGCGTCGAATCGACGATCTCATGCATCCGGCGTTCGCGGTCGCGCCAGACAAGCTCGCCTGCATAGAAGGCAGCGACGAACAGCGGGATCGTCGTGAACTGCGCCGCCAGCGTCTGGATCATGACGCGCGTCACCGGCCAGATGACGGTGACCTTATCGTCGCCCGCAAGCCACAGGCCGAGGACCGCATTGATGAAGGCGAAGCCGAGCAGCACGATGAAGACCGGACTGCGCAGCACGCCCATCAACTCGAAGCGGGTCAGCGCGGACACAGGCCCCCAGCCGAGCGCACGATGGGCTGGCGCGGCGGCCTTGATGGCAGGTGGTGGGGTGGTATCGGCCTTCAGCGCCTTGGCCTCGCCCCGCGCGGCCCGCTTGTCGCCGCGCGTCGCGAACTTGGCACGCGTGAACGAGCGCCAGGCGAGCGCGAGAAACGCCAGCGCGACCCCGCACCAAATCAAGCGATTCTGCAGCACCAGCCCGAGGAATGGCGGCAACAGCATGTTGCGGTCATAGGCGGTCCAGTTCTTGGTCACCCAGTTGAGCGGGGCCAGGCCGAATGGGTCAGTCAACGTCGCAAGCGCGCCGAATTCGGGGCGGCGAAGATAGGCGCTGGTGAAGAGATAGACCGCCAGCGTGACCAGTGCGCCGACATAGGTCGAGACGATCGAGCGCGTCGATGTCGCCAGCGCGAAGAAACCGGCGCTGAGCACGAACAGGGACGGTACGCAAAACAGGGCGTAGACGTAGAGATAGTCCATGATCCGGATCGGGCCGATCGTCTCGGGGTCCGGTCCGGGGATGATCACTGCCATCAGAACGCCCAGCGGGACGCTCAGGAAGGCGAGGCTGGCGGCGAGGAAGCCGCCGGTGAAGCGGCCGAACAGATAATCGAACTTCGACAGGCGCGTCGCCAGGATGATCGGCCCGAACCCGGTCTCGTCATCGCGTAGCACCACGTTCGCGACGAACGCGACGACGATGAACATCGCGAAGATGGTCCATATCATGGCGTTGAGGGCGATCGCGTACGGTGCGTTGCGGAACACCTGGCCGCCCCAGCCGATGCGAATGTCGTCCGCGGCGACCGTGCCGAAAGCCAGCAGGAAGAAGATGATGAAAGTGCCCCAGAATATGGGCGAGCGGAGCTGATATTTCAGCTCGAAACCAACGACGTGGCGGAACATGTCGAGATCCTCAGGCGGCGCGGCGCAACGGCAGCAAGGTGGAGAAATAGACGTCCTCGAGGTCGCCCTCGGCCGCGGTGAAGCCATCGCCCGGATTGCTGTCGGCAAGGACGTGGATCACCGTGCGCCCACCGACCAGGCGGGTCGCGATCACGTCATGGGCCTTGCGGTGTTCGTCCACCGCCTGCTTGTCGATCGTCTTCTTCCAGACGCGTCCGTTGACTCGCTCGACCAGTCCTTGCGGCGAGCCGGTGGTGATGATGCGGCCGCCGGCGATGATCGCGGCGTTCTGGCAGAGGTTGGCGATGTCCTGCACGATGTGCGTCGAGAAGATCACGACGATGTTCTCGGCGACTTCGGACAGGAGATTGAGGAAGCGGTTGCTTTCCTCGGGGTCGAGGCCCGCTGTCGGCTCGTCGACGATCACCAGGTGCGGCTGGCCGATCAGCGCCTGGGCAATGCCGAAGCGCTGGCGCATACCGCCCGAGAAACCGGCTACCGCCTTGCCGCGCACCTTCCACAGATTGACCTGGTTGAGCAGCGCCCCGACCACTTCGCGGCGCTCGCCACGATCCCCAAAGCCCTTCAGCACGGCGAGATGATCGAGCATGTCGAAGGCGGAGACGCGGGGATAGACGCCGAAATCCTGTGGCAGATAGCCGAGCGTCCGACGCAGCGCGTCCGGATCGGCGAGCACGTCGATCGCGTCGAAACGGATCGCGCCCGATGTCGGCACCTGCAGTGTGGCGATGGTGCGCATCAGCGTCGATTTCCCCGCGCCGTTGGGCCCGAGAAGGCCGAACATGCCGCTGGGCACCTCGAGAGAAACCGAATCCAGGGCGCGCGTGCCGTTGGGATAGACGTGGGTGAGATTCTTGATGTTAAGCATGGCAATCCTTGCAACCATGGTTTCCGGGTTCGGTAGATTGGCGGTCTGGCCTGGGCAGTTGCCGAGCCGGTTCGATCGGGAAATTGGATCCCTGATCGAGCCTGAGGCGTCTGGCCGCCGCAAATATTATGATATGGCTATGAAGTAGAAACGAGATTCGGTGCTCACTCGCACCAATAATCGCGCGAGATGCTCAATCGAATTAGACTCGACGATGGGCCACGAGTGTTACGCAGCCGAAGTCATCCTCCTGAAAATTGGGCGTGTATTGGATCGCTGCCGATGCTGATGCTCTCGTCTCGAAGAGCTTGTGCGCATACGTGCTACCCATTCCCCCGACTTCGCCGATTAGGGGCCGAAAAATCTCTTGCCGCAACGGACAAATTTTGAGGCAGAGACTTAGCGAGCCTAAGGCTAGGGCCGCCGGAACGGGATACGCCCAGCTGCGCCGGCCGCTCCCGCGCGAAGGGTGGAGGCGACCGGCAAATTGTCCCGGATTTTCTGCAGATCGGCGAGATTTCTCCCGCGCCTGATCGTTGCCGCTATCGGGCCATCACCGCTGATTGATCGACCGGCACGACTGGTAGCCATACCCGGCTCGGTGTGGCGCCGCCGCGTTCCAGCGTGATCGTCGCTGCCTTGTAGTCCGATTTCCTGGCATGGAAGATGTTGGGCACATAGGTCTGGGGATTGCGGTCATAGATCGGGAACAGGCTCGACTGGACCTGCACCATGATCCGGTGGCCCGGCTGGAAGACATGGTTCACCGTCGGCAGCCGGAACTTATATTCCTGGACTTTGCCCGCCGGGATCGGCGCGGGCTTCTCAAAGGAGTTGCGATAGCGGCCGCGGAAGATGTCGAGGCTGATCGCGAGCTGATAGCCGCCCATTTCCGGCCTGGTAGAATTCTCGGGCGGAAAGACATCGACGACCTTCACGACGAAATCGCCATCGGTGCCGGTGGTCCTCGCGAACAGGTCGGCGATCGGCGCGCCGGAGACCCGAACCGGTTCGCTCAGCACGTCGGTCTGGTAGGTCATCACGTCCTGACGTCCGTCCGATGCGCGCTGGTCGGTCAGCAGCCAAGTTCCCCATGGCGGCTTGAACTCGTCCATGTCGATCGGGCGCGGCAGGAAGGGTACCGGCTTGGCCGGATCGGAGACGTAACTGTCGCTTCCCCTGGTCACGGCCTTGAAGCTGAGCCCGCCTTCGGCGTCGAGCTGAATCGGCGTCAGCGTGGTTGTGCAGCCGCTCGGGCAGGCGAGCGGCCAGTCTGCGAGGCGATCCCAATGATTCTCGCCGGTATTGTAGATCGCCGCAGCGGGCAAATTGGCCGGCGGGCCATCCTTGAGGTGCTGGTTGAACAGGGGCAGCACCATTTGGCGCCAATAGTGGCGAACGGTGTCGCCATCCCATTCGAATGGGCCTGTGCTGCGCCCTTCGCGGTTCACCTGGCTATGCTTCCACGGTCCCATGACAAGATGGTTGTTGCCCATCTTGCCTTTGGCCTTGAGCGCTTCCCACGCCATGATCGAGCCATACATATCCTCTTGGTCCCACAGTCCCTGTTCCCAGATGGTTGGGATGTTCGACGGGTTCGCCGCCAGCAGCTTGTCGAGCGCCTGGCCCTGCCACATTTCGTCATAAGCGGGATGCTCGGCGAGGCGGCGCCAGAAGGGAAGTTGGTCGATCCCGGTCTTGGCTGCCCAGTCGCCGGTGGAGCCTGCGCGAAGGAAATTGTCATAATCGTCGTAGCCGCCGTGGCCGGGACGATCCATGTTCGACTTTGCGCCGGTCTGCATCGCGATATAGTCGAGCATGGCGTTGCGGAACGCGCCGTGATGGAACCAGTCGTCGCCCATCCAGGCGTCGATTACCGGGCTCTCGGGCACAGCGGCCTTCAGCGCCGGATGCGGATTGAGCAGGGCGAAGACAACGGTCAGCCCCTCATAGGACGAGCCGATCATGCCGACCTTGCCGTTGCTCTCGGGCAGGTTGGCCTTGTTCACCAGCCAGTCGATCGTGTCATAGGCGTCGGTCGAGTGATCGACATTCGTCTTGTTCAGCGGGCCGATCTGGGGACGGGTGACGACATAGTCGCCTTCCGACTTGTATTTGCCGCGGACGTCCTGCCACACGCGGATATAGCC
The DNA here is from genome assembly GCA_040388155.1 of Pseudomonadota bacterium. GTDB lineage: Bacteria > Pseudomonadota > Alphaproteobacteria > Sphingomonadales > Sphingomonadaceae > Sphingomonas. The sequence continues at coordinate 73,910 of JAZKCJ010000009.1, forward strand.
GGCCTTGTTGAACTCCTCGTCACTGAGTGGCCCGGCATTGACCAGGCTGTTGCTCTGCGCGCGCTCCGCACGCGCTGTCGCATTGTACGGGGTACGGGTGAGCACGATCGGCGCGTTGACGGCGCTCCTGGGAATGATGATCACCGTGTAGAGCTTCACGCCGTCACGCATCGGGATCATCGCCTCGCGCCGGATATAGTCGGCATCGGCGGTTGGTCGGACGAAGTGTTGCACCACGTCTCCGCCAGCCTGCACGATCGGCTGGACGCCCTGGCCCTCCGTCTGGGCAATGGCCGACGGAGGACTCAAGGCGAGGGAAAGCGCCGTAGTCAGCGCGAGTTGCCGCAAGTTCATGTGTCTAAACCTTTCAAGTTTCAGGCGAGCCCTGTGTCGGCCGACGTTTCGTCCGGAAGCGTTGCGGCAGCCGCCCGATCGTCCATCCGCTGGCAATCCTGACGCGCCGGAAAGGGAACATCAGGACTGCTGAAATGCCGCGTGGATCGCCCATGTTGTGGCACTCGCTAGAACGACCGGGGTGCCGTCCGCACAGTGGTGGCCGAAATGTGTACCCGCTGTTCGACTGGCCCAACTTGGTCCAGCCGGGCGGAATCGGTAGCACCAAAAATGCTGCGAGCGAGGCTGAGACCTTCTAAATCTTCTTGCGGGGAAACACCTCGGTCTCGAGGGTGAACTGCAGCATGACGCGCAGCAAAGAGTGAAGAATTTTTGTATTCTTCGAATTTTCGACGGAACGGCAAGAAGAGTATGGGATTTTCTCTGCGCGACTTCCTGTCCGAGCGGCGGAGGAAATCCTGCCATCGCGCGATGCCTGTGTATCTTCGCTGGCAGCCCCAGAACGTCTAATCCTCGGCGAGAAGATTACTGGTTTGCGGCGGGGCCGGGAACAATGGTCTTACGCGGCATCCGGTTTCTCGGTCCAAGCTGTTCGCAAGGCGACCGGCTGAGCGGGATGAGGCCGCAGGAACCACCATAGGAAGGTATCATGAAACTTTCGCAGGATGCGCTCGAGGAATTTCGCGAGAATGGGTATCTGGTGATTCCCGAACTGTTCTCCGCGGAGGAAGTGGCGGAAATCCGCGGCGCGATGGAGCGCGTGTTCGGGCAGGACGATCCCGCCAATCTCAGGGAAAAGAAGAGCGGCTCGGTCCGCACGGCGATGGGCCTGCACCTGCGCGACGAGGTCTTCGCCAGGCTGGTGCGTCACCCGCGCCTGGTAGGGCCGGCGCAGCAGATCGCCGGCGAGGATCTTTATGTCCAGCAGGTCAAGATCAACGTCAAGGCAGCGTTCGAGGGCGAGCAATGGCAGTGGCATCAGGATTTTGCCACGCATCATCAAGACGACGGCGTCCCGGAACCGCTCGCGCTCAACCTGCATATCTTTCTTGATGACGTGACCGACTTCAACGGCCCGCTCTATTTCTTCCGCGGTTCGCAGAAGTTCGGACCGGTGGCGACCTGGCACGACACCGTGACCACGAGTTTCGACCTTTGGGTTGTCGAGCAGGACCGGGTCCGTGAAGTCGCTGACAAATGCCCGCTGTTCGCCGCGACCGGCAAAGCCGGCACAGCGCTGATCTTCGGCGATTGCCTTGTCCATGGTTCACCACCGAACATGTCACCGTGGAACCGCAGCATCTTCTCGCTGATCCTGAACCCGGTCGAGAATGCCTACACGTCGAACAAGCGGAAGGATCAGTACCACCATCGCGACCTGACTCCGGTCCGGCCGCTGTCCGACGATTGCCTGCTGGAGCCGATCGACTGATCGGAATTCCGGGAAACTATAAGCTGGCGCGCGTCGGAGACGCGGTGCGCGCCTTGGTCTGCGCTGGAGCGGGAAAATGGACATATGACGATGTTGGCGCGGCGGCCCTGGGTTGAGACTGCCAGTGATGAGCTCGTGCAGTCGATCGCCGCTTCAGTGGCAGCTCGATCGGGCGATGAGATCGAAGCGGATCTGGCCCAACTGATCGAAGAGAACCGCGCTATCCACGAGACGTGGTGCATCAATCTAAACCCGGCGACCAACGTGATGAATCCCCGCGCCGAACTGCTGCTCGCCAGCGGCTTGGGCAGCAGGCCGTCGCTTGGCTATCCCGGCGCGAAATATGAGATGGGGCTGGAATCGATCGAGCAGATCGAAGTGATCGCAGCCGAGCTCGCAGCCGAGGTGTTCGGCGCTCCCTATGCCGAATTCCGCCTCGCTTCCGGCGCACTGGCCAATCTCTATGCGTTCATGGCGACGTGCAAGCCGGGCGACTCGATTATCGTGCCGCCGGATACGGTCGGCGGACACGTGACGCATCACCGCGCCGGTGCCGCGGGGCTCTATGGGCTGGAGATTCATGCCGCCCCGGTCGATGCCGACAATTACACCGTGGACGTGGCGGCGCTTGCCCACCTTGCGAGGCAGGTGAAGCCGAAGCTGATCACGATCGGCGGCAGCCTGAACCTGTGGCGGCATCCGGTGCGCGAGATTCGCGCGATAGCTGATGAGGTCGGCGCCTATGTGCTGTTCGATGCGGCGCATCTGTGTGGCCTCGTCGCCGGCCATGCCTGGCAACAGCCACTCGAGGAAGGCGCCCACATGATGGGGTGCAGCACTTACAAGAGCCTTGGCGGGCCGCCCTCGGGTCTGTTGATGACCAACGATGCGGCACTGGCCGAGCGCATCGATCGGATCGCCTATCCAGGCCTGACCGCCAATTTCGACGTGGCGAAGACTGCTGCGCTGGCCCTGACGCTGCTCGACTGGAAGGAGTTTGGCCGCGCTTATGCGCGCGAGATGTGCGCTTGCGCATCCGAACTCGCGCAGCAGCTCGCAGATCGCGGTGTGCCGGTGTTCCGCACTTCGCGCGGGATCACCGAGTCGCACCAGTTCGCTATCGAAGCGGCGGTATATGGCGGCGGGCACAATGCCGCCAGGAAACTGCGAGAAGCCAATATCCTGGCTTCGGGCATCGGTTTGCCGATCGCGCCGGTTGCTGGCGATTTCAACGGCCTGCGATTTGGCACGCCCGAAATCGTGCGCTGGGGCATGGTGGAGTCCGACATGCCGGAACTGGCCGATATGATCGCCGACGCTCTGGCCGGCGACGATGCAAGCGCGGTTGCGGGGCGCGTGACGGAGTTCCGCAGTCGTTTCCGGACCCTCCGGTTCGTGCGCAATTGAGCGGTCCGGCGGCCTTGCGACCGCTCGTGCAGTCGCGGGGCCACTGGCTGATGTCCGCCGTGCCGCTGATCGGGAAGGTCCCGGAGCCGGCAACACCGGTGCGTGTCGCTGTCGGCAGCGGCTGTTTTATCCAGGGGAAGATTGGGGAGGGCAGGGCATGAATCGCAGAGAGGTTCTGCTGTCGACCATGGGGGCGGCCGCAGTGGTGGCGTCACCCGCCGCGCTCGCACAGGCGGGAGGGCGCAATGCCACCCTACGGGACGCACGGCGATTGCAGGATTCGATGCTGCTGGTTGACGGGCTCGATCCGTCCGGGCTCACCGAACGCTATCTCGGCATGCTTGAGGCCGCAGGTGTCGATGTCTGGCACCAGAGCATGGGCGGCTTCGCCAGCTTCGTGAACCTGCTGCACTTCTGCGATAAATATTCGGATCGCATCGTCCAGGTGAAGTCAGTGAGGGACATGCGGCAGGCATGGAAAGACGGCAAGGTCGGCCATCTTTCGGGCTGGCAGTCAGCGAATACGCTGATCGATGAAGGCGGTGGCAGTTCAGTCCTTCCGGCAATCGGCAATCTGCGCGGCTACAGGGAATTGGGGCTCCGAGTCTGCGGGCTGGTCTATAATGTGACAAGTTCGTTCGGCGGCGGCGCGGTCGATCCGCAGGCCGGGCTCACCCGCGCGGGCAAACGCCTGGTCGAGGAAATCCACAAGGAACGAATCCTGCTCGACGTCGGCGGTCATACCAGCGAGCAGACCTCCTTCGATGCGCTGGAGATATCGACCGGCGTGCCGGTCACCTGCTCGCACACCAATTTGCGCGCGAAGGTCGATAACGAGCGCAACATGACCGACAGGTTGATCGAGCGTGTTGCCGCGACGGGGGGCGTGATCGGCCTGACGGTCGATAATGATTTCCACGCCCGCACCCGCCATGATGGGGCGACCCCCGTGACACCGCAGGTCGGGCTGGAGAAGCATCTCGATCAATATGATTATCTGAAGAAACTGGTCGGCGTCGATCACATCAGCTTCGGGCCGGATTTCATGTTCGACCGACCCGATCTGGTCGAGATCATTCCCGAGCTGTGGCCGGCGGACATCTACAGCAACAATCCACCCTGGTTCATGGTGAAGGACATCAAGTCCATCAGTGACCTGCCCAACGTGACGCTGGGGCTGATGCAGCGCGGCTGGACCGATGCGGAACTCCGCAAGGTTTTCAGCGAGAATTTGCTGCGGGTGTACGAAAAAGTGTGGGGAGCCTGATCGCCGGGCAAAGCCTGAAGATAGCGGTCGGCAATCGAGGAAGCGAACGAACATGCGTGTAAAAGCGGCGTTATTGGTAGCGACGGCCCTGTGCGCGGGCGGCATGGGCGTTGCCCAGGCGGCGGGACCGGCCCTCCATGCCACCGCTGCCGAGGTTCGGGCCGGAGAGGAAGACGCTCGCCTCAACGCGTGGCTCGACGAGCAATATGAGGCGTATCTCGATCTTTCGCCGGTCGAACGCACCTATGCCGGCGACAAGAAGGACTATGACAAGGTCGATGACTTTTCGGAGCAGGGGCTTGCCGCCAGGGTCGAGTTTCGCCGCAAGTCGGTCGTGGAGATGAGGGCCAGGTTCGATCGGGTGAAGCTGTCGCCGGATGCGCAGGTTTCCTATGATCTGTGGATCTACGAAGCCGAGCAGGCAGCCCTGGACTACAAGTTCCGCCGCAACGACTATGTCTTTAATCACAGCTGGGGGCCGCAGATCCAGTTCGCGCAACTCCTGATCCAGATTCAGAAGATCGACGAACCGGCGGACATGGATGCCTATGTGGGGCGCATCCATGGGCTGTCGCGTGCATTGCTGCAGCATCTGGATTGGACCAAGGCGAATGCGGCGGCAGGCGTGCGCATGCCGCGTTTCGCCTACGACGTCGTCATTGGTCAGGCGCGGGCGCTTGCTGGCGGCGCACCGTTCGATGGCGCGGCCGACAATGCGGTCTGGGCCGACGTGGTGGCAAAGGTCGACAGGCTGGCGAAGGCCGGCAAGATCGACAGGGCAAAGGCCGAGGCTTGCAAGACAGCGGCCCGCCAGGCGCTGATCGAAGCCTGGGGGCCGGCATATCGCGAGCTGGCGGCTTGGCTGGAAGCGGATCGCTCCAATACTGCCGAGATCGCCACCGGGGTCGGCAAGGATCCGGGCGGAGCCGCCTATTACGTCAAGCAGCTTGCCAGTTCCACCAGCACTGATCTCACCCCCGAACAGGTTCACCAGATAGGCCTGGCGAAGGTCGCCGAACTCAGGCAGGCGATGGAGAAGATCAAGACTCAGGTCGGCTTCAAGGGCTCGCTGCAGGATTTCTTCAAATTCCTGCGCGACGACGACCGTTTCTATTATCCGGATACCGATGCGGGGCGGCAGGCCTATATTGACAAGGCCACTCAATACATTGCCGATGTCCGCAAGAAGCTGCCGGAATATTTCGGCATCCTTCCCAAGGCGGAAGTGGTTGTGAAGCGGGTGGAGCCCTATCGCGAAAAGCCGGGCGCCGCGCAGCATTACCTGATGGCGGCGCCGGATGGCTCGCGCCCCGGCGTCTTCTACGCGCATCTCTCGGACATGCGCGCCATGCCGATCCCCCAGCTTGAGGCAGTCACCTATCATGAGGCCGGGCTCGGCCATCATTTGCAGTTCTCGATCGCCCAGGAACTGAAGAATGTTCCGAAGTTCCGCACGCGCCTGTTCTACAACGTCTATCAGGAGGGCTGGGGCCTCTATACCGAGCAGCTCGGCAAGGAGATGGGGGGATATCAGGACCCCTATTCGGACTTCGGCCGGCTGAGCCTTCAGATGTGGCGGGCGATCCGCCTCGTCCTCGATACCGGACTGCATTATAAGGGCTGGACGGAGGATCAGGCGGTTCGATATTTCGCCGAAAATTCTCCGCAGGCCGAAAGCGGAATTCGGGCTGAAGTACAGCGCTATATCTCGGCGCCGGGGCAGGCGACCGGATATATGATCGGCATGCTCAAGATCACGGAACTGCGGCACAAGGCGGAACAGGAGCTCGGCTCTCAGTTCGACATCCGCGGCTTCCACGATGTCGTGCTGGGCCGCGGGCAGATGCCGCTCAACATGCTTGAGCGCCGCGTCGACGAATGGATCGCCGAACGCAAGGCACGCTGAGCGGGGGAGGCAACGCCGGGGATCGAAGCGTAGAACTTCTCGTGCTGCGCCTCATGTTTACTCGTTTGCCCCGGTTTTCGTCCGTCCTTCACATTGCGTCGTCTCGACAGGCTCGCGGCGGGCGGGTGACGCAAAGATAAAAGGGGAAGACGATGACTGCATGGCTCCGGGGATTGATGCTCGTGGGAATGGTGGTGGCGACACCCGCCGTTGCACAGGAAAAGGGGCCCGATGCGCAACCGATCGCCAGGCGCGATCGCTGGCTGCCGCCCACGGTGCCGACCACCGACGACGTTCAGCGCATTCCGGTTCCGGCCGATTTCAACATACCCAAGGGCGCGTTCGTGCTGGTCGGCGGGCGCCTGTTCGACGGCACAGGCGCGGCGGCGCGGCCCGCCACCATCGTCGTCCAGGGCAAGACGATCACCGCCGTCCTGAAGCCGGGGGACCAGAACTGGCCCAAGGACGCGGTGGTGTACGACGTTGCCGGCAAGACGGTGATGCCGGGGCTGATCGACCTTCATACGCATCTGACTTTCCTCGGCCCGGAGGACGCGGCCAATATCTATTCGACGGCGAACGGCAGCGGTGCTGAATCGACAATGCGCGGCTTGCGGCGAATGGCGATCCATCTCCAGTCGGGCGTCACCAGCGTCCGTGATGTAGGCTCGCACGGTGACGTGCCGTTCGTGCTCAAGCGGGCGCAGGCGGCGGGCGAGATCGCCGGGCCGCGGATCTTCGCGGCCGGCCAGTTGATCACCGAGACCGGTGGCCATGCAGCGCTGCATGCGATTACGCCTGGTTATCCCGAAGTCGCCAATGGCAACCCCAACTCGATGGTCCGGATCGCTTCGGGCCCCGACCAGTGGCGCGAGGCGGTGCGTATCCAGTTCGTCAAGGGAGCCGATCTGATCAAGCTCGCCAGCGAATATTCGCAGGAAGAGATCAACGCAGCGGTCGACGAGGCTCATTCGCTCGGCCTGCCGGTGACGGTGGATGCCGAGACCAAATATATCGACATGGCGATCGAGGCCGGGGTTGATTCGGTGGAACATCCGCTGCCGCGCAGCGACGAGGCGATCGCGCTGATGGCCAGGCGTCATATCGCCTCGGTGCCGACGCTGGTGCCCTATCGCCTGATCCTGCGACAGAGTGGCGGCTATTTCGGATCCACCTCGCGCCGGTTCGAACTCAACGAGGCCACGATCGTTGAGATGGCGAAGAAGCTTCGCCGCGCCGGCGTGAAGATGGGGATCGGGCTCGATCTGATCGTCAACGGACCGGACTATATGCCCGGCGCCTATATCAACGAACTGCAATCCTTTGTCGAGATCGGCTTCACCAGGAGCGAGGCGCTGGTCGCGGCGACCAAGACCAGCGCCGAGATCCTGCGCATGGGGGATCGGCTTGGAACGATCGAAGTCGGCAAGTTGGCGGATATCATCGTCGTGGACGGCAATCCGGACGAGGATTTCAATGCGCTGCGCAAGGTGCGCTCAGCCTTTGTCGGCGGCAGGCTCGAGTTGCAGGATGGCCATATCTACCGGCCGCGGCACGACGAGGTGCCGATGCCTGAGGCCAGGAAATAATCCGGGGCATGCGTAGGATCGATACCTAGCGAGTATCGCTAGCAGCGGCGCGGCTAGGCCAGCGCAAGCGGGCGAACAATCAAATGGCGCAGGGATCTTCCGCCGTAAGGCGCTGGAGATGGTTGCCCAATCGGCGTGGATGGGAGCAACATGCTCGTCCAGCGACCGCCCGAATCGAACCGGAACGGATGGAAGCTGGGATTTCGCGCCAGGCGACATCGAAGGGGAGAGGGCAATTGGATCGATACAGGCTCGACATCACCGGACTTTCCGATGCCGATGCGGCGCAGCTGGCCAGGCTGCTGGGGGTGGAATCGAGCGTGGCTCCGATCGAGCAGGCAACGACGCGGACGGCTGGGGAGCTGGTGTCGGCAGCCTTCATCCTGGGTGTGCTGAACGCGCTGCCCGCGCTTACCGCGCCTATCACGGACTTTCTGAGCAAGCTGCGCGAGCAGAAATACATCAAGTTCAAATTCTCGCTCGATGGTGGTGAGACCTTTGTCGAGGGATCGGGCACCGCCGAGAATATCGAGACTCTCGCCAGGACGATGAAGCAGCTCCAGGCAAAACCGTGAAGAGCCTGGTCGGCGCGTTGCGGCGGGGCCTCGGATTGCGGAACCGCAATCCCGGGGACCTGTCGCCGCTCGGCGTGGCCGATCCTGGTTCGGATAGGCTGGACCCGTCGCCCCGGGGGCAGGTCGGCGCGCTCGGTGCATTTCTAATGGCCGAGTTCGACCGCCAGCGCGGGCTCGCCTCCGAACATATCGCTGACTCCTATTGGACCGATGGCCGCACCGGCCACAATGTCGGCGAGGACGAGATACAGGCGGTGCGGTTTCTCGAGGCGATCGATCTCGCGCCCGGACCCGACGAAGCCGAAGCGCCGGACAGTTATGCAGCCCGGCTATGGCGTTCGCTCAACGCCTCCCGGTCCCGCTTCCGGTCGATCGAACTAGATCCGGATGGTTATGGCTTGGGGACGTTCGGCGAGGTGATCGCGGCGCTGGAGAAGCAGTGCGACCTAATGGGTATCGATCTTCCGGAGGAGAAGGATGCATCGCGAGCGCCGGATGCGGACTGGTATGAGCTGGATCGGCAGCAGCAGGATGCGAAATTCCACGCCCAGGCGCTCGTCCGGGACGGCAATCTCTTCCTCCTGATGGACCAGATCCAGATCGCGATCTTCCTGACCCTGATCAGAATCTATCGTGAGCGGGACACGCTGTCCGACGCGGAGATCGCCTATTACTCCAAGGAGCTTTACGATCTGCGATCGATGGCGCTGCTGGGGATCAGCTCGATCCCCAGAATCCTTCTCGGCTATTTCTATCGCTATGTGGCTGGGCTTTCGAATGCGGTCAGCATCTTGCGGACCACGCCCGATCCCGACCTTCTCGAACAGGTCGATCGGCTACCCTATACCAATTTCGGGTTCGATTTCGAAGCGGGCAAGAGAGCGATCACCGAGCAGGGCGCCGGAACCTCGGTCTATCGCTATACCGAGGATACGCCGCACGCCTATATCCTGAACGGCCTGAACTATCTGGAGGCGGTTGCGACGCCGTCCGAACTGGCCTTGCTGGACCTGGTTTTCCGCGATCCGGCAGAGGCATTGCTCGGCGCCGGGTCTGCCATCCGCTACCATTATCTCGAAGCACAGCCCTTGTCCGAAGATGCCCGGCAGCAATCGGGCGAGAGTGTGCTGTTCTGTCTGGCGGTCCGGCCTCGTGACGACGGTACGCTAGATGTCCAGGGATGGAATTGCGGGCCGGCCGGCGCGATCTACGGCGATATCCATCAACTGGCCCTGATGGCAGCTTTCGATGCTGCGGTAACCCGGGGTGAGGCTGGCCATGAGGCGGCCAACCAGCTCTTCGGGCTCTCGCAGCGCCTGAGGCCCGAAGGAGATCAGGAGCCGTGCGACGGCGAGCGGATCATCATCATCGCGGAAGGACCGACCGCTTTGTTTCCCTTCGCGGCGCTCGGGCTTCGCGACGGTACGCGCCTGGCGGAGCGTTCCTCCATCGTGATGCCGCTGAATGCGACCGGCAGGCCCTTTGCCGACGATCGGGGCGGCAGCTTTGCCTCGGCCGTAGTGATCAGCGTCGCGGAACAGGCCCCGGACGGCAGCACGGCGGCGTTGCCGGACGCCGCTGGCGAAGGGGAGGCGATCGCCCAGCTTTGGAACTGCGCGCATCTGCGGGATGATGCGGCGGACCCGGTGACGGCGTCTCACATGCTCGAGCAACATGCGCTGGTGCACATCGCGACTCATGGCCTTGTCCGCGGAACCCTGCGCCACCTCGATCGCGCGCTTGCCGCGAGAGATCCGGTTACCTTCCTCACCGAGGCGGAGGCCGCGATGGACGCGGCAGCGATGGTAGCAGGCGGGCGTGCGACAGATGGATCGCCCCGGCTGCTGTCCGGGCAGGATATCCGGAAGCTCGACCTGAGCAGCACCAGGCTCGTCTTTCTCTCGCTGTGCGGGGGCGCGTCAGCACGCGCAGTTGGCGGGGAGGCGGCGTTCGGGCTTGCGCAGAGCCTTGTCCGGGCCGGGACGGCGATGGTCGTGGCAACGATCTATCCCGTCGCCGACGCGGTGGCGCGCGAGGTCGCCACGCGGTTCCATTGGCAGCTTGCCACCGGCGTGGCACCCGCCGAAGCGTTGCGTCGGACTCAGCTCGCCATGGCGGCTGAGGGCTATGGCTGGCATAGCTGGGGCGGGTATCAACTCCTGGTATGACTCGTGCCATCAGCCGACAGCGGCTTATCTAAACCAGGCTTCGGAGCTTGTAACAAAGAACAGAAATTCCTGAGGAGGAGCGGTTATGATCCAGGATACGAATTGTCCGACTGGCGCATCGGTAGAAATTTCCAAGCCGATGATCGTAGAACCATCTTCGGATCGCTTTGGATTACGGCGCGTGCGGAAACGGTTTATTGTCGGGAGCCTTTTGCTGACCGCCAGTGCGTTGAGCTTCCTGCCTCAGGTCAGGGCAGGAAGTCCCGCGCCGGTCTACGACGTCATCATCAGGAATGGCGAGCTGTTCGACGGCAGCGGGGCTGCGTCACGCGTTGCGGACGTCGCTGTGCGCGGCGACCGCATCGTCGCAATTGCCGATCACATATCGGGGCCGGCGAAAGTCGAGATCGATGCACGGGGCAAAGCCGTAGCACCAGGCTTCATCAACATGCTGGCGCACCCGGAGGAAAGTCTCATAGCCGACGGCCGAGCGCTGTCCGATCTGAGGCAGGGCGTCACGCTGGAAGTTCTGGGCGAGGATTCAATGGGGCCGGTGAACGCGCGCATGAAGGCGCTGATGCCAGCCCGGCAAGCTGATATAAAATACCCCGTCAACTGGAATACGCTCAGCGAATATCTCGAGATGCTCGAGCACAAGGGCATCGCACCCAACATTGCTTCCTTCGTGGGGGCCGGGACAGTCCGGAATTACGTTCTTGGCGAAGCGGACGTCCAGCCGACGCCCGAGCAGGTTTCGGCCATGCAGCAACTGGTGCGCGAACAGATGGAGGGTGGAGCGCTCGGACTGACCGACGCTCTCATCTATTCTCCGAACACCTATGCGAAAACGCCGGAATTGATCGCGTTGGCCAAGGTCTCCGCACAATGCGGCGGCATGTACATCGCCCACATTCGAAGCGAGGGCGATCGTCTCGAACAGGCCGTTCAGGAGACCTTCGATATTGCCAGGGCGTCCGGTGCACCGGCCGAGATTTATCATTTCAAACAGGCTGGTCGCGACAATTGGGGCAAGTTCGACACCGTGGTCCGGATGATCGAAGCCGAACGGGCAAAAGGTGTCCGCATTACGGCTGACATGTACACCTACACGGCCGGTGCGACCGGCTTCGACGCTGCGATGCCGTCCTGGGTGCAATCCGGCGGCCTTGAAGATTGGATCACGCGTCTCAAGGATCCTGCGATCCGGGCCCGGGTAGCTTCCGAAATGCGGAATCCCCATCCCGGCACCTGGGAGAATTTATACGCGGGAGCCAGCGCGGAGGGGACACTCTTGCTGGCCTTCAAAAACCCGGCACTGAAACCGTTGGCGGGCAAGACCCTTGCCGAGGTTGCAAAGATGCGCGGCAAGAGCCCCGAAGAGACTGCCATGGATCTCGTCGTCGAAGACGGCAGCCGTGTCGGGGTCGCATATTTCCTGATGAGCGAAGAGAACGTGCAACGGGGGATCACATTGCCATGGATGAGCTTCGGCTCGGACGAGGCGGCTCCGGCGCCCGAAGGCGTGTTCCTGCTCGCGCATAATCACCCCCGTGCCTATGGGAACTTCGCACGGCTGCTTGGACATTATGTCCGCGAGAAACGGGTCATTTCGCTGACCGAGGCGATCCGTCGACTGACGAGCCTTCCAGCTGACAACCTGTCCCTCAGGGAACGGGGGCGCTTGAAGACGGGCTATTTTGCCGACATCGTGGTGTTCGATCCCAAAACGATCAGCGATCACGCGACCTTCGCCGACGCGGCGCAACTCGCGACTGGCGTCGATGACGTGCTCGTCAACGGCGCGTTCGCGCTCAGGAATGGAAAGCCGACTGGCGGTGCAACGGGGCGGGTGGTTCGCGGCCGGGCCTGGACAGGTGCTCCCGGAGGCGGCTGTCGGAAATCGCCTTCGGAATGGACCTGGTCGAAGTAAAATTCGACCGGGGGGAGCCTCCCCTGATCCAGCAAGGGAAATTGCCTCCCCGATACGAACTGTCGCCCGTCGCTCCGCGGTGGTGCGAACGAGCGAAAGCTCAGCTGCTCGGCGGCTGCCAGCCCAGGCCAAGCGCCTTCTGCAAGGCGATATAGTCGTTCGACAGCTCGGCCGTTCCTGCCGCCAGATTCTGTTCTGCCGAGGCCCGTTGGCGCTCGGCGTCGAGCACATCGATCAGTGTCGCGGTCCCGGCATGATAACGCTGCTGCATCAAGGTTGCGGCCCGCTCCGCTGAGGCCTTGGCCTGGGCCAGGGCGACCAGCGTCTGGCGCTGGTGGCCGAACCGGGTCAACGCGTCCTCGGCGTCCTTGAGCGCCCCCAGCACTGCCTGGCGATAGCGCGCCTCTGCCTCATCGCGCACGCCTTTCGCCTGATCGACCTGTGCCGCGTTTCGTCCGAAATCTAGGAAATTCCACTGGATCTGCGGCATCACCAGCGCGCTGATGTCGTTGAGGTTGGCAAGGTCGCCCGGCTTGGTACCGCCAATGCCGATCAGGCCCATGAAGCTGACCTTGGGAAAGCGCGCCGCTTCGGCCACGCCGATCTTGGCGGTCGCCGCCGCGAGCTGGCGTTCGGCCGCGCGGATATCCGGACGGCGCTGGAGCAGGTCGGCCGGGTCGCCCACTGCAACGATGGCCGGGGGTAGGGGGAGTGGGTTTGGCTGCTTGACCAGATCGTCGAGCGCTCCCGGCCGCTGCCCGGCCAGCACGGCGAGCGCGTTCATATAGGCTTCGGCATCGGCTTCCATCGGTGCGATCTGGGCCTGGGTCGCGCGGAACTGCCCCTCGAGCCGCTCGACATCGAGCGCCGAGGCCACGCCGCGGCCCTGGCGCTGCCGCGTAAGATCGAGCATCTGGCGCTGCAGGTCAGCGGTGCGGCTTACCAGTGCAAGCCGCGCCTGCGTATCGCGCAGCGCGATATAGGATTGTGCGACCTCGGCGGTCAGCTGGACCTGTGTGTCGGCGACGTTCGCTTCGGCCGCTTGCAGCGTCGCGCCGGCCGCTTGCGTCGATCGCCGCTGCCCACCGAACAGATCGATCTCCCAGCTCGCGTCGAACCCCGCATTGTAGAAGTCGAGCGAGGTGCTGTTGCCACTGCCGCTGCTGTTTTCGCCGCCACCGAGGTCGATGCCGGGTAGCTGCGCATGAACATAGGAGGCGCTGGCCGAACCGCTGGGCAACAGCTTTGCGCGTTCCTGCCGGAGCGTGCCGCGGGCCTGACGCACGCGCGCCACCATGATCGCGCCGTTCGGATTGTCGGCCAGGGCGCGCTCCTCGATCGCGTTGAGGGTCGAGTCGCCCAGCGACTCCCACCAGCGCGCCAGCGCGGGCGCTGCCGGGGTCACTGCCGCGCCGCTGCGCGCGAACGTGCCGGAAGGGGCGGTTGCCGCGCCAACCTTGGGCGGCCCCGCATAATTCGGACCGACGGTGCAGGCGCTGACCAGCGCGACCAGGGGGAGAAGGGCAGGATAACGCATGATCACCTCTAGTGAGCCGCCGCCATCGGCGCGCCCTTGGGCAACGGACGCAGGAACAGGACGAGCGGGGTGACGATCAGGATGCCGAGTGCCAGCAGCCAGAAAATGTCGTTATAGGTCATGACCAGCGCCTGGAGCTGGACATTGCCCTCGATCGAACGGATCGCGGCACTGGTGCCGCCCATCGACTGCGCGGTGCCGGCAACCCAATCCTGCACCGCGACCGAATTGGCCGACAGCGTTTCCTCAAGCCGGCGCGAATGGAACCAGAGCCGCTGGTCCTGGATCGTCGCCAGCATCGCCAGCCCGACAGACCCGCCGATATTGCGTGCCGCGTTGAACAGGCCGGAAGCATCGCCGGCGAATGCGGGCGGCACTGACCGGATCGCCGCCTGGTTGAGGAACAGCATCACGAAGATCGTGCCCACACCGCGCAGGAGCTGCCCGACAGTGAAGGCGCCACCCACCGACAGGGCGGTGAGATCTGAATCGTTCCAGCAGCTATAGGCCATGACGAGCATGCCGAAGGTCACCGCGATGCGAATGTCGATATATTTCATCAGCAGCGGGGTGAACGGCATCAGGATCAGGCTGGGGATACCGGCCAGCAGCACGACATGGCCTGCCTGCAGCGCGTTGTAGTTCGCCACCACCGCCACGAATTGCGGGATCGCGTAGGAAGTCCCGTACAGCACCATGCCGAGCACCATGCCCATCAGCGCGACGCTGCCGAACTGGCGGTCGAGCAGGAGCTGCAGTCGGATGACCGGCCGCCGCGCAAATATCTGCCCCGCCAGCAACAGCAGGAAGCCGAGGATCGCCACCCCGGTCAGCTTGATGATCAGCACGGATTCGAACCATTGCTCGCGCTGTCCTTCCTCCAGCACGACGGTCAGCCCGCCGAGTCCGAGCGCCAGCCCGGCGATGCCCAGCCAGTCGGCCTCACGGAACTGACTGAGATGTGCCTTCTGGTGCGGCAGGCCCACGATCAGCAACGAGATCAGCACGGCGCCGACCGGCAGGTTGATGAAGAAGGCGTAGTGCCAGCTGATATTCTCGGTCAGCCAGCCGCCGACCAATGGCCCCAGCACTGGCCCGAGGATGGCGGTGACGCCGAACATCGCCGTGCCGATCGGCTGCTGCGATGGCGGCAGGCGTGTCGCGATGATCGTCATCGCGGTCGGGATCAGGGCACCACCGGTGAAACCCTGTCCGGCGCGGCCGAGGATCATCATGGTCAGGTTGGTCGACACGCCGCACATCATCGAGAAGGCAATGAACAGCGTCGTGGCGATCAGCAGGAAAGTGCGCAGGCCCAGCACGCGTTCGAGCCACGCACTGAGCGGGATGATGACGATCTCGGCGACGAGATAGGACGTCGCGATCCAGGTCCCCTCGGTGCTGCTCGCGCCGATCTCGCCCTGGATGGTGGGGAGCGACGAATTGACGATCGAGATGTCGAGCGTCGCCATCAGCGCGCCCAGGCTGCCCGCCGCGACCGCCAGCCACGCACCCAGATCGGCGCGCTCCGGCGCGGGCGATGCCGGGCGCGCGGGCAGGGCGTCGGCGGTCGCAGCGGTCATTTGGCCTGCCGCCGGTTGAATGCTTCCTGCTCGCGCTCGATCTGCTGGCGCGCGCCCTTGGCCGACACGGTATCGACCTCGACGTCGACCGACATGCCCGGCAACAGCAGCTTGCGCGTCTCCGGCCCGGCATCGATCGCGATGCGGACGGGAACCCGCTGGACGATCTTGGTGAAGTTGCCGGTCGCGTTCTGCGGCGGGATCAACGAGAACTGCGCGCCGGTCCCAGGCGAGAAGCTTTCGACATGGCCGATGATCTCGACCCCCGACAGCGCATCGACCTTGACCTTGACCGGCTGGCCAACGCGTATCAGCCCGACCTGAGTCTCCTTGAAGTTCGCCTCGACATAGAGCTTGTCGACCGGCACTACCGACATCAGGCGCACGCCCGGCTGGACGAACTGGCCGAGCTGCACCGACTTGTCGCCGACGCGACCATCGATGCTTGCACGGATGACCGTCGCGCCGAGATTGACCTTGGCGGCGTCGAGCTGTGCCTCCGCGGCCTTGCCTTGTGACAAGGCCTGGCCGATCTGGCTCTGCAAGGTCCCGATCCGCCGTTCTGCGCTGGTCAATGCGGCTTGCGCGGAGGCGACCTGCGCCGCCGCCTGCTTTTCCTGATCGCGCAACTGGGCGAGCTTCTCGCCCGTTTCCGCGCCGGTGCTGGCGAGGGGTGTGTAGCGCGCGACCTGGCCGTGGGCGAACTGCAACGCGCTTTGCGCCTGGGCGAGCTGCGCGCGCGCCTGGTCGATCCCTGCATGCTGCTCGCTGATCTGCGCGCGTACGCCCTGAGCATTGGCAGTCGCGACGTCGATCTGTGCCTGATATTGCGCGGTCTGCGCCTGATAGTCGCGCGCGTCGATGCGGAGCAGCGCCTGGCCGACTTTCACTTGCTGGTTGTTGGCAACGAACAACTCGGCGACATAGCCACTGACTTTGGGCGAAACCACCACCGCGTCGGCCTGGACATAGGCATCGTTGGTACTCTGGATATATCTGCCATGGGTTTCATAACGCCAATACCACAGGCAACCGGCGAGCAGGGCTGCAACGACGATGACGATCAGGATCATGCGGGTGCGGGGATTGCGCAGCGGTGACGGCCTTTCGGCCCTGTCCTTGTCTTCGGCTGATTGGGGCGTTTCGTCGGCGGACATCGACTCTCTCATCCTCGTACAAGCAAATCGCGCCTTGCCTCTGCTCGCAGTTGCAGCATAAGGCAATACCATATTTTGAGGACCCTCACTAAATGCCCGAACTAGACGCCCTCGCTTCCAAATTCGGTAAGCTGTTTTTTCGCATGCATCGCTTGCTCGATCGGCGCATGGCCGAGTGCGGGGCGTCGCTGGCGCGGACCAAGTTCCTGTTATATCTGCAAAAGGAAGGCCCTTCGCGCGCGACCGATATCGCCGATCTGCTGGGGCTCGCGCCGCGCACGGTGACCGAGGGGCTCGACGGGCTTGAGCGCGACGGGCTGGTGCGCCGCGATCCCGATCCGAGCGATCGCCGCGCCAAAATCGTGTCGCTCACCGAAACGGGAACGCGTGCGATCAAGGCGACCGAGCCGCTTCGACTCGAACTGACCGAGCGGATATTTGGCGTCCTGAGCGACGAGGAGCGGAAATCGTTGGACGATTTGCTCGATCGGCTGTCCTTGTCGGTCGACAGCGAAGACATGGACAAGGCAGACTCTTGCGCGATCGGAATAGTGTGATAGCCTTTCCTCATCGGCAGCGTCCAAGCTGCTGGAGGAGAGGTCATGGAGCGCTACGATCCGGCGCTGCAACGCTGTGGGTTTGGCCTTCTTTGTTTGGCCAGCGCGGTCGCTTTGTCGATCAGCGGTATCGCCTATCTCGTTTTCCGCTAGGCCCAGCTCTCTGGCCTGACGTTGGTGTCTTTCCCATGGCTTCGTTGGACGCTGCGCGCCCCGTTGCGCCCGTCAACAGCGGATTTCAGAAATCCTGAAAGTGGGCCCTCGGTTACGCTGCCAATACGAGGTCAAATTTGACGGTCGGTGGAGGTGGCCGGTCGAAGCCAACACGCTCAGCCGCCTCGCGTTTACTGATAGCGCAGTGTCTTCTCGAACCCCTCATTCGCCTTGGCCATCTTGGCCAGTTTTCTGAGTTGGCCGCGAACATGCCGCTCGAAACGCGTATCGTCATAGATACCGGTCACCCGATATTCTTCCTGGCCGATCAGGTCCTTGATGCGCCTGGCGAATGTGGCCTGCTCGTTTGCACAATCCGCCGCTTGAAGCGCGCGGCAAACCCATTCCTCGGCGGCGGCCTTGTCATACTCATCCTGTGCCTCGTACCCGCGCCTGTCCGCCGCCGCCTGATCCAGCTTCGATGCATTGAACCGGCGCTCCAGCCATTTTCGGACCAGTTCTCCATCCCACGTCTTTGACGGATTGCTCATCACTTGCTCCAAACTGGCCCGCCCGTGACCATAGAGCGCATGATGGCAGAAGCTAGGTTCGCTAGCCGACGGGCAAGTGCGCGCGCGAATTTTCGTCGTTCGGCTCAGTTGCTGACTCGACCCGAAGCGGTCATTGTCCAATCGGCTGCGGAGCCTCCGCCGTCGCGTCGCGTTCGTGGCCAATGGCCGCTGTCGGATGAAATCGCCGTGGAGAATCAGGTGCCGAATGCGTGAACTGGTCCATGCTTGGGTTCGGGGAGCCGTCCGGTCGACATTCATTTCGGCTGCTCTCTCCGCGGGACTGTTCGCGAGCGCTCACGCATCAGCCCAGGCATATTCCATGCGGGATGTCGAAGGTTGGACGGTGGCGGCGAGCAAAGACAAAAGAGGCTGCTTCCTGACCAGGACGTATGAAGGAGCGGGGGGAACGACTCTCCTTCTCGGCCTCGATATCGATGGCAGCAACCGTCTCTCGGTTCTGAATGACAACTGGTCGATCAAACAGATGGACCGGCTGAAATTGAATTTTCGGCTCTCCAGTGGCGGCTATTCCAGGCAGCAGGTGGTCGGAATTGAGTCCGATGGGAAAAAGGGCTTCGTCACGAATTTCGAAACAAAATTCCCCGACTATTTCGCTGCATCCAAGGCTCTCCATATCTCTCGGGGCAACGTGCCGGTCGAGCAGCTGAGCCTGGAGGGGAGTGGCGCGGCGGTTGCCGAGTTGCGCCGTTGCGTCGGCATTTACGCGGCCAAGGCCGTGGCTGGTGCACGAGAAAAGGGACGTTCCGACCAGATACCCAGGGACCCGTTCGCACCTGATGCCAAGCGGAGGTCCAGGGACAAGCGATAGCTGCCTGTAAGGTCTTGCTGCACGTCCGCTGTCCACCACGCTGGTTCAAGCCGCCCGGCGGAAACGCGCCCGATCGCGTCATTCGGCAGCGCGGCTGACGGTCCCGCAAGCTGCAAGCGCTGAAAACTATGCGCTGATCGCCTTATCGGGAATGGAAGGAGGTGCCCCGCTGACGGAGCTTTGATGGCGTCGTGCCGAAATGGCGATGCACCGCGACCGAGAAGCTCGAGGAGCGATTATACCCGACGGCATATGCAATCTGGGTAATGGGATCGTCACCCTCGCTGAGCAGCGCCAGCGCCCGCTGCATGCGCAGGTCCTGCACATAGTCGAAAACCGACTGGCCCAGGATCTGGCGGAAACCCGTGCACAAGGCGCTGCGGCTCAGCCCCACTTCAACCGCGAGTTCATCGAGCGAAGGTGGCGTGACGTAGTGTGCCTCCAGAAACCGCTGCGCCTTCACCACGCCCCGGGCGATCAGCTTGGTGGTCTCGGCCGACCTGAAGCACTCGCTCTGGTCGAATGCTTCAAGCGCCTGACAGATGATTTCCAGCGTTTTCGATTGCAGGAACAGGCGGCGGCGACGCCCGTCGAGGGGACAGGTCTGAACATCCTCCAGGCAGCGCAGCATGGCCGCGCTCAGGGGCAAGGCGCGCCCTGACGTCCGCTGCAGGTCACCGTCCAGGAACGCTTGCAGCAGGGGGGGCAGCTCGTGCGCGCTCCCCGCATAAAGCGTCTTGAGCACCTCGCGATGCACGACGATGTAGATATAGCGCGTGACGCCCGCGAGCGTGACCTCGGCGAGAGGCTGGTGGGCGGGCTCGACGATGAAAACCGTGCTTGGCGCCTCGAAGCTCAATGGCTCGCCACCGACGGGCACATATTCGCCATCGCCACTGCTGGCGAGATAGATGTGCAGGCTATCCGGCGAAGAGAAATATGTCGCTTGGGGCGTATGATATTCCGTCTCCGCAAAGGTGACGAAAAACCCGTCGGCCAGCGCACAAAATTCGTAACGGCCGCTCCCGAATGGTTCTTTCATGTGCCAGCGGTAGTGACTGTCGCTCAGTGGCTCGAACGCAGAGACAAGCTGATTGAGATCCTGGATCTGGTCGACAGCGTAATCCGCGACAGCATATCGCACCGACATCTGTGCGGCGTCCTTCGCCGGACGTGGAAAACGCCGCATCGGAACCGCAGGCGAGCGCGGCCGAACGTCTCGGTCAGAAAATACGGCCATTGCAGAAGTCTGTGCACGCCGGCCGTCCGCGTCAAGGCGACCGGTCATATCTTCCTGCACCAGCATGTCGATCGTCCCACTGCCGATTCCCTTCTCGTTGGTGCTGCTTGCCCGACCGTCGGTATTGCCATGTTGGCGAGGGATATCGCCTCCCGCAACGATCGCGATCGATCTGGCGGTGCTCGAAGCTCTTTTGGCGGTTCGGAAAAGCTATGCCGCCAGTCATCGATTAGGTTGCCAGTCAACGCATCGTTCCCGGGTCTGTGTGAAGCCGGCCAAGGACGGATAGCAAATGCCGACACGGGAAAAGTGCCGGTGAACAAGGGGGAGATGAAGATCAATGCGCATAGGGGCCAAATCGATCTGCCTTATGTCGGCGAGCTTGCTGGCCTTATGCTTCATGACGACGGGGGCGGCAGCGCAGTCGGAGGCACCTCCGCAGCCGGCGGCAGCGACGGATGCGGATCCTGTCGAGGCGAGCCAGGGCGAAATCGTGGTAACTGCGAGCAAGCGCGAGCAGAAGCTGCGCGACGTGCCGTCGGCGATCACGGTGCTCGGCGGCGACACGCTCGCCAATCTGGGTGTCCAGTCGGTTCGCGACTATGCGACGTTGACGCCAGGACTGACCGTACAGGACAGTGCCAGCCCCGGTTATGGGAAGATCTTCATTCGCGGCCTGACCACCGGCGGCCTCCAGCAATCCGCGACGACGGTCTATTATATCGATGATGTGCCTTTCACCGCGAGCTCGGCCAATGGTGGTGGCGCCTTCATCGCGCCGGACCCCGAGCTGACCGATATCGAGCGGATCGAAGTGCTGAAAGGGCCGCAGGGGACGCTATACGGCGCTTCAAGCCTTGGCGGTGTCATCCGACTCGTATCGAAGAGTCCCGATGCCTCGGGATTTTCAGGTAGCGCCCGGGCCGAGATGACCGCGATCGACGGGGGCGGCGTCGGCTATTCGGCCAGTGCGACGCTCAATGTGCCGCTCGTAACCGACCGTCTAGCCGTGCGTGCGACCGGCTTCTACCGGGAAGCACCCGGCTATGTCGACAACATCGGCACGGGCACCAACAACGTCAACCGAAGCCGCTACCAGGGCGGTCGCCTTGCTCTCCGCTGGACGCCGACCGACCGATTGACTTTCGACGTCGTCGGCCAGCTCCAGGATATCGATACGCGTGGCCCCGCGCTCGAAACCGATGTGGCCGGCACACTTGCGCCGCTGGACGGCGAGCGCCGATACAGCAATTTCTTCGACGCGCCGACCCGGGTCCGCTATCGGCTGGCCTCGGTCACCGGCAGATACAACACTGACCTCGGCCAGATCATTGCGACTGGTGCTTACCTCGAGAGCAAATTGCAGACCGAGGTCGACGTGACCTCGACCTATTCGGCCTTCTTCCCCGTGTTCGCCTCGGCAGGCTATGTCTACCCGGCGAACACCGGCGCCGCGGTCATATCGACCATCCCCGCGGTCAAGAAGACCGCAGAGCTGCGGTTCGTGTCCAGGCGACTGGGCGGCATCGAGTTTGTCGCGGGCGGCTTCTACACGCATGAGCGCATTGCCTCGCCAACCGATATCGTTGCGCGCGACAGGGCGACAAATGCCCAGCTGCCCGGGCCTTTGGGCACGATCATATCGATTCCGGTCAACGACACGTATGAAGAGGTTTCCACCTTCGGCAATCTTACTGTCTATCTGGCGGACAATCTCGATGTTACCGGCGGGCTACGCTTCGCGCACAGCACCGAGGACTTCAACACCTCCTATGGCGGCGTATATTATACGGCGTTTCTGGGCGGATCGGTAAAGCTTCCACCGGTCCACTCGAGCCATGACCAGCTGACGTATCTCGCGACACTGCGCTGGCGAGCGACCCCGACCCTCAGCTTCTTCGCGCGCGCGGCGAGCGGCTATCGCCCGGGTGGCCCACAGGTGGCCGCCATCGTGCCTCCCGGCGCCCAGACAAGGATCAATCCCGACACGGTCTGGAACTATGAGGTTGGATTCAAGGGCGATTTCCTCGACAGGAAGCTCAGCCTCGATGCCTCTGTCTACCACATCGACTGGAACAACATCCAACTCTACACCATCTTCAACAGTTCGCAGCTCCTGGCCAATGCCGGCAAGGCGAAGGTGGACGGCTTCGAAGCACAAATGGCCGTACGGCCGACCAAAACGCTGACCGCCACCGCCAATCTCGGATATACCAATTCGCGACTGACCAAAGTCGATCCCGGCGTGACCGCTTACATCGGCGCGGTCGCGGGCGACCCTATTCCCCAGACACCCCGCTGGACGGCGTCCGCTACCCTCGATCAGCTGATACCGCTTGGCGGCGACCTTCAGAGTCAGATCGGCGCGACATTCCGCTATCAGTCGGATCGCTTCACGTCCTTCCCGGGCAGTCTCACCGATCCGAAACTCCGCCTGCCGGGGCGCACCACTTTCGACCTGCGCGCCGGGCTGAGCTACCGCAACTACCAGCTGCAGTTCCGGGCCGAGAATGTCACCAATCGCCGCGGGATTGCGAACTACACGCCCGGTGTCCCGTCATTCTCATATCTGATGCGGCCACGCAGCTTCACGGTTTCGGTCAGCACCGCGTTCTAGCGTCAGGCCAAGTCGGGTGCCCACGCTGCTGCGCCGGGATGGTCAGTCATATTTCTCTGCCTCTTCATACGACAAAGAAGGATTATTCATGAACATGCCTGCGAGCTCTGCCGTGGATGGAACGGACGGCGTCGGCGCGCCGGTGGCGGCCGGATCCATCGAACTCACCGAGACAGCGCCTTCGTTCGCCGCCCTTTTCCCGTCCACCCGCTATTTCGAGATCGACTCCAATATTGCCGGGACACGCTTCGGCGTATGGGTCACGCCGCCGGCGCAATATGATGCCGACCAGGCAAAGTCCTATTCGATAGTCTACCAGGTCGACGGGAATTTGTTCTTCCCGACGACGGCGCCGCTGCATCAGGCGGGGCAGAGCGACAGCATGTCGCCGCAGCTTCCTTTCATCCTCGTATCCGTCGGGTATTGCGAGCGTGAAAGCCACGCATGGCCGTGGCTGCGCGTTCGCGATCTGCTCCCGCCAGGCGAAGTGGTTCCGGAGGTCATGCTGCAGGCGGTGGAATTGAGCGTGCAGGCCGGACTCCTGCCGCAGGACGAAGGCGATCGATATCTCGAGATGTTCGCCAAACCGGCGGCCGACAAATTCCTCGGTTTTCTGGAAGAGGAACTGCACCCGCAACTGGCGAAATCCTTTCGGATCGACGCGGACAATGTCGGGCTCTGGGGTGTCTCCTATGGCGGTCTGTTTTCAGCCTATGTGGCGATCCGGCGATCGGACCTGTTCAAGCGCATCGGCGCCAGCAGTCCGGGTATCGTCGGGGAAGACAGCCGGATTTTCGAGCTGTATCGTCAGGCGGTTGCCTCGAAGCAGGATTACTCCGGCCGCCAGTTGCACATTACCCTCGGTGGCCGCGAACTGACGGAGCCGGGCATCTACCAGTGGCTCACTGCCCTTGGCACGAGCCGGCTGCTTGCCGAGACCTCGCATCACCCGTTGCCCGGCCTTGAAGTCTCGAGCGAGGTTATTCCTCTGGAAAGCCATCTGAGCGGGGGCGTGCCGGCGTGGTTCAGCTTCCTGCGCGCCTGCTATCGGCGCGACTAGCAGGACCCGTGGGAAGAAAGTCGCGGTCTGGTTTTTGCCCTGACGGCGTCGAGCCTCGTGATGCTTCGATCCCGAATGACCGTCACGACATTGTAGAAAAAGAAACCGGCAGGAAGAACATGACTGACGTTGTTCTCGAAAACGCGCGAATATTTGATGGTCATTCGGCGGACTGCGCCGAGGGCATGTCCGTCCTGGTGGAAGACGGCTTCATTCGCGAAGTCTCGGACCACCCGATCAGGGCCGCGGATGTCCGGCGCATCGATGTCGGTGGCAAGACCCTTATGCCGGGACTCATCGATCTTCACGTCCACGCCTATTTTTCGGATTTGAACGCGAAGCTCGTTGACAGTCGGGACGCGCCATACCGTACGGCCCATGCGGTCAAGAAGCTCGGACATGCGCTCGACTGCGGCTTCACCACCGTCCGCGACATCGGCGGTGGTGACTATTCGCTGGCTTCGGCCATCGAGGACAAGCTGATCAGGGCCCCCCGATTCTTCTACGCCGGCAAAGTCTTGTCGATGACCGGCGGTCACGTCGACTACAGGACGCCCAACGAGAAATATCATACCCACGGCTATTGCTCGTGCGGATCGATGAACTGGGGCGGCGTCGTGGTCGACGGCGTGGACGAATGCATCAAGGCGGCGCGGGAGGAACTGCGCCGCGGCGCGCATTGCATCAAGATCGTCGCCTCCGGCGGCGTGATGTCGCCGAGCGATCCGATGTGGATGAACCAGTTTCGCGAGGACGAAACCCGTGCGATCGTCAACGAATGTACCGAGCGCCGGACTTATGTCTCGGCCCATTGCCATCCGGTCAGTTCGATCCGCCGCTCGATCGAGTTCGGCGTCCGCTGCATCGAGCACGCAACGCTCATCGATGCGGAGACGGCGCAATTTGTCGCCGAGCGTGGGGCCTTCGTCGTGCCGACGATGTCGGTGATCTTTGTGACCATGGAAGTCGGCGCTGCGCTTGGCATGACCGCCGATGGCATGGCGAAGCTCAAGATTGCGGCCGAGGCGGCGATCGAAGGCCTTCAGCACATGCGCGATGCCGGCGTGAAGATGGGCTTCGGCACCGACCTGCTCGGATCGACCTACGATCAGCAGTGCCGGGAATTCGAGTTCCGCCGCGAGGTGTTCACGCCGCTCGAAATGCTGCGCCAGGCGACGTCGCTGGGCGCCGAAATCCTGATGCAGGAGGGTAAGCTCGGCTGCGTCAGGCCCGGTGCCCATGCCGATCTTATCGTCGTCGATGGCGATCCCCTGATGGATATCGGGTTGCTTGCGGCGGACGGTCGCAAGCTTGATCTTATCATGCGCGCCGGCGAGATTGTGAAGAACCGCCTGGATTGATTCCAAAGGAAAAGAAGAAAGATGCGTGGTTTGGTAGAGGTCCCGACAAGTGGCTTGCCGGCGCAGGCGAAGGCCTCACTCGACGAACGTTTTGGCGATCGTGTAAGCTATTCGGAGGCGATCCGGTCGCAGCACGGCCGGAGCGAGGCTCATCATGCCGCGCGGCTGCCGGACGCCGTGGTATTCGCCGAGAATAGCGAGGACGTGGTTTTTGTTGTCCGGCTCTGTTCGGCGCATGATGTCAAACTGACTGCATATGGCGCCGGAACGTCGATGGAGGGCAACGCGATACCGCTCGATGGCGGCATATCGCTCGACATGAGCCGGATGAATCGCATCCTCCGCGTCAATGCAGAGGATTTCGACGTTGTCGTCGAACCGGGCGTGACGCGGAACGCGCTCAACAATCATCTGCGCGATCGAGGTTTATTCTTTCCCGTCGACCCTGGCGCCGACGCAACGATCGGCGGCATGGCTTCGACCCGCGCCTCGGGAACCAACGCGGTCCGATACGGGACGATGCGCGAGGCAGTGCTCGGCCTGCGTATCGTCACGGCCGATGGCCGGGAAATCCGCACGGCGCGTCGGGCGCGCAAATCCGCTGCCGGCTACGACCTCACGCGCTTGTTCGTCGGCGCGGAAGGCACGCTCGGCATCATCACCGAAGTGACCTTGCGCCTTCATCCGATTCCCGAGGTGATTTCATCGGCGGTCTGCAGCTTCGAAACGCTCGAAGGCGCGGCGGCGACCGTGATCCAGGCGATCCAGTGCGGGGTGCCGCTCGCTCGTGCTGAAATACTGGACGACATTGCGATGGGGGCGGTCAATCGCTGGGCGAAGCTCGACTATCCGGAGAAGACGACCTTGTTCTTCGAATTCCACGGCTCGCAATCCGCCGTCACGGAACAGGTCGAGACAGTGAAGGAACTCGCCACCGGAAACGGCGGCGGCGGTTTTCAGTGGTCCAATCTTCCCGAGGAGCGGGCCAGGTTATGGAAGGCGCGGCACGAAGCCTATTATGCTGCGGTCAATCTGCGTCCCGGGGCGGTCGGCTGGTCGACCGACGTTTGCGTCCCGATCAGTCGGCTCCCGGAGTGCATCGCGGACACGAAGAGAGATCTGGAAGCGGCGTCGATTCCCGCCGCAATCCTCGGCCATGTCGGCGACGGGAATTTCCACGTGATCTTTTCACTCGATCCTGCCGCGCCCCATGAAATGGAAGAGGCAGGCGCGATCAACGCCCGCCTGATCGCCCGGGCACTGGCGATGGATGGAACCTGCACCGGCGAGCACGGCGTTGGCCTGGGCAAGCGAGAAGCCCTGGTGGATGAACTCGGCGACAGCGTCGATATCATGCGTGAGATAAAGCGCGCCCTCGATCCCCGCGGGATATTCAATCCCGGAAAGATATTCGTCGGGGGCTGATGACATAGAGCCTTCCCGCCGTGCTGGACCGGAAGCAGCCTCCGGTGCCGCTGGCTTCGCGTATGATTGACACCTGCGACAAGCGCGGCTTACCTTTCCAGTGTCGAAAATGGCTGGCTTGGTCTCGGTAGGCCCAGGCCCTTCTCCTTGCTTGAGAAGCTCTGGTCCGCGGGTTGCGTGGATCCCCCGACAGCCCCGGCGCCGCGTGCGCTTGGGTCTGTCCGGTAGCTGTCTCGACGATGCTCCTCCGGCGGACCCTGTTCGAAGGAAGCAGTGTTATGTCAGCTATCGATCCATCCTCGCCGATCCTCGTCTATCTCGCCAATGGCGTGCAGGGCGGCGCCGTCGTCCGTGCCGCCCTTCGACGCGGCTTGAAGGTCAGGGCGCTTGTACGGGACCGGGAGCGCGCCCGGGCGCTGGCGGTGACCGGAGTCGAAATTGTCGAAGGGGATCTTCGCGATTCCTTCTCGCTCCGGATGGCCAGCGCCGGGGTTGCCCATGCCGTGCTCCAGATTCCGATCGGGTCGCGGGACGAGATGCGGGCAGCGGCTGACAACGCCCTGGCAGCATCGATCGCGTGCGGCCTCAGGTCAGTTGTCCTCAGGCTCGCCAGCGCAAGCCGGCCGGCGCCGTGTCCGGAGCCGAGCTTCGTTGCCAACGCGATGGTCGAGGATATAGTCCGCGGGTCCGGTATGCCCTTCGCCGTCATTCGGCCGACCCTGTATCTCGACAACCTTCTGAAACCCTCGGCGCGGCGGGAGATCATCGGGCACGGCGTATTTGCGCCTCCGATCGCCGAGTCGCAGCGGATTGCATGGACCTCGGTCGATGATTGCGCCGATGCCGCCCTGACCCTGCTTGAGCGCGGCGCCTATGGCGGTGACCACCGGATCGCGGGTTTTGAAAGCGTCACCGGCGAGGAATTCGCGGCGCGAGTCTCGGCCGGGCTTGGGCGCCGCATTGTCTATCGTGCGCAGCCGCTCGACGAATTCGAGGGTGAGATCGATGCGGCGATGGGGCCAGGTACCGGGCGGCGCGTCGCATCCAGGTTCCGCTTCTTCGCCGCGCACCGGGATGAGGCGGAAATCATGTTGGCGGACTCTTTCGTCCCCCAGCCGGGCCTGGAGGATTTTCAGCCTACTGGCATCGAGGCTTGGGTTCGCCGCCACAAAGGGAATTTTCAGGATGACTCGCAGGCCTCAACCGGGGAGCGATGAGCGGGGCAGGGTGTGAGAACCGTATTCGCTGCGCATGGAGCAAAACGATCGCGCTTGCGGCGGGCGCAGAATTCCCGCGATTTTCACGCGATTGCGCTGGCGATGACGGCACTCGTGCTGGACCATTTCCTATCGCGCGAAAAAGCTCTAAGGGGCGCCGATGGCATCGTATAAAGAACCCTCGTTCAAGGACCGGGCCGCGCTTTCCGCGCAGGCCAAGCAGGCTGCTCTCGAAAAACTGAAGGCGAAACCGCCGGTCGACCCGGCCGTCGTTGCGGAGCGCGCCGCCGCGCGCGCCGCCAAGGAAGCGGCCGAGGCGCAGAAGCGCGCCGAGAAGAAAGCGGCGATGGAGCAGGCCAAGCTCGACAAGATCGCCAAGGCCGAGGCAGCCAGGCTCGAGGCTGAGCAGGCTGCGGCCCGCTCGCAGATGACCGAGGCAGAGAAGAAGGCGGCGCGCGACGCACGCTACGCCGCGCGCAAGGCCCGCAAGTAATTTTCGGCGAGCGGCCCCAGGGCCGCCGCCTCCGGCTGCTTCCTCCGGCAAAGCCCGGGGAAGATTACATCAGGTCAGGGCAGGTTCTTCGCCAGCTCGTCGAGCCATGGCGTGGCCGTGCCGTCCGACGGCGCACGCCAGTCACCGCGTGGAGACAGCGCGCCGCCGGCCGAGACCTTCGGCCCGTTGGGGATCGCCGAGCGCTTGAACTGGCTCGTCACGAAGAAGCGGACGAGAAATTTCTCCAGCCAGCCGCGGATCGTCGCGAGATCATATTCATGGCGCGAGGCGGGCGGAAAATCGCGGGGCCAGCGCCCGGCGGCCGCATCGCGCCAGGCGTTGAGCGCAAGGAACGCGACCTTCGATGGCGCCATGCCGTGCCGCACGACATAGTGCAGGAAGAAGTCGTTCAGCTCGTACGGCCCGATTCGCGCCTCGGTGCTCTGCATCGCGCCCGAGGCATCAGCGGGGACGAGCTCGGGCGATATCTCGGTCGACAGGATCGCCTCGAGGATCGAGTCGGTATCGCGGTCATATTGGTCGGTGCGGATGCACCAGCGGATCAGGAACTGGATCAGCGTCTTGGGCACGCCGGCATTGACGGCATAATGGCTCATCTGGTCGCCGACGCCATAAGTGCACCAGCCAAGCGCCAGTTCTGACAGGTCGCCGGTGCCGACCACCAGCCCGCCACGCTGGTTGGCGAGGCGGAAGAGATAGTCGGTGCGCAGGCCCGCCTGGACGTTCTCGAAGGTCACGTCATAGACCGGTTCGCCACGGCCGAACGGGTGGCCCATATCGGCCAGCATCTGCTTGGCGGCGGGGCGAATGTCGATCTCGTCCCCGTCGGCGCCAAGTGCGCGCATCAGCGCCCAGGCATTGCTCTTGGTATGCTCGCTGGTGGCGAAGCCGGGCATGGTGAAGGCAAGGATATTGTTGCGGGGCAGGTTGAGCCGGTCCATCGCCTTGGCCGCGACGATCAGCGCATGGGTTGAGTCGAGCCCGCCCGACACGCCGATCACCAGCCGTTCGGCCCTCGCCGCTTCGAAGCGCTTGAGCAGCCCCTCGACCTGGATGTTGAACGCCTCGTAGCAGTCGGCATCGAGCTTTTCGGGCGTATTTGGGACGAAGGGGAAGCGGCGGATGTCGCGCGCCAGCCCGATATCGGCGAAATCGGGCTTATGCGCGAAGGCGATCCGGCGGAAACGGGTGTCGGGATGGCCCGAGAGCGCGGCTGAATCGTTGAACGTGCCGTTACGCATCCGTTCCTGCCGTACGCGCCCGCAATCCACATCGGCGACGACGATGCCGGGCTTTTGCGGGAAGCGTTCGGATTCCGCGAGCAGGTCGCCAAGCTCGTGGATCATGCCCTGGCCGTCCCAGGCAAGATCGGTCGTGCTCTCGCCCGGCCCGGCGGCGGAGAAGACATAGGCGCACAGGGCGCGTGCGCTTTGCGAGGCGCAGAGCAGCGCCCGCTCGCGCGCTTTGCCGACCACGATGTTGGACGCCGAGAGGTTGCAGCACACCAGCGCCCCGGCCAGCGCGCCCATGGTCGAGGGCGGGGTAGGGGCCCAGTAATCCTCGCAGATCTCCGCATG
Organism: Pseudomonadota bacterium; assembly: GCA_040388155.1. Classification (GTDB taxonomy): domain Bacteria; phylum Pseudomonadota; class Alphaproteobacteria; order Sphingomonadales; family Sphingomonadaceae; genus Sphingomonas. The sequence continues at coordinate 103,937 of JAZKCJ010000009.1, forward strand.
GAAGATGAAGTGCGGCAGGTCGCTCGCCACGAAGATCATGTCGGTGCCGAAGGGGGCCGTCTGGCCGGCGACTTCGATTTCGCCGGTCTGGCCTGCGCCGCTCGCGAACCAGCGTTTCTCGTAATATTCGCGGTAATTGGGCAGGAAAGTCTTGGGCACCACGCCCAGCACCCGGCCGCGCGCGATGACGACGGCGCAATTGTAGAGCCGGCCGTTGCGAGGCAGGGCCGCGCCGACCAGCAGGACCGGGCGCAGTTTCCCGCTTGCCGCGACGACGGCGGCCAGCGCGTCCTGTGTCGCGCGCTGCAGGGCGTCCTGCAGGTGCAGATCGTCGATCGCGTAGGAGCTGATGTTGAGCTCGGGGAAGACGAGAAGGTCGGCGCCACGCTGATGTCCGTCCTTCGCCAGCGCGATTGCTGCGGCGGCATTGGCCGCCGGATCGCCGACGGTTGCGCGGGGTGTGCACGCGCCGGCACGGATCAGCTCATGGCTGTGAATCGAGTGGAAAGGATGTGCCTTCGCCATGGGCCAAGCGCTTAGCGGGGTTTCCTTGCCAAAGCGACACCCTCGAAATCCGGGCGCGACCTGATAGGCTCGGTAGACAGGAGAAGGCAGATGCGGGTCGGTCCCCTCAAGGTGAAGGCGCAGCTCTTCTGCGGTGATGAAGCGGCGATGGGTCCCGGCAAGGCGGACCTGCTCGAAGCAATCGGGCGCGAGGGCTCGATCTCCGCTGCCGGGCGTGCCTTGGGCATGAGCTATCGGCGGACCTGGATATTGGTCGACGAGATGAATCGCTGCTTCCGCGAGAAGCTGGTCGAGACCACTCCCGGAGGCGGTCGTGGCAGGGGCGCGCGTCTCACCGAGGCCGGGCATTCGGTGCTTCAGGCCTATCGCGATCTCGAGGCGGCACTGGCGAAGGCGAGCGCGGGCGGTCCACTGGCCCTGCTTGATGGATTGCTTCGCGAAATGCCCTTGAAGAGCGCTCTATAGCACCTTGCCGCATGCCGTATCGGGCAGGGCAAAGGCCTTGTCGGTGACGAAATGGCGGTCGGTGAGCATCGACAGAAAGGCAGTCAGGGATGCCATGTCGGCGTCGCGAATCGCCTCCATGCCCGGATGCCGGCGTATCGCTACCTCTATCGTCGGCGCTGACCCGTCGTGGAAATAGGGCGCGGTGAGGGCCACGTTGCGCAGGCTCGGGGTGCGGAACCGGCCATTGTCGGCGGCATGCCCGCTGATTTCGCCCAGGCCCAGATCGCCCGTGGCCGCGGGGACTATATGGTGGAAAGCACCGTCGCTGAGCAACGGGCCTGAATGGCAGGCAGCGCATGTCGCGGCGAACAGCGCGCGGCCGGCTACTGCCTGTGCCGGCATCGCGGCGGCATCGCCGCGCCGCCATGCGTCATACGGCGTATCGAACGAGATCAGCGTGCGTTCGAAGGCAGCCAGCGCCTTTGCGATCTGCGCGACATCGATTCGTCCGCCCGCTTCCGGAAAGGCGGCGCTGAACATGTCCACATAACAGCCGTCCCGCCCGAGCCGCCGCGCGGTCTCCGTCTCCTGCCCGGCCATGCCCATCTCGACCGGATGCAGGCCGGCGATCGGCACCAGCGCCTGCGCCTCGAGCGTCCTGATCCGTGGATCGCCCCAGGTCAGGCTCTTCGCCCAGGCCACGTTGGCGAGGCCAGGTACATTGCGGCGGCCGGGGTCGCCATGGACGCCGGCATGGGTCGCATTGCCGTCGGCAAAGGCGCGGTGCTGCTCGTGGCACGTCGCGCAGGACATGCTGCCGTCAATCGACAGGTCGGCATCGTAGAACAGGCGTCGGCCAAGCTCGACTCTGGCGGCGCTCATCGCATTGTCGACCGGCACGTGCGGCGCGGACTGCCCCGGCGGCAGGGCCCAGCGCCATGGCGCAGCCGCCCCGGCCAGCATCAGCGCGGCCGTCGCCAGCGCGGCGAGGCGCAGCAGTGCGATCAGGGCAGCTTGACGATGGTCAGCGGCAGGGTCGCGCTGCCATTGCCGACGATCTGCAGGACATAGCTGCCCGGCTTGAGCGCGAAATCCACCATCTTCCTGATGCCGCTGCACGCCGGACCATGGCCGTGCCCGACCGATTCGAGCGACGCACCGTCCTTGACGATATCGAGCCAGGCCGCCGAACCGATCGCCACGCGATAGGTGCCGGCTTCACCGATGGTCACGGCGGCCATGCCGCCATGGCTGACCGATCCGCCGGGGCGCGACGGGCGGAGCGCATAGGTGACGGCGGGCGTGGGGGCGAGGGCGAGATCGACCGCGGCGCCCGGTGCCAGCGACATATCCGCGAGCGAGGCTGAATCGACTGCGGCGGTCATCGGCTTGCGGCTTGTCCAGCCGGCGAACTCGGGCGGGATCGGGGCGGCGTCGCGCGGGCAGACCGGCTGGGCCTTGGCCATCGGTATCCGCGCCGCTGGCTGTTGGGGAACCTGCTGGGCGGCGCCGCCGGTCGCGGTGGCCAACGCAAGCAGGCCTGTCATGACGATGGGTTTCAAACGACTTCTCCTGCCCGACTTTCGCTATATACGGACGGATATAGCATGATCGCTGGATGATCGTGGAACGGGGAACGAAGATCAATGCGCAAGCTGGAGATTCTGGCCGGCACAGCCGCCTTTCTGACGATACCTTCGGCGTGGGCGCAGGCTGCGCCGGCCGATACGGGCAGGAACGACCAAGCTTTCGGATTGGGCGAGATCGTCGTCACCGGCCACAAGGACAGCGATGCGACGATCGGTGAGTCGACTCTGTCCTCGCAGGCGATCTACACCTTCAACCGCGCGACGCTGGATGACGCCGCGAACCTGATTCCCGGCGTGTCATCGGGCAATAGCGGCGGATCGCGCAATGAGCGGCTGATCTTCGTGCGGGGCTTCAACCGGTTCCAGGTGCCGCTGACGATCGACGGCATCCGGGTATACCTGCCCGCCGACAACCGGCTCGATTATGGCCGCTTCCTCACGCCCGATATCGCCGAGATTCAAGTCGCCAAGGGCTATGTGTCGGTGCTGAACGGGCCGGACGGCATGGGCGGTGCGGTGAACCTCGTCACGCGAAAGCCGACCAAGGCGCTCGACGTCGAGGTACGCGGCACGCTGTCGCTCGGGCATGACGCCGAATATACCGGCTACAATCTGTTCGGGCTGGTCGGCACGCGTCACGACAATTGGTATGCCCAGGCGAGCTATACCCGGAATTTCCAGGATCATTGGGACCTCGCCAGCGGCTACAAGCCGACCGCGGTGGAGGATGGCGGGCATCGCGGCCTATCGCGCACGATGGACTGGCGGGGGAACGTCAAGTTCGGCTTCACGCCGAACGCCACCGACGAATATTCGATCAGCTATACGCGCCAGGAAGGATCGAAGGCGGCCCCGCTGCACATCACCGATCCGATCGCTGGCCAACGCTACTGGACCTGGCCCGCCTGGAACATCGACAGCATCTACTTCCTGTCGACGACGGCGCTGGGGGACAAGGCGACGCTGAAGACGCGCGTCTATCGCAACAGCTTCTACAATCTGCTTCGGTCGTTCAGCACCGCGACGGAGAATACCCAGGTCACGCCCAAGGCATTCAACAGTCCCTATCATGACGAGGCGATCGGCGGGTCAGCCGAGCTTGCGGTCCAGCTTACCGAGGCTGACCTGTTCAGCCTTGCCGCGCAATATCGCCGCGACAAGCATATCGAGGCGCAGCAGAGCTTTTCCCCGGCGACGCTGCCCAACGGCACCACCGAGCCGGACCAGCAAAGCCTCGAGGAAACCTACAGCCTCGGCGCGGAAAACCGGCTGACGCTTGCACCCGGGCTGATCCTGACGCTCGGCGCCGGTTATGACTGGCGCAACCTGATCAAGGCTGAGGAATATGGCGCCCCGCTCGGTTCCAATCCGGCCACGACGCCAAGCCGCATCTTCTCCTATCCGCTGCGCAACACCGGGACGTGGAGCCTTCAGGGGCAACTGGCCTGGCAGGCCGATGCAGATACGCGCTTTCACGCCAGCGTCTCGTCGCGCGCGCGCTTTCCGACGATCTTCGAACGGTTCAGCCAGCGCTTCGGGACCTCGATTCCCAACCCCGAGCTGAACCCGGAACGGGCGACCAATTACGAGATCGGCGCGTCGCGCCGCTTCGGCATTGTCCGCGCGTCGGGTGCCGCCTTCTATTCGCATATCGACGATGCGATCGTGTCCTATCCGACGCTTGCTTATAGCTGCACCGGTACGACCGCGCCGCCGCCCGCACCGGTGCCTGGCTGCACCCAGGTGAGCCTTGTGCAGAGCCGCAACCTGGGTTCGGGCGACTATTATGGTGCTGAGGTGTCGATCGATGCGCGGTTCGGTCCGAACCTCTCGGTCGGCGGCAACTACACCTGGACTCACCGCAATCTGCGCGATCCGTCCAATAGTGCGTTCCGGCCAACCGACGTGCCGACCCACAAGGCGTTTCTCTACGCCGACTGGTCTCCGGTCAGCGCGGTGCATATCGTGCCGAGCGTCGATATCGCGTCCGACCGCTGGACCGTCACCGACATCGCGCCGATCGTCTATTATCGCACGGGCAGCTATGCCAATGCCGGCCTGCGGATCGACGTGACGGTGCGTGAAGGCGTGGATATCGGTGTGGGCGCCCGCAATCTGTTCGACCAGAACTACACTCTGGTCGATGGCTTCCCGGAACCCGGCCGCAGCTTCTACGCAAGCATCCGCGCCCGTTATTGATCGGATCGCTGGCGCATCGATCGGCCATTGCGGTACGGCGGCGGGGCTCCTAGCCTCGCCGCGCAACTCAGGGAGGTTTTTCGATGCGGCATATCGCGCTTGCGGCACTCACGATTCTGGCGACCACCGGCCCGGTCCAGGCAAAGACGACCGGCCATCCCCAGGCGGAGGCGCAGGCGCTTGATCTCGCCAAGAAAGCGATCGCGCTTCGATCCGTTCGCGGGCCGGGCAACGAGACGGGCAAAGTCGCTGCTCTGTACAAGGCTGCGCTGGTCGAGGGCGGGTTCGCCGATGGCGATGTCGAGATCACGCCCGTCGACGACACCGCCTATCTGATCGGGCGCTGGCGCGGGTCGGATCCCAAGGCGAAGCCGCTGGTGATTTCCGGCCATATGGATGTGGTCGAGGCCAAGCCGTCGGACTGGCAGCGCGATCCGTTCACCGCGGTGGTCGAGAATGGCTATCTGTTCGGGCGCGGGGCGAGCGACATGAAGCTCGACGGCACCATGGCGATCGCAGCGCTGATCGAGCTAAAGCGCTCGGGCTACAAGCCCAGGCGCGACATCATCATCGAATTCTCGGGTGACGAGGAAACGACGATGAAGACCTCCGGCATCATCGCCGACAAGCTGTCCAATGCCGATATCGTGCTCAACATCGATGGTGGTGGCGGGCTGCTCGACGAGAAGACGGGCAAGCCGGTGCTGTGGACCTGGCAGGGCGCCGAGAAGACCTATGCCGATTTCGAGCTGACCGTCACCAACCCGGGCGGCCACAGTTCCGCACCGCGCAAGGCGAATGCGATCAACCAGCTGTCGGCGGCGCTGGCGCGGATCGGTGCGTATCAGTTCAAGCCCGAGGTCAGCGACCTGACCCGCGCCTATTTCATCGAGGCAGCGAAATATGAGGACCCGGAAACGGGGGCGGCGATGCGCGCCTTTGCCGCCGACCCGGCCGACAAGACGGCGATCGCCACGCTGACCGCCAATCCGGCGACGATCGGCAAGATCGGGACGACCTGCGTCTCGACCATGGTCAGTGGTGGCCATGCGCTCAATGCGCTGCCGCAAAAGGCGACCGCGAATATCAATTGCCGAATCTTCCCCGGGCACAAGCCGGCCGATATCATGGCGGAACTGCAGAAGGTCGCGGCCGAGCCGGCGGTGACCTTCAAGGACGTGACCGAAGGCTCGATCCCCAATGACGCGTCGCCGATGCGGCCCGATTTCATCGCTGCGGTGAACAAGGCGATGAAGGCAACCTATCCCGGTGTGCCGGTATTCCCGTCCATGTCCTCGGGGGCCAGCGACAGCATGTGGTTCCGCTCGCGCAACGTGGCCAGCTATGGCGCGAGCCCGACCTTCAGCAAGGATTCGGACGATTTCAGCCACGGCCTGAACGAGCGCGCCCAGGTGTCGAACATCGCGCCGGGGATCACTTATTATCTGTCGCTGTTCACGGATCTGTCGAAATAGGGCCAGGGCTGGCGGATGGGCGCTTGTTGCATCCGCCTTCCTTCCTACGACGCATATGCTGTCTCCGTGAAGGCGGTAGGCGCTTCGGCTCATTCCTTGAGTAGAGCTCGCGCGGGGGAATAGCCCCGCGCATTGCTGTCAGAATCGCGAGCCTTGTCCGATTTGTACGGGCGGTTTCCGTTCGAGCGGTATCGATGCGCGGATACGGAATTTATTGTCGTCGATCTCCTTCATCTGGACCGGCCCGAGCATCCGGTATCCGTCGGCATCGAGCGTGGCGGCAAGCCCGCCGAGCAGCAGTTCCTCCCGCTTCTTCACATCGTCGTCCCCGGTCGGTGGCGGGATCGTCGCCGTCAGGGCACACTCGTTGACGCCGCAGGCCAGGGCTACTTCCATCAGCCTGGGATAGGCCTGGCGGACATGCGCGACCGCGATGTCGGGTGCGACGGGAACATTTGCCGCCGGCGCTTGAATCGCCGTTGCAGAGGGTGCGGCAATGCTGGGGGCCGGAGTCGGTACCTGAACCACGTCGGCCCCGTCGGCGGCGGGAGTCTGGCTGGTCTCGAATGTCTGCCGGACTGACCAGACGGCCAGCGCTGCGACCACGACCGGGACCAGCACATATCCAAGGGACGGCGCCCGCTTCGAATTCTCTGGCATGCGACCTCCGGCGGAAAGAACGGGCAGGACCGAGCGGTCCGCCCCGCGCCGGATCAGGCGACGCGGGGCGGGATATCAAGTCAGCAGATGGTCGATCCGGACGGGCAGCCCGGGGAATTCGTGCCGGAATCGAGGTTGGGATTGAACCCCGGCGTCATGCTGGTGTTCAAGGCAGCCGTCAGCACGCCCGAGAAGCGGGCATCCTTGTTGTCGAAGTTCGTGCCGGCGAAATTATAGTTCGACACCGTGTTCCGGACACTGACCGACGGATAGCCGTTCCAGCTCACCAGCGGCTGGATCACCCAGCTGCCCGTGCCGTTCTCGGGCGGTTCGTCGCCATTGTCGGTCTTGGAGAAACGCCACAGATGGGAGAAGCCCCACGTCTCGTAGTGATAGACCATCTTGACGTGTTGGCCGGTCGAATCGCTGAGGAAGCGCAACTGGCCCCCGCTCGTGGCGCGGGTATCCCAATTGCCATGGTCGCCGCGAGTGACGCCAACCACGGTGCTGCTGGTACCCTGGTCGGTGGTCCAGACGATGATCGACTCCCAGTCATAGGCGTGCGAGAAATCCGACTGCCAGAAATAGCTGTAGACGCGCGCGCAATAGCCGTTGTTGCAGCGGCTCCGCGAATAGACGTTGCTCTGCGCGAGATAACTGGCGTTGCGGCACGATGCCGGTGGCCGGGTGGCGTAGGTGGAGGCACCCGCGCTGATACCGCCCGAAGCATTGACGGCGGAGACATTGAAGCAGACGTCGGTGTCGAAGTCGACCGCGGGCTGGAATCGTTTGTCCAGTGCGGTCGCCAGTTCCGGTAGCGGCGTGACCGGGGCCGGCCATCCCTGCGCCATTGCCGACCCGGCGTTCAGCAGCATGAGCGCGGCGAGGGTAGCGCCTGACCATGCCCGAACCGGGGAGGCGGCGATACTCGTTCGCGACCCTTTGTCATGCGATCCACATGCCGTTTGAAATAGGCTTTTCATACAAACTCCCGTTGCAGAAGGTGATGCACGCACGCACTCACTCACTTCCGCGTTTGGAACGGCGCGGAAGTCGAGTTCGAAAAATCCTTCACGGTCGCTGGCCATCGGTCCCGCGCGCCCTCACAGAAGAAGACGGGAAACCGCGACGATCCGGACAAAGATTTTTCATGTGACGCGGCACGCGCCGGGCGATCTCGGGCCAATGGGCAGTGCCCGATGCGTTTAACCGATACGGCGGGTGATCGATCTTGAACGCCTGGAAATCAGTGATGATCTATCGGACGTCTTCCCTTGCCTGAAGCATCGCCGGGGTCCTCCCTGCACGAAAGAAGGCGAAGCTGAGGCTGGCCAGGCCCCAGATACCCAGGCCGCCGTAGAGCAGGACGGCGCCGAATCCCTGGGCGATCGCCGCCTGGATGACCTCACGAGACATTCCGTGAGTCCCTCCTGCAATGGAAGCGGCATCTCCCGCCGCTATTGTCTCGGCCAGGGCGCGCAGTTGACCGGCATTGACGGGCCCAACCCAGGCTTGGTCGAGCGCGGAGGTGATTCCTTCGATCAGGATGAAGCCCATCAGGGCGATGTTCACCGCCAGGGTGATCAATCGAGCGCTGACATCGATGCCGGACGCCATTCCGGCTCGATCGGACGGCACCGAGGAGGTCGTCGTATTGGTCACCGGCGTGTTGGTGATGCCGAGCCCGATTCCGGCGACGATCAGGCCGGGCAGCATCGTCAGCCAGCTTGGCTGGCCCGCGGCGATCCCGAGCTTCATGAGCATGAAGCCGAAGCCGATCGTAAACAGACCTATGGGAATGATACGCCCGGCTCCATACCGAAGAGCGAGACGCTCGCCCAAGGGCGGAAACAGCAGGGTCGGCAGCGTGTAAGCGAGCAGGCAGAGGCCGGCGGCCATCGTGCCGTAGCCTAGGCCGATCTGAAAATAGATCGGCAGGTAGATCATCAGGGGCCAGTAACTGAAGTTCATGCCCATGCAGCCGAGGATCGCGCCGGTAAATGGGCGGATCCGAAAGACTGCGAAATCGAACATGGGGCGTGACTGTCGCCGCTCTGCGACAACGAATGCGACTGCACATGCCGCCGACGCGGCAAGGATAGCGAGAGCGCCGGGGCTCGAGAGCCCGAGCGCCGGTCCCTGGGTGATGAAAAATGTGAGTCCGAATACGGCAAGCGACAAGGTGACGACGCCGGCCACGTCCAGTCGCTGTGCCTGCGGATCCCGCGATTCCGACACCGAACTGGCCGCCAGCGCCAGTGTCACGACGGCAAGGGGAACGTGCACGAGGAAGATCCAGTGCCAGCTTAGCCGAGCGGTGATCGCGGCGCCGATGAGCGGGCCGAAGCCGAGACCGACGCCAGCCACGATGCCCCAGGCGGCGAACGCCCTGCTTCGCTCGTGCGGGTTCTCGAACTGATGCGAGAGCAGCGCGATCGAGCAGATGAACATCGCGCCACCGGCCATGCCCTGCAGAAATCGGCTGGCAATGAGCAGGGGCATATCGGGGGCCAGCCCACACATCATCGACGTCAGAGCGAACGCGGCGACGCTGACGAGAAAGACGCGCCGGCGGCCGAAGCGGTCCGCCAGCGTTCCAGTGGCCATCAAGACGGTCGTGCAGGCGATGGTATAGGCGTTCATCACCCATTGCATGGCGGTGAAGTCGCTATGGAGCAGCCGCTCGAGCGTCGGCAGGATTACCGGCACGCTGGTGATCTCCAGGCCGAACATCAGTGCGCCAAGGCAGATGGCGACCAGGGCGGTCATATCGTTGCGGTGGGATAGGGCGGTCACGATTGGCCTTCCGGGGCTGGGAAATTCGGCCTGGTATCTGGCGATGCACAACCCATGACGGAAATGATTTTATTTTCTGGGAACCATTATGATCTGTCATTAATATGGGGTGATGGATATCGAGCCGGTTCTGTTGCGCGCTTTTGTTGCTGTCACCGAAGCTGGCGGTTTTACCCGTGCCGCACGGCGACTGAACCTCACCCAGTCAGCGGTCAGTCATCAGATCAGGCGATTGGAGGAACAGGTCGGGCGACCGCTGATGTCCCGCACGACGCGCCAGTTGAGGCTGACCGAGGATGGCCAGGACCTGCTGCACCATGCGCGCCAGATTCTGGCGGGCCACGACGCGTTGGCGCTGCGTTTCCGACAATCCTCCGTTTCGGGAATAGTCCGTTTCGGCGCCCCCGAGACGTTCATGGGAGAACGGCTGCCGACGCTGTTATGCCAATTCGCCCGGGCCTTTCCTGCGGTAAGGCTCGACGTTCATGTAAGCTGTTACCTCGATCTGGCGACGATGGTGGCCGCCGGAGAACTGGACCTCGCCGTTGCATTGTCGATCGCCGGTGGGGAGGGGGGTGTCAGGCTGCGTCCGACACAATTCGCCTGGGTGGCGGCCGATACGTTCGTGCTTCCGCGCGGCGCGTCGCTACCGCTCGCTTTTCATCCGCCACAGTGCATCAATCGACAGGTGGGCATTGCCGCGCTGGAGAGTGCGCCGATCCCGTGGCATATCGCCTTCACGTCGCCCAGCGAGCAGGGTTTGCGGGCGGCGGTGCGCTCCGGTCTTGCTGCCGCAGTGCTGATGCGGGAGGATATCGAGCCCGGAATGAGGGTCATCGATGGCGAATATGGCCTGCCGGCATTACCCGACGCTGATTTCATGCTGATCTGGAGCAACGGCGGCAAGTCGCAAGCTGCCCATGCGTTCGGTCAGATGTTGATGGCGATGGAGGTCTCTCCGTCAGTGGTCGCTGGCGCGCCAATGGCGGCTGCGATTGACGCGGTGAGCGAGAGTGAAATGCATGCACCGCAGAACGTTCGCTGAGTGGTTGGGTGATCTCAGTCGTGGCGCGCGATCAGTCGCTCCAGATACGCACAGAACATATCGACAAGGGCGCCCGCATACGCGTCGATCTCGGCCGCCGTGCGCGGTGTCGCTGAAAAGCTGCTGCCCACCTCGCTCAGCGTCGTCTCGATGAGATCGCCCGCCAGCGATCGGGCTTCGTCGGTGGCGCGCGGCAGCACCTCGTGGAGGAACGAACGGAAGATCTGCGCGCTGGCCGCGCGGGTGTCGATTGCCTCGGGCGCATCGCGATAGAGCGGCGCCGCGTCGTTGAGCGCACCACGGATCTGCGCCTCCTCGCACTCCGACCGCAGGAAGGCATGTACCAGGGTGCGCAGGCGTTCGAGCGGCGGGTTTGAGGCGTCCTCCAGGATCTCGCGCAGCATGTTGCTGGTCGTGCGCCACTCGTCGCTTTGCAGCCGGAACAGGATCGCGGCCTTGTTGGGAAAATATTGGTAGAGTGAACCGACGCTCACCCCGGCGCGCTCCGCCACCCGGGCGGTGGTGAATCGCTGCGCGCCCTCTGTCGCCAAAACCTGAACAGCGGCATCGAGAACCGCCGCGACGAGGTCGTTCGAGCGGGCCTGCTTGGGCTGCTTGCGCGAGGAGACGCGGGCGCTTTGTCGGGTCGTCATCTGCCGCTTTGCCAATGCGAATAGGAAACACGACGAACTAGTCGTATTTCTTGCGTCGAGCAAACACCTGCTCGAAACTGGAGAAAATCGATGACTATCCTCACCAGCGCGCCCGTGGCGCCGCTGCTCGATCGCCTGTTCGCTGAGGCCGAGGCCGCCTCTCCGATGGCGAGCCCTGCCTTCGCTTCCCTGTCGGGCGAGGAACGCCGCCGGCTCATGGCGAGCAAGACCGGCTATCGCGAGCTTTACGGCCAGTTGAAGGAGTTCGCGCTCCCCGTATCGCGCGAGACCGGCAAGCTTCTCTACATGCTGGCGCGCGCGGGCAACGCTCGATCAATCGTTGAGTTCGGCACCTCGTTCGGCCTGTCGACGCTGCACCTCGCGGCTGCGTTGCGGGACAATGGCGGCGGGCGGCTCATCACCTCGGAATTCGAACCGTCGAAGCTGGCCAGGGCCAGGGAGAACCTCGCCGCTGGTGGCCTGTCGGATCTCGTCGAGTTCCGCGAAGGTGACGCGCTGGAGACGCTGGCGTCCGATCTGCCCGAGACGGTCGATCTGCTGCTGCTCGACGGTGCCAAGTCGCTGTACATGGACGTGCTGACGCTGGTCGAAAGCCGTCTGCGGCCGGGCGCGGTGATCATTGCCGACAATACTGACTATTGCCCCGACTATCTCGAACGGGTCGGCTCGGCCGAGAACGGCTATTGGTCGATGCCGTTCACGGATGATGTCGAACTGTCGATCCGCCTCGCTTGAGGCGTCTCGTTAGGACGAGCGGAAACGCCCGCTCGCCTGCAGGATCGGCTGGGCACGCCACATGGCGGCTGACATTTCGTCAGCCGCCAATGAAGGTGCGTCCATCTATCTATTTGATAATAAATGTAAAATTGTATGGCAACTTGCCGGAAAGAGCAAAATGTCAGTGACCCTCCTGACATTTCCAACAGGCGCGACGTGCCAGGGGTTTCGATTCAATCGCTGCGCGACCCAGGCTATCGACTCGATGGTAATGGCGGGCCACCGCCTCTCCCTTCTTTCTTATCGCCGGATATGAAGCAGTGAGTCGATGTGCCGCTCTGCGATCGCGCTTGCTTCGGCGGGCGTGAAGGCGTCGGGTGCGAGGCAGAGTTCAAGCCATAACCCGTCGACGATCGCGCTGATGCCGATCGCTGCAAGGCGACGGTCGGGTCCGGGAACGCCGCAGGCGGCGAGCAGGGTTTCGAGGTCGCGCCGGTACGCCGCGTAGAGGTCTCGGTGCAGGCCGGCGATGTCGGCATTGCTCTTCACCAGGCTCCAGAAGGCGATCCAGGTCGAGAGCAGCCCGGGATCGGCGATCGGGGGCGTGAAGCTGGTGGTGACATGGGCGAGCAGCCGCGCGCGCGGCTCGGGCCCGGCCGCTGCCATTGCCGCTTCGAAGGCGGTCGAGACCTGGGCGTCGACATGCGCATAGGTCGCGGCGATCAGCGCATCGATGCCGTCGAAATAATGACCCAGCAGGCCGGACGATACGCCGGCCTCCGCGGAGATCGTCCGTACCGACACACCGGCCGCGCCGTGGCTCGCGAGCACGCGCGCGGTCGCTTCGATCAGGCTGAGGCGGCGCGCATCGGGCTCGGCGCGGGTGAAGGCGGGTTTGTGCACGGCACCCTTCTCCCGTTCGTGCCGGGCGGAGTCGAGAAACAATTACGCCGCGCCGGTTCCAGTTTTCTCGACCTGGCTCGAAACGAACGGTGGTTGCGTCTTTCGCACCGTTGTTATACGATCGTACAACAAGCAGAGGAGGCCGGCATGGCGCATCGCTACGCGGACACGGGCGAAGGAGCCATGGGGGCGGAGGGACACGACCCCGACGCCGATTTCAGCCTGCCGGGCTGGCTCTATACCGATCCCGAATATTTCGACGTCGAGGTGGCGCGGGTGATCCGGCCGTCGTGGCAGATCGTCTGCCATGTCAGCGACATCCCGAAGCCCGGCGACTATCACACGCTCGATTATATCGGTGAGAGCGTGATCGCGGTGCGCGGCGAGGACGGCACGGTGCGCGCGTTCGCCAATGTCTGCCGCCACCGCGCGATGCGACTGGTCGAAGGGCCGGCGGGGTGCGCGAAGAAGCTGGTCTGCCCGTACCACGCCTGGGCCTATGAGCTTGACGGCCGGCTGACCGGTGTGCCGATGAAAGGTGACTATCCGGCGCTCGACATGGCGAAGAATGGCCTCGCGCCCGTCGATGTCGAAATATGGCGCGGGTTCGTCTTTGTCCGGCTGGAGGACAATGGCGGGCCATCGGTCGCCGATATGATGACTCCCTATGAGGCGGAGATCGAGCCTTACCGGTTCGACGAGATGCGGATGCTCAGCCCGGTGCGGCTGCGCGAGCGGGCGGTGAACTGGAAGAATGTCGGCGACAATTATTCGGACAATCTGCACATCCCGGTCGCCCATGCCGGGCTGACCCGCCTGTTCGGCAAGAGCTACGCGATCGAGGCGAAGCCCTGGGTCGACAAGATGTCGGGCTATCTTGCCGACAAGCCGTCGAACGACCGGTGGGAGCGGCTGTACCAGGCCTATCTGCCACGTGCCGAGCATCTGCCCGAGGCGCAGCAGAAGCTGTGGCTCTATTACAAGCTGTGGCCGAACATGGCCTTCGACATCTATCCCGATCAGGTTGATTTCATGCAGTGGCTGCCGCTGTCGCCGACCACCTGCGTGCTGCGCGAGATGGCCTTCGCACTGCCCGATGACCGGCGCGAGATGAAGCTGGTGCGCTACGCGAACTGGCGGATCAACCGGACGGTGAATGCCGAGGATACCTGGCTGATCACCCGCGTGCAGCAGGGCATGGCGTCCCAGAGCTACACGGTCGGGCCGATCGGGGCGAGCGAAGTGTGCCTGCGGAGTTTTGCGAAGAAGATCCGGGGCTTGATTCCCGAGGCTCGACTGCCTCGCGCGCCGGCACCTGGATGGAGCCGGCGGCCGAGAGTCGTGGAGTAGTCCCAAGTCACCCCGTTCGTGTCGAGCGAAGTCGAGACACGGCCACGGGCGCGCGTGACGCGGTTTCTCGACTTCGCTCGAAACGAATGGTTGGCTGAATGACCCAGAAATACGACGCGCTCATCATCGGCGGTGGCCATAACGGCCTTGTCTGCGCTTTCTATCTCGCACGCGCAGGGTTGAAGGTCCGTGTGCTTGAGCGCCGCGACGTCGTCGGCGGCGCGGCCGTCACCGAGGAGTTCCACCCCGGTTTCCGCAACTCGACCGCGAGTTACACCGTCAGCCTGCTTCGTCCGAAGGTGATCAGGGACATGCGCCTGCACGAGCGCGGCTGGCGAATCATCGAGCGGACGATCTCCAACTTCTTTCCGAACGAGAACGGCTATCTCAAGCTTGGCGGGGGCGAGGATCGTACCCGGGCTGAGTTTGCCCGCTATTCGCAGAAGGATGCTGACACCTTCCCGAAATATGAGGAAGCGCTGGAACGCGTCGCCGAGGTGTTGCGCGACATGGCGCTCAAGACACCGCCCAATGCCGGCGGCGGTATCCGCGCGCTGCTGGCGGCTGCCGCGCAGGGCAAGCGCCTCGCCGGCATGTCAATCGAGGCGCAGCGCGACGTGATGGACCTGTTCGTCAAGTCGGCGCGCGACTTCCTCGATAGCTGGTACGAGGACGAATATGTGAAGGCCGCGTTCGGCTTCGACGCCGTGGTTGGCAACTATGCCAGCGTCGATACGCCGGGCAGCGCCTATGTCCTGCTCCATCACGTGTTTGGCGAAGTGAACGGCAAGAAAGGTGCCTGGGGCCACAGCGTCGGTGGCATGGGGGCGATCACCCAGTTCATGGCCGAGGCATGTGCTGATATAGGCGTCGAGATCAGCCTTGAGACGCCGGTCGCGAGGGTGCTGGTCGACGGCAACCGAGTCACCGGCGTGAAACTGGAGAGCGGGGAAGAGATCGCGGCCGACATCGTCGCGGCGAATGTCGGCCCGGCTTTGCTCTACCGCCAGTTGGTCGACCGCGCCGACATGACCCCGGAATTCGCGCGGCGGATGGACAATTTCAAGACCGGTTCCGGCACGTTCCGGATGAACGTCGCGCTGTCCGAGTTGCCCGATTTCTCGGTGTTGCCAGGCAAGGACGTCGCGGAGCACCACACCTGCGGCATCATCATCTCGCCCACGCTCGATTATATGGACAAGGCGTTCACCGATGCGAAGGCCAAGGGCTGGTCCGACGAGCCGATCGTCGAGATGAAGCTGCCCACCTCGATCGACGACAGCCTGGCGCCGCCGGGCATGCACATCGCCAGCCTGTTCTGCCAGCAATTCGCGCCGGTATTGCCCGATGGCCGCTCATGGGACGACGAGCGCGAGGCGGCCGCCGACCTGATCATCGACACGGTCACGAAGCATGCGCCGAACTTCAAGGGTGCGGTGATCGCGCGACAGATTCATTCGCCGCTCGACCTGGAGCGGAAGTTCGGGCTGATCGACGGCGACATCATGCACGGGCACATGTCGCTCGACCAGCTCTGGGCGTCGCGGCCGGTGCTCGGGCACGGCGACTACCGGTCGCCGATCAGAGGCCTCTATATGTGCGGAGCAGGGACCCATCCGGGCGGCGGCGTGACTGGTGCGCCGGGGCATAATGCAGCGCACGAGATCATTGCCGATCGCGGGATCATGGGGCGGTGGCGGCGCTGGAAGTGACTCTGCCGCGCCTGACCGACCAATAGACCGGCAGGCCGAGCAGCAGCAGCGCGAGACCCCAAAGATCGGCCTTCAGGCCAAGGCCATAGACCATCCACACGACGAAGATCGCGGCGATCCCGGCCGCGATCTTCAACGGCAAATCATGGGGCAGCAGGCGGATCGCGGCGAGCGCGCACGCTAGATAGGCGAGCATGCCGGCGGCGAGCGAGATCGAGGCGATGTCCTGGAAGAGCTGCCCCATCGAGCTGGCATAGTTCATCAGCGTCACCACCGTGACGAGCAATCCCGAGACGAGATGGGCGCGGGCCGGCGTGCCGAAGCGGCTCTCCTTGCCGAACCAGGCCGGAAACACCCCGCCGCGCGCCATCGCCCAGGGCATCTCCCCCTGCAGCAGGATGAAGCCGTTCAGCGTGCCGAAGGCGCTGATCGCGGCGAACAGGGCAACGATCTCGGCCGTGCGCGGCCCGAAGCTGCGACCCAGGAACTCGGCGATCGGGGCAGGGGAGGCGGCGGTGATCGCCGCAGGCATCATGAACATGGCCGCGCCGGAGACCAGGACATAGACGAGCCCGGTCAGCACTGTGCCGATCAGGGTGACGCGCGGCACGACGCGGGCTGCATTCTCCACCTTGTCGGCCGGGACAGTCGCAGATTCGACGCCGAGAAACCCCCAGAAGGTGATCGCGGCCGCGCCGGCGATCGCGCCGGCGCCGAGCGGCACCGGCGTGCTGGGGGCGATCGCGCCGCTGCCGTCCCACAGCAGCAGCCATGCAGCCAGGATGATGACCCCGGCGAGCGGCACCAGCTTGAGCACCGTCGTCACGAACTGGACCTGGCCCGCGAGCGCGACCCCGCGGATGTTGACCGCGATCAATATCCAGATGACAGCGAGCGCTGCGATGGCGGGCAGGCCCGGCGTCGAGCCGAGTGCGGGCACGATCAGGCTGAGGGCGCTCACCACGGCGACAGCGATTGCGGCATTGCCAGCCCAGATCAGCACCCAATAGCTCCAGGCGACCGCGAAGCCGACACCCGGCCCGAACGCTGCCTGGGTGAAGGCATAAGGCCCGCCAGCGAGCGGCAGCTTCGCACCGAGCCGCGCGAAGACGAAGGCGAGGCACAGCGCGCCGCCGATCGTGACGAACCAGCCGATCATGCCGTTCCAGCCGAGCGGGGCGAGCGTCGCGGGCAGCATGTAGACGCCGGAGCCGATCATGTTGCCGACGACCAGCGCGAGGCAGGTCCAGAAGCCCAGGGCGGCACGTGACGGCGGTACTGACATTTGGACGATCTCCCCTGTCGCGCACTCTACGGCTTGATCGGCGGCGCGCACCATGTTTCTTGGTGGCACGACATGGCAAGCATTCCTCCCTCGCAATCGACATGGCATCCGGAGAGCCGCCGCTGGCCGCCGCGGCTGATCGACGCCGCGCTGGCGCTGCACGACAACGCGCTGTCGGTCGCGGAGCCGCTACTGCGTGCGCACCTCAAGGAGGATCCGTTCGATGTTGCCGCGATCCGCATGCTGGCGGAACTGGCCGGAAGGATCGGTCGCTACAAGGATGCCGAGACCCTGTTGCGGCGTGCGCTCGACTTGTCGCCTGAGTTCACCGCGGCGCGCGCGAACCTCGCGATCGCGCTCTACCGGCAGAACCGGTCGGCCGAGGCAATCGCCGAACTCGACCTCGTGCTCGACGACGAGCCGGACAATCCGGGCCATGCAAATCTGAAGGCGGCGGCGCTTGGGCGGATTGGCGGTTTCGACGAGGCGATCGAGTTGTACGAAGCAGTGCTGAAGGGCGCGCCGCACCAGCCGCGCGTCTGGATGAGCTATGGCCATATGCTCAAGACGGTCGGTCGGCAGGCTGACGGCGTCGCAGCCTATCGTCAGGCACTCGCGCTGGCGCCTGGACTGGGCGAGGCGTGGTGGAGTCTGGCGAACCTGAAGACCGTTCGCTTCGACGAAGCCGATATCGCGGCGATGCGGTCTGCCCTTGGCCGCGACGATATCTCGGACGAGGACCGTTTCCATCTCGATTTCGCGCTCGGCAAGGCATTCGAGGATCGCAAAGAGGCGGATGCCGCGTTCGGTCATTATGCGACGGGCAATGCGCTGCGGCGGACGAAGATCGTCTATGATGCGGACGAGACCGAGGCGTTCGTCGACCGGAGCGTGGCACTTTTTACGCCAGGTTTCTTTGCTGCACGGGCAGGGCAGGGGTGCGACGCCCCCGATCCGATCTTCATCCTGGGCATGCCCCGCGCCGGATCGACACTGGTCGAGCAGATCCTGTCGAGCCACCCGCTTGTCGAGGGGACGTCGGAGCTTCCCGATATTCCCTTCCTTGCCCGGCAGATCGCTGATTATCCTCAAGGCGTGGATGCCCTTGCGCCGTCGCACCTTCGTGAGATCGGCGAGGAATATCTGCGACGGGCCAGCGTTCAGCGGCGCACCGACCGCCCGTTCTTCATCGACAAGCTGCCCAACAACTGGGCGCATCTGCCGTTCATCCATCTGATCCTTCCCGGGGCGAAGATCGTCGACGCGCGCCGCCATCCGCTCGGCTGCTGCTTCTCCAATTTCAAGCAGCACTTCGCGCGGGGGCAGGCGTTCACCTACGCGCTTGAGGACATGGGGCGATATTATCGCGACTATGTGCGGCTGCTGGCGCATGTCGACAGGGTACTGCCCGGCCTCGTCCACCGCGTGATCTATGAGCGGATGGTGGACGATACCGAAGTTGAGGTGCGGGCGTTGCTGGCGGCGTGCGGGCTGGAGTTCGATCCGGCCTGCCTCGATTTCCACAAGACCGAGCGCGCCGTTCGCACCGCAAGCTCGGAACAGGTGCGCCGGCCGATCTTTCGCGAAGGCACGGAAAGCTGGAAACCGTTCGAGCCGTGGCTCGACCCGCTAAAGGCAGCGCTGGGCGACGTGCTGGACAGCTATCCGGGCGTGCCCGCCTTCGTCTGAACGTTGCAAAACTGTCACGATGCGGCCGCGAAATGATTTCAGGCGCCCGTTGCGATTGACGGATGTTGCGGCCGCGAACAGCATCCCGACAGATAATTTCATCGGGGGCCCACGATGCATGTCACCAAGCGTAAACTCGCCGTCACCGCTCTGCTCGCCTGCACGAGCCTGGCAACCCCGGCATTCGCACAATCGACGTCCGCCGATACACAGGAGGTCGCCTCGAGCGGACAGGACGACATCATCGTCACCGCGCAGAAGCGCGAGGAGAATATCCAGAACGTGCCGATCAGCATCCAGGCGATCGGGACGAAGAAGCTCGACCAGCTGAATATCACCAATTTCGCTGAATATTCCCAGTTGCTGCCGTCGGTATCCTTCCAGGCGCTGGGCGGCACGCCCGGTACCAATGTCGTTTATATGCGCGGCGTCGCGTCGGGCGGCGACGGCAACCATTCGGGGTCGCTGCCGTCGGTCGGTGTCTATCTCGACGAGCAGCCGGTCACCACGATCGGCGGCAACCTGGACGTCCATGTCTACGACATCGCCCGCATCGAGAGCCTCGCCGGCCCGCAGGGCACGCTGTACGGCGCATCGTCCGAGGCGGGCACGGTTCGCATCATCACCAACAAGCCCGATACGAGCGGTTTGTACGGCCGAGTCGACGGAGAGGTGAACAGCGTCAACAAGGGCGGCGTGGGCGGCAAGCTGGAGGGCATGATCAACGTGCCCATCTCGCAGGACATCGCGTTCCGCGCGGTCGGCTTCTACCAGAAGGATGCCGGCTATATCGACAATGTGCCCGGCTGCCGCAGCTTCCTGCCCGAAACCAATCCGCTGGGATGCACGGCAACGAATGGCGGCATCTCGGTCAACAACGCCAAATTCGTGAAGAAGGACTATAACGATACGGAGATCTGGGGCGGCCGCGCTGCGTTGAAGATCGACCTGGACGACAATTGGACGATCACGCCTGCGGCGATCTATCAGGATACCCGTTCACACGGCAGTTACGGCTATGATCCCCGGGTCGGTGACCTCAAGGTCCAGCATTTCTATCCCGAATATCGGCGGGATCGGTTCATCCAGGCGGCGCTGACGATCGAGGGCAAGCTCGGCAATTGGGATCTGACCTATGCCGGCGCCTATCTTGACCGGAAGGATTTTTCCTCAACCGACTATACCGACTATGCCGAGCAATATGACCATCTCTATGCGTCGGTCGGCGGCATCAGCAATTATTTCTACTTCAAGAATGCGGCCGGTGCGACGATCGATCCGCGCCAGAATGTGCTCGGCAGCGATCATTTCAAGAAGATGAGCCAGGAGTTCCGCGTCGCCTCGCCGCAGGGCGAGCGGTTCCGCGTGGTGGCCGGCGCCTTCTATCAGCGCCAGAGCAACGACATCCACCAGGACTACCAGGTGCCGGGTCTCGCGCCCGAGCTGTCGGTGAACGGCT
This sequence comes from Pseudomonadota bacterium, assembly GCA_040388155.1. Taxonomy (GTDB): domain Bacteria; phylum Pseudomonadota; class Alphaproteobacteria; order Sphingomonadales; family Sphingomonadaceae; genus Sphingomonas. The sequence continues at coordinate 124,462 of JAZKCJ010000009.1, forward strand.
CCCCCGGGACCTTGTGGCTCACTCAGCAGCATCGCGTCGATAAGGATTACGCGATGTTCGGGGAGGCTGCCTTCGACATCCTGCCGAACCTGACCTTCACGGCGGGCGGTCGCGCTTTCATCTATGACAATTCGCTGATTGGTTTCTTCGGCTTCGGGCGCAATCCGGGCAACGGCTTCTCGGATTCACCGCCCAACGCCGCCGGCAGCAACCGCACGGGCGTCGCGCAATGCTTCACGACCTCGGGCCAGCGACTCTACGATCGCGATACCGATACCTATAGCAGCTCGCTCACCCTGCTTCCGCCGGCGGTGGCGGGCAGCCCGTGCACCAACCTGGCAGTCTATGCGGCCGGTCGTGGGCTGCAGCCGGTTAACACGCAGGGCCAGGGGTTCACGCACAAGCTGAATCTCACATGGAAACCCGTTCAGGACGTGCTGCTCTATGCCACATGGTCGCGCGGTTTTCGGCCGGGCGGCATCAACCGGCGTGGCACGATCCCGCCCTATGCAGCCGATTATCTGACCAATTACGAAATTGGCTGGAAGACCACGCTTGCCGGCGGCAAGCTTCGTTTCAACGGTGCCATCTATCAGCAGGAGTGGAAGAAGTTCCAATTCTCCTTCCTCGGCCAGAACAGCTTCACCGAAATCCATAACGGCCCGGATGCGCGGATTCGCGGTATCGAGATGGATGCCAACCTCAATCTCGGTGCGCTGGTGCTGACGGCGGCGGGTTCCTACACTGACGCGAAGACCAGGAAAAATCTGTGCCTGTTCGATGATCCGAGCTTCTCCTGCACCCTGCCCGGGCCCGGAGGCGAGGCAAACCTCATCTCGGCTCCGGCAGGCACGAGGCTGCCGGTCACGCCGCGCGTCAAGGTGAATGCCACGGCGCGTTACACCTTCGACCTTGGTTCGATAAAGCCCTATATCCAGGGCATCGTGGCGCATCAGAGTTCGGCAGCGTCGGATATCCGCACCGCCGTCATCCAGACCGGGACAGGGGCAGTGGTCAACCCGGCGGCGCTGCAGGGGCGCCTGCCGGCCTATACCATCGCGAATTTCGCGATCGGTACGGATCTGGGCAGCTATTCGCTCGAGTTCTTCGTGCAGAACGCTTTCGACGAGCGCGGCCAGCTTTCGCGCTTCCAGGAATGCGGCAGTTGTTCGCAGCGGCCCTATATTGTTCCGGTCACGCCGCGGACGATCGGCGTGAGGGCCGGCGCGAAGTTCTGAGAAGATGGGGCGGCGGGCAAGGGCCTGCCGCCTTCTTTCCCGTATCGGCCGATACCCGAAGAACGTGGCTCAGAACGTGGATTGATACCGGTGTCATACGCTGGCATAGTCAGATGAGGGAAGGCAGGACGTAACCGCCTCCCTTAGAGGGAGAGAGCGCGTGACATTGGCCCTTCGCACGTCCTGGATCGCGTTGGGAATCGCGCTGGCCGCAGGCAGTGCGCATGCCGAGCCAGCGCCTGATCGGACAGGATTGCTGTTCCGCGTCTCTGCCGACCAGAGCCTGGTCGCCGAACGCGCCGGGGGTGAGGCTGAACCCAATTTCCAGAGCAATGTCGCGATCGTGCCCAGCGGCAAGTCGGGCGGGGCGATCCAGTGGGAAGACGATGGCTATGTCGCCTGGCGCGCGCCAGGTAACATCTATGCCCAGCGCGGTACGCTTTCCTTCTTCTGGCGGCCGCGAACGCCGGTGGGTGAGGCACCCTTCGCGATCTTTCGCGTTGGATTTGCCGATCATTCCAGCTGGGATATGGCATTCCTCCGCATCGACTGGAACGGCCACGGGTTCGACGCCTTTGTCACCGATGCCAATCTTGCGCGAAGCCGCGTATCGTTCCGGATCGACCGGTTGCCCGGCGCGGACCAGTGGAAGCACATTGCCTTTTCATGGGATGAGGGCGTCGGCGTTCGCCTGTTCGTCGACGGCAAGGAAGTGGCGCGCAAGGACGGCAAGGCCGATCTCGATTCCGGGCTCGACCAGTTCGGCCTGGCCGGGCGGATCATCTCGCCGCATCAGGTGCAGAGCCGCTACCACTTCATGCGCGGCAGCGATGTCGACGAGATTCGTGTCTACGATCATATGTTCAGCGCCACCGACGTGGCAGCGCTGGCCGACAATCGCGAACCGGCCGTAATTCCCGCCACCGCCGAAGCGGCGTGGCGCACTGCCTGGCTCCATCGCTTCGGCTGGGACACGGCATCGCCGCCCGTACTGACGAGCGACACCACCAGCATTCGCAAGGTCGAATTTGCCGACGCGAAGGACCTGAAGCAGTGGAACTGGAAAGGGATCGACGGGATTGCGGAGACGACCTGGCCGGGCGTGTACAACCGTTCGCGCCTGCCCGGACGCAACGATTATTTCCAGCTGCCCGACTGGAACACCTATGTCGAGGGCGGCAAGGCCTATGACCTGACGGTGCCGGCGGGCGTGCACTTCAACCGGGTCGAGATCCGGGGCGCTGCCTATGGCTCGCTGAGCTGGTCGGAGGATGGTGCGTCGTACACCACGCTGGGGCGGCGGCAGCAGGGCGTGGTGCGCAGCGTCGACAGTTTCGGGCGCAGAGTGGGTGGCAAGCTGCGCTTCGCGAATATTGCGCAGGAGACACCGATCCAGGAAATCTGGGCCTATGATGTGACCGACACGGGCGAGCCCGCGGGCAGCTTCAAGCTGAATTATACCGTACAGGCCAATGCCGCGCCGGCCTTTGCCGCGCTCTCCAAGCTCAACGACTATATCGCCGGCCGCTATGCCCCGGACGAGCGCACGACGGTGGTGGCGCTGCCCGCCGGTGCGCGTGCCGCGGCGGGTGCCGGCAACGCCGCTGCCACGACCGCGGCCGTGCATGTCGAGGGTAGCGCGCCGATCGTCCATATCCTGATCCCGTCGGGCTTTGGCGATGCGTTTCCCGGGCGCCCCTCCGCGCGCTCGTGGAACTATGGCTGGGAGAATGTGCATGACGGGCTCGACGGCATCGCGCTCGATATCCCCGCGCTGAAGGCGACGCCCGGAACGGATGGGCTGATCCCGCTCAATATCCGGGTGAAAGACCCGATCTGGCCGGGCCGCGACATGATCGACGTGTCGGTCTCGGTTCGGCCTGGGGAGAAACGCACCGTCTGGCTTGACCTCCGCGATCGTATTCTGACTGACGACAGCCTGTTCCTCAGCATGGCCTCCGCGGCGGCCGATTTTGGCGCGCAGTCGCTTGACGGGATGAAGGTGCGGCTGGTGTTCAAGGATCGCGCGGCCGCTCTGCCCGAGCATATCGCCGACCGGTTCAACCAGGTGAAGGACAATTGGGGTTTCCTGGTCGAGGAACATACCTCGTCCAAGCGCGCCGGGCTCTATCGTCGCCTCTATACCGATGTCTCCGACCTGCTGCGGGTCGACTCCGACAATGCCGAGGCTCGGCGCTATTGGGCCGATATCAGCTATGGCGAGCATAATTTTCCGGCCTTCACCCAGCCCCAGGCGCCGGCCGGCGTACCGCTCTGGGCGTTCCGGCAGCTTGAGGACCTGAAGCTCGTCCGCCAGTTCGTGACCTGGTGGATCGACAACCGCCAGGTGCCCTATGGCGATTTCGGCGGCGGCATCTCCGATGATACCGATCTGGTGCAGCAATGGCCGGGCCTCGCGCTGATGGGGGTGGAACCGGACAAGATCAATGCATCGGTCCGTGCGCTGTCCGACGCTGCATATGCCAATGGCATGATCACCAATGGGCTCGGCACGATCACTACCGACGAACTCCATGCCTATGAGGAAGGGCTCAACAGCGACGCGGAGCGGCTCTACCTCAACTGGGGTGAGCCAAGGGCGGTCGAGCGGCTGATGGCGACCGCTCGTGCGCTGTCCGGCGTGGTCCAGAAGAATCCGGTTGGTCACCTGCATTTTGCCAGTAACTGGTATGGCGGCAAGAAGATGTACCGCGAGGGACCGTGGGAATGGCAGAAGCCCTACAGCTTCACGGTGATGCACGCGCCGATCCTGATCGGTCTCTACAACGGCAACCCGGCCGCGCGCGGGCTGGTGACCGGCACGATCGACGGCTGGATGGCGCATGGCCGGCAGGACAAGGACGGGAACTGGGCGTACCCGAACGAGATCAACTGGCGCACTGATGCGGAACGCGCAGGCGATGGTGGAGGGGTGTCGACGCCCCTTCAATCGGCCTGGGCGGCATGGCGTTTCACCGGCGACGAGAAATATCTCCGCCCGGTGCTTGGGCGTACGGTGAAGGGTGGGCCGGCGTCCCTCGCCGATATCAACGAGAATGCGGTCGATGCGCTCGGTCGTCAGAAGGATTGGGGGGCGGCCCTGACCGCGAAGGCGACGGGCGGCGGCGCGTATGAGCGCTATGCGGCATGGAACGCGACCGGCGACACCAAATGGCTCGACGCGCTGCACGCCGACGCGATCGCCGACAAGACGCAGCATCAATATATGTACACCGAAGGGCATTGGTGGTCCGACCGGGTCGACCAGCCCAACGAGATTTTGCAGCGCGAGCGGCTGGGCGGCATTGCGCTGCGCCGGAACCAGACCTGGCCGGGCAACAGTGTGAGCTGGCGGTTCGCAGAAGCCGGTGCGGCGGAGCGGGTGGCGATCCTGGTGCCGGGCGCGGCGATGGACAAGTTCAAGGTGATCGCCTGGAACACCAGTGGCCGGCCGCAAAAAGCGGACATGACGGCGTGGAACGTGACCGCCGGACGCTGGAAGATGACGGGCCCCGTTGGGGCGAGCGAGATCGCGCTTGAGCGCAGCGCATCGCTTCCGCTGGTCTTCGCGCCGGGTGAGAATGTCTTCGAGTTCGCGCTGGTCGCGCCGGGCCTCCCGACGGAGCGTCGGGCGGACCTTGGGATCGGCATTGACGATATCGCGGTGACGAAGCGGGTGGTGACGGTGACGGTGCACAGCCTGGGCGCGATCGATGCGCCCGGCGGAACGCTGTCACTGGAGGATGGTGCGGGCAGGGTGCTCGCTACTGCCTTGGTGCCGCCACTCGCGGCGCCGCTCGATCTTCAGCCGAAGACGGCAAAGGTGAAGCTCATAATGCCGGCAGGCGCGGCGCGGGTTCGGATCGCGCTGGCGGGCAATGCGCCGGAGACGACCTTGCTCAACAATGTCGTTGCGCTCCCCGCCAAATAGCCCGGGCATGATGCGGTTGTCTTTGCAGGTCCGATGCCCTCCCGGCCTGTCACGGCGGCCCTGCAGGGAGGGAGGTGAGGCTGGCCCAGAAGCGTTCCGCCGCGGCGCTTTGCGGCGCAAGCGGACGAAACAGGCCGATCTCGATCGGTACGTCCCATTCGGCTTCCCCTGCACGAACCAATGTGCCGCTCGCGATGTCCTTTGCGGCAAGCCCCGCGGGCAGCCAGGCGATGCCGTGACCCTCGCGAACCTTGCCAAGCAGGGTCGCCGCGAGTTGGGCGGAGAACACGCTCTCGAGAGCCGGTATCCGGTCGGTGATGTGATGCGCGGCAAAGATCCGGCCGAGCCCGGATTCTTCAGTGTAGGACAGCAGGGGCAGGGGGCCGCCCATCTGATCGAGCGACCAGCGCGGGGCTCCGGCGGCATCCGGCGCGGTGAGTGGCACGAGCGAGTCCATTCCAACGGCGATCGATCTGAACCGGCTTGGTTCGAACCTGCTCGCCGCCAGTGCGTGCCGGTGGCAGAGCAGGAATTGCGCCTGGCCCTGCAACATCAAGTCCTCGCACCCGGCCATGGTATCGGAGAACAGCCGCGTGGGGCCGATCGGGCCGCGTTGCTCGACCTGCCGGATCCAGCCGGGAAAGAAAGTGAAGGCAAGCGCGTGTGTTGCGGCGAAACGGAGCGTGGTCGCGTCTTTGTCGCTCGTTTCCGCCGCATCCCGCGCATCGCGTCGCAGAAGCTCGATCGCCCCGATCAGCCCTGCGACGCCGTGGTTGAATTGGACGCCGGCAGGTGTCAGCGTCGCGCCACTGGACGACCGGATGAATAGGGCAGTACCGATCCAGTTCTCCAGCGCCCGGATCCGGCGACCAAAGGCGGGTTGCGCGATGCGGCGCGCTTCGGCGGCGCGAGAGAAGCTGCCGCTTTCGGCAAGCGCCACGAAATCCTCCAGCCATGCCAGTTCCACGATATGCCGATCCCGCACTGCCCCCAATATCGGTGGGAATAGCAGGGCGTGGCGCGGAGACCTAACCGCGCCGCGGGCGCTGATTTCAAGGCAGGAGCCGGCTGATGGCGGATAATGGTGACGGCATGATCAATCGGCGCGATATGTTCGGCACGGCGCTTGTGAGCACCGCAGCAGCGCTGGTCGGTTCCGGCGAGGCGCAGGCGGCCGCCGCGCGAGCGCCTGCCATACCCGATTGGCGCCGCGGCCATGACAATCAGCGTATCGCCGATCTGGGCGATGGACGCTTCCTCAATCCGCTGCTGGCGGGCGACCATCCGGACCCCGCGATTCTGAAGGACGGCAGCGATTATTACATGACTTTCTCCAGCTTCGATTCCTATCCGGGGATTCCGATCTGGCATTCCCGCGACCTGGTGAACTGGCAGCCGCGCGGCGCTGCGCTGACCAGGAACATAGGGTCGGTCTGGGCGGTCTCGCTGGAGAAGCACGGCGGGCGCTATTTCATCTATATCCCGACCAAAGCATCGCCCAATTCGATCTGGGTGATCTGGGCCGATCATATCGACGGCCCCTGGAGTGAGCCGGTCGATCTCGGCCTGCACCGTCATATCGATCCGTGCCATGCCGTAGGAGAGGACGGATCGCGCTGGCTGTTCCTCTCGGGTGGCGACCGCATCCGACTGAGCGAGGACGGCCTGTCCACGGTCGGCGAGGTCGAACATGTCTATGACCCCTGGCACTATCCCGACGATTGGGATGTGGAGGGATTTTCCCCCGAAGGACCGAAGCTGGTCCGCCACGGCGGCTGGTTTTACATGATCACCGCCGTGGGCGGCACCGCCGGGCCGCCCACCGGGCATATGGTGATCGCGGCGCGATCCCGGTCCCTTCACGGTCCGTGGGAGAATTGCCCGCACAATCCCCTGGTTCGCACCGTCGACAATGACGAGAAATGGTGGTCGCGCGGTCATGCCTCGCTGGTCGAGGCGCCGGACGGTAGCTGGTGGTCGGTCTATCACGGGTTCGAGAACGGGTTCTGGACGCTTGGCCGTCAGGCGTTGCTCGATCCGGTCGAATGGACCGCCGATGGCTGGTTTCGGATGAAGGGTGGCGATCTGTCGGCGCCGATTGCGAAACCCAAAGGCGGTCAGGCGCTGCCCCATGGCCAGCCGCTATCCGATGATTTCAAGACGCTGGCGCTGGGCAGTAAATGGAATTTCTTCAAGCCGGGCCCGCGAGAAGGCGCGCGGGCGCGCGTCGAGAAAGGCGCTCTGATCCTCACCGCACGTGGCGCCGCACCGGTCGATTCATCCCCGCTGCTGCTGATCGCCGGCGATCTCGGCTACCAGGTCGAATGCGATATCGAGATCGCGCCGGGCGGTACGGCAGGGCTCGTGCTGTTCTATGACGAGAAGCTCTATTGCGGGCTCGGGTTCGACCAGGATCGCTTCGTCACGCACCAATATGGCATCGAGCGCGGCAGGCCCGCCAATCCGCATGGACGGAAGATGCGGATGCGGATCGCGAACAAGCGCCACATCGTTGCGATACATACCAGCGGGGATGGCGGGCTGACCTGGACCCGCTTCGATCGCGGGATGGAGGTTTCCGGATACCACCATAATGTCCGTGGCGGTTTCCTGATGCTGCGGCCCGGGCTTTATTCGGCCGGCGCCGGAGAGGCGCGGTTCTCCCATTTCACCTACCGTGCGCTATAGCCTCGATCAGGCGAAGCCCTGGGTCTTCGCCCATTCGATGAACAGGTCTGGCCATGCCCCGACTGGTTTGCCGATCGTCCTGCGCAGGCCGAAACCGTGGCCGCCATTGGTGAACAGGTGGGTCTCGACCGTGATGCCCTGCGCCTTCAGTGCGGCGCGGAACGACAGGCTGTTTTCGACCGGTACGGTTGCGTCGTCCTCGGCATGGAGGAGGAAGCAGGGCGGTGTCTGCTTCGTGACGTTGCTGGCGGGGGTGTGCGCCCGTTCCAGCGCGGGGCCGGCATCCTTGCCGATCAGTTGCTCGCGCGAGCCGGCATGGGCGACCGGCAAGGTCATCGACTGCACCGCATAGATGGGCGCAGCGACGAACGGGCGTGCGCTGAGGCTGTCGGCGGCATCGACCGGATCATAGGTCTTCGCCGCGAACCGGGTGGCAAGATCGCCGCAGAGATGGCCGCCGGCGGAAAAGCCCATCGCCGCCACGCGCTCCGGGGCGATCGCGAAATCCCGCGCGCGGGCGCGGATCAGTCGCATCGCGCGCTGAGCATCCGACAGGGCGACATTCGGCCCGGCCTTCCAGCCGTCGCCCGGCAGGCGGTAGAACAGTACGAACACCGTATAGCCGCGCGCGCTGAGCCACCGGGCGATCTCATAGCCCTCCTTGTCGATGACGATGCGAAGATAGCCACCGCCCGGCATCGCGAGAACGGCGGCGCCGTTGGGGACGCGGGGCCGGAAGACGACGAGGCGCGGGCGGGTGATGCCCCGGACCGCCCGATCGGGCAGGTCGGGATCGTTGCTGCGCTGATCGACCGTCTCCACTGGCGGGGCGGCTGGCATGCCCGGCGCGCCTTTAGGCCAGAGATCGATCGTCTCCACTGGATCGGGAAGGCCGGGCACGGGCGTTTCGCCGGCCTTGGCCGGAGGTGGAGTCTGCGACCATGCGCTCGTGGCGACGCTTGCCGCCAGAGTTCCAAGGATCAGGTGGCGGCGATCGAACATGGAACCTCCGGAAAAAAGAAACGGACGCCGCCAGGTGGGCGCGCGTCCGTCAGGATAGTCCAAGGGGGAGACGGACTTACATTTTCACGCGCGCACCAACCAGGATCGTGCGCCCGAAATGATTGTTCTCGTAACTCCGGTTTGCGTCGATGTCATTGTAGCGATAGCGATATTCGTCGGTCAGGTTCACGCCCTCAACTGACATCTCAAGCCAATCGGTGAAGCGATAGCGCACCGAGGCATCAATGTTGATCGTCGAGCCATAGCCTTCGAACAGGTTACCGTTGGCGCTGCCCTGGTCGACATAGGGACCGCGGTAGCTGATTGATCCGCGGGCGCTGAACTTCTTGTCTTCATAATAGAGCGTGCCGTTGATCGCCGTCTTCGACAGGCCGTACAGGGTCGATGTGCGTGTTGTCGCGACGTTCGGTCCAAACGCGCCGGTTGAGGTTTTCACCACCGTCGTCGGGCCGGCCAGGGTATAGGATGCGCTCGAATCGATGAAGGTCGCGTTCGCGATGCCGCCGAAGTTGGACAGGAAGCCGGGCAGGAACTTGAAGGGAGCCTGGATCGACAGCTCGATGCCCTTCAGGCTTGCGCCCGTCCCGTTCACGTTGCCGGTGATCGTATAGATCTGGTTCGGATCGAAGTTGATATAGGCCGGTGAGCTGGTCGGCAGCACTGACTTTGGCAGGCCGGTCGAGGCGAAGGTGCCGCTATAGGTCTGCGCGACCGGGAAGCTTTCCACATTCTTCTTGAACACCGCGACCGAGGCGATCGACTGCGGTGCGAAATACCATTCGAGTGCAAGGTCGTATGCGGTGGCCCGGAACGGATTGAGGAGCGGGTTGCCGAAGGTGATGCGATAGTTGAAGCCGTCCACCGAACCGCCGGGCGTCAGATTGCCCAGGGTCGGCCGCGTGATGACTCGCGAAATCGCGCCGCGCACCACGACACTCTCCATCGGGAACAGGGCGACGTTCAACGACGGAAGCCAATCGTCATAGTCGCGCGTGACTGACACTGCCGTGCCGCTGTTCAGGCCGGTCGACGACTGGTCCGTATGGGCATAGCGAACCCCGGCATTGGCCGCGTAACGAAGGCCGAAGAGATCGCCCTTTACATCGACCTGGAAATAGCCGCCCTTGACCGTCTCGGTCACGCTGCGGGTATTGCCGGCATCGACCAGCGGAGTGCGGCTGTAGAGCTTGGTAAGCGCCGCCGCAGCATCGATGTTCGGCACAAGCCACTGGGTGGTTGTGCCGGTCGGCTGGCCGGCATTGCCCAGATTGACCGTGTCGGACAGGGCAGGAGTCGCCTGAAAGCCGTAGATGGCCGAGGGGCCGAAGACGGTGCTCGCGGAGCAGTCGATCGTGCCGAGCACGAGATCCTTGCCACCATTGCCGCACACCGCGGTGTCGCGCAGGAAGCCGACCGTATTGAAGCTGAAGCGGCGATACACCGCGCCGGCCTTGAGCTTGAAACCGTCGACGACGTCCCATTCGGTGCGAAGCTGCGCGGTGCGAAACTTGTTGGTGGTGTTCGACGGACGATCGCGGATTTCGGCGAGCTGGAAGTTGGCCGGGTCGGTCACGCTCGTGCCGAAGGTCAGCACCGGGCTGGCTGCGTTGCGATAGTCGTATTTATAGCCGGCGGCGTCGCGATCGTCATAGACGAAGGTCGTCTCCACGGGGATATCAGCACTGGATTTCGAGAAGCCGCCGAGCAGGGTGAACCGGAAGCTGTCGGTCACGTCCTGATCCCAGGTGCCGCCGAGCTGGTAGAATTCGGTCTGCGACTTGCGCAGATAATGCTCGGTGCGGACCCAGGCATCGTTCAGGGTCGCCGCGATCAGGTTGTTGTTGCTGTCATAGACCGGGTTCAGCACGTCGATCGAGCGCTCGTTGCTGCGCAGCAGGACCTCGGCCCATTTCTCCTCACGCTCTTCCTTGAAGCGGGAATACAGGCCGTCGATCGAAACCTTGGTGGAGTCAGTCGGCGCGAACTGGATACTGGCGGTGATGCCGAGCCGTTCGCGGCGATGATCGATCACGCCGTAGCGCGGGATACGCGGATGGAAGGCCAGCGCGGCCTTGTCGCAGGCCGCATTCTGGAAATAGGTGCCGCCTGTGTTGGCGCGGGGTGTCGTCGGGACGTTCGGGGCACCGGTGGCCGTATTGTAGAAGCACGGCGTTCCGTCGACCGAGTCGAAGCGCGCCTGCGCCCAGCGGACCGAATTGTTACCGAGCTCGAGCGTGTTGATCTTTGAATAGGCGGCGGAAACCGACGCGCCGAAGGTCCCGGCGTCGTTCCGCCACGACAGCAGCCCCGCGACGCGCGGGCCGACCTTTTTGCTCAGATCGTTGTACGATGCCTGGGCCGAGAGGGCGCCGGTGAACCCGGCCTTGCCGCCAAGCGGATTGCCTGTGTTCAGATCGACCACCGCGCCGAGCGAGCCTTCGTCGAGCGATGCCTCCGCTGTCTTGTGGACGACGATCGAACTGAACAGCTCGGAGGCGAAGACGTTGAAATCGAAGGCACGGTCGCGGTTGGCGCTGGCGCCGTCGGTCGAGGTCGCGACCGTTTCCATGCCGTTGACCCGAACGCGGGTGAACTGGGCGCCGAGGCCGCGAACGGTGATCGCGCGGCCTTCGCCGCCGTCGCGCTGAATCGTGATGCCCGGAATCCGCTGCAGCGATTCGGCAAGATTCTGGTCGGGGAACTTCGCGATATCCTCCGCGACGATGGCATCGACGGCTGAAACGGAGTCGCGCTTCATGGTCAGAGCCTGTTCGAGCGAGCGCCGGAAACCGGTGACGACGATATCCTGCTCCTCGGCCGGGACCTGTTCCTCCACGGGCGCACCGGGAGCCCTGCTTTCCTGCGCGTCAACGGACGGTTGGACAGGGGCTGGGACGGTCGGCGTCTCCGCCGGCTTGACCTCTGCCGCCGTCGCGATCGCCGGCATCAACAGGCCGATCGCCAGTGCCCCGATGGATGCACTGGCGGCTTTCCGAGAGATTACGCCCTGCGAGGCTCGAACTGAATTCCCCATTTCCCACACCCCTTCCTGCGCCGCTTTGCGACGTTACTGACACCGGTAGCCGAACAGGGCGATCAAGCCGCCCATCAAGGCCGTCGATACATTTGAAGAGGGAGGCCATGACGCGGCCAGCGATTCTCCCTCTCCTTCGGTGACCAATCTCGGTTGATCTTCCTCGGCTATAACTTTGTCGCCTTCGGTAACCGGTGTCAATGCCTATGGGCAATGATCTGCGGCGGTCTTTTCGAAGCTGGCCCTGTCGATGGATTGCGCGCAGTTGCGAGGGGTGCGCTCAGCTTCCGGGCTGGATATAGGGAATCCGGGCGAACAATTCCCGCTGCCACTTGCGAGGATCGTTCTCGATATGGCTGCGCGCATCGAAGATCATCGTCGGACGGTGGATCAGGTCGTAAACCGGCCAGTCGGCTAGCCCGGCATGGCTCGGATTGCCGGTCCTGGCGAAGGCGACGAAGCTTTCCTGCATCGCCGCTGAGGCTGCTCGCGAGTCGGCGGCGGTGCCGGTCTGCGATCCCTTCGCGTCGAGCGTGCCAAAAACCAGCGCGATATCGAGCGAATGATAGGCGCCGCGCCGCGGATCGGTGCGAGAGGTGAAGTCGAGCTGATAGACCCAGGCATCGGTCTTGGCCTGAGCCCTTGCCTCTGCCTCGATCACTTGACCGCGCCAGCTTCGGCCGGCTGTGGTCGCCTGGTAGAAGATGTCGGCGGGCGACCATTCGGGAAAATGGCCTCGATATTCGGCGACCACCCATTCCGGCAGTGCATCAATGCGCAGTTCCGGCGCGAGGCGCTCCGCGAGATTGTCCCAGGTAAGGTTCTGCACCCGCGGGGAATCCGGCGATATGAAGGCGCGAGTTTCGTCATGCGTATTGCCGAGAAGCATCGGGATCGCGTTGGATTGTGGGTTGGCGTCCGGCCAGAAAGGGTGGCGGACCAGCCATTTCATGTCGAGCACCGGTCCGAAATACACGCTGCCGCCAAGGATCGGATCGGTCGCGTCGAGCGCGGCGACCAGCTTTTCGGTTGGCATGGTCAGCAGGGCTGACAGGTCTTTCTCGCTGGCGCCGAGCGCGGCCAGATAGGCCCGCGCGCGACGGGTCGCGTTGAGCGGGCCCGAGGCGGTCACCTGCTGGCCACTCATCGTCGCGGCGCGGTGGAACAGGCTCCTGGCGGCAGGCATGCCCATCATCGTCGCGATCTTGGCACCGCCGCCCGACTGGCCGAAGACCATCACGCGCGACGGATCGCCGCCGAATGCACTGATATTGTCGCGCACCCATTTGAGGGCGAGGATAAGGTCGAGCTGGCCGTTGTTGCCACTGTCGGGGAAACGCGGATCGAGCCGCGCCAGATAGAGATAGCCAAACGCATTGAGCCGATGGTTGACGGTGACGACCACCACATCGCCCCGTGCCGCCAGCACCTGTCCATCATTGAGGGTGTCGGTGCTGCTGCCGTTCGAATAGGCGCCGCCATGGATGTAGAGCATGACCGGCTTCTTCGCGGCCGGATTGGCTTCGGCCGTCCAGATATTGAGGAAAAGGCAATCCTCGCGCTGCGCGCCGTAACGATCGTCCTTCTGCGGCGCGACCGGTCCGAACGCTTGGGCCGGGATTGTCTCGCCGGGGCGGGATACCGGCCGGGGCGGCTGGAAGCGCTCGGCGGTACCGTAGCGAATGCCGCGAAACGCCAGGACACCGCCTTCGTTCGATCCAGCGAAGACGCCTGACGATGTCCGAACGCCGCCGGATCGCGCTGCCTGCGCTGAACCGGCGAGGATCAGCGCCGCACCGGCGCCGATCAGGCCACGTCGCGAGATGCCGTCACCGGCGGACATCGAGTCCGCCCGCGATATAGGCGTCGATGTCGGCCTGGCGGAACAGGCTGGCATCGCCCGGGAGCGAATGTTTCAACGCAGTGAGGGCAAGGCCGGTGCGCGCCGCTTCGGCAATGTCGCCGCCCGAGCGGAGCGCGTGGAGCACGCCGACCGCAAAGGCGTCGCCCGCGCCGATCCGGTCGACGATTCCCGCGAGCAGCACCTCCTCGGTCTGGGCATGCTCGCCGCGGCCGTCGATCCGCGCCGAGAGGCGGTGCCGGTCGGCATCTTCGACATGCCGTGCAGTGGAGGCGATCAGCTTCAGCTTGGGAAAGGCGGCGAAGGCGGCCTCCGATGAAGCAAGGCGGCGGTCCTCGCCGTCGCCGCCGAAATCCTTGCCGAGCAGCAGGGCGACGTCGCGGTGGTTGCCGAACATGATATCGGCATGCTTGACGAGCCTGGTCAGCACGCCGCGCGGGTCGCTGTCCCAGCTTTCCCAGAGCCGCGCGCGATAATTGCCGTCGAACGAGACGGCTATGCCGCGCGCGCTCGCCGCCTCGGCGGCGGCGATAGCGGCTTCGGCAGGAACGGGACCGAGGGCAGGGGTGATGCCTGAAAGATGCAGACGGTCGGCCCCCGCCAGCAGCCGGTCCCAGTCCCACGTGCTTGCCGGCGCTTCGGCGAAGGAGGAACCCGCACGATCATAGACCACATCGGTCGCGCGCATGCCGGCGCCGCTGGTGACGAAATACAGCCCCATGCGATTGCCGCTGAAGAGGACGCCCGAGCAGTCGACGCCATTGGCGCGCATGCCGGAGATGGCGGCGCGGCCGAGATCATTGTCGGGCACGGCGGTGACCATGCCGACATCATGGCCCAGGCGAGCAAGGCCGCTCGCCACATTGGCTTCGGCACCGGCGATCCACACGTCGAGCTTTGGCGTCTGGAGCAGCAATTCCCGCCCCGGAGGCGAGAAGCGCAGCATGATTTCACCGAAGGCGACAAATTTGCTCATGGGATTCCCGCTTCTCCGTTCGCCTTCGCATGATCGAAGGTCGGTGCTTCCTGTGAAGGAAAGAACCGGGCTTCGACAAGGTCAGCAGGAAAGGAAATCGGGAGATTCATCGAGCGAGCCATCCGCCATCGACGGCGAGGATATGTCCCTGGACATAGTCGGCGGCGGGGGAGGCGAGGAAGACGGCGGCGCCCCCGAGGTCGGATGCGTCGCCCCAGCGGCCGGCGGGGATGCGTTCGAGGATCGATCGGTTGCGCATCTCGTCGGCCTGGAGCGCGGCGGTATTGTTGGTGGCGATATAGCCCGGAGCGATCGCGTTGACGTTGACGCCCCTGGACGCCCATTCATTGGCGAGCAGCTTGGTCAGCCCGCCGATGCCGGATTTGGAAGCGGTGTAGCTGGGCACGCGGATGCCGCCCTGGAAGGTCAGCATCGAGGCGATGTTGATGATCTTGCCGTTCCCCCCCTTCTCCCGGTGGTGCCGGATCATGTGGCGACCGGCTGCCTGGCACAGGAAGAAGACCGATTTCAGGTTGGTGTCGACCACCGCATCCCAATCCTCCTCGGAGAAGTCGACCGCATCGGCGCGGCGGATGATCCCGGCATTGTTGACCAGGATATCGAGCCCGCCGAGCTTCCCGAGCGTCTCGTCGACGACGCGCTGGACCGGCTCGATGGTGGAAAGATCGGCGGAGACGATTTCCGCGCGGCGACCGAGCGCGCGCACTTTCGCGATAGTGTCCTCGGCCGGGGTGCGGCCGACCGCTGCGATATCGGCACCGGCCGCGGCAAGGGCCAACGCAATAGCCTGGCCGATACCGGTATTGGCGCCGGTGACGATGGCAACCTTGCCGGTAAGATCGAAGGGGTTGGCTGGCATCCTACATCCGTTCGTTTCGAGCGACGTCGAGCAACATGTTCCGGTCCGCCGTCACGGTGTCTCGACGTCGCGCGACACGAAACGAAGGCGTTCCCTCCAGCGTCAGGCCAGCTGGCAGATATCGAGGACGTTCATGTCGGTATAATCCTGGTTTTCGCCGGCCATGGCCCAGATGAAGGCATAGGCTTTTGTGCCGGAGCCCATATGGATCGACCATGGTGGGCTGATGACTGATTGTTCGTTGGCGACGACGATGTGGCGCATGGCGTCGCCTTCTCCCATGAAGTGCATGACGCGGTCATTTGGTCCGTCGAGGTCGAAGTAGAAATAGATCTCGCTGCGGCGTTCGTGGACATGGGGCGGCATGGTGTTCCACACGCTGCCGGGCTTGAGCACGGTGAGGCCCATGACGAGCTGGGCGGAGTCGCACACCCCGGGGATGACGAGTTGGAAGATAGTGCGCTCGTTGGATTCCTCGAGGCTGCCGCGTTCAAGCGCATTGGCATCGGCGATCGAGAGCTTGCGCGTGGCGAAGCCCTTATGCGCCGGGCAGGAGGCAAGGTAGAAGCGCGCACCGGCACCGGAGAACACGACGTCCTTCGCCCCCATGGTGACATAGAGGCAGTCCTTGTTGCCAAGCGCGAAGCTCTCGCCGTCGACCACCACCACGCCGTCGGCCTTGCCGACATTGACGATCGCCAGTTCGCGCCGTTCGAGGAACGGATGTCCCATCGCGGACGCCGGCTCGGTCTGGTCGGGCAGCCTCACCGGCGCATCCGCCACCTCGACCCCGCCGATCACGAAACGGTCGGCATGGGTGTAGTTCAGCACGCATTCTCCCGCACGGAACAACCCCTCGATCAAATACCGGTCCCGCAACTCGTCGTTCGACACACATTCCATCATGTCGGGATGCGTCGCGTAATAGGTCCGGTCGAACATCAGGGTCCCTCCTGCTGCGCCCTTGTCGCGCATGATTCTTCGCGATGCTGGGTAACCGGTGTCACGTGCTTTCGCAATATCCCCGACGATCAATCGCGAGGAGGCGCGACGGAGCCGCGTCGAATGAGCGTCGAGCGAAACATCGACGGCTCCTCGACTATCTCGTCGCCATCCGCGGTAAGCTTCAATGCGGCGGAACGGGCCATGGAAATGATCGGCCAGCGCACCGTCGTGAGCGGCGGCCAGATATGCGCGGCGATCGGCGTATCGTCGAAGCCGACGATCGACAGGTCGCGGGGCACGTCGATCCCACGCTGGCGCGCGGCATGGAGCACGCCGGCTGCCATCTCGTCGTTGCAGGCGAAGATTGCGGTCGGGCGCGGCATCAGGTCGAGTAGCCGGTCGGCTGCCATCACCCCGGATTCGAAGGTATAATTTCCCTCCGCGATCATCGAGCGGGGCAGGGTGATCCCGGCATTGTTCAATGCCTGCTCGAAGCCCTGGCGACGTTCGCGTGCAGAACGGAAGCCGTGCGGGCCGAGCACGAGCCCGATGCGCTTGTGCCCCTGGTCGATCAGATAATCGACCGCTGCCGCCACTGCCTCGCAGTCGTTGGAGGCGACCATATGCGCAGGATCGTCGAGCTCGGCGGAGCCCATGCGGACATAGCGGCAGCCGATATCGTCGCAGAGCTGGGCGAGCTGGTTGTTCTCGCTGACGGGGGGCAGCAGGACGACGCCGAACAGCCGCTGCCGCTCGAGGAAATTGCGCACATCATCGAGCATCGTGGCTGAGCCGCGGTCGATCGGCCGGACGACCAGTTCGAATTCGGTGCCATGCAACGATTCGAGAATGCCCTGCTGGACGTTCATCACCATCTGCGCGTTCGGATTGTCGTGGATCAGCCCGATCAGGAAGTTGCGCCGCAGGGCAAGCGCGCGCGCCTGCGGGTTGGGGACATAGCCGAGATTGCTTATCACGCCCTCGACATGCTTTCGCGTGTCGTCGCTGAGCAGGGGTGAGCGGTTGATGACGCGGCTGACCGTCTTCTTGGAAACGCCAGCGATACGCGCGACGTCGTTGATCGTGGGAAGGCCCGTTTTACGCATCATCAGATGGCATAGCGCGTATCGCGCCAAATCGCCAAATGCGTGCCAGCTTCCACTGACTTTCCGAATGCTGTCAGCCTGCCTTTGTTATTGACACCGGTTTACCTGAAGGTCCAACAACGCAGCGCCAGTAGGGCGTGCGGGAGGGTTACCAGGGTGGATTCCACCGATTTCGCCCATGAAGTGGGGCACATTGCGCAATCTTTCGTCGATGCGCGCCGCGCCGGGCGGTCCTTGCCGGACTATCCGGGAACCGTTCCGGTCGCGCTTGCCGATGCTTATGCGGTGCAGGATGCTGCGATCGCGCTGAACGAGGCGGAGATCGGCGGCTGGAAGGTTGGTCGGATCAACCCGCCGATCAAGGGCGTCGACCGGCTCGCCGGGCCGATCTTCGCGCGCCAGATCGTCGCATCTAGCGCGGAGCCAGTTGCAATGCCTGTGTTCCTCGGCGGTTTCGCCGCAGCTGAGGCCGAATTCCTGCTGCAGGTCGGCGCTACGCCCCCGGCCGGGAAGACCCAATTCACCCATGAAGAAGCGGCGGCGCTGATCGACGCGGTGCATGTCGGGATCGAGATCGCGAGTTCGCCGCTGGCGGCGATCAACGATCTCGGTGCGGCGGTGACGATTTCCGATTTCGGTAACAATAACGGCCTCGTCATCGGGGCTGCCATTCCGGACTGGCGGAACGCAGACATCGACGTCTGGCCGCTCGCCGTCGCGATCGATGGCGCGGTCATCGGCAGCGGCAAGGCCGCGGACATGCTCGACGGGCCGATCGGCGCGGCGCGGTTCCTGTTCGAACTGATGGCGGAGCGGGGTATTGCACTCAGGCCCGGACAATGGATTTCCAGTGGCGCGGTAACCGGGGTACACGCGGTCAGGATCGGGGAACGGATCGAGGCGCGCTTCGGCGCGGACCTGATCGTGGAGTGCATGATAAAGGCCTCATAAAGGGGCTCTTCGGGAGGGAATGATGGCTGAATCGACGATGCCGGAGATCGCCGACGCGGCGGCAAGCCGGGTGGGCCGGTATCGCTGGGTGATCTGCGGGCTGCTCTTTGCCGCCACTGCGATCAACTATGTCGACCGTCAGATGATCGGCGTGCTCAAGGCGCCGATTTCCCATGATCTCGGATGGGACGAGACGGATTTCGCCACCGTGATCATCTGGTTCCAGGCGGCGTATGCGCTCGGATATGTCACGTTCGGCTGGTTCATCGACAGGATCGGCGCGCGCATCGGCTATTCGGTCGCCTTCATCATCTGGACGCTCGGCCATACCCTTTGCGGTTTCGCCAGCACCGCCGCGCAATTTTCCGCGGCGCGCTTCGTGCTCGGCGTCGGCGAATCGGGGAATTTCCCTGCCGGCATCAAGGCAGTGTCGGAATGGTTTCCCGCCAGGGAGCGGGCGCTCGCCACCGGCATCTTCAATGCCGGCGCGAATATCGGCGCGATCGTGACGCCGGTGGTCGTGCCCTTCATCGTGGTAACGCTCGGGCTCGGCTGGCGGATGGCCTTCATCATCACTGGCGCGGCAAGCCTGGTCTGGCTGGTCGCGTGGATCGCGATCTATCGCCGCCCGCGCGAGCAGCCGCGCGTGTCGGCGGCGGAACTCGCGCATATCGAGAGCGACCCCGCTGATCCGGTCGAGAAGATCGGCTGGCTGCGCCTGATACGCTACCGCGAGACCTGGGCCTATGCGCTGGGCAAATTCCTGATCGATCCGATCTGGTGGCTCTTCCTGTTCTGGACCCCGGATTTTCTCGCCAAGACCTATCATCTCGATCTCAAGAGCTTCGGTCCGCCGCTGATCGTGATCTATCTCATCTCCGACCTCGGCAGCGTCGCCGGCGGCTGGTCCTCCTCCACGATGATGAAGCGTGGCATCTCCGCGAACGTCGCGCGCAAGCTGACCATGCTTGCCTGCGCCTTCCTGGTGATGCCGATCTTCTTTGCGCAATATGTCGACAATCTGTGGCTCGCAGTGGGCATCGTCGGGCTTGCCACCGCAGCACATCAGGCTTTTTCAGCGAACCTCTACACCATCCCTTCTGACATGTTCCCGCGCGGGGCGGTTGGGTCGGTGGTGGGCATCGGCGGCACGGTCGGCGCGGTCGGCGGCATGGGGATGGCGTGGTTCACCGGCTACATCCTGCAGACTACGGGCAGCTATACGCTGATCTTCGCGGTGGCCGGCAGCGTCTACCTGATCGCCGTCGGTGTGGTGCACCTGCTCTCGCCAAGGCTCGCCCGCGTGAAGTGATCTCCGGCACGGTTGCCCATTGAACGGGATTATCTTGGGACGGCCGGCTCACACAGTCCGGTTGCGCGGCGACCAGGGCGATCGCTTCCAGATCCAGAGCGGCAGGCGCAGCAGAGGGTAGAGGCCGCTCAATCCGGCGGGCAGGCGAAGCAGCACCACGTCCTCAGCCGGGATCGCCACGCGCCTGACGTGCGACCAGGCATCGCGCCAGCGCGACAGGGTCAGCAGCGTCGCGCTCGGTTCGACCACCGAATTCCACGGTGTGTCAGCCAGTTCCCGGGCGCCACCGCCGGCAGCCATGACCCGCAACGCCAGCCGGTTGAGTAGCGTCAGCCGGAACGATCGCGGCGCGATGAAGCCAGGGGGGAGGGGCGTTCCGAACGCGGCATTGGCAAGCATGATCGCCGATGCGGCGGGGCGCGCAGCGCCGCCGGCCTGCGCCGCTGCCCAGAGGCTGGCGCCGCCATCCTCGCTGGTGCCCAGCAGGGCGGCGATGTCGGCCAGCCATTTCAGCCGGGCCCAGGCATGGCCGGAGCCGTGGACGCACAGATAGGTGAACAACGCCGGATCAGCGAGGGTCCGTAACGCACCGGAGCCGGGAACCTCGACCATTCGATGATCGCTCGCGGGGGGCATACCCGCTTCGCCCGCAGCATCGGAAAGCCGCCAGTGCAATTCGACTCTTACCCGCCGTTCGGAATGGACGTGCACGCTGTCCTTGGAGATCGTCTGATAGGTCCTGAGCGCGCCGGGCGGGAGCGGACGCGAGGGCGCGGTCATCCTGTAGCCGGCCTGATCGAGCACGGTCCAGGCCCGGGCGACATCGGCGGGTGCCACGACCATATCGATATCGATCGAATCGCGCACGGCGATCGACCCGTAAGCGCGGATGGCAAGAGCCGAGCCCTTCAGGAAAAGCGGCTCGATCCCTGTTTCCTCCAGCAGGTTCTGAAGACGAAGCGCCTCTCCCGCATTTTTGAGCGCCGACAGGGTTGTCCGGTGAGCGCGGTTGGCGATGCCGCGCGGCACCGGGAGCCCGGCACGAGTCAATCCTTCGCGGACCAGTCCGGCCACGCGGTGCCGGGCGGCGATTCGTTCGACGCATCCCCAATCCATGCCGGCGGCGGCCAGGGCGATAATCCGCGCGGTGCGCTCGTCCGAATGCGGTCGGGCGATACTTGCACAGACGAGCGCGAATTCAGGGGATGCCTTGGGGCGAATGGTAGTGCTGCCTGATCGTGGAATGGGGGCGTTACAGCGTAGCATCCCGCTGGAAAAAGGGCGATTGGCAATCGCGCGCATCGTCCCGCCGCTGGAAACGCGTTGCCGAAAGCTGTTGGCAAGTGCCGAGCCAACGCGCAAAGTCGAGATCGGGCGAATCAGACTGTTACGCGGGGATGTACGGGTTGAACGGCAAGAAATTACGCGGCGGTGGCTGGTTGGCTGCTGCCTGGGCGATGATCCAGTCCAGTGCTGCCCTCGCGCAGGATTCGCTTGCCGATCCGCAAGGCTCGGGGGCGATCGTTTCTGCCGTGCGGTGGCTTCAGGGCACTTTGCTCGGCACGGTCGCGACGGTCGTCGCGGTGATCGCGGTTGCCTCGGTCGGCTTCCTGATGCTGACCGGCCGGATCAACTGGCGCTACGGCGCGACGGTGATCCTGGGGTGCTTCATCCTGTTCGGGGCGGCAAGCATCGTGGCCGGCATCCAGTCCACCGCCAGCGCCGGATACTGACGCATGAACGGGCTGGAGCGGGACCCGCTGTTCGTCGCGCTCACCCGGCCGCAGATGTTCGCCGGCGTCACCTACAGCTATTTCGTGTTCAACGCGGTCATCGCGACCGAGCTGTTTCTCATCTTCCACGCCTTCTGGGTGCTGGGGGTCGCGCTGATCGTCCACCTCGTCGGCGTGGTGCTGTGCGTGCGGGAGCCGCGCATCTTCGACTTGTGGCTGACGCGCCTTGGTCGCTGTCCGCGCGTGCGCAACCATAAGATCTGGCGATGCAACTCCTACCGCCCCTGACATCCGACCGGCGGGCGGTCGCCCGCGAAAAATTCGCGGGATCCCATCTTCCATACGCGCGGCACGTCGACGATCACACGATCGAGACGCGCGACGGGCTGCTCATGCAGTTCATCCATCTGCGCGGCCTCTTGTTCGAGACGGCGGACACCGACGAGATCAACTATCGCAAGGTGCTTCGCGACGCGATGCTGCAGGCGATCGGATCGTCGCGCTTCGCATTGTATCACCATGTCATCCGCCGCCAGGCGGAGGTGGAACTGCCCGCAAAATTCCCGGATGAATTCTCCGGCCAGCTCGATGCCGCGTGGCGGGCACGGCTGGCGACCAAGCAGCTTTACGTCAACGACCTGTTCGTGACGCTGATCCGGCGGCCGTTGCAGGGGCGTGTCGGCATTGCCGATCGGGTGCGCGGCGTATTCGGACGCGCGACCACCACCTCGGAGGCGGTGTCGGCCAATGAGCTGCGCCAGCTCGACGGTGCGCGCGATGCGTTGCTGGCGCAACTCGGCAGCTACGCGCCGCGGCTGCTCGGTGTCTACGAGACTAGGCAGGGCATGTGTTCGGAGCCGCTCGAATTCCTGTCAGCGCTCTACAATGGCGAGATGCGGCCGGTGCTGATGCCGATGCAGGATGCCGGCAGCTATATCCCCTATCGCCGAGTCAGTTTCGGCGAGGAGACGGTGGAGCTTGGTCCGGCGGGCAACACCGCGCGCGGCTTTGTGGGGCTGGTCTCGATCAAGGATTATCCGGCGCAGACGGCACCGGGCATGCTCGACGAATTGCTGCGTCTGCCCTTCGAACTGACCGTGTCGCAGTCGTTCGGTTTCGTCGACCGACAGGCGGCGCTTGGCAAGATGAACCTTGCGCTGCGGCGCATGCGGTCCGCCGAGGACGAGGCGGTGAGCCTGCGCGGCGAGCTGTCGAGCGCGAAGGACGAGGTCGCCGCCGGCCGTGCCGGGTTCGGCGAACATCACATGACGATCGCGGTGCGCGGCGACACGCCCGCCGCGGTCGATGCCGGCGTGGCCGAGGTACAGGCATCGCTGGCGGATCTCGGCATCATCGCCGTACGCGAGGAGATTGCGCTGGAGCCCGCCTTCTGGGCCCAGTTCCCGGGCAACTTCAAATATATCGCGCGGCGCGGGCTGATCTCGACCGGCAATTTCGCGGGATTCGCCAGCAGCCATAATTTCCCGCTCGGGCGCGCTGAGGGTAATCACTGGGGCGATGCGGTGACGTTGCTCGAGACGACGGCGGCCGGACCCTATTATTTCAACTTCCACCAGGGCGATCTGGGCAATTTTACCGTGATCGGGCCGTCGGGCTCGGGCAAGACAGTGGTGCTCAACTTCCTGCTCGCCCAGGCGCGGAAGTTCCATCCGCGGGTGATCTTCTTCGACAAGGATCGCGGTGCGGAACTGTTCATCCGCGCGATCGGCGGGCGGTACGATCTGTTGCGACCGGGCGAGGCGTCCGGCCTCAATCCGCTTCAGATCGAGGATAATCCGGGCAACCGCCAGTTCCTGATCGACTGGGTCGCCCAACTCGCCGGCGGCGCCGACATCGACGACATGGCGAAGATCAAGGACGCGGTCGACGCGAACTTCGCCCAGCCGCGCGAGCATCGCCGGCTGCGCCATTTTGCCGAGCTGTTTCGTGGAGGCCATCGCCCGCATGCCGCCGACCTCTGGGCGCGGCTGCGGCCATGGTGGGGCGAGGGCGAGCGGGCCTGGCTGTTCGACAATGAGGAGGATCTGACCGATCTATCCGCGGAGGCAGTCGGATTCGACATGACCGCGATCCTCGACGATCCGGCGGTGCGCACCCCGGCGATGATGTACCTGTTCCACCGCGTCGAGGAACGGCTCGACGGGACGGCGGCGATCATCGTCGTCGACGAGGGATGGAAGGCGCTCGACGACGAGGTGTTCGTCCGTCGCATCAAGGATTGGGAAAAGACGATCCGAAAACGGAACGGCATCGTCGGCTTCGCGACCCAGAGCGCGCAGGACGCGCTGGAAAGCAAGATCGCCAGCGCGATCATCGAGCAGGCCGCGACCCAGATCTTCATGACCAATCCGAAGGCGCGGGCAGCCGATTATGTCGACGGCTTCGGCCTGACGCCGCACGAGTATGAGATCGTGCGGACCCTGCCCGACGACGCGCATTGCTTCCTGATCAAGCATGGCACCGACAGCGTCGTGGCGCGGCTCAACCTGTCGGGCGAGCGCGATATCCTGACGATCCTGTCGGGTCGCGAGCGCACGGTGCGGCTGCTCGACGAAATCCGTGCCGAGAGCGGGGACGATCCGCAGAGCTGGATCCCGCGCCTGCTGGAGCGTGTCTGATGGCATGCCCGTCGATCTCTCCCGGCGGCGCCTTCCTTGCCGGCGTGCTGAACTATGTCGATTGCCAGGCCCAGGCGATCGGGGAGAATGGCTATCAGGCGCTGACCGCGCCGGGCTCGACGGTTGCGGTGCTGCTGACCGGGCTGCTGACCATCTTCGTCGCGCTGTTCGGCTATCGCATGATCCTGGGGCAGACGCCCGGCGCGCGCGACGGCGTGCTGGCGCTGGTCAAGATCGGCGTGGTGCTGGCGCTCGCGACGAGCTGGCCCGCTTTTCGTACGCTTGCCTATAACGTCGCGATGCACGGGCCGGCCGAGCTCGCGGCGAGCATTGGCGGTTCAGCCGGGCTGCCCGGCTCGGGCGGTGGTCTGGTCGGGCGGCTCCAGGGGATCGACAACGGCCTGTCGGAGCTTCAGCGGATCGGCACCGGCAAGCCGCCCGACGCCGAGGAGATCGTCGGACCGACCCAGCCGCTGACGCCGCAGCAACAGCAGCAGCAATATCAGCGGCTGCAGCAACTGCAGCAAAAGCCGCGCTGGGACCCGACCCGCGACGCCACCATGCTCAGCCAGGCCCGGACCCTGTACCTGACCGGCGCGATCGCGTCGTTCGCGTCGGTACGCGTGGTCGCCGGGCTGCTGCTTGCGCTCGGGCCGTTGTTTGCGCTGTTCCTGCTGTTCGATGCGACGCGCGGCCTGTTCGAGGGATGGGTGCGCGGGATCGCCGGGGCGGCGCTGGGCGCATTGTCGACGTCGATCGTGCTGGGAGTCGAGCTGGCGCTGATGGAGCCATGGCTCATGCAGATACTGGAACTGCGCCGCCAGAACATCCCGACGCCATCGGTGCCGACCGAGCTGCTCGCGCTGGCCCTGGTGTTCGCGCTGACCCTGCTCGCGGCACTGATCGCAACCGCGCGCGTTGCGCAGGGGTTCCGCATGCCCGTGGCGTGGCGCGGCACGGTGTCGCGCTGGGCCGAGATATTGCGCGATCAGGCTCCGCGACCTGCGCTTGCCGGCGCCCAGCAGCACGAGATCGCCGATCCGCGCACCCGCGCTCATTCGGTGGCCGATGCGGTCGCCGCCAGCCAGCGGCGCGAGGCCGGTGTGGCACCGCCACCGCCCGCGCAGCTTTCTCATCAGGGGACGACCCAGGCCGTGTCGCGTGATATTCCGGTGGCGGCACCGGTGCCACTGGGCCAAAGCTATCGGCGCCGCACGCGCGGACGCGTATCGGCCGGCGCGTCCCGGCGGGACAGGAACGCATGAAGAAGACTTCTCGAGAATCGCTCGACGCCTATTATCGCGAGGCGGAAAGCTGGGCGGGCGACCGGCAGGACCTGCTGCGCGCTTCGCGCCGTACCGCCTGGATCGTTGCGACTGCCGCCGGCACGATCGCGGTATGCGAGGCGATCGCGCTGATCGTGCTGATGCCGCTCAAGACGGTCGAGCCCTATACCTTGCTGGTCGATCGTCACACCGGCTTCGTCGAAGCCCTGAAGCCGCTCGACGCCAATCGGATCGCGCCGGACAAGGCGCTGACCCAGTCCTTCCTGGTTCAATATGTCATCGCGCGCGAAAGCTTCGACATCGCGGAGCTTCAGGCCAATTACCGCAAGGCGACCCTGTGGTCGGCCGATCCCGCCAAGGCCGACTATGTCGCGAGCGTTCAGGTATCGAACCCGGCCAGCCCGCTCGCCCGCTATCCGCGGACGACCGTCGTGAGCACGCGGGTGAAGAGCGTGTCGCCGCTGGGCGGCAATTCGACCCTCGTCCGGTTCGATACGCAGCGCCAGGATGCCGGCGGCCATGCCCAGCCGGTCCAGTCATGGGTGGCGGTGATCCGTTACCGCTTCTCGGGCGAGCCGATGACTCGCGAGGATCGGTTCGTGAACCCGCTCGGCTTCCAGGTCACCGGCTATCGCCGCGATGCCGAAGACGTGTCGCCGCCGGAGCCAGCGCCGGCCGCAGCGACCGATTCCTCCACGACGACAACGACGACGACCACCACGCAGGCGCCGGTGCAGAACGGTGTCCCGGCCGCGGCTCCGCCCGCCTTTCCGGTGCCCCAGCGCGCGCCGAACCGTCCAGCGCGGCCGGAGGTCGAGCTTTGAGGTTTGCGGCGTTCCTGCTTGCCCTGCTCATGCCGGCGGCGGTTGCCGCGCAGGTGCGGCCTACGCCGGGCCCGGGCGATCCGCGAGTCCAGTCGGTGCTCTACGATACCAACCAGGTCGTGCAATTGCAGGTCGCGACGGGCTATCAGCTCAGTGTTGAATTCGCGCCGGACGAGCGGGTCGAGAATGTCGCGATCGGCGACAGCGGGGCGTGGCAGGTCACGCCCAACAAGCGCGGCGACCACCTGTTCATCAAGGCGGTGCAATCCGGCGTCACCACCAACCTGACCGTGGTGACCGATGCGCGTACCTATGTGTTCGATCTGCTGCCCTTGTACGGGCCGTTGCCGGACATGGCCTACACGGTGCGCTTCACCTATCCTGCACCCGCCGTGGCGAGTGTCGCGACGGCAACGCTGGCTCCGCAGCCTGGCCGCTACAAGCTCGGCGGGTCGCGTGCGATCCGTCCGACCGAAATCGATGACGATGGCGAGAAGACCTATATCGTCTGGCCGCCCGACAGGCCGCTGCCGGCGATCTTCGCGATCGACGAGAAGGGGCGGGAGATGCTGGTCGACGGCGCGATGCGCGATGGCCAGTATGTGATCGACAGCATCAAGCAGAAGCTGTTGTTCCGTCTCGACAAGGACCTTGCGAGCGCGGTGCGTGTGATACCAAGGGCGAAGCGCTGATGGGAATCTCGCCCTCCGCCAATGGCGGCGATCCCCGGATCAGCCCCGATGGGGAATCCAGCGTTCGACCGGTGGTCGCGCTGCCTCCGTCGGGCATGCCCTGGTGGGTCTTCGCGATCGGCCTCGGCCTGGTCGCGGTGATCCTGTTCAGCGTTCTCGACATGCGACGGCGGTCGCTGACGGCGCCGATCATCAAGCCACGCTTCGCCGACAATCTCGGTGGTGCAGCCCCGCAGCCGGCGCCGCTCTACGTACCACCGCCGCCGCCCGCACCGGTCGCGGTCGAGACCCCGGCACCACCCCCGCCGCCTCCTCCGCCACCACCGCGCATGCAGCCGCCGCAGATCGTCTACGTGCCGCAACCGATGGCGCAGCCACCGGTCAATATGGAGCCGCCGGCACGGGCGCGTGCCACCGCAGATCCGGCACTGGTCCTCGATACGACGACGGGCGATGCCGGGGCTGTCGCTGCCGCCGATGGCGCGCCGGCTGCTGCCGGAGATGGCGGCGGCACCGCACTTGCCACGCGTGCCCGCGCGAGCGTGATGCGGCATCGCCCGACCACCGTGCCGCAGGGCACACTGATCCCCGCCGTGCTGGAGACGGCGCTCGATTCAACCAGGCCAGGCCTTGCCCGGGCGCTCATTCAGCGCGACGTGCGCGGCTTCGACGGCAGCAGGGTGCTGATCCAGCGTGGCAGCCGGCTGATCGGCGAATATCGCGCCGATCTCCAGCCCGGCCAGAATCGCGCCACAGTGATGTGGACCCGCCTCGTCCGCCCGGACGGCGTGACGATCGCGATCGGGTCGCCCGCCGCCGACCCGCTCGGACGCGTCGGGATCAAGGGCAAGGTCAATACCCATTTCTTCGAGCGTTTCAGCTCGGCGATCCTGCAATCAGCGCTCGATGTCGGGGTCAATCTCGCCTCGCGTATCGGCAATTCGAACTCGCCGGTGATCGTCGCGCTGCCGAATACCTTGCAGAACGCGACCGGGGGACTGACCCAGGCCCAGCAGATCCAGCCGACCCTGAAAGTGAAGCAGGGCACCGCGATCAGCGTGTTCGTGGCGCGCGACCTGGATTTCACCAGCGTCGAGACCAAACGGTGAGCGCGGCGGCGCGGGACGACCGCCCGGTCTATCTGCGCAGCTATCTCTCGCCGCTCGCTGGCGTGCTCGAACGGACGGACGTGACCGACATCTATGTCAATCGTCCCGGCGAAGTCTGGGTCGAGACGACCGGTGGCACGATCGAGCGGCACGAGACGCCCGGGCTCGACGAGGCGACGCTTTCGCGGCTCGCGCGCCAGATCGCGGCACTGTCGCACCAGGGCATCAGCCGCGAGCATCCGTTGCTCTCCGCTACCTTGCCCGACGGCGCGCGTGTTCAGGTGGTCGGGCCGCCTGCGACGCGCGGGCCGCTGGCCCTTGCGATCCGCAAGCATGTCTCGCCCGATCTCGCGCTGGGCGACTATGTCGCGAGCGGGGCCTTTGCCGAAACGCGGCATGGCGGGGAGGATACGACTGACGTGGATCGTGCGCTGACGTCGCTGCTCGATGCAGGCGATATCGCCGGCATGCTGGCCATGGCGGTCAAGGCGCGCAAGAATATCCTCGTCTCCGGCGGTACCTCGACCGGCAAGACCACCTTCCTCAACGCGCTGATCCGCGAGATCCCGGCTGAGGAGCGGCTGATCCTGATCGAGGATACGCCCGAGCTTCATCTGCGCCACGACAATGCCGTCGGCCTGCTCGCAGCACGGAGCGCGCTGGGCGAGGCGCGGGTGAGCGCTGACGACCTGCTCGGCGCGTCGCTGCGCATGCGGCCCGACCGGATCATCCTCGGCGAGTTGCGCGGCGAGGAGGCCTATGCGTTCCTGCGCGCGGTCAATACCGGCCATCCCGGATCGATGACCACCGTCCATGCCGACAGCGCCGAGCGGGCAGTCGAGCAGATCGCCTTGCTGGTGTTGCAGACCGGTACGCGGCTTAACCGGGACGATGTGCTCCATTATGTCCGCAGCACGGTCGATGTGTTCGTCCAGCTCGCCCGCGCGGGTGGGCGGCGGCATGTGGCCGAGGTGGTGCTACGCCGGCGGGGATAATGCGTGCGGATGGTGCAGCTTCGGATATCGCTGCTGGCAGCCGATAGCTGCGTCGCCTTTCAGGCCGGTTCCCGGCCGCCCAATCGCGCCTCCGTGCCCGCCAAAAGCCGACCGATATTCGCCCGGTGACGGAGGATGACATAGGCAGCGCCGATCGCCGTCAGCAGAAGAAAGGGCGTCGGCTGACGAAACAGCCACATGAGGACGAGTGCGGCAAAGGCTGCCGAGATCGAGCTCAGCGAGACGATGCGTGACATTGCGAGTACGGCAGCAAAGACGATCGCCGCGCCAAGCCCGACTTGCCACGATATGGCCAGCAGTACGCCCAGGCCAGTTGCCGCCGATTTTCCGCCAGTGAACCGGATAAAGATTGATCGGCTGTGTCACAGAATGGCCAGCAGCGCCACGGCCATGATCGCCCAAGGTAGCCAGGTGCTCATCTCGATAGAGGGCGGCCTGGCGAAAATGACTGCTGGTAACGAATAGAGTCAGCATGCAAAGGCCACAGCCGCGAAGCCTTTGAGCAGATCAATCGATAATGCGGCCAAGGCCGGCGCTTTGCCCAGGGTTCGCAAGACATTCGTGGCACCGGTCGATCCGGAACCATGCTCTCGAATATCGATGCCGCGAAGCAGCTTACCCAGCCAATAGCCTGTAGGAATCGAGCCGCATATATAGGCAACCACACCCGCCAGGACATTGTAGGCGATCCAAGCTGCCATGCAGATTCCTCAGTTCTCAACGGGTCTACACCAATTCCGTACCTTTACGATACCGAGAGCCAGCCGGCCGGTCCCGCCGCCTACCCCATTTCCGGCTTCCGCCGTGAGGCAGGACATTGCTTCATAATGACCTTCCCGAAGTTCGGCGGCCAAGGCTCGAAGGGCAAATTCCCTGTTATCGTCAATCAACAGGGAATTTTGTTTTTCTTTGGCCTTTTTGGCGGATTTTATTCCATTATTTTCCTTCTGTAGCAGAGGGTTATGCCGAAATTCCCTGTTGTCGAAGAACAGGGAATTCCGAAACAGGAACAGGGAAAATTTCCTGACGCAACAGGGAAATTCGATTTCAATCACCATGAGAAAGAACGTGGACGGTAGCGTCCGGCCGACTCCACGCTGCGCCACTTCTTTCGAATGTTGAATCGATCCGCCGGCGCGCGGGCAGGAATCAGGTTTCGGCGCGGTTCCGGTGAGGGCGCAGCACGGCGCGGGGACGAAGGACATGGGCGCAGGCGGCGTGGCTGTTCGCTTTGGCTGGGTCTTCCGGCGGAAACTGGCCGGTATCGGGAAGGGCGATCCAGGAGATGCCCTCGGCCGTGCAAAGTTCGACAAGATGCTGGCCGGGGCCTGCTGCCTGCACCGGCGATGCCGAGAGGACGAACAGGGCTGGACCGATCAGCAGGAGGCCCGGGCGCTCGCCGGACAGGCGGCGGCGCGGGCCGGCTTCATCCTCGTCGCAATGGCTCTCTTCCTCCGGCACGCAACGCCCTTTCCTCAAGCGGCAGCGATCCGCAGCACGCAAGCGGCTGTCGGCGGCATCATGGAGCGCTTTGCGGCCTTCGGCGACGGCAAAAAGCCCCGATATGGAGTCATCACAGCGTCGGTTCCGCCGGCGACGCGCTATGCTGCATCAGGGCAGGGTGGAGGACGCGGCGATGGAAGGGAACGGAGAAGGAAAAGGCAGCGGCAAGCCGATCATCGGCATGCCGGTATATGATTCAGTCGACATGCTGGACGTGACCGGTCCGTATGAAATGTTCACCTGGGCGGGGTTCGACGTCGAGCTCGTTGCGGCGGAGAGCCGCATGCACTGCTTCCGCGAAGGTTTCCGTTTCGAGGTGCTGAAGACCTTCGCCGAAGCGAGCCCGGACTATGCGGCCTTGTGGGTGCCGGGCGGCGACCCGGCCGCGCTCAACGTGCTGATGAAGGACGAGACCTATCTTGGCTTCCTGCGCGACAGGGCCGCAGTCACGCCGCTGGTCGCTTCCGTGTGCGAAGGGGCGATGTTGCTGGCGGCGGCGGACCTGCTCGACGGCTATGAGGCGACGACTCACTGGGCCTTCATCCCGTGCCTCAAGCGCGTCAAAGGGGTGAAGGTGGTTGAGGGCTATCCGCGTTACCATCTCGACCGCGACCGGCTCACCGGCGGCGGCATCTCCTCCGGCCTGGACGAGTCGTTGCGGCTGATCGAACTGCTGAAGGGAACCGAGGCTGCCAAGCAGGTGCAGCTCATGACTCAATATTATCCCTGCCCGCCGGTCGGCGGTGCCATCCCCGGCAGCGACGAATGTCCACTGGATACCGCCGGCGATACGATCCCGCTGTGCATTCCCTGCTGACGGGGTTGCGGCCGATCGCTGCACGCCGCATCTAGCGGCGATGCGAACCACCTCCGACAGCGTATCCGTACGCCTCTATCATTTGTCCGATGGTGATGACGGGGGAGGGGCTTCGACCCTGTTCTACGGCCCGCTCGGCGAGGCCATGGCCATCGCCGCGGCCCAGCCGGAAGAGGTCCAGGACGGGCTGTTTCTGGCGACGGACAATGATGTCGTGGCGTATCTCGATCTGATCGACGGCTAGCGCCAGACCCGCACATCGAACCAGTCGGCCGCGTCCTCGCCATAGAGCAGGAGGATGGCAAACGCTTCCATGGTCAGCTGGACGAGCGAAACTGCCAGGGCCGCCGTGCCGCCATCATTGGCCGCGTCGACGATCCCGATGCTGCGCAGGAAAGCGACGCTCGTTACCACGCCAAGCACCCAGCGCGCGACCAGCGCGCTGCGCGCTGAGCGCGACTTGAAGAAGAAGACGAACAGCATCAGCGACAAGGCGAAGGCGGCGCCGACCATCCTGATCGCCAGGATCCTGCGGGCAAGCGTCGCGCTTGCTTCCGGCGTGATCGGAAAGCCGAAGGTCATCGATCGTGCCGTGTACAGCGCGAGCGTGATGGAGAGGATGACGGAGAAGCCGAACAGGAGCGCGAACAGGCGGATCGATAGTGGTTGTGGCACGATATCACCCCCCACCGCGGAACAATGGCGTGTCGCCTGGCGCACCTCGATCCATGCCGATCGCTTGTTCGGGGAACGAGTAGCCGATGGGGGATTAAAGGCCCGTAAAGTGGCGGGAAGGCCGTTCTGCCGGCGACCGAAATATGTCGTGGATCATTGTCACGTCCAAGCCGGAGCGACGTTCACGTTGGCACGGTTGCAGCAAAGAGAAGGATTCGCGCGGAAGACGCCGAGAAGGTCCGGCCTGCGGTTCAGGCGGTTTGCGATTACAAGCAGGTGATGATCGAGTTCACATCAGCTCGGCGCCCTTCGCGTCTCTGCGCGAATCATCATCCCGGGCCGCCGGTTGTGAAAGTCGATCCGGTCCTAAACGACCACCTCGCTCGCAACGCGGCCAGCTTCGCCGAAGACCCGCAGATAGCGCTGGATCTCGGCCGGATCGCCGGTTGCCTTGGCCGGGTTGTCGGAGAGCTTGACCGCCGGGTGCCCGTTGGCGCTCGTCACCTTGCACACGAGCGAGATCGGCTCGAGCCCGGCGCCGCCATGCGGGTCGCAGCCGCGGAAGTCGTTGGTGAGATTGGTCCCCCAGCCGAAGCTCATGCGCACGCGGCCGTTGAAATGGCGATAGGTGCGCTCGATCGAGTCCACATCCATGCCGTCGGAGAAGATCAGGAGCTTGGTACGGGGATCGACACCGTGTTGTGTCCACCAGGCGATGATCTGCTCGCCGCCCTCGATGGGCGGCGCGCTGTCCGGGCGGAAGCCGGTCCAGTCGGCGACCCAGTCGGGCGCGCCGGCCAGGAAGGCAGTCGTGCCGAAAGCGTCCGGCAGCACGATCAGCAGATTGCCGGCGTAGTGCTGGCGCCATTCCTCCAACACCCGATAGGGTGCGGTGGCGAGCTCGGCATCGTCGCGGGAGAGGGCGGCCGCCACCATCGGCAGCTCATGCGCGTTGGTGCCGATCGCCTCCAGGTCGGCGTCCATCGCCAGCAGCACGTTGGACGTGCCGATGAAGCGGTCGCCGAGCCCTTCCTTGAGCGCCTCGACGCACCAGCGCTGCCACAAATGGCCGTGCCGCCGCCGCGTCCCGAAATCGGAGAGGACAAGATCGGGCAGTTGCTTCAGCCGTTCCACCTTGTCCCACAGGCGGGCCTTGGCGCGGGCATAGGTAACGTCGAGCTCGAAGCGGTCGTGATTGCGCAGGGCAGTGCGCGAGCGGAGTTCATTGATGATGCAGAGCGCCGGAATCTCCCACATCATGGTGTGGGTCCAGGGCCCGGCGAAGCGCAGCTCATATTGGCCGTCGACAGTCCTGAGCTCATAGGGCGGCAGCTGGAAATCGGCGAGCCAGGCGATGAAGTCGGGCGCGAACATCCGCTCCTTGCCGTAGAAGCTGTTGCCGGCGAGCCAGATCAGTTCCTTCTTGCCGAACCGCACCGTCCGCGCGTGATCGAGCTGGGCGCGCAATTCGGCCTCGTCGATGAACTCGGCGAGCCTGACCGCCCTGGTGCGGTTGAGCACCGAGAAGGTCACCTCGACATCCGGATGCAGATGCCGGATCATCTGCAGCATGAGCAGCTTGTAGAAGTCGGTGTCGAGCAGGCTGCGCACGATCGGGTCGAGCCGCCAGCCGTGATTATAGGAGCGTGTCGCGATATCGGTCAGAACCATGGCAACCTTTTTCCGGCAAAAGCCGCGAGCGTCTACCCCCACACATGCCACCGGAGCGTGAGATGAAGAAGATCGTGATCGTCGTCGACACCCAGGCCGACTTCATGAACCCCGATGGCGCTCTTGCGGTCGGCGGAGCCGATGCGCTGGTCGCACCGATGAACGCGTGGCTCGGAGCGTTGAGTCCCGACGGGACCGCCGCGGTGCTGTTCACCTTCGATACCCATTTTGCCGACACCTACCCATCGTCGCCGGAGGCAGCCGAATTCCCGATCCACTGCGTCCGGGAGACTGCCGGATGGCACAATGTCCTCGATGCTGGCCGGGTCGATTCCGCCATTCCGGTCTGGCGGCTGGAAAAGGGCGTGTTCGCGATGTGGGAGGAGGACGGACTGACCATGGAGCCGATCGGCGGAGGCGCGCCGGTCGATCGTGATGCCTTTTTCCGTGGCCTGAAGGCATCGGGTGTCGAGGAGGCGATCGTGATCGGCGTGGCGGCGGATTATTGCGTGCGCTGGGCGATCGACGGCCTTGTCGACCGCGGCTTCAGCGTGACCGTGCCCGAAGCGCTCACACGTGGCATCGCCAGGCCGATCGGGCAGGTCCTGGCCGACGACTTCGCAGGGCGCGCCGTGGCCCTCGCGTGAGAGCCGCGCGGCGAGGTTCGCCTGCACCATTGTGGACAGGATCGTGCCGCTTTGGGATGCCGGCGACCCATGCCCGCCCTTGGAACGGTCATGACGCCTGCGCTATCATCATCCTGAAATCGCGGCGGGACAGCCCGGCCGGGTGAAGGGCGCTACATGAAGCTGGTCAGTGAACGCTCCGAAACAGTCATCGCGCAGGAGGCGGCCGCGACGTCAGTCGCCTCCGCGGTTCGGGAACTGACCGCGAACCTCATCCTCGTGTCGCGCGGCGCCGGCAAGGCGCGGGACGTCGGCGGTCAGGCACTGGCCCTGATCGAGTCGTTCCAGGAATATCATGACGCCTTCGGGCGGCTGCCCGGGCAGGAGCTCACTGAATTCCTCGACCATGACCGCCTGTGGGGCGATGTCGACTGGTCGAGGTTCGACGATGATTATGCCGACCGCCATTTCGCGACGATCAAGATGGTCCGGGGCGCGTTGCAGATGACCGCGTCGAGCCTGCAGGGACAACGGAGCGACTATCTCGCGGGCGAACGCGAACTGCATGACGGCAGCCGTGCGCGTCAGGATACCCTGGCCCGGGCCGAGGTCAGTCCCGGCAAGGCTTCCCGCTGGTCGCTGGGGCGCACGGCCAAATAGCAGGAGTCCCCAGGGCGCCCCGGACCTATTCACTACTGGCTATGTGACTGGCCGTCCGCGGTGCGCAAGCGCTCGCTTTCGGTGGCAGGGCTAGTTGCGCCCGCTTGACTTATTCATATCTCGCTGGTTATGGATCAATCAATAGCCAGGAAGTTATCGATACCGGATGCCGAACACCCAGGACATACTCTTCCGGACGCTCGCCGATCCGACGCGACGGGCCATTTTCGAAAGGCTGTGCCGTGACGGCGAGCAGACGGTCGGGGCGCTGACGGCGCGTGCCGGCGTTTCTCAGCCTGCCGTCTCCAAGCACCTCGGGGTCCTGAAACAGGCTGGGCTGGTGCGCGACCGGCCGGACGGTCGGCAGACGCATTACAGCGCGCAACTCGGCGCGCTGGCCCCGCTGATCGACTGGACGAGCCAGATGGCCGGCTTCTGGCAGAGCCGGTTCGACGATCTCGAAGATTTACTCAGAAGGATGGATCAATGAACGATACCGCGACCGAAACGCGCACCGTCACCGTCGAACGTGAGATAGCGTGGCCGCCGGAAAAGATCTGGCGTGCGCTCACGCAGCCGCACCTGATCGGGGAATGGTTGATGAAGGGCGACATCAAGCCCGTCGTGGACCATCGTTTCCATTTCAGCGCCGACTGGGGCGGTGTCGATTGCCAGGTGCTCGAGGTCGAGCCGAACAGGATTCTGTCCTATAGCTGGGGTGGCCTTGGCCTTGAGAGCGTCGTCACCTGGACTCTCAGCCCGACCGACACGGGCACGCGCCTGCGCATGGAGCAGTCGGGTTTCAAGTCGGATCAGCAACAGGCCTATTTCGGTGCGAAGGCGGGATGGCCCCGGTTCCTGGGCAATCTCGAGCAACTGCTGGCGGGGATGGACTGACGCCCCGGCGTTTCGGCGCCATCCTTCGACGGAGGTTCTGTACATGTTGAACGCATGGATTCGGCAAGGCCATCGCTGGCTGTCCATCATCTTCACGGCGACCGTCATCGCCAATTTCGTCGCCATGGCGCTGGGGACACCGCCGCCCTGGATCGTCTATTCGCCGCTGCTCCCCCTCTTCCTGCTGCTGTTCAGCGGTCTGTACATGTTCGTGCTGCCCTATGCCGCCAAATGGCGCGGCGGGCGACGTGCTGTCGGGTAAAGGCGCAATGCCCGAAAAACCGAGGGGCGTCGCCGCCCCGCGGTCTCTCCTCGCCGGCGGCAATCCCCGGATTGCGAAAGGCGAGGGGGATGCCCCGGTGCAGGCCTATATCGCGGCCATGCCTGACTGGAAAAGCGGGGTCGGCCGCCGCCTCGACGCGCTGATCGAGCGAACCGTTCCCGGCGTGCGCAAGGCGGTCAAATGGAACTCTCCGTTATACGGGGGCGAGGGTGAGGGCTGGTTCCTCGGAATCCATTGCTTCAAGCGGTATGTGAAGCTGGCCTTCTTCCGCGGCACGTCGCTTGACCCGATGCCGCCTGGCGAATCCAGAAGCAACGACACGCGCTATTTCCATATCCACGAGGGCGACGACCTTGATGAGCGGCAACTCGCCGACTGGGTGAGACAGGCCAGTCAATTGCCCGGCGAACGGATGTGAGCAACCTTTGCACGCGAACGGATGTGAGCAAATTTGGTACTCTCGGGCGACAACGATCATGGAGAAGAGGATGACCGGTTCGAAGGAAGAAGGCGGGGATTCCCCCTCCCGGCTGATCGATGCGCGGATCAGGGAACTGGGCGACTGGAGGGGCGAGTTGCTTGGCCGGCTCCGCGGCCTGATCGGACAGGCCGAACCCGATGTGGTGGAGGCGTGGAAGTGGCGCGGCGTTCCGGTGTGGGAACGCGAAGGCATGATCTGCACTGGCGAGACATACAAAAATGTCGTGAAGCTGACCTTCGCCAAGGGGGCTGCGCTGGAGGACCCGTCGGGCCTGTTCAATTCGAGCCTCGACGGCAATGTCAGGCGCGCGATCGATTTCCATGAGGGCGACAAGGTCGACGAAGCAGCGCTGAAGGCGCTCGTTCGCGCGGCGGTGGTGCTCAACATGTCGACTGCTCGTCCCGCTCGACGCCGGAAGGGCGAATGAACGTCGTATCTGGATCGCCGTGCCTCGACGTCAGGGCGGGACAAAGCGCTCGCGTCGATCGAGCGCGTTGAAGGGGATTGGGCCGTCAGCCCCAGAGCGGATCGAGTTGTTCGTGAAGGTCGATCCCTGTTAAATACGTTGTTTCAATGGCTTGTATCAATATCTCATCTCGCGGGCCATCGTCCGCGGCATAACGGGCCACCGTCACGATGAGGCTCGGCGTTCCCACGACGAGAAGGGTCGCACGACCTTCATCCGAGCCGTAGATTCGATATCGACCGCGCTTGATCGCCTCGCGCGCGGTGCTCTCCAGCGGGTGTGCAAGCGCCTCCTCGCCCGAGACGACGCGCTGTGAGCCGTGGCGCTTCCGGCCGCCGAACAGACTCGTCAAAAATCTCATTATTCAAAGAGATTGGACATGGGCGGTATCTCCCGGGCGCGAGTCGTCACGTGCAGGAGCGAGCGCTTTGGCTGGTGCAGGAGCAAGGCGGGACTGGGCCGAATTGGCGGCGTCGGGCTCACCGACCTGATCAGCTCAGCGGAGAAATGTTGATCCAAATCAGATTGTGATGATGGACGGGGTTCTTGTTCCGGGAGCCGACGTGGGAATTATGTGCCTTTCGAAAGCTCGAAATCGGATCAAAAATCATGGTGCATCTGTTCATCGAGACGTAACCGGAACGTTCTTCGATAAAAATGCTCCTTCCTCATTTGCGTATTCCGGAAATGATTGTGATGAGACCGTGAAACAATTGAATTGCGATTGTATAAGAGTCGATGCATCTTCATTCGGTATTCGACTCGCCCGGAGATGAACCATGAGTGATGTGGAAAATACAGCTTCCTATAATAACGAGCATGCACGTCGCCTGATCGAGAACGTGATCGCTTCGAGTGATGAGTGCGACGCCTACACGATCACTTGCAAGCCGAAGATGCTGAGCTGCGATCCCGTGTCGCAATGCATGGATTTCAGTTCTCCGGGATGCTCGCCGCTCGAAAAGCAGTCCAATTGAATGACCTCCGCGACACTCGCTGCGTCTGTGTTCAACGTTGCAGTGAAGCGGGACGGCGACGCGTTCCAGGCCATCTATAATACGGCGACGGGAAATTACCTGGTTCTCGACGATCGGTTGCGCGCTCTCTACGGCGCCATCCGCTCAGGCGATGTGCTGGCGGAGGATGGCGATATTCTCCACCAGGCGGGTTTCGCCGTCGATACGCAGATCGACGAGGTCGAATCCGTCGGCATCGCCTTCAACACCGCTCGGCAGAACAAGTACGCGCCGCACCTGACCATCACCCCGACGATGGATTGCAATTTCGGTTGCGATTATTGTTTCGAAACGCACGTCAAAGGGATGATGAGCGTCGCTGTCCAGGATCGCCTGGTCGCGTTCGCTGATGGCCTTTGCGAGTCGGTCGGGCCATCCCCGGCGCTCAGCGTGACCTGGTTTGGCGGCGAGCCGCTGATGGGGCTTGCGGTGATCGAGCGGCTGAGCGCCATGTTCCAGGAACGCGAGCGCAGCGGCGCGATCGGGGCCTATAAGGCCAACATCATCACCAACGGATATGGGCTGAGCGTCAGGACCTGCGCCATGCTCGATCATTGCGGTGTCTCGCACGTGCAGATCACGCTCGACGGACCGGCCGAGGTGCATGATTCGCGTCGCTTTCTCAAACGGAGCCGTGGCGGCACCTTCGCCAAGATCGTTGCCAACATCCGCCATATTCCTGCGTCGATGGCGGTGCTGGTGCGGATGAATGTCGACCGTTCGAATCAGGACCGGTTCGAGGACCTGTATCGCGAACTGGATGCCGAGGGGCTGCTCGACCGTATCCAGGTCGATCTTGCGCATGTCGAGAATTTCTCCCGTCAGCCGACGTCTGCGACGGTGCTCACCGCGCGCGAATTCGCGCAGTTCAAGTCCCACGCCATCGCGGTCTGCGCGCGAAACGGCTGGCCGATCGCGCACGCGGCCCCGACGCCGAGCCTCACCGGCGTATGCCAGGTGGATTCGACCAACGCGTTCGTGGTGTCAGCGAAAGGCGAGCTCTACAAATGCTGGGCCGAGCTCGAAAATGACGGGCGCTGCATCGGTCGGCTCGACGATCCGGCGGGCTGGCCGCGCCTCGCGAAAAGTCCGCTCAGCGAGCGCGACCCGCTCGACGACAGCGAGTGCCGTGCCTGCGCGCTGCTGCCGACCTGCATGGGCAGCTGCCCAAAGGTTCGCGACCTGAACCGCAATTTCCACGGCAAGCAGTGCCCGCCGTTCAAATATATGTTCGACGAACTCGTCTATCGTCAGTTCGGGCCCGATACGAACATCCGCAAGCTGCTTTATTGACTGCCGGCTTTCGGGCCGCTGCGGGGGCAGGGTGCCATTGCCACGCTCCATCCTTCCGGCGAAGAATGCGGAAAAGACGTGTTGCGCGGCATCGCTGTAGGCGCGCCCAGGGTGGTTCGGGTCCGACGGTGTGACCCGGTTTGACTCTTAAATCTACATATGTTGTATTGAGGCATGGCCCGAAAGCGACAACCGTCGAAGCAGATGCGCATCCTCCTCGATTCGCTGTCAGTGCAGCGAGAGCAGTGGCGACATGGATATG
Source organism: Pseudomonadota bacterium (assembly GCA_040388155.1). Lineage (GTDB taxonomy): Bacteria > Pseudomonadota > Alphaproteobacteria > Sphingomonadales > Sphingomonadaceae > Sphingomonas. The sequence continues at coordinate 164,356 of JAZKCJ010000009.1, forward strand.
ATCTCATGAAGGAGACGGGCCTCTTGTCCGGAACGCTCTATCCCTTGCTGATGCGGATGACCGATCAGGGGCTCGTCGAGGCCGAGTGGCGCGAGCCGGCGCAGCCTGGCCGACCTGCCCGGCACGCCTATCGATTGACCGCGGCGGGCTTCGCCCTCGCACTGGAGATGCCCGATGACCGCGAGACTTTTCCATCAGGAGGGGCGCTCGCATGAAGACCGCAATAGCGCGCGCGGTGATGGCCCTGGCCGCATGTTGCCTTGACGAGAGCCGGCGCGAATGGTCGGCGGCGATGCGCGTCGAGTTCGAGACAGCGATCACGGAAGGAAAACCGCTGCTGTTCGCGGCCGGTTGCCTGACGGCCGCCTGGCGCGAGCTGCTGACGCGGGAGCAGGGCCGCTTTGTCCTGACGAACTACGCCCTGGTGCTCGGCCTGATGATCCCGATGGCAGCGCTTCAGATCGGATGCGCGCTGCTCGGGCTGCCCTATCTCTATCCGGGGCAGCGCGGGCTTTCCGGCGCGCTGCTTGAAGGCGGCGCGCACGAAGTTCTTCTGCGTGGCCTCTATCAGGCGGCCATCCCCTCGCTCGCGTTTCTTCAGCTGTTGATCGGCCTCGGACATCTTCGCATCGCCTGGCTGATGCTGGAACGCGACTGGGTCGGCGTCATGCGGCTGGCAATGCTCATGGCGGCGGCCGCGGCGACACTCATCCTCTTCATGAGCGTGCTCTTCCTCAACGGTACCCAGGCGCTGCTGCAAGGGGCGGTGCTGGCGATCGAGCTTGCAACGGTCTCGATCGTCGCGCGGTGGCACGCCCAGCTATTCCCCGCGGCTGCTACCGAGCAACCCGGGTAATTATTCCAGCCGCTTAAGTCTGCCGGAACTTCGGGAGCACCGCCCCGGAGATAGAGGCTGTGCGCCTGCAAGCGGTGCCGCGACGCGACGTGCATTATCGCGGGAAAGCCAACGCCGAGGCCATGCCTCGAAACAACGGAGACGTCACATGCCGTACTCATATCCACGCTTCGGATCACGGTTCCTCTACGCTGCGGCAGTATCCCTGCTCGTCGGCGGACCTGCCAGTGCGCAGTCGGGTCCTTCGGCGGCCGAGCGGTCGCCCTTCCTCGGTGAATGGGAACTGGACCTGACGCGGATGCCCGACAGCTATGGCCCGCCACCGAAGCGGGTGACCTATACATTCGACGATGTCGGCTCGGGCCAATGGCGGACGAAGATCGACATCACCGCGCCGGACGACAGCGTCAGGCACATGGCGGTCCAGTATCGGCGCGACGGCAAGATGGCACCGGGCGAGGGCGACACGAGTGAAGCTGACAGCGCCGCGATGAACTCGCCGGCTCCCAATGTGCTCGTCATGGGCCTGGCCAAGAACAAGACCCTGGGGGCGGTACGAGTCTATGCCATTTCGGCCGATGGCAAGGAAATGACCGAATCCGCCACCAACGTCGACAACACGGGCGCGCCTTTCGTGCGCAACTTTCACTTCAAGCGCATTCGCTAAGCTTTTCGGTCGATCTCCGTGCTTCCTGTGGATTCTTCCCGATCCAGCAGGAGGAAGCCGGAGTTTCAGTTATGGAGATCGGCCGTTTTGCGGCAGGGGCGACGTCGGGACGAGGAACGGCGGGAGAGAGGGGTATATGTGGCGCGCCCGGCAGGAGTCGAACCTGCGGCCTCAAGATTAGAAGTCTCGTGCTCTATCCAACTGAGCTACGGGCGCGCAATGGCGCGGGGATTAGCGCGGATTGCGCGGGGGCGAAACCGGCTTCATAAAATACTCGTACGAAGCTTGGGGGGACGGGCATGGCGGAAGGAAACGGGGTGAGGGCCGTCAGCGCGGCTGATGTCGCCGGCGGGCAATTCCGCTATTATGATTTCGTGATGGCCGCGTTCGTCGCGATCATCCTGCTGTCCAATGTACTGGGAGCGGGCAAGGTCGCGGTGGTGAACCTGCCCGGCATCGGCCTGTGGCCGTTCGGTGCCGGCATCCTGTTCTTCCCGATCAGCTATGTGATCGGCGATGTGCTGACCGAGGTCTATGGCTATGCCCGCGCCCGTCGCGTGATCTGGGCGGGCTTCGTCGCGGTCGCGTTCATGGCGTTCATGTCCTGGGTCGTCGTCACGCTGCCGCCGTCACCCGACTGGAAGAACCAGGCTGCGTACGAGACGATCTTCGGCCAGGTGCCGCGCATCGTGTTCGCGTCGATGATCGCCTTCTGGGCGGGCGAGTTCGTCAATTCCTATGTCCTGGCGCGGATGAAGGTGTGGACCCAAGGCAGGCATCTCTGGACGCGGACGATCGGCTCGACGATCGCGGGGGAGGGGGTGGACAGCCTCATCTTCTACCCGCTCGCCTTTATCGGCGCGGTCGGCTGGACCAACGATCTGGTGCTGAAGGTGCTGGTTACCCAATGGGTGCTGAAGGTGTCGTGGGAGGTGCTGCTGACGCCGGTCACCTATCTGGTCGTCAATTTCCTGAAGCGCCGCGAGGGCGTCGACGTGTTCGACGACGGTACCGATTTCACGCCGTTCAAAGCGCGTGTTTGATCATCTCAGCGTCTTCCAGACCGGCAAGCTCTGGCTGACCACTCATACCGGTCTCTCGAAGGATGCGCTCCACGTCTATATCGGGTTGCTGATCCTGCTCGTCGCGGCGCAACCGCTCAGGCGGAGAGTGGGCGACTGGATTCCGCTGATCGTCGTTGCGGTGGCCGCCCTGGCCGGCGAACTCTGGGACATGCGCGACGTCTATGTCCTCCACGGGAAGTTCGATCTTGCGGCGAACTGGCACGATGTCTGGAATACGATCCTCTGGCCGGCCGTGATTACCCTGGCGGCGCGCCATACCGCTTTGTTTCGCCGGCGCGGGTGAACGAAGGGGGCGAGTTGTTGCCTCCGGGTTAGAGTCCTTCCTGTCCGAGTTCGCGTTTGGCGCGGTCGGTCTGCCCTTCGGATGTCATCATGTCTTTGTCGTTCAGTCCGTGCAGGATGGCCACGCGCATGAACATTTCCCTGGCTCTGCTCTTGGCCTCCGAGCGGGAGAAATTCCCGCTGGAAATACGCGTTTCAAATACGCCGCCCCGGCGCCGATTCCGCCGCTGGCTATGCTCGGCCTCGATTCTCTGGGTCTGTTCGGTGGGCTCGACCATACGCGGGGCCAGCAACGTGGCTGTACTCTCGCCATATTGCGCTATTTCCTCCCGAGTGGGTGCTCGCTGCGGGGCGGTCAGATATTCGGGGAGGGGCAGGCGGTCCTCGTGATCTTCCGGGCGTATGCTGAGGTCGTCGCGAGAGCGGGGGTTGCCGACTGAATCTGGCCGAATGCCGGCGCCTGGAACCACAAAGGGGCCGTCCAGTCTTGGCGTGAGCATATCCTCAATGGTGATACCTGCCCTGGCTCCTTTGTCGCCCACGACCAGCAAATCGGCGCGGCTGGCGTCTCCACCACGCCCGCCACAGGCGCCGATCAGCAATGTAAGAAGCATTTCCTTGTGCTCTGCATAGAGCCGCTGCTCTTCGGGGGTCAGGGAATAGTCAGCGATCCAGCTCAGGGAGCTCTTCATCAGGAGCGGGGTAAAATTCTTGACCGTGCCCCCAAACCTGTCTTCCTCCGGTATGCTGCCCATGATCAGGTAAAGTGCCTGTACCGCCAATATCCCCCGGATACCCCGCAATGGTGTCGCGGCCCGCACGCTTTCGTGTTCGCGAAACACCTCCTCCACATGGGCCGAGATGGTTGCTGCCCGCACCAGCGCATCGCGATAGGTCTGCGCAATTTCCGCGGCTCTGTCCCCGTTCGCGGCGCCAAAGACTGCCCTCGTGCGCTCTTCCGAAAGATCGGTGGATCCTGCGTAAGACATGAAAAGATCGGGTATCTTCTGGGTTTCGATACCGAAATTGACCTGCATCGAGTTGGCTTCCAGCTTCAATGCGTCGGGCTTTATGCCGCCGGTGTTGATCGGTCCGACATAATAGGCACCGTTGAGCTGGCCGCGGCTGGTCAGGTCGTTGGTGATGCCGCCAATCGCGTCCACCATGTCGAAGATATTGTCCAGGACGGTTGATACTTCGTGCATGTGCTCGACAGGCGGATCGAAGATGAACTCGGTTATGTTGGTGGACAGTGCTTGTGCCGGGGTTGCCGCCATCAGAGGGCCAAGCCTGCTTCCCTGATGGTCCGGCCGGATGACATAGCCGTCACCCTCCATCATGGTCAGATCCTTGTCCAGAAGTGCGCGCTCCTGCAGGGCCGATCGTTCCTCGTCGGGGAAGGGCCTTCTGAGAGCAGCTTGCTGCGCCTCGCTCAAATGGCCCAGTCCGTCTACCGGGATGGGAAATTCAAGCTCGAGCCCCATCCTGCGTTGTACGGCAGGAGTGCCGGCCGGGACCTTTGCCCGCAGCTGCGCGCCGGTGGGTGGAGGCTCGATTCCCCCGGTCGGCTCCGGAATGTCCGACATGCTGGCGGCCCTGTTCCCCATCATGTCGGCCTCCCGCTCGAGGCCTGCGTCATCATTGACCGGGACGTCGCCTTTCATCTGCATCGTCGGCTGGACGCGCCCCTGGGCCTGCTGCACGACATGCCATGCCTCATGCGGCAAATGCCGTTCCTGGCCGGGGGCGATATGGATATCGGTGCCCTGGGCATAGGCATGAGCGTTAAGCTGGGCAGGCTTGTCCGAGTTGTAGTGGACATTGACGTCGTCAAGCGAGACCCCGGAAAGAGACTCGACACCTGACTTGAGAGCGTCGGGCAGGCCGGTACGGTTGGCTGGCTTTTCCGCGCGCTGGATTGGCCTTCCGATCATCGCGGAGAGTGCCTGGACCCGGGGGCTGGCATTGGTCTCGGCCCGCAATTGCGCTGCGGCCCGTACACCCGGGCTGCCGTTGATCTGTTCCGAGAGCTGCGCCAGATAGCCTTGCTGGCCACCGGACAGTTGCGTCGCTTCTTCGAGGCAGGCGCTGCAGCCCTGCCGCTGCGCGACGAACGATGACGGGCCGGGCTTATGCGCTGTTTCCTGCATCGCTTTTGTCCCTCCATCGCAATGAATCTTGCAATCAGTGGCGGCCTTTAAGGGCCCCAGGGTGGAAGTTACGGCTCCGGCGACTCGCGCGGGTAAAATGAGGAGCGGAGGGTATCCCACCCGATCCAATCGGCAAGTTGGAATCCGGGATGAGGGGGCGGTATTGAGCCGTTTAGGTTGCATCTCGATGCGGCAGCTTCGGGGCCGGGCGCGCAGGGGCGCAAGGGGAAAGAGGCCCCATCACCGCCGGAGAGTTGAGATGTGCCCCACCGTTTGGGGAAATATTACCATATAGGTTCAAGGGGCGAGGGGAGTCCGAGGCCGGAATCGAACCGGCTCGTCGCGGATCTGCAATCCGCTGCGTTCCCATTTCGCCACTCGGACGTTGCTGCCCTCAGGGGTGGCCGGCGGGATTTGCACCCGCTGTCACCGGAATCACAAACCGGCCGCGCACTGGATTGCGTTCGGCCACACCTGAAGGCAGCAGGATTCTGGGGATTTCGTTGGCAGGGACCGGTGCGGGCGGTATCGGCACCCACCATCAATCACACGGATATCCCTATCGTGTCGCGCCCAGAGCGGGGTGCGCGACTATGCGAGCGTCAATGTCGACAGCTAGCGAGGCGCGGTTGCGCGAAGGGAATGGTCATAGCCATGAGTCGGCTATGCCATCATGGCTTTCACGGTGCAATAGCCTATTTGGCTAAAACGGGATCAGGCCCCGACGGTTTCGAGCAACCCTTCGAACAGCCGCCGGCCATCGACGCCGCCATGCGCGGCCTCTATGCGGCGTTCAGGATGCGGCATCATGCCGAGCACGTTGCCGGCCGCGTTGAGCACGCCGGCAATCTTGCGCGCCGATCCGTTGACCTGGCCGGCATAACGGAAGGCGACTCGGCCTTCGCCTTCGAGGCGGTCGAGCGTTTCCGCGTCGGCGAAATAATTGCCGTCATGATGCGCCACGGGGACGGTGATCGTCTCGCCCTGGCCATAGCGGCTGGTGAAGGCGGACTGAGCGTTGGCGACGGTCAGTTCCACGTCGCGGCAGACGAAATCGAGCCCCTCGTTGCGCATCAGCGCGCCCGGCAGCAGTCCTGCCTCGGTCAGCACCTGGAAGCCGTTGCAGATGCCGAGCACCGGCAGGCCGCCGTCAGCCGCCTCTACCACGGCGCGCATGATCGGCGATCGTGCGGCGACCGCGCCGGAGCGGAGATAGTCGCCATAGGAGAAGCCGCCGGGCAACGCGACCAGGCCGATGCCGTCGGGCAGGCTGGTCTCGCCATGCCACACCATGGCCGGTTTCACGCCGGTGATGGCTTCAAGCGCGACGGCGATGTCGCGATCGCAATTGGAGCCCGGAAAGACGATGACCGCTGTCTTCATGCCCGTTCCACCCGATAGTTCTCGATCACGGTGTTGGCGAGCAGCTTGCGGCACATCTCGTCGATGCTCGCGTCGCTGGTGTCGTCAGCGACGTCGAGCTCGATGAGCTTTCCTGCCCGGACATCGTTGATGCCGGCAAAGCCAAGACCGTCGAGCGCCTTGTGGATCGCCTTGCCTTGCGGATCGAGCACGCCGTTCTTCAGCGTGACGAAGATGCGAAGCTTCATGGGCGTTTCCTGGGCTTGGGATTGGTTGGCGCCCCTATGGCGAGCGTAGCGCCCTGCCGCAAGCTTCATGGAAAATTTACGCGCTGGTATCAGCCTCCAGCTCAGGGCCTTGTGCTGGGCAGGGCGGCATGGGGAGGTCGGGCAATGGCCGGGCTGGCAATGATCATGTTCATCGCGTTGTTCGCGTTCGGCGGGCAATATTTCGGCTGGAGCGACGCGGGAGGCCGAGTCCAGCTCGCCCTGTTCAGCGCCTATGTCTTCGGCATTATCTGCGGCTACCGAGTCAAAGGCTGAGGAACGGCGGCCACGCATCGCGCAGCCGCCAGGATCGGGTTTATTTGCCCTTGCTCAGCCGGTGCTTTTCGAGATCGAGCACTGCGCCGTCGGCGCCTTCGGGCAGCAGGCCGAGCCGGCGCGCGACTTCCTGATAGGCCTCGACCTCGCCGCCGAGATCGCGGCGGAACCGGTCCTTGTCGAGCTTCTCGTTGGTTTCCATGTCCCACAGGCGGCAGCCATCGGGGCTGATCTCGTCGGCAAGGATCACCCGGGCATAGTCATTGTCCCAGATGCGACCGAATTCGAGCTTGAAATCGACCAGGCGGATGCCGATCCCGGCGAACAGGCCGCAGAGGAAATCGTTCACGCGGATGGCGAGGTCGGCGATGTCGTGCATCTCCTCCTGGCTCGCCCAGCCGAACGCGGCGATATGCTCGTCAGTGATCATCGGATCGCCGAGCGCGTCGTCCTTGTAATAATATTCGATGATCGTGCGGGGCAGCTGCGTGCCTTCCTCGATCCCGAGCCGTTTCGACAGCGACCCGGCCGCCACGTTGCGGATCACCACCTCGACGGGGATGATCTCGACCTGGCGGATAAGCTGTTCGCGCATGTTCAGGCGGCGGATGAAATGAGTCGGCACGCCGATATGGCCGAGCAGGGTGAAGATGTGCTCGGAGATGCGGTTGTTGAGCACGCCCTTGCCGCTGATCGTGCCCTTTTTCTGGGCGTTGAACGCAGTTGCGTCGTCCTTGAAATACTGGATCAGCGTGCCGGGTTCGGGACCCTCGTAGAGGATCTTGGCTTTGCCTTCGTAGATCTGGCGGCGGCGAGCCATGATGGCGTTACCCTTGGGAAAATGAGCAGCCCCGGCGGCGCGGATGCGCGGGCCGGGGCCGGAAGACCGGCGCTATATCGGAAGGCCAACGGCGGCGCAATCAGCTTGGCCGGGCCCTTTCGGCACATATCCCGCGAGGAGGGGGCATGTTGCAAGCACACGCGGCCATTGTCACGTTTGCACCCCGGGGCCTGCGCCGGATCGACATTCACGTTGTCGGCACGACTGCAGCCAGGAGGAGGGTTCGCGCAAAGAATGTCGATGCGGCCTAGTCGGCTGGTTCGGGTTCCGGCTGGTTGTCGCGCGCGAACCAGCGCTGGATCACGGTACGATCCTCGCCGGTTTCCGGAGGCGCTGCCGGCAATTCGGGGGCGGGTGTCCGGTCGGCGGGGCCCTGGACGATCCGGCGCAGGATCAGCGCGCCACCAACCAGCAGGAGCAGCCATGGGCCGACGCCTGCAAGGATCGTGGCCAGCCCGGCGAGCGACGATAGCAGCGTCTGGCCAGCCGTGTCGAAAGTGGCGTCCGATCCGCCCAGGCCACCCATCGCGCTACCCGAGGCATAGGTGAGAAGTACCGGCGTCGTCGCCACGCCGGTGCCGGCACCCTGGTCGACCTCGCCGATCGTGCCGATCGCGGCGCGAAGCCGATCCGTCCTGGCGGAAAGCTGTATCCGCTCCTCGGGCGAGACGGTCCCGCGCAATTGCGCCTCGGCATTGCCGAGCGACTCGCGCAACCGGGCGACGACCCCATCGCTGCGCCCTGCGGCGGCGCCTGAATCGGCGCCGGCAATATCGGCCCCGGTCATTGACCCGCCCGCGCGGGTCACGGCATCCGTCGCGCCCTTGCCATAGGCACGGGCGACGGTCGGATCGAGTTTCAGCGTCAGCGTTGCCTCGACACGATTCCGATCATCGACATTGTAGCGGATCGCCATGATCCGGCAGCGCGCGGGGCCGAGCTGATCGCAGCCGCGAGCATGGCTTTCCTGCACCGCTGCGATGCGCGAGCCGGGCATGCGGAAAGCATAGTGATAATCGAAAGCGCTGGAAGATCCGGAGCCTGCCGCCTGATCCGATGGCGCGGCCGCAGCGCCGCTCGCCTGACCGGGTGCTTGTTCGCATCCGGCGAGCACAAGAAATGCCGCCAGCACAGCCACGATTCGCATCGGTGATTCCCCCCGTCGATCGGAGCTAAGTATAGTATAGAAATGGTTAACGGGGAAATGGCCGGTCAGGTGACCGCGTGCCGTTTCGGGAGCGCCGGATCGAGATAGGCGCTGCGACGATCAGCAGCGTCGAGCGCGCGCGTCGTCCAGGGTCATCGCTGGAGCGCTGCGCGGATCAATCGCCTGCTCTCGGCCCAGGCTTTGGTATCGGGCGTCACCAGTTCGACGTGGCCGGTCGCGGGCACGATGTGAAGCCTGGCGTTGTCGCCTGCCTGCCTGGCCTTGGCCTCATAGCCGGTGCCGAGCCGGATCGGGATGATCCTGTCCTCGCGGCCGTTGACCAGGTCCTGCGGCACCCCAATCGGCAACAGGCGCGGGATCGAGGTGTCGGCATAGACGTCAGGACGGGCGCCCGGCGGGCCGACCAATTGCCTGACGACATCGGTGCCGCACCCATTGTCCGGGCTTGCCGCGGTCGCTTCCAGGTCGGGCAGTCCGCCAAGGCTGATCACATGGGCGATCGGCAGCGGTGCGCCGGTGCGCAGCGGGCTGCCCTTGGGCAGTTTCGGCCGCGCGGCGAGCCACAAGGCAAGGTGGCCGCCGGCCGAATGACCGACCGCGACGATGTGCCCGGTGTCGAGATGGAAGCGCCTGGCGTTTGCGATCAGGGAGTCGGCGGCCGCGGCAGCGTCGAGAAAGGTGCCGGGATAGCCGCCGCCCGGGCGATCGACGCCCCGATAATCAATGTTCCAGACTGCGATTCCGTCCTTGCGGAGATCATCGGCGATCCAGTTCATCAGGCTGCGATCAGCGATGCTGGTCGTCCAGCAGCCGCCATGCACCATCACGACGGTTGGCAATGGGGTTGGCAATGGGCCTTTGCCTGCTGGCAGCCAGACATCGACCTTCTGCATGTCGTCGTCGCCATAGGCGATCGTCGCATCGGGTCTCGGCTGCGGTCTCGCGGTGAGATCGGCCCAGGTGAGCAGGTAGGGAGCAGTTGCGGTCATCACCGCAGGGATCAACGCGAGAAGCGCGATCGGGGCAAGCCTGAACATGCTTCCCCGATACGCGCTCCCCGCGACAGTGTCGAAAGCCCCCGAGTATCGGGCGGCGTATCAGGCGGCAGGCTTGAATGCCGGGGCCTTGCCCTTGGCCCGTCGTGCGCGCCAGGGCGCGTCGAACTGATGGGCCTGGAGCCTGTCGAACGCGTCCATGGCTGCGCGAACCAGCTTATGGATCGTCTTGCTCAGATGCTGGTGATTACCGGCCCAGGCCTGGCTGTAGAAATCGTCACGCACCGCCATTCTCCTTTTTTGCTGGCGTTGATCACGAAACGGATATGCGCCTGCTCTCATCGGGGCGCCAACAAATCGTTGGACACGATCCATAAGCCTGCCTTATCCATCGAATATGCGCCGCATCCCGCCTCTCTCCGCTGTCCGGGTGTTCGAGGCAGCGGCACGCCACGAGAATTTCACTGCGGCGGCGGCCGAGCTCGGCATGACCCAGGCGGCGGTGAGCTATCAGGTGAAGCTCCTTGAAGAGCGGCTCGGCGTGCCGTTGTTCCGCCGCGAGAAAAAGCGCGTCCTCCTGACCGAGGCGGCACGCCGGATCGCGCCGCAGGTGGGGCGTGCCTTCGACGCGCTCGATTCGGCCTTCGCCACGATCCGCGCCGAGGATGAGGGGCTGTTGACCGTCTCCACCTCCAACACCTTCGCCAATACGTGGCTCGCCTGGCGTCTCGGCAGTTTCCAGATGGCGCATCCGGATATGGCGGTGCGCCTGCTGACCAGTGACATGCTGGCCGATTTCACGACCGACGATGTCGATATCGCCATCCGCGCCGGCCGCGGATCATGGCCGGATCTCTCGCAGGACCTGTTGTTGCCGATCGATTTCACGCCGATGTGCAGCCCGGGTTTCCAGCGGCGCCATGGGCCGGTGTTCGAGCCGGCCGACCTGCTCCGCCTGCCATTGATCAGCCCGCACGACAGCTGGTGGTCCCATTGGCTGCGCGAGGCCGGCGTTGACGCGCCGGACAGGATGCCCCGCCGCGGCGTGAGGCTCGATTCCCAGGCGCATGAGGGGCACGCGGCGATGGCGGGGCAGGGCATGGCAATGCTGACCCCTTTCTTCTGGCGCAACGATCTGGCCGAGGGCCGGCTGATGCGCCCGTTCGACCAGGTATCGACCCGCGGCTACGCCTATTGGCTGGTCTGCCCCGAGGCGCGGCGCGGCGTGCCCAAGATCAAGCGATTCCGTGAATGGCTGTTTGCCGAACTGGCGCGCGATCTGCCCAGCCCGGTCTGAAAAGACCGCCCGATCCTAGCCTAGCCCGATTCCGCCTGCTAACCGGGGCCCAATGCCTACCGATATCCTAGAGCCCGATCCCTTCAACGCCATTGTCGACGCGCCTTTCGACAGCGCGCTGTCCGAGCGTTACCTCGTCTATGCGCTCTCGACGATCACGGCGCGCTCGCTGCCCGATGTCCGCGACGGACTGAAACCCGTTCACCGTCGCCTGCTCTGGGCGATGCGCCTGCTGCGGCTCGATCCGGCGCAGGGCTACAAGAAATGTGCCCGCGTCGTCGGTGACGTGATCGGTAAATATCATCCGCATGGCGACCAGTCGGTCTATGATGCGATGGTCCGTCTCGCGCAGAGCTTCGCCATGCGGTATCCGCTGGTCGACGGGCAGGGCAATTTCGGCAATATCGATGGCGATAACGCCGCCGCCTATCGTTACACCGAGGCACGGCTCACTCAGGTCGCGATCGACCTGATGGACGGCCTCGACGAGGATGCCGTCGATTACCGCCCGACCTATAATGGCGAGGAGCAGGAGCCCGAGCTGTTCCCGGGCATGTTCCCGAACCTGCTCGCCAATGGTGCCGCCGGCATCGCGGTCGGCATGGCGACGAGCATCCCGCCGCACAATGCCGCCGAACTGTTCGACGCCGCGATCCTGCTGATCGACCAGCCGGAGGCAAGCGACGCGCAGGTGCTCGAGCATGTGAAGGGGCCGGATTTTCCGACCGGCGGGCAAGTGGTCGACAGCGCCGCCGCGATCGCCGAGGCCTATGCGACCGGGCGCGGGGGCTTCCGCGTGCGGGCACGCTGGCATGTCGAGGATCAGGGGCGCGGCACCTGGAACGCGGTCGTCACCGAGATTCCGTACGGCGTCCAGAAGGGCAAGCTGATCGAGCAGATCGCGACGATCATCAACGACAAGAAGCTGCCGATCCTGGCGGACGTGCGCGACGAATCCGATTCGGAGGTGCGCATCGTGATCGAGCCGCGCGCCCGCACGGTCGATGCGACCTTGCTGATGGAAAGCCTGTTCCGGATGAGCGACCTGGAAAACCGGGTCAGCCTGAACCTCAACGTGCTCGACGCACGCCGCACGCCGCGCGTGATGTCCCTGCGCGAGGCGCTGCTCGGCTGGGTCGATCACCAGTTCATCGTGCTCCAGCGCCGCACCGCGCACCGGCTCGCCAAGATCGCCGACCGGATGGAGCTGCTCGACGGCTATATCATCGCCTTTCTCAACCTGGATCGGGTGATCGAGATCATCCGCACCGAGGATGAGCCCAAGCCGGTGATGATCGCCGAGTTCGAGCTGAACGACCGCCAGGCCGAGGCGATCCTGAACATGCGCCTGCGCTCGCTGCGACGGCTCGAGGAGATGGAGTTGCGCAAGGAGCGCGACGGCCTGGAAACCGAGAAGACAGGCCTGGAGGCATTGCTCGGCAGCGACGCGCGCCAGCGGACCCGGCTGAAGAAGGACTTCGCCAAGCTGCGCGATCGCTACGGTCCGGAAACCGAACTGGGCAAGCGCCGTACCACGATCGAGGAAGCTGCCCCCGCCCGCGAGATCCCGCTCGAGGCGATGATCGAGCGGGAGCCGATCACCGTGATCCTGTCGCAGCGGGGGTGGATCAGGGCGATGAAGGGCCATATCGAACCCGCCGCCGCGGCCGACCTGAAGTTCAAGGAAGGCGATGCGGCCTTCCTGCATTTTTCCGCGCAGACGACTGACAAGATCCTGCTCGCAGCGGAGAATGGCCGTTTCTACACGCTCGCCGCCGACAAGCTGCCTGGCGGCCGGGGTTTTGGCGAACCGGTGCGGGCGATGATCGATCTCGACGGCGATGTCGGGATCGTCGCGCTGATGCCGGCGAGCCGGGCTGAGAAATTGCTGGTCGCCGCCACCGACGGCCGCGGCTTCATCGTGCGGACGGCGGATACGATCGCGGAGACGCGCAAGGGCAAGACGGTGGTGACGCCGCGTCTGGGCGCGAAGCTGAAGATCGTGCGGCCGGTCGATCCGGCGGCCGATTATGTCGCGGCGATCGGTGACAACCGCCGTCTGCTCGTCTTTCCATTGACCGAGCTCGCTGAACTGGCGCGCGGCCAGGGCGTCCAGTTGCAGCGGTATCGCGACGGTGGCCTCTCCGATGCGATCACTTTCGTCTTCGCTGACGGGCTGAGCTGGGCGATGGGCGGCGAGAGTGGACGGACTCGTACCGAGAGCGATCTTGCACCGTGGCGCGCGGCACGCGGCGCGGCCGGGCGAATGCCACCCACCGGCTTTCCAAGGGATAATCGTTTCTAGCCATTTTGGTGGTATCAAGTGGCTGAAATACTGTGCAAGCTTCAGCCGCTTTTAACCTGTTCGCGGTAACGCTACCCTGGATGATGCCGTTCAGGTCCCGGGTCTTGAAAGCGGAAGAGCCTCCCGTATCGATGGAGGTCGCTGACGCGCGCATGAACGATCTGGACCGGATCGGAGCGACGTTCGACCTCCTTCCCATCCCGGCGGCGCTCGTGATCTCGGCTGACGGCGATGTCTCCATCCAGATGGCAAACCGGCCGTTCCGCCAGGCCGGCCTTGGTTCCGCGAGCGGTGCGTCGCCGCTGATCTCGCTGATTGCGACGCGGATAACCAAGTTCGTCCAGAGCGATTCGCTGCGCGAGGATTTCCCCTGGCAATTCGGCGACGCGGTCGATTGCCGCTATTATCAGGTCACGCTTGCGCGCCTGACGCGTAACGCTGACGGGCGGTGCCTGGTCACCCTGATCGACCAGACGTCCGAACTGCGCACCGAGCATAATCTTCGTCGGGAGATGATGACCGACAGCCTGACCGGCCTCGCCAACCGCGCCGGCTTCAGCGATCATCTCGAAGCGCTGATCGACGATACGACACAGCAGGCGCGCTATGCCGTGCTCATCGTCGATCTGGATCGTTTCAGCCGCGTGAACGCCTGCCTCGGGTCGATGGCCGGCGACGAGTTGCTCATCACCGTCGCCCGGCGTCTCAAGGGCATCCTGCGCGCGCACGACGTGCTCGCCCGCACCGGGGGTGACGAATTCGGCATCCTGCTGACACTCGAGGATGGTCCCGGTGACGCCGAACATGTCGCCAGGCGAATCCAGGGCGCGCTGGGCACGCCGTTCCAGCTTTCCGATTTCGAGATCCGGGTGGCCTGCTCGATTGGCATCGCCTTCGGGTCGAGCCAGGTCGACGATGCCGAGGAACTGATCCGCCACGCTCAATTCGCGGTGCGGCGGTCCAAGACCAGCGGTCGCGCCGAAGCCTATCAGACCCAGGCGTTCGACATCGCGCGCGAGCAGTTCGGCATGGAGACTGCGCTGCGCCGTGCGCTCGATCGGGGCCAGCTTCGCCTCAGCTTCCAGCCGATCTGCGACCTTGCGACCGGGAAGATCGTCTGCTTCGAATCGCTGGCGCGATGGGCCGACGACGACGGCACCGAATTTTCGCCCTGCGATTTCATTCCGGTCGCCGAGGAATCGGGGCTGATCGTTCCGCTCGGTCGCTGGGCGATCGAGGAGGCGGTGCGTACGCTCGCCGGCTGGGACGCACGGGCAGGCGGCAATTGCGGCGTCAAGCTCGCGGTCAACCTGTCGGCGATCCAGCTCCAGCGCGACAGCATCGCGCCGGTGGTCGAACGCGCGTTGACCGGCAACGGCCTTGATGGCTCGCGCCTGACCCTGGAACTCACCGAAAGCGCTCTCGTCACTGATCCCGATCGAATCGCGGGAATCATGCATGCGCTGAAGGGGCTCGGCACGACGCTGGCGATGGACGATTTCGGCACCGGCTATTCGAACCTCGCCTATCTCCAGAAACTGCCGATCGACATTCTCAAGATCGACCGCAGCTTCGTGACCGGCATGCTTGCCGACCGCGACAAGATCGCGATCGTGCGGGCCATCCTGTCGCTTGCCCAGGCGCTTGGCATGCAGACGACCGCCGAGGGAATCGAGACCAACGAGCTTGCCCAGACGCTCGCCGCGCTTGGCTGCACCTACGGCCAGGGCTTCGTCTATGCGCGGCCGCTTGAGGCCGACGCAGCCTATTCGCTGCTGGAAGCCCGCAGGAACTGAGCGGTCGCCGCGTCGGCGATCTGGTTCACCCGCGCTACGTCAGGAAAGCCCTCGGCGATCCATTGTTCCTCGATCTGGCGCAGCGTCCGCGCGACCTCGGGGCCCTTGCGCAGGCCCCGTTCGACCAGGGCACCGCCGGTGAGCGGCAGGGCAGGGGATTCCCAGGCGAGCAGCGAGGCAACTTCCTTTTCCGGACGATCCGACAGGAGCAGGCGATCGATAGCCAGGTCCCTGCCGAGCCGGTAGTCGATCACCGGCGCCGGCTCGTCGCCCACTGGCTCGGCAGCGCTGACCAGCCGTCGCCGCTCGACCTTGGACAGTTTCAGTCGAGCGCCGACATCGTCCGCCACACGGGTGTCGGCCGGGAGCAGCGCGGCAAGCCGCCGGATCGGATCAGGATCGACCCCCGCTATCGCCTCGCGCGCGACCAGCCGCGCCAATTGTAAGGTGCTTTCGATCTCGGGCAGTACCGGGACGAAGATCGCGTGCTCGATCATCAGGTCGACGACGCGGACTGCGTGCACCGCGACCAGCAGCCGAAGCAGCTCGGCCGCGATTCGCTCGCGCGACAGGGCCATCAGGTCGTTCGCGCGTTCGGTGCAGGCATCGAGCCCGGCTTCGTCCGGTGTGTCGCCGAACCGGGCGTGGAAGCGGAAGAAGCGCAGGATGCGCAGATGATCCTCGGCGATTCGTTTCAGCGGATCGCCGATAAACCGCACCCGGCGGGCCTCCAGATCGTCGATCCCGCCGAAATAGTCGAAGATCTTCCCGGTCCGTGGATCGGCGTAGAGCGCGTTCATCGTGAAGTCGCGTCGTGCAGCATCCTCCTTCCAGTCGTCGGTGAAGGCGACGGTCGCGTGCCGGCCGTCAGTCGCGACATCGCAGCGGAGCGTGGTCACCTCGACCGGACCGCCGGGCAGCACTGCCGTCACCGTGCCGTGCGCAAGCCCGGTCGGTATTGCCTTGATGCCATTGCCCTTGAGCAGGGCGATTACCCGGTCGGGCGAATGAGTCGTCGCCAGATCGACGTCCGCCACGTCGATGCCGAGCAGCGTGTCGCGCACGGCGCCGCCGACGAAGCGCACCTTGCCTTCGGCCGCACCCAGCACGTCGCAAAGCGCCACCAGTCCTTCGCGCCCGCGCCACGCGGCCTGCGGCAGGATCATCCGTTCCATCGCAGCCGCCGGGAAAGATTGACGATCATCGCGGCGGTCGCGCCCCAGATGCGGTGGCCGTCCCAGTTGATCTCGTAATAATGCCGGTTGCGACCCTGCCATTCGACGGTCGCCTCGACATGGTTGGCGGCGTCGAGGACGAAATCGAGCGGCACCTCGAACACCTGCGCTACCTCGGCTGCGCTGGGAATCAGGATCAGGTCGGGCGGGACGATGCCGATCACCGGGGTCACATCGAATCCGGTGACGGTGCGATAGCGGTCGGCCTCTCCGATCACGATCACGCGGTCGCGCGGCAGGGCGATCTCCTCTTCCGCCTCGCGCAGCGCTGCGTCGATCGCGCCGCTGTCGCCCGGGTCGATCCGGCCGCCGGGAAAGGCGACCTGGCCGGGGTGGCGCGACAAGTTGTCGGTACGCTGGGTCAGGATGACGCCGGGCCTCGAGCGATCGGTGACGGCGACGAGCACCGCAGCGTTCATCAGTGGCGCCGACTGGTCGAGTTCAAGGTCGCGATGGTCCCCGGTCAGCAGCACGGTCTCCATGCCGTGTCCGGTTTCGAGCGCGTGGCGCAAACGATCGGCAAGGGTCATTCAGTCGGCTCCAAAGGGAAGAAGGCGCCGTTGCTCCACACGCCGGGCGGCACGTCGCCGCCCGCCAGCGCGATTGCGGCGAGATCGTAATAGACCGTCCGGGCGACCAGCGCCTCAAGCCCGCCCCGGACATGGAGATAGGGGCGGGGGCCATCCCCGCGTTCCTCGAAACGCAGGGGATGGTCGCTGCCGGCTGTCACCAGATCGCCGGTGTTGAGGCGAAAGGCCAGGCGCGAATCACGGCCTTCGCCTTCGACCTTTATCTCGACCGCGACGAAAGGCGCGTCCTCCACCGCGATGTCGAGCTTCTCGACTGGCGTGACGAGCACATAGCCACCATCCTCCTCACGACGCAGGATTGTCGAGAACAGCCGGACCATGGTCTGACGTCCGATCGGCGATCCCTGATGGAACCAGGTCCCGTCGCGCGCGATGCGCATCTCGCTGTCGCCGCAATGAGTCGGGTTCCAGCGTTCGACCGGCGGCAGTTTCCGTTCGCCGGCGAGGCGCGCGATATCGGCGAGCGACAGCGCGGCAAGATCGGGAAGCGGGTCCATCGGCATCGGTAGGCGGTAGGACAGCCCCGCCCGGGCGTAAAGCGTCAGGCGAGGGCCACGGTTCGCGGGGTGAGCATGCCTGCGCCATCCGGGACCGAATCGCCCATTGCCAGCAGCCGGCGTTGCTCGACGGGCCCCGGCGTGCGCCAGCCGGCGGTGCGATCGGCGGTGAAGCCGAAGAACCGGCCATAATATTCCGGGTCGCCGATCAGCATCAGCGCACCGGCCTCGCCCGAGGCGACCGCCGCGTTCAGCGCATAGAGCATCAGGTCCCGCCCGATCCCGTCGCGCTGCCGTGCCGGCTCGACCGCGACCGGGCCGAGCATCACCATCGGCACGTCCCGGCCATCGTCACCGTCGAACAGGATCGGCCAGCACTGGATCGTACCGACCAGCGCGCCATTCTCAACGGCGGCGAAGCTCAACCGGGGGATCGCGGGCATGCCCTGGCGAATCCGGTAGGCGGTTCGCTCGTGCCGGTCCGTGCCGAACGCGCGGTCGAGCAGATGCTCGACTGCCTGCGGTTCAACTTCGGAAATCGGCGCGATCCTGATCAATATGGTTGCTCCTGCGAGTCCCGGCATGGACGCACGGGGCCGCGCGCTTTAGCGGTGGTACGCCTGAACGCAAGCCGAATTGGAGGCGCGCGATGAAGCTGTACGATGCCGAATTCGCCCCGAGCCCGCGCCGCGTGCGCATCTTCCTTGCCGAGAAGGGCATCGAGATCGAGCGCGTGATGGTGGATCTCCGCCGGAACGAGCAGCTCTCCGACCCCTATCTCGCCGTGAATCCGCGCGGCGCGGTGCCGGCGCTTGAGCTCGACGATGGTGAGGTCATCTGCGAATCGGCCGCGATCTGCCGCTATTTCGAGGCGCTGCACCCGGAGCCCGCGCTGTTCGGGAGCACAGCCCTCGACATCGGCCGGATCGAATCCTGGACTCGCCGAATCGAATCGGATGGATATGCCGCCGCCGTCTATGCTTTCCGCAACGTCCATCCCGCCTTTCAGGATCGTGCGGCGCCAGGCAAATGGCCGGCGATGCCGCAGATTCCCGAACTGGGCGCGCGCGGGCTGATCATGTGGGGCGCTTTCGTCGAGGCGCTCGACGTCCGGCTGGCGGATCGCGACTGGATCGCGACCGACTCCTTCAGCTTCGCCGATATCTCCGCGCTCGTGACGATCGATTTCGCCCGCGCCGCCAAATTCCAGGTGCCCGAGGATTGCCGTTCGGTCGCGCGCTGGCACGCGGCGGCCAGCACACGGCCAAGTGCCGCGGCCTGAGGCGGCTTTCCACCGCGCCTCCATCTGCTATGGCGCCCGCCACACCATGAAAGGGCCGCGCTTGGACGATCGTCTCAGCCTTGAAGTGCATGATCTTGAGGTGCCGGTTCTCACTGGCATCTATTCCGAAGAGACCCATCTGCCGCAGCCGCTGCGGATTTCGTTGACGGTCGATCTCGATTGTCCGGCGCATTTCGCCCCGGATTCGCCGCTGGGTGCGACGAAGAACTATCTGGATCTGAAGCGGGCCGCGACGAGCGCGCTGCCCGAAGGGGTGCATTTCACCCTGGTCGAAGGTGTGGCCGATCATATCGCCGAGACCCTGTTCCTGCAGGACAAGCGTGTTGCGCGGGTGCAGATCAAGATCGTCAAGCTGGCCATTGCCGAAGCGGGCGAATCAATCGGCATAACGCTCGTCCGTCACCGGAAATGAGCATGGAGGCGGCCGTTCGCGAATCGCTTGCGACGGCCACGGGCGCAATCCTGGTCACGGCCGAAGCGGGACGGGCAGGGGAGACCGTGGAGCGTCTTCGCGCGACGGAGGCCGACATCGTCCTTCTCCTGCTCGATTCGCCGCTGCCCGCGATCGATCGCGCGATGTTGATCGCGGCGATCGGGCCTCTCGCCGTCGAGCTGGCCTCGCGCGCCCGAATCGGGGCGATTGACGTGATGGCGGGAGCGGCAGCGGAGGATGTCGCCGCTACTGCGCGCTTCCTGGCCGCCGCGCGGTCGACGACCGGCCAGATCCTCAGGATCGCACCCGAAATCTAGCGGCTGCCGCCCCGGTTGCAGGGGCCGAGCGAGCGAATCACCAGGCGATAATCCTCGCGCGCGATGGTCGCATCGCTATCGCTGAGCGATGTCAGGCTCGACGCGGGCAGTTCCGGCGGCAAGGCGCAGGCGAGGCGATACCACAACAAGGTATCGCGCGCCGGCGGCACGGCGCCCTCGCCGACGAGCTCGCTCAAGGCCACCGACCAGCGGGGCTGTTCGCCGGGCGTCCGCTGGATGCCGATCGAAACCGGCCGGCTGTCCGCGGTGGTGAGGAATATCTGGGTTTCGCCCGATCCGGGCAGGTCGCCGGTGACATGAAATGCATTGCCGATCCCGGTCACCTTCGGTGGGGCATCGGGACTGAGCGTTTCCTGGGTGATTCGCCGGGTCAACGCGTCGGCGCCGGGCGTCCAGTCGCGCTGGGCATCGGGGCGGACGAGCTGAACGAGCGTCGCGTTACCCGGAACGGGTCGGGCGAACAGCAGAACGCGGAGCTTGCGCAATTTCGGCAGCTTTCCGCGGGCATCCACAGGTACATCAAGCACATAGGCGATTCGCGGCGGCAATGCTGCAGTGCCGCGAATCAGGGCCAGCACATCTGCTTCCACATAAAGGCGGGCCATGTTGGGGGCCACGCCGGCCGCGTCCGGGCCCTTCAGGCGGGTAGAGCTTCGAATGGTCGCGTCGATGATGGCGGGGGCGGCGAGCACCAGATCCGCATAGTCGGCATAGGGAGGGGCGATTACCACCGAATCGGCGGGAATCTGCGGTCTTTGCTGGGCTGAGGCACCAGTTGCGGCCGCTGCGAAGGCCATCGCAAACGCGAGTTTCGGAGCTGAAATCATTCGCTATGGGTTACGCGTTCGTTCCGATATTATACAGAAATAATTCTGCCACGTCGGGATTGTACGTTTGTTGCGTGAGACAAAGCGTTTGCGTCAGGGTTTGGGGGGTCATATAGGATCGCCCCTGTCCAAGGATACATCAGCCCACGACAGGCAGATCGGACGAACGGACGTTACGGATCGGCGGTTCGCGTCGTGTACGGATAGAGGAGTTTCGTTTCTGAATGGCTTATGCTGACCGTAATGTAAGCGGCAACCGCGTGGTGGCGATCGTGATCGTGTCGGTGATTGTCGCCGTCATGGGCTACGCCTTCGTCACCGGACTCACGTACAAGTACGTGAAAGCGATGTCGGAGAAGTTGAAGACCTTCGACGTCGAGGAGCCGCCACCCCCGCCACCCGACGAGCCGCCGCCCCCTCCGCCAGATCAGCCGCTCGAGCCGCCTCCGGTCGTCTCGCCGCCGCCGATCGTGCAGACTCAGGCGCCGCCGCAAGTCGTCATCCAGACGGTGCAGGCTCCGCCGCCGGTCTTCGTGCCGACGCCGGTCGCAGCGCCGCCACCACCTCCGCCCGCGCCGCCTCGCATCTCGCAGGCAGCCGGCCTGAAGGGGAACCCCGGCCAGTTCTTCAATGACGATGCCTATCCATCGGAGGCGATTCGCGCCGGTGCTCAGGGTCGAGTCGTTGCGAAGCTGACGGTGGGTGCCGATGGCCGCGTGAGTGCGTGCAGCATCACGACGTCGAGCGGTAACAGCTCGCTCGACGACACGACTTGCCGCATCGCGCGCAGCAGGGTGCGCTATACCCCGGCCAAGGACGAGAACGGTCAGCCGACCGTGTCGACGGCAACGCTGCCGGTTCGTTGGGTATTGCCTGAGAATTGACGATAGGGATTCGGCCCGGTGCGCCATGCCCCGGGCCGTTTCTGGATAGACCTGACAGTAAAAAATACAGCCTAGAGGAAACCAACTAAATGCTCACCACCATCCTTGCGGCCGGCGCCGCAGCAGCCGCCCCCAAGGGCGATAACCCATACGGTCTGGTCCCCGCCCTTCGTGAAGGCGGCCTGATTTCGCAGACCGTGTTCGGCATTCTCGTGCTGATGCTTTTCGTTTCGCTCTACATCCTGTTCACCAAGCTGTTCGAGCAGCAGAAGGTGATCAACCAGTACAAGCGCGTCCGCACCGGCTTCTGGAACGCCAACAGCCTGCGTGAGGCATCGGCCAAGCTCGAGAAGAACTCGGCCTACAAGCAGATCGTCGACGACGGCCTGTCGGCTCAGGAGCAGCACACCCGCCTGACCGATCCGGTCGAGGCTCATGACTGGCTGCACGGTTCGCTGGCGCGTTCGGAAGCGACCATCAACTCGCAGCTCAATTCGGGCCTGGCGTTCCTGGCGACTGTCGGCGCGACCGCGCCGTTCATTGGTCTGTTCGGTACGGTTATCGGCATCTACCGCGCGCTCATCAAGATCGGCGCGGCCGGTCAGGCTTCGATCGACGCCGTCGCCGGTCCGGTCGGTGAGGCGCTGATCATGACCGCTCTCGGTCTCGTCGTCGCCGTTCCGGCGGTGCTTGCCTACAACTGGCTGCAGCGCCGCAACAAGTCGATTGCGGAAGACCTGAACGCGTTCTCGAACGACGTGCTGGGTTACCTGGCGTCCGACGGTGCGGTTCGTCCTGTCGCTCGCAAGGGTGCGGCTGCCCCGGCAGCCAAGCCGGCTGCTGCGACCACGACGGCAGCACGCTGATGACGGGGCGGGGCGCGTGCCGCGTTGGCGCCGCCCCGCCTCTCGCCTCCGGAGTTCCCCCGGTGGCCCAGTTGCAAGGATAGGATAGTCCTCAATGGCAATTAGCGTTGGCGGCGACGGCGCCGAAGAAAAACCGATGTCGGACATCAACACGACCCCGATGGTGGACGTGATGCTGGTGCTCCTCATCATCTTCCTGATCGCGGTGCCCGTCGTGCTGCAGACGGTGAAGCTGAAGCTTCCCGACATTCGTTACGATCCCACGACCACGAAGCCCGAGAACGTGTCGCTCTCGATCCTGCAGAAGCCCGATGGTTCTTGCGGTATCTATTGGGGTACGGCGCCTGTGGGGCATCAGGAACTGCTCGACCGGGCAGTCGCGAAGCTCAAGGCCGAGATCGCGCGTCAGGGTGGTGTCGGCAACCCCGATCTGGAGCTTCCCGAGGCTCATATCCGCGGTGACGTGAACACGCCGTATCGCTGCATTGGTGGCGCGATCTACACGATGCAGATGGCAGGCTTTGCCAAGGTCGGCTTCATTTCCGAGCCTCCGCCCGGCGGCAACGCCGAGCGCATGTGACCGGTCAGAGCTTCAGGAGTAATATGATATGGCAATGAGCGGCGGCTCCGATGACGGCCAGCCGATGATGGATCTGAACACGACGCCGTTGATCGACGTCATGCTCGTGCTCCTCATCATGTTCATCATCACCATTCCGATCCAGACGCACGCGGTGAAGGTCGATCTTCCGATCAACGACCCGAACAACAAGCCGCCACCGGTCGATCCGCAGAAGAACAAGGTCACGATTGACCCGGCGGGAACGATTGCGTGGAACGGTGCGCCGGTCGACAAGGTCACTCTCCAGCAATATCTGGAAGCGACGAAGAGCATCAATCCGGAGCCCGAGCTGCATTTCCAGCCGGATCCCCAGGCGCGTTATGCGCGGGTTGATGAAGTGCTCGCGGTCATCAAGCGCTCCGGCGTGACCAAGCTCGGCTTCATCGGCAACGAGCAATATCGCAACGATTTCTGATCGATCCGATCAGCGCGAGATAAATGGGGCGGTCCTTCGGGGCCGCCCTTTTTTGTTGTCAGGCACTGCTCGCCCATATCGGCCTCTCCTCGCGTGCAAGTCTATTGCAGCGGATTCACTAAAGTGACACAAGAGTGTCATAAAAGTGAAACCTTTCAAGGAAAGGTCGTCGAGGAGAAGAGCAATGCGCATCGGTTCGGGAGTATTGATTGCCGGAATTGTCCTGGCGGGCGCAGCTACCGCTGCCACCGCAAGCGACCGCACCGGGTTCACTGCAATCAAGCAGGGTGATTTCAGCGCAGCGGACGAACGCTGATCGCGGAGCGCAGAATCTATCCCTCACGCCCGGAGCTGATGCTGAACCTTGCAGCGGTCTATCGTGGCACGGGCCGTCGCGACGAAGCACGGGCGCTGTACGAGGCTGTACTGGCACGTCCCGACACGCTGATGGATGTCACTGCCGATCGCACCGCATGGTCGCATACGCTTGCCATTGCAGGGCTTTCCCGGCTCGATGCACGGCAATTGTCGTTACGATAGGGCAACCTCACGCAAGTCCGAGTCGTCACTGGCGTGAAGGTCGTGACTGTTGAAGCTCCGGAACGGGTTCGATTCCAGTCGAGCCCGAGCGGGCAGTATAGCCCGCATCCGCCTGCCTCAAGCTCGATCAGAGTCTCGGCAGCGTGACGCCGCGCTGGCCCATATATTTGCCGGAGCGGTCTGCATAACTCGTCTCGCAGGGCTCATTGCCTTCGAGGAACAGGAACTGGCACGCGCCTTCGTTCGCGTAGATCTTGGCGGGCAGGGGAGTGGTGTTCGAGAATTCAAGCGTAACATGCCCTTCCCAGCCGGGCTCGAGCGGCGTGACGTTCACGATGATGCCGCAGCGCGCATAGGTCGATTTGCCGAGGCAGATGACCAGAACGTCACGCGGCACCCGAAAATATTCCACCGTCCGGGCCAGGGCGAAGCTGTTGGGCGGGATGATGCATACGTCGGTCTTGCGGTCGACGAAGCTGTTCGAGGAGAAATCCTTCGGATCGACGATCACGCTGTCGATGTTGGTGAAGACCTTGAACTCGTCCGACACGCGCGCGTCATAGCCATAGGATGACAGGCCGTAGGAGATGCATCCGTCGCGCTGCTGGCGATCGACGAACGGCTCGATCATTCCGTTGGCGAGCGCCTGCTCGCGAATCCACCGGTCCGACATGATCGACATTGAGCGCCTCCCTTGAGCCGACCGCTTTCGCGGGAATGGCTCTTCGGAGCAAGGCCGATCGCGCCGAAAGAGGAACTGTCGGCTATTGTGAGCCGATGGGGTGACACCGGCTGTTTGTTCGACCTGTGCGCCGGATGTTGATGAACGAATATCAGGCTGACAGGATATGGACCGGCATAGGGTGAGGTGAGGGGGCAGGGTGGTTGTGGACGGATCGGAAGAACCAAGGCGATTGAGCGTGCCGTTGCTGTGGGCATGCTGACAATACCCGCGATCTTCTGGTTCTTTCTGCGCCGTGGTTACTCGCGGGCACTCCGTCGCGCCGCGTTCACCTATACCGCTATCTTGTTGGCGATCAGTCTGATCGGCCTTCTCGGCCGCTGAGCGTCCGGCTCAGTCGATTCCGAGATCACCCGGTCCGAAGGCGTGAGGCAGCAATTCCGACAGGAGGTGCCGCTCATGGGCGTCTCCTTCGGCGCCCGCACACCATATCGCGATGTCGCGCTTGCCCATCTGCGCTGCCTCGTTGATCACCTGGCGGCAGCGGCCGCAGGGGCCGACCGGCTTCGTGCCGGTTGGCTTGCCGTCGGCATCCATCATTCCGCCGATCACGCCGAGCGCGACGACATCGCGCAGCCGGCCCTGGGCGTTGACCGTCGCCAGCGCGACCGTCTCGGCGCACAGCGACAGGCCGTAGCTCGCATTCTCGAAATTCGTGCCGGTCACCACGCTGCCGTCGGTCAGCAGCACCGCCGCGCCGACGCCGAAGCGCGAATAGGGGGCATGGGCATTACGCGCGGCGTCGCGGGCGGCGGCGATCAGGCGATCGCGGACGTCGCTATCGCTGGTCATGGCGCGACCACGTTCCAGCGCACGGGGCCCGCAATCCCATCTATCCGTCTCATGTCGTTCGCCTGCCACATCCGCCAGGGCCTTGCCGTATAATCGGGTGGAAAGAAATCCTGCACCGCCCAGACGGTTCGCGGAATGGCGCTCGTCACCTGATAGCTCGCCTCGAAACGCCTGCTGATCTTGATCAGTGTCGGCTTGCCGCTGTGCGCTTCGACCATCGTCAGGAACCGTCGCAACTCGCCGAGCACGACGTCGCGAACCGGCCGCGACTCGCATCCCGGGTCGAAATCGACCTCCACCGCCGGCGGCAGGGCGTCGCTCGTGCGCGGCACCGTGGTGTTGAAATTATTCGCCTGGTCCGCGGCGAGGCGACACAGCGAATAGACGTGGACCGCACCGCGGCGCATGCCCGACGCATAGACATCCGCCCAGTTGTCTGCAAAGCGCGCGTCCCGCCCATCCGCGCCATAGGTCGCCCGAAGATACGCGAAGTCAGCGCCGCCTGCCTTCACCGTCGGCCATTCGACTGCGCCCTGGTCTTCGGACACGTCGACGCCCTGGAAATCATATTTGTCGGACGGGCGCCAGCTCAGCGCGAAGGTCCAGGCGACCACACCGGTCAGTGCCAGGACGATGCCCAGCGCGCCGACCTGACCGATCCGGCGTCCCAAGAGGCGCGATGCCACCCGGTCAGCCCTTGATGTGCAGGACGCAGATCAGCGTGAACAACCGGCGCGCCGTGTCGAAATCAATCTCGATCTTGCCCTCCAGGCGTTCCTTCAGCAACTCGGCCGCCTCGTTGTGGATACCGCGGCGTGCCATGTCGACCGTTTCGATCTGCGCCGGCGTCGCGTGCCGGATCGCTTCGTAATAGCTGTCGCAGATCGCGAAATAGTCTTTGATGGGTCGGCGGAAGCGGCCCATCGCCAGGACATAGGTTTCCAGGTGCGAGTCGTCCTCGCGATGGATGGCGATGGCGAGCCGGCCTTCCTCGACTGCCAGCGCGATCCTGAACGGCCCCTCATAATTGTCGGGATAGGCGCGCTGCGGGCAGAAATAATTGCCCTCGACCAGGTCGAAGATCGCGATTCGCCGTTCCTGCTCGATGTCGGCCGACCGCCACAGAATGGTGCGCTCGTCGAGGGAGACGGCGATGATGCGCGGGTCGGCCATGTCGCCGCCGTAAAGGGGAAGGCGCCCGGGAACAACAAGCTCGCATTCATCGGGTGTTGAGGACTTATCCCCGCTATTGTTCGTCGCGGTCTATTGAGCCGGCGTGCGACCTCTGGGAAAGGACAGCATGGCCACCGCGACCCTTCAAGAACCGATTCTCCCCGACGCCCAGACGCTCCCCCAGAATGTCGAGGCCGAGGCGGCGATGCTCGGCGCGATGATGATCGACAACCGGCTGGCCGACGACCTGATCGACAGGCTCGAACCCGATCATTTCTTCGAGCCGGTCCATGGCCGAATCTTCGCGGCGATCAAGACGGCGCGGAGCAACGACATGCTGGCTACGCCGGTGACGCTGCGTCCGATGTTCGAGCAGGATGAGGGAATGCGGGAGCTGGGTGGCCCGAGCTACCTGGCCGAACTCACCGGATCGGGTGCCGGCCTGATCGGCGCGCGGCAGTTCGCGCAGCAGATCTACGATCTCGCCATGCTGCGGACGTTGGTGAGGGTTGGTCGTGGGCTGGTCGAGGGTGCGATGGATACCTCTGAGGAGGTCAATCCGCGGGCGCAGATCGAGGCGGCGGAAGAAGAACTCTATAAGGTGGCCCTCGACGGCGGGAGCGAGACCCAGACGAAGAGCTTCCTTCAGGCCGCGAAGATATCGCTGAAGATGGCTGAGGTCGCCCTCAACTCGGGCGGCCATATCTCGGGCATCACCACGGGCATCGAAAGCCTGAACACCAAGATCGGCGGCATGCACCGGTCCGATCTCATGATCCTGGCCGGGCGACCGGGCATGGGCAAAACTTCTCTCGCCACCAACATCGCGTTCAATGCCGCCCAGCGGTGGATGCGCGACATGGAGGACGGCATCGATCCCGACCGCTCCCTGGGGGCGAAGGTCGCGTTCTTCAGCCTGGAAATGTCGGCCGATCAGCTCGCCGGCCGTATCCTGTCGGAGCAGGCCAGGATCAATTCCGACGTGCTGCGGTCGGGCAAGATAAGCCATCAGGAATTCAAGCAGCTCGCGACGACGGCGGGCGAGCTCGAAAACCTTCCCCTGTTCATCGACGACACGGCTGGCCTGACGATCGGCGCGCTGCACACGCGGGCCCGCCGGCTTCAGCGTCGGCACAATAATCAGCTGGGTCTTATCATCGTCGACTATCTCCAGCTCCTGACAGGGTCGGCGAAGAGTTCGGGAGACGGGCGCGTTCAGGAGATTTCGGAGATCAGCCGTGGCCTCAAGAATGTCGCCAAGGACCTGAATGTTCCCGTGATCGCGCTGTCCCAGCTAAGCCGCGCCGTCGAGCAGCGCGAAGACAAGCGCCCGCTATTGTCGGATCTGCGCGAATCCGGCTCGATCGAGCAGGACGCCGACATGGTGATGTTCGTGTATCGCGAGGATTATTATCTCAACATGACTCAGCCCGAGATTCCGACGGCGAGCAGCCCACCCGGCGTAGGGGACAAGCATGCGATGTGGACGGAGCATTTCATGCGAGTCCAGGGCCAGGCGGAACTGATCATCGCGAAGCAGCGCCACGGCTCGACCGGCAAGGTGACGCTCAAATTCGAGCCGCACATCACCAAGTTCAGCGACCTGGCGCCGGGCGAAGGATATGGCGGATAGCCGCTACCCGTCGCGGACTCAGAAAACCGGCTCTTCGCCCGGTTTGTCGGCGACATGGATGCCGCACTCGACCTTGTCCCAGCCGCGCCAGCGCCCTGCGCGGGGGTCTTCGCCCGGCTGAACCTTGCTGGTGCAGGGCTGGCAGCCGATGGAAAGATAGCCTTCCGCCTCCAGCGGATGGCGGGGCAGGTCGTGCTCCGCGAAATAGGCCTCCAGATCGGCCTTCACCCAGTCGCCGAGCGGATTGACCTTCAGCCGGCCGTCCTCGACCTCGAAGCGCGGGATGTTCTGGCGCGTGACCGACTGGAACGCCTTGCGGCCTGAAATCCAGCTGTCGAGGCCCGCCTTGGCGCGCTTCAACGGCTCGACCTTGCGAATCTCGCAGCATCCGTCGGGATCGTAGGACCAGCGCAGGCCCTTGTCGTCCTTTGCCGCGAGCACCGCCGCATCGGGTTCGACGACCCAGCTATTGGCCAGGCCGAAGCTGCCGACGAGCGTCTCGCGATAGGCGAGCGTTTCGGGAAACATCTTGAGCGTGTCGACGAAGATCACCGGCACGCCCGGATCGGCCTGCGCGACGAGGTGGAGCAACACTGCGCTCTCGGTGCCGAACGAGGAGACGACCGCCGCCGTGCCGAGAATGTCTTCGGCGAACAGCGCCTTCAACATCGTCAGCGTGTCGACACCCGCGAAGCGCTCATTGAGCGCATCCGCATCCGCCTGAGTGAAGACGGGTCGGGCATCGATAACGTCGATCTTCCGCGCGGCTTCAGCCATGCCGCAGTTTCCACACCGGCACCCCGCCATCGGCTGCCGCCTGATAGACATGCTCGTAGCGCGTCAGCGAGGCGTGCAGGGTGGCTGCGTCGATCTCGGCCTGGGGGGCGAAGCTGTCGAAACCGCAGCGCCTCATCAACGGGATCTGGTCGACCAGCACATCGCCGGCCGCGCGCAATTCGCCCTCATAGCCTGCCTCGCGCAGAATCCGTGCCGAGGAGTAGCCGCGGCCGTCGCGAAAGGCCGGGAAGCTCACCTCGATCAGCCCGATCTGCCCCAGATGCGGGATCAGCGCGCGCGCATCGTCGCCTGACTCGATCCGTACGGCGGTGGCATTGGTCTGGCCGAGGAAGGAATCGAGCGTGACGGCAGGCTCGTCGTGCGGCGCGTCGTCGCGGAAGCGCAGAAGATCACCCATAGATCGCCTCCTTGAACGGATCGATGCCGACTCGGCGATAGGTGTCGAGGAAGCGTTCCCCGTCCTCGCGCAGCGAGACGTAACGATCGGTCACGCGTTCGACCGCATCGACGATACCGTCCTCGTCGAAGCCGGGGCCGGTGATCTTGCCGAGGCTCGCATCCTCAGCCCCCGAGCCGCCGAGCAGCAGCTGGTAATTTTCGGTGCCCTTCTTGTCGACGCCGAGGATGCCGATGTGACCGGCATGGTGATGACCGCAGGCATTGATGCAGCCGCTGATCTTCAGCTTCAACTCGCCCAGGTCGCGCTGCCGCACCGGATCGGCGAAGCGGGTCGCGATCTTCTGCGCGACCGGAATCGAGCGCGCGTTGGCGAGGCTGCAGTAATCGAGGCCGGGGCAGGCGATGATGTCGCTGATCAGGTCGAGATTGGCCTCGGCCAGTCCGCCTTCGCTGAGCGCCTGCCACACCGCATGAAGATCGGCCTTGCGGACATGCGGCAGCACGATGTTCTGGGCGTGGGTGACGCGCAGTTCGTCGAATGAATAACGCTCGGCCAGCGCCGCCATCAGGTCGATCTGTGCCGCCGTCGCATCGCCCGGAATGCCGCCGATTGGCTTCAGGCTGATATTGACGATCGCATAGCCCGGCTGCTTGTGCGGCTTCACATTCTGGTCGAGCCAGACCGCGAAATCGGGATCGCTGCGGCTGACCAGCTCGCTCGCGTCCTGCTCGAACTTCGGCGGGGCGAAGAACGCTGTGATTCGATCGAACTCGGCCTTGGGCGGATCGATGCCCAGCGCCTTCACGAGCACGAATTCCTCCTCGACCTGACGGCGATATTCGTCAGCGCCAAGCTCGTGGATCAGGATCTTGATCCGCGCCTTGTAGATATTGTCGCGCCGGCCATAGCGATTGTAGACGCGCAGGCACGCCTCGACATAGCTGAGCAGGTCGTCGGCGCCGACGAAATCCTTGATCTCTGGCGCGACCATCGGCGTGCGGCCCATGCCCCCGCCGACGAAGATCTTCCCGCCCAGCTCGCCATCGCGCTTGAGGAGCTGGATACCGATATCGTGCAGCCGCATGGCCGCGCGGTCCTCATCGGCGGCGATCACCGCGATCTTGAACTTGCGCGGGAGATAGCTGAATTCCGGGTGGAAGGTGCTCCACTGGCGCAGCAATTCGGCCCAGGGGCGCGGATCGGCGGCTTCGTCGGCCGCGGCGCCGGCATATTGATCCGACGAGATGTTGCGGATGCAATTGCCGCTGGTCTGGATCGCATGCATCTCGACGGTTGCGAGATCGGCCAGGATATCGGGCGCATCGGCCAGCTTGATCCAGTTGTACTGGATGTTCTGCCGCGTGGTGAAATGGCCGTATCCGCGATCGTACTTGCGCGCGATATGGCCGAGCATCCGCATCTGGCGCCCATCGAGCGTGCCATAGGGAATCGCGACGCGCAGCATATAGGCATGAAGCTGCAGGTAGAGACCGTTCATCAGCCGCAGCGGCTTGAACTGGTCCTCGGTGATCTGGCCGGCGAGGCGGCGCTTCACCTGATCGCGGAACTCGTCGACACGGGCATCGACGATCGCCTGATCATATTGGTCGTATTTGTACATCTCAGATTACCCAGCTTCCTGCCGACGGGTCGGCGGGCTTCAATGTCAGGTCGAGCCGCACCGTGGGACCGAGGGCGCGGACGCGGTCCTTGATATGGGCGGGGCGAGGGCCCTCGGGCGTCGCGGTCGCGTCGATCACATAGGCGGCGTTGGCGCGGCGCGCGCCCTCCTCGGCCCGGGCGATTGCCTCGCCCTGGTCGCCGACATCAGCCGCATCCTCGACATGGCGGGACCAGCCTTCACCGGTCCACCAGATCACGTCGCCGGTCGGCAGGTCGTTCCCCGTCAGCAATTTCACGCAACACTCTCCGATATCCTGGCCCAGCGGCCCAGCTTGTCCTCGGCATCCGACAGATCGACCACCTCGCCCACGACGATGATCGCCGGGCTCGCCACCTTCTCGCGATCGACCATCGATCCCAGATCGGCGAGCAACGTCCTGATCGCGCGGCTGCCGGAGAGCGTACCGCGTTCGAGCACCGCCACCGGCATCTCCGGCGCGACGCCATCGCGCATCAGCTTGTCGGCGATGTCGCTCGCGGTCGCGACGCCCATATAGATCACCAGCGTGCGGCCCTTGCCGGCAAGGCCCGACCAGTCCTGATCGGTCAGTCCCTTGCACTGGCCAGCGACGAAGCTGACCGCGCTCGAGTGATCGCGATGGGTGAGTGGCAGCATCGCCTCGGCTGCGCAGCCAAGCGCCGCCGACACGCCGGGGATCACTTCGACCGGCAGCCCGGCCGCGCGCACCGCCTCGACCTCTTCGCCGCCGCGGCCGAAGATAAACGGGTCACCGCCCTTCAGCCGCACCACGATCGCGCCGGTCTTCACATGAGCGACGATCAGCGCGTTGATCGCGTCCTGCGGCAGGGTATGCCGGGCACGCTGCTTCGCGACCGAGATGCGCTGCGCCGATGCTGGCGCGATATCGAGCACGCGGCGGTCGATCAGTCCGTCATGGACGACGATGTCGGCGGATTTCAGCGCCTCGACCGCGCGAACGGTCAACAGCCCGGGATCGCCCGGGCCGGCGCCGACAAGGATCACGCGCCCGCGCGCGGAAGGATCGAGAAGACTTGCCATGAGGTGTGCAGATGGTCCCCGGCCCGGAAAGCCGCAACGGATGCTTGCTTGGGGCACCCTTAGCGAATCTATGCCGCCAGCCTTTCGGCTGGCGCGCTCAGCGCACTTTCTGGAAGTCCGAGTAGCTGACGTTCGTCCGTATCTGCTCGGATTTGCCCATCATCGAACCGGCGAAATCGCTGACTGAATCGCCCGGCACCGCATGGCCATCGGCCAGTTGCTGGTAGCGGCCATTGACCGCCATGCTTTTTATCGAGGCGACCATCATCATCCTGAAACCCTTGGTCAAATTCAGCCGGACCCGCTCGACGAACGGTACCTTGCCCTTGGTGTTCACAAGCGCCTCGGCCTGCGTGTCGGGAGAGGCGTCGTGCGACCCGATCTTGAACGAACCCTTGGGAAGACCCGCAAATCTGAAAAGGACATAGCCGGCCGGCGCGTTGCCCCGGGTCGCGGGAGCGCCGATCCAGTCAGCCAGTTCGCCATAGGACGGGACCGGGCCCCGCTTTGTCTTGCGCGACTGGTCGGTTTCCTTGGCCGTCGGCGTGTGCCCGTCGACGCTGATCAGCGACCATCTGTCGGCTTCGGCCCGCCGGGGATCGAATTGCTCGACATAGACCTTCCGCGGCGTGCCCGCCCGCTCGACCACCAGGGTCCGGCGGAAGCTATAGACGTCGGAGCGCGTCGCCTTTGCCGACGCGAGGATCTGATTCTGCAGATCGTCAGCGTATGCCGGGCTGGCGGCAAGGCATGAGGCGGCTGCGCCCATGGCGAGTAGGTGGCGGCGTACGAGCAAAATCCCATGCCTTTCCGATGAGTGTCCAAAACCGCAATTCAGCGTGAATATTCTAGCCTTCGCGCAAGCCCACGCCGATCGAGGCACGGGCCTGGTCGGCCTCGCTCGACACGACCGGATAGGCTGCATAGTCCGCCGCGTAGAAGGCGGTGGGGCGGTGATTGCCCGACAGGCCGATCCCGCCGAACGGAGCCCTCGATGAGGCGCCGTTGGTCGGCTTGTTCCAGTTGACGATGCCCGCGCGGGCATTGGCCCAGAACTGGTCGTACAGCGCCGGGTCCTGGCTCAGCAGCGACGCTGACAGGCCGTAACGGGTGTTGTTCGCCTCCGCGAGCGCGTCCCCGAAGGTCTTGGCGCGGATCACCTGCAGGATCGGCCCGAACAGCTCGATATCGGGCCGGTCGCGCATCTCCGTCGTGTCGATCAGCGCGGGGATCAGGAAGGGGCGTCCCTCGACCACGCGCTCCAGATGCCGGATCGGGCGGCCACCGCGCATCATCAGTTCCAGGAAGCTTTCTGTCAGCAGGTCGGCAGCTTCATTGTCGATCACCGGGCCCATGAAGGGCGCTGGCGTCGCATGCGGCTCGCCGACGATCAGCCGGCCGACCAGCTTGTTCACCGCCTCGATCAGCGGATCGTAGAGCTTCTCGTCGACGATGAGCCGGCGCGCGGCGGTGCAGCGCTGGCCGGCGGTGGTGAAGGCGGATTGAACGATGACCACCGCCGCGCTGTGCAGATCGGGCGTGTCCCAGGCGATGATCGGGTTGTTGCCGCCCATCTCCAACGCCAGGATCTTGTCGGGCCGATTGGCGAAGGCGCGGTTGAGGGCGACGCCGGTATGCGCCGATCCGGTGAAGAGCAGGCCGTCGATACCGTCATGCGCGGCAAGCGCCTTGCCTTCGGCCGGACCGCCGATCAGCACACGGAGACATCCTTCGGGCACGCCGCCCGCATGGAAACATTCGACCAGGAACACACCGGCCGCGGGGGTCTTTTCCGATGGCTTGAACACCACCGCATTGCCCGCGAGCAGGGCCGGAATGATGTGCCCGTTGGGCAGGTGTGCCGGGAAATTATAGGGGCCCAGCACCGCAAGCACGCCGTGCGGCTTGTGGCGCAGCGCCATGCGTGATCCCATCGGTGCGTCGATCCGGCGCTGCGAGGAACGCTCGGCATAGGCGCTGACCGAGATGTCGACCTTGGCGATCACCGATTCGACCTCGGTGCGGGCCTCCCAGAGGGGTTTGCCGGTTTCGCGCGCGATGAGGTCGGCAAAAGCGTCGGAGCGGGCGCGAACCACATTGGCGAAACGCCGCAGCGTCTCGATTCGATAGGCGAGCGGGCGCGCCGCCCATTCGGCCCAGCTAGCCCGGGCCATCGCCACCTCGGCATCGACATCGCCGATCTCGCGCCGCCAGAGGATCGCGCCGGTCGCGGGTTCTGTCGAAACGATCTCGGATGCCATCTTGTCCCGGTCTTGCCCTA
Organism: Pseudomonadota bacterium; assembly: GCA_040388155.1. Lineage (GTDB taxonomy): Bacteria > Pseudomonadota > Alphaproteobacteria > Sphingomonadales > Sphingomonadaceae > Sphingomonas. The sequence goes on from JAZKCJ010000009.1 coordinate 198,775, forward strand.
GTTCATCAGCGAATTCCACTGGTCCGGCTCAATCGGCCGATAGCGCCGCACCCATTTGGCGTATCGCGGCGATCTTGGTGTGAAAAGCCGACCAGTCGTCGTGCCGGTCGATTGTCGACCAGATCGCCTCCACCTCGTCGATCAGCATCGAGCAGGGCGAGCCGCCCTGCCAATAAGCGTGGCTGCGCTCGCCGCGGGGCTCATATCCGGCCAGGATCGCGCGCACCTCGTCGAATGCGGGGCCATAGGTATCCGGCAAGGCTCCGCCGAAAGCGTCGAAGAAGAACCGGTCGATCGACGCATCGTCGCTGCGGAGCGCCCGTTCCACCACCTGTACCAGTCCACGATCGCTTTCCGCGTCGCGCGGGCGCAGCCCCAGCCGCCGGAGAATCGCATTCGACACCGCCGGTTCATAGTGCTCGCCGAACCGCTCCAGCACGGCGATCAGCGGTTCCGCTTCGCTGACCAGGCGGAGCGACACGGCAAGCTGCATCACGTCCCAATGGATCGCCTCGGGCTGTCGACCGAAGGCATAGAGCCCGGCATGGTCGAAATAGGCCGCGGTGAAGGCCGGATCCCAGGTGGGGGCGAAGCGCCATGGGCCATAGTCGAAGCTCTCGCCCGTGACGTTGATATTGTCGCTGTTGAGCACGCCGTGGACGAAGCCGGCGGCCATATAGCTCGCCGCCAGCCGCGCGCCGCGCCGGACGACATGGTCGAGCAGCCGGACCGGCGCATCGTCTCCCGCTTCCTGACCATAATAATGGCGCAGCACATAGGCGATGAGCGCGCGGATGCCGCCCTCGTCACGGCTATAGGCGAGCCGCTGGAAGGTGCCGATGCGGATATGCCCGTGGCTCAGCCGCACCAGGACGGCAGAGCGGGTGGGGGAGGGCTCGTCGCCGCGCTCAAGCGCCTCGCCGGTCTCGATCAGCGAGAAGCTGCGCGACGTTTCGACGCCCAGCGCCTCGAGCATCTCGGTGGCCAGCACCTCGCGCACGCCGCCCTTCAGGGTCAGGCGTCCATCGCCGAACCGGCTCCATGGGGTCTGCCCGGAGCCCTTGGTGCCCAGGTCCATGAGGCGTCCACGATCGTCGCGAAGCTGCGCGAACAGGAAGCCGCGACCGTCGCCGATATCGGGATTGTACACCCGGAACTGGTGCCCGTGGTACCGGAGCGCCAGCGGCTGCACCAGGCTGCCCTCAAGCGGCTTGAACCGGCCGAAATGCGCGACCCATTCGGCGTCGCTCAACGCCATCAACCCGATGCCGGTGGCGGCACGGTCGTTGCGGAAGCGCAGCTTCGTTTCGGGAAAATCGGCTGCTTCGACCGGATCGTAGAAACCGCTCCCAAGCTCCAGAATCGCGGTTTCGGGCCGATACGCTTGCGGGGGCAGGGTCATCCGGTGATATGGGAGGTGCAAACCGCAGGATGCAACCATGTCCGCCCCAGAAAATCGTCATTGGGAAAATCGTTACTGGTGGTCGAACGACGGACTGCGCCTTCACTATCGCGACTATCCGGGGCGTGAGGATCGTCCGCCGATCGTCTGCCTGCCAGGCCTGACGCGCAACGCGCGTGATTTCGAGGACCTGGCTGCGCGGCTTTCCCCGGAATGGCGGGTCATCGCGGTCGATCTGCGCGGGCGCGGCGAAAGCGCCTATGCCAAGGATCCGATGACCTACGTCCCGCTCACCTATGTGCAGGATATCGAGGCGTTGCTCGGTGAGCTGGCGGTGCCGTCCTTTATCGCGTTCGGTACCTCGCTCGGCGGGATCGTCACCATGCTGCTCGCCGGCACCGCGCGCGAGAAGATCGCGGGCGCCCTGCTCAACGACGTAGGGCCGGAGATCGAGACGGCGGGCCTGTCACGCATCCGCACCTATGTCGGCAAGTCGAACACCTGGCCGACCTGGATGCACGCCGCGCGCGCGGTCGCCGAGGCAAACGGTGACGTCTATCCGGCCTATGAGATCGAGGACTGGCTGGCGATGGCCAAGCGGCTCTACCGGCTCAACAGCGCAGGCAGGATCGTGCTCGACTATGACATGAAGATCGCCGAACCGTTCCGCGTCCCCGGCAACGAAGCCGGGCCGGATATGTGGCGCGCGCTGGAGCAGTTGAAGGAAGTGCCGGTGCTGATCCTGCGCGGCGGCCGCTCGGACGTGCTCGGCGCAAGGACGGCTGAACGCATGGCGGCGGCTCTTGACGATGCGGAACTGGTGACGGTGACCGGCGTCGGCCACACGCCTGCGCTCGACGAACCCGAGGCGACCGCGGCGATCGACCGCCTGCTCGGTCGCATCCCGAGGGAACTCGGCACCGCCTGAGCGCGTCTTCCTCCCCACACGCTCGGGAGGCACGCATGCTCGATCTGTCGGATGCCCATACCGAGGTGGTCGGCCTTGCCGGCAAGCGGGCCATCATCACTGGCGGCACTACTGGTATCGGTCGCGCCATCGCGGTGCTGCTCGCGTCCGAAGGGGTAAGGGTCTTCATCTGCGGCCGCGATCCGAAGCATCTGGAGGACGCGCTGGACCGTATCCGGCAGGTCGGCGAGGGCAGCGGCATCGCCACCGACCTGGCCGACGCCGACAATGTCGCCGCCTTCGTTGACAAGGGCGTGGCGTGGCTGGGTGGTCTCGATGTTGCCGTGATCAATGCCGCCATCCCGGCTGACGGGCTGAGCGAGATGTCCGAGTCCGACCTGCGCTACGCCATCGCGACTGATTTCACCGCCTATCTGCTGACCGCGCATGCGGCGGTGGAGAAACTCGACGGGCAGGGCGATATCGTCCTGATCGGCTCGATGAGCGCGCACGTGCTCGGCGCTCACTCGACCGTCTACGCCGGGATCAAATACGGCATCCAGGGTTTTGCCGAAGCCTTCCGCCGCGAGATGGGGCCAAAGGGCGTGAAGGTGTCGCTCGTCGAGCCGGGCAAGACTGGTTCGGACATGCAATTGCCCGATATTCCGCCGGACAGGCAGCGCGAGATGATCCGCGCGGAAGAATCGCTCCGGGCGGAGGACATCGCCGTCGGCGTCCACTACATCCTCACTCAACCCAACCGCGCCGTCGTCCAGCAATTGACGATCGCCCCTCGTGCACAGGCCAGCGAATGAGCTTCACCTTCGATCGTCTCGTCTTCGGCCCGCGCGACGTGGATCTGTCGCGCTCGCCGCTCGCCGGAAAGCTCGGTGCCGAAACCTATGTGCTCGGTGCGTTCAATCCCGGCATGACCCGCCTGCCCAACGGCAATCTGCTGCTCATGGTGCGCGTGGCCGAGGCGTTGCGCACGCCGATCGCCGATGGCCACATCCATGCGATCCGCAGCGATGGCGACGGCTATGTGCTCGACGCCTGGCCGCTCGATTTCGTCGACACCTCCGACCCGCGGAAATTCATGATGCGCGGAGGGGGCTGGAAGGTCATGGCATTGACCTCGCTGTCCTGGCTGCTCCCGGTGGAACTGTCGGCTGACGGCCGCGGGGTGGTTGCGGTGCATTACGACCGGGCGGTCACGCCGCGCGCGCGCTATCAATGCTACGGCGTCGAGGATGCCCGGATCAGCAGGGTCGGCGACCGGTATCTGATGACGACCTGTTCGGTCAGTCCGGAACGCCATTCCACGACGTTGTACAGTTCCGAGGATGCGATGGACTGGACGCTGGAGGGGATCGTTCTCGATCACCAGAACAAGGATATGTTGATCTTCGAAGGGCTGATCGGCGGCAAGCACTGGGCACAGACCCGGCCGCTCGGCGATCTCTATTTTGCGTATCCACCGGGCAGCGAATGGCGTGCCGGACCGTCGATCAACCTGGCGAGTTCGCCGGACGCGCTTCACTGGAAGCCCTTCGACAAGCCGGGCATCCGCCCGCATTCGGCAACCATGGCGACGGCGCGCATGGGCGGCGGTGCGCCTCCCGTCCTGACCGACGACGGCTGGCTCAGCCTGTGGCACGGAGTGGAGCCGCTCGGTGTGGTCGGCATCTATCGCACCTACTGGTCGCTGCTTGACCGAGACGATCCGTCACAGGTGATCCGCAGCAGCCACGAACCGCTCATCGAACCGGCTCCGGCACTGACTGAGCCGCTGAAGGATTTGATGTATATCGACAATGTCGTCTTCACGACGGGGATCGCTGACGCGGGCGACCATTACATCGTCGCAAGTGGCGAAGCGGACCTGGCCTGCCGGATCACTCACGTGCCGAAGACTGTGTTCGCCTGATCCATCCCGCCTTCGGAAAAGGCAGGATGGGCACTCAGTAATGACGCACCAATCTTTTCCCGCTAACGCACCCTCCCGATGCCGCAGCCCGTCAACATCCTGCACCTCCATTCGACCTTCAGCCTGGGCGGCAAGGAGGCGCGGGCGGTTTGCCTGATGAATGCGTTCGGCGAACGCGCGCGGCACACCATCGTGTCGGGCATGCCCGACCAGCTTGGCGCGCGCGATGCGATTGCGGCGGGAATCAGATACGAAATCGCGCAGGATCCGCCGCCGTTGACCGGCAAGCCTTCGGTCTCGCGCTACGAGGCCCTGGCGAAGTTCATGCGGCGTTTCGACCTGGTGCTGACCTATAATTGGGGCGCGGTGGACGGTGTGATGGCGCGGCGCGTCTTTTCGAAGGGCATGCCGCCGCTGGTCCATCATGAGGACGGTTTCAACGCCGATGAGGCGGGCGGGCTGAAGATCGAGCGCAACATGTATCGGCGTCTCGCGCTGCCGACCGCGCACGCGCTGGTCGTGCCGTCGCAGACGCTGGAGAAGATCGCCCTGCGCAGCTGGAAGCAGCCGCCGGAGCGTATCCACCGCATCCCCAATGGCATCGATACGGCCCTCTATGCGGGGAAGCCCGATCCCAAGGCGATTCCCGGCTTCCGTCGCAAGCCTGGCGAGGTCGTGATCGGCACGCTTGCCGGCCTCCGCGAGGTGAAGGACCTTCCTGCCCTGGTCCGCGCGGTCGGCGGCGTATCGTCGCGCGTGCGCCTGGTGATTGTCGGGGAGGGGCCCGAGCGAGAGCGGATCATGGATACAGCGGAGGCGATGGGCATGGAGGACCGGCTCCATCTGCCCGGCTTCCTGCCGGAGCCGCATCGCTATATCGGCCTGTTCGATATTCTCGCGCTGTCGTCGAAGAGCGAGCAGTTCCCGATCGCCGTGATCGAGGGGATGGCGGCAGGGCTGCCGATCGCGGCCCCGAAGGTGGGGGATATTCCACACATGGTCGCGCCCGAGAATGACGCGTATATCGTCGATCGGGGCGAAGTCCGGCTGCGGGATTCGCTTCAGGCGCTTGCCGGATGTCCGCCGGCCGCCCGCGCCTTTGTCGGGTCCCGAAACAGGGCAAGGGCTGTGGCGGACTATGATGAGGGCGTGATGATCGCCCGCTATGCTGCGCTCTACGAAGAGGCGATGGGCAGGCCGGGGACCCTGGCCTGAGTCGCAATTTTCTCGCTAAGCGCAACCCAAACGCTATATCGAACGTAAGTTAAAGTCGGAGGTCGTGTGTTCAGTCGGAGGTCGTGTGTTCAAAGGTCTTAAGCCCATCATCTATAACGGCCAGGAAGTCTGGCCGCTGGTGGAGGGCGGAAAAGGCGTCGCCGCGACCAACCACGCGTCAGCCGGCGCCTGGGCGGCGGCCGGTGGTATCGGTACCGTGTCCGCCGTCAACGCCGACAGCTACGATCCCGACGGCAAGATCATTCCGCAGATCTATCGGGCGCTCAACCGCCGTGAGCGGCATGAGGAACTGATCGAATATGCGATCGAGGGGGCCGTGCAGCAAGTCAGGCGCGCGTTCGAGATCGCGGGTGGCAAGGGCGCGATCAACATCAACGTGCTGTGGGAAATGGGCGGTGCCCAGCGCATCCTGCACGGCGTGCTGGAGCGGACGCGCGGCATGGTCGCGGGCGTCACCTGCGGCGCCGGCATGCCCTACAAGCTGTCGGAGATCGCCGCGTCCTATAACGTCAACTATCTGCCCATCATCAGCTCCGGCCGCGCCTTCCGCGCGCTGTGGAAGCGGGCCTATTCCAAGGCCGCAGACTGGCTCGCAGCAGTGGTCTATGAGGATCCCTGGCTCGCCGGTGGTCATAACGGCCTGTCCAACGCCGAAGACCCGTTGAAGCCCGAAGATCCCTATCCCCGGGTGAAGGCGTTGCGCGAGACGATGCGCGAAGGCGGTATCTCCGATGACGTGCCGATCATCATGGCCGGCGGCGTCTGGTATCTGCGCGACTGGAACAACTGGATCGACAATCCCGAACTCGGCAGCATCGCCTTCCAGTTCGGCACGCGCCCGCTGCTCACTCAGGAAAGCCCGATTCCCGAAGGCTGGAAAGCGAAGCTCACCAATATCGAGGAAGGCGAGGTCCTGCTTCACCGCTTCTCGCCGACCGGTTTCTATTCAAGCGCGGTCCGCAATCCCTTCCTGCGCTCGCTCGAGGCACGGTCCGAACGCCAGATCGCCTTTTCCACCCAGGAGGCCGGCGATCACGTCTTCCAGCTCGACGTGGGCGTGAAGGGCAAGAATTTCTGGGTGACGCGCAACGATCTGCTTCGTGCGCGTCAATGGTTCGGCGACGGTTTCACCGACGCGCTGAAGACTCCCGACAACACGCTCGTCTTCGTCACGCCCGAGGAGAAGGGCGTGATCCGCAAGGACCAGGCCGATTGCATGGGCTGTCTCAGCCAGTGCGCCTTCTCGTCCTGGGCTGACAGTGAAACCAATTCGACCGGCCGCCTCGCGGATCCGCGCAGCTTCTGCATCCAGAAGACGCTTCAGGACATCGCTCATGGCGGGCCGATCGACCAGAACCTGATGTTCGCCGGGCACGGCGCGTATAATTTCAAGAGTGATCCGTTCTATTCGAACGGGTTCGTGCCGACCGTGAAGCAGCTCGTGGACCGGATCCTGACCGGCGATTGACGGTATCGGGCGCAGCCCGGACCTTCATATTGACGCGGGGGGTTGCTGCCTCGTAAACACCCGCTCCGGGCGGCCCGGCTGGGCCGCCCTTTTCTGTTGAGGAGACCTGCGGTGCCCATCACCCCACTCATGCCCGTCTATCCCCGCTGCGGGGTGCGGCCGGTTCGAGGCGAGGGCTGCTACCTGATCGGGGAGCAGGGCGAGCGCTATCTCGATTTCGCCAGCGGCATCGCGGTCAACGCGCTCGGCCATGGGCATCCCAGGCTGGTCAAGGCGATCGCCGATCAGGCGGCGACCCTGATGCATGTGTCGAACCTGTACGGCAGCCCGCAGGGCGAGCATTTCGCGCAGCGGCTGATCGATGCGAGCTTCGCCGACACGGTGTTCTTCACCAATTCGGGCGCCGAGGCGGTCGAATGCGCGATCAAGACCGCGCGGCGGTATCATCATGCCAACGGCAATCCGCAGCGGCACACGCTGATCACCTTCGACACTGCGTTTCATGGTCGCACGCTCGGCACGATCAGCGCGACGAACCAGCCGAAGATGCGCGACGGTTTCGAGCCGCTGCTGCCGGGCTTCGCCTATGCGACCTTCAACGATCTCGCCGGTGCGCTGGCGCTGATCGACAACAACACTGCCGGTTTCCTGGTCGAACCGATCCAGGGCGAGGGCGGCATTCGTCCGGCGAGCGAGGAATTCCTCCAGGGTCTGCGCAAGGCGTGCGACGACCATGGCCTGCTGCTGGTGCTCGACGAGGTCCAGGCAGGCTACGGCCGCACGGGCAAGCTGTTCGCGCACGAACTCTACGGCGTCACGCCTGACATCATCGCGGTCGCCAAGGGCATTGGCGGCGGCTTCCCGCTTGGCGCCTGCCTCGCGACCGAGGAAGCGGCCAAGGGCATGGTGATCGGCACGCACGGCTCGACCTATGGCGGCAACCCGCTCGCCATGGCGGCGGGCGAGGCAGTGCTCGACGTGATTCTGGAGCCGGGTTTCCTTGAGAATGTGACTGCGATGGGCGACCGGCTGCGCGCCGGCCTTGAGCAGATGATCCCCAATCATGATCATCTGTTCGACAGCGTACGTGGAAAGGGGCTGATGCTCGGTATCAAGCTCAAGTCCGACAGCCGGCGCTTCGTTGCGCATTGCCGCGACAATCACGGCCTTCTGACCGTCGCTGCCGGCGAGAATGTCGTGCGGATCCTGCCGCCATTGGTGATCGACGAGAGTCATATCGCCGAGTGTATCGAGAAGCTGTCCGAGGCGGCGCGGGTCTATGTACCCGCCAGCGACGACTAGAGTGGCCGTGCGCCATTTCGTCGACCTGTCCGACGCAGGTGCGGACGGCCTCGCCGCGATCCTCGCTGACGCGCTTGATCGCAAGGCAGCTCGTATCGGCTGGCCGAAGGGCAGGGCGGACGCTGATGCGCCGCTCGCCGGTCATGCCTTGGCAATGGTGTTCGAAAAGAACTCGACCCGGACCCGCGTGTCTTTCGACATGGCGATCCGCCAGCTCGGCGGCAGTTCCGTCGTCATGGACGCTGGCACGACGCAACTCGGCCGCGGCGAGACTGTTGCCGACACCGCGCGAGTCCTGTCGGGCTATTGCGACGCGATCATGATCCGCACCGACGATCATGCGAAGGTCGAGGAAATGGCGACGCACGCCAGCGTGCCGGTCATCAATGGGCTGACCGATGCATCGCATCCCTGCCAGATCGTTGCCGACCTGCTGACGATCATCGAAAGCGGCAAGTCGCTCCCCGGGCTCAAGGTCGCCTGGCTGGGTGACGGCAACAACGTCCTCACCTCGTTCATCGAGGCAGCATCGCTGCTGCATTTCGACGTCGTGGCGGCCTGTCCGCAGGGGTTCCAGCCCGATGAGGATGTGATCGCCCGCGCCAACGGTCGTGCCCGGCTCGTCGCCGATCCGCGCGAGGCGGCCGAGGGGGCCGACATTGTCGTGACCGACACCTGGATTTCCATGGGCCAGCTCCATGCCGAGACCAAGCTTGCGGCGATGATGCCCTATCAGGTCACCGAAGCGCTGATGGAGATGGCCAGGCCCGAGGCGAAGTTTCTCCATTGCCTGCCGGCCCACCGCGAGGAAGAAGTCGTCTCCGCAGTGATCGACGGCCCGCAATCGCTGATCTGGGAAGAGGCGGAGAATCGTCTCCACGCCCAGAAATCGATCCTGCGCTGGTGCTTCGGCCAGATCGGCTGAGTTGCACGGGCCATTTCGCGCCCTATCTTTTGGCTGATAAGGAAACCCGTTCGCCCTGAGCTTGTCGAAGGGCTGTTCTTCCCGTCGACGGAAGGACAGGGCTTCGCCAGGCTCACCGAACGGATTTGCTCGATGGAAACACCCAATGCCGATCTCGACCGCGCGCTCGGCTTCACCATTCCGGCGCGCCATGCGCGCGGCCGGATCGTGCGGCTTGGCCCGGTGCTCGACGAGATTCTCGCAGCGCACGCCTATCCGCCGGCGATCGAGGCTTTGCTCGCCGAGGCGCTGACGCTCGCCGCGCTGATCGGGTCCACGCTGAAGGATGCGGGCGGCCAGCTCACTCTCCAGGCCCAGACCGACGGTGGCGTCGTGAAGCTGCTGGTCTGCGACTATCGCGGCGGCGAACTGCGCGGCTATGTCCAGTTCGACGAGGAGCGGCTCGCTGAAGGGCCGCAGGATCCCACCCTGTTCGCGCTGTTCGGCCAGGGCTATCTCGCGATCACCTTCGACCAGGCGGCTACCAAGGAGCGGTATCAGGGTATCGTGCCGCTTGATGGCACGACCCTTGCGGAGGCGGCGCAGAATTATTTCATCCAGTCGGAGCAGATCCCGACCCTGGTCCGCGTCGGCATCGCGCGCGGGGCGGACGGCCGTCATGTCGCGGGTGGACTGTTCCTCCAGCATCTGCCCGAGGGCGAGGATGGCCGCGAACGCCTGCATACCCGGCTCGATCACCCGGAATGGGAGCATGTCGCGGTGCTCGGCCAGACCATGGGGGCCGACGAACTGGCCGATTCGACCATTCCGCTCGACTCGCTGGTGTGGCGGCTGTTCAACGAGGAGGATGAGGTACGGCTGCTGCCGACTGCGTCGCTCGTGCGCGGCTGCCGCTGCTCGCCTGACTATATCGCCTCGGTCCTGTCGAAATTTCCCGCGGAGGAGCAGCGCTCCATGGCGGACGAGAACGGCATGATCGTGGTCGATTGCGCTTTTTGCGCGCGCAAATTTCCTGTGCCCGTGGCCGATCATTACGCTGCTTGAACATTGTTGAATCTCGTTCGCAACTGCGGCAGACATGATGCGGGTCGCTGGCTTGATGCCCTGAGGGGGCACCTGTGGCGAGCGAGGTTCTAGATGTTCGATGTTCAGCGTATCGCCCGGCGCATAGTGGCCGGACTGCTCCTTGCGGCGGCCCTCGGTACGGCCGCGCCCGCGCGTGCGCCGCAGCTCGCGGTGCTGGCGCATATCGAGACGGGGCAGTGGCAGCTCAGGGAAGCAGGTTCTACCGCCCCGGCGCGATCGCTGTGCGTATCGGACCCGGCGGTGCTGTTGCAGGTCGGCCATGTCGGCGTGCAATGCTCGCGTTTCGTGATTGACGACGCGCCGGACAGCGCCACGGTCCATTATACCTGCCCGGGTTCGGGCCATGGCCGAACCACGCTCTCGCTCGAGACGCCGCGCCTGCTGCACCTGCAGACTCAGGGGATAGCGGGCGGCGCCCCTTTCGACCTCGATTACGAAGCGCGCCGGACAGGTGCTTGCACGCCGCGGGGGCCCGGGCATTAACGCGTTGGTTACCGCGTCATGCTAGCAAAAGGTCCGTGTCATTCGTGGGCACGGTTTTCTCCCTAGTCGCTCCGAGGAGCATCCCTGGGTCGCTCAAGGGCGGCCCGTTTTTTGTTCGGGGCATGGCGGGATTGCGGATCGGCGCCTCAAGCCCTAACTCTCGCCCCATCATGACAAATTCAACGACCCTGGCGGTCGCCCTGGTGTCGGGCGGCCTGGATTCGATGGTGGCAGCGGCGCGTGCCCGCGAGGATGGCCACCGCCTGCTCGCCCTTTCGGTGGATTATAATCAACGCCACCGGCTCGAGCTCGCGGCTGCGCGACGCATCGCCAAGCTCCTCGATGCGGAGCGCCATATCGTCCTGCCGCTGGATCTCTCGGCATTCGGCGGTTCAGCGCTCACCTCGGACATCGCGGTGCCCAAGACCGGCGTTGAGGAAGGCATTCCCGTCACCTATGTCCCGGCGCGCAACACGATCTTCCTCAGCCTGGCGCTGGGCTGGGCCGAGGCGACCGGTGCGCGCGACCTCTATATCGGCGTCAATGCGCTCGATTATTCGGGTTATCCCGACTGCCGTCCCGAATTCATCGCTGAATTCGAAAGGCTGGCCGAGGTCGCGACCAAGGCAGGGGTGGAGGGCCATCCTTTCCGCATCCATGCCCCGCTCCAGCATATGACCAAGGCCGATATCGTACGCGAAGCGGCACGCCTCGGGCTTGATGCCGGGATCAGCTGGTCCTGTTATGATCCGGCGCCGGGCGGCGTGCATTGCGGGCTGTGCGACAGCTGCCGCCTGCGCGCCAAGGGCTTCGAGGAAGCTGGTATTCCCGATCCGACCCGCTACGCCGAACTGCTCTGAGATTCCGGCGATGAGCTATGCGGTCAAGGAGATGTTCCTCACCCTGCAGGGGGAGGGCGTGAACGCCGGCCGGCGCGCGGTGTTCGTGCGTTTTGCCGGCTGCAACCTCTGGTCGGGGCGGGAGCAGGATCGCGAGGCCGCGATCTGCCGCTTCTGCGATACCGATTTTGTCGGCACCGATGGCGCCGGTGGGGGCAAGTTCGCCGACGCCGCGGCGCTGGCGGCGGCGGTGTCGGATCATTGGGGCGAGGGCACGGCCGAGCGGTTTGTCGTGCTGACTGGCGGCGAGCCGATGCTCCAGGTGGACGATGGGCTGGTCGAGGCGCTCCACGCCGCGGGCTTCGTCATTGCCATCGAGAGCAACGGCACGATCGCCGCGCATCCGGGCATCGACTGGGTCTGCATCAGCCCCAAGGCAGGCAGTCTGGTCGTGCAGCGATCAGGCGACGAGCTCAAGCTGGTCTGGCCGCAGGCCGGCACTGATGTCGCGGCGATCGAAGGCTGGGATTTCCGCCATTTCCTCGTCCAGCCGATGGACGACGCCCGGCTGGCGGAAAATCAGGCGGCCGCAATCGACTTTGTCCTTGCGCGTCCGCATTGGCGCCTGACGCTGCAGGCGCACAAGGCGCTGGGGTTGCGATAGGGCGCCCGGGCTATTGTCCGGGGCCTAGTTGATGGAACTGAGCTGGAAGGCGCCGCACTTCTTGGCGACCCAATTGCCCTTCTTGTCCCAGCACAGATCGTCGAACCGGGGCAGGGTGCCAGCCTGGCGCGCATACAGCATGCCACGCGGATAGCGCTGCTCGCCGCTCGGGATCAGGCTCTTGCGCAACTCGCGCGTGCGGTTCTCGGCGATCTGGTAGAAGGAACCGCGCGGCAGGAAGATCGCTTCCCGCGCGATCGACGCTGCCGTCTGGCAGAAGCCATATTGGGCGGCGACGGTGGTGAAGCCGGAATAGGTCCGCGTACCGAACTGGTCGAGCGCCAGCTGACCGGCCTTTGGGGTCTTGGCGGTGCGCACGAAATATCTCGTCAGGGTATCGTAGGACTTTTTGAGCTCGTCATCGTGATTGAGCAGGATCACATTGTAATTGGACTGCGTCAGCAGGCTCGGTTCGAACTGGCATTGCAGCGCCGCGACGTTGAGCGCCGCACGCATGTTCCATACCAGCGCCGCGCGCTGCTCCGCCTCGGTCGCGCCCGGGAGCGCCTGGCCCAGGCCGGTTTCGTGGCCACGCACTGCCTCTGCCTTCATGTCCGGCTCGGCCAGGAAGAACTGGGCCGAAGCTGGGACGGCGGAGAAAGCGCCCATCGCCACGGCGGACGCACAAAGAATACGCAACAGCTTCATGATCGCCTCTTCATCCTCTCGAAGACCTGTCGGGCGTGGTTAAGGCTTTTCGATTCCTAACCCAAGCCCTTTCCTGCACATCGATTTTTCCGGTCCCGGCATCGCGCCGGCGTCAGAATCGAAAGGGGCCGCCCGGCGTACCGGACGGCCCCCAACCAATCAAACCCTGGCGGGCGATCAGTGCGAGTTGGTGGTCGTCGTGGTCGAGGTCTCGTTGGTGACGACCGCGGTGTCGTTCGCCATCATGTTGCCGTCCATCGAGGTGCTGTCGACGGTGGTCATGTTGTCGGAGATCGTGGCGTCGTTGCCCATCTCGGTGATGGCGGTGTCGTTGGTCGTCGTCGTCTCGGTCTTCGGGCCGCAAGCCGAAACCATCAGCGCCGCGCCGGCGATCATCGAACCGGTAACGACCTTGGAAATGAATGCACGCATTGGAAAGCTCCCTAGATAGTGGATCTGGATGGTCTCGAGACCTTTAATACCCAAACCGTGGTGGACATTAGTCTGATATCGAGCGCCCCTCAAGCCTCGTTTTATCGGGCAGAAGAAAGAGTTTGGAGAAAGGCGGGAAGGGCAAACGCCAGCGCGGCGTCAAAGGTTGCAAGATCTGCGGGCTTTCCGAGCGCGGCGGCGCTGGTGACGGGATAGTCGGGCAGTCCGCAGGGGACGATTCCGGCGAAGTGCGAAAGATCGGGCGACAGGTTCACCGAGAAGCCGTGCAGCGTGATCCAGCGCCGGACGCGAACCCCGATCGCCCCGATCTTGGCTTCGGCGATGCCGCCAGAGGAAGTCGGCACGTTCGTCCAGATTCCAACGCGGCCTGGCGCGCGAAACGCCTCGATGCCGATTTCCGCCAGCGCGGCGATCAGCCAGCCCTCAAGGCTGTGTACGAAATGCCGCACGTCGCGCCCGCGCTTGTTGAGATCGAGGACGAGATAGCCGATCCGCTGGCCGGGGCCGTGATAGGTATAGCGCCCGCCGCGCCCCGTCTGGACGACCGGAAAGCGCGGATCGAGGAGTTCGGCAGGGTCGGCGCTGGTGCCGCCTGTATAGACGGGCGGGTGTTCAAGCAGCCAGATCAGCTCATCGGCTTCCCCTGCGCCTACCGCCGACGCACGCGCCTCCATGATGGCGATCGCTTCGTCATAGGGCATTGGCGCAGGCTCGACGCGCCATTCGATCTCGTCGGGAAGAGCAGTCACGCCGGATCGATGCGCCACTCCGGCCCCGTGCGCAAGCACTAGTCGGATACCGTGCGCAAGCATGGCGTGGCGTAGGAAGCTGCGCTAACAGGACCCGCGCGCCGATGCGCGACGGAGGACGGAAAGAACATGGTGAGCATGGGAACGGTCTGGGATCGCACGACCGAATTCTTGAGTGACAATCTTTCCGCGATCACGCCGATCGCCTTCTTCGCGATCTTCATTCCCGCGGCCCTTTCGGCAAGCCTCGAGCCGCTGACGGCTGTTTTCGGCACGACCGCGATGGCGATTCAGATCCTGTCCCTGGGGCTTTCGATCGTATCGCTCTGGGGTCAGCTCGCGATCACCGCGCTGGTGCTCGATCCGGCGGGCGGCAGGAGCGCGGCGACGGCCATGGCTGGCAAGCGGCTCGTGCCGGTCATCGGCCTCCTGCTCGTGCTGCTCATCGGAGTTATCGTCCTGACGCTGCCAGTCCCGATCGCGCTCGCCGCCTCGGGCTTCGATTTCCAGGCGGCGATGAATAGTGGAGCGGCAGCGCCAGAGCTCCCGTCCGGCATCGGTGGTTTCGTGCTGCTCTATTCCCTTGTCTTCCTGGTCGTCCTGCTGTGGCTGGGCGCCCGGCTGGCCCTCATCACGCCGGTCGTGCTGATGGAGGGACTCTGGTTCGGGGCACTCGCACGCTCGTTCAAGCTGACCGGGCCGATCCTCTGGAGGATCATCGGCGTGATCATCCTCTATACGATCGTCGCTGGAGTCTCGTTGCTGGCTGCGAAGCTCGTCTTCGGATCGATCTTCAGGCTGGTCGCCGGTGGTGACGGGCCGGTAACGGTCGGCAGCGTGCTCGCCGCGATCATGGTCAGCGTGATCGTCACTGCCTTCAGCGTGCTCGCGTCGGCGTTTACCGGAAGGCTCTATCTGGCTGTTCGCGATGCGCGCGAGTCGATCGTCGACTCGCTATGACCCTCAATGTGATCGGCGTCTTCAACGACGCCTGGAAGCTGTGGAAGCGCGATCGCGAGCTGTTGATCGGCGTGGCGGGCTTTTTCCTGTTCGTCCCGCAGCTTGCCTTGAAGCTGTTCGTGCCCCTGCCGCCGGATCTGCCCGACTTCGGCGACGCAGCCAAGCTCAGGGCCTGGGTCGATGCAGCGGAATCCTGGTCCTCCCAATATAGCCTGATCGTCATCCTGCTGTGGCTGGTGACGCTGTTCGGCAGCGTCGCGGTCTTCACGCTCTATCTCGATCCGGATCGGCCCGAGGCGCGGCGCGCCCTGGCGCGGGCGTTGCGGCTTTCCCCGCGCTTCCTGCTGCTCACGATCCTGGTCGCGCTGCCCGTTCAATTCGGCCTGATCTTCCTCCTCCTGCCTGGCTTCTACGCGCAGGGACGCCTCTTGCTTGCCTTGCCCGCGGTCGTGGCGGAACAGCCCCAAGGAGCGCTCGCCTCGATCTCGCGCAGCCTGGCGCTCACCCGCGGCCATGGCATGGTCCTCGCCGGAATGGGCTGCATCGTGCTGCTCGCCGGGGACCTGCTCTCCCGGCCGTTCATTGCCATAGGGAGGATGCTGGGGGGCGCCCCCATGGCCAATCCGGTGGTCGCCGGTCTGCTCGATACCGGCGCTGCGGCGGGCGTTACCGTTGCGTTGCTCGGCGGAATCCTGATCCAGGTCGCGCTTTATCGGCGGTTGGTGTCGAGCCGGGGTATCTGAGGCGCGGCGTCGGGCGGCAGGAAGCCGGTCGCGCGCGGATCGGGGAATGTCTCGATCGTCCGTGAAATCGCGGTGAAGCCCGAGGCGCGATAGAAGCCGAGCGCGGATGGATGGTCGAGCGTGCAGGTATGGACCCAGACTCGTTCGACGCCTTTCGTCCAACCGCGCGCCAGTGCCTCGGCCATCAGCCAACGGCCATGGCCTTGCCCGGCCAGTTCGGGAACCAGCCCGAAATAGGAAATCTCGCACTCGTGCCGGGCGCGGAAATCAAGTTCGAGCATACCAACCTCGACACCTGCCGGATCGACCGCCGCGAAGATCGCTATGTCCGGATCATGGATGATTCGGGTAAGCGTCGCGTCGTCCATCACCAGCCGCGAGAACCACAGCCACGGCGCTCCGATTCGCCGGAACAGCGCGCGATATTTGTCGGCAGACGGCTTTTGCCACGCGACGAGCCGCAGGCGCGAGGCCGGCATCGGCCGCAGCGGCGGGCGCTGCCGCATCTCAAGCGTCGTGACGATCGTCGCTACGTCGTTTGGAGAAACGGGGCTCAGTCCCATGTGGCGACCGGCGGCAGGCTCATCAGGATCGCGTCGATATTGCCCCCGGTCTTGAGCCCGAACAGCGTGCCGCGATCATGGACAAGGTTGAATTCGGCGTAGCGACCGCGCCACGCGCGCTGGGTCTTGAGGTCGGCGTCAGTGAAGCTGTCGCTCATCCGTCGCCGGACGATTCGCGGATACGTGTCGAGAAAGGCGCGTCCGACATCCTGGGTAAAGGCGAAGTTCGCCGAGAAGTCGCCTTCCAGATGATCGTAGAAGATGCCGCCGACACCGCGATGGACCTGGCGGTGCGGGATGTAGAAATAATCGTCCGCCCATTGCTTGAAGCGCGGATAGTGCGCCGGATCGTGCGCGTCGCAGGCTGCCTTCAGCGTCGCGTGGAAATCCTCGGTATCCTCGGCGCGGGGCAGGGGAGGGTTGAGATCGGCGCCGCCGCCGAACCACCGCTTGGTCGTGACGAGGAATCGCGTGTTCATGTGCACGGCCGGCACATGCGGGTTCGCCATATGGGCAACCAGGCTGATGCCGGTGGCGAAGAATCGCGGATCCTCGCCGGCGCCGTGGATCGACTTGGCGAAGTCGCCCTCGAAGCTGCCGCCGACGGTCGAGACGTTGACCCCGACCTTCTCGAATATCCTGCCCTTCATCACGCCGCGCACGCCGCCGCCGCCCGGCTCGCCCGAGGGATCGGTCCGGTCCCACGCGATATAGTCGAATCGTGCATCCGACCCGGCCTCGTGCTCGATCGATTCGAATTCGGCGCAAATCTGGTCGCGCAGGCTTTCGAACCAGGCGCGCGCGGTGGATTGTTCAGAGTCGAGTTCCATGTGCCAGCCTTTGCCGATGGATTCCGCGGAAGTCGAGAAGACGGATTGTCCCAGGCGAAGCCGGCGCAGGGTTGAATCAGGCGGGCCAGCCTTTGGTCTGGCGAAGTGCTTCCCCCAACGCGATTCCCGCGGCGACCGCGACGTTCAGCGACCGCCTGCCTGGAACGAGCGGGATGCGCACCGCCAGGTCGGCGCGGGCATGGACGTCCGCCGGTACGCCTGCGCTCTCGCTGCCGAGCAGCAGCACATCGTCCGCAAGGAAGGCCGCCTCGTCGATGCGCATGCCGCCGCGCGTCGTCAGCAGCACGATCCGGCCGGGGACCTGCGCTTCGAACGCTGCCCAGTCGACATGGCGGACCACGTCGACGGCATCGACATAGTCCATCCCGGCACGCGCGAGCGCGCGATCGGACCAGGCGAATCCCATCGGCTCGATCAGGTCGACGCCAACGCCAAGACAGGCTGCGAGCCGCAGGATCGTGCCGACATTGCCGGCGATATCGGGTTGGTAAAGTGCCACGCGCATGGCGCGGGCATAGGCCTTTGGGCGTAGCCGTAACAACAGGGCTAAAATGCAGTTGGCAAAGCGTGCCCCCCGCGTCTATCAGGCCGCCAGCCTCCGTGGGGACGGAGGATCGGCGGGCGTGCGCGGACAAATCGCATCGCGCTTCTCCGAACGTCGCCGCGACCTGAAGTGCAAGGGCAAGTGAATGGCAATTGTTGATACCGCCGTACCGCCTGGGGAAGACCCGGCACCGTTCCATGAGGAGGTGGAGGATCCCCGCCGCCGCGATTTCATCAATATCGCGGCAGTGGCCTGGATCGGCGTCGGCGGTGCTGTCACCGTGCTGCCCCTGCTCAACCAGATGAATCCATCGGCCGACGTGCTCGCTCAGTCGACCACCGAGATCGATCTGTCGAAGATCCAGCCGGGGCAGGCGATCAAGACCTCGTTCCGCAAGCAGCCCCTGTTCGTGCGCAACCTGACGCCGAAGGAAATCGCCGAGGCCGACGCCGTTCCGGTCAGCTCGCTGCGCGACCCGCAGACGCTGGAGCAGCGCACCAAGGCAGGCCACAAGAACTGGCTGATCACGCTCGGCGTGTGCACCCATCTCGGCTGCGTGCCGCTGGGCGCGGGCGAGGGCGAGAATCGCGGGCCTTTCGGCGGCTATTTCTGCCCCTGCCACGGGTCGGCCTACGACACCGCGGCGCGCATCCGCAAAGGCCCGGCGCCGAAGAATCTGGCGGTGCCCGACTATAAATTCAATTCTGCCACCACCGTAACGGTCGGTTGAGGACGCACCCATGAGCTTTCCCTGGGCCAAGCATTACGCACCCACCAACCCGCTGATGAAGTGGGTCGACGAACGGCTGCCGGTTCCGCGCCTCGTCTATAACGCCGTGGGTGCCGGTTATCCGGTGCCGCGCAACCTCAATTATTTCTGGAATTTCGGCGTTCTCGCCGGTGCCGCGCTCGGCATCCAGATCATCACCGGCATCGTCCTCGCCATGCATTATGGCGCGACGGCCGACGGTGCGTTCAATTCGGTCGAGCATATCATGCGCGACGTGAACGGCGGCTGGTTCCTGCGCTATGCGCACGCGAACGGCGCCTCGATGTTCTTCATCGTCGTCTATATCCATATCTTCCGAGGCCTCTTCTACGGTTCCTACAAGGCGCCGCGAGAGATGGTCTGGCTGCTCGGCGTCGTGATCTTCCTGCTGATGATGGCCACCGCCTTCATGGGCTATGTGCTTCCCTGGGGTCAGATGAGCTTCTGGGGGGCGCAGGTGATCACCGGCTTCTTCTCGGCGATACCCGTGGTCGGCGAATATATCCGCGTCTGGCTGCTCGGCGGCTACGCGCCGGACCAGGCAGCGCTGAACCGCTTCTTCTCGCTCCATTACCTCCTGCCGTTCGTGATCGCCGCGGTCATCGTCCTGCACATCTGGGCGCTGCACATCCCGGGGTCGAACAACCCGACCGGCGTCGAGGTGAAGGGCGAGCAGGACACGGTTCCGTTCCATCCCTATTACACCGCCAAGGATGGCGTCGGTCTCGGCGTGTTCCTGCTGCTGTTCGCGGTGCTGCTGTTCTTCGCGCCGAACTATCTCGGCCATCCGGACAACTACATCCCGGCGAACTCGCTCTCGACGCCCGCGCACATCGTGCCCGAATGGTATTTCTGGCCGTTCTACGCGATCCTGCGTGCCTTCACCTCGGACTTCATCCTCCCGGCGAAGCTGTGGGGCGTGCTGGCGATGTTCGGTTCGATCCTGCTGCTGTTCTTCCTGCCCTGGCTGGACAGCTCGCCGGTGCGCTCGGCCACTTACCGGCCGACCTACCGCACCTTCTTCTGGATCCTGGTGGTCGACGTCCTGATCCTCGGCTGGTGCGGCGGATCGCCCGCGACGCCGCTCTACGTCATCCTCAGCCAGATCTGTGCGGCTTACTATTTCGCGCATTTCCTGATCATCCTGCCGATCATCTCGCGGGCGGAACGCCCCACGCCGCTGCCCAACTCGATCACCGAGGCGGTGCTGGCGAAGCATGGCGGCAGTTCATCGGCGCAGACCGCGCTCGCGGCCGAATAAGGGGCAATAGGTACAATGGTCCGCAATCTTGCAATGCTGGTCGGCGCCGGGTTCGTCGCCGTACTCGCCTGGGCTCTCTTCTGGACTGTCCAGAGCCAGATCACCGATCCGGCGCCTGCGTCGATCGAGACGACCGAGTGGCACAAGCATCCCAAGGAGCTTGAGCTCGACTCCAACGGCTGGTTCGGCAATCTGAAGAACACCCGGCAGCTGCAGCGCGGCTTCCAGGTGTTCAAGGAAGTCTGCGCGGCGTGCCACTCGCTTCACCAAGTCTCGTTCCGCGATCTCAAGCAGATCGGGTACAGCGACGCCCAGGTGAAGGCGATCGCCAACCAGTGGGTGATCGAGCAGCCTTCGATCAATCCGGACACCGGCGAGCCCGCGACCCGCAAGAACATCCCGTCGGATCGCTTCCCGTCGCCCTTCGCGAACGAGATCGCCGCGCGCGCCGCCAACAACAACGCGGTTCCGCCAGATCTCTCGCTGATGACCAAGGCGCGTCATGACGGCCCGGCCTATATCTACTCGCTCCTGACCGGCTATCAGGCTCAGTCGGCCGAGATGATCAAGGAATTCCCGGACGTGAAGACGCCCGAGGGCCTGCACGCGAACCCCTATTTCGCGACGATGAACATCGCGATGCCGCCGCCGCTGACCAGCGAAGGCCAGGTGCAGTATCTCGACGGCACCAAGCCGACCGTCGACCAGATGGCGAAGGACGTCGCTGCGTTCCTCGTATGGACTGCCGAGCCCAATCTCACGGCGCGTCACTCCGCTGGTTTCGCCGTGGTGATCTTCCTGCTGATCTTCTGCTTCCTTGCCTGGGGAGCGTATCAGAATGTCTGGCGCGACATTAAGCACTGAGACAGTGGCGCCCGGCGCCGATGACGCTGGAGCCAATGACGATCTCAGGGCTCTGATCCGGACGATCCCCGACTTTCCGAAGCCGGGGATCATGTTCCGGGACATCACCACCTTGCTGCTCGATGCACGGGGCTTCGCCCTGTGCATCGACCGCATGGCGGCCTCGGTGGGCGGCAAGGTCGATCTGGTCGCCGGCATCGAGGCCCGCGGCTTCCTCTTCGCCGCTGCGCTTGCGATCCCGCTGGACGCGGGCGTGCTGCTGATCCGCAAGGACGGCAAGTTGCCCGGTGCGACGATCGCCGAGGACTATGCGCTCGAATACGGTACCGACCGGATCGCGATTCATGCCGATGCCTGTACGCCGGGCGCGACCGTCCTGCTGGTCGACGACCTGATCGCGACCGGCGGTACCGCGCGGGCAGCCGTGCGGCTGCTGCGCAAGGCGGGAGCGATCGTCACCCAGGCCGCCTTCGTCATCGACCTGCCCGAGCTCGGGGGCGCCGATGCGCTTCGCGCGGACGACATCGAGGTTCGCTCGCTGGTGGCGTTCGACGGGCATTGATCCGCGAGCCCTTGCGGGCATCGCCATACCCCAGGTTTCCGGACGACGGATTGCGAGCCAGGTGAGGGCAGCAGTCACATCCGCCGGAATGCGCTCACGCCAGACCATGATGATCGGCTCCTCGGCATGGGCAGGTACGATCGTCCTGCTCCTCTTCCGTTCGAAACCGATCGCGCGCTGATAGAGCGAGCTTTCGACCCGGTCGTCGGCAGCGCGCCGGCCGGCAGCGATGCCGGCGGCGAAATCGGGGTATCGCCGGCGCCACGCCTCGCAGGTTTCGATTCCCACCTCGAAAAAATCGGCGATACCGGCCTCGTCGGCGCCGAGCATGCAAAGCTTGCGCGCCTGCCGGGCATATTCCGGCCGGTAGGCAGGTTCCCGCTTAGCCCCGCGTCCCGGGCATTTCCCTGTTCCGGCTGTGGTAACAGGGAAAATAACAGGGAATCTGGTATTTCCATCCGTCTGCGGGGCTCTGTCAGATGCCGAATTATGGCCTGAAACCAATGCGCGGCATGCAGATTCCCTGTTCCCGTGAAACAGGGAATTGGCCGAGCCCGAACAGGGAAGGGGACGTCGGGAACAGGGAAATCCCGGGTCCGGCTGGATCATGGCTTGATTCAACCATTCGGCGGAATCGGGTTTGTGCGGAGCGACCATCATCATGGAAGGAGTCGTCGCATGGCAAACGGCAAGCTTGAATCAAGGGCGACCGGATATGGCAATCCGCCGGTCGAGCATCGATTCCGCAAGGGACGTTCCGGCAATCCCGCTGGACGGCCGCGCGCGACCGGGGCGCAGGGGGACAGGCTGCCGGGATCGACCGAGCCCGGCCGGCAGATGATCCTGGCCGAGGCCTATCGCCGCGTGACGGTCGAGGAGGATGGCAAAACACTCGAACTGTCGACGCACGAGGCGGTCTTGCGCGCGATGGCCACGGCGGCGCGCGAGGGCAACCAGGTCGCGCAACATCGCTGGACCCAGTTGGTGAAGGCCGCCGAGGCCGAGCAGAAGCGCGCGCAGATTGCGCTCTACAATGTGCTCGAACGTGACCATCTCGAACGGGAGTGGTCGGACCGCGAGGGGAAGATGGTGGTATGCCCGTCCTATGCGGACGACATCGTCGCCGACCCCCGGACCGGTGCCGTCGTCGTGCGGGAAGTGCCGGACGCGGGCGAGGCGTAGCGCCGGACATGTCGACCCGGTCTGGTTTGGCGTAAAGGAGGCGTTCGCCGGAACCGTCGCGTCCTTTTTCCGTTGATGATGCATCGAAGCGCCGCTTCGAAGCGCCGCTGCCGCACCACATCGGCGCTCCCATCATGGGAGTTGCGTCAATGTCACCCTTCAAGCTTTCCGTTGCGGGCCTCGCGCTTGCCGCCGGCTTCGGCCTCTCCGGCTGCGCGACCGATGGTTATGGCTATGGCGGAATCTCCGCCGGCTATAGCGACTGGGATCCCTATTATGGCGGCTACCGGGCCGATCCCTATTGGGGCTGGTATGGCGACTATTATTATCCCGGCACCGGCTATTACGTCTACGATCGCAACAATCACCGTCATCGCTGGAACGACGGTCAGCGCGGCTATTGGCAGGGCCGGTCGCAGAACTGGCATCGTGACCGGCGCGACATCCGGCCCGTCTGGCGCGACTATGGCGTGACTCGTGGCCAGCATCGCGGCGGCGGACGCCGCCGCTGATTCAGCGGGGACCGTCCGGCCTCAATCGGCGGGACGGGTCCTGATCAGCCCGATCGAGGTGAAGGTCATCACCGGGACGTCATCCTGATTGAGGACGGTCATCCTGCTGCGATAGCTGCCCATCTCCGGCCGGCTTTGCGAGGCGCGCTTGTCGAGGATCTCGGTCTCGCATCGAAGCACATCGCCGGGATAGACCGGCTTGAGCCAGCGCAGCTCGTCAACGCCGGGCGATCCAAGGCCGGCCTGGCGGTTCGCCTTCAGATTCTCCACGACCATCGACATGGTCATGGCGCAGGTCTGCCAGCCACTGGCCGAGAGCCGGCCGAAATGCGTGGTCGCCGCTGCCTCGTCCGACAGGTGGAACGGCTGCGGATCATATTTGGACGCGAACTCGATCACCTCTTCGCGGGTGACCTCATAACGGCCGAAGCTGCCCTTCGTGCCCACCACGATATCCTCGAAATACTGCATCGTCACTTGCCTCGATTGCCGATCAATATCCCTTGGAACGGTGCGTCGTCGCCGTCCAGTCCGGTTGCCCGGGGGAGGCCGATCAGGTCGCGGACCAGGGGCGCGACGTCGACATTGTCGAAGCTCGGCAAGGTGCCGGCAGCGCGGATCGCCGGACCGCTGGCGATGAACAGGGCCGCCATTTCCGGTGCCATATTGTCATAGCCGTGATTGCCACGGTCGCTCATCCTGGCGGACGCGGTCTTCACCACGACCCAGCCGGTATCGGCCAGACAGAAATAGGGCGGGACCCGCGGGTTGGTGCCGTAGTGAAACCGTGCCGGGATATCGGCCTTGCGCCAGCAGGTGAGGTGATCGTGCGGCTTGAGCAGCGAAGCCTCAAGCGCTGCCTCGTGCCCGGGAACGGCGGCAAGCGAGACATAGGTCGTCGCCTCGATCACGCGATAGTCCGCTGGATCGGCGATCCGGTCGATCGGGATGGTCCTGTCCTGGCTCGTCTCTGCCATGCCGTGGTCGGCGACGACCACCAGATTGGCCGGCTGGCCCATCCCGGCAAGCCCCCGGACCAGCTGGCCGATCGCCGCATCGACCTCACCGACCGCCGCCGTCGTTCGCGCATCACCGGGGCCGAAATGATGACCGGCGGTATCGACCGTATCGAAATAGAGGGTGACGAATTGCGGGCGGATGGATGCCGGGCGGCGAAGCCAGTCGAGCACGGCGTTGACTCGCTGGGTGTCGTTCACCTGGATGTTGAATTGCTGCCAGTCCTCGGGCCGCGTGCCCCCGGTGATCCCGTTCGGCCATTCCTTCGCGCGGGTGCCGCCGACCGCGACGTTCGAGCCCGGCCAGAACATCGTCGCGGTGCGGATGCCGGCCTTTTCCGCCGTTACCCAGACTGGTTCGGCCTCACTCCACCAGAAGGGGTCGTCGGTCTGCATGTCGAAGACCTCGCCCGGCCGTTGGCTGTCCTCCATCTTGTTGGCGACGATGCCGGTGCGATCGGGCCGAAGGCCGGTCACGAGCGTCCAGTGGTTGGGGAAGGTCTTGGACGGGAAGGAAGGCCGCATCGCCGCCCTGACGCCGGTCGAGGCAAGCGCGGTCAGGTTCGGCGTCACGCCCCGGTCGAGATAGTCGGGGCGGAAGCCGTCGATCGAGACGAGGATGGTGA
Source organism: Pseudomonadota bacterium (assembly GCA_040388155.1). Classification (GTDB taxonomy): domain Bacteria; phylum Pseudomonadota; class Alphaproteobacteria; order Sphingomonadales; family Sphingomonadaceae; genus Sphingomonas. The sequence goes on from JAZKCJ010000009.1 coordinate 223,377, forward strand.
CGGGCGCGCGCGCCTCGGCCGGTGCCCGGGCGAGCGGTGCGGGGGCTGGGACAGCGGCGCAGCCGGACGTGCCGACAGCAAGCAGGGCGGCAAGAAGCAGGCGAATGCTGGCCATCGGGCGACTCCATCGGATTCGCCGCCTATTGCCCGAGTGAGCGCCCGGGGAACAGCATGTAACTGGCCGGTGCGGACGATTGGACCGCCGATCCGGCCCGCGGCCTCACACGTTGAAGCGGAACAGCATCACGTCGCCGTCCTGGACGACATATTCCTTGCCCTCGGCGCGCAGCTTGCCGGCATCGCGCGCGCCGGCCTCGCCCTTGAACGCGACATAATCGTCGAACGCGATCGTCTCCGCACGGATGAAGCCGCGCTCGAAATCGGTGTGGATCTCGCCTGCCGCCTGCGGTGCCTTGGCACCGACATGGACGGTCCAGGCGCGGGCTTCCTTGGGGCCGACGGTGAAGAAGGTGAGGAGGTGGAGCAGCTTGTAGCCGGCGGTGATCACGCGGGCGAGGCCGGTTTCCTCAAGCCCCAGCTCCGACAGGAACTCGCCGCGTTCGTCCGGCGCCATGGTGGCGATCTCGGCCTCGATCGCGGCCGAAACGACCACCGCCTCGGCGCCCTCCGCCTTCGCCTTTTCGAACACCCTGGCCGACAGGGCGTTGCCGTGCGCTGCGTCGCCCTCATCGACATTGCAGACATAGAGGACCGGCTTGGACGTCAGCAGCTGCGCCTGGGCGAACACGCGCGCTTCTTCCTCATCCTTCGGCACGGTCAGCCGTGCCGGCTTGCCCTCGCGCAGCAGCTCGAGCGCCTGGCCGAGCACCGAGGCGGCGATCTTCGCTTCCTTGTCGCCCTGCTGGCCCTTCTTGATATAATTGGGCACGCGCTTCTCGAGGCTTTCCAGGTCGGACAGCATCAGCTCGGTCTCGACCGTCTCCGCATCAGCGATCGGATCGACCTTGCCCTCGACATGAGTCACGTCGCCATTCTCGAAGCAGCGCAGCACATGGACGACGGCATCCACCTCGCGGATGTTGCCGAGGAACTGGTTGCCGAGGCCTTCGCCCTTGGACGCGCCGCGCACCAGCCCGGCAATGTCGACGAAGCCGAGCTGGGTCTCGATGATCTTGGCCGACCCGGCGATCGCCGCGAGCTGGTCGAGGCGCTTGTCGGGCACCGCGACGTTTCCGACGTTCGGCTCGATCGTGCAGAACGGATAGTTCGCCGCCTGCGCCGCCGCCGTCTCCGTCAGCGCGTTGAACAGCGTCGACTTGCCGACATTGGGCAAGCCCACGATACCACAACGGAAACCCATCTTCGTTCCTTGTCAGATTGTCGCGACCACTGCCCTTGCGGGGTCGCTCATGATTGCGCGGCCAGATAGGCGTTTCGCTGGCCCAATGCCAGCGTCAGCGCCAGACTCATCTATAGTTGAAGCTGATGCTGATCCGCTCGTCCTTCGCGGTGCCCGCCGGGACCTCGTGGCGCAGCCAGCTTTCCCACAGCAGCACGGTGCCTGCTTCCGGCCCGACATAGACGAAGCTGCGCAGGTCCTCCGGGGCGTCGTCGAGGCGGGTAGGGGCGGCCATCATCAGCGGCAGGCGCGGATCCTCCAGCTTGAGCGGCCCGGCACCCGGCGGCACCGCCACATACACCGTCCCCGAAACCACGCTGTGCGGATGGATATGGCCCGAATGGGTGCCGCCCGGCTTCAGGACGTTCACCCAGAAGCTGTCGAGCTTCAGCTTGCGCCCGCCCAGATCGAACGCGCATTCCGCGGCAAACGCGGCGACATGCTTGTTGAGCCGCTTCGCCAGCTCGCCGAAGGTCGGGTCACGCTGCGGCAAATCGTCGAGCGACGCATAGCTGGTATAGCCGCGATACCCGTTCGCCTTGGACCAATGGCGTCCGGCACGGTCGTCCTCGGCCAGCACGCGGCAGGCATGGTCGAGCTCCGCCACGAAATCGGCATCGTTCAGCACGCCCTCGTAGAGCCGCGTCGCGAACAGGCTGCGTACCGTCATTTCGAATCTCCCAGCCGCAGCGCGACATCGCTCATGAAACGGGCGTCGTTGCCCTCGGCGAGCCACTTCGCCTCGGCCGCCACCGCACCGAGCAGGTCGGTCAGCGGATCCATCTCCGCCTTGGCATAGTTGCCCAGCACATAGGGGCTGACCTTGTCCTTGTGCCCCGGATGACCGATGCCGATCCGCACCCGGCGGAATGCGTTGCCGATATGCGCCTCGGTCGAGCGCAGGCCGTTATGCCCGGCGGTGCCGCCGCCGGTCTTCACCTTCACCTTGAACGGCGCGAGATCGAGCTCGTCATGGAAGACGGTCACGTCGCCGACATCGAGCTTGTAGAAGCGCATCGCCTCGCCGATCGAGCGGCCGCTCTCGTTCATGAAGGTCGCGGGCTTGAGCAGCAGGATCTTCTCGGGGCCGATCCGGCCTTCCTGGGTCCAGCCCTGGAAGGCCTTCTTCACCGGGCCGAAATCATGCAGGTCGGCAATCGTGTCGGCGATCATGAAGCCGACATTGTGTCGCTGCAGCGCATATTGCGCGCCGGGATTACCGAGGCCGACCCAGATCTGCATTAGAAATCACCCCTCCCCTTCAGGGGAGGGGCAGGGGGGGGGCGAGTCGCAAACGACGTCGCCCGGTACTGCCCCACCCCAACCCCTCCCCTGAAGGGGAGGGGCTTTTTATGTTCAGCCTTCCGAGGCTTCGCCTTCGGCGGCTTCGGCAGCAGCTTCGGCCTCGACTTCGGCGGCATGCTCTTCAGATGCTGCTTCGGCTTCGGCTGCCTCTTCGGCTGCCTGCTCGATCGCTTCGGACTTGAGCGCCGACGGGGCGACCAGTGTGGCGATGGTGAAGTCGCGATCGTCGATCGCCGACGTGACGCCCTTGGGCAGCTTCACGTTCGAGATGTGGATCGAATCACCCACGTCGGTGCCCTTGAGCGAGATGCTGATCTCGTCGGGGATCTCGGCCGCGTCGCAGATCAGCTCGAGCTCGTGGCGGACGATGTTGAGCACGCCGCCGCGCTTGATGCCCTTGGACAGCTCTTCATCGGTGAACACCACCGGCACGTTGACGTGCACGGTCGCATGCTCGGAGATGCGCAGGAAATCGGCATGGACGGGACGATCGGTGACGACGTCGAACGCAACATCCTTGGGCAGGGTGCGCACGGCCTTGCCGTCGATTTCGATCATCACGACGGAATTCATGAAATGACCCGTCATCAGGGCGCGCATCAGCGCCTTTTCCTCGATATGGATCGAGGCGGGGTCTTGCTTGTTGCCGTAGATCACGGCGGGTACGCGGCCTTCACGACGAAGCGAACGGGAGGCTCCCTTGCCAACCTGTCCACGCGTCTCGGCTGCGAGCGTAAGCTGTTCGCTCATTGCAGTCTCCGATATGCTTGGTTCAAATCTCCGATCAGGCCTCCAGGGATGACCCTGACCGGAAGCGCGCGCCTATAGGGGAACAAGGGGTGTGAGGCAAGCCTGTGCCCTCTCCCTCTCCCGGCGGGAGAGGGAAGGGGCCCGTCGAGAAGCGATGGGAAGGGTGAGGGGGGCGGTGGTTCCAGATCACCCTCATCCGGCGCTTCGAGCCACCTTCTCCCGACGGGAGAAGGGTTTGAAGAGGGTCAGTACTTCACCCGCTTCGCGTTGAGCCGATAGCCCTTGAGCTGCTCCTGCACGCTGTCCTTGCCGGCAAGATGCCCCGCCCCGACCGCGATAAACACCACGCCGGGCTGCTTCATGCGCTGGCTGATCCAGTAGGCCCAGCGCTTGTTGCGATCGACCAGCAGGACCTTCTTCACCTCGGGCGAGGCATTCAGATCCTCGTTCAGCGTCTTGCCCAGCGCATCGGGATCGCCCCTGGCCCAGCTGTCCACCATCGAGGTCATCGTCGCATCGAGCTTCGGCAGTTCGTCGATCGTGTTCGACAGGAAGGCGACCTGGGCCGGCATCGAAAGGCTGTCGAAGAAGTTGAGCTGCTCCTCCGCCGTCTCGAGCCCGATCACCGGCTTGCCCTGCGCCGCCGCCGCCTTGGTGATCGACTGTTCGGGCCCGTTGGTGACGTCATAGCCCTTCTTCATCAGCGGCAGCAGCGACAGGTTGGTCGCCGCATACCAGGGCTCCATCGAATCGAAGGCGGTCGCGGGCAGGCCGAGGTCGGTCAGCGCCTTGCCCAGTACCGGGCGCTTCGCCTCGGGCAGCCGCTGAGTCAGCGCGATTCCGTCACGCGCCATGCCCTTGGACGTCACCAGCGCCTGCATCGCGGCCGCGTCGGGCATCACCAGTTCAAGCACGACCTGGCTTGAGGCATCGAACGCCTTCTTCACCCCGCCATCGAACCAGCTCAGGCCCGGCTTCAGCACATGGATCGTGCCGAACAGATAGATGGTCGTGTCCTTGTCCCTGATCACCCACAGGGCCGGATCGGCTTTCCTCACCGCCGCCTTGCCCGCTGCCGCCACTGGCGTCGGGTTTGGGGCGGGCTGGGCGCAGGCTGGCGCCGCGAGCAACAACATCAACGGCGCGATCAGCTTGCCGAGCATCTTCATACACGTGTCCCGAAAGGAATGACGGGCGTGCTTATCGGCAATCCGGGCGTCACTCCACCCGCTTTACCGTGATTCCGCGCTGGCGAAGCAGGTCGAGCACCGACCCCGGGCCGACGAAATGCCCCGCGCCTGCCGCGAACAGGGCCGTGCCGGGCAGACGCAGGCGTTGCACGAGGCTGTCGGCCCATGCCCGGTTGCGGCTGGTCAGCAGGGGGACGGACAGGGCATCGGTCCCGCTCGACCCAACCATATCCACCGTCAGCGCCGAGTCCGGTCCGACCTCGCCCTTGGCCCAGGCGTGGATCGGCGCGCGGAGTTCGGCCCGGCTCCGCTCCGGCGCGTCGAGCGCCAGATCGAGCATGCGGCGCTGCTCGGCCTCCGGAATCGCGCTGGCCGCCGCATAGACCCTGGTGCCGTCCTCGATCGGCACGACCGGCTTGCCCGCGGCGCGGAACCGGTCGGTCAGCCAGTCGTCCGCGCCGGGCCCCGGGATCTCGCCGGCGCGGAAGTCGCGGACATAGCCGATCGCGACCGCGGCGATCCAGGTCGGCATGCCGTCAAGCGCTGCGGCAGCTTCCGGGGCGAGCCCGTCGGTGAAGCGCTTGAGCGCGGCGCGATGATCGGGCGAGACGCGGGTCCTGAGCGGCGGCAGAGCGAGGGCAGGCTGGCCGGCGAGCACATCGGCCGGGCTCTTCTCCTCAACCGATTCGACGATCAGGGACCCTGACTGGCGCACCACCCGGTCTAGCGTCGGGCTGCGCCACTGGAAACCCGGCGGCAGGATATGGATCGTGCCGAACAGGTAGATCGTCGAATCACGATCGCCGATCTTCCAGATCGCCGGGCGCGGCCGGTAATTCTGCGAAAGCTGCGCCAGCGCGATCCGCGCATCGGCGGCGCGCATCTCAACGGGGGTGGGGATGTCGCCCGATTCAACGCTGTCGAGCGCATAACGGACCGGCGCGATGCGCTCGTCCGGCGGGAGCACGGGATAGGCAATGCGGGGCGGCCCCACCTTATGTCCGCGCCAGATGACGAGGCCGGGCTCGCTGATCGGGGGATAGGCGATCCGTTGCGCGGTTGCGGGGAGGGGCCCCGCGACCGACACGATGAGCGACACGATTCCCGCGAGCCCCACAGCGATGCGCCGTACCCCAAAGCCGTTTTCCGGCCCCCGCGCACCAGTTCGGGCCATATGGTTAACACGCCCCAAACCATGATCGCTGTCAATTGGTGGCGGTTGACCCTTTTCGGGGCATGCGCCAAAGCGGCGCGCATCGATTTACCGCATCTGCGAAGGGTTTTCCTCGACCGTGACTGAGCCGCTGAGCTTCCAGCGCATGATCCTCAAGCTCCATGATTACTGGAGCGAGCGCGGCTGCCTCATCCTCCAGCCCTATGACATGGAGATGGGGGCAGGCACCTTCCACCCGGCGACGACGTTGCGCGCGCTCGGCCCGGAGCCGTGGAATGCCGCCTTCGTCCAGCCCTGCCGCCGCCCGACCGACGGCCGCTACGGTGAGAATCCCAATCGGGGACAACATTATTATCAATATCAGGTGATCCTGAAGCCGAGCCCGCCCGACCTGCAGGAACTGTATCTCGGTTCGCTGGCCGCGATCGGCATCGATTTCACCCGCCACGACATCCGTTTTGTCGAGGACGACTGGGAGAGCCCGACGCTCGGCGCCTGGGGGCTCGGCTGGGAAGTCTGGTGCGACGGCATGGAGGTGACCCAGTTCACCTATTTCCAGCAGATGGGCGGCTTCGACTGCAAGCCGGTCGCGGGCGAGCTGACCTACGGGCTCGAACGCCTGGCCATGTATCTGCAGAACAAGGATTCGATGTACGACCTCGCGTTCAACGATCACGGCGTGACGTACGGCGACGTGTTCCTCGAAAACGAGAAGCAGATGTCGGCCTGGAATTTCGAGGTCGCCGATACCGACCGGCTGTTCGACCTGTTCCGCAAGGCGACCGCCGAGTGCGAGAACTGCCTCGAGGCGAAGCTGCCGATCCCCGCGTACGAGCAGGCGATCAAGGCGAGCCATGTGTTCAACCTGCTCCAGGCGCGCGGCGTGATCTCGGTCGCCGAGCGTCAGGCCTATATGGGCCGGGTGCGCGATCTGGCGAAGGGCAGCTGCCAGGCGTGGATGGACAAGAACGGGTGGACGGCGTGATGGGCGTGACGGCATTCCTTCCCGTGCCGGGGAGGAGCAGAAATGACTGACTTCCTTCTCGAACTTCGCTCGGAAGAAATCCCCGCGCGCATGCAGGACAAGGCGCGCGACGATCTCGCGCGCCTGTTCGCGGCTGAGCTCGACAAGGCGGGCCTGCGCGCGGACGCGATCGTCACCTTCGCAACCCCGCGTCGGCTGACCCTCATTGCACGCGACCTACCCATTGAAACCGAGGCCACCAGCGAGGAACGCAAGGGCCCCCGCGCCGATGCGCCGGCCCAGGCGCTTGAGGGCTTCCTCCGCTCGACCGGCCTGACCCGCGACCAGCTCGAGGAGCGCGACGACGGCAAGGGCAACAAGGTGCTGTTCGCCGTCACGCAGAAGCCCGGCCGTGCCACTGCCGACGTGCTGGCCGAGGCGATCCCCGCGATCATCCGCGTCTTTCCCTGGCCCAAGTCGATGCGCTGGGGCGATGGCTCCATCTCGACCGAGAGCCTGCGCTGGGTCCGCCCGCTCCAGGGGATCGTCGCGTTGCTCGGCGAGGACGTCGTGCCGTTCGAAATCGCCGGCATCGCCTCGGGCGCGGCGACCGTCGGCCACCGCTTCCATCATCCGGGCGTCATCACCATCGGCTCGGCCTCGGACTATGCCGAGAAGCTGCGCGCCTGCCATGTCCTGGTCGACCAGGACGAACGCCGCGCGATCATCCGCGAGCGTGCCTCGGCGCTGGCCGCCGAGGCCGGGCTCGACCTGATCGAAGACGAGGGGCTGGTCGCCGAGAATGCCGGCCTGACCGAGTGGCCGGTCCCGTTGCTCGGTCGTTTCGATCCCGAGTTCCTGAGCGTCCCGCCGGAGGTGATCCAGCTCACCGCCCGCGTGAACCAGAAATATTTCGTTTGTCGCGACGGCGCAGGAAAGCTTGCCAACGCCTTCATTTGTACAGCGAACATCGACGCGGTCGATGGCGGCGCGAAGATCGTCGAAGGCAATCGCAAGGTGATCGCGGCGCGGCTGTCCGACGCGAAGTTCTTCTACGAAACCGATCTCAAGGTGCCGCTCGACGAGCAGGCGCTGAAGCTCGGGAAGATCGTCTTTCACGAGAAGCTCGGGACCGTGGCCGACAAGGTCGAGCGGGTCGCGAAGCTGGCGCGCTGGCTGGTCGAGGAAGGCATTGTCGGAGGGGCAAGTCCCTCCTCCGCCGCTATCGCTTCGCCGGCGGATCTCGCTGAACGTGCCGCGCGCCTCGCCAAGGCTGACCTCGTCACCGGGATGGTCGGTGAGTTTCCCGAGCTTCAGGGCTTGATGGGTGGCTATTATGCGCGCGCCCAAGGCGAAGATCCCCGGGTCGCCGACGCGATCCGCGATCATTACAAGCCGGTCGGGCAGGGAGACGATGTTCCCACCGCGCCCATAACGGTCGCCGTGTCGCTTGCCGACAAGCTCGATACCATCGGTTCCTTCTTTGCGGTCAATGAGAAACCGACCGGATCGAAGGATCCGTTTGGCCTGCGACGTGCCGCGCTCGCGGTGATTGCCCTCGCGATTGAAAACGACCTTCGCTTCAATCTGAAGGCGCCGCTTTGGGCGACCGCCCAAATGCTGAGGTTCCAGCGCGGCGCGGCTGAAGGCGTGGCCGCATCGCTGGCGTTGCTCGACGTCTTCAGCCTCATGTACGAGGGCGACCAGAGGCTGACGCGCGAGGCGACCGCAGCGGCGCTCAAGGCGAGACTTGCTGCGCCAGACAAGCAGGACGACCCGATCGACCTCGATGACGCGGTCAATTTCTTCGCCGACCGTCTCAAGGTCCAGCAACGCGAAGCCGGTATCCGCCATGACCTGATCGACGCGGTCTTCGCGCTCGGCGGCGAGGACGATCTCGTCCGCCTGCTCGCCCGCGTGCACGCACTTCAGGGGTTCGTCATCACCGAGGACGGCACCAATCTCCTCGCCGGCTACAAGCGTGCCGCGAACATCCTCAAGAAGGAGGGCTTTACCGCCGCCGAGGATAAAAAGCTGTCCTACGAGCCCGAACCCGCCGAAAGCGCGCTCGTCGCCGCGCTCGATTCTGCCGAGCCGCGTGCGCGCGACGCCGTGGGGGCTGAGGATTTCGAGGGGGCAATGGCGGCACTGGCGAGCCTGAGGGGACCGATCGACCGGTTCTTCGACGATGTGACCGTCAACGATCCCGATCCTGCGAAGCGCGATGCACGCCTTGCGCTGCTCGCGCGGGTCCGCAACGCGGTCCACTCGGTCGCCGACTTCTCCAAGATCGAGGGCTGACGCACGCACGTTCGCCCCGCCAGACACACTACCCTTTGCCTCGCCTCCCCAGCGAAAACCAGGCACACAGAGGACTGACGAATGACGCAGTACGTTTACCGCTTCGGCGGGGGTGTTTCCGATGGCGGCAAGGGCGACCGCAATCTGCTCGGCGGCAAGGGTGCCAACCTTGCGGAAATGGCCTCGATCGGCCTGCCGGTGCCGCCGGGCTTCACCATCTCCACCGAGTTCTGCGCCGTCTATTATGACGAGGGTGGCCAGTTCCCCGAGGGACTGCGCGCCGAAGTTGCCACCGGCATCGCCCATATCGAGGGCGTCACGGCCAAGAAGTTCGGTGACGCGGCCGATCCTCTGCTTGTCTCGGTCCGCTCGGGCGCCCGCGCCTCGATGCCGGGCATGATGGATACTGTGCTTAACCTCGGCCTCAATGACGAGACGGTGCAGGGCCTTGCCGCAACTTCGGGCGACGCGCGTTTCGCGTGGGACAGCTATCGCCGTTTCATCCAGATGTATTCCGACGTCGTCCTCGAGCTCGATCATCACAGCTTCGAGGAAGCTCTTGAGATTGCAAAGGAAGACAAGGGCTATTTCCTCGACACCGACATGACCGCGGAGGATCTCCAGGCGCTGGTGGTCGAGTACAAGGCGCTGGTCGACCAGCAATGGGGCAAGCCCTTCCCGCAGGACGTGCACGACCAGCTCTGGGGCGCGGTTGGCGCCGTGTTCGGCTCGTGGCAGTCGGAGCGCGCCAAGGTCTATCGCCGCCTCAACGACATCCCGGCGAGCTGGGGTACGGCGGTCAACGTCCAGGCGATGGTCTTCGGCAACATGGGCGAGACCTCGGCGACGGGCGTCGCCTTCACCCGCGATCCGGCCAAGGGCGACCGGGCCTATTATGGCGAATTCTTGATCAACGCACAGGGCGAGGACGTCGTCGCCGGTATCCGCACTCCGCAATATCTGACCAGGGCTGCCCGCGAGGCAGCCGGCGCCAAGCCGGCCTCGATGGAAGAGGCGATGCCGGAGACCTTCATCGAGCTGGCCAAGGTGTTCGACCTGCTCGAGACCCACTATCGCGACATGCAGGACATCGAGTTCACGGTGCAGCAGGGCAAGCTCTGGATGCTCCAGACCCGGTCGGGCAAGCGCACCGCCAAGGCAGCGCTCAAGATCGCGGTCGACATGGCCGAGGAAGGGCTGATCACCCGCGAGGAGGCCGTCGCCCGCGTCGATCCCGCCGCGCTCGACCAGCTTCTTCACCCGACGCTCGATCCTGCCGCGACGCGCGACGTGATCGCCAAGGGCCTGCCGGCCAGCCCCGGTGCTGCTTCCGGTGCGGCCGTGTTCGACAGCGATACCGCCGAGAAGCGCTCGAATGCCGGCGACAGCGTCATCCTGATCCGGGTCGAAACCTCGCCTGAGGACATTCACGGCATGCACGCCGCGCGGGGCATCCTGACGGCGCGTGGCGGCATGACCAGCCACGCCGCGGTCGTCGCGCGCGGCATGGGGCGCCCCTGCGTCTCCGGCGCCGGGTCGATCGCGATCGATGCCAAGGAACGCGTGATGCGCGTCGGCGGGCGCGAGGTGAAGGAAGGCGATATCGTCACGATCGACGGGTCGACCGGCGAAGTGATGATGGGCGCCGTGCCGACCGTCCAGCCCGAACTGGCCGGCGATTTCGGCACGCTGATGGTCTGGGCCGATGGCGTGCGCCGCCTCAAGGTCCGCGCCAATGCGGAGACGCCACTCGACGCAAGGGTCGCGCGCGAGTTCGGCGCGGAGGGCATCGGCCTCTGCCGTACAGAGCATATGTTCTTCGATGCCGCCCGCATCACCGCGGTGCGCCAGATGATCCTGGCCGAGGACGAGAAGGGGAGGCGAGTCGCGCTCGACCGGCTGCTGCCCGAACAGCGCGCCGATTTCATCCAGCTCTTCGAGGTGATGGCCGGTCTGCCGGTGACCATCCGCCTGCTCGATCCGCCGCTCCACGAATTCCTGCCGCACGAGGAGACCGAATTCGCCGAGGTCGCCAGCGCGGCGGGCGTGGCGGTCGAGGTGCTGAAGCGCCGCGCGGCGGAACTGCACGAGTTCAACCCGATGCTCGGTCATCGGGGGTGCCGCCTCGGCGTGACCTATCCCGAGATCTACGAGATGCAGGCCCGTGCCATCTTCGAGGCGGCGGTCGCCGTGGCGGAAAAATCGGGTGCGGCACCGATCCCCGAGGTGATGATCCCGCTGGTCGCGACGCGTCGCGAGCTCGAACTGATGAAGGCAGTGGTCGACAAGGCCGCCGCAGCGGTATTCGCCGACAAGGGCAGGACGATCGAGTATCTCGTCGGAACGATGATCGAACTGCCCCGCGCTGCGCTGAAGGCGGGCGAGATCGCCGAGGTCGGCGCCTTCTTCTCCTTCGGTACCAACGACCTGACGCAGACGACGTTGGGTGTCAGCCGCGACGATGCCGCGCGTTTTCTCACCACCTATGTCGAGCGCGGCATTTACCCGAAGGACCCGTTCGTCAGTCTCGATATCGAGGGTGTGGGCGAACTGATCGAGCTGGCCGCCGAACGGGGTAGGGCGACCCGCCCCGACATCAAGCTCGGCATTTGCGGCGAGCATGGCGGCGATCCGGCAAGCATCGCCTTCTGCGAGAAGATCGGCCTCGATTATGTCAGCGCCTCGCCGTACCGCGTCCCGATCGCGCGGCTGGCGGCAGCGCAGGCGGCGTTGGCGGTGAAAAGCTGATTTCGCCGCCCAGGCGGCATACTGCTACTTCCCCGGTCCGAACGCCTCGGCCGGGGAAGGACTTTTCGCATCAGCGCCCCAAAAAGCATTGCGGATCGAAACCGATCTTTGCTTCCCGGCAAAAAATCGAATATCGGGTATCGTGGGAGAGCGATACATGGGCGTTGAACATTTCGATGTGGTCGTGGTGGGTGCCGGCATTTCCGGTATTGGCGCAGGCTATCACCTGCAGAAGCTGAGCCCCGATCGCAGCTATGTGATTCTGGAGGGCCGTGAGGCGCTGGGCGGGACCTGGGACCTGTTCCGCTATCCCGGCATCCGTTCCGATTCCGACATGTATACCCTGGGCTATTCCTTCCGCCCCTGGACCGAGGCGAAGGCGATCGCCGATGGACCCTCGATCCTGAAGTATGTGAACGACACCGCGCGAGAGGCGGGGATCGACCAGCGCATCCGGTATCGTCATCATGTGAAGCGGGCGGCCTGGTCGACGCCTGACGCGCGCTGGACGGTCGAGGCGGACGGGCCGGATGGTCCGGTTCAATTCACCTGCAATTTCCTCTTCATGTGCAGCGGCTATTATAATTATGCCCGCGGCCATACGCCCGATTTCCCCGGCGCCGAAGACTTTGCCGGCCGCATCGTCCATCCACAATTCTGGCCCGAGAATCTCGACTATACCGGCAAGAATGTCGTGGTGATTGGCAGTGGTGCAACCGCGGTGACGCTCGTGCCCGCGATGGCCGAGAAGGCCGCGCATGTGACGATGCTGCAGCGATCGCCCACCTATGTCGTGTCGCGTCCGGCCGAGGATAATTTCGCCAACTGGCTGCGCCGCAAGCTGCCGGCGATGACCGCCTATGGCATCACGCGGTGGCGCAACGTGCTGTTCCAGATGTTCTTCTACAATCTGGCGCGCAAGCGGCCGGAAAAGACCAAGGCGCGGCTGCTCGAGATGGTCCGGACCGAACTGGGACCTGATTACGACATCGCCACCCATTTCACGCCGCGCTACAATCCCTGGGACCAGCGCCTGTGCCTGGTACCCGACGGCGATCTGTTCGCCTCGCTCAAGAAGGGGGAGGCCTCGGTCGTCACGGATACGATCGAACGCTTCACACCCGGCGGGATCAGGCTTGCCTCGGGCGCCGACCTTGCCGCCGACGTGGTCGTTACCGCGACCGGGCTTGAACTGCAGCTGCTGAGCGACGTCGTGTTCAGTGTCGACGGCGCGCCGGTCGACCTGTCGAAGACGTTCAACTACAAGGGCATGATGTACAGCGACGTGCCGAACATGGCGTCGTCCTTCGGCTATACCAACGCGTCCTGGACACTGAAGGCCGATCTCACCTGCGCTTATGTCTGTCGGTTGCTCAACACGATGAAGAAGCGTGGTCTTCGCCAGGCGACGCCGCGGATCGGCGACGACGTGCTCACGCCCGAACCGTTCCTGAGCTTCACCTCCGGATATGTGACCCGGGCGATGGAGAAATTCCCGAAACAGGGCAACAAGAAGCCCTGGAAGCTCCATCAGAACTACGCGAAGGACATTGTCTCGCTGCGGTTCGGTTCAGTCGATGACGGGATGGAGTTCTCCAACCCGGTGCCGCGCCGTCAGGCGGCCGAACCTGCCCGAGAGCCGGTCACAGCCTGAATCATTCAAATAGACTGGCGGGATACGGGCGTTCGATACGACCCCGTACCCTGCCGCGAATCTGCGATGGCGTTGGGGCGCGGTGTCATGTCCCGCGATGTCTCGCGTATCAAAATTTTCTGGAAATTTCCGGATGTGCTCCCGGTGGAAACGCCGCCAATTTGGAGCAATCTGAGAAAATAATTTACCGAAATCGGTAAGTCCCGAATCGGGACTGCATGGCTGACCGCGGCTTTCGTGCCTTCGGGCGATCCGCGTTGCGTGCCTGAGAAAAGGGTTTCGGTCGTATCGACCCGATCCCCAGCCAACCCTCTATAAAGACAGGTTATTTCGGCCGGGTATCGGGTCGATGGACTGGTTTACCAGGGACGGATGCCCTCGCCGTAGATCAGCGCGATAATGAACTTAAGCACTTGCTTTCTCCCTTGTGCACTCAGGCGAGCGCGTGAATTTCTTAACGGAAAATTAGGGATAAAGCAATCGGATTCCCGTGGGTTTCCGCGCCGGCCGCAGGAGGTTTAAGAGTTCCTTCAGCGGTCCGCTGCTACCGCTCACAACGATGGCGCGCGCTTCAGGTAGATATAGCCCGACAGGGGGACCCAGGGGTCGCGGTACGCGGCGGCTGATGTCCGCTGCCCTTCGCCACCGCGCGGGCGAGGAAAGCGGTGTCGGTGCGCCGCGTGCGGAAGCCCCGCCGGGCGGTATGAGCGGATTCGAGAAACATCGGCGGCAATTGCTCGACCGAGCCGCCATGGCGCTCGACGGACCGGACGAGACGCTGCCGCCCCTGCCCAAGGCGTGGCAGTTCCTCTGTCTTGCCGAAATCGCGAATTTCGCGGCATTGCGCCGCCACCTCGGGCGCTCGCGGGCCGACCGGTTGCCGATCGATGTCAGCGATCGGATAGACGCGAGCCTGGCTGACGCCCGCATCTCAGTGGTCGGGCGCAATATCGTGGAGATCGCGTTCGAGGGCGATTCGCTGACTGACCTTGCTGCTGCACTGGGCTGTCTGACTGCGGATTTCGATCTGCCGCTCGATCTGGACGGGGAGCAGCATCGGCTCAATATGCACTTTGGCGCCGCTGCCGCGCCGGTCGGCAATGCTGAAGACGTGCGGCTCGCCGAAGAGGCAGAGAGTGCGCTTGAGCAGGCCCGCAGCGAGGCGCATGCCGTCATCCGGGATCTCTCCGCGGGCACGCCGGCCTTCGATCGGCTGACCCTGACCCGCGAACTGCCCGGCGCGATCAAGAACGGGGAGATGTTCCTTCAATATCAGCCAAAGGTGCATGTCCGCCGTCAGGAGATTGCGAGCGCCGAGGCGCTGGTGCGGTGGCAGCATCCGACGCGCGGGCTGATCCTCCCGGGCGATTTCATTACCGTGGCGGAAGAAGCCCGCGAGATCTCCGCGCTCACTCTCTGGACGCTCGACCAGGTGATCGCCGACCAGAGGCTGCTCGCGACCGACGGCAACGATCTGACCATCTTCATCAATATCTCGGGCCAGTTGCTCGCCGATGTGCGCTTTGTGAAGCTCGCCTGCGCCAAGGTACGCGAAAGCGGTGCGCGGATCGGGTTCGAGATCACCGAAACCTCAGTGATCCGCGATCCGCAAAGCGCGATCTTCAATCTGCAGGCGTTTGCCGATGTCGGGATCACCATCGCGATCGACGACTACGGTGCCGGCCTGTCGTCGCTGGCCTATCTGAAGCAGCTCCCCGCCAAGGAACTGAAGATCGACAAGATGTTCGTGCTGCAGCTCACCAGCAGCAATCGCGATCCGTTGATCGTGCGGTCCACCATCGATCTGGCGCATGCGCTGGAGATGGAAGTGACGGCGGAAGGGGTCGAGACACAGGCGGCGATGGCGCTGCTGAGCGTGATGGGATGCGACATGGTGCAGGGATATCTGATCAGCCGGCCGGTCTCGATCGACGCGTTCCGCCAGTTCCTGCGCGACGACAAGGCGCGCACCCCGGAAGACCCGGGCCATGCGATGTTCCGCCGCCCGGCAAGCTTCTGGAAGAGCGCCTGAGCGCGACATCGACGCAATCCCTTAGCGCGTATTTAACATGTCCCGTTCAAACTGCCCCGCGATGATGGGGTTCACTCTTCGCACCTTGATGGCGGCTGCGCTGATCGCGCTGGCGATGGCGGGCGTGAATGCCCCGGCGCGGGCGCAGGTGGCAGCGCCGGTGATGGACGGAGGGAGCCGCTTCGACGCAATGGTGGCCGACGCCAAGGCGATGATGCTCGTCGATCCGGGCAAGACGATCGAAAAGGCCAAGGCTGCAGAGGGGGAGGCCCGGACATTGCACGGCCGCCGGCGGATCATTGCCGTTGCGACCGCCCAATGGCTTCAGGGCGAGGCCTATCTTCGCCTGAACGACCTCGGTCACGCCCAGCCCCTGATCGATCGCGCTTATGGGGCGGTTGCAGGCGGTGGGGCGCCGACCAAGCTCAAGGGCGATATCCTGCTGTCACGCGGTGGCCTGCATACCGCCAAGGCCGATGTCGCGGCCGCGCTCTCCGATTACCAGGCGGCGCATGCGGTGTTCCGCGATCTCGGCGAGACGCGCAGTCGAGCGGTGGCGCTGCTGAGCATCGCGCTCCTGTACCAGGAGGCGAAGGACTATGCGAACGGACTGCGCTATTCGAGCCAGGCGATGGAGGTCTATCGCGGTGACCCGTCATTGCTGCTTGCCATCTATAATAATCGTGGCGTGTGCCTGAAGGAGCTCGACCGTTTCGCCGGGGCGGAGAAGCAATTCAACGAGGCACTGGCGCTCGCGCGGACGATGAAGAGCCCCGGTCGGGAAGTGCAGATCCTGCGTAACATCGCCCGAGCGCAGCTCGCCACCGGCAAGCTTGCCGCCGCGGACCAGACCATCGCCGACGTGGCGCGGGTCTCGCGCGCGGCGGGTATGCCGACGGACAGCCAGGATCTGGGGCTGGCGGCACAAGCGGCGCTTCAGCACGGCGATCTCGCCCGTGCGACGGCATTGATCGAACGCAGCTTCGCCGGCGTCGACCTGCGCACGACCACGCTGGCGTTCCGTGAAGCTCACCAGACCGCCTATGACCTGTTCAAGAAGACGGGAAGGCAGGCGGAGGCACTTGTCCATCTCGAGGCGTTGAAGCGCCTCGACGACCAGACTTCGACGCTGGCCGCGTCCACCAATACGGCGCTTGCCGCTGCGCGCTTCGATTTCGCCAATCAGGAACTGAAGATCACCAAGCTGCAGGCCGCCGAGGCCCAGCGCAAATACGAGGCAGAGCAGGCACGCGCCGAGACTCAGCGCGTCGTCTTCATCGGCGCGGGTGTGGCCACGCTGATCATCGTTTCGATGCTCGCCTTCGGCCTCGTCACGATCCGGCGCAGCCGCAATGAAGTACGCGCCGCGAATATCGATCTCGCCGCGACCAACAGTGCCCTGGGCAAGGCGCTCGCCGCCAAGACCGAATTCCTTGCGACCACCAGCCATGAAATCCGCACGCCGCTGAACGGCATCCTCGGCATGACCCAGGTGATGCTGGCCGATCGCAAGCTTGACGAGCCGACCCGCGACCGGATCGAGGTGGTGCACGGTGCGGGGCTCAGCATGCGCGCGCTGGTCGACGACATTCTCGATGTCGCGAAGATGGAGACCGGCAATATGACGATCGAGCGCGAGCCGTTCGATCTGAAGGCGACGCTGCTCGAGGTCTCGCGCATGTGGGAAGAGCAGGCGCGGGGTAAGGGGATCGCCTTCGCGCTGGATCTCGCGGATTGTCCGGACCGGATCGAGGGCGATGCCGCCCGGTTGCGCCAGATTACCTTCAACCTCCTCTCCAATGCCCTGAAGTTCACTGAAAAGGGATCGGTGCGGGTGCGCGCCTTCGCCAGCGAGGATGCGGGCGGGCCGAGGTTGAAGATCGAGGTTGCTGACACCGGTATCGGCATTCCGGCGGACAAAAACGAGATCATCTTCGAATCCTTCCGCCAGGTCGATGCCGGGACAACGCGCAAGTTCGGCGGAACCGGGCTGGGGCTTGCGATCTGCCGCAACCTGGCGCGCGCGATGGATGGCGACGTGACTGTCCGCAGCCAGGTGGGCGAAGGATCAGTTTTCACCCTTGAATTGCCCCTGGTCCGTGCCGCGGCTGCTGAAGCGGTGGAGGAAGTGCGGGGAGCGGGGGCACTGATCATCCTCGACCGCAATCCCATCTCGCGCAGCATGTTGCGGGCCGTTCTTGAGGTCCGTGCAGGCAATGTGCTCTTTGCTGCCACGGTCGACGAGGCGGTCGCCCTGCTGGCTGCCGGCGGCGTATCCCGGTTGCTGATCGACGACGCGACGGTCAAGGCTGGCGAGGATATGCCCGCTGCACTCGCGACGCTGGCCGCCGCGGCAACTGACTCCGGGGCTGTTTCAGCGCTGCTCTGGCCCGCGCCGAGCGACGATCAGCGCACTGAATTTCTCACGGCTGGCATCGCTCTCGTGATTGCCAAGCCGATCGCCGGCACGGCGTTGGCCGAGACGCTTTTCCCATTGGACAAAAGCGACGCGGACAACGCCAGCCATCTTGTAACGCGCGCGGCATGATCCGATAGAGACATCCGATATGGTTCCATTTCACCACCAAACGGCAAGCGCCCCGGCGTTCAAGCCATGAACGTCCTCTTTATCGAGGATGATTCGATGAATCGGCGGGTCGTGAAGGACATGCTCGACGTGGCCGGGGCATCGATGGTCGGCGCCGAAAGCGGCGAGATCGGCCTGCAGATGATCGAGGATCAGGATTTCGACATGATCCTTGTCGACCTGCGCATGCCCGGAATGGATGGGCTTGAGGCGATCCGGCATATTCGCGGCCGCGACGATGCCAAGGGCAAGCTGCCGATCATCGTGGTGACTGCTGATACCGCGATCGACCTGCGCGAGCGCTGCCTGACGGAGGGAGCCGACGAGGTGCTGTTCAAGCCCGTCGCGATGGATTCGCTGTTCGACGCGATCGGACGGATGCTTGCCCGGGGTTCCGGCGACGGAATGATCGGCTAGTCGGTTTTGGGCGGCATGCGCTTGAGCGCATTCGCCAGCGATTCCGTGGCGCTGCCGCGCCGGGCCGGTTGCGGCTGGGACGGGGCAGGGGCCCAGCCTGTCAGGAAGATGATCTCGAAACGCTCCGATGTGCGACCGTCGGGGTCAGCCTGCGCCGCAAAGGCATCGGCGGCGCGGGCCAGCGTATCGCGGCGAAGCGGCGTGCGCCCGACCAGCAGGTTCGTTGCGGCCATGCCGCGCAGGTCGCCCAGCAGCCTGCCAAGGGTGCCGTAGCGCACGCTCAGCGATTCCACGTCGGCGACGGGCAGCGCGAAGCCTGCCCGGACCAGCAGATCGCCGGCGGATCGCACGTCGATCTGCGGATGGATGCGTGCGGCCGGCCGGTCGCGCTCCGCCTCGCGGAAGGCGGCGCGAAGGGTCGGGAGAGTCCCCGCGCCGGTAAAGGCAGCGAGGAACAGTCCGTCCGGTCGCAATGCGCGCCGGATCAGGGTCAGCGCGCCGGGCAGGTCGTTGACGCTGTCGAGCACGCCCGCCGAAACGACCAGATCGAAGGAAGCGTCGGCAAAGGGGAGCCGGTCCTCGTCGGCCTGCACGCCGTCTGCGGCACGAGCAAAGGCGAAACCGGCATCGCAGCGGACGACGTGCCTTCCAGCCGCCGGAAACGCTCCGTCGAAGCAGCCGAGATCAAGCACGTCATCGAAGTCGCGCGTCACCGCCGCAAGCCGTTCCTGGATGCCGTCGAGCATCGCCGCGCGAAGAAAGTCATATGCTGCGAAATCGGCGACGGCGCGGTCGCGGCGTCGGCGTCGTGCGGTCCGGTCGAAGATGTCAGGGATGCTCACCGCGCAGGCTTGTGCCGTCGGACGGGCGGCGCGACAAGGGTGTGTGGCGCGGTTTCTCGATCCGTTGCGTGTTGTCGCCAATCTCGCGCTGCCGCCGCGCTGCCCCGGTTGTGGTGCGGTGACGGGGGAGGACCATCGCTTCTGCGCGGCCTGTTGGGGGGAATTGCGCTTTCTCGGCCCACCCTGGTGTGCCGCTTGCCACGCGCCTTTCGCCTATGATCTTGGGCCTGGCGCACTGTGTGCCGCGTGCCATCGGCAGCCGCCGCGTCATGCCGGCGTTCGTGCTGCCGTTGCCTATGGGGATGTCGCGCGCACCGTCGCGCTACGGCTCAAATATGGCGGGCGCACTGCCTTTGCCGAGACGGTTGCCCGGCAGATGACGCGGCTGATGCCGGAGGGCGCTGAACTGCTCGTGCCGGTTCCGCTTCACCGCTGGCGTATCTGGTCGCGCGGATTCAACCAGGCGGCGCTGATCGCCCGGGCGCTGACGCGGGCATCGGGTGTCGCGAATGACCCGATGTTGCTTCAGCGTGTCCGGGCTACGCCACCCCTGCGCGGGATGGGCGCGCGGGGCAGGGCGAAGACGGTATCCGGGGCCTTTCATATCCCGGCCCATGCCCGCGAAAGGGTGCGCGGCAAGTCGGTGGTGCTGGTCGACGATATCCATACCAGCGGGGCGACCGGCGATGCCTGTACACGGTCGCTGCTTCAAGCCGGCGCCGCCAGCGTCGCCATCCTGTGCTGGGCACGGGTGCTCGATCCGGCTGCTGACGATTGACAAGCGGCCGGGCCGCCCACATTTCGGAATCATGGCAAAGATCGAAATCTACACCAAGGCTTTCTGTCCCTATTGCACGCGGGCGATGCGCCTGCTCGAAGGCAAGGGCGTCGAGGTCGAGGAATTCGACATCACCATGGGCGGCCCGAAGCGTGCCGAGATGCTGCAACGCGCGAACGGTCGCAGTACCGTCCCGCAGATTTTCATCGATGGAAAACATGTCGGCGGATCTGACGATCTCGCCGCGCTCGACCATGAGGGCAAGCTCGACGCGTTGCTCGCGGCATGAGGATCGCGCTGCTCCAGATGACGACGGGGATCGACCCCGCCGCCAATGCCCGCACCATTACCGATGCGATCGCTGAAGCGGCGAAGGGCGGTGCCGCGATGCTGTTCACGCCCGAGATGTCCGGCCTGCTCGACAGCGATCGTGCCAGGGCTGCGAGCCATCTTCGCGCCGAGGCGGATGATGCCGTGCTGGCGGCGGTGCGCAAGGCAGCCGCGGAGCAGGGCATCTGGGTCCATCTCGGCTCGCTCGCGGTGCGCGGCGATGACGGCAAGCTTGCCAATCGCGCCTATGTGATCGATCCGCAGGGCGCGGTCCGCGCGCGTTACGACAAGCTTCATCTGTTCGATGTCGATTTGCCGACGGGTGAAAGCTGGCGGGAATCGGCCTCCTATACGCCGGGCAGCGGCGCGGTGGTCGTCGATACGCCGGTCGGGCAGGTCGGGCTCGCCATTTGCTACGACATGCGCTTCCCTGACCTGTTCCGCGCGCTGAGCGACGCAGGGGCGACCGTTCTCGCCGTACCGGCTGCCTTCACCCGGCCGACCGGGGCTGCGCACTGGCATATCCTGTTGCGTGCCCGGGCGATCGAGGCAGCCGCCTTCGTCGTCGCGGCGGCGCAGACCGGGGTGCATGAGGACGGCCGGGCGACCTATGGTCATTCGCTGGTGATCGATCCCTGGGGCGAGGTGTTGCTCGACATGGGCGAGGAGCCTGGCCTAGGCTTTGCGGAGATCGATCCCGCACGTATCGCCGACGTCCGCGCGCGCATTCCGGTGCTGGCGCATCGGCGCCCGATCCCCGTGGTCGAGACGGCATCGTGATCGTCTTCGACCTGCGCTGTTCCGGCGAGCATGTGTTCGAAGCCTGGTTCGCCTCGAGCGGCGCGTTCGAGGACCAGCGCGCTCGTGGGCTATTGTCGTGCCCGCTATGCGGCGATGCCGATATCGGCAAGGCGGTGATGGCGCCGAATATCCCGGCCAAGGGCAATCGCAAGGATCCGGCCGCGCCAGCGACCGCGACTGGCGCCGAGGCCCCGACGCCCGCGGCGATGAAGGCGGCGATCCGGGCCCTTGCCGAGGCGCAGGCCAGGGCGCTCGAAAAATCCGAATGGGTCGGCCGGGCCTTCGCTGACCGTGCCCGCGCGATGCATGCCGGTGACGCCGATCCGGCGCCGATCCATGGTGAAGCGACAGTAGGCGAGGCCAAGGCCCTGGCCGAGGAGGGCGTGGCGATCGCGGCGCTGCCATTTCCGGTGGTTCCGCCGGAAGCGATCAACTGAAGCGGTAATTGCGCAAGGGCTTCCTGCGCGATTGACCCGTGAAGGGCCAATCTCTACGACCCGGCTCGCGCCCCCGTAGCTCAGCAGGATAGAGCGACGGTTTCCTAAACCGCAGGCCGGTGGTTCGAGTCCACTCGGGGGCACCAGCATCGCCTGCGCAAGCGGTGCCCGCCGGAGTGGCTCCTTGAGGCGCTTATGCCTTGACGTGCTGTGCGATGTACTTGTTCATCTCGAACATCGTGACCTTGTCGCGACCGAACACCTTCTTGAGCTTGTCGTCAGCGAGGATCTCGCGCTTGTTCGCCGGGTTCTGCAGGTTGTTTGACTTGATATAGTCCCATACCTTGCTGATCACCTGGCTGCGCGGCAGCTTGTCGTTGCCGACGATCGCGCCCAGCTCCGGGGACGGCTGCACAGGCGCATGGATGCCGCCGGTCTTGGGAGCTGCCGTGGGTTCTTTCGCCATAAAATGTCCTTCCTGATGTGTCGTTCATGTCGACATCGGTTTCACGCCTGCTTCAGCGTCTCTCGCTTGTGCGCCGCCTTTTGGGGATTGTCACTCCTTACAATGCGCTAATCCCCCTCCTTGCGGGCACGGATGGGCCGGTTTTCGACCGGGATGCGACGACAGGAGCGGTTTCGCGATCACCAGGACGGAAAAACCCCCTCTTCCGGTTGGAAAAGGGGGCGATTCCGCCGGCGCGCCGGCCGGGACGGGCAGGGCGGTATCAGAAGCTCTTGCGGAGCGTCCCGCCGAAGGTGCGCGGCTGGTTCGGATAGCCGCTGTAGCTGCCGTCCTGCGCCACCGTCGGGAAGGTCGAGATCAGGTAATTGTCCTGGGTGAGGTTGCGGACCCAGAACATCAGCTCGAGCTTGTTTGCCTTGCTCTGGAACCCGAGGCTGGCGTTGATCGTGTTCTGCCCATAGGTCGACAGGTTCGGCGGCGTGGTTTCGGTGAGCTGGAACTTGCTGGCATAATTATATTCGCCGCGGAGATAGGCGCTGACGTCGTTGGTGAGATTGTGCGACAGCGTGGCCGAGGTCGAGAAGCTCCAGGTCGGGATGCCCGCCGGCTTCTGGCCGGACAGATCGCGGAACGACGGACGAAGTCCCGTCGCCGGATTGATCGGGCACCGGGTGGTATCATAGTTCACGCACGGGGCGCCGGTGAAGGAATCATATTTCGGATCGAGGTAGGTGACCGAGCCGGTGAGGGCGAGGGCCGAGACAGGGCTGTAGGCCGCGTCCACTTCGAAGCCGCGGACCGATTCCTTGCCGGCATTGACCAGGCTGTAGCCGAGGCCGGTAAAGGCGTTGGACTGGAAGCCCTTGATCGACTGCTTGAACACCGCAAGGTTGAAATAGCCGCCACGGAACTTCGCCTTGGCGCCCGCTTCATAGACGGTGACTTCTTCAGGAGCGGCCGACCGGCCGACGCCGTTCAGCGGCGGGCGGCTGTCCGACGACAGGTTGACCGCGCTTGCCTTCCAGCCGGTCGAATAGCTGACATAGACGTTCACGAAATCCAGATCATAGGCGGCGCGTGCCGCATAGGTGACCTTGTCGCCCTTGAAGATGCCGGATTCATTGGCGTTCGGATAGTTGACGGGCCCGTGATTGGGCGTGTTGGCGTAGAAGAACTGCAGGGCGTTCAGGGCGAAGGGGTTGGTGCCCGCCAGCGAACCGGGGCACGGCGCCGAGCCGGGCCCGGGCAGCGATGCGCCGAGGCTGGCACCGAACAGGTTCACCGGCACGCGTCCACCGGTCGATGCCGGATTGAAGCCCTTCTGCAGCAAGCAGCCCGAGAGCGACGCTGGAAGCGCCGCGAACGGGAGGAAGCCAAGCCCGGGGACGTTCTCGAGGTTCAGGGCGGAGAATTTGTCGTTCATCACGACGTTCGACACCACCGCCTTGCGATCGTTCATATAGGCGATGCCGCCCGTCAGGGTCAGGCGATCGGTTACCTTGAAATCGGCCTGGCCGAAGAGCGAATAGGACCGCTGCTTCATCTTGTAGTTGTCGGCAATGCCCTGGCCGGGGGTGAAATAGGTGCCCCCCGGAATGATCGACGGGTTGGTCGCGTTCTGTAGCGCTTCGAGCCCGGTGATCAGTCCACCCGAGAGCGCGTTGACGAAAGCGCGCGCGTCCTTGCCGAAGCGGATGTCGCGGCCGGTGGTCAGCCTTTCGTCCTGATAAAAGCCGCCGACCAGCCAGCTCAGCCGGCCATCTCCGTTCGACGCCAGGCGGAATTCCTGGGTGAAGGTCTTGGCGTTGTTGGCCGTGATGTTGTTGGCGATATCCGCGGCGGTGAAGTCGATATCCTGGTTCGACTGGTTGATCTGGTTGCGATAGGCGGTGATCGAGGTCAGCTTCGCGAAGCCGAGGTTCCAGTCGACCTGGCCCGAAACGCCCTTGCCGACGATGCGGTTATACGGATCGGTGTTGAAGATCACGTTGCGGTCGAAGATCTTGGTCGTGTCCGAGACGGCGAAGCCAAGCGCCTTGATCGCCTGGGTGGCGGGGCCGTTGTAGATCGAGGTGACGCCGCAACACACTTCCTTGATGATGTTGTAGTCGCCGATGATGCGGATCGAGAAGTCCGACGACGGCTCGAACAGGATGTCGCCGCGGACCGACCAGCGATGGCGGTTGTTGACGTCGCTGCCGGTGGTCAGGTTCTTGAAATAGCCGTCACGCTCGTTGAGGCTGCCCGAGACGCGGAAAGCGAGGCTGTCGGTGAGCGGGCCGGTAATGGTCGCCCGGGTCTGCATCAGGCTGTAATTGCCGACGCTGATCTCCGCCTTGCCGCCCCACTCGAACGACGGGCGCTTGGTCACGATGCTGATCGCACCTGCCGACACGTTCTTGCCGAAGAGGGTCGATTGCGGGCCGCGCAGCACCTCGACGCGTTCGATCTCGGGCAGATCGTCGAGCGCGGAGGCGGAGCGCGACCGGTAGACGCCGTCGACGAACACGCCGACCGAGCTTTCGATACCGTCATTGCCGTTGCCGTTGCCGAAGCCGCGGATGATGAAGTTGGTCTGCCCTGCCGCGTTGAACTGAGCGACCTTGAGCGACGGCACGACCGACTGAAGGTCGATCAGGTCGCGGATCTGGGCTTTCTCGATCGTGGCGCTGCTGGTGACCGACACCGAGATCGGCACGTCCTGAAGCGTCTGCTCGCGCTTGGTGGCGGTGACGATGATGTCGTCGCTGTCGTTCAGCGTCGACCCGTCCTGGCTGGCCGGGGCAGGCGTGCTTTGCGCGAGTGCGGGCGTGGCGTAGAGCAATGCGATGGCCGACGCGGCAAGCAGTTCGAATTTCTTCATGATGAGATCCCCTCTTGGCCAGCCCGCCGGTCTTATGCCAACTGAGCATTGTTCGTAATCAAGGTATGCGAATTCTGCGTCGCGGTGAATCGGTCGTCAATGGCAGAATCGAAGGAAAACAGCGGGGTTGCACAGTTGTTGCCCAAATGAGACAGTTTCGGAATCGAACTGAGATCGCACAAAGCGAGATTGCCGTAACGTCAGGTTCGAATAAGGCCTAAAGAAATGAGTATTGAACATCGCCCTGGCGGGCCCGAAAACGGCGACCTCGTCACCGAAACGCCAAAGATCCCCGTGCCGGACGAAGTCGCGGAGGCGGTACGCACCCTGATTCGATGGTCGGGCGATGATCCGACGCGCGAAGGGCTGCTCGATACGCCGCAGCGCGTGGCGCGCGCCTGGAAGGAATATTGTTCGGGGTACAGCGACGATCCCGCGCATCATTTGTCGCGCATCTTCGAGGAAGTCGGCGGGTATGACGAGATCGTCCTGCTGAAGGACATCCCTTTCCAGTCGCATTGCGAGCATCACATGGCGCCGATCATCGGCAAGGCGCATATCGCCTATCTGCCGGGCAATTATGTCGTCGGCATCTCGAAGCTGGCGCGCGTGCTCCACGCCTTTGCCCGGCGCCTTCAGGTGCAGGAGCGGCTGACCGCCGAGGTGGCGGATTGCATCTGGGAGAATCTCAAGCCGGTCGGCGTCGCCGTGGTGATCGAGGCGAGCCATGCCTGCATGACGGCGCGGGGCGTGCGGACGCCGGGCGTCTCCATGGTGACGAGCCGGATGATGGGGGTGTTCCGCGAGGACGACCGCAGCCGCAAGGAAGTGCTCGCGCTGATGGGGTATTGAGCGGTGGCGGATATGGTGCGGACGGTGCTGGTGACAGGCGCGCCGCGTCGGATCGGCGCGGCCATCGCGCGGCATCTGGGCGCGGGCGGCTGGCGGGTAGCGATCCATCACCATCATTCAGCGGGCGAGGCCGAGGCGCTCGCGGCTGAGCTGCCGGGCGCCTGCGTGCTGACGGGCGATCTCGCGGCGGCGAGGACGGCAGCCCGGCTGGTGGCGGAGGCCCGGGCGGCGTTCGGCGGGCCGCTCGGCGCGGTGGTGAACAATGCGTCGCTCTTCACTTATGACCGTCCTCCGTCGATCGACCCGGCGATGCTGCGCGGCCACGCGGTGGTGAATCTCGACGCGCCGGTGCTGCTTGCGTCGGCGCTGGCGGCGCAGGAGGACCTGGCGGCCGGCGCGGTGGTCAACATCCTCGACCAGAAGCTGGCCAATCCGAATCCCGACTTCTTCTCGTATAGCTGCGGCAAGATCGCGCTTGGCGGCGCGACGGCGATGCTCGCCCAGGCGCTCGGGCCGCGGATCCGGGTCAACGCCGTGTCGCCGGGGCTGTCGCTGCCAAGCCTGGACCAGAGCGACGCCGAGTTCCGCGCGGTGGCAAGCGAGAATCTGCTGCGGCGCCCGGTCGATGTGATGTCGATCGCCGAGGCGGTCGAATTCCTGCTGACCGCGCGGGGAATCCATGGCCAGAATATCTTCGTGGACAATGGCCAGCATTTCCTGCCGCGTGACGGCGACGTGATGTTCGAGACACGCCGGACACGCGAGCCGGTGCATGGCTGAGGGCGTGCGGTTCACCACGATCCTGGAAGGGCTCGAGCTCGTCATGGGCCTGGGCATCCATGCCGAGGAACTGGCCGGGCCGCAGCGGGTGATCGTTTCCGTGCGGATGGAGGTCGATTATCCAACGCCGCCCCGCGACGACCGGATCGAGGAAGTGCTCGACTACGACTTCATCCGCGCGGACATCCGCGCGCTGGTCGCCGGGCGGCATTTCCATCTTCAGGAGACCCTGTGCGAGGCGGTCGCGGCGTTGTGCCTCGCCGACCGCCGTGTCGCGCAGGTGACGGTGCGGTCGATGAAGCCCGACATCTATCCGGATGCGGCGGTCGGGTGCGAGATCGTACGGGGCAGGGGCATCGCCTGACCGATCGCCAAGTACTCGCAACGAAGCTGTGTTGGAAAATGCGGCGACCTGCGGAAAACCGGTAAATATTCCCCGATTTATGCGACCCACCGACGAGGGGAGCGGATTTCGACGTTTCCTGGGGGTTGTACTGGTTCTACTGCATAACGGCGCCAGGATCAGTTCCGCTACATGCTCCGGGAGGCATCGGGGTGGAAGCCGGACTGGCCACTTTCTACACGAGTTTTCAAATATTTTTGCCAGCGGCATCGGATTTTCATCCCGCATTACTTGAGAGGCGAAATCTGTTCTTCGAGTGCTGCTCCATCTGCGGGCGGCCCGCGGCGGAGGAACCTCGATGCGATTTCATCACCGAAGCGGGACGGATTGAATCGCGGGCGGCACGATCGCCGCGAACCGCGTGCCCATCGCGAACGCGCACCCACGGCGTGACGGTGGGCGATGGCGAGCCTGGCGGCACCTCCTTCGGGATATTCCTTCAGGAGGTGCCGCTCCGAACCGTCAGCCTTGAGTCGCTTCCGTCGCCGCCTCATCGATCAGCGCCGAAACCTCGGCGGGTTTCGAGGCAAGCGAGGCGTGACTTGCCGCGAGCGTGATGATCTTGCGGGCACCGAGACGCGCCGCCATCCGGGCCTCGTTCTCCGGGGCGATCATCCGGTCCTCGCTGGAAATCTGATACCAGGAAGGCTTCTTCTTCCAGGCGGGTGCCGTAATCGTATCGCCGAATGTAGAGGCGAGCGGTGCCTTTTGAGTCACGGCCATCACCAGCCCTTCGTCCGGCGTCAGGTCCTGGCAGAAGCTTTCGTGGAATTTTTCGGGCTTCACCCAGAGATATCCATCGCTGTCGGGCGCGAGATTGGCTGCGGCCGCGGGCAGATGTTCCTGAGTGATCCCACCCGGGCTTTCTCCAGCATCGGGCGCGAACGCGGCAATATAGACGAGGCCGATGACATTGGGCAGATCGCCTGCCTCAGTGATGACGGCGCCGCCGTAGGAATGCCCCACAAGCAGCACCGGCCCGTCCTGCTGTGCCACCATCTTGCGGGTGCGCCCGGCATCGTCGGCAAGCGACGTGAGTGGCATTTCGACAGCGTGGATCGACGTATATCCCTTGCGGGACAGTTCGACGATCACCTTGCTCCAATGCGCGGCGCCTCCCCAGAAGCCATGTACCAGGACGATGGTGGGTTTGCTTGTCATTCCCTTGCTCCTCTTGTGTGACTGGTGAAGTAGCCTTTGTGCTCAGGGGCTGGCCGGCGGTTTGGAGGCGATACCGGCAGCGGGCGGGAAACGGCCGGGCGGCGCGCCCGCAACAATCACCTGAAGGAAGAAGGTGGCACCTGAAGGAAAAGGTGGCACCTGAAGGAAAAGGTGGCACCTGAAGGAAAAGGTGGCACCTGAAGGAAGAGGTGGTCCGACATGTCGTGTACCGCACTCCGAAGGGAACCGCACATTCGCGCGATCGGCGGCTCCTGACCCAGCAGAATTACCATGGCGGGGGGGCCGTAGCCATGTCGCGACTGGTGGAGTCGTCGGGGGCCACCGCAACCTTCGCCCGGCTGGACGAGAATCTGTCGCGGTTCACCGGCGAAACCGCCGACAGCGTCGCGTCGACACGGAAAACCGTATTCGTGCGACGGGCCGCGCCCAGGGCAACGATCGTTGAATCTGAAACAGCGCTGTTGCTCCCGAATGGGCATCGTGTCTCTCGACGACGCTGGCGTACCGAGGCGCAGGCGTTTCGCGCGCCCGGTATCGCCAGCCAGAATGATATTGCCACCGCTTGCGAAGCGCGATGATATGGTCCGGTATCGTATCGGCGCATCGCGCGGCCGGTGTCGTGCGTTGGGGTCGGCAGAGGTGTTACGGTCGCGTGGTGCCTCGTCCGAATTCGCTGTTCCCGAGACTCTGCAGAGGATGAATCCCGATATGGCTGGCGACCTGGAAATATCCCGCCGCGGTGTCCTGGCGGCTACGGCCGCCTCGGCCGCGCTCACTGCCGTTCCCAGGGCCGAGGCGCAGGGCGTGCCGCCGCGCGCGACGCCGTCGATGATGACGGTCTCGCTCGAGGTGAACGGCAAGCGCCGGGAGCTTGAACTCGATACCCGAACGACATTGCTCGATGCGCTGCGCGAGCATCTGCAGCTTACCGGCACGAAGAAGGGGTGCGACCATGGCCAGTGCGGTGCCTGCACGGTGCTGGTCGAGGGCAAGCGGATCAATTCCTGCCTGACCCTGGCGGTGATGCACGAGGGGGACAAGGTCACCACGATCGAGGGCCTGGGCACGCCGGGCGACCTGCACCCGATGCAGGCGGCCTTCATCAGGCACGACGGGTATCAGTGCGGCTATTGCACGCCCGGCCAGATCTGTTCGGCGGTGGCGGTACTGGGCGAGATCAGGGCAGGCGTGCCGAGCCATGTCTCGGCCAGCCTGACCGAACGGCCGAAAGCCACCAACCTCGAGATGCGCGAGCGGATGAGCGGCAATATCTGCCGCTGCGGCGCCTATTCGAACATCGCCGAGGCAATGGCCGACGTCGCGGGAGGGGCAGCATGAAACCCTTCAGCTACGAGCGCGCCGAGACGCCCGCCGCAGCCGCGGCGGCCGTCGCGCGGACACCCGGTGCCAAGTTCATCGCCGGCGGCACTAATCTGCTCGACCTGATGAAGCTGGAGATCGAGGCGCCGGCGCATCTCGTCGATGTGGGGCCGCTCAAGCTCGACCGGATCGAGAAGACGCCCGAAGGCGGCATGCGGATCGGCGCGCTGGTGACGAACACCGCGCTTGCGTCGGACGATCGAATCCGGCGGGACTATGGCGTGCTGACCCGCGCGATCGTGGCGGGCGCGAGCGGGCAGCTGCGCAACAAGGCGACCACCGCCGGCAACCTGCTCCAGCGGACCCGCTGCCCCTATTTCTACGACACCAACCAGGCGTGCAACAAGCGCAAGCCAGGCTCAGGCTGCGCGGCGATCGGCGGGTTCAGCCGGCAGCTTGCCGTGATCGGCACAAGCGATGCCTGCATCGCGACCTATCCCGGCGACATGGCGGTGGCGCTTCGGCTGCTCGATGCGACGGTCGAGACAGTCAACGCGACGGGAACGCCGCGCTCCATCCCGATCGCCGATTTCCATCATTTGCCGGGCAAGACCCCGCATGTCGAGACAGGGCTGCGCCGCGGCGAGCTGATCACCAGCGTCACCCTGCCGAGGCCGATCGGCGGCACGCACCTTTATCACAAGGTGCGTGACCGGGCGTCCTACGCCTTCGCGCTCGTCTCGGTGGCGGCGGTGATCCGGCCGGACGGCACCGGGCGAGTCGCGGTCGGCGGCATCGCGCCGAAGCCCTGGCGGGTCGAGGCGGCGGAAGCATCGATGCAGCGCGGGCCGAAGGCGGTCGCCGAGCATCTGCTCGCCGGCGCCAGGCCGAGGCATGACAATGCCTTCAAGCTGCCGCTGGTCGAGCGAACGATCGCCGCGGTAATGAGCGACGCGAGGAGCCAGGCATGAAGTTCGACACGCCGGCAGGCACCAACCCGATCGACCAGCTCAAGGTGATCGGCAAGCCGACCGATCGAATCGATGGTCCGCTCAAGACCACCGGTTCAGCACCCTATGCCTATGAGCGGCACGATGCGGTGCCGAACCAGGCCTATGGCTATCTGGTCGGCAGCGCGATCGCCAAGGGGCGGGTCGATCGAATCAATACGGACGAGGCGAAGGCGGCGCCGGGAGTGCTGGCGGTGGTCACCACGCTCGACATGCCGAAGCTGGCCAAGGGCAATTTCAATACCGCCTCGCTGTTCGGCGGCCCGGTGGTCGAACATTATCACCAGGCGATCGCAATCGTCGTGGCCGAGACGTTCGAGCAGGCCCGCGCCGCCGCCAATCTGGTGCGGGTCGAATATAGCCGGGCCAAGGGGCGTTTCGACCTGGCGGCGCTGGCGCCCGCCGCCCCTTATAACAGTGATGACGGTGCACCGAAGATCACCCGGGTGGGCAATTTCGAGGCGGCCTTCGCCTCGGCACCGGTGACGCTCGACGCGCGCTATACGACGCCTGACGAATCCCACGCCATGATGGAGCCGTTCGCGACGATCGCGGCCTGGGAAGGCGAGAAGCTGACCCTGTGGACGTCGAACCAGATGATTGCCTGGACCAGGGGAGACGTGGCGAAGACCCTGGGTATCCCCAAGGAGAATGTGCGGCTCGACTCCCCGTTCATCGGTGGCGGGTTCGGCGGCAAGCTGTTCCTGCGCGCCGATGCGATCCTGGCCGCGCTTGGAGCGAAGGCGGCGAAGCGCCCGGTCAAGCTGGCGATGACCCGCCCGATGATGATCAACAATGCGACTCATCGGCCGGCGACGATCCAGCGCATCCGGCTGGGCGCCACGCGCGAGGGCAGGATCACCGCGATCGCGCACGAAAGCGTATCGGGAAACCTGCCTGGCGGAGACCCCGAGGCAGCGGTTCAGCAGACCAAATTGCTCTACGCAGGCGAGAACCGGCTGACCGCGATGCGGCTTGCCGAGCTCGACCTGCCGGAGGGCAATGCGATGCGCGCGCCGGGGGAAGCCCCCGGGCTGATGGCGCTTGAGATCGCGATGGACGAAATGGCGGAAAAGCTGGGGATCGACCCTGTGCAGTTCCGCATCCTGAACGACACGCAGGTCGATCCGGCAAAGCCCGACCGCAGATTCTCGCAGCGGCAGCTTGTCGAGTGCCTGAAGCTGGGGGCCGAGCGCTTCGGCTGGAATCGCCGCAATGCCAGGCCGGCATCGGTGCGGGAGGGACGCTGGCTGATCGGCATGGGGGTCGCGGCGGGCTTCCGCAACAACCTGCTGATGAAGTCGGCCGCACGGGTTCGGCTCGACGGGAAGGGCGTGGTGACGATCGAGACCGACATGACCGATATCGGCACCGGTACCTACACGATCCTGGCGCAGACCGCGGCGGAGACGATGGGCATCGGGATCGACAAGGTGGTGGTGAAGCTTGGCGATTCCGATTTCCCTGCCTCGGCCGGCTCGGGCGGCCAATGGGGGGCGAACAACTCGACCGCCGGTGTCTATGCGGCCTGCATGAAGCTGCGCGAGACGGTGGCACAGCGGCTTGGCTTCGATCCGGCCGATAGCGCCTTTGCCGACGGCACGGTTCGATCGGGCAAGCGCAGCGCCGCGCTGGGCGATGCAGCGCGCGACGGTGAGATCGTGGTCGAGGACGGCATCGAATATGGCGCGCTCGACAAGCAGTATCAGCAATCGACCTTTGCCGGCCATTTCGTCGAGGTGGCGGTCGACGGCTTCACCGGGGAGACGCGCGTCCGGCGCATGCTGGCGGTGTGCGCCGCCGGTCGAATCCTAAACCCCAAGGCGGCGCGAAGCCAGGTGATCGGCGCGATGACCATGGGTGTCGGCGCCGCACTGATGGAGGAACTGGCGGTCGACAAGCGCTTCGGCTTCTTCGTCAACCACGACCTCGCCAGCTATGAGGTGCCGGTGCATGCCGACATCCCCGCATCAGGAGGTGATCTTCCTCGACGAGGTCGATCCGATCTCCTCCCCGATGAAGGCCAAGGGGGTCGGCGAACTGGGGCTGTGCGGGGTCGGGGCGGCGATCGCCAATGCGATCTACAATGCCACCGGCGTGCGCGTGCGCGACTATCCGATCACGCTCGACAAGCATCTCGACCGGTTGCCGGAGATCGCGTGAGGCGGCTCTTGCCTGTCTTCCGTCGCCGTCATCTGGGCGATGCGATCGGCCGCAGTTTGAAACCGGTGATTTTGGTCCCGTAGCTGCACTCGAACGAGCGTCGTTGCTTGCCGTCGTCCGCCGTCCCCCAGACGACGATCTTGCTTGGGCTGCGCTGCTCGACATCGATGATGCTCACCTTGCCATAGTGCGATGCACGGGCGCTGCAGTCGGTCGCTGCAGCGGGATGCGCCTGCTCGTTGTTCTGCGGTGTCCCTGCCACGCCGCGGGCTGCCATGCCGGCAGCGCCGACGGCGAGGCCGGCGACACAGGCGCTCAGCGCCAACGCACTCCCGGCCAGCAGGGCCGAAGCCATAATGCGAGTCATCCCGTTCGAGCCCCCATCGCCCGCAGCATTCGGTGCCACGGCGCGCAACCTATGGTGACGTTTCACGGGGCGCAATGGCGCGCCGGGACAGGCCAGACTCGTTTTCAGCGTCGCTGAAACGGTCCCTAGGCCGCGTTTGCCGCGCTGAGGACCGCCCTGACCGACGCCGTCGCGATGTCGGCGTCGATGCCGACCCCGAACACCGTCCGGCCGTCCGACGTGCGGCATTCCACATAGGCTGCGGCTTGGGCATCGGCGCCATGGCCGATCGCGTGCTCGCTGTAATCGACCACGTCGAGTTGCGGGCCGGTCGTTTCGCCCAGCGCCGCGATCACGCCCGAGATCAGGCCGTTGCCGCGGCCCGAGATCGAGCGTTCCTCGCCGCCGATCGCGACCCGGCCGACGAACAGGCGGTCGCCCGCGGCACCGCTCTCGTGATAGTCGAGCAGGGTGAAGCGGTCGCCCGCTTTGGCGAGATAGGCCTTTTCGAATGCGCTCCAGATATCCTCGGCGTTGAGTTCGCGGCTTGTCTCGTCGGCGAGCGCCTGGACGTGGCGGCTGAGATCGGCCTGGAGGCGCTTGGGCAGCTTCAGCCCCTTGTCCTGCTCGATCACCCAGGCGACGCCGCCCTTGCCCGATTGCGAGTTGACCCGGATCACCGCCTCATAGCTGCGGCCGAGATCCGCCGGATCGATCGGGAGGTAGGGGACTTCCCAGAAATCGTCGTTGCGGGCGGACTGGGCGGCGAAGCCCTTCTTGATCGCGTCCTGATGGCTGCCCGAAAAGGCGGTGAACACCAGCTCGCCGGCATAGGGATGGCGCGGATGGACGGGGAGCTGGTTGCAATAGGTGACGGTGTTGATGATTTCGTCGATGTCCGAGAAATCCAGTTTTGGATCAATCCCTTGCGTGTACATGTTGAGGGCGACCGTGACCAGATCGCAATTGCCGGTGCGCTCGCCGTTGCCGAGCAGGCAGCCCTCGACGCGGTCGGCGCCGGCCATCAGGCCCAGCTCCGCCGCCGCGACGCCGGTGCCCCGGTCATTGTGCGGGTGAAGGCTGATGACGATGCTGTCGCGGTTGCGGATGTTCTTGCCGAACCATTCGATCTGGTCGGCATAGATGTTGGGCGTGGCGCACTCGACCGTGGCAGGCAGGTTGAGGATCAGCGGATGATCCGGCGTGGGGCGAAGCACCTCCATCACGGCCTCGCAGACCTCGACCGAGAAATCGAGCTCGGCGGTGGAGAAGGTCTCCGGGCTGTATTCGAAATGCCAGTCAGTGTCCGGCTGCGCGGCGGCGCAATCGCGCAGGATCTTCGCGCCGTCGATCGCGATCTGGCGGACTTCGTCGCGGCTCATGCCGAACACGATCTTGCGCCAGGCCGGGCTGACCGCATTGTAGAGATGGACGATCGCCCTGGGCGCGCCGCGCAGGGATTCGAAGCTTGTCTCGATCAGGTCGCGGCGGGACTGGGTGAGGACCTGAATCGTCACGTCATCCGGGATTCGGCCTGTCCTGACCAGGCCCGAGATGAAATCGAACTCGGTGGCGCCGGCGCTGGGGAAACCGACCTCGATCTCCTTGATGCCGACCTTGCAGATCAGGTCGAAGAAGCGGGTCTTCTTCTCGCCATCCATCGGATCGATCAGCGCCTGGTTGCCGTCGCGCAGATCGGTGGAGAGCCAGCGCGGCGGCTTCACGATGGTTCGCGACGGCCATTCGCGGTTGGGCAGGTCGATCTGGGGAAAGGGGCGATATTTGGTCGAAGGGTCACGCAGCATGGTTCGTTCTCGCGGCTCGCGGGGATCTTTGGGTCGAAGAGGCCCTTAGGCGGGTCGCGCGCGCCCGAGGCGCACGTCGAAGGTCGCGCCTAAGGGCGCGTAAGTCGAAGCAGCGGAAGGCGGATGGCCTGCGTCATTGCGACACCCGTTACCGTGTCACGACGCCCGATGTCCAGCCCGTCCGTCGAACAACCGGTCGAACGGGCCGTCGGGCAGGAACCACAGGATGGCGACCAGCGCGGCGCAGGCGATGCCGAGCCAGGGCGAGAGGAAGGAGAGGGGGACGCCCAGGAGATAGAGCAGCCCTGCGACGAGGCCCTTGCGGGCATATTGCCGATGATAGGCCTGCGACGCCGGACCCTGCTTGCCGGTGCGGCGGATGATCGACTGGAGCCAGATATAGGCGGCGGCCGGCAGCAGCATCGTGACCAGGTAGAGGAGCGTCGCCTCCCGGTTGAAATGATGCTCGCCGAGATAGGAGGTGGAGAAGGGGACGAGCGAGAGCGCGAACAGCAGCAGCATGTTCGACCAGATCAGGCCGTTGGTGACGCGAGTCGCATGAGTGAACAGGCGGTGATGGTTGACCCAGTAGATCGCGACATAGGCGTAGCTGAGCACATAGGCGAGGAAGACCGGCCAGAGCGTCCACAGCCTGTCCATCCCTTCGGAGATCGGGGGATGGAGCTCAAGCACCATGATCGTCACGATGATGGCGACGACGCCGTCCGAAAAGGCCTCGATCCGGCCGATGCCCGGCCGGCCCTCCTCGTCCCCGGACGGCGCCGTGTCGCTCATTGCGCGACGAAGCCGGCGTTGATGGTCAGGTCGACCTTGTCGGTGACGCCGGGGAGCAGATAGGTGATCCCGAAGTCGCTGCGCTTGATGCTGGTGGTCGCAGCGAAGCCGAAGTTGAGCTTCTTGGCGCCCTGGGTCGCGTTGCCCGCGCCCACGAAGCGCGCCTGGAGGACGACGGGCTTGGTCACGTCCTTGATCGTCAGGTCGCCGGCGATCGTCGCGGTGGTGCCGTTGACCGTCACCCTGGTCGAGACGAACTTCGCGGTCGGGAATTTCACGGCGTCGAAGAAGTCGGGCGTCTTCAGATGCGCGTCGAGCGCGGGTACCGTGGTCAGCACCTTGTCGATCGAAATGGTGACGTCGACCTTCGAATTGCCCGGATTGGAGGTGTCGACGACCAGCGTGCCGGTCGGCTGCGTGAACTGGCCGGTATACTCAGTGAAGCCGAGATGATTGACCGTGAACAGGATCTGGCTGTGGCGCGGTTCGACCTGATAGGTGCCGGAGACGATCTTGGTCGCGTCGGGGGTGCCGGGAGGGCCGGCAGGCGGTGTCTGCGCAAGCAACGGGGCGGTGGCGAGCGCTAGAACGGCTACAAGGGCGATGCGCATGATGGTCTCCGGGTATGAAAGGGGGCCGCGCCAAGATGACGCGGCCCGGACCGAATGCAAGCGCCGAAGCGGAAACGATCCGTTGGCTGTGCGTGCCCTTGACGCGGCTCGCCCGACATCCGTTCGTCCCGAGTGCCATCGAGCTTGTCGAGATGGCGTATCGAGGGGCAGGGGTTTTGCGCTCCACCTGTACCTCGATACGCGCCCTCGATACGGCTTCGCCTGCTCGGTCGCTACTCGGCACGAACGGGTGGTACAGCTCGCAGCGCGATCAGTTCTTGTCCTTGTCCACAAGCTTGTTCGCGCCGATCCACGGCATCATCGCGCGCAGTTCGGTGCCGACCTTTTCGATCGGGTGGGCGGCGGCTGCCTTGCGGGCTGCCTTCAGTTCCGGCTGGCCGGCGCGGTTGTCGAGCACGAAGTTCTTCACGAAGCGGCCGCCCTGGATGTCGGCGAGCACTCGCTTCATCTCGGCCTTGGTCTCGGCGGTGATGATGCGCGGGCCGGTGGTGATGTCGCCATATTCGGCGGTATTGGAGATCGAATAGCGCATGTTGGCGATGCCGCCCTCATACATCAGGTCGACGATCAGCTTCACTTCGTGCAGGCACTCGAAATAAGCCATTTCCGGGGCGTAGCCAGCCTCGACCAGCGTCTCGAACCCGGCCTGGATCAGATGGGTCAGGCCGCCGCACAGCACTGCCTGCTCGCCGAACAGGTCGGTCTCGCATTCCTCCCGGAAATTGGTCTCGATGATGCCCGACCGGCCGCCGCCGACGCCGCTGGCATAGGCAAGCGCGATGTCGTGCGCGTTGCCGCTCTTGTCCTGGTCGATCGCGATCAGGCAGGGCACGCCGCCGCCGCGGACATATTCGGAGCGCACGGTGTGGCCGGGGCCCTTGGGCGCGATCATGATCACGTCGAGATCGGCGCGCGGCTCGATCAGCGCGAAATGCACGTTGAGGCCATGGGCGAAGGCGATCGCCGCGCCCTGCTTCAGGTTGGGGTGGAGATCGTCGGCATAGATCGCCGCCTGATGCTCGTCGGGCGCGAGGATCATGGTGATGTCGGCCCAGGCGGCTGCCTCGGCATTGGTCATCACCTTGAAGCCGGCGTCTTCCGCCTTCTTCGCGGTGGCGGAGCCGGGGCGGAGCGCGATCGCGATTTCCTTCACGCCGGAATCGCGCAGGTTCTGCGCATGGGCATGACCCTGGCTGCCATAGCCGACGATCGCGATCTTCTTGTTGGTGATCAGGTTCAGATCGGCATCGCGATCATAATAGACACGCATTGATAGTTCCCTTTCTTACCCCTCTCCCAGCGGGAGAGGATACGGAGACCCGGCGGCTTGCTGCCCGGTCGGAGTTGGTGAGGGCGACGAGGTGCGAAGGCCGTTCGCCCTCACCCTCCCACCGCTTCGCGGCGGGCCCCTCCCTCTCCCGATGGGAGAGGTGTATTTTCAGGCCGCTTCTTTCCCCCGGGCGATGGCGACGATGCCGGTACGGGCGACCTCGATCAGCCCGACCTCACGCATCAGCGTGATGAAGGTGTCGATCTTCTCCGGCCCGCCGGTCACCTCGAACACGAAGCTCGACGTGGTCGCGTCCACCACGCGGGCGCGGTAGACATCGGCGAGGCGGAGCGCCTCGATCCGGTGGTCGCCGGTGCCGCGGACCTTCACCAGTGCCAGCTCGCGCTCGACATGCGGGCCGAGCGCGGTGAGATCGGTCACCGAATGCACCGGGATCAGCCGGTCGAGCTGGGCGAGGATCTGCTCCATCACATGATCCGACGCCGAGGTGACGATGGTGATCCGGCTGACCGCCTTGTCGGAGGTCACGTCGGACACGGTCAGGCTCTCGATATTATAGCCGCGCGCAGTGAACAGGCCGGCGATCCGGGCAAGGATGCCCGGCTCGTTGTCGACCATGATCGCCAGCGTGTGACGCTTGGCGGTTTCTTCCTTGATGTGCATGATTACTGGAACCCCCTCCCGCTTGCGGGAGGGGGCAGGGGGTGGGCTCCCGGCCTCGTCCAACGCAGCGGCTGTGGTGAGCGCGAGCCCACCCCCGGCCCCTCCCGCAAGCGGGAGGGGTGAAAAAAAGCAAGATCCATCAGACCAGCGCCTTCGCCTCGTCGTCCATCTCGCCCGAGACTTCGGCCGCCTGGAGGATCATGTCGGTATGGGCGGCGCCCGAGGGGATCATCGGGAAGCAGTTGGCGAGCTTCGCCACCATGCAGTCGACGATCACCGGCCCGTCATGGGCGAGCATCTCGGCGATGCCGGCATCGAGCTGGTCGGGGTGCTCGATACGGATCCCCTTCCAGCCATAGGCTTCGGCCAGCTTCACGAAATCGGGCAGGGAGTCGCTGTAGCTCTCCGCGTACCGCGACGAATAGGTCAGTTCCTGCCACTGGCGGACCATGCCCATATACTGGTTGTTGAGGATGAAGACCTTGACCGGCAGCCGGTATTGCGTGGCCGTGCCCAGTTCCTGGATGTTCATCTGGATCGAGGCTTCGCCGGCGATGTCGATGACCAGCGAATTGGGATTGCCGAGCTGAGCGCCGATCGCGGCGGGCAGGCCATAGCCCATGGTGCCGAGCCCGCCCGAGGTGAGCCATTTGTTGGGCGCCTCGAAATCGAAATGCTGCGCGGCCCACATCTGGTGCTGGCCGACCTCGGTGGTGATGATCGGCGATTTCCTGTGAGTCGCCTCCCACAGCGCCCTGATCGCGCGTTGCGGCATGATCTCGGTCGGGCTCTCCACAAAGTCGAGGCTCTTGACCGCGCGCCAGCCGGCGATCCGGCGCCACCAGTCGGACAGATCCGGCTTCGGGTGGCGCCGCGCCTTGTAGACGCGGACCATGTCCTCGAGCGCGTGGCCGACATCGGCGATGATCGGCAGGTCGACGCGGACATTCTTGTTCACCGACGACCGGTCGATGTCGATGTGCACCTTGCGGCTGTTCGGGCTGAACGCGTCCAGGCGGCCCGTGACGCGATCGTCGAAGCGCGCGCCAAGGCAGAGGATCAGGTCGGCCTGGTTCATCGCCCAATTGGCTTCATAGGTGCCGTGCATGCCGAGCATGCCGAGCCACTGGTCGGACGTGGCGGGGAAGGCGCCAAGGCCCATCAGGGTCGAGGTGACCGGCGCACCGGTGATCCGCGCCAGCTCGCGCAGCAACTGGCTTGCGGCGGGACCGGCATTGATGATGCCGCCGCCGGTATAGAGGATCGGACGCTCCGCCGCAGCGAGCATGTCGACCGCCTGCTCGATCAGCGACTGGTCGGCCTTGACCTGCGGGCGATAGGTCTTGTGCTTGATCGGGCCCGGCTTGACGTAGCGGGCGCTGGCGACCTGGACGTCCTTGGGGATGTCGACCACGACCGGGCCCGGACGGCCCGAGGTGGCGATGTGGAACGCCTCATGGATGATGTCGCCGAGCCGCGCCGGGTCCTTCACCAGATAATTGTGCTTCGAGCAGTGGCGCGTGATGCCGACCGTGTCGGCCTCCTGGAACGCGTCGGTGCCGATCAGCGCGGTCGGGACCTGGCCGGTGATGACGATCATCGGGATCGAATCCATCAGCGCATCGGTGATGCCAGTGACGGCATTGGTCGCGCCAGGGCCCGACGTGACGAGCACGACACCCGGCTTGCCGGTCGAGCGGGCATAACCCTCCGCCGCATGAGTCGCTGCCTGTTCGTGGCGAACCAGGATGTGCTTGATCCGCTTGCTGCGGAACAGCGCGTCATAGATCGGCAGGACGGCACCGCCCGGGTAGCCGAACACGACTTCCACGCCGAGATCGCACAGCGCCTCGACCAGGATATCGGCTCCGCTTTTCTCGGTCATCGCTTCTTTCCTACCTTTGCGACCTTGATGCGACGCAATATTGCTTCGCGAAGGGCGTCGTTAGTGATCGATAATTTGTTCGTCAAGCGCATTGAAAGAATCTAGTTTCAAAATTGACCAGCAGTGCGCATGTTTCTGTCGCCATGTCGCGGTGCCACATAGCGGGAGGCTGGTTCCGAAACCACGTAAATTGTCGTTTGGCATATTGGCGGGTCGCCAGTTGCGCCGCAGCCAGCGCTTCAGGCAGCGTCCTGGTGCCGGCAAGCATCGCGCCGATCTCCGGCACGCCGATGGCGAGACGGACGGGCGCGGTGGGGAGGATGTCGCTTCGCGCGAGCACCGCGCGCGCTTCCTCGATCCCGCCGCCGGCGAACATCGCCTCAAGCCGCGCATCGCACCGCGCGAGCAGCCAGTCGCGATCGGGAATCAGCACCATCGCCATCAGATCGATCGCATGGCCGATCCCGCCGGTCTTTGCCTGCTGCCATGTCGCGAGCGGCCTGCCTGTCGAGCGAACGACCTCAAGCGCGCGGGCGACGCGGGTGGTGTCGGCGGGGGCGAGGCGGGCGGCGGCCGGAGGATCGAGCGCGCCGAGCATCGCATAGGCGGCGGCGACGGGGAGGGCGCGCACTTCCTCACGGATCGCCGGATCGATCGGCGGCACGGGTGCGATGCCGTCGAGCAGGGTGCGCATGTACAGCCCCGTGCCGCCGGCCAGTATCGGGAGCAGGCCCGCCTCGTGCGCCCGCTCTATCTCCACCTTCGCCTCGGCCGCCCAGCGTGCGGCGGAATAGATGTCGGCGCCGTCGACATGGCCGAACAGGCGGTGCGGCACGCGGGCTTCGTCCTCGGGGCTCGGCCGCGCGGACAGCACGCGCAGATCGGCATAGACCTGCGCTGAATCGGCATTGATCACGACCCCGCGGTGCTTTTGTGCGATCGCCATGGCGAGCGCGGACTTGCCGCTGGCGGTCGGCCCTGCAATGAGCGCCACGCGCGGCACCTTATGCGGCGGGGGAGACGTCATGTTCATCGCAACGCTGATAGCAGCGGGAAAGCTCAGCGGGGGCGATATTTCGGCCGCCCGGGACCGGCTCGACGAAGCGGGATGCCTGCCGGCTGCGCATGCGTGGCTTGACGAGGGATATGCCGCCGACATCATGTTCGGCCTTGAGCCAGAGGCGGCGCGGACGGCACTCGAAGGCGTGTTTCCGGGCACCGACGTGGTGGTGCAGCGCGCGGACGGCCGCGTGAAGCGGCTGCTGGTTGCCGACATGGATTCGACCATGATCACCGTCGAATGCATCGACGAACTGGCCGACTATGCCGGGATCAAGCCGCAGATCGCCGCCGTCACCGAGGCGGCGATGCGCGGCGAGCTCGATTTCGAATCAGCGCTCGATGCGCGCGTGGCGCTGCTCAAGGGGCTGGACGAAGGCGTTATCGCCCAATGCCTCGCCGAGCGGGTGACGATCATGCCCGGCGCGGTGGCACTGATCCGCACGATGAAGGCGCGGGGCGCGACGACCATCCTCGTGTCGGGCGGTTTCACCCGCTTCGCCGAGCCGGTCGCCGAGACGATCGGGTTCGATCGCGCGATCGCCAATCGGCTCGAGATCGCGGACGGGGCCCTGTCCGGGCTGGTCGCCAAGCCGATCGTGGGATCCGATACCAAGGAACGCACCCTGCTCGAAGCAGCCGCCGACCTCGGCTTGCCGCCCGAGGCGACGCTCGCGGTGGGCGACGGCGCGAACGATCTCGCCATGATCAGGCGGGCAGGGCTGGGCGTCGCCTATCACGCCAAGCCGATCGTCGCCGCCGCTGCGGCTGCCCGGATCGATCACAACGACCTGACCGCGCTCCTCTACGCGCAGGGAATCAGCCGGAAGGACTGGGTTTCCTAAGCCGTGGTCGGACGCGGCTGCTGGCCGGGGGACCTGGTGACGATGGTGAATTCGTTGCCGCGTCCCTCGTTCACGGGGATCGACTGCGACAGATAGCCGTTCGCTGGATCGCGGACATATTGGAGATACCCGTCGGCTTCCTCGAAGGCGTTCTCGGCGACGATGAGCGTGCCTGCCCTGAAGCGGGGTTCAAGCACTTTGAGCACGTCGAGATACAGGCTGAACGCGCCATCGAGCAGCACCAGGTCGATATCGCCATCGATCTCCCGGAGCGTTTCCCGGGCATCGCCCAGGCGGATGTCGACAAACCCGGCAAGGCCGGCTTCTTCGAGATGCGCCCGCGCCCGGATCGCCTTGCCGGGTTCGAGCTCGGTTCCAATGAGCTTTCCGCGGCCCATGTCGTGCAGTGCCGCGGCCAGATGGATGGCTGAAACGCCCATCGAGGTGCCGAATTCGACGATCAGCGCCGCATTGCACGCCCGGGCGCACATATAGAGAAACCGGCCGAATTCGGGGGATATGTTGAGGAAATTGTCGGCCTGCTCGCGATAGAGTTCGCGAAGATCCCATTTCTCCGCCGCGATGACATCCGCGATCATCTGATCGGGCGGCGTATCGCCGTTCAGGAAGGATTCGATCAGGGGACGGTCGGCCTGTTCGGCCTCGGCGAAGAGCCGTTGAAGAACGGCGGC
Source organism: Pseudomonadota bacterium (assembly GCA_040388155.1). GTDB lineage: Bacteria > Pseudomonadota > Alphaproteobacteria > Sphingomonadales > Sphingomonadaceae > Sphingomonas. Next base: position 266,099 of record JAZKCJ010000009.1, read on the forward strand.
CACGCGTCCTGTACTCAAGGTATCCAATTCGAATCTCCCGCGAAGTGAGCGGACGCCGAATGGCTTCGGGCGGCCCGCGCGTTCGCACCTAGGCGCTCGCGCGATTGGCTGCATCGCGCAAATGTGACAAACTATTCGGATATCCTGCCAATCATCCAGGCGAGCGAGGCCAGGCAACCGATGCCAATGCTGAACGACATCATGGCCTATTCGGACGACATGCTCGATCCGGACGAGATCCCCCGTCCGTTGGTCGCCTTCGGCGTTTCGATGGTCACGACGGGCGTGGAACTGGCCCATCACCGGCACGGCAAGGCGCAGTTGCTCCTGACGCTGCGGGGGGTCCTCACCTGCGAGGCTGACAGCGGGCTCTGGATCGTCCCGCCGCAATGCGCTGTCTGGATACCCGGCGGCGCGATGCATTCAATCAAGTTTTCGGGCACGGTCGAAGGATATAACGCCTTCATCGATGCGGCAGTGGCGACCGGCCTGCCCAAGGAGTGCTGCACGGTTGCCGTGACGCCGCTCCTGCGCGAGCTTCTGGTGTGCGCGGCGCGTTTCCCGGCCCTGTATCCGGAAGGCGGCAGGGAATCGCATCTGGTAACGCTGTTGATCGACGAGATCGCGGCGGCCCCCGTCGAGAGGCTGCATCTCCCGATGCCGGCGGACCAGCGGCTGCGCCAGATCGTTGAGATGATGATGGCCAACCCGTCCGATCGCGGCACGGCGGAGATCTGGGCCAGGCGGGTAGGGCTCAGCGAACGGACGCTCGCCCGTCTCCTGGCGCGTGAGACCGGCATGAGCTTTGGCCGCTGGCGCCAGCAAATGGCGATATTGCTCGCGCTGCAGGGGCTGGCAAAGGGCGCCCCGATCAAACAGGTGGCGGCCGATCTCGGCTACGAAAGCGCCGGCAGCTTTGTCACGATGTTCCGCAAGGCGCTCGGCACGTCGCCCGGCCGCTATATGTCGAGAGTGCGCGGAGAGAGCATCCCAGGTGAATGAGAGGCGTGCCGCATGCCGGCAATGCTCAGGGCGCCACAGGCACGCAGGGTGTCCTGGTCGGCCTCACTGCCGTACAGACCCGCGCAGCGTCAGCCGAGGAGGCAAGTGGCCCCGCCTGAAGCTTGGTCAGGGTGCCGGTGCGCACCAGAAAGGGCTGGAGGCCACCCAGCGCGCTGACCTGCCCCTTGAGCTTGCCCCACAAGGCGGTCGCATTGCCTTCGTCGCGGAACGCGCCGAACTGGATGCGCCAGCCGCGACCGGCGACGGACGGCCCGCTACGGGCCGGCTGCGGCGTTGCCGCGGCGGCCTGCTGCTGTGGCGGCTGACGCCGTGTCGGGACATGGGCGACGACCGGCGGTGGCGGTGCGAACGGCTGCGGCGCATCGACGTTCGGCTGTGCGCCGCGATGCTGGTCGTAGGAGGACGGCGGCAGATCGGTGCCGCGCATCGCGACCTGGCTGCCCTGACCGGTGATCTCGGGCGGCAGGACCGGGCGCTGCGCCTCGGCTTCATATTGGCGGGCGAGCGCAAGCCCCTTCTGACGGTCGGCGGCCGGGATATACTGATCCATCTGTGCCTGGACCTCCGACGCGCGGGGCTGGCCTTGAGCCGCGGAGCGGACGAGCAGCGCATAAGCGCGCGGCCAGTCGCGCGCGACGCCATCGCCATTGTAGAGCATGGTGCCAAGCACGAGCTGCGCGCGCGGTTCGCCGCGGGCGACCGATTTCTCGAGCCACGGGAGCGCGTCGGTGCGCTTGCCATTCTGGAACAGGATCAGCCCGTAATTGGCCTCGGCCTCGACCTGGCCCTGCAGCGCTGCCTTGCGATACCAGCTTTCCGCCATCGCCATGTCGACGGGCACGCCGCGGCCGAGCTTATAGGCCTGGGCTAGGTTGAACTGTGCGTCAGCGTCTCCCGCGATCGCGGCGGGGCGCCATTCGTCGACTGCCTTGCGATACTCGCCCCGGCTCCAGGCATCGACGCCCGCCTTGACGTCGGCAAGGGCAGGTGACGCCACCGCGATAATGACGCCGGCAAGGCCAAGAGCCGCCGGCAGGTACGCCTTGCGCATGATGTCTCCAATCCCCGCTACGCTACAGGGGTGATAATGCCCTCTATCCGGCATTTGGCAAAGATTCCGTTAGGGACATTGTGTCGGCCGGGGACTGACCCAGCCGTCCGGAAGGCTCGTTAACCGCTTCTTGACGTCTCGCATGGCATTCAACCTCCTCGAATAGCGGGAGTTGAAGGGGCACATGCGCGTTCTCGCGATGGCATCGCAAAAAGGCGGATCGGGCAAGACGACCTTGTCAGGGCATCTGGCCGTCCAGGCTCAATTGGCCGGGGCCGGCCCGGTCGTGCTGATCGATATCGACCCCCAGGGGTCGCTGTCCGACTGGTGGAACGAACGGCACAGCGAATATCCCGCCTTCGCCCAGACCACGGTCGCCCGGCTCGCCGCCGACCTGGAGGTGCTGCGCCAGCAGGGCTTTCGCCTGGCGATGATCGATACGCCGCCTGCCATCACCATGGCGATCCAGAGCGTGATCGCCGTCGCCGAACTGATCGTCATCCCGACCCGCCCGTCACCGCACGACCTGCGCGCCGTCGGCGCCACCGTCGACCTCTGCGAACGCGCCGGCAAGCCGTTGCTGTTCGTCGTCAACGGCGCCACGCCCAAGGCAAAGATCACCTCTGAAGCCGCCGTCGCGCTGTCGCAGCACGGCACCGTCGCCCCGATCACCGTCCATCACCGCACCGATTTCGCCGCCTCGATGATCGACGGCCGCACCGTGATGGAAGTCGACGGCAATGGCCGGTCGAGCCAGGAAATCCAGGCCCTCTGGACCTATATCTCCGACCGCCTCGAGAAGAATTTCCGCCGCACCGTGTTCGCGGCGCCAACGGCCGCGCACGGCTATGCCGCGCAGCGTCCGGCAGCAGGCGGCTTCGGCCGCCGTGTGGTGGGGTGATCCGATGACGACGTTCGGACAGCCCAAGCCGCTCGCTTCGCTCTCGTCAACGCTGCTCGCCCGCAAGGGGCAGGCTCGTCCGGCCATGCGGCCACAGGGGTTCGGCGGCTTCGGCGCCATCCCCGGCGCGCAGGACGATCTCGGCTGGAACGATATGGGGCATCCGGACGGCCATGGCGCCGAGCCGGCCTATGCGCCGCCGGCCGCCGTGCCGCCCGTTCTGCGCCAGCGCGAGGCGCTGCAGGAGGAGTTCGAGGCGCCGCTGCCGGTCGTGAGGCGCGCGATCGAGCTTGAGCCTTCCTACGAGTACGAGCCGGCCGATGAGCCGGAGGACAGCTACGAGCCCGAACCCGCATACGAGGCAATGGAGCCCGAGCCGGAATCCGCCGCCGAGGTCGAGCCCGGGCCCCAGCCAGAGCCCCAATCAGAGCCAGTGTCGGTGCTCGCCGTCCGGGCCGCGAAGCCTGCGCCAGTTGCGCCGGCTGCTGCTGCGCCGGTTCCCGTCTCGCCGGTTGCCATGTCGCCAGCCCCCATTTCGTCGGCGACCGCCGCGCGTATCGGGCGCGAGACATTGGCCAAGCAAGGCAAGGCTGCCTTCACGCTGCGCCTCGACCAGGATCGCCATCTGCGCCTCCGCCTTGCGAGCGCGCTGCACAATTGTTCGGCCCAGGTGCTGGTCACCCAGGCGCTCGATAGCTTCCTGCACTCTCTGCCCGAGGTGGAAGAGCTGGTCCGCCAGTTGCCGCCGCGCGCGACACGTTGATTCGAATAGGGGAATTCCGATGAAGACCCGGGCGATCGTCACTCTTGGGCTCGGCGCGCTGGTGGCGTGCGGCGCACTGGCCGGCATCACCTCGCATGGCGGCATCGCCTTTGCCAGCGCGCGCGACGAATCGCGCGCCGAGCGCAAGGCAGCTGCCGAAGCCGGCAAGGCGCAGGCGGCGCTCGCCGGCGGCAGGCCGGAGCAGGCAGTGGCCCATGCCGAAGCCGCGGTGGGCCTCCGCCCGCAGGTGACGAGCTTCCGCGTGCTGCTGGCCAACAGCTATCTCCGTGCCGGTCGTTTCGATTCAGCGCGCCAGGCCTTTGCGGATGCGATGACGCTCGATACCAGCAACGGCAAATTGCCGCTCAACCTCGCCTTGACCCAGATCGCCACGGGCGACTGGAACGGCGCGCGCCAGACGCTCGATACGCACAAGGACATCATTCCGGTCAGCGACCGCGGACTGGCCATGGCGCTGGCGGGCGACCCCTCCAGCGCGGTCGAGTTGCTGAACGCAGCGGTGCGCACCCCGGGGGGCGACGCCAAGACCCGGCAGAATTTCGCGCTCAGCCTCGCGCTTGCCGGCCGCTGGCAGGACGCCAGGATGATGGCTGCTGTCGACCTGGCACCGGCCGAGGTCGATCAGCGGATGACTCAATGGGCGACCTTTGCCCGTCCGAAATCAGCTTATGATCAGGTCGCCTCGCTGCTCGGCGTCAAGCCGGTGCGCGATCCGGGCCAGCCGACCGCGCTCGCGCTGAACGCGACGTCGGGCGTCGGGCTTGCCGCCCTCGCGCCGGTCGATGCGTTCATGCCCGGCCAGGCCGAGAATGCCGCCAAGGTAGCGCAGGAGATGGGAACGCCCGTTCCCGCCGCCGCGCCGGTGCCCGATGCGGGCGCAGCGCCTGCCCCAGCGCCGGTCGAGGTTGCCTCGACACCGGCACCTGCCTTTGCCAGCGTGGTCTTCGGCCCGCGCGAGGAAGTCGTGCAGCACCTCCCGGCCAGCGCCAGGGAGCCCGTGTCGCGTCCGGCTCCGGCGTCCGAGGTTTCTGCCCCGGTCCGCGTGGCGAGCGCGACGGTCGCGCCGCGCACCCCGGCCAAGGGCAGCTTCTTCGTCCAGCTAGGCGCATTCGAGAATGCGGCGGTGGCCAAGAATGCCTGGACCCGAGTCACGCGCAGCAATGCGAGCTTCGCCGCGCAGACACCTTCGGGCATGAGCATCACGTCGAAGGCCGGCACTTTCTATCGGCTTTCGGTCGGCGGTTTCGCCCGCAGCGAGGCCGATGCGTTGTGCCGCAGCTACAAGGCCAAGGGCGGCAATTGCTTCGTCCGCGCCCATGCCGGCGATCAGGTCGCGCTATGGGCACATCCCGCCGGCCGGCAGATGGCCTCGCGCTGATTGCGGCGTCGGGGGCTATCCTCGTCCTTCATTGTCAAAGCTGAACGGCGGGGCCTCTGGTTTCCGCCGTTCTTTGTATCCAGAGTGTCTTGGTTGTGCCGCGACACGGCTTCGCTATCGGGCTTGAACGGGTCCGTGCGAGCATAGTGACTGCAGTTGTCACCCCCAGCCCGCACCGGTCCGCAAACCGGGTGTCGAGGAGTGCGCGAGGCAGTGGATGCCGGAACTGGTCGGCATGACGGTTGAAACCGGGCCGGATCGACATTCACGTTATTGGTACGGTTGAAGCAAAGAGAATGGTTCGCGCGGAGGGCGCAGAGAACGCGGAGTTCGTTTCCGACCTCCATCAGCCTGCACTGGTGAGCTTCTCATTTGCGGGTGCGCTTGCCATCGCAAACCGCCGAGCTGCTGGCCGGACCTTCTCGGTGTCCTCCACGCCCTCTGCGCGAACCGTCATCTTGCACTGCCGACGGGGCGGTTTTGAAGCACGATCCGCAGTCTTGAGCGCTAGCGAAGCTCGCTGCCACCCTTGAACAGGCGAAGCACCTTGCCCTGCACGGGCAGTTTGTCGAACGGCGTGTTGCCGGCCTTCGCGACCATGCGATCGGTATCGATCTGCCATGGCGCTTCCCAGTCGAGCAGCATGAAGTCGGCGGGCGCGCCGGGTGTGAGCGTGCCTGAATCCAGCCCCAGGATCTTCGCCGGGTTGGCCGCGAGCAAGGCGAACAGCCGGTCGATCCCGATCACCTGATCGCGGACCAGCCCGAGCGACAGCGCGAGCAGGGTCTCGGCGCCAGCCATGCCCGCCGAGGAATCGGCAAAGGGCAGGCGCTTTTCCTCGGGGCCGCGCGGATCATGGCCCGAGCAGAGGATGTCGATCGTGCCGTCAGCGACTGCTGCGAGCGCCGCCTGGCGGTCGCTTTCGCTGCGGAGCGCGGGGGAGAGATGCGCGAAGGTACGGAAATCGCTCATCGCATTGTCGGACAGGAACAGATGGGCCGGGGTGATGCCGCAGGTCACCGGCAGGCCGCGCGCCTTGGCGCGGCGGACCAGGTCGAAGCCGGCTGACGTCGTCACCTGGCGGAAGTGGATGCGGGCGCCGGTTTCCTCGGCGAGCAGCAGGTCGCGGGCGATTGCCAGTGCTTCGGCGGTGGCGGGCGCGGAGGGCAGGCCGAGACGGGTCGCGGTCTCGCCCTCGGTCGCGACGGCCGAGCCGACGAGCCCGGCATCCTCGGCATGGGCGATGACGGTGAGGTCGCAATCGTGGGCATAGGCGAGCACGCGGCGCATCACGCCTGAATCGGCGATCCAGCGACGGCCGGTGGCAACCGCACGGGCGCCGGCATCATGGGCTATCGCCATTTCGGCCAGGTCAGTACCGGCCAGGCCGCGCGTCGCTGCGGCGATCGGATGGACCCAGATGTCGGGCTTGCCCATGTCGGCGGCGCGCTGGATGATGCCGGGGTCGTCGAGCACCGGCGACTGATCCGGCATCAGCCCGACCCGCACGATGCCGCCGGCGCGGCACGCCGCCTTGTCGACGGAGAAGACGCCAAGGTCGATGATCGCTGGCGCGACAAGGACCGAGCGGCCGAGCGTGGCGCAATCAGTGAGGTCGGCGCCTTCCGGCACGGTGCCGGCGCCGGTCGAGACGATCTTCTCGGCATCGATCACCAGCGTCGTGGCGCCGTCCGCCTGCGCGCCGACCAGATTGGCGTTGGAGAAGGCGCGGATCATGCCCAGCCCTCCACCCTGCGGGCTCGTCGTGTCAGCACGTCGAGACAGGCCATGCGCACCGCCACCCCCATCTCGACCTGTTCTGTGATGGCCGATCGCTCGGCATGGTCGGCAACGTTAGAATCGATCTCCACGCCGCGGTTCATCGGGCCGGGGTGCATGACCAGCGCGTCCGGCCTGGCCCGGGCGAGGCGGTCGAGCGTCAGGCCGTAGCGCATATGATATTCGCGCATCGAGGGGACGAAGCCGCCCGACATGCGCTCGGTCTGAAGGCGGAGCATCATCACCACGTCGGCACCGTCGAGTGCTGCGTCGAAATCAGTGAAGGGCGTCACGCCCATCCGCTCGATCGCGGCGGGCATCAGCGTCGAGGGGGCGCAGACCCGCACCTCGGCGGCGAGCGCCGTCAGCGAGAGGATGTTGGACCGGGCGACCCGGCTGTGCAGCACATCGCCGCAGATGACGACTCGCTGGCCGGCGACCGACCCGCGGCGGCGGCGAATGGTCAGCGCGTCGAGCAGCGCCTGGGTCGGGTGTTCGTGGCTGCCGTCGCCGGCATTGAGCACCGGGCAATCGACCTTGTCGGCGATCAGCCGCACCGCGCCCGAGCTCATATGGCGGATGACGATGACATCGGCGCGCATCGCGTTGAGCGTCATCGCGGTGTCGATCAGCGTCTCGCCCTTCTTCACCGAGGACTGGGCGGCGTGCATGTTGACCACGTCGGCACCCAGGCGCTTGCCGGCGATCTCGAACGAGAGAAGCGTGCGCGTGCTGTTCTCGAAGAACGCGTTGATCTGGGTGAGGCCCTCAAGCCGCTTGTCGCTTTTCGCCCGGCTTCGGTTCGCCTCGACCCATTGTTCCGCTTCGTCGAGCAGGAACATGATCTCGTGGGGCTGCAATCCGTCGATCCCGGTCAGGTGCCGGTGCGGAAAAACGGCGCTGCCCTGGATGAGGGTCGCGGGGCGATGATCTGAGGCTGGCATTAAAGGCGTTCGGTAGCGGCGCCAGCTTGGGGTGGCAAGGTGCAGGGTTCAGTGGATCGATCGCACCCCGATCACCTTGAGATAGTCGATCCTCGTCGCGGGCGGCACCAGCATCTGCAATTGCGACCATCGGCCGGGCAACCAGGCGCAACCATGCGGATCGGTCTGCGGGCCGATCGGCCCGATCTTCACCGGGAGCGGCTTGATCACCTCATAGGTGACGACACGGTCGACCTCCGGTTTCCAGGCATAGCGGACCGCGAGATAGCGGCGGACGTCGCGGACGCTGGCGACATCGTCGAAGGTCCCGAAGCCGCCCGGGCTCGTTTCCGGCTGGCCCTTGCTCACCGCCATCTGGAAGCGGACGCCCACCGCCAGGTCCTGCTCATGTGGGGTGAACCAGTTGGGCCACGGATCGTTGCCGGTCGTGATCGCCTGATAGGCGGCGGTCGCCTCGGCATCGGTGGCGTAGCGCCAGCGCTGTTCCTTCCACCAGATTCGGCCGGGGCGGGACTCGATCGACTGGATATCGCACTTGGCGGTGGAGGAGGCGCTGGCCGGGCGATCGATCCCGCTGGCGGCGCAGCCGCCGAGCAGGGCCAGCGACAAGGCTGCAACGAGTGATCTGCGTGACGTGCTGATAGTGATCGACTGCATATGGGAGCCCCCCGACAACCACGGGCATGATACGCCGGACAGGCTCAGTCGCCAGCGTAACAACGTTCAAACCGGCGGTTTCGCCGGGCGCAGGGGGCAGGGCCGTATCTATTGAAGGATCGGATCAGTGTCCGCCGGGCACGAACGCCTGTGATATGAGCGGTGCGGTGTTGTCCTGCTTTTCCGCCGTCGCGCGCAGCGATGCCAGCAGGGCGGCCGCCACGACCATCGCGATGCCGGCGAGGAGGAGCGCGACATCATATCCGCCGGTTGAATCGTGCAGGCGGCCGAACCCGACGATTCCGATCGCCGAACCGAACAGCGACAGCATGAACAGGCTGCCGAAGATTTCGCCATAAGCGCGAAGGCCAAACAGGCGGGAGACGAGATAGGGCAGCAGGTCCTGCTCGGCGCCGTTCATCAGGCCGGCGAAGAATACGGCGACAAGAGCGATCGCGAGGCCGGGGCTGTCGGCGAAAAGCGCGGCGAAGCCGGCCGCGGAGACGAGGCTGACGAGTGCCGCCAGCCGGTTCGCAGGGAAGTGATCGACCAAAGCCCCCATGCCGAGCCGCCCGACCACCTGCGACAGCGCATAGGCCGAGACGAGCATGGCGGCACCGCCGACGCCCAGGGCGCGATCCATCCCGAAGGGAACGAGCTGGGTGACAAAACCGATCGTCGCCATGTTGATCAGCGCGATCGAGAGCGCCAGTCGCCAGAAAATCCCCGTGCGGCGGGCGGCGCGGCCGGTCAGGCCGGGATGGTCCGGCACGGGCACGCCGGTGACGCTGATCGGTTCAAGTCGGGTCGCGCGTATCGCCAGCAGCGCGAGCGGCAAGCCGGCCAGGATCGCTGCACCGGCCAGCAACAGATAGCCGGACCGCCAGGTCGATACCGCGATCACCCAGGCGATCAGCGGGGGCAACAGCAGCGTCGAGACCGACAGGCCGGCGGTGGCGACGCCCAGGGCGAAACCGCGATGCCGGTCGAACCGGCGCGCGATCAATTTGCCGAACACCAGGGCGCTGATTCCCGGTGCCGAGAGGGCGAGCAGCGCGACGCCGATCTGGAACTGCCACAGGGCGCCGGTCATCGCCGCGAGCCAGGCATGGGCGCCGCCGAGGACGAGGGCTGAGCCGATCAGCACCGGGACCGCCCCGATGCGATCGACCAGTCGCCCGATGAAAGGGGCCGACAATGCCCCGAGCAGCCCGATCCCCGCCGCAGTCGAGATGTCTCCGCGCGACCAGCCGAAGCTCGCCTGCATGCCGGGCACGAACAGGCTCGACAGATTCTGGTAGAGGCCGGGGCCGGTTGCGAACAGCGCAGCGGAGCCGGCGACGATCGGCCAGCCGCGTCGCCATTCATGTTTTCCGTCGGTCACGGGCTGATTTACTGACATGTTTGTCAGTATGAACGTAGCGCGGCGATCCGCAACCCGATTTTCGTGGTGTCCTCGCGAGATATCCTAGCCGCTCACCAGGGCGTCGATCGCGCCCTGGAGGATATAGGCAGCGGCCATCTTGTCGACTCGTTCGGCGCGCTTGGCGCGGCTTACATCCTGCTCGATGAGTGTGCGCGTCACCGCCTGGGTCGACCAGCGTTCGTCCTGGAGGAAGATCGGCAGGCCGAGATCCTCCATGTTGCGGGCGAAGGCGCGGCTCGACTGGCTGCGCGGGCTCTCGCTGCCGTCGGTCAGGTTGAGCGGCAGGCCGATGACGATTCCCTTCACCTGCTGCTCGGCGATCAGCGTTGCGAGCGCCGTCTTGTCCTTCTGGAACTTGGTGCGGCGGATCAGCAACGCGGGGCTGGCGAAGCTCCAGCCAGCGTCGCACAGCGCCGTCCCGATCGTCTTGGTGCCGACGTCGAGCCCGATCAGGCGGCCGCCACCGGGGAGGGCCTCGCGGAAAAGGGTGCGGTCGGTGGTGATCATCATTTTACGGCCTTGAACGCCGCCAGGCGCCGCGCGGCATCGGCGCGGACATTCGCCCAGAACAGGCTGTAGTCATAGACATGGTAGTTGTTGCCGGGCAGCACATAATTGCCGAGATCGGGGGGTGTGCCGATCATCAGCAGGCCGCGACCCTCGCAGCCCGCGGGAACCCGGCCCGGTTCGATCGTCGCGCTGCCGAGGTCCTTGGCCGGGATCAGTGTGCCGAGATTGGCGGTCGCGGGCGCGTCGGCGTTGGCGGTGCCGGTGATCGGGTTGGTGCAGATGATGGCGGTGTCCTTGCGGGGCGCCCCGGTCAGGCCTGACGTCGCATCGAACGTCTCGAAGATCAGCGACGGATCGGCGGGTTCGGCGAAGCTGAGCCAGGAGAGGATACATCCCGACTGATCGGGCGTCGCGCATTCGGGCAGGCCCATGCCCGGCAGATCGGCGTCCTTCGAGACGGGCCAGCCGACGACATAGGCGGCCACGATCCGCTTCGCGAGCGGGGTCCCGGCGATCCGGTCGCGCAGCAGCCGGCTGAGATGGAATGCGCCCTGGCTGTGCCCGGCGAGGATGATCGGGCGGTCGCCGGCTTCCTTCAGGAACTGGTCGAAGGCGGTCGTGACGTCGCCATAAGCGAGGTCGAGCGCCTTGCCGGCTTCAGGCTGGTTGGTGAGAAAGGCGCCGAATGTCGCCTGGCGATAGCGTGGTGCCCAGATCGCGCCGGTTTCGTTGAAGGCGCTGGCCTGAGCGCGCAGGAACAGGTCGGCAAGGGCATTCGCCTCGGGATCGTCGAGTGGGGCGTTCCAATGCGCGCTGCTCATGTAGGAGGTCGGGTGGATAAAGAAGATCGCTGCTTCCGGCGCGGCGGCAGGCTTGTAGCCGGCCGGCGTCCAGAGCGCCGGGTTGCCCGGACGGTCGGGCCGCGCCATCCACATCTTCGGATCGGCATAGGCCCGGGTCTGGACCGGGGCCTGTACCTCGAACGGCGCGCTGGGGATTTTCGACCAGCGGATCAGTTGCGCGCCGAACAGGGCGAAGACAAAGCCGGCGGCGACCACCAGCATGATCAGGACGGCGAAGGCGTAGAGGAATTTCCGGGCCAAGGCCTGTGTTCTCCAGAATGTTCAGCGAAGCGAAGGCCGCGGCGGCCATGGGCGGATTCCGTGCAACAGGAACGCGACGCTTGCAATCGGCTTCGGTCCCGCGCTCAATCCGGACGGGAAGGGTGCGTGATGTCGATCGGGCAGATCGCGACAGGCGGGTGCGCCGCCAACCTCCGGCAGGGGGTGGCCATGTTTCCATGTGACGGTGAGAGGGGATAGTCGATGCTGGATCCGGAGCAGGAAGCCGGGGAGCGCGCGCATTCGGCGTGGCGCCTGCGACCGGTATTTCTCGCGGCGCTCGGCGCGGTCGCCGCGATCGCGATCCAGCAGCTGGTCGATCGCGGATTCGGCTATGGTCGTTCCTATGTGCGGCTCGAAAGCTGGCGGATTGCGCTGTCGGTGGGAATCGGCACCGGCGCGATGGCGTTCGGTTTCGGCGTGGAGCGGATACGGTTGCTCTGGGCGGCTGCCTTCGCGCTGCTGGCCGGCGCGGTGGCGGGCCTTGTCTATTACTGGAACGGAGGACAGTCCGGCTGGAGCGATTTTGGCGACTGGCGCTATGCCAGCCTGTTTCTCTCGATCGCGATCGCGGTACCCTTGTTCCAGACGGCGCGCGACGAGGGCGGGTGGCGTTTTCCCTATCGCGACGTCCATAGCCATGCCTGGACCAATGTCGTCCTCTGGTTCGCGTGCTGGATCTTCGTCGGGATCGTTTTCGCGCTCGCCTGGCTGCTGGCCGCGCTGTTCGACCTGATCGGCCTGCATGTCATCCGGGAAATGCTTCGGCGCGACTGGTTTTCGGCCGGGCTGGCCGGGGCGGCGTTCGGCAGTGCCCTCGGACTGTTCCGGGAGCGCGACCGGATCGTGCGCTTGCTCCAGCGTGTGGTGACGGCCGTGCTTGGGGTACTGGCGCCGGTACTTGGCGCCGGGCTGCTGCTGTTCCTGGTCGCCTTGCCGTTCACCGGGCTTGGCGCGCTGTGGCAAGCGACCAAGTCCACCACCCCGATCCTGCTCGGATGCGTGATCGGCGCGCTGATCCTGGCCAATGCGGTGATCGGCAATGGCGAGGACGAGGAAGCGACCAACCCGCTGCTGCGCTGGGGGGCGATGGCGCTTGGGCTGGCGATGCTGCCGCTCGGCACGATCGCGGCGATCGCGACGGGTCTTCGCATTTCCCAATATGGCTTCACGCCAGACCGGCTCTGGGCGCTGATCTTCGTGATCCTGGCGACGATCTACGGCGTGGCCTATCTGGTGGCGCTCGTTCAGGGACGGAACGGCTGGGCAGCCCGGGTTCGTCCTGCGAACCTGCGCATGGCGTTCATCGTGGCCGGCGTCGGGCTGCTCCTCGCCACGCCTATCCTCAGCTTCAACGCGATCTCGGCCGCTGATCAGGTCGCACGGCTCGAATCGGGCCGGATCGCGCCCGACAAGTTCGACTGGGCGGCGCTCGGCTTCGATTTCGGCGACCCCGGCAAGGCTGCTCTCAGGCGGCTGGCGGGATCGAAGAACGCACTCATCGCCAACCGGGCGAAGCTGGCTTCAGCGGCGGGCAACCGGTTCAACGCAGTCGATGTCGACCGGACCAGGAAGGTTGCGGACGACCTTGCCAGGCGCCTTCGCGTGGTGCCCGCCGGGTCAGTCGTTCCGGAAGGGCTCAGGGCGCTTCTGACGGACTGGTCCGCCTGCCAGGAGAGTCCGGACGTCAAATGCACCCTGCTCTACACAACGGGCGAGTCCGAAGCGGTGGTGATAAAGGACCGCTGTGTCGAGCGCGCGGCCGAGGAACCGTCGTCGCGCGACGCGAAATCGATATCGGTCTCGAGCGGATCCTCGTGCATTGCGCGGTATCGGCTCGACGATGGTGCATGGCACTCGATCGATGCGGGCGACATGCCCAGGCCCGATGCGGCCGGCCGCGCCGCGCTCAGGTCGGGACTTGGGGACGGCAGGATCGAAATACGCACGGTGCCGAGCCGCCGGGTGTTTATTGGAGGCGTTCCGGTCGGCGAACCGTTCGAATAGGTTGCGCTGAGGCAAGCCGCGATGCTAGCCGCGCGGCCATGTCAGTCGATATCGCAACCGTGAAGAAGATCGCGAGCCTTGCCCGCATCGCGATCACCGAGGACGAGGCCGCGCGCATCGCGCCGGAGCTCGACAACATCATGGGCTGGATCGAGCAACTCGGCGAGGTCGACGTGACCGGCGTCGAGCCGATGACCGCCGTGATCCCGAACCATCTGCGCCTGCGCGACGATGTCGTCACCGACGGCAATGTGCGCGATGCGGTGCTCTCCAACGCGCCCCAGGCGGAGCATGGCTTCTTCGCCGTGCCGAAGGTGATCGAATGACCGAGCTGACTGATCTTGGCGTCGCCGCCATCCGCGACGGTGTGCGCTCGGGCGCCTTCTCGGCGCGCGACGTGGCTGACGCGTTCGTCGTCAAGGTGAGCAAGGCCAAGGCGCTCAACGCTTTCCTGGTCGAGACGCCGGACCATGTCATCGCCGCCGCCGATGCGGCTGACGCGGCGCGGGCGGCGGGCGAGACCCTCAAGCCGCTGGCCGGCGTGCCGATCGGCATGAAGGACCTGTTCTGCACCAAGG
>JAZKCJ010000010.1:0-123016 GCA_040388155.1 Pseudomonadota bacterium
TCCGCTCGTCATCTTCTAGCTGATCGTCGAGGAAAAAGGGGTCTGCCCAGTCGAATGCGCCCATGCCGGCCATTGATAACTCCTGCTGCGCATCCTTGGCGCGATTTCATTTTCACCGTTCGTGTCGAGTAGAGACCGAGCTTGTCGAGAGTTCGTGTCGAGACACATGTGTTCCCTCGATATGCCATCTCGACAGGCTCGATGGCTACTCGGGACGAACGGGGGTGGTGGGGCGGCTCATAAATCGAGCACCCGATCGTCGAACAGCCCGAACGCCAGGGTCGAGGCGTAGAAGGCGATAGCCTTCTCGCGCGGCATGGTGCTCGCCCATTTGCGCATGTCGAAGGCTGCATTCTGCAATGCCATCAGTGCCTGCGACGCGACCAGCGCATCGACCGGGCGGATCGATCCTTCGGCGATGCCGTCCATCATCGTGCCGGCGTAGCGTCGCGCGATCCGGTTGGAGCGCTCGACCATCGCCCGGCGTACCGTGCGCGGCAGGCCCGACAGGGCGGTGGTCCGCAGCAACGGCCCGCGTTCGGAGAATTGAATGTCGAGCAGGGTGGCGATGGTGCCGGTCAGCCGGTCCCAGTGGCTGCCCCCGCGCTCGTCGGCAAGCTGCTGCGCGTCGGCGATCGTGTCGAAGCTGCGTCTGTAGCAGGCAATGACCAGATCGTCCTTCGCATCGAGGTGATGGTAGAAGCTGCCCTTGGTGACGTTAAGCTCGGACGCGATCTTCTGCACCGATGCCCCGCGATAGCCCAGTTCGTTGATGAGGCGGGTCGCGGCGAGCAGGAAGGCTTCGCGCCCGGGCTCGGGCTCGTCATGTTCCAGGTCGATCAGTTCGGGTGCCCAATTCTGTTCCGGCCCGGCGATGCCATGTTCGAACACGTCCATCAGCCGGTCCTCGATCCGGCCGAACTGGTCGAGTTCGTACCTGACCAGCCACATCGGCAGCCAGAAGGTGTTCTCGAGCAGCACGTGCGCACGGGCGCCGTGCAGGTCGGTCTGGGCGCGGCTGGCGGCGGGGCCCCACAGGCTGCGGGTCGTGCGGAACACACGCTGCCAGCCCGCCAGCAGGCGGCCGCGCACCGGCTCCTCCATCGCGCGGAGATCGGACAGGACCGCGAAGGCCTGTTCCTCGCCCTGCTCGATTCGCGCGAAGCGTTCCATGTTGAGCGCGAGATAATGGGCGACTCGTGCCTGCGGGGTCGGCTTGGTCAGCGAGTCGTCGAGCATCGCCTGCAGTCTTTCGAGCGTGTGCTCGAAACAGGCGGCGGCAAGATCCTCCTTGCGCTTGAAGTAGTAAGTGACGCTGGTGGTGTTCAGCCCCACGCGCCGCGCCACGTCCGCGAAGGTCATGCCTTTCGCGCTCTGTTCGTTGATTGCTTCGGCGGCGGCGGCGAGAATCGCGTCCCGCTTGGCGCGGAACCGCTTCGTGCCTGCCTCCTCCTCCCCCTGGACGTCTTCGGCAGCTTGCATGCGCCAAACTGTAACATCTTCTTTTCGAAGAGACAGTGTTTTTTCTATGCGCCTGTATGACGGCGATTTCAGCCGCAAAGGCGCTTTACCGAAAACGCGGTACGGTCTAACGCCGATCGAAAGAGCGATGGAGGATGCATCATGGATTTCACGCTGAGCGAGCGCGAGACCTATTTTCGGGATCGTGTGAAGACCTTCATCGACCAGAACATCCGACCCCGCCAGGACGAATACCACCGGCAGGAACATGAGGGCGAACGCTGGAAGGTCATCCCGGTGATCGAGGAGATGAAGGTCAAGACCAAGGAGGCGGGCCTCTGGAATTTCTTCATGCCGCCGCACTCCGGCCAGCGCCATGTCGACGACAGTTTCGAGTTCGAAGGTACGCAGCTCACCAACCTCGAATATGCGCTTTGCGCCGAAGAGATGGGCAAGGTCGGCTGGGCGTCGGAATGCTTCAACTGCTCGGCGCCCGACACGGGCAATATGGAGGTTCTTCATCGCTACGGTACGCTGGAGCAGAAGGAGCAGTGGCTGCGCCCGCTGATGAACGGCGAGATCCGTTCGGCTTTCCTGATGACCGAGCCGGCAGTCGCATCGTCCGACGCGACCAACATCGAAACACGGATGGAGCGCGACGGCGATCATTATGTGATCAACGGCCGGAAATGGTGGTCTTCGGGCGTCGGCGATCCGCGCTGCAAGGTCGCGATCGTGATGGGCAAGACCAACCCGGAAGGGTCGCGCCACAGCCAGCAAAGCCAGATCCTGGTACCGATGGACGCGCCCGGCGTGACGATCGAGCATATGCTGACCGTCTATGGCTATGATCATGCGCCGCACGGCCATGGGCAGGTGCTGCTCGAAAATGTCCGCGTGCCGGTGGAGAATCTGCTGCTCGGCGAGGGGCGTGGCTTCGAGATCGCACAGGGGCGCCTTGGACCGGGCCGCATCCATCACTGCATGCGCACCATCGGCGTGGCCGAGGTCGCGATCGAGGCGATGGCCAAGCGGCTGCTTACCCGAGTCGCCTTCGGCAAGCGCATCGCCGATCATTCGATCTGGGAACAGCGTATCGCCAAGGCGCGGATCGATATCGAGATGACGCGCCTCCTCTGCCTCAAGGCGGCGGATATGATGGACAAGGCGGGCAACAAGTCGGCTCAGCTCGAGATCGCGATGATCAAGGTGGCGGCGCCGACCATGGCGCTGCAGATCCTCGACGACGCGATCCAGGCGCATGGCGGTGGGGGCGTGAGCCAGCATTTCGGTCTCGCCCATGCCTGGGCGGCAATGCGCACCCTGCGCTTCGCCGACGGTCCGGACGAGGTCCACAACCGCGCGATCGCCCGCAACGAATTCGGGAAATATGCCGACCTGCCCGAGGCGATCGCCGCCAAGGAAGCAGTGCGCCGGTAATCTTACCGTCACCCCGGACCTGGTCCGGGGCCACTCATCCACTCGCGCTTGCTGCGCGGTGGACCCCGGATCAGGTCCGGGGTGACGAAAGGAAAAATGTGAAAGCCGCAGTCCTTTTCGAACCGAAGACGCCGCTCCGTATCGAGGAGATCACCGTCTCCAACCCCGGTCCGCGCGAAGTGCTGATCCGTACCGTTGCGGTCGGGGTCTGCCGGTCGGACCTGCATTTCGTCGACGGCGCCTATCCGCACCCGCTGCCCACCATCCCGGGGCATGAGGCCGCGGGTATCGTCGAGGCGGTTGGCAGCGACGTCTCGACGGTCAGGGTCGGCGACCATGTCGTGACCTGCCTGTCGGTGTTCTGCGGGCACTGCGAGTTCTGCGTCACCGGACACATGTCGCTTTGTGTCGATCCCAGCGTACGCCGGCCCAAGGGTGCATCGCCGCGCCTGATGATGGGCGAGCAGCCGATCGCTCAGATGCTCAACCTGTCGGCCTATGCCGAGCAGATGCTGGTCCATGAGCATGCCTGTGTTGCGATCGACCGCGACATGCCGCTCGACCGTGCCGCGTTGATCGGCTGCGCGGTGACGACGGGCGCTGGCGCGGTGTTCAACACCAGCGATGTGACCCCGGGCGAGACGGTGTGCATCGTCGGCTGTGGCGGCATCGGCCTTGCTGCGGTCAATGCAGCGAAGATCGCCGGCGCCGGCAAGATCATCGCGCTCGATCCGGTGCCGGAGAAGCGCGCGCTGGCCGAGAAGCTCGGCGCGACCCATTCGATCGATGCGCTGGCCGATACGGCGGCGGATCAGGTGGTCGAGATCAGCAAGGGCGGCGTGCATCATGCCATCGAGGCGGTGGGCCGGCCGCAATCGGCCGCGACGGCGGTGAAGGTCCTGCGCCGCGGCGGCACAGCGACGATCCTCGGCATGATGCCGCTGGGCGAGAAGGTCGGGCTCTCCGCGATGGATCTGCTCGCGGGCAAGAAGCTTCAGGGCGGGCTCATGGGGTCGAACCGCTTCCCGGTCGATATCCCGCGCCTGGTGGATTTCTACATGCGCGGGCAACTCGACTTGGACACGATCATTGCCGATCGCCTGCCGCTGGAGAGGATCAACGATGCGTTCGACGACTTGCGGAAAGGCGATTCGACCCGGTCGGTGATCACCTTCGCATGACCGCGCGGGAAGACGCGAACGTGACGATGGTGGGGACCATCCCTGTCCCCCAGGACGACACGATCGATCCGCGGGCGGTCGAACGCTGGATGGGGCGCAACACGCCGGGTTTTGCCGGCCCGGTTACCCTGTGCAAGTTCAAGGGCGGCCAGTCCAACCCGACCTACCGTGTCGATACGCCGGGCAAATCCTATGTCCTGCGACGCCAGCCCTTCGGCAAATTGCTGCCCTCAGCGCATGCGGTCGACCGCGAATACCGGTTGATCGCCGGGCTTCATCCAACCGGCTTTCCGGTACCCGCGCCGTTTGGCTTGTGTCAGGATCCGGACGTGATCGGTTCGATGTTCTACATCATGGAGCTGGTCGAGGGGCGCAACCTGTGGGACGGCTCGCTGCCGGGCATGGCACCGGAGGACCGGCGCGACGTCTACAATGCGATGGTCGATACGCTCGCCGCGCTCCACAATACGGATTATGTCGCGGCGAGCCTTGGCGACTATGGCAAGCCGGGCAATTATTTCGAGCGCCAGGTCGCGCGCTGGACCAAGCAATATCGGGCGTCCGAGACCGAGCATATGCCCGAAGTCGAGGCGCTGATCGAGTGGCTGCCACGCACGCTTCCCGAGCAGACACGTACCTCGATCGTGCATGGCGACTATCGTATCGACAACATGATCTTCGCCGGCGGCGAAGCCCGGGTGATCGCGGTGCTCGACTGGGAACTGTCGACCCTGGGGGATCCGCTCGCCGATTTCTCCTATTTCCTGATGAACTGGGTCACTCAGCCTGAGGGGCGCTCAGGCGTGATGGGGCTGGCCGGAGCGGAAACCGGTATCCCGACGATCGAAGACATCGTCGCACGCTATTGCAGGGCGACGAAGCGCGACGGGGTGCCGCAGCTCGACTGGTATTTCGCCTACAACCTTTTCCGCCTGACTGGCATCGTCCAGGGCATCAAGAAGCGCATCGTCGACGGCACCGCCTCAAGCGCCCAGGCGGCCAAAACGGCTGAACGCGTGCCCGGGCTTGCGGCGGCGGCATGGGGTTTTGCGCAGAAAGCGGGCGCTTAGGAGAGAGCGATGTCGCAGTTCGACCTGACTGGAAAGGTCGCCATCATCACCGGCTCCTCGAAGGGGATCGGCAAGGCAAGTGCCTTCGAGCTGGCCGAACATGGCGCAAAGGTCGTCATCTCAAGTCGCAAGCAGGATGTCTGCGATGAGGTGGCGGCTGAGATCAACGCGAAATATGGCGACGGCACCGCGATCGCGGTCGCCGCGAATATCTCCGACAAGGCCGGCCTGCAAAGCCTGGTCGACGAAACGCGGCGTGCCTTCGGTCAGGTCGACGTGCTGGTCTGCAACGCTGCATCCAACCCCTATTACGGCCCGCAGGAGGACATCGCCGACGATCAGTTCCGCAAGATCCTCGACAACAACATCATCTCCAACCACTGGCTGGTCTCCATGGTCGCGCCCGAGATGCGCGCGCGGAAATCGGGATCGATCGTCATCATCTCCTCGATCGGCGGGTTGCGCGGATCGCCGGTGATCGGTGCCTATTGCATCTCGAAGGCGGCCGACATGCAGCTTGCTCGTAACCTCGCGGTCGAGTTCGGGCCGGACAATGTCCGGGTGAATTGCATCGCCCCCGGCCTGATCAAGACCGACTTCGCGCGCGCGCTGTGGGAAGACGAGAAGCTGGCCGAGCGCCGCAACGCCGCTACCCCGCTACGTCGCATCGGCAATCCCGAGGAGATCGCGGGCGGAGTCGTGTTCCTCGCCTCGGCTGCAAGCGCTTTCATGACCGGCCAGACGATCGTGATCGATGGTGGCGTGACGATCTAGGAGAAAAGAAATGGCAAGGTTCACCGGCAAATCGATCATCGTCACCGGCGCCGGGTCGGGCATCGGCCGGGCCGCCTCGCTCCTCTTTGCCAGCGAAGGCGGCCAAGTGATCGCGGCTGACAAGTCCGATGCAGTGTTCGAGACCGCCGACCTGATCGACAAGGTGGGCGGCACCGGCCACGCCATCCAGATCGATGCGGGTAGTGAAGAGGACGTGATCCGCGCGGTCACGGTGGCGTGCGAATATTATGGCGGGCTGGACGTGATGTTCGCCAACGCCGGCATCTCGGGCGGCATGGCCAATATCTTCGATACCGATGTCGCGTTGATCACTGAAGTGCTGCGCGTGAACCTGATCGGGCCCTATCTCGCGATCAAGCACGCAGCGCCCAGGATCGCCGAGCGCGGCGGCGGGGCGATCGTGCTGACCGCCAGCGTTGCCGGCATCCGCTCGGGGGCGGGCAGCCCCGCCTATTCGGCGTCCAAGGCGGGGGTGATCAACCTCGCGATGGTCTCCGCGCAACAGCTCTCCGGATCGAACGTCCGGGTCAACGCCATCTGCCCCGGCCTTACCGAGACCGGCATGACCAAGCCCACGTTCGATTATGCCCGGGAGGCAGGCAAGCTCGACCGGGTGGGGCGTTTGAACCCGCTTCGCCGCGGCGCGCAGCCCGAAGAACTGGCCAAGGTCGCCGCTTTCCTCGCCTCGGATGATGCAAGCTATGTCAACGGTCAGGCGATCGCGGTGGATGGCGGACTGTCGTCCAGCCATCCGGTGATCCGCCAGGAATATGGCAAGACGGCAGTCTAGACTGAACGCCGCCCGGTGGCTCAGCTATCGCCTTCGCCCCGGAAATCCCGGCGCGAATCGTGGAGCGTGCGCGACGGGCGTTCCACACGCACCGGGTCCGCGTCCTGAACCGTTCCCGTGAGGATCGCCAGCATCGTGACGATGGCATCCCGCTCCCGCGTGTCGAGCTTATCGAACATGTCGACCAGCTGGCGTTCCTCGCCCTCCCGGCTGCCATCCCCGCGCCGGCCCCGTAAGGACATATCCTATGTCGACGCTATGGCCGGCCAGCCGATACAGATATTCGACGGTCGGTGCTGTCTTGCCGGTCTCGTAGGAAACCTGACTATTCTTCTTCACGCCTCCCAGCACCGCAAACTCCTGCTGGTTGGAACCAGTAAGAATCCGCGCTTCGCGCAGCCGTTCGCCGAACCGGCGAAGTTGTTCGTCGCCTTTCATAATGCCTTGCGAGGTGCGAAATTTCGGTATAAGTTCGAAATATCGTCCCATAATTGGCGGTATGGTGTGATGTTGTTTGCAGGAATGCACAAGGAGGACGTCAAGGCCGTGCTGCGCAAGAGGTTCGGATCCGTCGCCGCATTCGAGCGGGCGCACTCGCTTGCCGCCCAGTCAGTCTCCGAAATCTTTCGGGGAAGGGCGAGCAAACGCACGAGCGACGCCGTCGAGCGAGTCCTGCGTGAGGAGGGGAAGGCAACCGAATCCATAACTTCGGTTGATACCGGCGCACCGCCGGCATTTCATCGTCTAAATGTCGAGAACCGCTAGGCATGGTGATACTTTACGAAAGCGACCCGAATGACGGCCCGCTCAGCGCCGATGAAAAGGGGATGTTGCGCGCGTTGCATCGTGGCTGGCGATTCAGCGTCGATACGCACGGCGAACGCGCGCTGGTCCGGCGCGGGCTGGTGACGCTGGGCGACTGGCAGCTTGGCATGCTCGTATTCCATGACATGCCCTTCCTCACCGAGCATGGTGCCAGGATCGCGGCTCGATTGGTTGCGGAAGAGACGAACGAGCGTCGCCGGTTCCCGCGTGGATTTGCCGTCATCCAGGGTGGGCTGGCCTGAAGGCCGGATCGATTGACAGCTTCCTCCCGGGGCAGCACCTTTCCGTAAAATCGAGGAGGGGCCCGTGAGAATCCTGGTGAAGGCACTTGTTTTTGCGGCGCTGATCGTGGGGGCATCCCCGGCCCCTGCACAGGAAATCGTCGTCACCGCCTCACGTGTGCGCGGCGTTGTCGATGCCGCACCGTCAATGCCCGCGGTCACGCTGCGGCGTACCGCCGATTTCGCGGTCCAGCGCGTGAAGCTGACCGGAGACACGCGTGAGGCGGCCCGCCGACGCGATGAAATCTATGCGATGATCCGCGGGGCGATCGATCTCCAAGGCAAATATGGCATCGAATTGTCGACCGGTACGCTGGTGGTCGAGCCGCTTACCATCGCCAACTATCGCGACCTGCCGCTGCAAAAGGACGACGACGACCGTGCCGACACCGAGACGACGACCTTCCTGGTCAAGACTCGGCTCGCCCCCGGCATGGACGCCAAGGCGGCGCTAGACCGAATCACCAAATTCGTCGCCGCCGTGCCAAGCGTCGGCCGTGCCGAGTTGAAGGCGGAGGGCGACATGACCCTGTCGGTGGTCAAGCCCGAGCAATATCGCGGCGCCATCGTCGATCTGATCGCGGCGGATGCGCTCGCCAACGCCACGAAATTCGGTTCGGATTATGGCGTCGAGGTACGCGGACTTGACCGCCCCGTCGAA
Organism: Pseudomonadota bacterium; assembly: GCA_040388155.1. Classification (GTDB taxonomy): domain Bacteria; phylum Pseudomonadota; class Alphaproteobacteria; order Sphingomonadales; family Sphingomonadaceae; genus Sphingomonas. Next base: position 8,505 of record JAZKCJ010000010.1, read on the forward strand.
TGGGCGAGGGCGAGCCTGACCGAGGTGTTCCTGTACCTGCCGTCGAGCTACGCCGTCCGGCCGAAGGACTGATTATTCGCGCAACCGCATCAGCCCTTCCTGTGCGACGCTCGCCACCAGCCTGCCGTCGCGGCTGTAGATCCTGCCGCGGTTGAAGCCGCGGGCATGACCGGCCCAGGGGCTGTCGCAAGAATAGAGCAGCCAGTCGTCGGCACGGAATTCCTCGTGCAGCCACAGTGCATGGTCGAGGCTGGCGGTCTGCACATTGTGCGTCATCCAGTTGATACCGTGCGCCAGCATCGACGTGCCGAGCAGCGACATGTCCGACGCATAGGCCAGGATCGCGCGGTGCATGGCTGCATCGTCGCCGATCGGGGCGACAAGGCGGAACCAGCTGTCCTGCTTCGGTTCCTGCTTGACCGGCCTGAACCAGCTTCGCGGATGCACCGGGCGGATCTCGATCGGCCGTGACCGAAGCATGTGTCGCCGGAACTTCTCCGGGATATCGTCGATCATCTCGCGGCGAAGCTCGATGTCGGATTTCAGTTCATCCGGCCCCGGCACGTCGGGCATCTTGTCCTGATGGTGCAGCCCTTCCTCGGGAATCTGGAAGCTCGCCGCCATGTTGAGGATCGGCTGGCCCTGCTGCATCGCGATCACGCGCCGAGTCGCGAAGCTGCGGCCTTCGAAATCGCGCACCACGCGGAAGATGATCGGGAAATCCTCGTTCCCCGGCCGCATGAAATAGGCGTGGAGCGAGTGGGCGATCTTGGGCGCGTCGGTCGATCGCTGCGCTGCCTGCAGTGCCTGGGCGATCACCTGCCCCCCGAACACGCGGCCTACGCCGCCCGGCTGACGCTTGCCGCGATAGAGATCGGTATCGATCTCCTCGATTTCGAGCAGATCCACCAGGCCCTGGGCGAGCGCTTCGGGCGGCATGTCGGGTGGCGTGTTGAGGTCCATCAGTAACCCGCCGCCCGTGCGAGCTTGTCGGCATGGAAGTTCGCGTCGCCGAACATCTCGGCCAGGACACGCGCCCGCTTCATGTAGAAGCCGATGTCATATTCGTCGGTCATGCCGATGCCTCCGTGCATCTGCACGCCCTCCTGCACGCTGAGCGTGGTGGCAAGGGCGGTCATCGCTTTTGCGACCGACACGGCTGCATCCGCCTTCTCGTCCGAAGCATCGAGCAGTTGCTGGGCCTTGAGCACGGCGGCGCGAGCGACCTCCATCTCCGAATAGAGATGGGCGGCGCGATGCTGCAGCGCCTGGAAGCTGCCGATCGTTACGCCGAACTGCTTGCGCTCCTTGAGATAGGACACGGTCATGTCCATCGCCCCTCCGCCAACGCCGAGCAGTTCGGCCGAGGCACCAGTGCGCCCGGCCGCAAGCAGCCGCGCGAGCGGATCGTGGCCGGCATCGACCTCGCCGATCACCGCATCAGCGGTCAGCTCGACATTGTCGAACTCGAGACGCGCCGCGATGCTCGAATCGGCCAGCCTCTCGGCCTCGGCGGTCAGCCCCGCCGCGCCCTTCTCGACCGCGAACAGGGTGATGCCATTCGAATCGTCGGCCGAACCGGCGGTACGCGCGGCGACGATGATCAGGTCGGCAACATGGCCATGGGTGACGAACTGCTTCCTGCCGGACAGCCGGAAGCCATTGCCCGAGCGTTCGGCCTTCAGCGCGACGCTGTCGCGATGCTTTGCGCTCTCGTCGATGGCCAGCGCGGCGACGGTCTCGCCGACGAGGATGCCCGGGTACCAGCGGTTCGCCTGGGCGCTGCCCTTCAACGCTTCGACAGCGGCGACGGCGGTGGCGAGGAAAGGGGAGGGGGAAAGATTGCGGCCGATCTCTTCGAGCACGATCCCGGCATCGACATGACCGAGCCCAAGCCCGCCCGCATCTTCGCCGATCAGGATGCCGGTGAAGCCCATCTCGGCAAAGCTCTTCCACAGGTCGCGCGAGAAGCCCGCCGCGTCCTTGTCGTCGCGCAGCTTGCGCATGTGTGAGACCGGCGCATGCTCGGCGACGAAATCGCGCGCGGTATCGCGGAGCATCGTCTGTTCGTCGTTCAGATAGAGAGGCATTCGATTTTCCTTCTTCTCCCTCTCCCCGCTGGCGGGGAGAGGGTCGGGGAGGGGCGCAGTATCGAGCGACGTCGCGTCGTCCTGCCCTTCTCCCGCTTTCGCTTCGCTCTGCACCTCCTCCCCGCAAATGGGGAGAGGGAGATCAATTCGACGGCAGATCCAGGATCCGCTTGGCGATGATGTTGAGCTGCACCTCGCTGGTGCCGCCTTCGATCGAGTTCGCCTTGGTCCGGAGCCACGCCCGGGGACCCGCGCCACCGGAGGAGCGCTCGCTCTCCCATTCGAGCGCGTCCGATCCGCCCGCTGCCATCATCAGCTCATGCCGGCTCTTGTTCAGTTCGGTGCCGTAATATTTCATCATGCTCGGCTGCGCCGGATGCGCGCGACCTGCCTTGAGCTCGTCAATGAATCGTTCGGACATCATCCCGAACGCCCTGGACCGCACCTCGAACAGTGCGATGCTCGCCCGCAGCAGCGGATCGGCGAGCCGGCCATCATGATCCAGCCCGATCGTCGCGATCGCGCCGTCGACCAGCGGATTGCCGCCGACCGAGCCGAGACCCATGCCGGAGATCATCTCGCGCTCATGCCCGAGCAGATATTTGGCGACATCCCAGCCCTTGTTCTCGTCATGGACGCGCTGCGACTTCGGCACCTTCACATTGTCGAAAAAGGTCTCGCAGAAGGGCGAATAGCCGGAGATCAGCAGGATCGGCTTCGTCAACACGCCCTCGCTTGCCATATCGAACAGCACGAAGCTGATGCCGCCCTGCTTGGTCGTCTTGTCGGTGCGGACGAGGCAGAAGATCCAGTCGGCCTTGTCGGCATAGCTGGTCCAGACCTTCTGGCCGTTGACCAGATAATGGTCGCCCTTGTCCTCAGCCGAGGTGGCGAGCGCTGCCAGATCGGACCCGGCATTCGGCTCCGAATAGCCCTGACACCAGCGAATCTCGCCGCGTGCGATCTTGGGCAGGTAATCAAGCTTCTGCTCCTCAGTGCCGTATTTCAGCAACGCTGGCCCGAGCATCGAGATGCCGAAGCTGTTGAGCGGATTGCGCGCCCGGATTCGCCCCATCTCCTCGCGCAGGATCTTGGTCTCGGCCGGGCTCAGTCCGCCGCCGCCATAGGCCTTGGGCCAGTCGGGTACGGTCCAGCCGCGTGCGCCCATCCGGTCCATCCAGGCCTTTTGCGCCGGAGACAGCATGCTCTGGTCGCGGCCGCCCCACACGGCGTCCTTCTCCGACCGTATCGGTTCGCGCATCTCGGCCGGACAATTCTCTTCCAGCCAGGCACGCGTCTCGGCGCGGAAGTTTTCGAGGTCGGTCATTATTTGCTCCAGACTAATTCATGAGCCAGCCGGGCTGCGGCGATGGCATTATGGTCGCGATTGAGCCCGGCAATGACTTGCATGCCGATCGGCAGTCCTTCCGCTGTGCGCCCGATCGGCACGGATGTGGAGGGGAGGCCGGGATAGGTGGCGAGGCCGGGCCAGGCGAATTGCAGGGCGAAGAAGGTCTGTTCACCATCAATGGCCAGCAGGCGCTGGCGGAGGTCGGTGTCGTCATGCGCAAAGGCGACGCTGCCCAGTGCGGGGGCGAAGATCACGTCGAATTCCCCGAACAGCCGGGTCCAGGCGCGGGTGTTGCGCGCCTGATCGTCGAGCATCGAGAACCATTGCGGCAGTGTCGCCGCAGTGCCGCCCTCGGGCGGAGCGCCACGCGCCATCGCGATGGCGAGCATGCGCATGTAATCGCCCTGCTGCGTGGCTAGATCGGGCAGGAGACCGGTCGAACGCGATATTCGGGCCCCGGCGGCTTCCAGCTTTGCTGCGGCATGCTCGATCGCGGCGACGATCGCCGGATCGGTCTTGGCAAGCGGATGCTCGGTCAGTAGCAGGATACGCAGGCCGCGCGGTTTATCGATCGTCGCGCGAGGTTGCGGGATATCGGCGACGAGGTCGAACGCGAGTGCCAGGTCGGCCCCGTCGCGCGCCATCGGCCCGATCACCGAGAGGACGACGCGGGCCCCGTCGGTGCCGGGAAAGAAATGCCCCTCGGTCGGTAGCACGCCGAAGGTCGGCTTGTGTCCCCACACGCCACAGAAATGCGCGGGCACGCGGATCGAGCCGCCGATATCGGAGCCATATTCGAGGGGGACCATCCCACTTGCCAGCGCCGCGGCCGACCCGCCGGAGGAACCGCCCGGTACGCGGGTATGATCATGTGGATTGTTAGTGCAGCCATAGATCGGGTTGACCGATTGCAGGTCGGCAAGGCCGACCGGCACGTTGGTCTTGCCGAGGAATACCGCGCCCGCCGCCTTCAATCGCGTGACCGCGACGGCATCCTTTAGCGCGACATGGTTGCGATGCGCTTCGAAGCCCCAGGTCGTCGGCAGGCCGGCGATGTCGTAGCTTTCCTTGATCGTCATCGGAACGCCGAGCAGAGGTGCCGTGTCGCCCGCGGCGAGGCTGCGGTCCATCTCCGTCGCCTGCCGCCGCGCGCGATCGAAATCGCGCACGACAACTGCGTTGATCGGCCCATCGCGCGCCTCGATGCGCGCGATGGCCGCCTCGCATTCGAGGAGCGCACTGGTTTCGCCGGCGCGGATCGCCGCGGCGGTTTCGAGGGCCGATTTCTCGGTCATTCACCTGCTCCGTTCGCTTCGAGTGCAGTCGAGACGCCTTGTGTCCCGACTGCGCTCGACAGGAACGGTGAGGCAGCTTCCTGCTGCATCAATTGAACCGCCCGCCGCTCTCCGCCTTTTCCTTCAGCAGCGGCGCGACCTTGAAGCCATGCTTATCGAGGCCGGCGACGATCTTCTTCAGGCCCTCGGTATCGGCCCAGAACATCGGGCCGCCGCGATAGACCGGCCAGCCATAGCCATAGATCCACACCACATCGATGTCCGATGCGCGCTGCGCCATCTTCTCCTCGAGGATCAGCGCGCCTTCATTGACCATGGTGTAGAGCGTCTTCTCGATGATCTCCTCGTCGCTGATCTCGCGCTTCGCCAGGTTCGACTTTGACCGGAACTCCTCGATGATCTCGGCTACCCTTGGGCTCGGCGTCGGATTCCGCTTCTCGTCATAATCGTAGAAGCCCTTGCCCGTCTTCTGGCCCCAGCGGCCCTCGGCGGCGAGCGCGTCGCGGATATTCTCGATCCGGGTCGGGTCGCGGTGCCAGCCGATATCGACGCCGGCGAGGTCGCTCATCTGGAACGGGCCCATCGGCATGCCGAACGCGACATGCACGCGGTCGATCTGTTCTGGCGTGGCGCCTTCCATCAGCAGCTTGTTGGCTTCGACCTGGCGCGGCATCAGCATGCGGTTGCCGATGAAGCCGTGGCAGACGCCCGCGACCACGGCGACCTTCCTGATCGTCTTGGACAGCGCCATCACCGTGGCGAGGACATCGGGCGCGGTCTTCGCGCCGCGCACCACTTCGAGCAGCTTCATCACGTTCGCTGGCGAGAAGAAGTGCATGCCGAGCACATCCTCAGGTCGGCCGATGCTGGCCGCGATCTCGTCGACATTGAGATAGCTGGTGTTGGACGCAAGGATCGCACCCGGCTTGGCGATGGTGTCGAGCCGGCCGAAGATCTCCTTCTTCACGTCCATATTCTCATAGACCGCCTCGATGATGAGGTCGCAGTCCTTGAGCGAGTCGAAATCGAGCGTCGGGTTCAGGGCGCCCATCGCCGCTTCGACCTGTTCCGGCTTCATCCGGCCCTTGGCGGCACTTGCCTCGTAGTTCTTGCGGATCACGCCCGTGCCGCGATCGAGCGCCTCCTGGGCCATTTCGACGATCGTCACCGGAATGCCGGCGCTCAGGAAATTCATCGAGATGCCGCCGCCCATGGTGCCGGCGCCGATCACGCCGACACGCTTGATCGGGCGGAGCGCGATATCGGCGGGCACGCCGTCGATCTTCGCTGCCTGGCGCTCGGCGAAGAAGATATGGCGCTGGGCTGCCGACTGGACGCCCATGATCAGCTTCATGAACTCTTGCCGTTCGAACGCGACGCCTTCTTCATAGGTCGATCCGTCCGACGCCTTTTCGACACAGGCGATGTTGGCGGCGGGCGCGTCGAAGCCGCGGAAGCGCTTGGCGTTCTCCTTCTTGAACGCAGCGACCGCGTCAGGGTCCGGCGTCGCGGTCTTCTGGCTGGCGCGGGGCAGGGGAGTCTTGTCGGCTACGTCGCGTGCAAAGGCGATCGCGTCGGCTTCGAGGCTGTCCTCGCCGGCCAGCTTGTCGATCAGTCCCGCGTCGAGCGCGCGCTTGGCCGAGATCGGATCGCCCTTGGCGGTCATCTCCAGCGCGAGTGCAACGCCGGCGATGCGCGGGATGCGCTGGGTGCCGCCGGCGCCCGGGAGCAGGCCGAGCTTCACCTCGGGCGTGCCGATCTTCGCCGATGGCACGGCGATGCGATAGTGGCAGGCCAGCGTCACCTCGCAGCCGCCACCCAGCGCGGTGCCATGGATCGCGGCAATCACCGGCTTGGCCGATGCCTCGATCGTGTCGACCAGGGTCGGCAGGCCGGGCTCCTGCATCGGCTTGCCGAATTCGGTGATGTCGGCGCCGGCAAAGAAGGTGCGGCCATCGCAGCGGATCACCATCGCCTTGATGCTGGCATCGGCGAGGCCTTCCTTCACGCCTGCCTCGAGGCCCTGGCGGACGGCGGCGCCCAACGCGTTGACCGGCGGGTTGTCCGAGATGATGACCAGTACGTCGTCATGGCGTTCGGTGCGAATGGGGGACGTCATTTCACTCTCCTGCAATCTTCGGAATTCCGGGGCTCGCCCGTACGGGAAGGTCTGGGTTGATCAGGTCAGGGCCGAATAGATCAGCGTCTTCAGCTCGCGGCGGATCGGATATACGTTGGACGGGCTCATCTGGGTCATGAATATCATGGTCAGGCGCTCGACGGGATCGATGAAGAAGGCGGTCGAAAACATGCCGCCCCAATAATATTCGCCCACCGATCCCGGGATCATGGATCGCGCCACATCGATATTGACCGCGAAGCCAAGCCCGAATCCCGTCCCGGCATTGGCCGCCTCGCTGAACAGCGATCTGGACATGCTCGACAGGTCCGAACCGCCCGGCAGATGGTTCCGGGTCATCAGGTCGATCGTCTTGCGCCCGACGATGCGCGCGCCGTCGAGCTCGCCGCCATTGAGGCACATGCGGCAGAAGCGGTGATAGTCGAGCGCGGTCGACACCAGTCCGCCGCCGCCCGATACGAGCTTCGGCATTCGGCTCCATGCGCTTTCAGCGCCGCGATCGTACATCACGCGGCCCTTGCCGGGCACGAAGGTGTAGCAATCGGTCAGGCGATCGATCTTGTCCGCCGGCACCGCGAAGAAGGTGTCGTCCATCTTCAGCGGCGCGAAGATCCTTGTGCTGAAGAAATCGGCCAGCGGCATGCCCGCGACGCGCTGGACGACCGCGCCCAGCACATCGGTCGACACCGAATAATTCCAGGCCTCGCCCGGCGAGAATTCAAGCGGGATCTGGCCAAGGGCGGCAACGAAGGTGTCGAGGTCGAGATTGCCGTGCCAGTTCTCGATCTTCCCCTCGCGATACGCCGCATCGATGTTCGATCGGTTCTGGAAGCCGTAGGTCAGCCCCGAGGTGTGGCGCAGCAGGTCGACCATGCGCATCGGCTCGGCGGTCGGCTTCGTCTGGAACGGCACGCCGGCCCCGCCGCCATTATAGACTCCCAGGCCCTTCAACTCGGGCAGGACGTGATGGACCGGCGTATCGACGGCGACCTTGCCCTCCTCGACCAGCATCATGAAGGCAATCGAGGTGATCGGCTTGGTCATTGAGGCGATGCGGAACAGGGACGATTCGTCGATCGCTTTTCCGCCTTCGCGCGCAGCACCCAGATTCGCGAAATGCACGATCTCGCCGTTACGGCCGACGAGCAATTGGGCGTTGGGGAGCTTGCCCGAATCGACATAGCGATCCTGCAGGAAGCTATCGATCCGGGCGAGCCGAGATGCATCGAAACCGTGCGACTCGGGCTTGGCGATCTTCATGTGTGGCCCATACCCCTCATTCGAAATGGCATCTTTCCTATTGCCTTGAGCGACGCATGAATCAACACTAACCTTGGAAAAAATGGCGGATAAGCCAAACCCGACATTCAAGTCCGTCGGGCTGTCGCTGGCGGACAAAGTCATGGAGAGATGCGTCTTGGATACCGAACCGCTCGTTGCGCTCGATCCGGCCTGGCCGAAAATGACCCTGCCCGAGGTCGAGGCTGTCCTTACTGCGCCGGGCGAGCGCTTCGAGATGGAGACGGTCACCGTCAACGGTATCCCCACCCGCGTCTGGAAGAACGCGCCGCCCTCGCTTGGCTGGCTGATCCAGGCGTCGCGCATGCATGGCGCCCGGCTCTTCACCATCTATGAGGACGAACGCGTCACCTATGACGCGAATTTCCGCGCGGTGGCGACGTTGGCCGGCAAGCTGCGGGAAATGGGTATCGCCAAGGGGGATCGGGTCGGTCTGGCGATGCGCAACCTGCCCGAATGGCCGGTGATCTTCTTCGCCGCGGCGAGCATCGGGGCGATCGTCGTGCCGCTCAACGCCTGGTGGACGGCGGGCGAGCTTGAATATGGCATCGACGATTCGGGTGCCAGGCTGCTGTTCGTCGACGACGAGCGGTACCAGCGGCTGCGGGCACATGATGCTCCACTGCCAGCGCTTGAACGCATGATCGTCTCGCGGGCCTCAAGGCCGCTCGATTCACGGGCATCGCGGCTGGAGGACCTGATCGGCACGCCGAACGATTATGCGGCTCTGCCCGATACGGCGCTGCCGCCGGCCGAGATCGCGCCCGACGACGATGCCACGATCTTCTACACCAGCGGCACTACCGGAAACCCGAAGGGAGCTCTGGGGACGCATCGCAACATGATGAGCAACATCATGTCGGGCGGCTACAACGGGGCGCGTTCCCTGCTCCGGCGCGGCGAGCCCATTCCGGCGCCGATTCCCCGCGTGACGCTCACCGTGATCCCGCTCTTCCATGTCACCGCGTGCAGCGCGGGCATGATGGGCTCGATCGCTGCGGGAAGTTCGCTGATCTTCATGCGCAAATGGGACACGGTCCGGGCGATGGAGATCATCGAGCGCGAGAAGGTCAACATCACCGGTGGCGTGCCAACGATCGCGTGGCAATTGCTCGAGCATCCGGATCGCGCCAGATACGACCTCTCCTCGCTTGAAGCGATCGCCTATGGCGGCGCTCCGTCGGCGCCTGAGCTGGTCAGGCGAATCCACACCGAGTTCGGCGCGCTGCCCGGAAACGGCTGGGGCATGACCGAGACGATGGCGACGGTCACCGGTCATTCGAGCGAGGACTATCTCAACCGCCCGACCAGCGCCGGCCCGCCGGTGCCGGTCGCCGACCTGAAGATCATGGACGAGGAAGGCGCCACCGAACTGGCGGTCGGTGAAGTCGGCGAGCTCTGGGCGCGCGGGCCGATGATCGTGAAGGGATATTGGAACAAGCCCGAGGCGACCGCCGCGACCTTCATCGACGGATGGGTGCGTACCGGCGATCTGGCGCGCCTCGACGAGGAGGGCTTCGTCTACATCGTTGACCGGGCGAAGGACATGATCATCCGCGGCGGCGAGAATATCTACTCATCCGAGGTCGAGAACGTCCTCTACGCTCATCCAGCCGTCACCGATTGTGCGTTGATCGGTATTCCGCACCGTACCCTCGGCGAGGAGCCTGCTGCGGTGGTGCATCTCGCGCCAGGCATGGAGGCGACCGAGGCCGAGCTTCAGGCCTGGGTGCGCGAGCGACTGGCGATCTTCAAGACGCCGGTCGCGATCCGATTCGTGAAAGAGACGTTGCCGCGAAACGCGAACGGCAAGATCCTGAAGAAGGACCTGAAAGTCCTGTTCGAGGACCGGATCGGCCAGGCGGCCTGAACCGAGGTATATGCTTCAGTTCGGAGGGGCGATCAACGCGCGGCCGCGATGCGCTCTTTCATTGACGCGACGAAACTCGCTTGTGCCGCCGGCGTGTCGAATGCCCTGGGCGGGATGATGAAGGCATTCCCGCTGCTGCCCTCGACGACGACATAGCCCCGCTCATTCGTGACTGAGCGAATATTCTTCCATGAAATCCGGCCGCTTTTGCGTCCGACGGTGGTGGTGATGCCCGATGTGCCAAGGGATATGGTCCGGGCCTGCGGCTTGAAGCGGAACTGTGGGTACAGCACGAGCAGCAAGATCGGGATTGCACCAACCGCCAGAGGGCCGGCCAGCGTCGAGAGGGACGGCCGCGCAGGGTAGGACATCAGCAGATATGCCGGAACCGCAAAGATCGCGAAGATCGCCAGATGGGATCTCCACAGGCGCTGGCGCCAGGCGCGCCAATACCAGGTCCAGATCTCTCCACGGCGGGAGGCATATTCAATCGTCACGGGCGTATCTTTCTCGTGCGGGACGGCGGGCTTCAAGCATCTCGCACATAATGTCTCAAGCGCGTTGCCGGTCCGGCAAAAAAGGCGTGGCAGCAACACTCCGGCAATACTCTAGCGTTTGCCGGACCCTCTGGCTGCACGCTATGCTTCGTGCCGACACGCCAGATGTCAATCGCGAGACCATGATCTCGCCTAGGGAGAGTCATCATGCGCCTGCCGTTCATCGCCCTTTCGCTCGCCTGCCTTTCGGTAGCAGGCATTGCCGTCTCCATGCCGCTGTCCCCGGCCGAGCCGATATTGGCTGCGGCCGTGAAATCCTCGACACGCACGCCCGCCAATGTCGCACGCGACCCATATCGCCATCCGGCTGAGACGCTGGCTTTCTTCGGCGTGAAACCGACTGATTCGGTGGTGGAGATCTGGCCGGGTGGCGGCTGGTACACCGAAATTCTTGCCCCTTATCTCGCGGCGGGCGGCAAGCTGACCGTCGTATCCCCGCCGGGGCGCCCCTCGGCGGGGATCGGCGCGAAGCTCGACAAGGACGCCGCGACCTATGGCAAGGTCGCCCGTGCGAACTTCCCGAGCGCGCTTGGCGGGACCGGCGTTGCGCCGGGCACCGCTGACAAGGTGCTGACCTTCCGCAACGTCCATAACTGGCGGATGGGGTATTTGCGTTCTGACAAGACGGACTACAGCGCGGCCGCCTTCCGCGAGATCTATGCGATGCTGAAGCCGGGCGGCGTGCTTGGCATCGAGGATCATCGCCTGCCCGAGAACGCCGACAACGAGCGGGAACGGACCAGCGGTTACATCAAGGTCTCGACCATCCGGAAGCTCGCCGAGGATGCCGGTTTCCAGTTTGCGGGATCGAGCGAGGTCAACGCCAATCCCAGGGATACGCACGACTGGCCCGAGGGCGTCTGGACGCTGCCGCCGAGCCTGGGACTGGGCGACAAGGATCGTGAGAAATATGTCTCGATCGGCGAGAGCGACAGGATGACGCTCAAGTTCGTCAAGCCTGCGAAATAACGCGCACGGCTCCTATTTGGGGGCCAGCGCGAAATCGACGCTGACGGTCACCTGGCTCGTATTGGTGCCGGCCATCACCGGCGGCGCCGCGGCAGCTTGTGGTGCAACCTTGTCCATCGCCATCGCCTCATAGGTGATCGGCGCGCGTGAGGTGCCGCCGTCCCGGATGGTGAGAATCCGCACGACCTTGAGATTGGCCGCCTGGGCATAGGTTTCCGCCCGTGCCCGCGCGGCCTTGTAGGCATTGGCATAGGCCGACCGGCTCGCGGCTTCGGGATCTCCGACACGCAGGTCGGGCCCGGACAGGACATTGGCGCCAGCCTGGGTCACTGCGGAGATCGCCGCGCCGGCCTTGTCCACGGCGCGCATGCGCACCGAGACGACGTTGTTGGCCTCGAACTTGTTCTTGTTCGGACCCCAGTCCATCCGGGAGACGGTCAGCCTCTGGGTCTGGATGTCCGCCTTGGCGACGCCGAAACTCTCCAGCGCTGACACGACCTTGTTCATGATATTGTTATTGGCGGTCGTCGCGGCGTCGGCCGTCGCGGCGATCGATGAAACACCGGCCGAGAAGCGAGCCTCGTTCGGCGCGGTTTCGGCCTCTCCGCTTGCGGAGACCTGAAGCAGCACTTCGTCGTGCCCGACGCCGCGCGGATCACCCGGTCCCGGGGAACAGGCGCTGAGCGTAAATGCGCTGCCAAGGGCAAGCCACCCGATCGTAGATCCGCGCATATCCACCTCCTGCGTGTCGTGTCATTCCCTGGCGATGACGTTGCGCACCGCCGTGTTCCAGCCCGTCAGCCGCTGTTCCCTGGCGTCGGCGGCCATGCCCGGCTGGAACATTTCCACCTCGCCCCGCATCGCCGCGGCCTCTTCCAGGCCGCTGAAGAGACCGCATCCGACTCCCGCCAGCATCGCCGCGCCGAGCGCCGTGGTCTCAGCGAATTTGGGCCGTTCGACACCCACGCCGAGGATATCGGCCAGATCCTGCGCCATCCAGTCATTGGCCACCATGCCGCCGTCGATGCGCAGGGTCTTCCAGTCGACGCCATCGGCGGCGAACGCCGTTTTCAGATCATGCGCCTGATGCGCCATCGATTCGAGCGCGGCGCGGACGATATGTGCCCGCTCGCTGGAGAAGCTGAGACCGGAAATCGTCCCGCGCGCATCGGGCTCCCACCATGGCGCGCCAAGTCCCGACAAGGCCGGCACGAAATAGACGCCGCCATTGTCCGGCACGCTTCGGGCCAGCTTCTCGGTTTCTGCCGCGTTGCCGATCAGGTGAAGCGTGTCGCGCAGCCATTTGACCAGGCTGCCCGCGACGAATACCGATCCCTCAAGCGCATAGGCGCGTCTTCCATTCAACTGCCATGCGATCGTGGAGAGCAGCCGGTTGTGCGACGTCGGCGGGATCGTACCTGCCTGGGTCAGCACGAAGGCGCCGGTGCCGAAGGTCGCCTTGGTTTCGCCCGGCTTCAGGCAGGACTGGCCGATCGTCGCTGCCTGCTGGTCTCCGGCGATGCCGCAGATCGGGATCGCCGCGCCGAACAGCGTCGTCTCGCCGAAGCGTCCAGCGCAATCGACGATCTTGGGGAGGGCGGCGCGGGGCGCTCCGAACAGGTCGATCAGCCCGTCGTCCCATTGGCCGCTGCCGATCGCCATCAGTGCGGTGCGGCTGGCATTGGTCGCGTCGGTGATGTGCAGTCCGCCGGTCAGCTTCCAGATCAGCCAGCTCTCGATCGTGCCGACGGCCAGCCTGTTTCCGGCTTCCTTGAGCTGCGGCCAATGGGCCATCGCCCAGCCGATCTTCGAGCCCGAGAAATAAGGATCGAGCAGCAGACCGGTCTTGGCCTGAACCACGGGCTCGTGCCCGGCGTCACGCAAATCGCGACAGACCGTGGCGGTGCGGCGATCCTGCCAGACGATCGCTGGGGCAAGCGGCTCGCCGGTCTGGCGGTCCCAGAACACCACCGTCTCGCGCTGGTTGGTGATGCCGATCGCCGCAATCCGCTCGGCGCCGCCGCCTCGTTCGATCACCTTGCGCGATATGGCGAGCGTCTTGTCCCAGATCTCCGTCGCGTCATGTTCGACCCGGCCGCTTTCCGGATAATGTTGGATCAATTCGGCGGATTCGCTCGTAAGGCACTTGCCGTCGGGGGCGAACAGCATCGCCCGCGTCGAGGTGGTGCCTTCGTCTATGACCAGGATGAGATCGCGCATCGGGCGAGGTTAGGGGGCGAACCCGGCGGCGGCAACAGGCGTTGCGGCCGCCGGGTTCGCCCCCTTATCGGGATTACAAGCGAGGGGAATGCGGCTAGGTTGCCGCGGTAATTGTTGCGTAGAGGGGGAACGAGTGGCGGACGGTTCCGGGCAGGGCATGAAACAGGCCCCGGGCGAAGGTGCATTCGGCTTGCCGATCGACGGTGACGACACCGTCGATGAGGCGCGGGTTGGGCAGCGGCGCGACCGATTGCTTGCCGCGCTCACGCTGATTGCAGGAATCGGACTGGCGCTGGGCACGCCCTTCGCGCTCAAGGCGGGTGCCGAATTCTTCCTGCCGACCACTGCGGCGCTCGTCATCGCGATCGCGCTGGTGCCGGTTCTCGAATGGCTTGAGCGGCACCGCGTGCCCTCCGCGCTCGCCTCGCTCACCTGTGTGCTGCTGTTCCTTGTCGCGGCCAATATCGCCCTGGCGGCGATCGTCATTCCGGCGACCGAGTTCTTCCGCAAGCTGCCCGACCGGATCGACCGGATCCAGATGAACATCGCCCCGCTGCTAGATCTTTATTCGAGCCTGGAAAAATACGTGAACCGCACGGTGCGCCATCTGGCCGCGTCAGGCCCGGTGAATCCAGCGCAGACGGCCGCCGTCGCGCCGCCGAGTTCGATCCTCGAACTGGCGGCGACTTCTGCGCCGACGGCGATCGTGCAGGTGTTTTTCGGCATTCTGGTCGTCTATTTCTTCCTCTCGGGCTGGACCCGGCTGAGGCGCCGGACGATCACCAGCCGGTCTAGCTTCGGCGGCGCGATGGCGACGGCGCGGGTCATCCAGGACGTGGTCGACGACACCTCGGCCTATCTCGGCACGATCACGATCATCAACCTGTCGCTCGGCCTGGTCATCGCCTTCGCGCTGTGGTTGCTCGGCATGCCCTATCCGCTGATGTGGGGCGGCATCGTCGCGCTATTCAACTACATCCCCTATTTCGGGCCGATCGTCGCGGCGATCCTGCTGGCGCTCGGCGGGCTGATGACCTTTCCCGATATCTGGGTGGCGTTGCTGCCTGCAGTGATCATGATCGGTGCGCATCTGCTCGAGGCGAACGCGGTGACGCCGTTCATCGTCGGCCACCGGCTGACGATCAATCCGATCATGATCCTTATCTCGTTGAGCTTTTGGGGATGGGTGTGGGGCACGCCGGGCGCGTTGCTCGCGGTGCCGCTGCTGATCATCATCCAGACGATCATCGGCGCAGCCGGCAAGCCCGATATCGCCGGTTTCCTGTTCGAGCATGGCACGCTGACTCAGCAGCGGCGCGCCCGCGCGAGATCGCGCGACGTGGAGGACTGACGGGGTGGGCAAGCGGGAGCGAGGCACCTGGACATTGATGTAAATGTGTTGATCCTTCGACTCCCGATGCGCCATAGCAGGGAGCCGCATCGGTGCGCGGCCATGATGGGGGCATCATATTGAACGATTTTATGGCGCCTGCCCGCAAGAAACGGCGGAAGCGCAACGCCGACGAGGCGCGTGAGGAGGGGCTCGTCGCCGCGCGGGAGCTGTTGCTTGAAGGCGGGCCGGGTGCGGTCACCCTGGCCAATGTCGGCAACCGCATCGGCATGTCGCACACCAACCTGATCCATCATTTCGGGTCAGCGGCGGAGATGCAGACTGCCCTGATGGGATCGATGATCCGTGATCTGGCCGCCGCGCTGGACGACGCGGTCACGCATTTGCAGACTGATGCCGCGGCACCATCCATCCTGATCGAGAAGGTGTTCGACGCGTTCGACAAGGGCGGGGCGGGGCAACTCGCAGCCTGGCTGGTACTTACGCGCGCGTTCGATCATCTCGAGCCGATCCGCCAGGCGGTGCTCGATCTGGTCGGCGCGGTCGCACAGAAGCTCGCCGACGATCCGGGGACTGATGGACGGATTCGCTCGATCGTCCTGCTGATCGCCATCACGGCATTCGGCGATGCCGTGATCGGCCCGAATCTGCGCGAGATGCTCGGGCTGGAGGACGCCGCCGCCCGCAAGGCGATGGCGCAACTCCTGCCCATCCTGATCCTGCCGGGACACTGACCTAGGTCGTATGCGCCACGCGTGCTGGCGACAGGTCAGCAGAACCCTGCCCAACCCGAACGCCGGGTATATGCTCTGTTTCTAGCGCAGCCGCGTCCAGGTCTGGGTGCGGCAG
The DNA here is from genome assembly GCA_040388155.1 of Pseudomonadota bacterium. Classification (GTDB taxonomy): domain Bacteria; phylum Pseudomonadota; class Alphaproteobacteria; order Sphingomonadales; family Sphingomonadaceae; genus Sphingomonas. The sequence goes on from JAZKCJ010000010.1 coordinate 24,496, forward strand.
AGGAATACCGCGATGCAGCCCTTCACTTTCAGCGTGTCGCGGTCGGCCAGCGTCAAATAGCCCGATTTCGCGCCGTCGCCGCTATTCGGGTCATAGAGCGGGCCGCCTTTCCATTCGCGCGGCCCGCCGGTGAAGCCGTCGAGAATGCGCAGGCCCATCAGCCGGCGCGATCGCAGGGCTTCGTCGCCGTTGCGGATGTCGCGCTGGTCGGGATTGGCACGCAGCGGCGTGCCGTCGACGACGCGTCCGCACAATGCCTGGCCGCAGCGGTGGATTTCCACGACGCCGCCGCGCTCCTGTGTCCGCCAACGGCCGATCAGTGCGTCGTCGGGAGACCCCGCTGCGCTCGCGCTGGTCGCCAGTATTGCTGCGGCCAGCGGAGCGCAGAGGAGATGCCATCCGCTCATGCGACTGCCTCGATGCCGAGCCGCTTCTGCGCGCGAACCAGGGCAGTGCGGTCGTCATGCTGCCAGGGATGGAAACCGGGGCGGAAATAGCTCAGCCAGGGCAGCGTGACCCGGCGCAGGATGCCGGGACGTCCGAACAGGAAGCCCATCGTCCGCATCCAGACCCGTGGCCCGCGCAGGCCATCCTCGCGGAAGAGGTCGCGCATGTTCGCGCCCATCGTCGTCATCAGGATGATCGTCGCCAGAATCATCGCCCGCACGCGCAATGCGTAGCGCCGGGGCGCGGACCAATGGGCGGTGACCGCGAGAAAGGTGTCGAACGCCACTGCCTTGTGTTCGACCTCCTCGATCGCGTGCCAGCTCCAGAGTCGGGCAGCTTCCGCCGGCGCCGCGTCGAAGTCGTGGCCGTCGGTCGCCAGCAGCTCCTGAGCGAGGATGGCGGTGAAATGCTCCAGTGCGCAGGTTGCCGCGAGCTGATGCTCCCTCGCCCGGGTGCGGGCGAAATCGAGCACGCGCTTCGTCCGTGATTCGAGCTTCGCGATATTGTAGCCGCTGTCGGCGGCCAGCTTGTTGAAAGTGGCATGTTCCCGGCTGTGCACCGCTTCTTGCGCGATGAAGCCGCCGATCTGTGCCTGGAGCGCCGGATCGACCGAGCGGCGATAGTGCCGGACGCTGTCCATGAAGAACTTCTCGCCCGCTGGGAAAGTGCAGGACAGCGCATTGAAGAAGGCGGTGGGGACTGGATCCCCACCATGCCACCAGCGCGGATGATCCGCACAGTCGCGATGGAAGCGCAGGTCGCGCAGGGGAATGGCGATGTCGGGTGGGGTGGTTGTCACATCTGCCTCGCTATATTGACATTGGTGTCCATATCAATTTGGACATCAATGTCAATATAAAAAACCGCCCGCGACCCGGGGAGGGCGGCGCGGGCGGCAGGTGGCCTGCCCGTTCGGGCGAGGTTAGGGGAATTCGTCGGCGATCTCGGGCGCCTGCATCGTCCTTCCCGCAGGGCCTTCGAAAGCGGGTCGAACGGCACTTTCTGTTAGGATCGCGGGGCAGCTGTCAATATATAATGACATTAATGTCCATGTTGATATCAATCTGTCGCGCGCTCTGCGCCGTCATGTCCGCGAATCCAGCGAATATAGTGTGGCCGGCGATGGTTGAATCGAGGTCTCAGGGCGTCAGATGACGCGGCTTTTGGGCGTTGTTCGATTATTGCGCGAAAGGGCTGTTGACAGGGTTGGGCACCTCGCCTAGTTGCGCCGCCTCACGCTTTCCAAGCGGGTGTAGCTCAGTTGGTTAGAGCGCCGGCCTGTCACGCCGGAGGTCGCGGGTTCGAGCCCCGTCACTCGCGCCATTCCCCTGTTTCGAGAGGGGAAGGCGCAGCGAAATCAGCGCCAGCGTCCGGTCTCCATCCAGAGCAGCATGCGGCGCATCGGCAGCAGCCAGAGCCAGACGATTCCGGTCACGAGATAGAAGGCGAGTTGCAGCAGCGCGTGCCACTGGCCGATCACGCCGGACAGGCTGGCAACTAGAATCACCCAGACGACGATCATCCCGAGGATCGCGAGCATGCCGACGGGTTTGCGCCAGGAAGGGGTCATTTGGGGGTAATCCAGTCTCGTTCGGTGATGATGGCGTGGAGCGGTACGTCCCACGGGTCGTGCGGCAGGCTTTCGACCTGTTGCACCGACCAGGCAACCCCGACCCGCCACGCGTCCGGGAATTGTGCGAAGGCCCGATCGTAATAGCCGGCACCCTGGCCGAGTCGGTTAAGGGTCGAATCGAAGGCGAGCAGCGGAGTCAGGATGATGTCCGGCGCCATCGCGGCTGCTTCGTGGTGCGGCTGCGACAGGCCGAACGGGCCCGGGATCAGCGCTGCTTCGCTGTCCCAGGCAAGGAAGCGCATCGGCTCGGAACGAATGGTGACATGCGGCAGCACAATGGCGCAGCCACGCTCGACGGCGGCGCGGGCGAGCGACGATGGGTCTGCCTCGCTGCCCAGCGGTACATAGGATGCGACAGTCAGGCCATGGTCGAGCCGCGCCAGGAGGGCAGGGGGCGGCTCTATCGGAGATGGTTCGCCGGCAAAGAAGCGGTCGCGGTCGGCGCGGATACGGGCGCGAAGAGCGGATTTCTCGGGATTCATCGGAAGGGAATCAAGGGCCTGCCCCTTCTCTCGTCGTCATGCCGGACTTGTTGCGGCATCCACTGCTCCGCAAATGCTCCTGCGGAATGTGCGACACGGCGGAACCCGGGGCAAGTCCGGGTGAGCAACCCTTTGCCCGCGTCTAAAAAGCGGTGGCGGGACCGCCATGGCCGTTTGCCTGAATATCCTCTGACGCCGTTAGCATCAGGTGGGGATCGTGTACGACAGGCCAGGGCCAGCGCAGGGACAACCCCCTAGGAAGAATAATCGCCTCAGGGATAATCGGTAAGGCTCGTACCGGGCAGTGCCCGCCACCTCCCATCTAGGCTTTCGGGGCCATTTTCTCAAGGGTCGCCGCCAGCTTTTCCAGTCGCTCGGCAACCTGGCCGAGCAATGCCGCGCCAGCGCCCTCCGGCGGGCGCCGCTGGGCCTCGTCCAGTTCGTCGGCGAGCATCAATGCGACGAACAACATGGTCCGCTCGCCGTTGAGGCCACCCGAGGCGCGCGACGCGGTTGACCAGTGCCGGTCGAGCATGTCGCCAAGCTTGCGCAGTTGCGGTTCCTCGCCGTCACGGCAGGCGACGGTGTGGCGGCGGTCGCCGATGGTGAGGGTGACATCGGCCATCAGGCGGCTTCATCCTCGCCTTGAGCGCGAGCGATCACGTCGTCCAGCGTCGACACCGCCTGCTCGATCCGGGCGCGCAGCACGGCGTGGCGCCGCACCGCCGCGTCGGCCGCACGGTCCCGCTCAGCCATCGCTGCTTCGATTCTCGCGATCGCGCGATCGATCCGGTCGAGCGCGGGCGGAGGCGTCTCGTCTGCCATCATCCCGGGATAGCATGGCTTTACGGGCGGGCAAGATCGATTTGGCCTCCTACGGTTGACGGGCGCGTCCGCCCACCGCAAAGACCGCGCGGCTTATCAGACTCGCCGGTCGCCCTTTTCGCGCATGTCAGCGCCGCGCCCGGTATCCGCGACGGAGGAAATTGCGATGACGGTGAAGGTTGCGATCAATGGTTTTGGACGGATCGGCCGTCTCGTTGCACGCGCGGTACTGGAGCGTGGCGATACCGGACTTGAGCTCGTCGCGATCAACGACCTCGCCGACGCCAAGTCGAATGCCTGGCTGTTCTCGCGCGACTCGGTGCATGGCAAATACCCCGGCAAGGTCTCGGCCGAGGGCAATGAACTGGTCGTCGACGGCAAGCGTATCCGCGTCACGGCGGAGCGCGATCCCGCCAACCTGCCGCATGCCGAGCTGGGCGTCGACATCGTGCTCGAATGCACCGGCTTCTTCACTGATCGCGAGAGCGTGCAGAAACATATCGATGCCGGCGCGAAGAAGGTGCTGATCTCGGCTCCCGGCAAGGGCGTCGACCTGACCGTCGTGTTCGGCGTGAACAACGACAAGCTCGAGGCAAGCCACAATATCGTGTCGAACGCCTCCTGCACCACCAACTGCCTGGCGCCGGTCGCCAAGGTGCTGAACGATTCGATCGGCATCGAGCGCGGCCTGATGACGACGATCCACGCCTATACCAACGACCAGAAGATCCTCGATCAGATCCATCCGGACCTGCGCCGCGCCCGCGCCGCCGCCATGTCGATGATCCCGACCACCACCGGCGCAGCGCGCGCCGTCGGCGAGGTGCTGCCGGAACTGAAGGGTCGGCTCGACGGCTCGGCGATCCGCGTGCCGACTCCCGACGTCTCGCTGATCGACCTGACCTTCACGCCGAAGCGCGACACCACCCGGGACGAGGTCAACGCCATCCTCAAGGCGGCGTCGGAAAGCGGCCCGCTCAAGGGCATCCTCGACTACACTGACGAACCGCTGGTCTCGATCGACCTGATGCACACGCCTGCCAGCTCGACGGTGGACAGCCTCGAAACCGCGGTCCTCGACGGCAAGCTCGTTCGCGTCGTCAGCTGGTACGACAATGAATGGGGTTTCTCGAACCGCATGGTCGACACCGCCGGCGCGATGGCTGCGTTCCTCTAAGGACGTGTGACGATGCCTTCTCCGTTCGTGTCGGGCGAGGTCGGGACACAGCTTCTCGACGGTGCCCGATGCAAACGGGGGAGGAAGGTAACTTAGTCTCCGCGCTCGCATCGCTCATCGCGGTGGACCGATCGGGGGTGGCATCGGCGATACTTTCAGGGTGGAAGAATGACCGCGAAAAGCTTCAAGACGCTCGACGACATGGGCGATGTCTCCGGCAAGCGCGTGCTGGTCCGTGAGGATCTGAACGTGCCCATGGCCGATGGCGCAGTCACTGATGCCACCCGTTTCCGCGCCACCCTGCCGACCGTGACCGAACTGGCGGATCGCGGTGCGATCGTCCTGATCCTCGCTCATTACGGCCGCCCGAAGGGCAAGCGCGATCCGGAGATGTCGCTCGCGCTGGTGACCGGGCCCTACAGCCAGGTGCTTGGTCGCCCGGTGCGCTTCATCGAGGATTGCGTGGGCGAGGGCGCCGCCGAAGCGATCGCCACGCTTCAGGCCGGTGACATCGCGGTGCTGGAGAATACCCGTTTTCACGCCGGTGAGGAAAAGAACGATCCCGAACTCGCTGCCGGGATGGCCAGGCTCGGCGACATCTACGTCAACGATGCCTTCTCCGCCGCGCATCGCGCACACGCCTCGACCGAGGGGCTGGCGCACATCCTTCCCGCTTTTGCCGGGCGTGCGATGGAGGCCGAGCTCGATGCGCTCGACAAGGCGCTGGGCAATCCCGAACATCCCGTCGCGGCGGTGGTCGGTGGCGCCAAGGTGTCGACCAAGCTCGACGTGCTCAAGCATCTCGTCGCGAAGGTCGATCACCTGATCATCGGTGGCGGCATGGCCAACACCTTCCTCGCCGCGCGTGGTGTGGATGTCGGCAAATCACTGTGCGAGCACGACCTGACCGGCACCGCCGAGGAGATATTCGAGGCGGCGGAGCGGGCCAACTGCACCATCCATCTGCCTTACGACGTGGTGGTGGCGAAGGAATTCCGTGCTAACCCGCCAGTGCGCACCGTCAACGTCCACGAGGTCGCGTCCGACGAGATGATCCTCGATGTTGGCCCCGCCGCGGTCGAGGCGCTGGCCGATGTACTCAAGAACTGTCGCACCCTGGTATGGAACGGGCCGCTCGGCGCCTTCGAGACGCCGCCCTTCGATACAGCGACGGTCGCGCTGGCGCGCACGGCGGCGGCGCTGACGCGCGACGGTTCGCTGGTCTCCGTCGCGGGCGGTGGCGATACCGTCGCTGCGCTCAACCAGGCCGGAGCAGGGGACGATTTCACCTTCGTCTCCACCGCCGGCGGGGCATTCCTGGAATGGATGGAGGGCAAGGAACTGCCCGGCGTCGCGGTGCTTTCGGCGTAGGGCGCGGGACTTCCCGTCCATACGCTTCACGCCTACGGTTCTGAATGCCCGACCCATCCCAACGTCCCGCTTTGCGCCACGTGCTCCTGGCCTTGCCGCTTGCCGTGGTCGCGACGCCGGCGAGCGCGCAGCGACAGGACGGGCAGCTATGGCTGCAGATCAACACCAATGTCCCCCTCGCAGATCGCGTGCGTATTACGCTCGAGCAGATTGCGCGCTTCAGCGACCGGCAGAATGGATTGTACCAGACCGAATTCGGGGGCTTGCTTGGCTTTCGCGCCACCAAGAACATCGAACTGGGTTTCGGTTATCGCTGGGTCGGGGCGCATAATGGCAACACGGGCGCGGATGAGGATCGCTTGCGCCAACAGGTGGTGGCGACATTCGGACCGGTCACCACCCGTTTCCGGGTCGACGAGCGCTTCAACCCACGCGGCAGCGAGGTGGGTTTCCGCATCCGTCCGCTCATCCGCTACAATCACCGGCTCGGGACCAAGGGGGTTGCGCTCTTCGCCAGCCACGAAAGCTTCTTCCTGCCCAACAGCACGAGCTGGGGGCAGCGCAGCGGATACGAACGGATGCGCAACATCGTCGGCGTCACGCTTCCGCTAGGGCGCGAGGTTGCGACTGACGTTGGCTATCTCAATCAATATCGTCCGGGCCGCGATGGCGCTCAGGCGCAGATGGACCACGCGATGCACCTCCAGCTCACCATAAACCTGCGCGCTTTCGCTGCGTCGGAAGTCCCCGACTGAAGGCGAAGTTTCGTATCGCACGGGTGCTTCGGCAGTCTCTGGCCACGGGCCACGCGTGATCGCGATTCCACATCATGTAGCAGCAACCGCCGCGCGGTGAATTCGACTGAACTGGATCACCGATATCAGATACGCGCCCGCGACTGCCGCAGCGACGGCGCCGACACGATTGCTCGGGCACAAATGCCAAGCCGCGAGTACGAAGACGATCCGCATGCCAAGGTGCATGAGCCCGACCGCATTACCGATGCTCCATGTCAGCACCACCCAGTGAAGAGCGAAGGCTATGCCGACCGTCAGCGGGAACAACTCGGGGGCATAGATCCAGACAGGGATATGGATCGCCCATGTCGACAGCACCATCCGTCGTGCCAGCGCCGCCAGTCGAAACAACGGGTTGGCCGGGTTGGGAATGACCACCTCGCCCCGCAGCTTCATGACGAGCGCGCCGACCGGCATAATCATCCAGAAGCAGAGGAAGAGCACAAGGTTGCGATGCTCGGCCGCGACCACAAGGCTGAATATGGCAGCGGTCGAATAGACGATCACCCCGGTTATCGGCAGCGATGGCACCGCAGGGCGTGCCCGGATGAAATCAGCCTGCATTTCTTCGAATGTCATCGCTTCCCCCGCACATCTGCAAGGTGCTTGCTAAGTGCCGTGGGGGGCACCAGCATGTATAAAGCGGAAGAAATTGCCAGGTGAGGCAAACGACAGCATGGGCATCGAATGGCGAACCGCGCATCCGGCGCTCCATCCGTTCGTTATCGGGTTTGTCGAACGTGTCGACGTGGCAGCGACAGGTGCGTCGATCGAGCTTCCCTTCGCCATTCCCGTAATCCACATTGCGTTGAATGAAGCGCCGGGACCATGTGTCGCGATCAGTACCGGGACTAGGCGCGCTCGGGCGGTGCCTCAGCGAAGCGCGCTCCACACCTTCGTTGTCGCGCTCGGGTTCAGCGGTGTGGCCCTGTTTGGACTCAAGCCGGCACTGGCAACGATCGGTCACTTCATCGACATTGATGACGCCTTCTGGTGTTCCCTGCGCGGGCGGCTGTGTCAGGCGTCTGATTTCGTCGAGCGCGCGGCCATCGTCGAGCGAATGTTGCTGGCGCAGATCGAGGCGAGGAGCGGAGCCTTGCCGGCATTGTTCAAGGCGGCCGATGCGATCGCACATGATCGGTGGTCAGGGCCAATTCACGACCTCGCGCGCCATTGCGGGATTGAGGAGCGGACGTTGCGCAATCGTTTCCGCCACGACCTCGGCTGGTCGCCCAAGCAGCTTCTGCGTGTCGCCCGCTTCAATCGCGCGCTTCGAGCGCTGCATCCGCAACCCTGGAGCGGACCGCCGGTACAGGATGTACGACTCGAGTTTTTTGACGACTCCCACTTTTACCGTGAATTTCGGGCTCATGCAGGCATCTCGCCCGCTGCCTTCATCGCTGCAAAACGTCATAGCGGTGACGCCATGCTGCATCACCTCTCCCTGGATAGTCTCCGGCAAGTGCGATAACGGGACTTTGCCAGGGTATTCCATTATCGCCGCGCGTGGCGCTCAGTCATATAGCGCCCTGGTGAGACACCAGTCGTCTTGCGAAACATCGTCGCGAAACTGGGAATGCTTTCATAGCCGAGATCGTTTGCTACTTCCTGGATCGAAGCGCCCCCGGCCAGCCATTTTACGGCGAACATGACGGCGAACTGCTGACGCCAACGGCCGAAATTCATGCCCGTTTCGCGAGCGATGAGGCGTGCTAGGGTACGTTCGCTCAGCCCCGCACGCCGCGCCCAAACGCGGTGCTCGTGCGCCCCGACGGCATTGTCGCCTGGGCTGGCGGGGCCGAGGCCGATCACGAGGAAGTTGCCGAAGCTGTGTTGCGCTGGTTCGGTGAACCCGGAGATATCCCCGGGATTTCTTGAGCCGACCCTTTGGCAGCGGTTGATGCCTCGTTGCTGCAATCCGGGAAGAATCAGTTCGCAGCGGTCGCCGGCGCGGGGGCCGGTTCCTTGAGCAGCGGTATGATCGTCCGGTTGAGCGCTTCAAGATCGAACGCCGCCGCTTTGGCGTAACGGATGCGGCCCGACCGGTCGATGATATAGTTGGTCGGAACGCCCTCGAGGATAGAATATGGTCCCTTGATCTTTTTCGCCGAGGGCATGTGCATCACCGCGAAGAGCTTCTTCAGTTTGAACAGCGGTACCGAATCCTCGGTCGCGATCGCGAAGACCTTCAGGCCCGCTTTCTCCTGGAGTTCATAATATCGGTCCAGCAACGGAAGCTCTTCACGACACGGTACGCACCAGGTCGCCCAGAAGTTGAGCACCACCACCTGACCGCGAAGCTGGTCGAGCGATACTTTCGATCCGTCGACCAGCGTCAGTTCGAAATCGGGCGCGGGCTCGCCGACCCTCGGGACCTTGGCGGCGGTCAGGAAAAAAGCAAACGCCCCAAGCCCGAGAAGCTTCAACCCGCGCGACAATAGCGATCCCATGACAGCTTTCCCCTTTGCCCTGAACCTGATGCAGGCGCGTGCGTGCGTCAATGACGGAGACTGTTCGCATCCGTAGATGCGGTATGCGCTGAACGGTTCTGTCATTATGTACGCAGGTCTGCCTTACTGTCTATGAAGCACGAAAATCGCATTCGATTCTTGTTTTGCGTTGCGACTGCTCACCGTGATCCTTTCGCCGTAGCGCGGTGAAATCTGTTTTCGCCTGAAAGAGGACGGGCATAATGTGGCATTGTCGCGCAGCCATTCCGTTGCGATTCAACTCGCCGGACGTCGCTCGCGGGCAGCAATGAGCCCGTTCCGTCGGGCTGCACGCCCGTTGCCCCTGGCGCGATCGCGAGCTAACAGCCGCGCAACATCAGCAGCAGCAAAGGGATCGCGATGACGCCGACCGTGAAGGCAATTCTCGACAAGTACGAGTCCGACAATGCCGGCGTGAAGGCGAACCTCGCTCGCATCCTGATGCAGGGAAAGCTCGGGGGAACCGGCAAGCTGATCATTCTGCCGGTCGACCAGGGCTTTGAACATGGTCCGGCGCGCAGCTTTGCCATCAATCCGCCGGCCTATGATCCCCACTACCATTATCAGATCGCGATCGATGCTGGGCTGTCGGCCTATGCCGCGCCGCTTGGCATGATCGAGGCGGGCGCCGAGACCTTTGCCGGTCAGATCCCGACGATCCTGAAGGTCAACAGTTCGAACAGCTGGGCGACCGGTGCGAACCAGGCGGTTACCGCCAGCGTCGAGGACGCGGTGCGGCTCGGCTGCTCGGCGATCGGCTTCACCATCTATCCCGGGTCGGACGACCTCTTCTCGATGATCGGCCAGATCCGCGAGTTGTCGGCCGAGGCCAAGTCGGTCGGCATCGCCACGGTCATCTGGTCCTATCCGCGTGGCGGTGCGCTGCCCAAGTCGGGCGAGCTCGCGCTCGATGTCGGCGCCTATGCCGCACATATGGCGGCGTTGCTCGGCGCCCACATCATCAAGGTGAAGCTGCCGAGCGACCATATCGAGCAGAAGGAAGCCAAGCCGATGTACGAGGGCACCGACTGGTCGAAGCAGTCGGACCGCGTTCGCCACGTCGTGCAGTCGAGCTTCGCCGGGCGCCGTATCGTGGTGTTCTCGGGCGGTGCGGCCAAGGGTGCCGATGCGGTCTATCAGGACGCGCGCGACATCCGCGACGGCGGCGGCAACGGCTCGATCATCGGCCGCAACACCTTCCAGCGCCCGCGCGACGAGGCGCTGGCGATGCTCGACAAGCTGGTGCGTATCTACAAGAACGAGGAGTGACCGAGGCGCCGGTCATCGGGCGCCGCGGCTTTGTCGGCGGCGGCGTGGCGATCGCGATGATCGGTGCCGCCGTTCCGCTCATGGCAAAGGAGGGCGCGATGTTCGGATTGATCGGAAAGATGAAGGCGAAGCCGGGTCAGCGCGCGGCGCTTGCCGCCCTGGTTGCCGGCGGCTCGGATACGATGCCGGGCTGCCTCAGCTATATCGTCGCGGAAGATCTCGCCGACGCGGATGCGCTTTGGGTGACCGAGGTCTGGGAGAGCAAGGCAGCACACGAAGCCTCGCTGTCGCTGCCGGCGGTGCGCGACGCGATCGCCAGGGGGCGACCCCTGATCGCCGGGTTCGAGAGCGGGGCGGAAACCCGGCCGATCAGCGGCGTGCCGGGCGCAAAGGCATGAGCGATGCTCTCTGGACCGCGGTCGACGACTATATCGTCGGTCATCTGATCGGGGCGGATGCGGCGCTCGACGCCGCACTGGTGGCGAACGAGGCGGGCGGCTTGCCCCCGATCGATGTCTCGGCGGCGCAGGGCAAGATGCTCCACCTGCTTGCCCGAATGGCCGGCGCCCGACGCATCCTCGAGGTCGGGACGCTCGGTGGCTATTCGACGATCTGGCTGGCGCGGGCACTTCCCGAGGACGGCCGGCTGGTGACGCTGGAACTCGAGCCGCACCATGCCGATGTCGCGCGTGGCAACGTCGCGGTGGCAGGGTTTGCCGGCAAAGTCGATATCCGGGTTGGACCAGCGATCGAGTCGCTGGACGCGATGATTGCGGCGGACGAGAAACCGTTCGATTTCATCTTCATCGATGCCGACAAGCCGAGCAACGTTGCCTATTTGCGCGCGGCACTCGCTCTTGGACGACCGGGGACGACGATCGTCGTCGACAATGTCATCCGCGAGGGCGGGGTGCTTGATGTAGCCAGCGACGACGATCGCATCCGGGGCACGCGCGCGCTGTTCGAGGCCGTCGCGGCCGAGCCGCGACTCAGTGCGACGGCAGTACAGACCGTCGGCGCGAAGAAATGGGACGGGTTCCTGCTCGCGGTGGTGAACGGCCCGGCGTGACCTTCGCCTATCACCGCAGCCTGTCGCCAATGCTGGCGGTCCTGCTCGGGCTTGCGGTGACGGAGATGCTCGTCGTCCATCTCGTCGTCGTCGCGGCCTGGGGCTGGCTCGCAGCGCTCGTCTTCGGGATCATCGATCTGTCGCTGGTCGTTACGCTGGTCGGCCTGATCCGTTCCTTCCGCCGGCTGCCCGTTCTGATCCGGGATGGCAGGCTGACGATGCGCGCAGGCTGTTTGAAAATGGTCACGATCGAGATCGACCAGATTGCCGGCTTTCGCCCGCAATGGGACGCGGCGGCGATCAGGCAGCGCGATCTGCTCAATCTTGCGCTGCTCGCCTGGCCCAATGTCGTCCTCGATCTGAAACAGCCGATCCCGCTGGGCCGCCGTCGCATCTCCGCGATCGCTCACAAGCTCGATGAGCCGGCGACTTTCCATGCCGCCCTGGCGGCGCTACGGCAGGGTGATGACTGAAGAAGATCCGTTGGGCCCGCTCGATCCCGATTTTGCCGCGCAATTCACGCGTGACGTCCGGCGGCCTCCGTGCCAGCTCTACCTCGTGTCGCCGCTCGATGTGGGTGGCGCCTTTCCGGACCGGCTGGCGCGAGCGCTTGATGCCGGGCCGGTCGCGGCGTTCCAGTTCCGCGTGAAGGACATCGACCAGCACGAGGCGGCCCGGTTGGGTGAACCGCTCCGCGCGATCTGCGCCGAGCGGGATGTGGCGTTCATCGTCAACGACAGCATCTCGCTTGCGAAGAGACTGGATGCCGACGGCGTGCATCTCGGACAGGAAGACGGCGATCCGCGCGAAGCGCGCTCCGTGCTCGGTCCGACGGCACAGATCGGCGTCACCTGCCATGACAGCCGCCATCTCGCGATGGAGGCCGGGGAGGCCGGGGCCGATTATGTCGCGTTCGGCAGCTTCTACCCAACCACGACCAAGCAGGTTAGCCACCACCCGGATCCTTCGATCCTGAGCTGGTGGTCAACCGTGTTCGAAATCCCCTGCGTTGCGATCGGCGGGATCACGCCGGTCAATGCTCCGCCGCTGGTCAAGTCAGGTGCTGACTTCATTGCCGTCTCGAATGCGGTATGGGGTGGAGACGAGGTTGCGGCGATCAAGGCTTTCGCTGGGTTGCTTGCCCCGAGCACCTCCGGGGCGACTTGATATCACTTCTCGCCTCGAGTGGGACGATTATCCCGCACGACCTGTGGTTATGGGGCTGGCAAAATACCAGGACATGCGTTCCGGCCGCATTTCGCTGACCGCGTCGTCGATATAGCTGCCCGGCAGCAGGCTGGTCAGCATGGTGCGCCAGGGGAAATCGTCCCGGCTGCGGTTTTCAGCCCAGATCAGTCGCAGGTCATGCGTCTTCTCGAACCGGCGTGCGATGGTCTCGCTGATGCCCGGTACGACGAATTCGTGTAGTTCCAGCAGGAAGGGCACCGTGGCGAGCGCCGGGATCTTCACCGGGTCAAGCAGGGTTTCTTCATAACCCTCGACATCCATGATGACGACCGCGCCACTTGCTCCGTCGAGCGCTGCCTTCAGGCCATCGGCTTCGCAGGTTGCCAGGATGGTCACACGATCAGCGACGTTGTTGGAGGCAGCCATCCTCGCGATCGCGGCCCGCCCATCGGCTTCCATCTCGAACGCGATCACCTGGGTATCCGGCAGGCGTGAGGCGAGGCCGACGGCATAATAGCCCTCGGCCGTGCCGACATCGACGATGAGCGAGGGTTTCGAGGCGATGATCTGCTCGATAACAGCAGCTAGCTCACGCTCGTAGATGCCCAGCAGCTTCGGCACATAAGCACTGCCGACTGAGTGGTCGACATAGCGCATGCCCTTGAACGGGCCGTCCGTCACGCGCTGGCCGGTGCGATTGCGGGCCAGCGCGACAAAATATCGATGAGGCCTGACAAAGTCCGGGGCGAACTTCCGGACGAGCCTTTTAACGAGTCGTAGCATAAGCGGACTCCTGTGATCGCATTCGTGATCGCGTCTGCCCGCCTATAGAGCGTTTCTTTGTGTTGTATCTGTTACCAGCGACGCACGGGGCCGGTATCGACGTGAACGAAGCCATCGCGCGGATAATAGCCGACTCCACCGCCGCCCAGCGCAAGCGCCGCGCCGCGAAGCCGTTCAAGCGAGACGCCGGGGATCATGATGTCGGTCGCCTTGCCGACCATGTGCTGACTCTGGCTCGCGACGCCGGTGTGCTCGCCGCCGCGGGCGCGCAGCGAGGCGTTGGTCCGGGGTGAGCGATAGCCCGAGATGAGGTCGATCTTGCGGCTGCCGCTGATGTCCAGCTTCTCGCGAAGCTGCACAAGCAAGGCCAGGAGCTTGCGGTCCATCGGGAATATCTGGCCGGTGCGCCAGTCGCGGAGACCGTGATTCAGCTCGGCAAGGCCATCGGCTACGAACTCGCCGCTACGCGCGAAGACGGCGTCGACACTCTCGTTATTGTGCACGTTGCGGATCGCCAGCCGCCACTCCGTGCCGGCCGCCATCGCGGGCAGGGGAAGCGCAAGCGCGGCGCCGGCCGCCACCGCACGGCCGATCAGCGCGCGTCGCGAAAGGATGGGGCCATCGACTTGTTCCGGGCCGGAAACAAGCCGGCTGTCCATCGTTGATTGCATGGCAGGCAATCTAGGAGATTGAAACTATGAGAAAAATAACGATCGGTGCAGTCTGTCTCGCTTTTGCCTCTCTTGGCCCCGTTGGCGCGGCTGATCTGGGAACAAATGCCAGGGAAGCGCAAATGATCGATCGCTCGATCCTTCACGTGCAGGTGATTCTCGACCATCTCGGTTTCTCCCCGGGTATCCTCGATGGACGTCCCGGCAAGTCGCTGACGGCCGCACTGAAGGGTTTCCAGGAATCGCGCGGGCTGAGGATCACTGGCGAAATCGATAGCGCGACCTTGCAGGCACTTCATCCCTACCGCGCATGGCGACCGACCCACACCCTCCTGCTCACCCCGGACATGCTCGCCGGGCCCTATACCAATCCGTTTCCAAAGGATCCGCAGGACCAGGCGAAGCTCCCTGCGCTCGGCTACCGGTCGCCGATGGAGAAGCTGGCTGAAATGTTCCATACCACGCCGCAGGTGCTGCTCGCGCTGAACAGCCCCCGGACCCGTCTCGAACCGGGATCGAAGGTCTCTTTTCCGAACGCGCTCCCAGTGTCGCGCGCGTATGACGCGAAGCTGCCGGCTGACTGGCGCAAGACCTTGAACGACCTGAACGTCTCTGCCGATCAGCCACAGGGGGCGAAGGTGGTGGTGGACAAGTCCGACGAGGTGCTGCGGGTGCTCGACAGACAGGGCAGGCTGGTTGCCCAGTTCCAGGCGACGATGGGCAGCAGGCATGATCCGCTGCCGATCGGCACCTGGAAGATCCAAGGGGCATCCTACAATCCGCCATTCCATTATAATCCGGACCTGTTCTGGGACGCGAAGGCCAATGCAAAGGCCGCGACTCTGCCGCCCGGTCCGAACGGCCCGGTAGGGGTGATCTGGCTCGACCTCTCGAAGCCGCATTACGGTATCCACGGTACGCCCGAGCCCAGCACGATCGGCCGCGCGGAGAGCCATGGCTGCATCCGCCTGAGCAACTGGGATGCGGCGCGCCTGTCGCTCATGGTGAAGCCGGGCACGCCGGCCGTGTTCCAGGAATGATGTCGTGAGGAAGCTCGGCCGCGGTTTCCTGATGCTGATCTGCGGCATCGTCGGGGTGTTCATCGCGCTGGTGCTGTTTGGGCAAACCCTGCCCGATGCGAAACAGCAGCGACGAGTGACGATAGCCGCGGCCAAGACCTCCGTATCGCCGGTGCCGGTTCAGGCCGCCAGCGATCCGCATGGGTTGCTCGCAATACCGGTAGCGGGCGTGGCGCGGAGTGCCATCGCCGATAGCTGGGAAGATCCCCGCGATGGCGGTGCACGCGAGCATCACGGCACAGACATCCTGGCGGCGGGCGGAACGCCGGTGACCGCGGCCGCGCCCGGCACGATCGAGAAGCTGTTCCAGAGCGCGGCGGGCGGGACGACGCTCTATGTCCGTTCGCCTGACCGCCTCTGGGTCTATTATTACGCCCATCTCTCCGGTTACGCGCCAGGCGTGCAGGAAGGGCAGGTGGTGAAGGTCGGAGATTCGCTGGGCTATGTCGGCGATACCGGCAATGCCGGGACCGGCAATTTCCATCTCCATTTCGGTCTGGGCCGCACCACGCCGGAACAGCATTGGTATCAGGCGCAGGACGTCAATCCCTACCCCTACCTTGCCGGAAAGCCGTCCTCTCGCTAAAGGCCGCGCCTTCGCTCTTTCCATCACAGGCATCCCCATGAAGATCAACGCGGTCGAGATTCGTCCCGGTAACATCCTCGAATATGAAGGCGGCATCTGGCGCGCGGTGAAAATCCAGCACACGCAGCCCGGTAAGGGCGGTGCCTATATGCAGGTCGAGATGAAGAACCTGATCGACGGCCGGAAGAACAATGTGCGTTTCCGCTCGGCCGAATCGCTTGAGAAGGTGCGGCTGGAGACGACTGATTTCCAGTTCCTGTTCCGTGAGGGCGACCAGCTGACCTTCATGGACAAGGTCAATTACGAACAGATCACGCTCGACGCGGGAATCCTAGGCGACGCCGCAGCCTTCCTGCAGGACGGCATGGACGTGGTGATGGAGCTCTGGGAGGAGCGCCCGATTTCGGTGCAACTCCCTGACACGATCGAGGCGCTGATCGTCGAGGCCGATGCCGTGGTGAAGGGTCAGACCGCTTCGTCAAGCTACAAGCCTGCGATCCTGGAGAATGGCGTTCGCGTGATGGTGCCGCCGCATATCGGCGCCGGCACGCGCATCGTGGTCGATGTGTACGAGCAGACCTACGTCCGCCGCGCGGACTGATGTTTTCCTCCCCTCCCGCTTGCGGGAGGGGATCGAGGGGTGGACACCCGCGCCCCTCGAACGAGCCGCTCGCGGATAGCGCGAGCCCACCCCCAGCCTCTCCCGCTCGCGGGAGGGGAGGAGATTTGAATTGGTTTCCCACTCAGGCCTCATCACCGTCATGGATCGCGCCGCGCGCAAGGCCGCGCCGCGCCTGCGTCGTGACTTCAACGAGGTCCAGCACCTGCAGGTAAGCCGCAAGGGGCCCGCCGACTTCGTCTCCATGGCTGACCAGCGCGCCGAGCAGACGATCTTCGAGGAACTGTCCAAGGCACGCCCGGACTGGGGTTTCCTGATGGAGGAGCGCGGCGAGGTCGCCGGCGATCCCAACAAGCCGCGCTGGGTCGTCGACCCCATCGACGGCACCACCAATTTCCTTCACGGCATTCCCCATTTCGCTGTCTCGATCGCGGTCGAGGAGCCGCTGGCCAATGGCAAGCGTGAGATCACCACGGGTCTGATCTACAACCCGATCACGGATGACAGCTTCTGGGCGGAAAAGGGCCGGGGCGCCTGGATGCAGGAACAGCGGCTTCGGGTGTCTGCCCGTCGCGAACTCCCCGATGCTCTCATTGCGACCGGCATTCCGTTCCTGGGCCATGGCAATTTCGCCGAGTGGAGCCGCATTTTCGGGGCGATCGCGCCGGAAGTGGCGGGCATCCGTCGGTTCGGTTCCGCGGCCCTGGATCTGGCCTGGGTCGCTGCAGGCCGGTTCGACGGCTTCTGGGAATCGGGCCTCAAGCCCTGGGACGTCGCTGCCGGCATCCTGCTGGTGCGTGAGGCAGGCGGCTTCGTGACCGATTTCCGCGGCGGCGACCGCATGATCGAGCGTGGCGAATTCCTGGCCGCGAACGACGCGCTGCAATCGAAGCTGCACAAGCTGCTGGCGAACGCACTGCGCTGATCCGATTCCTCCCCGGGGCGAGCTCGGGAGGGATTGTTTTTGCGAGTGATTCTCACTCCTCGCGGCCTTGCCCAACAGGGGGCATCGTCCTAAAGCCGCGCCATCCATTCGCACCTGCGAGAAGCTCATTGGTCGACCTGTCGCAATATCTGCCGATCCTGCTGTTTCTGGGCGTCGCGATCGTGCTGTCCAGCGCCTTCGTGTTCCTGCCGATCATCGCCGCGCGCTTCACCGGCGCGCACAAGCCCACGCCCGAGAAACTGACCGAATATGAATGCGGCTTTCCCGCGTTCGAGGATTCGCGCAGCCAGTTCGACGTGCGCTTCTATCTAGTCGCGATCCTGTTCATCATCTTCGATCTCGAAGCAGCGTTCCTCTATCCCTGGGCAGTCAGCGTCTTCTCGCTCGGCTGGACGGCATGGTTCGCGATGATGGGCTTCATCGCCGAACTCGCGCTCGGCCTCGTTTACGCATGGAAGAAGGGAGCGCTCGAGTGGGAGTAGAACTCACCCCCTCTAATCCCTTGGTGTCCGCCCCTGGTGGTGCGATCATCCAGCCGGACCAGACGTTCTTCAACGATCTGAATGGCGAACTGACCGACAAGGGTTTCCTGGTCACCTCGACCGAGGATCTGTTTCAATGGGCCCGCACCGGCTCGCTGTGGTGGATGACTTTCGGTCTCGCCTGCTGCGCGGTCGAGATGATCCACGTGAACATGCCGCGCTACGATCTGGAGCGCTTCGGCGCCGCGCCTCGCGCTTCGCCGCGCCAGTCGGACGTGATGATCGTCGCGGGTACGCTGTGCAACAAGATGGCCCCGGCATTGCGTCGTGTGTACGACCAGATGTCCGAGCCGAAATATGTGATCTCGATGGGCTCCTGCGCCAATGGCGGCGGCTATTATCATTATAGCTACAGCGTCGTGCGCGGCTGCGACCGGATTGTCCCGGTCGACATCTATGTCCCGGGTTGCCCGCCCACCGCGGAAGCGCTGCTGTATGGCATCATGCAGTTGCAGCGGAAGATCCGCCGTATCGGAACCATTGAACGGTGAGGGCGCCGGCGCCGGCCTACACGGCCAATGACGGACTTATCGATCGCGCGGGCCACGTGCTTGGCGTGAATCTCCTGTCGTCGCTCGACGCTGTGGGCGAGGTCGCGCTGACCGTCGACCGCGCGTCGCTGGTCGAGACGATGATCGCCCTGCGCGACACGCCTGGTCTCGAATATCAGCAGCTGATGGAAATCGCCGGCGTCGACTATCCGGAACGGTCTGACCGTTTCGAGGTGGTCTATTGCCTGCTCTCGCTGACCCGCAACCATCGCATCCGCGTTCATGTGCAGACGGATGAGGAAAAGCCGGTGCCGTCGGTCACGGGTATCTGGCCGGTCGCCGGCTGGCTGGAACGCGAAGTGTACGACATGTATGGCGTGCTCTTCTCCGGCAATGCCGACCTGCGCCGCATCCTGACCGATTATGGTTTTCGCGGGCATCCGCAGCGCAAGGACTTCCCGCTGACCGGCTATGTCGAGCTGCGGTATTCCGAGGAAGCGAAGCGGGTGGTTTATGAGCCAGTCCAGCTTGCCCAGGATTTCCGCAGCTTCGATTTCATGAGCCCATGGGAAGGTGCCGAGTATATCCTGCCCGGCGACGAGAAGGCGAAGCTCCCTGAAGCCAAGGGTGCGCCGACTCCGCTCAAGGCTGATGAGATCGTGAAGGCGGATGCGGCCAAGACGGCCGCCGCCGCGCCTGCGGCGACACCCAAGACCACCGACAGTACGGCACAGACGGGTGCCGGCAAGGCCTCGCCCGACGCCGCGCCCAAGCCCGCCGAACCGGATGTGGTGAAGAAGCCGCGCGCACCGCGTGCCAAGCCTGTCGCCTCGGGTGATGCGCCGACCGCCCCCAAGCCGCGGACACCGCGCAAGCCAAAGGCATCGTGATGGGCGCCCCTGCGATCATCAACCTGGAACAGAAATTCGGCAGCTTCGCCGATCACTGGAATCCGCGTATCGTCGGCGGTTACAACGGCAATGAACTGCGGCTGGTGAAGCTGCAGGGCGATTTCACCTGGCACAGCCATGCGGATACGGACGAATTGTTCTTCGTCGTGAAGGGTGCGATCGGCATCGAGTTCCGCGACGGCACGCGCCGCCTGACGGCCGGCGAGATGATTGTCGTGCCACGCGGCACCGAGCACCGGCCTTTTGCTGAAAGCGAGGCAGAGGTGCTGCTGATCGATCGGGAGGGTGAGTCCAATACCGGCGATACGCCCTCGCACAGAACTCGCGAAAAGCTGGAAACGCTCTGATGGCTGATCATCTCGAAGCGATCGAGGGCAGGCTGGACGCCGCCGACCCGGAAGTCGGCGATATCGCGATCCAGAACTACACGATCAATTTTGGCCCGCAGCATCCTGCTGCGCACGGCGTGCTGCGCCTGGTGATGGAGCTTGACGGCGAGATCGTCGAGCGCGTCGATCCGCATGTCGGGCTGCTCCATCGCGGCACCGAGAAGCTGATCGAGCACAAGACCTATATCCAGGCGCTGCCCTATTTCGATCGTCTCGATTATTGCTCGCCGCTCTGCATGGAACACAGCTTCGTGCTGGCGATCGAGAAGCTGCTCGATCTCGAAGTGCCGGTCCGCGCGCAATATCTCCGCGTGTTCTTCGCCGAGTTGACGCGAATCTCCAACCACATGCTCAACCTTGGTAGCCACGTGATGGACGTCGGCGCGATGACGCCGAACCTGTGGCTGTTCGAGATCCGCGAGGATTGTCTCAACTTCTTCGAGCGCGTCTCGGGCGCGCGCATGCACTCGGCCTATTTTCGGCCGGGCGGCGTGCATCAGGATACCCCGCTCAAGCTGCTGGCCGACATTGCCGACTGGCTGGACGGCCGCCTGCCGCGCCTGTTCGAGGACGCGATCAGCCTCGTTGCCGACAACCGCATCTTCAAGCAGCGCAACGTCGATATCGCGACGGTGAGCCGCGACGATGCGATCAAATGGGGTTTCTCCGGCCCGATGATCCGCGGCTCGGGCATTCCCTGGGATCTGCGCAAGTCGCAGCCCTATGATGTCTATGCGAAGATGGACTTCGACGTGCCGGTCGGCACGCGCGGCGATTGCTATGACCGGTTCATGGTGCGTGTTGAGGAGGTCCGTCAGTCGGTGCGGATCATGAAGCAGTGCCTGAATGAGATGCCGGAAGGGCCGATCGCGAGCCTCGACCGGAAGGTCGTGCCGCCCAAGCGTGGTGAGATGAAGCGCTCGATGGAGGCGCTGATCCATCACTTCAAGCTCTACACCGAGGGTTTCCACGTCCCTGCGGGCGACGTCTATGTCGCGACCGAGAGCCCCAAGGGCGAGTTCGGCGTCTATCTCGTCGCCGACGGCAGCAACAAGCCGTATCGGTGCAAGATTCGTCCGACCGCCTTCTCGCATCTCCAGGCGATGGACTTCATGGCCAAGGGCCACATGCTCGCCGATACGACCGCGATCCTTGGTGCGATGGATATCGTGTTCGGGGAGTGCGACCGGTGAGGGCGATCGACATATTGAGCGGTAAGCAGAATGGCTGAAGCACCCAAGATCCCCGATGAGGCCGAGACTCGCGCACGCTGGGGCGCGTTCGCGTGGACGCCCGAGAACCAGAAGAAGGCGACCGAAATCCTCGGCCGCTATCCCAAGGGCCGTGAACAGTCCGCGTCGCTCCCGTTGCTCGATCTCGCCCAGCGCCAGGTCGGCGCGGAGACTCAGACACAGGGTTGGCTCCCGGTTCCGGTGATCGAATTCGTCTCTCGCGAGATCGGCGTACCGTACATGCGCGTCTATGAGGTCGCGACCTTCTACACCATGTTCAACATGGCGCCGGTCGGCCGCTATCACGTCCAGGTTTGCGGCACGACGCCGTGCATGCTCGGCGGGTCGGACGATGTGCTGGCCGCCTGCAAGAATCGCGGGCTGGTGAAGGGCGCGACCACGCCTGATGGCCTGTTCACGTTGACCGAGGTCGAGTGCCTTGGCGCCTGCGCCAATGCGCCGATGGTTCAGATCAACGACGACAATTATGAGGATCTGGATTACGATCGTACCGCAGCGATCCTCGATGCGCTCGCCGAAGGTAGGACGCCGACCGCCGGGTCGCAGACCGGCCGGCGCGACAGCTGTCCTGCGGGCGGTCCGACGTCGCTGAAGGAAATGGTCGACGAGAACCACGATTATCGGGGGGAGTGGGCATGAAGAACACGCTCGTCACCATCCTCGCCATTATCGGTGGCCTCGTCGTGCTTGGTTTCGTGCTGAAGGTTACCTTCAAGCTGCTCGGCCTGCTGATCCTCATCGGCGTTGGCCTCGTCATTTACTTCGCGGTGCAGAGCGCGACGGGGAAGGGCCGCTAATGCTCGCCGACAAGGACCGTATCTTCACCAACGTCTACGGGTTCCAGCCGTGGAATCTCGATGCCGCGATCAAGCGCGGCGATTGGGATGACACCAAGGGCCTGATGGCACGTGGCCAGGACGCCCTGATCGACGCGGTCAAGGCGTCGGGCCTGCGCGGCCGTGGTGGCGCGGGTTTCCCGACCGGCACCAAATGGTCGTTCATGCCCAAGGAGCCGAAGCCAGAGCGGCCGAACTTCCTCGTCATCAACGCCGACGAATCCGAACCCGGGTCCTGCAAGGACCGCGAGATCATGCGCCACGATCCGCACAAGCTGATCGAGGGCGCGCTGATCGCCGGTTTCGCGATGCGCGCGAGGGCCGCGTACATCTACATCCGCGGCGAATATATCCGCGAGGCGGAGGTGCTCTTCGCTGCCGTTGCCGAGGCGTACGACAAGGGCCTGATCGGCAAGAATGCCAGCGGCTCGGGTTATGATTTCGACGTCTTCGTCCATCGCGGTGCCGGCGCATACATTTGCGGCGAAGAGACCGCGATGCTCGAGAGCCTTGAGGGCAAGAAGGGCCAGCCCCGTCTGAAGCCGCCATTCCCGGCCGGTGCCGGCCTGTATGGCTGCCCGACCACGGTCAACAACGTGGAATCGATCGCGGTCGTCCCGACGATCCTGCGGCGTGGCCCCGAATGGTTCGCCGGCATCGGCGCCGAGAACAACCGCGGCACCAAGCTGTTCCAGATCTCGGGCCATGTGAACAAACCCTGCGTGGTCGAAGAGGCGATGAGCATCCCATTCCGCCAGCTGATCGAGGAACATTGCGGTGGCATCCGTGGCGGGTGGGACAATCTGCTCGCGGTGATTCCGGGCGGCTCCTCGGTGCCGCTCGTTCCGGCGGCGCAGATCATGGACTGCCCGATGGACTTTGACGGCCTGAAGGCGCTCGGCTCCGGCCTGGGCACCGCCGCCATCATCGTGATGGACAAGTCCACCGACATCGTCCGCGCGATCTCGCGCATCTCCTATTTCTACAAGCATGAGAGCTGCGGCCAGTGCACGCCGTGCCGTGAGGGCACCGGCTGGATGTGGCGCGTGATGGAGCGGCTGCGCACCGGCGATGCCGATGTCAGCGAGATCGACACGTTGCAGCAGGTCACCAAGCAGATCGAAGGCCACACCATCTGTGCGCTCGGCGACGCGGCGGCATGGCCGATCCAGGGGTTGATCAAGCATTTCCGGCCTGAGCTGGAACGGCGGATCAAGGAGCGCGGGGGGGACCTCGCGCCGATGATGGAGGCAGCAGAATGAAGATTCTTGCTATCGCGGCGGCATGCCTGGTGCCGCTGGCCGCAAGCGCTGCGGCGGGGGCTGACGAAGCCGCTGCATTGCGCGAAGTACGAGCCACCGCCGAATGCGTCGTGGAGCAGAAGGCAAGCCTGGTCAGGGACCTGCTTGGCACTCTCCCGGGGTCGGACGAAGAGAACCGGGCGGCAGCACGTCTCAAGACGATCTATGCCACGTGCAGTGGCGACAAGTTCGTGCTCGCGATCAACAAATCGTCGCAGGGCCTGTTCAACGGCAGGTCCGGGCTGGCGGCGGCGGCCGTTTCGGCCGCGATGGACGGACGGGGCGTCAATACGTCCCGCGTCCAGGGCGCGCAGGCCTGGTATGCCCATGCGATCGCTGGGAAAGCCGCGGGCAGGGGTTATGACGCGGTGGCCATCAATACGCAGGAATTCGGAACCTGTGTGGTCAAGGCCGCTCCGGAAGGCGCAGTCCAGCTCGTCCGCTCCAGGACAGGCAGCGCTGAGGAGGAGCAGGCCCTGGCCGCTATCAAGCCGGTACTTTCGGGCTGCGTTTTCCAGGGCAAGCCGATCAGCATGAACCGCAATCATCTGCGTCTGATGATCGCTGAGCCGCTCTATCACGCCATTGTCGACGGCCCCTCGGCCGGCCGGCGCAGCTAGCAAGTACGAACCGCATGCCAAAGCTCAAAGTCGACGGAATTGAGATCGAGGTGCCCGCTGGCGCCACGGTGCTGCAGGCGTGTGAAATCGCCGGCAAGGAGATTCCGCGCTTCTGCTATCACGAACGCCTGTCGATCGCCGGCAATTGCCGGATGTGCCTGGTCGAGGTGAAGCCGGGGCCGCCCAAGCCCCAGGCCTCCTGCGCGCTGCCTGCCGCGGAGAACCAGGAGGTCTTCACCAACACCCCGATGGTGAAGAACGCGCGCGAAGGCGTGATGGAATTCCTGCTGATCAACCATCCGCTCGATTGCCCGATCTGCGATCAGGGTGGCGAATGCGACCTGCAGGACCAGAGCCTGGCCTATGGCCGCGGCCATTCCCGTTATGACGAGAACAAGCGGGCGGTGACCGAGAAATATATGGGTCCCATCGTGAAGACGGTGATGACCCGGTGCATCCAGTGCACCCGTTGCATCCGCTTCGCCGAGGAAGTTGCCGGCGTTGAGGAGATCGGGGCGATCTATCGCGGCGAGGACATGCAGATCACCTCCTATCTCGAAGGTGCGGTGACCAGCGAATTGTCGGGCAATGTCGTAGATCTCTGCCCGGTCGGCGCGCTGACCTCCAAGCCATATGCTTTTGAGGCGCGGCCATGGGAGCTCAAGAAGACACTGACCATCGACGTGATGGACGCGGTCGGCACCAACATTCGCCTCGACAGCCGTGGCCGTCAGGTGCTGCGCGCGCTCCCCGTGATCAACGAGGAAGTCAACGAGGAATGGGCCAGCGACAAGACCCGCCACGCCGTTGATGGTCTGGTCCGCCGCCGGCTCGACCGCCCGTTCATCCGCAAGGACGGCAAGCTGACCGAGGCAGGCTGGGACGAGGCGTTCGCTGCCATTGCCGCGGTGAATGCCGGCTCCAGCGTCGCGGCGATCCATGGCGATCTGCTCGATTGCGAGACGCTCTACGCCGCCAAGGCGCTGCTGGGCGCGATGGGCTCGACGCTGCTCGAAGGGCGGCAGACGGGCATGGATTATGACGCGACCTCGCTCGCCGCGGTGAATTTCAATACCACGATCGCCGGAGCCGAGACGGCCGATGCGATCCTGCTGGTGGGCACCAATTTGCGCTGGGAAGCGCCGCTGGTGAACACCCGTATCCGCAAGGCGATCAAGAAGGGGGCGAAGGTCTTCGCGATCGGCGAAGAGACTGACCTGACCTACAAGGTCGAATGGCTCGGCAACGACCTGTCGCTGCTCGGCAAGCTGCCCAAGGCTGTGGCTGAGGCGTTCAAGAACGCCCAGCGCCCGATGGTCATCGTCGGCGGTGCGGCGCTGAAGGGCGGTCATGGTGCGGCGCTGAAGCTGGCCAAGTCGCTCGATCTGGTGCGTGACGGCTGGAACGGCTTCAACGTGCTTCACATGGCCGCGGCGCGCATGGGCGGACTGATGCTCGGTTACGCGCAAAAGGGCGGCATCGCCGATATCACTGCCGCCAAGCCGAAGCTTGCCTTCTTCCTCGGCGCTGACGAGGTGGATTTCTCCGCCTTCGCCGGCAGCTTCAAGGTCTATATCGGCCATCATGGCGACAAGGGTGCAGCTGCGGCCGATGTCGTGCTGCCGGGCGCGAGCTATGCCGAGAAGTCGGGCACTTGGGTCAATCTCGAAGGCCGGGTCCAGCGCGGCGAGCGCGCGGTGTTCCCGCCGGGCGATGCCCGCGAGGACTGGACCATCCTTCGTGCCCTGTCGGCGGTGCTGGGCAAGACCCTGCCGTTCGACACGCTCGACGAACTGCGCGCGGCGATGGGCGTCGACACGCCGGATCTTGCCACGCTCGGCCTGCGCAGCTTCGCCTGGAATGCGCCCGAGCTCGACGCGAAGGGCGAGGGGGCCGTCGGCTACCCGATCAAGGATTTTTACCTGACCAACGCCATCTGCCGCGCGTCCCCGACGATGCAGCGCTGCTCGGCCGAGCTGATCCACGGCGAAGAGTTCGCGGAGGCCGCGGAGTGACCAACTTCTTCCAATCCGTTGTCGGCCTGCCTTTCGAATGGGCATGGTTCGTCGCAACGATCGTAGGCATCCTCGTCATCGCGCTGCCGCTGATGCTGGCGGTGGCCATGATCATCTATGCCGACCGCAAGATCTGGGCGGCGATGGCACTCCGCCGCGGCCCCAACGTCGTCGGCCCGTTCGGCCTGTTGCAGAGCTTCGCCGATGGTTTGAAGGTCTTCCTCCAGGAAACCATCATCCCGACCAGCGCGAACAAGACCCTGTTCCTGCTCGCGCCGATCATCACCTTCACGGTGGCGCTGATCGTCTGGGCGGTCATCCCGTTCCAGGCGGGCGTGGTGCTCGCAGACATCAATGTCGGCCTGCTCTACGTACTCGCGGCCTCGTCACTTGGCGTTTACGGCATCATCCTGGCCGGCTGGTCGTCCAACTCGAAATATCCCTTCTACTCGGCGATCCGTGCCGCGGCGCAGATGGTGTCGTACGAAGTCGCGATCGGCTTCGTGCTGGTCTCGGTGGTGCTGTGGGCTGGCAGCTTCAACCTCTCGACCATCGTCATGGCGCAGCAGGGGCTGTACGGTTTCATCAACGGCTTCGCGTTCAACCCGCTGCTGTTCCCGATGGCGATCGTGTTCTTCATCTCGTCGCTGGCCGAGACTCAGCGCGCACCGTTCGACCTGACCGAGGCGGAGAGCGAGCTCGTCGCCGGCTACCAGACCGAATATAGCTCGATGAGCTTCGCGCTCTTCTGGCTCGGCGAATATGCCAACGTCATCCTGATGTGTGCGCTCAATGCGACGCTCTTCTGGGGCGGCTGGCTGCCGCCGCTCGACTGGGCGCCGCTCTACTACGTGCCCGGCATCATCTGGCTGTTCGCCAAGATGCTGTTCTTCTTCTTCGTATTCAGCTGGGTGAAGGCAACCGTTCCGCGCTACCGCTACGACCAGCTGATGCGGTTGGGCTGGAAGATATTCCTCCCGCTGTCGCTGTTCTGGGTGTTCCTGGTGTCGGGCTTCCTGATGCTGACGCGTTTTGGAGTTTCGTCATGAACGTCGGCCAGATCATCAAATCCTACACCCTGTGGGAATTCGTGAAGGCGCACGCGCTGACGCTTCGCTATTTCTTCAAGGCGAAGGCGACGATCAACTATCCTTTCGAGAAGAACCCGATCTCCCCGCGTTTCCGCGGCGAGCATGCGCTGCGCCGCTATCCCAATGGCGAGGAACGCTGCATCGCGTGCAAGCTGTGCGAGGCAGTGTGCCCGGCGCAGGCGATCACGATCGAGGCCGAGCCGCGCGAGGACGGCAGCCGCCGCACCACGCGCTACGACATCGACATGACCAAGTGCATCTATTGCGGCCTGTGCCAGGAAGCCTGCCCGGTCGATGCCGTGGTCGAGGGGCCGAATTTCGAATTCGCCACCGAAACCCGCGAGGAGCTTATCTACGACAAGGCAAAGCTGCTCGATAATGGCGATCGCTGGGAACGTGCGATTGCCGCGAACCTTGCCGCCGATGCACCGTACCGTTAAGCGCCAGCCGAATCCGAGGGGCCTCCTGATTCCGTGATCCAGACACTCGCCTTTTACCTGTTCGCCGCGATGGTGCTGCTGTCGGCAGCGTTGACCATCTCCGCGCGCAATCCGGTCCATGCCGTGCTGTGGCTGATCCTCGCCTTCTTCAACGCGGCGGGGCTGATGGTGCTGGTCGGCGCCGAGTTCATCGCGATGCTGCTGGTTATCGTCTATGTCGGCGCAGTCGCGGTGCTGTTCCTGTTCGTCGTGATGATGCTCAACATCGATTTCGCTGAACTGCGCAGCGGCTTCGCCCGTTACCTGCCGATCGGGCTGGTGCTCGCGGTCGGGCTGGCGGCTGAGATCATCGTCGGCGTCGGGGCCTATGGCGCCGGCGCGATCGAACTGAGCCGTCGCGCCGCACCGATTGCCGCGGACGTTCCCAATATCCAGGCGATCGGCAACCTGCTCTACACGCGCTACCTGTTCGTGTTCGAAGGGGCCGGCCTCGTCCTGCTCGTCGCCATGATCGGTGCGATCGTGCTGACTCATCGCGAGCGTGGCGGCACCCGTCCGCAGAACATCAACCGCCAGGTCTCGCGCCGTCCGAAGGATGCGACGCGCAACACCCAGCCCGGCGTCGGCAAGGGGATCGAGCTGTGATCGGCCTGACGCACTATCTCGTCGTCGCGGCGATCCTGTTCGCCCTCGGCGTGCTCGGCATCGTCATCAATCGCAAGAATCTGATCGTCATGCTCATGGCGATCGAACTGATCCTGCTCGCGGTGAACCTGAACCTCGTCGCCTTCTCCGCCTATCTCCACGATCTGGTCGGGCAAGTGTTCGCGATGTTCGTGCTGACCGTCGCCGCCGGCGAGGCCGCGATCGGGCTCGCCATTCTCGTTATCTATTTCCGCGGACGCGGCACGATCTCGGTCGACGACGTCAACCGGATGAAGGGGTAATTCGTTGATCCTCCTCATCGTCTTCCTGCCGCTCCTCGCGGCCATCGTCGCAGGCCTTGGCAACCGGGCTCTTGGCAACACCGTCGCCAAGGTGCTCACCACCGGCGCGCTGTTCGTGTCGTGCGTGCTCAGCTGGCTGGTCTTCATCCCCTATCTTGGCGGTGCCGAACCCAGCATCACGCATGTGCTGAACTTCATCCACTCGGGTGACCTCGACGTTGCCTGGGCGCTTCGCGTCGATGCGCTGACCGCGGTCATGCTGGTGGTGATCACCTCGGTGTCAGCACTCGTCCACCTCTATAGCTGGGGCTATATGGCGGAGGATCCGGATCAGCCGCGCTTCTTCGCCTATCTGTCGCTCTTCACCTTCGCGATGCTGATGCTGGTGACCGCAAACAACCTGGTCCAGATGTTCTTCGGCTGGGAAGGCGTCGGTCTCGCTTCCTACCTGCTGATCGGTTTCTGGTTCAAGAAGCCAAGCGCCAATGCCGCCGCGATCAAGGCATTCGTCGTCAACCGCGTCGGCGATCTCGGCTTCATGCTCGGTATCTTCGGCACCTTCCTGGTGTTCGGCACCGTCTCGATCCCCGACATTCTCACTGCCGCGCCTGGCATGGCCGGTTCGACCATCGGTTTCCTTGGCCAGCGCTTCGACACGATGACGGTGCTGTGCCTGCTGCTGTTCGTCGGCGCGATGGGCAAGTCGGCGCAGCTCGGCCTGCACACCTGGTTGCCGGACGCGATGGAAGGCCCAACCCCGGTGTCGGCACTCATCCACGCCGCGACGATGGTCACCGCCGGCGTGTTCATGGTCTGCCGCCTGTCGCCCATGTTCGAGACGAGCCCGTTCGCGCTTCATGTCGTGATGACGATCGGCGCCGCGACCTGCTTCTTCGCCGCGACCGTCGGTCTCGTGCAGACCGACATCAAGCGAGTCATCGCCTATTCGACCTGCTCGCAGCTCGGCTACATGTTCTTCGCCGCAGGCGTCGGCGCGTACAATGTGGCGATGTTCCACCTGTTCACGCACGCCTTCTTCAAGGCGCTGCTGTTCCTTGGCGCCGGCTCGGTGATCCATGCGATGCACCATGAGCAGGACATGCGCTATTATGGCGGCCTGCGGAAACACATCCCGATCACCTTCTGGGGCATGATGGCGGGCACGCTCGCGATCACCGGCGTCGGCATCCCCGCCGTGTTCGGCAACCCGCTCGCGATCGGTTTCGCCGGCTTCCATTCGAAGGACGCGATCATCGAGGCAGCCTGGGCGGCCGGGCAGGGCGGCGCGTCCATCGTCGGCATGATCGTTGCGCTGCTGACGAGCTTCTATTCGTGGCGCCTGATGTTCC
Organism: Pseudomonadota bacterium; assembly: GCA_040388155.1. Classification (GTDB taxonomy): domain Bacteria; phylum Pseudomonadota; class Alphaproteobacteria; order Sphingomonadales; family Sphingomonadaceae; genus Sphingomonas. The sequence goes on from JAZKCJ010000010.1 coordinate 54,112, forward strand.
TGACCTTCTGGGGAAAGCCGCGCTGGATCCAGTCGGAGCATATCCAGCATGCGGTGCATGACGCCCATGGCCATGATGACCACGGCCATGATCACGCGCACGCCCATGATGCTCATCACCACGATCATGGCCATGCCCATGATCATGGCGACGGCACCGGCGGCTATCATCCGCATGAGAGCCCGCTGCCGATCCTGGTGCCGCTGATCGTGCTATCGATCGGCGCGGTCGCCGCTGGCTTCGTTTTCCATGGCTATTTCATCGAGCCCAGCGCGGGCGAGGAATATTGGAAGAGCAGTGTCGCCTTCAACGAGCATCTGATGCATGCGATGCACGAGGTGCCATTGGGTGTGAAGCTGTCCGCGACCATCGCGATGCTGCTTGGGCTGTGGGGCGCGTGGATGGCCTATATCCGCAACCCGGGTTTCCCGGCGAAGCTCGCGGGGCAGTTCAGCCTGCTCTACGATTTCCTGCTCAACAAATGGTATTTCGACGAGCTCTATAACATCCTGTTCGTCCGCCCCGCCTTCGCCCTCGGCCGCCTCTTCTGGCACCGCGGCGACGAGAAGACGATCGACCGCTTCGGGCCCAACGGCTCGGCCTGGGTCGTCGCGCTCGGCTCGCGGGTCGCCGGCAGGGTCCAGACCGGATATGTGTACACCTATGCCTTCGTCATGCTGATCGGCCTGACTGCCGCCGTTACCTGGGCGATCACACGATGAGCGGTTTCCCCATCCTGTCCGTGATGCTCGCGATCCCGGCGATCGCCGCCGTCGCGTGCCTGTTCGTCAGCGCGAACACCGCGCGCTGGGTCGCGCTGATCGCGACCCTGGTCGATCTGGTGCTCGGCATCGGCCTCTGGGCGCAGTTCGATATCGGCGGGCCACAATGGCAGTTCGTCGAAGCGCATGAGAATCTGTTCGGCCCGATCGGCTGGAAGCTCGGCATCGACGGCTTCGCGCTGATGCTGATCATGCTTAGCGTGTTCCTGATGCCGATCTGCATCGGGGCGAGCTGGGTCGCGATCGAGAAGCGCGTCCAGGAATATATGTGCGCGTTCCTCGTCACCGAACTGCTGATGATCGGCACCTTCGCGGCGCAGGACCTGTTCCTGTTCTACATCTTCTTCGAAGCCGGCCTGATCCCGATGTACCTCATCATCGGCATCTGGGGCGGCGCGAACCGGATCTACGCGTCGTACAAATTCTTCCTCTACACGCTGCTCGGCTCCGTGCTGATGTTCATCGCAATGTTGTGGATGGTGCAGTTTGCCGGCACCGCCGACATCCCGACGCTGCTCAACACCGATTTCCCGCTCCATGCCCAGACCTGGCTGTGGCTAGCCTTCTTCGCATCCTTCGCGGTGAAGATGCCGATGTGGCCGGTCCATACCTGGTTGCCAGACGCGCACGTCCAGGCGCCGACCGCCGGTTCGGTCATCCTGGCCGGCGTGCTGCTGAAGCTGGGTGGCTACGGCTTCCTTCGCTTCTCGCTGCCGATGTTCCCGGAGGCTTCGGCCGAGTTCGTCTGGCTGATCTTCGGCCTCTCGGCGGTGGCGGTGATCTACACCTCGCTCGTCGCGCTGGTTCAGTCCGACATGAAGAAGCTGATCGCTTATTCCTCGGTCGCCCACATGGCGATCGTGACGATCGGCCTGTTCGCCTTCAACCGTCAGGGCATCGAAGGTGCGATGATCGTCATGCTCAGCCATGGCCTGGTCTCCGGCGCGTTGTTCCTGTGCGTAGGCGTGATCTACGACCGGCTTCATACCCGCGAGATCGACCGGTACGGCGGCCTCGCGATCAACATGCCGAAATACGCGCTGTTCTTCATGCTCTTCACCATGGCGTCGGTCGGCCTGCCCGGCACCAGCGGTTTCGTTGGCGAGTTCCTGTCGCTGGCCGGCACCTACAAGGTGTCGACGACGATCACCCTGCTGTGCACGACCGGCATCATCCTCGGTGCTGCTTACATGCTCTATCTCTACCGCCGCGTCGTGTTCGGCGATCTGACCAAGGATGACGTCCGCGCGATGCCCGATCTCTCCTTCCGCGAAATCGCGCTGCTCGCCCCGATTGCGGCGGTGGTGTTGTGGATGGGCGTCTATCCGGAAAGCTTCCTGGCTCCGATGCGCGGTGACGTCGCTACGCTGGAGGCGCGCATCGCGCGTGCCGCGCCTGCCGGCGATTCGCTGCCGACCGCTGGCAAGTCGGTCGCGCCCGCCGCTCATCACGGCGCCGCTGCACCGGAAGCGCATCACGGGGAGGCACACTGATGAACTCCTCGCTGCTTATGGTGCTGCCGGAACTGGTGCTGACTGCCGGCGCGCTGATCCTGATGCTCGCCGCCGCCTGGGGCGGGCAGGCTTCGACCAGGGCCATTTCCTGGACTTCCGTGGCCGTTCTGCTCGGTGCCGGCATCGCGCTGTGCGGCCCGGCCTCATCGGGCGGGGACGCCTTTGACGGTCTCTATCGTGCAGATGCCTTCGCCGCCTTCGCCAAGGTGCTGATCTATATCGCTGCTGCTGTAGCGATCATCATCGCGCCGCGTTTCTTCCAGCAGAGTTCGGGCGATGATCTGCGTCCCGAATATCCTGTCCTGATCCTCCTTTCGGCGATCGGCATGGGCATGATGGTGTCGGCCGGCGACCTGCTGACCCTTTATGTCGGTCTCGAACTGCAGAGCCTTGCCGCCTATGTGCTGGCCAGCTTCATGCGCCGCGACACGCGCTCGGCCGAAGCCGGTCTCAAATATTTCGTGCTTGGCGCGCTGGCGAGCGGCATCCTGCTCTACGGCATCAGCCTGGTCTATGGCTTCAGCGGCACGACGCTCTTCTCGCTGATCGCCGACGCTTACGGCGCGGGCCATTCGCTTGGCCTGACCTTCGGCCTGGTGTTCGTCTTTGCCGGTCTCGCTTTCAAGATCAGCGCGGTCCCGTTCCACATGTGGACGCCCGACGTGTATGAGGGCGCGCCGACCCCGGTGACGACCTTCTTCGCCTCGGCGCCCAAAGTGGCGGCGATGGCCCTTGCCGTCCGCGTCGCGGTCGAGGCGATGGGCCCGGCAACCGACCAGTGGCGTCAGATCGTGATCTTCGCGTCGCTCGCCTCGATCATCTTCGGTGCGGTCGCGGCGATCGGCCAGAGCAACATCAAGCGCCTGCTGGCCTACAGCTCGATCAACAATGTCGGCTTCGCGCTGGTCGGTCTCGCAGCCGGCTCGGCTGAGGGCGTGTCGTCAGTGCTGGTCTACCTGACCATCTATGTCGCGATGACGCTGGGCAGCTTCCTGGTCGTGCTCCAGATGCGCGGCGAAGATGGCCAGCCGGTCGAGAGCATCGCCAGCCTGTCGGGCATGTCCAAGACCCGTCCGGCCCTGGCCCTGGCCCTGGGGCTCTTCATGTTCAGCCTGGCCGGCATTCCGCCGCTGTTCGGCTTCTACGCCAAGTTCGCTGTGTTCCAGGCGGCGGTCGGGGCAGGGCTCTTCCCGCTCGCCGTGGTCGGTATCGCAGCCTCGGTGATCGGTGCCTATTATTACCTGCGCGTGGTGAAGACGATGTACTTCGACGATCCCGCGCCTGCCTTCGCGCCGGCCGGTAGCCGGGTCGAGGGTGGCCTGATCTTCGTCACCGCGGCGTTCATTTCGCCGCTTGGCTATCTCGCCATCCCGTGCCTCGGCGCGTGGAGTATGGCTGCCGCCAAGGCGTTGTTCTGACGCACACGATCCGTACCGTCGCGGAGACGGGGTCGACCAACGCCGACATGCTGATGCTTGCCGGCCGCGGGGCAGGCGAGGGATTATGGCTTCGCGCGGAGCGGCAGACCGGCGGGCGCGGGCGGCAGGGCAGGCCCTGGTCGTCGCCCGAGGGCAATCTCTATGCGAGCACGCTAGTGCGGCTGCGGCCGGTCGACCCTCAGGCCGCGACGCTCGCTCTCGTGGCGGCGGTGGCGCTGGAAGAAGTCGTCTCTGCCTATCTCTTCCCCGGCGAAGGCCGGGGTACAGCGACGAGCGGCCCGATACTAGGCGCCGGCCTTCGCCGGGGAGGGCTTATAAAGTGGCCGAACGATCTGTTGCTGGACGGGGCGAAGCTTTCCGGCATCCTGCTTGAGCGCGCTGACGACGCCGTGGTGATCGGTATGGGCGTCAACCTCGCTTACCATCCCACTGACCTCGAACGTCCCGCCACCAGCCTTTCAGCTCATGGCGCCACCCCCGATCCGGCCGACTTTCTCGAAACCCTCGCCGACGCCTTCGAGCGCTGGCTCGGCATCTGGCGCGTCGAAGGTCTCGCTCCGGTCCGCGCCCGCTGGCTCGAACGGGCACATCCACCCGGCACGGCCCTCACCGCCCGTTTGCCCGACGGCAGCGCCATGGACGGTCTGTTCCAGGGACTGGATAGCGAAGGTGCTCTCATCCTGCGCTTGGCGGACGGATCGAGCCGTGTCATTCACGCCGCCGACATCTTCCTGATCTGATATGGCTCCGTTCGTTTTGAGCGATGTGGAGGAACAGGGGCCGGCGGTGAGGCGAATGTGTCTCGACGTCGCCCGACACGAACGGAAGGGATAGGGGTTCGCATGCTGCTCGCAATCGATGCCGGCAATACCAACGTGGTCTTCGCGCTCGTCGACAGCGGCACGATCAAGGCGCGGTGGCGCATCGCGACCGATCCACGCCGGACCGCTGACGAATATGCTGTCTGGCTCAGCCAGCTCCTGACGCTCGAAGGCTATGATCGCGGCGCGGTCACCGGCGTGATCATCGCGACGGTTGTCCCGCGCGCACTGCACAATCTCCAGACGCTCGCGCGCAAATATTTCGGCGGCGAACCGCTGATCGCTGGGCAGCCGCCGGTCGAATGGGGCATGCAACTCGACGTGGAAGAGCCGCATGCGGTCGGTGCAGATCGCGCGGTCAACATGATCGCCGCGCACGCCCTTCACGCCGGCGACCTGATCACGATCGATTTCGGCACCGCCACCACCTTCGATTTCTCCGACTTCAACGGTGCCTATAAGGGGGGCATCATCGCACCCGGCATAAACCTGTCACTCGATGCTCTCGTCACCGCCGCGGCCAAGCTGCCGCGCATCGCGATCGAGGCACCCGCCAATACCAGCGTCATCGGCCGCGACACGGTCAGCCAGATGCATATCGGCATCTATTGGGGCTATATCGCGATGATCGAAGGGCTGGTCGCCCGTATCAAGGCCGAGGTCGGTCGTCCGGTGAAGGTGATTGCAACTGGCGGCCTTGCCACGCTTTTCGAGAAGCAGACCGATGTTTTTGACGTGATCGAACCCGACCTGACCATTCAGGGGCTGGCGATGTTGTGGGATCGCGCCCATATAAGGACCTGAACAATCATTCCCGCCAGGGCGGGAACTTAATTCCTCCCCCCTCACCACGGTGTCGATACGCCGATGACGCATGAGCCGGGAGCCCCCATTTCCGGGGATGACGAACCAAGAAAGAACAGAAACCTACGTGACTCCCAACAAAGAACTCCTTTTCCTTGCGCTTGGCGGCTCGGGCGAGATCGGCATGAACGTCAATCTCTACGGCTGCCACGGCAAGTGGCTGATGGTCGATTGCGGCATCACCTTCGCTGACCCCCAATATCCGGGGATCGATGTGATCCTGCCAGATCTCGCCTTCATCGAGGAGCAGATCGACAATCTCGTCGGCATCGTGCTGACTCATGGTCATGAGGACCATATCGGGGCGCTGCCCTACCTTGCCGAGGATCTTGGCGTGCCGCTTTACGCGACGCCCTTCACCGCCGGCCTCATCAGCGGCAAGCTCGAGGAAGAAGGCAACGCCGACCGCGTCCGTCTCAACCTCGTGAAGCCGGGCCAGCGGGTCGATATCGGCCCGTTCGGTGTGAATTTCGTGCCACTGTCGCACTCGATCCCGGAAGCGAACGCAATGCTGATCGACACGCCCTATGGCCGCGTGTTCCACACCGGCGACTGGAAGCTCGATACCGCACCGGTGCTCGGCAAGCCGGCCACGCCCGAGCAGCTCGAAGCGATCGGCGACTCAGGCGTACTCGCGCTGGTCTGCGATTCGACAAATGTGTTCAATCCTGAGCCCTCGGGTTCCGAAGCGGAGGTGCGTGTCGGCCTGGCCGAGGTGATCGCCAAGGCCAAGGGCCGGGTGCTGGTCACCACTTTCGCCTCCAATGCGGCGCGGCTGCACACGCTCGGACAGGTCGCCCGTGAGACGGGGCGCAAGCTCTGCGTCCAAGGCCGCTCGCTCGATCGTATCATGAAGGTCGCTCGCGCGACCGGGTATCTCAAGGATTTTCCGGAAACCGTCGAACCCGATGCCGCGATGCGCCTGCCGCGCAACAAGGTTCTGATCGTCGCGACTGGCGGGCAGGGCGAGGAACGTGCCGCGCTGGGGCGTGTCGCCGCAGGCTCCCACCCGATCAGCCTCGATGCGGGCGACACGGTCGTCTTCTCTTCGAAGCAGATCCCCGGCAACGAGGTCGCGATCGGCCGGATCCAGAATCAGCTCGCGGCCAAGGGCGTCGAGATGATCACGGAGCGCCAGGCACATGTCCATGTCTCGGGCCATCCCGGGCGCCCGGAACTCGCGGCGATGTACCGCTGGATCCGCCCCGAGGTCTTGATGCCCGTGCACGGCGAGATGCGCCACCTGATGGAGCAGGCGCGTTTCGGACTGTCCGAAGGCATTCCGCGGGCGCTGGTGCAGACCAATGGCGAGATCGTTCGGCTTGCCCCCGGCGCGCCCGAGAAGCTCGGCCATGCCCATGTCGGCCGGCTGGTGCTCGACGGCGACGTGATCCTGCCAGGCGACGGCGCGACGATCAACGAGCGTCGCAAGCTAGGCCTGTTCGGCCAGATGTCGGTCGCGGTGGCGATCGATCGCGGCGGCAAGATGATCGGCACGCCGCAGATCAGGCTGCAGGGCATCCCGGTTGAGGAGGATCGCGATCCCTTCCTTGAAGAGGCTGTCGGCGCCGTCATCGAGGCGACCCGCAAGGGCGGCCGCGACCGCGACAAGCTGCGCGAGGATATCCGCCTCTCCGCCCGTCGCGTGGCGACGCGCTGGACGGGTAAGAAGCCAATCGTCGATGTATTGCTGATCGAGGCCTGATCCATGCGCTGGCCGTCGATGCTCGCGATCTACTTCTTGTTCTGGGCCTTTTCGGTCTTCCTCGTCCTGCCTTTCGGGGTCAGGACGGCGGAGGAAGCGGGGACTGAACGAGTGCCCGGCCAGGCCGAAAGCGCCCCGCATGAGTTCCGCGTGGGCCGGACGGCGCTTCGCGTGACGATCGTCGCGACGATCCTCTTCGGTATCTTCGTGGCCAATTATCATTATGGCTGGGTCACGCCGCAGACGCTGGACTTCTACGGTCTGTCGAACGAGGCGGAGGGGAGTTGAGGCTCCGACAGGCCGTCACGCCGGGCTTTCCCCGGGATCCGCTCCTCCGCAAGGCAAGCGGCCATTGATTTTTGCGGGACGGTGAACCCCGGACCAGGCCTGTATCGAGCTTGTCGAGAGGTCCGGGGTTTGACGATCCGTTGATATCCCTGAGTGGCCTCAGCCCTCGTCGTCAGCCGCCTTGCTCTGCAGCTGGACGTAGTTGGCAATGCCCATGCGCTCGATCATCTCGAACTGGCGCTCAAGCGTGTCGACATGCTCTTCCTCGCTGTCGAGGATCCGGCGGAACAGGTCGCGGCTGATATAGTCGCGGACCTTCTCGCAATGCTCGATTGCGTCACGGAGAAGGGGCAATGCCTCCATCTCCAGCGCCAGATCGGCCTTCAGCACTTCCTCGACCGTCTCGCCGATGCGCAGGCGCCCGAGCAGCTGAAAATTGGGCAGGCCGTCGAGGAACAGGATTCGCTCCGACAGCATGTCCGCATGCTTCATCTCATCAATCGATTCGTGCTTCTCGAACTCGGCGAGCTTGCGCACGCCCCAGTGATCGAACAGCCGATAGTGAAGCCAATACTGGTTGATCGCGGTCAGCTCGTTCTTGAGCGCCTCGTTCAGATAGTCGATGACCTTGGGGTCGCCCTTCATGTCGTGTCTCCGTAATGCCTGCGCAATCTAGCGCAGAACACGGACTCCGAACAGGCAAAAAATGGCGGAAATCTGCGGTTTTTTGGCCCTGCGAACGCTACGCAGCTGCACGTTCCTCATCGATAATGGCTCGCGCGAACGGCACGCACTGGCCGCATTTCGGCTGCCGGCCGAGCGTCCGATAGGCCTGGCACGCGCTTTTCGCGCCGCTGCGCGCAGCCTCGCGGACATCCTGCTCACGAATCGCATTACAGATACAAACGACCATGGGTGCTCCCTTGCCTGACCCTGATCTAGGGCTAATGCGAACCAGTCGCAAGGTATTTTGCGGATTGATCGCAAGAAGCTCAATCGGTCATGGCGGACCCGCGCATCGGCTGGAGCCGCATTCGCGCGAGCGATCGCCACAGCCATTCGAGCGGCCCGAATCGGAAGCGTTCAAGCCATGGCTTCGACCAGAGCAGCATCAGCGCCCAGACAGCGAACACGATCGGATAGAGTTGGGCCCGTGACAGATGACCGTACAGGCCGAGGCCGTAGCCGTAGAAGATAGTGGAGCAGAGGATGCTGGTGCCGAGATAGTTGGAAAAGGCCATGCGTCCTGCCGCCGTCAGTCGCATGACGATCGCGCCGCCTGAGCGCGTCAGCAGGACGATCAGGCACGCCCAGCCGACGATCATCAATGGCCGGAACACCGTTGGCAGCATCAGCGTGCCGAGCACCAGCGGGAACATCGCGAAACCCTGCGACGCGACATACCAGGCGAGCGCGGCGGAGATGGGGATTCCGACCCCGAAGCCGATGAGAATCCAGCGCAGATATCGTCTTCGATCCCATTCGCCGGTGAGCATCCCCGATTTGAGGCACGCCATGCCGAGCAGCATATAGCCCAGCGTTTCGGCCCCGACGAAGATCAGCGTGCGGAGCGTCGTCGACAGCGCCTCATCCAGCCGGTGCGCGGCCAGCGCTGGATAAGGCCCGCGATGGAGCGCGAGATCCTTTGCCAGTTGACCTGCTGTCGGTACGCCGAATCCGCTCCGGAATTCCTGAAACTGGCGAATGGTGTCCGCGCTCGGCTTCGGTGCCTGCATCGCGATCTCACTCACATGCACGCTCATCGTCACTGAAGAGACCATCAGGAATTCAGTCAGCAGCAGGATGATCGCCATCGCGACCAGCTTGTGTGGCTCCGTCTTGCGGAACAGGTAGGCGATACAGCCGATCAGCGCATAATGGTGGAGGATGTCGCCCCACCACAGCAGGATCATATGGGCTTCGCCGAACAGGAACAGCCAGAACATCCGGGCGAAATGCATCCTGGCCGGGCTTTCGTCCTTGGCGGTCGCGCGGTCGATGACCAGTAGCGTCGACGCGCCGAACAGGAAGGAGAACAGGCCCCGCATCTTGCCGTCGACCAGGATGAAGTTGAACGCCCACACCGCCAGGTCGATGCCGCTGTGCCCACCAAAGGCGGCGGGGTTCATATAGGCCGTCTCCGGCATCGCGAAGGCGACGATATTCATGATCAGGATACCCATCACCGCGACTCCGCGGATCACGTCGAGCGTCGCGATCCTGCGTGGTCCGATGGCAGGTACCGGCATTTCCTGATTTGTCGTCACGCGGTTCCCCCGCCGGATCACGTCGTCCGGCGTGATGAGGGCTTACATCAGGTCGGAGGTAAATCTCCACCGCATCGCCGTCCGGGCGAGCGCCTGGATCATCGTGTCGACGGCAAGGGGATCATTCGGCTTCGGGATCGTCGAAGAAACAGCCTGTCGCCAGTACCAGGAACAGGAAGCCGAAATCGGCACTGGGCAGGGCTTCGACATCGCCGGAAAGCGCGGCCAGCAGGCGGTCGCGGTGGATCATCCCGGGCTCGAGGATGGGTGATCGCAGAAGCATTGCCCGCAGGTAGTCGCGGTGCTTGATGATGCCCTGCAGTGCGACGTCCCGAAAGCTTTCCTTCACGTAACTGTTCTCGAAGACCGGGTTGCCCAGGCGCTCGCTCAGCAGACGCCTCAGCACCATTCGGTCGCGGCGATATTCCCATGGCAGGCTGGCGGCGAAGCGCGCCAGCATCGGGTTGATATAGGGGTAGATCGGCCAGATCCCCCGTCGCAGCAGGCGCTGCGATCGACCCGCGGCCGATAGCCAACTCGTATCGGCCACCATGCCACGCGGCCCCGCACCCGCTCCCTCCCGCGCGACCTGGCACCCGTGTTCGGTGAGATAGGCATGTCGTTCCGGCGACGGCTCGCTGTCGTCGCCGCCTTCTTCTCCCAGGTACACGGCATAGAGTTCGTCTCCGCCGAACCCGCTGACGAGTGTGTCGATGCCGGCGCGGGAGAGAAGATCGAAGATCGTTTCGAAAATCTCCGGGTAGCTTTCATCCTGTGGCCAGACGCCGAATTGGCCGCGCCGCGCGCTGCGCGGGTTGAAGGGCAGGAAACGCTTCGCCGGCAGGGCGATATCCTCGAACCCGCAATGATCGCATAGCAATTGCCGTCGCTCTCGCTGCGCGTCGCCCATCGCGCCATCGAATTGCGCACCGTAGCTGAGGAGTCCGATGCCCCATATGTCGGCTGCAGCGAGCCCGACCAGTGCCGAATCCATGCCGCCGCTGAGTTCCACCGCCAGCCGTCGCGGATCGACGTCGCGGGCCGCCAGCAGCGCCTTGACCGTATCGAACAGGAGATTCCCGGCCGATGCCCCCTGGGACAGGCTCTGCGCGCCCGGCATTGTCGCCGGGGCGGGCAGGTAAGCTTCGATGCCGGTGCCCCGGGCGACGAGACGCACGCCTGCGATGGAGCGATATAGCCCCTTGATGAGCGTTTCCGGGGTATAGGGTGCCAGTCCGGCGATATGGGCCATCAACCCCGGCCAATCGATCGGGGCTTCGGCATCGCGCAGGAGCCGTGGGCAATCCCAGTCGATCGCAAGGCGGCCTGAACGAGTGCGGAGATAGACCGGGGCGGAATGTATCTGCGACGCTTCATAGGATATGGTGCCATCGACCCTGTCGAGGGTCAGGATGGCCCAGTCCAGCAGGTGGGACCGGACATTGTCCAGCCGATCGGCAATCGCGCGCCCGTCATTGAGGCGGAAATGGTCGAGGCCCTGAGGATCGTCGCGAAACCGCTCCATGCAGGCAATGGAGATTGTCGTATCGGTCTCGATCACGAGGCTGCGCAACATCCTGTGCGCGAATGGGGTGATGCGGGAACTGCCTAAAGAAAGGCTCCCGCCGACAATGTCGACGGGAGCCTTCAGGTCTGAAAAGGCGATGTCGGCCGCGAACATGGTCGAACGGCCGTTCTTCCGGGATCAGCCGCCGCTGCCACGTCCCGTGAAGATCGCGTCATAGGGTTCATAGGGAGTCTTGCGGGCGACCGTCGTGCTCTCGCGCGCGGCTTCCTGGACGATCGCCTTGCCGAGCATGTCAAATTGCATCCGTAAGGCTTTCGAATCGATAGACTTCATGGCTTCTCTCCTTGAAGGATGCCGAATGCTACGGCCGGGCCCTGTCGTCCGCAACGCGATCTGGGTCCATTTTGGGGTAGCCAGATTCCGGGACACATCCGCCTTCCGGCTGATGTCTCGCCAAAGACTGCGCCGGTTATACCAGCGTTTCGCCCATCAATGTCGGGAAGAAGCCCTCATGCGCGGCGCGCAGATCGTTCAGCGTGACGACATGATCGTCGTCGGGCAGTTCGAAGATCAGCCGTCCGGCAATGGTCCGTCCGATGCGCTCGACCTCGATCCCTGCCGCGCCGGCGCCCGCCAGTGTGTCGAGCAAGGCATGGTCCGCGACCGTCACGACATAGAGCCCCTGGTCCTCGCCGAACAAAGAGCAGGCGACGCCGCAGGGCAGGGGGGCATGCAGCATCGCGCCGATGCCGCCGGCCAGTGCCATCTCTGCGATCGTCACCGCGACGCCGCCGTCGGAGACGTCATGCACCGCGGTGAAGGCCCCCGAGGCGATATGTGCGCGCACGAACTCGCCTGTCTTCCGCTCGGCAGCGAGGTCAACCGGCGGAGGCGGCCCTTCTTCGCGGCCATGAACCTCGCGCAGCCACAAGGACTGGCCGAGATGGCCTGAACGGGTTCCGATCAGCAGGATGACGTCGCCGGTGCCCTTGAAGGCGATCGTCGCTGATTTCGACCAGTCGTCCAGCAGTCCGACGCCGCCGATCGCCGGGGTCGGCAGGATGGCCGACCCGGTCCCGTCGTCATTCTTCGTCTCGTTGTAGAGCGACACGTTGCCGCTCACGATCGGGAAGTCGAGCGCGGCACACGCCTCGGCCATGCCCTCGATGCAGCCGACGAACTGGCCCATGATCTCGGGCCGCTGCGGGTTGCCGAAATTCATGCAGTCGGTCGTGGCCAGCGGCTTCGCGCCCACCGCCGAAAGGTTGCGATAGGCCTCGGCGATTGCCTGCTTGCCGCCTTCATAGGGGTCGGCATAGCAATAGCGCGGGGTGCAATCGGTGGTGATCGCGAGGCCCTTGCCGGTGCCGTGGACGCGAACCACGGCGGCGTCGCCGCCCGGCCGCTGCACCGTGTCCGCGCCGACCATGTGGTCATATTGCTCCCAGATCCAGCGGCGGCTCGCGACATCGGGCGATGCCATCAGTGTCAGCAGGTCAGCCGCGATGTTGGTCGTATCGGGCACATTGGTCAGCGGTGCCGGGGGCGGGGTCTTCACCCAGGGACGGTCATAGGCTGGCGCCTCGTCGGCGAGCGGGCCGAGCGGAATGTCCGCAACAGTCTCGCCCTGCCATTTCAGCACCATGCGCCCGGTGTCGGTGACATGGCCGATAACCGCGAAATCCAGTTCCCATTTGTGGAAGATCGCCTCGGCGAAGGCCTCGCGCCCGGGCTTGAGCACCATCAGCATGCGCTCCTGGCTCTCGCTCAGCATCATCTCGTACGGCGTCATGCCGGTCTCGCGCTGCGGCACCGAATCCATCACCAGCTCGATGCCGACGCCGCCCTTTGACGCCATCTCGACCGAGGATGAGGTGAGACCCGCTGCGCCCATGTCCTGGATCGCGACGATTGCGTCGGATGCCATCAGTTCCAGGCACGCCTCGATCAGCAGTTTCTCGGTGAAGGGATCGCCGACCTGCACCGTCGGGCGCTTCTCCTCCGAATCTTCGGAGAAATCGGCCGACGCCATGGTCGCGCCGTGAATCCCGTCGCGTCCGGTCTTCGACCCGACATAGACGATCGGATTGCCGATGCCCGACGCAGCCGAGTAAAAGATCTTGTTCGTCTCGGCGACGCCCACCGTCATCGCGTTGACCAGGATGTTGCCGTCATAGGCGCGGTGGAAGTTCACCTCGCCGCCGACTGTCGGCACGCCGACGCAATTGCCGTAGCCGCCGATGCCATGGACGACACCCGCGATCAGATGGCGCATCTTGGGATGGTCGGGCCGCCCGAAGCGTAGCGCGTTCATGTTGGCGACCGGTCGCGCGCCCATGGTGAAAACGTCGCGCAGGATGCCGCCGACTCCGGTCGCCGCACCCTGATAGGGCTCGATGTAGGAGGGGTGGTTGTGACTCTCCATCTTGAAGATCGCCGCCTGGCCATCGCCGATGTCGATCACGCCGGCGTTCTCGCCCGGGCCGCAGATCACCTGCGGGCCAGTGGTCGGCAGCTTTTTCAGATGGATACGGCTGGATTTGTACGAACAATGCTCGGACCACATCACCGAAAAGATCCCGAGCTCGGTCAGGTTCGGCTCGCGTCCCATGGCGTGCAGCACGCGCTCATATTCTTCTGGGGAAAGCCCGTGCTGGGCGACGATCTCGGGGGTGATCTGGCTCATGCCCGCGGGCTTTAGCGAGGGAGGCGCGCAGGGGCTAGTGTCCTGCTGGAGAAGTTCGATCCGGTGCTGATGTGTCTTCACTCGCGGCTGCAACATCCCTTCGCTACGGTTTGGCCGGGGACATAGGGGGCAATCCAGATGCGCGTGCCATTCAATCCGCTGCAGGCGGCGATCCTGAAGGCGCTGACCGAGGCGCTGTTTCACGGCGTCGACATGAAGATCACCTCCAGCCAGGTCGTTGCCAATCTGCAGCACCAGTTCGGCATGGTCGAGGGTGGCAAGCCGAAGGAGATCGGCCTTACCCTCTATCTGATCTGCTTCTTCATGGGTGGCCCCTTCTTCCTGCTGCTGGGACCGGCCTGGCGCGCGCGGCGCGTGGCGAAACGGCTCGAGCGCAGCAAGAACAACCTGATGCAGGATCTCGCCCGTATCCGGGGCATCGTCTATGCCGGCTATTACGGCCACTGGGAGGGCGCGGCAGAAGCCGGCAATGACGACAACCCGGTGTTGCGGGCGATCGGCTTCGAACTCCCGCACCAGCGCGTGCGCGGCCTTGGCGAAGTGAAGATCGAGCCCTTTCCGGGCCGCGATCTCGCCCATGACGACGTGCTCGATCCGGGCGAGGCGCCGGCCTCGGCCGAAATCATCGTCATCGGCTCGGGCGCCGGCGGCGCCGTCGCGGCAGCCAACCTCGCCCGCCATCACGACGTGCTGGTGATCGAGGCGGGGCCGCATTTCCCCTCGGGTGCGATCACGCATGAGGAGCGCCGCATGACAGCGCGGCTGTTCGTCGATGGCGGCGTGCAGACCAGCCGCGACCACGACATCGTCATTTTCCAGGGACATTGCGTCGGCGGCTCGACGGTCATCAACAACGGCATCGCGCTGCGCGTGCAGCAACCCGGCCTGACTCACCCGCATGCGAACGACGTGTTCGCCACCTGGGCCGCGCTCGGCGCACCGGTGGACAGGACGCGGTTCGACGCCGCCTATCGCGCCGTCGAGACTCGACTTGGCATCGAGCCGATCGATCCGAAGAGCGGTCGCAACAACGGCACGCATCTGCTGAACGGCTGGGCCGCGCATGCCGCCGCCTCGGGCGACCCGATGGACTCGGAGGCGCCGGCACTCTGGTTCAGCAAGAATTACGGACCGCGCTCGATCAAGGCTGACTGCGCCTATTGCGGCTATTGCAACACCGGCTGCCCCTATGGCCGCAAGCAGGGCATGGCCCAGTCCTTCCTGATCGACGCACGCCGTTCGGGTGCGCGCATCCTCGCGGAAACCAGGGTCGAGCGGATCGTCTGGGGCGAGCCAGATCTCGACGGGCGACGAGTCGCCACCGGCGTGGAGGTTCTCCTGCCCGACGGCAGCCGCCGGACGATCGGAGCGACCAGGGGCGTGGTCGTTGCCGCAGGCACGATGGCGTCGAGCCGAATCCTCGACAAGAGTGGTATCCGGGGCACGGGAGAGGGCATCTCGCTCAACATCGCCTGCCCGGTGGTCGCGCTGATGCCGGGGCAAGTGCGCGCCTGGGACGAAGACCAGATGGCGACCTATGTCGATCGCGGCGATTTCCTGCTCGAATCGCACTTCCAGCCGCCGATGAGCATGTCGACCCTGATGCCCGGCTGGTTCGGCCATCATGCCGACCGCATGCTCAACTATAATCGGCTCGCTTCAGCCGGCATCCTGTTCCCGGCCGACCGGCAGGGCCTTCTGATCGGCGGCAGCCTGCACTTCAAGCTGCGCGCCGATGTCGAACTGCCACTGCTGCGTCGCGCGCTCGCGACGCTTACCCGCGTGCATTTCGCCGCCGGAGCCAGCGAAGTCTATCCAGCGATCGCGCGCGGGCTGACGCTGCACAAGGGCGAGGATGTGGATGCCTTTTTCGCGCGGCACATCGGCGAGGCGGACGACGTCACGCTCTCAAGCTCGCATCCCCAGGGCGGGAACGCACGCAATGCCGATCCGGACAAGGGGGTCGTCGATCTCGATTGCCGCGTGCACGGCACGGCCAATGTGCTCGTCACCGACGCCAGCACCTTCACAAGCTGCATCCGGGTGAATGCGCAACTCACCACCATGGCGATGGCGCATTATGCAACGGCGGTCAGCCCGTTCGCGGCGTGACGAAGGCCGTGCGCTGTTCTGGCTCTTCCCCGGCGAAGGCCATGTCCTCCGAAGCCTCAGGGTGACGGATGCTTGGGCGCAGGCACGAGCGGCCATAACAACTGCGCGGCCGCCGTCGTCGGTGGCAGATTCTCCACGCCGATCTTTTCCGGATAGCGGCGCGTGATCTTCGCCGTACCGAACAGCACGTCCCAGAAGAACAGGAGGTTGCCGAAATTGCCCTTGTAGTGGGTCACCCCGTCATCGGCATGCTTGCCGTGATGCGCGGCATGGGTCGCCGGCGTTGAGATGGTGCGTTCGACCAGCCACATCACTGGCGACAGCCATGGCACCCGGTACAGCGGGGCATCCCAGCGGCGGTCCGAATGTGCGGCGATGATCACTGTCATCTTGACCACGACGTAGCCGGCATAAACCCACCCCAGCCCGAGATAGACCAGCACGCCCGACAACCAGAGCGAGGGCATCAGCAGATAATAGAAGATGTTGTTCCGGTAGACGATCCGGACAGACATATATTCGGCATTATGGTGCGGGCGGTGTAGATTGTAGAGCCACGGCACGGTGTGCGAGAGCCGGTGCCACCAATATTGCATCATGTCGTCGCAAAGCAGCAGCAAGGCGATCTGGGCCAGGATCGGCCACCCGGCCAGGGCGCCCTGTGCTTCCGGGGCGATCAGGCTTGCCAGCAAGATTCCGCCGGCGAGCGCCAGCGGCTGGGTGGCGACCAGCAGGATCGTCGTGCCGACCAGTTCGACCACCGCGTCCTGCCGCGTCGCGCCGGATTTGCGGAAGAAGCCGCTGGAAATTGCTTCCGCAATCGCAAAGCCGACATAGACCGCGGTTATCGCGATCAGCTCGAATTTCATCATGCCCTCCCGTTCGCCCTGTCGGGCGCCCGGACATTGGCATAACCGATTCGCCCGCATATGAATGACAAGTTCTTTGCAATTCGGGATGGCATGGCCGAACTACTCCTTCTCGATGCGCCGAGTCTCGAAAGCCTGCTGCCTCCGGGGCTGTTCGCCGGTCTTTGCGCTGTCGGCACATCGGTGGCGTATCAGGACAAGGCGTTGATCCAGGCGCGGGGCGACGCGCGGCCGGGCCTGTCGATTGTGCGCGGCGGGGCCGTCCAGATCGGCAACCCCGGGCTCGATGGTTCGTTCGTCATCACCTCGATTCTCGGTCCGGGCCATTGTTTCGGCGAGATGACGCTGTTCGGCGATCTGCCCCGCACTCACGATGCCATTGCGAAGGGGGCGACGACGATCGGCCACATCTCTCCTGCCGCCTATGATCGCTTCGCACAGGCCAATCCGGCACTGACCCAGGCAATTCTGGGTATGATGGCGCGGCGCCTTTATGCGATGCTTGAATTCGCCGACGATCTCCGGCGCCTGCCGCTCAAAGTCCAACTGGCCAAATTGCTGCTGGCGATGGTGCGGGAGGGACGGGCGCGCGCGACGCATGAGGAACTGGGGGCAAGGTTCGGCGTCACCCGCGTCGCGATCGGGACGGCGCTTGGCGCGCTGGAGCGGGAAGGGCTGGTGAAGCGGTCCTATGGCGGTATCGACGTGCCGGATCGTGAACGGCTTCGCGCCTGGATCGAAGACCGTACGATGTTGGCGAAATTCTGACTCGTGCATCTTCGAGCGGGCGATGCGGCCCCGCGTGAAGCGCTCGTTCTCCGGCCACCACTTCGCCTCGCTGGCATGGTCGCGCCAGACGGCGATTAGCCGCTTACGGAAATTACATCGTGAAAACTTGTTGCTGCCAGTCGCCGGATACGTATTTCCCCTGATAGGGAGCTTATCACCCCTGAAACTTTCCTTCGATCCTGGTCTGATTTTCTCAGGGTGAAGTCAATCGAGCGCGGCGGGCACATCGGACCAAAGTGGATGTATCTCGATAGTCCGATCAAAAATGTTCGAATTGGCAGAATTTTGCCTGGAGAATTTTCATGTCTGAAATGTCATTTGTATTTCGTTAGTTAAATTTCTGTAGAAACGGCGGCGTAGGGGGAATGATGCTTTCTGTCCTTGCCTGTATTCATGATCGCCATGATTGGCGGCTGATTGTTGTCGCGGCGCTGATCTGCGTGATCGGCAGTTTCACAAGCATGCTGTCGTTTCAGCGCGTGCAGGAATGTGAACGCGCCCATCGCTACCGCTGGATGGCAATGGCTGCGGTTACCTGCGGCACGGGAATATGGGCGACCCATTTCATCGCGATGCTCGCTTATGAGGGCGGTTTCCCCATCAGCTACGCGCCGATGCCGACGATCATGTCAATCATCGTCGCCATCACCATTGCCGGGGTCGCGAACCTCGTGGCGCATGGGCGGGCCACTGCCGTGTCATTCGCCGGCGGCGGCGCGATCCTTGGATTAGGTCTTTCCGCCATGCACTACACCGGCATGGCGGCGATCGAAGCGCCAGCACGGCTGATCTATGATATACCGGTAAACATATGGGCCGTGCTGGTCGGCACCATCCTTTCCTCTCTCTCCCTGCTGGCCTTTCATGTCTTTCGCGACAACCGGCGTTTCGCGCTTGCCACGATATTGTTCGTCCTCGCGATCTGCAGTCTTCATTTCACCTCGATGAGCGGCACGACGCTGCTGCCCGATCCGACCGTCATCGTCAGCGGGGTGTCGATCGACCGGTCGCTCCTCGCCGGAATCGTAATTTCGGTCTCGACCGCACTCATCCTCACGGCTTTCGGCGCAACCTTTCTCGACCGCCATCTCACCGATCTGAGGGGACTGGCCAATGCGTCGCTTGAAGGCTTGCTGATCGTCAGGGATGATCGAATCCTCGACATCAATGAACGCCTGACAGAAATTTCCGGCTGGACATTGCCCGGGTTGGTGGGCCGTTCACCGGCATTCGTCCTGGCGCTTGGGCCGGAGGGGCTGAACTGCTGCGGCGAGACCGACGGTCCATCCGAAATATCGCTCCTGCAGGCTGACGGTGGTGAGATTCCGGTCGAACTCCTGTGCCGCACGATCGAATATCGCGGACGCGAATCTCATGTTCTGGTCGTCCGGGACATTACCGAGCGCAAGAAGGCGGAACTCAAGATCGAACATCTGGCGCACCATGATGCGCTGACTGATCTGCCCAATCGAGCATTGTTCGACGATCGCATGAATCTGGCGCTGCGCCTTGCCGAGCAACGGGAGGAACAGGTGGCGATCCTTTGCCTCGACCTGGATCGCTTCAAGGCGGTGAACGATATTTTCGGACATGGCGAAGGCGATCGCATCCTGCGCAAGGTGGCCGACATCCTGCGCAGTGCGACCAGCCCGGCCGATACGATCGCAAGACTGGGCGGAGACGAGTTCGCGATCATCCAGTCAGGTGTCTCGCAGCCGGAGGCAGCAGCTCAGCTCGCGAACCGGATACAGGCTGGCTTTGCCGAACAAATGAACATGGCGCGCGATCCGAAGGCGGTCGGCGTCAGCATCGGCATTGCGCTTTGTCCGGCCGATGGATCGAACAGCGACGAATTGCGGACCAACGCCGACACGGCGCTCTATCGCGCCAAGCGCGCGGGGCGGGGCACCGCCTGTTTCTTCGATGCCGGCATGGATGAGGCCGCCCGCATCAGGCGTGAACTCGGCCATGATCTGCGTCGAGCGGTTCTGCGCAACCAGCTTTCCGTCGTGTATCAGCCGTTGATCGCGGCCGGGACCGGTCGGACAGTCGGCTATGAGGCGTTGTTGCGCTGGATTCATCCGGAGCGCGGCGTGATCGGCCCCGACACCTTCATTCCCATCGCGGAGGAGAGTGGCACGATCGTCGAGCTTGGCGCATGGGTGCTTGAGCAGGCATGTGCCGAAGCCGCACGCTGGGATGAACCGCTCACCATTGCGGTCAATGTGTCACCGGTGCAGTTTCAGCTGCCCAATTTCTGTGAGCAGGTTGTGGACGTGCTGAACTGGACAGGGTTGGACGGCAGCAGACTTGAGCTCGAGATCACGGAAGCCGTGCTGATGCGGGATCGGGAAGCCGTCGTGGTGTTGCTGCACCGCCTGCGCGCGCTTGGCATCCGCATCGTGATGGACGATTTCGGGACCGGCTACTCGTCGCTCAGCAATCTGCAGAGCTTTCCGTTCGACAAGATCAAGATCGATGGCAGTTTCACTGCGGCTATCGAGCATGACGAAGCGGCGCGATCGATCGTCCGCGCGATCATCGGCCTTGGCCACAGCCTGAATTTGCCCGTCGTCGCCGAGGGCGTCGAGACGGAGGCGCAGCGGGCGATTGTCACCGAACAACATTGTTCGCAGTTGCAGGGCTTTCTGCTCGGCATGCCTGGCGTCGAACCCAGCCGGGCCGCTCACCCGCCAGCCATCGTGCTGCGCAATGGGACCCGGCAGGCCTAGCCGCGATCCCTCCGGGGTCACTGAGGGGCTCGTCGCCCCTTCGAGTCTCAAAGAATCTCGCGCACCTTCTCCGGCGGCCGGCCGAGTCGCACACCCTTTTCGGTCTCCACCAGCGGACGTTCTATCAGGATCGGGTCGACCATCATCGCGTCGAGGATCGCGTCGCCATCGGCATATTTCAGCCCCCGTGCGGCATCCTCGGCCATGCGCAGGCCCTGGCGCGGCGTCATGCCGGCACGTTCGTACAAGGCAGCCAGCTTCTCGCGCGTCGGCGGGTTCTTCAGATATTCGATCACCTCGACCTCGACGCCCGCCGTCTCCTTCAGGATCGCCAGCGTCTCGCGCGATTTGGAACAGCGCGGATTATGCCAGATCGTCGCCTTCAAGCCTTCAACTCCCACTCTTCAATGCTCTCGTCCGGCTCACCCACCAGGCGAGCAGCGCGAGCAGCACATAGGCGACGAGTCCCAGGATTGCGAGCGAGGGCGGCGGCGGATCGACGATCGTGGCCGGCTCGGGCCCGAACCAGTTGAACGCCTGGAAGGCGGCCATCGCGACGGCGAGCGTGGCGACGGGGATCCAGGGGCCCCGCGTGCGGGCTGTGAACCAGGCAAGGGCGCCAAAGGCCAGGACGAGTTCGAGGGGCATCTCGATCGCCGGATGGTTCCACAGGCCTAGCCCGAACGGCGGCGGCCCGCCCGCGAGGGTCAGGTCGGGCCGGTGAACCAGCAGGTCGATCAGCCAGTGCGATAGAACCACCGCGCCGCCGATCAGCGCGGCCACGCCGTTCCGTCGCCATAGCCAGAGCAGCAGCGCGAACCCCGCCGCCCAGCCGGCCGCGCCGACCAGGCTGTGAGTCAAGGGCATATCGTACAGGTCCATCGGGTTCATCGCGGTGATCCCGGGGACGAGCCGCATATGTTCGATGCCGATCAATACGAAGGAGAAGAAGGCGAGATCGACCAGCTGGGCCGCGACGAACAGCGTGCCGAGTCGAGGTGCCTTGGGGGATGTCGCTGCGATGAAGGCTGCGCTGTAGTGGCCGATGAACATGAAGCCTCCCCCTAATCTCCCTCTCCCCTTGCGGGAGAGGGAAGGGGCCCATCGCTTTTGCGATGGGAAGGGTGAGGGGGACACTCGCGTGTGTCTCGAACCTCACTCCCCCTCATCCGGCCCTTCGAGCCACCTTCTCCCGCAAGGGGAGAAGGAATCAAGCTTTCGCTTAGTCCTCCTGGCGCGCCAGCCACTCTTCAAGCCATTTGATCGTATAATTCCCCGCCTGGAAATCCGGATCGTCGAGCAATGCCTGATGCAGCGGGATGGTCGTCTTCATCCCCTCGATCACATATTCCTCCAGCGCCCGGCGCAGGCGGCGCAGCGCGCCCTGGCGGGTGGTGCCGTAGACGATCAGCTTCGCGATCATCGAGTCGTAATATGGCGGCACGCGATAGCCTGCGTAGAGCCCGCTATCGACCCGCACGTTCATGCCACCCGGTGCGTGATACTGCTTCACCAGCCCCGGCGACGGCGCGAAGGTGCGCGGGTCCTCGGCGTTGATGCGGCATTCGATCGCATGACCGCGGAACACCACGTCCTGCTGGCGCAGGGTCAGCGGATGGCCCTCGGCGATTCGGATCTGCTCGCGGACGAGATCCAGGCCGGTGATCATCTCGGTCACCGGATGCTCGACCTGAAGCCGGGTGTTCATCTCGATGAAGTAGAACTCGCCATCTTCCCACAGGAACTCGATCGTGCCCGCGCCGCGATAGCCCATGTCGGACATCGCCTTGGCGACGATCCCGCCCATGCGTTCGCGGTCCTCGGCGCCGAGCACGGGTGAGGGGGCCTCCTCAAGCACCTTCTGGTGGCGGCGCTGCAGCGAACAGTCGCGCTCACCGAGATGGATCGCGTTGCCCTTGCCGTCGCCGAACACCTGGAATTCGATGTGGCGCGGATTGCCGAGATATTTCTCCATATAGACCGTCGCGTCGCCGAACGCCGCCTTGGCCTCGCTGCCCGCCTGCATCATCAGCGTTTCGAGCTGGTCCTCGGACGTGCACACCTTCATGCCGCGTCCACCGCCGCCCGAGGCCGCCTTGATGATCACCGGATAGCCGATCTTCCGGGCGATCGCCTTGGCCTCGGTGATGTCGCTGATCGCACCGTCCGATCCGGGGACGAGAGGCAGGCCGAGTGCCCCGGCGGTGCGCTTCGCCTCCACCTTGTCGCCCATGGTGACGATATGCTCTGGCTTCGGCCCGACGAAGATGATGCCGTGCGCCTCGACGATCTCGGCGAAGCGGGCATTCTCGGACAGGAAGCCGTAACCGGGGTGGATCGCGTCCGCATGGCTGATCTCGGCCGCCGAAATGATGTTGGCGACGTTGAGATAGCTTTCCGTCGCGGGTGGCGGGCCGATGCAGATCGCCTCATCGGCGAGTCGGACATGCATCGCGTCGGCGTCGGCGGTTGAGTGTACCGCGACCGTCTTGATCCCCATCTCATGGCACGCGCGATGGATGCGCAGCGCTATTTCGCCGCGATTGGCGATCAGGAGCTTCTTGATTTCAGCCATTTAGGCTTACTCGACAACCACGAGGGGCTGGTCGAATTCGACCGGCTGGCCGCTCTCGACCAGGATCGCCTTCACCGTCCCGGCGCTTGGCGCGAGGATCGGGTTCATCACCTTCATCGCCTCGACGATCAGCAGCGTGTCCCCCGCTGCGACTGTCTTGCCGATGCTGATGAACGATGCCGCGCCGGGTTCCGGCGACAGATAGGCGGTGCCGACCATCGGCGACTTTACCGCATTCGCGCTGGCGGCGGGCGCGGTGGCCTCGACCGGCGTGGCGGCAGTCGCCACCGGCGCTGCGACGGGCGCAGGCGCATAATGCACCGCAGGTGCCGCAGCGGCCGCCTTGCGCGCGATTCGGATGCGACGCCCGCCGTCCTCGACCTCGATCTCGGTCAGCTGCGTTTCGTCAAGCATCTGTGCGAGCTGGCGAACCAGTTCGACATCGATCCGCATCGGATCGGAATTACTATCTTCGGCCATGCGACCCCTGTTCTCCCTTATTGGGCCAAAGCCCATTTAATGGGGCGTCCTGTCAGAGACGAGCGGCGGCTTCAAGCGCAAGCAGATAGGAAAGCGCCCCGAAGCCAGCGATGGTTCCCCGTGCGGCACGTCCTACCCAGCTCTCGTGCCGGAAGTCCTCGCGCTTGTGCGGATTGGATAAATGTACTTCGATCACCGGTGTCCTGATCGATTTGATCGCGTCGTGGAGTGCGAGCGACGTGTGGGTATAGGCGGCTGCATTGAGGATCACCGCCCGTGCGCCACTTGCCTGAGCCTCGTGCAGCCAGTCGACCAGATGCCCCTCGTGATTCGACTGGCGCATGTCGATCTTCAGATCGAGCTCCCGCGCGCGATCCTCCAGCAACCCGGCGATGTCGTCGAGCGTGTCGCTGCCGTAGATTTCCGGCTCGCGCAGGCCGAGCAGGTTCATGTTCGGACCGTTCAGGACGAAGATCGTGTCGGCCAAGGATAAGCCTTTCGGTTGCGGGCGGGGTTCCACGGCTTATATCGCGGGCTGCCTCTTTAGCCGTTCGTGCCTCGTGAAGTCGAGACAGGGCGCGGGGAGGCTTCTCGACGTCGCGCGAAGCGACCGGCTAGGGAGAGCTATGCATACCGATCACACCGTCTCGATCCGCGTCAACGGCGAGCATCGCCGCGTCAGCGCCGGCCTCAGCCTTGCCCGGCTCGCTGCCGATCTCGGCCTCGTGCCGGAAAAGGTCGCGGTCGAGCGCAATCTCGAAGTCGTGCCGCGCTCGACCCTCGGCCAGGTGCTGGTCGAGGATGGCGATGAGCTTGAGATCGTGCATTTCGTCGGCGGTGGCGACGTGACGCCCGCGCTCGACACCTGGACGGTAGCGGGCCGCACTTTCCGCTCGCGCCTCATCGTTGGCACCGGCAAGTACAAGGATTTCGCGCAGAACGCTGCCGCGCTGGAGGCTTCGGGGGCCGAGATCGTCACGGTTGCGGTGCGCCGGGTGAACGTCTCCGATCCCAATGCGCCGATGCTGACCGACTTCATCGATCCGAAGAAGGTCACCTATCTACCCAACACCGCCGGCTGTTTCGATGCTGAATCGGCGATCCGCACCCTGCGGCTGGCGCGCGAGGCGGGCGGCTGGGATCTGGTGAAGCTGGAAGTGCTGGGTGAGGCGAAGACGCTCTATCCCGACATGGTCGAGACGCTGCGCGCGACGGAGGTACTGGCCAAGGAAGGGTTCCTCCCCATGGTCTATTGCGTCGACGATCCCATCGCTGCGAAGCGGCTGGAGAATGCCGGGGCGGTCGCGATCATGCCGCTCGGCGCACCGATCGGTTCTGGCCTCGGCATCCAGAATCAGGTCACGATTCGCCTGATCGTGGAGGGTGCGAGCGTGCCCGTATTGGTCGACGCTGGCGTCGGCACCGCATCCGACGCGGCGGCGGCGATGGAGCTTGGCTGCGACGGCGTGCTGATGAACACCGCGATCGCCGAGGCGAAGGACCCGATCATGATGGCGGCGGCAATGAAGGCCGGGGTCGAGGCGGGCCGTCTCGCCTATCTCGCGGGGCGTATGGGCAAGCGCCGTTATGCCGATCCGTCGAGTCCTCTGGCGGGGCTGATCTGACGATGCGCCGCCTCGCGTTTGTAGTGCTGGTGGTCCTGCTCGTCGGTGGCTGCGGCCATCCGGCAGCGCCGTCGGGAGATAGGCGTGAGGAGAAGGCCCCGAACGAGCTTCCGGTTCTACCGGTCAAGCTCAAGGCGCGCGACGGCGTCACGGTATTCGGGCGTTATTACCCCGTGGCGCATCCAAAGGCACTGATCCTGCTCTTTCATCAGGCAGGGTCCAGTAAGGATGAATATGCGTCGATTGCGCCGCGGCTCAATCGTGAGGGCTATAGCGCTCTCGCGATCGACCAGCGGTCCGGCGGCGGTCTCTACGGTCCCAACGAAACGGCGGCGTTGATCCCGCCGCAAAAAGGCCGGAGCGAGGATGCCGGCTATCCCACCGCCGAGCCCGATCTGCAGGCCGCCCTCGACTGGGGCGTCCGGCAGAAACTTCCGCTGATCCTATGGGGCAGCAGTTATTCCGCAGCGCTGGTCTTCGATGTCGCAGCGCAAAATCCGGGCAAGGTAACGGCATTGCTCGCTTTTTCCCCAGGCGAATATATGCCTGACAAGCATTTTGTCGATCGTGCCGCCCGTGTGCTGACGATCCCCGTCTTCGTGACATCCTCAAGCGATCCCGAAGAGATCGCTGGGGCCGGCGCGATCGCGGCTGCGGTGCCGGGCGGCAGGGCGGCTCATATCGTTCCAGTGGCCGGCGTCCATGGTTCCTCGACCCTGATTGCGGTCAAGAATCCAAATGGCGCCGATGCCAATTGGCAAGCCGTACTGGCCTTCCTCAAAAAGATTGCGCCCTAAACCTTCCGCGCGAGCCAGACCGTCGCGCCCCCACATCCGGGGTCTTCGGCGACATGCGCCATCTCGACCAGGCCGGCCCGCAGAAAGGCCGCGCGATACTCGGCCGGGTCGAGGCTGGCGTGATAAAGTGGCTCGCCACGATATTCACCCATTGATGTGCCGCGTTTCGGCCCGCTGTTGAACAGCAACCGCCCACCCGGCTTCAGCCAGGTCGCGATGCGCGCGATCATCGTCTCCTGGTCGCCAGGTTCCAGATGGAACAGGCTGCTCCAGGCGAGCACACCCTCGAACCGGTCCTCGATCGTCAGCGTGCGCATGTCGATCTGCAACCAGCGCTGCCGCGGGAAGCGTGTGCGGGCAAGGCCGATCATCGCCGCCGAACTGTCGATCCCCGTCACCACGAAGCCGTGATCGACCAGATAGCGTCCGATCGGTTCCCCGCCGCCGCATCCGAGATCGAGGATCGCGCCGCCGCGCGGCAATGGCATGACGAAACGCTCGATCCACGGCCGCTCGACGAAACTGCGCCCGCGATCGCGATCGAAGGCGTGGGCATGGCGCTCATAATGGTCGGCTATGCGATCGGGCATCGCAGCGTCTCGGACGGTTTTTCAATACGTTGCGAGGCAGGCGCGCGGCGAGCGGGAGGAACCCCGGGCGAGGTCAACCGTTGATTGCCCGGGAGTGACTGGCGCCGGTCGTCGGTGCCGTACGACAATCAAGGAGCACGCACATGGGTGAACTCGTCGACAAGATCAAAGGCAATGTCAACGAAGCGATCGGCAAGGTCAAGCAGAAGAGCGACAATCCTGCCACGCGTGACGAAGGTGCCGTTCAGGAACTGAAAGGCAAGGGCCAGCAACTCGCCGGCAAGGTGAAGGGAGCCCTTGGCGACGACATCTGACGCATTTCGTCCCAAAATGACTGATGGGCCGCTCCGGGTAGCCGGGGCGGCCTTTTCTATTTCTATTCAGCGGGCTCCGAAGGTTCGGGTCAGCGTTTCCGGATCGCCGAGATCGTCGTGCCGGCAGTGATCGCCTCGATATCGGTCTTCAGATGGAGCAGCCGCACACTTTTCTCCGCCATGGCGCGGGCGAGGGCAGGGGCGAACGCCTCGGTCGTCTCCACCGTCTCGGCCCAGCAGCCATAGGCCCGGCCAAGTGCCGCGAAATCCGGGTTGCGCAGTTCAGTGCCGGAGATACGTCCGGGATATTCGCGCTCCTGGTGCATGCGGATCGTGCCATATCCGCCATTGTCGATCACCAGGACGAGCATGTCCGCACCATGCCCGACTGCCGTGGCCAGTTCCTGCCCGTTCATCAGGAAGCATCCGTCACCGGCCAGCGCGACAACCGTCCGGTCCGGGTGGCGGAGCGCCGCCGCGGTCGCCGCGGGGACGCCATAGCCCATCGCGCCGGCGGTTGGTGCAAGCTGGCAGCCCGGGCCGGCATAGCGCCAGTAGCGATGCCACCAGCCGGAGTAGTTTCCCGCGCCGTTGCAGATGATCGTGTCGGCCGGGAGTAGCTCGCGCATCGTCGCGACGCATGGGCCGAGATCGAGTCTCAGATCGCGAGCGGCAGGGGTGGTCCATGCCTCATAGTCCGCCCGGGCCTCCGCAGCAGCGTCGAGCGGGGGGAGATCGATCGCCAGCACCGCATCGGCGAACTCGCGCATGCCGGCGCAGATGGCGAGATCGGCGCGGTAGGTGCTGTTCAACTCGCTCGGATCGGGGTGGACATGGACGATCCTCTGCCCGGGATGCTCCGGCGTGATCAGCGTATAGCCGTCGGTCGTGGCCTCGCCGAGCCTCGGCCCCACGACAAGGAGCAGGTCGGCGTCCTTGATCCGCTGCACGAGCTTCGGATTGGGACCGTAGCCGAGATTGCCGGCATAGGCGGGCGAGCTGTTGGGGATGGCATCCTGGCGCCGGAAAGCGGCGATCACGGGCAGGCCGCTGCGTTCGGCGAAATTCTGGAAGTCGCGCGCCGCGTCGGCGTTCCAGCCGGCGCCACCGATGATGGCGACCGGCCGAGATGCCTCGCCCAGCATGGCGCCCAGATGGCTCATCGCGATAGGATCGCATGCCTGGGCCGGACGGCCCACCCGGGGGCGATCCACCGCGGCGACCTCGTCGAGAAGCATGTCCTCGGGCAAGGCAAGCACTACGGGCCCCGGCCGGCCCGACATCGCTACATTCCAGGCCCGTGCGACATATTCCGGGATGCGTGCTGCATCGTCGATCTTTGCCGCCCATTTTACGACCGGCCCGAACATCGCCGGGAAATCGATTTCCTGGAACGCCTCACGGTCTTTCGTGCCGCGATCGACATCGCCGATGAACAGCACCATCGGCTGCGAATCCTGCATCGCTACATGGGCGCCGATCGAGGCGTTGGTCGCACCGGGCCCACGCGTCACGAAGGCGACGCCCGGCCGCCCGGTCAGGGCGCCGTCGGCACAGGCCATGAAGCCGACGCCGCCCTCTTGCCGGCACACCACCAAGTCGATCTCCGGCGTGTCGTGGAGCGCGTCGAGCACGGCGAGGAAGCTTTCGCCGGGGACAGTGAAGATACGGTCGCAGCCGTGCGCGACGAGCTGGTCGACCAGGATTCGACCGCCGGTACGTTGGTTCGTCATGGGGGTGATTCCTGGACCGGCTGGCGGCATTTTGCTAGCCCGCCGCGCTCGAAAAGAAGCCGGCCGATATCGGTAAGTCCGGCGGCCGGTCGCTCGTGCAACAACGCTCTGTATCCGCTGCGGCGAAACCCGTGGCAGAAGGTCCGCGATATCTGGGGTTCAGGCAGCCACGGATTCGCCGTCACGATCGGCTTGAAACGTCGGGATGCTTTACATCGGGGGCAGGGCGGCGGAGCGCATTAACCATCGTGACCTGCGGTTTCCCCTTACTTGAGGGGAATGGCACGCCGACTGCATAGTCTGAAGCATGCCGAGCGTTCATCGCTTCAGCAGGGCGGACCGATGCTCCCTCCGATCTCGCATCGGTCCGCCCTACCCGGCCTTCCGGATCACCACTTCATCCTGATCGACGCGGCATAGCAGCGCTTCGTATCTCTGCGCAGGCCGGGTGGCAGAAAAGAAAAGGGCTCCGCCGCAGTTCCCACCGCGGGCGAAGCCCCGTCTCTGTCGATGTCTCTGTCGATGCCGTTCCCAGCCTGGTCGCTATCCGGCGGTTACGACGCCCTGGTCCTCGAAAAGCTTTGCGAGTTCGCCGCTCTCGTACATCTCCATCATGATGTCGGAGCCGCCGATGAATTCGCCCTTCACATAGAGCTGGGGAATGGTCGGCCAGTCGGAAAAGGCCTTGATGCCCTGGCGGACGCCCTGATCCTGCAGCACGTCGACGCTGTCGAACTCGGCGCCGAGATGATTGAGGATCGCCACGGCGCGGCTGGAAAAACCGCATTGTGGAAAGAGCGGGCTGCCCTTCATGAAAAGGACGACGTCGCTCTTGGCGACGATCTCGGCGATGCGGGCCTGTGCGTCATCGGTCACTGGGTTTACTCCTGTCACTCTGGAACTGCGGTGGTGAGCTGCAATGCGTGGAGCACGCCGCCCATCCGCCCGCCCAGTGCGGCATAGACCGCCTGGTGCTGCTTGATACGGGGCAAGCCCCGGAAACTCTCGGCCGTCACGCGCGCCGCATAATGATCGCCATCGCCGGCGAGGTCGGTGATCTCGACCCGGGCACCGGGAATGCCCCCGGTGATCAGCGCCTCGATTTCTTCGGCTGCCATCGCCATTGTCGTTATTCCGACTGCATCAGCTGACGGCGGGCTTCGATCGTCTGGTCTTCGATCGCGCGGCGGACCGCACCTTCGTCGACCTCGACACCGGCCGCGTTCAGGTCGCTGACCAGCTTGCGGATCACGTCCTCGTCGCCGGCTTCCTCGAAATCGGCCTGGACGACTGCCTTGGCATAGGCGTCAGTCTCTTCCGGGGTGAGCTTCATCTGGGCTGCGGCCCATTGGCCAAGCAACCGGTTGCGCCGAGCCGTGACACGAAACGCCATTTCCTCGTCGCGCGCATATTTTGTCTCGAACGCCCGCTCGCGATCGTCGAAAGTGCTCATGGTCGGTCGTTCCCCTTGGGCGATTTTACGTATCACGGTCGAGATAGGGTGGGGGACGCAGCGACGCAACCGCTCGCTCGCGACCGAGAGAGGTCCGGAACGAATTCCTCCCCGGGCTTGCTCGGGAAGGAATAGGTTATTCCGCCACCGTCACCACCAGCTTCCCGATGGCCTGGCGCGCCGCCATGCGGGCGATCGCCTTGCCACCATCCTCGAACGCGAAGGTCTCGGTCACGCGCGGGGCGATCTTGCCATCCTTCCACAGCCGGAAGAGCCGCTCGATATGCGCCTGGTTCGCCTTGGGGTCACGCGCGGCGAAGGCGCCCCAGAACACGCCGCAGACATCGCAGCTCTTCAGGAGCGTTAGGTTGAGCGGCAGCTTCGGAATACCAGCCGGGAAGCCGACGACGAGATAGCGACCCTCCCACGCGATCGAGCGCAGCGCCGGCTCGGCATAGTCGCCGCCGACCGGATCATAGATCACGTCGGCGCCGCCCGGTCCGAGCGCGGCCTTGAACTGGTCGGCGAGCGCTTTCGACTGGTCCTTGTCGAATGGGGCGCGAGGATAGACCAGCGTCACGTCGGCACCGGCGTCCTTCGCCACGGCTGCCTTCTCCTCCGACGAGACCGCCGCCACGACATGCGCGCCGAACGCCTTGCCCAGCTCGATCGCTGCCAGGCCGACGCCCCCGGCGGCGCCGAGCACCAGCAGGGTATTACCCTCGGCCAGGTGCCCGCGGTCGAGCAGGGCGTGGATGGTCGTGCCATAGGTCAGCAGCAGCGATGCGCCTTCGGCGAAGCTGCGCCCCTCGGGCAGGCGGAACAGGCTGGTTGCGTTGATCGCGACCTTTTCGACCAGGCCGCCCGATCCGGTCGTCGCGATCACCCGGTCGCCGGGCGCCCATCCGGTCACGCCTTCGCCGACGCTGTCGATCACACCGGAAATCTCGCTGCCCGGGGCGAAGGGCCGGGGCGGCTTGAACTGATATTTGTCCTCGATGATCAGGACGTCGGGATAGTTGATCGAGCACGCCTTGACCGCGACCACCACCTGGCCCTTGCCGGCCACTGGATCGGGCAGGTCGTCGATGACGAGGGTTTCAGGGCCGCCCGGTGCCTTCGACAACAATGCCCGCATATGCTCGTTCTCCGCTCATCCATGGCCGGTGCTCGCTGACGCCGGACTCGTATTTAGAAATCGCGGTATCCCTTGCCAGCGTCAACCCGATCTCGTCCAGCCCCTCCATGAGGCACTGACGGCGAAAGGCGTCCAGCTCGAACGAAAAGCGGTCCTGGTAAGGCGTGGTGACGGTCATTGTCTCGAGATCGACTGTCACCGAATCTGTCTTCGCAACCTCGACCAGCCGGTCGACAGCTTCCTGCGGTAGAACGACGGGTACGATGCCGTTCTTGAAGGCGTTGCCGGAAAAGATATCGGAAAAGCTCGGCGCTATCACCGCGACCACGCCCATGTCGGCCAGTGCCCAGGCCGCGTGCTCGCGGCTCGATCCGCAACCAAAATTATCGCCGGCGATCAGGATCGGCGATCCGGCATAGCGCGGATCGTCGAAGATATTGTCCGGCTGCGCACGCACGGTTTCGAACGCGCCCTTGCCAAGCCCCTCGCGCGTGATGGTCTTGAGCCAATGCGCGGGGATGATGACGTCGGTGTCGATGTTCTTCGCGCCCCACGGATAGGCGCGGCCCGAAACCTGACTGACTGCTTTCATTACTGGCTCGCGATCGTTCCGTCGGCCGGCTTCGGCTTGGCCGTTGCGGTATAGGCGGCGATGCCGCTCAGCACGGTGCCGAGGATCAGCAGTACAAGGGCCTTCTTCATGACGACGTCCCTCCCATAAGGTCGCGGACATCGCTCAACCGCCCGGTAACGGCTGCTGCCGCCGCCATCGCGGGTGAAACCAGGTGCGTCCGCGCTCCAGGTCCCTGACGCCCTACGAAATTCCGATTCGAAGTGGAAGCGCAGCGTTCACCCGGCGGCACTTTATCCGGGTTCATGGCGAGGCACATCGAACAGCCCGGCTCGCGCCATTCGAAGCCGGCCTGGAGGAATATCCGGTCGAGCCCCTCGGCTTCGGCCTGACGCTTGACCAGTCCGGAACCGGGGACGACCAGCGCGCGAACGCCGTCCGCGACATGCCGGCCGTTCGCCACCGAAGCGGCGGCGCGCAGATCCTCGATCCGGCTGTTGGTGCAGCTGCCGATGAAGACATGCTCGACCGGGACGTCTTGCATCGCGGTGCCCGGCGTCAACCCCATATAGTCGAGCGATTTCCGCGCGGCCGCCCGCTTGGCCGGATCGGCGAAGCTGTCGGGGTCCGGGACCACGCCGGTGATCGACACGACATCCTCCGGGCTGGTGCCCCAGGTCAGCGACGGTGCAATGTCGGTCGCGTCGAGCCGCACGCTGCGGTCATAGGTCGCGGCCGGGTCGCTCGGCAGCGTCTTCCACCAAGCGACTGCCTGCTCCCAGTCCGTACCCCTGGGTGCCATCGGGCGACCCTTGAGATAGGCGAAGGTCGTCTCGTCCGGCGCGATCAGGCCGGCGCGCGCGCCGCCCTCGATCGACATGTTGGCGACGGTCAGGCGTCCCTCGACCGACATCGCGCGGATCACCTCGCCGGTATATTCCATGACATAGCCGGTGCCGCCCGCCGCGCCGATCCTGCCGATGATGGCCAGGATCACGTCCTTGGGGCTGACGCCGAAGCCGAGCGACCCGTCGACGCGGATCTCCATCGTCTTCGACTGGCTCAGCAGCAGCGTCTGTGTGGCGAGCACATGCTCGACCTCGCTCGTGCCGATGCCGAACGCCAGCGCACCCATCGCGCCGTGCGCCGAGGTGTGGCTGTCGCCGCAGACAAGGGTGGTACCGGGAAGGGTGAAGCCCTGTTCCGGGCCGACGACATGGACGATGCCCTGCTCGGGGGCGACCGCATCGATATAGTCGATGCCGAACTCGGCGGTATTGCGCTGGAGCGCATCGAGCTGCGCGGCGCTCTCGGCATCGGCGATCGGCAGGCGCCTGCCCGCCGCATCGACCCGCGCCGTCGTCGGCAGGTTGTGATCGGGGACCGCCAGCGTCAGGTCGGGCCGGCGCACCTCGCGTCCCGCCGCGCGAAGGCCGGCAAAGGCCTGCGGGCTGGTGACCTCGTGGATCAGGTGGCGGTCAATATAGATCAGGCAGGTGCCATCGTCGCGACGCTCGACGACATGCGCGGCCCAGATCTTTTCGTACAGGGTGAGTGGACGGGAAGCCATGCGGGGCGCTCTAGCCCTTTCTTGCGTCCGATCAAGCAGGCGTGGCATTTAATTACGCATAGCCTGGCTTGTCGGGCGGGGTGCCAACTGGTCTCGCAAGGCGTTTTCAACGAGGATTTCACCCGTATCGCCGTCCCCGATGATCGTCGCCCCGGCTGGCCGCTCGCGCAATAGGGATCTGACCCGCTCCCCGTCCTCGCTCGTCGCGGGATTGTAGACGACCATGCTCAGATCGGGCCGGCCATCGACGGCGAACGAAGAATATTCGAACGCGATCGGGCCCAGGATCGGGTGGCGGAGGTGTTTGACGCCGTCGCCATAGGTGCGGACGTCATTGGCCCGCCACATCGCGTCGAAGTCGGGACTCAACCGGCACAGTTCGGCGACGAGCGGTTCGACCTCCGCGCTGGCGCCGGCGCGGGCCGCGTCCGCCCGGAAGGCGCTGACGACGAAACGTGCGACGCTTTCCCAGTCGAATTGCGCGTCGCGGACGCGGGGATCGAGGAAGATCATGCGCAGGATGTTGCGCTGGTCCGGCGGAAGGGCGCCATAGTCGGTGAGGATGGCGGCGGCGGCGCGGTTCCAGGCGACGACGTCCCAGATTGCCGTCTTCACCAGCGCAGGGCTGACGTCGAGCGCGTCGAGCAGTCGCTGCAGGCGCGGTGTGACGCCCTCCGCCGGCTTGTAATGAACCTCGGGCGGGCGCCCCAGGCCGAGAAGGAACACATGTTCGCGCTCGACCTCGGTCAGCATCAATGCCCGGACGATCCGGTCGAGCACGTCCGCGGATGGTGCGCCGCCCCGTCCCTGTTCGAGCCAGGTGTACCAGGTGGGGCTGATATTGGCGCGCTGCGCGACTTCCTCGCGGCGCAGGCCGGGGGTGCGTCGTCGCGTCCCGGAAAAGCCGAATGCCGCGGGATCGAGCCGCGTGCGCCGGTCCTTGAGATAAAGGCCCAGGGCCTTGTCCTGTGTGGTCATGCTGATCCTGTTGGTCATTATACCCCGATAAGGTCACTACTTTAACAGGATGGTGCGCGCTCCGACAATGGATCTGGTGATTGAGGAGAGTGATATGCGTGTCTTCGTAACCGGCGCCACGGGCTTTGTCGGGTCGGCCGTGGTCAGGGAATTGCTTGGTGCCGGCCATCAGGTGATCGGCCTTGCGCGGTCGGATGCCGGCGCGGAGGCGCTGAGCCAGGCAGGCGCCGAAGTGCACCGCGGCGCACTCGGCGATCTCGACAGCCTCAGGAGCGGCGCAGCCCATGCGGACGGCGTGATCCATACGGCCTTCAATCATGATTTCTCGAAATTCGCCGAAAACTGCGAAGAGGATCGGCGCGCGATTGAGGCGATCGGCACTGTCCTTGAAGGATCGCAGCGCCCGCTGCTGGTCACTTCCGGCCTTGCATTGCTGGCGCCAGGCCGGCTCGCGACCGAGAGCGACGTGCCGAGCCCCGCCTTTCCGCGGGTCTCGGAAATCGCGGCCGCCGCAGTGGCGGCGCGGGGTGTTCGCGCGAGCAGCGTACGCCTCCCGCCGTCAACCCATGGCGCCGGCGATCATGGCTTCGTACCGATCCTGATCGGGATGGCGCGGGAAAAGGGCGTGTCCGCCTATGTCGGTGACGGCAGTAACCGCTGGCCGGCCGCGCATCGCGTCGATGCCGCCCGGGTTTACCGCCTCGCGCTGGAACGGGGTGCAACCGACGGTCCGTATCACGCGGTCGCGGAGGAGGGCGTGCCGTTTAAGGCGATCGCCGAGACGATCGGGCGTCACCTGGATGTACCGGTGAGGGCGATATCACCGGAGGAGGCGCCGGCGCATTTCGGCTGGTTCACGATGTTTGCGAGCATGGACGTTCCGACATCAAGCGCGCGAACGAGAGCCCTTCTGGGCTGGGAACCCAGCGGGCCGACGCTGCTGCAGGACATGAACGACACTGATTATTTCGGGGGGCGCCAGGGTCATTGAAGCACTAACCGGGAAGGATCCTGCCGTCGGCGACGGCGGGGCCGAGCGCCTGCAACCGCCAGACACGATTGAACGACAGCACAGCCATCGAGAGGGGCGCGACGTCGATCCGCAGGGCCCCGTCCAGCGGTATCCCAAGCGCCACGGCGATCGTGGTGCGTACCACCATGGGATGGGTAATCGCGAGGACGGGGGCCTCCCGGCGGGCCTGGACGGTGAGCCATTCGGCAATGCGAATGCCGACCGCGGCCATCGTTTCCCCACCGGGCGCCCCTGCCGCGGGATCGGCGATCCAGGCTGCGATGCCATCAGGGTCGAGCGCATGGATTTCGGCCAGGCTTCGACCGGCCCATTGGCCATGGTCGATGTCGCTGAGTGCCGTGTCGATGTCGGCGTCCAGCCCAAGCGCTTCCGCTGTCTGGCGCGGGGCCAGTGCCGGGCTGGTTGCGATATGCCGCGGGGAGGGCAGGGGAATTCGGTAGGCCCTGGCGGTTCGTAGCCCGCCACCGTCGAGAGGTTCGGCCGGATCGGCGAATCCGCCGACACGTGTCGTCGTCGTTGCGGCATGGCAGAGCAGGGTCAGTCGCGTGGCCAGATGGGCCTCCCGGAATCGTTGACGTTGTGCTCGGTTCCGTCCTAGGGCGAGCCAAGGACCGAGGAAGAAGCCGGTGTAATTCCGGCACGGTCGCGCCACTGTTATCGACAGCGCCCTGGTGCTGTCGAGAGTCAGACCTTCCTCGGACGATCATCCCGCGGGACGCGCGCTTCCCGGTCAAGGAGCAATATATGCCGGCTACGACCCTTTTCGCCGACGACGTCTTCATCCCGGTTCGTGGCCAGACCGCGATCCCGTTCGGCGAGCTTCTTCCCTGGGCGCTCTTCGGCACGCTCCTCGCGCTGATCTTCCTCTATTTCGTCAGCACCGAACAGGGCGCGGTGTCGCTGTTCAGCGGCAAATATGTCCATGAACTCGTCCATGACGGACGCCATCTGCTCGGCTTTCCCTGCCACTAAGGCCGGGACATGGCGCGCACGCTCCTGATTCGCGGGATGCTGGCCGGCGTGGTCGCCGCGCTGCTCGCGGTGCTGTTCGCACGCTTGGTCGCCGAGCCGCAGGTCGATCTGGCAATCGCGTTCGAAGCGGCCAAGTCGCATGCCATGGCCGGGATGGACGAACCGGAACTGGTTAGCCGCACGGTCCAGAAGGGCCTCGGCCTCGTCATCGCGGTTGTGCTCTACGGTGCCGCGATCGGCGGCATCTTCGCGCTGGTGTTCGCTGGTCTCTATGGCCGCTGGTCGCGGCTCGGACCGCGCTCGCTCGCATTGTTGCTGGCGGCGGCGGGATTCGTCGCGATCGCGCTCGTGCCGGCACTTAAATATCCGCCCAATCCGCCCGCGGTCGGCCTGCATGAAACCGTTGCCTTCCGCACCATTACCTATTTCGCGATGATCGCCTTGTCGGTGGTCGCGCTGGTGATCGCGGCCAAGCTCGGTCGTGGTCTGTCGCAGCGGCTGGGCGCGTTCAACGCGATGCTCGTCGCGGGCGGATGCTATGTCGCGCTGGTCGCCGCCGTTCAGATCGTGATGCCCGTCATCAACGAGGTGCCGGTCGATTTTCCCGCCGTGCTGCTGTGGAATTTTCGCATTGCGTCCCTCGCCATGCAGGCGGTGCTGTGGGCGGTGATCGGCATCGGCTTTGGTGCGGGTGCCGAGCATGCGCTTCGCAACGGGGCTCGGGGCCGAGTCTAGCGGCCGTTCGCGAGTTCTTGTGTCGCGGCCCGTCGCCAGGGAGTCGGATTGGGCTTATTTAGTTATTGTGAAATATTGCGAAATATTTTGTCAGAATAGCCTCCTAAAATATCCCATTTGCGAAATATTGCGAAATATCTTGCCTCCACTTTCTGTTCGCCATATCCGTCGCCTTGATCGCGTCGGTGCCCCGCAAGGGGCTTAAAATGGGAACGCGGTGAGGGTGGTCCGCCACCTGAAGCCGAGGCTGTCCCTGCAACTGTAAGCGGCGAGCGCGATGCATACCGCTCCTTCCGGAGGAGCAGCCACTGGGCCGGACGCTAAGTCATGCGAGGTCTGGGAAGGCATGCATCAAGCTGTGACCCGTGAGCCAGGAAACCTGCCGGCGTCTGGTCGCTCTTGCCTCGGCCCAGGGGATGGCCGCGGCACGGTGAACTCCGTCTGAGCGACGAACACGCGGCTGGGGCCGCATCGGTTCGTGCAACGGGCGCCTTTGGCGTCCGCCCGTTCGCGCGCGCCGACCGTTCGTGAACGGCACGCCCCCGCCCACCGTCGAACGACGCCACGGGGGTTACAGAATGAGGTTTATCATCACATCGCGGCTGGCCATGTCGGTTGCCATCGCTGCATGTTCGGTTGCTGCTGCTCACGCCGAGGATCCGGAGGACGAGAACACCATCGTCGTCACCGGCAGGAGTCTTGAGGAAACGCTGCCGCAGGAACTCGCTCGCTACGGCAGCGATATCGAGATCGTCACCGAGAAGCAGGTCCGCGACCGCGCCGTCGTCGATGTCGCCAGCGCGCTCGACAGTGTTCCCGGCCTTTACATCAAGCCGGGTTCGGGCCCGTTCAGCTATGTGGACGTATCGCTTCAGGGGTCCCGCACGCAGGACGTGCTGTGGACCGTTGACGGTATCCGCATCAACAACCGCCTCTATGGAGGCACCTCCCCCAATGACACGCTGCCCGCCAGCATGATCGAGCGGATCGAGGTGCTGAAGGGTGGGGAGAGTCTGTTCTACGGGACCCAGGCAGCCGCTGGCGTCATCAATGTCGTCACCCGCAGTTTCACCGACGACTTCAACGGCCAGGTCAATGGCAGCGTCGACAGCCGCGGCGGCACCAATCTCGATGGTTATGCCCGCGGCAGCATCGGCGACCACCGTTTCGTGGTCTATGCCTCGCGCAACGACACTGAGGGTTATCGCCCGTACAGCGTCATGCAGCCAAGCGCGAGCGACCAGAAGCGCGGATATCACCTGTGGTCGGTCGGCGGCAAATATCAGTTCGACTTCACGTCGGACCTGCGGCTCAACCTGCAATATCAGCATACCCAGGCGAAGCTGGACAATCTCTCCCCGACGCGCGTCAACACCAGCCGCAACGACCGCAACGAGGAAATCGCCAGCGTCCGGCTCGACTATACCGGCAGCGACACGGTTCAGTTCTTCCTGAAGGGCTATTTCCACGACTGGAAGACTGCCTATGTGCAGATCCTGAACCCGATCCCCGCCGGTCCGCCGATCACGGTGTATCCGGAGGGTACCTTCTGGGGATATCAGGATTATGGCGGCAGCGCCGTCGTCAAGCTGCACCCGCACCAGGGTCTCGAATATCTGGTCGGCTATGATTTCCAGAACTTCAACGGTCGCGACGACGTCCTGCTGATCGGAAAGATCACCGAGCAGGTTCATGCCGGCATCTTCCAGGTCCGCACGACCGATGAACTCAGCAAGCGCGCGCGCCTGACGGCCGGGGTGCGCTACAACGAAACCGGCGGCGCCAAGAAGACCGTCTGGAACGTCAGCGGCCGCTTCGACCTGACCGACAGCCTGTATCTGGAAGGGATCGGCGGTACCTCCTTCGTGCTGCCCGATGCCTCGTCGCTCTATGGCATCGATCCGTGCTGCGAGATCGGCAACCCTAAGCTGAAGCCCGAACAGAGCCTCAACCTCAACCTGACGGCAGGCGGCGCGTTCACCCTGGCGGGCGGCGCGCTGCACTGGAAGGCGACCTATTTCCAGCGCACCATCACCGACCTGATCGACGCGACCTATGACGACCCCGCCTTTCCCAATGGCACCTACATCAACGTCAAGGACAAGGTTAAGGTGCGCGGCGCGGAGTTCCAGATCGACGCCACCGTGGCGCAGGACTGGCATGTCGCGGCGAGCTACACCTACACCCGCGCCCGCAACGAAGGCGCGACCACGCAGCGGGATCGCACGCCCGAGCAATTCGCCAAGGGATCGGTCAGCTATGCGCCCGAGAGCCTGCCCTTCGGCGCCAACGTCTCGGTCAACTGGGTAGGGGATACCTATTCGTCGCCGTCTGGTTTCCCGCGCCAGAACTACGGCAATTACGCGATCGTCGATTTCGGGGCGCATCTTTACGTGGATGGTAGTGCCCGCCGAAACCGGTTCGGGATCAATGTCGAGAATGTGACGGGGCGGGAATATGCGACGCGAGGCTTCGGGTCGGCACCGGCCGATGCGGGAGGGCGCTTCCTCTATTTCACCCGTGGCGTGCCCCGGACGCTCCGGGTCAGCTACGGCCTGAGCTTCTGAGCCGATGATGCTCCGTCCCGTCCTCTTCCTGCATCGCTGGCTCGGCATCATCATCGGCGCTCTCATGACGCTCTGGTGCCTGTCCGGATTCGTCATGATGTATGTCGATTATCCACGACTCATGCCTGCCGAGCAGGTGCGGGGGCTCGCCCCCCTGCATCTGCCGGGGGGGGACTCGCTGGCGCATGTCGACCTGCCGGCGGAGACGCCGCTGTCGTCAGCGAAGCTGGAAATGATGGCGGGACGGCCGGTCCTTCGCATCGTTCCGATGATCGATCCGACCCGTCCGATCGCCCAGATGCGCATGACGCCCGGCGGCTATGATCTGTCGTCGGGCAAGGCGATCGCGACGCTTCCCCCCGCCGACATCCGCGCCATAGCGACGAGTTTCGGGCAGCGATCGGGCATCGCGGGACCGCCCGCATCGATTGCGCCGACCGGGATGGATCAGTGGACGGTGCAGGAGTTCAGACGCAACCAGCCGCTCTACCGGGTCGACTATGACGATCCCTCGGCCACGACGATCTATGTCGCGGGCAACAGCGGCGAGGTGGTTCAGCAGACCACCTGGTTCGAACGTTTCTGGGGCTGGTTGGGTGCAGTGCCTCACTGGCTCTACCCGACGATCCTGCGGCAGAACGGCGAGGCGTGGAACCAGGTGGTCATCTGGACGTCGCTGATCGGTTGTTTCCTTACCCTGACGGGTCTCTGGGTGGGCATTGCCCGGCTGCGGCGACGGCGCGACGGCAGTATCGGCTCGCCCTATCGCGGGCTATGGTGGTGGCACCACATGTTCGGCCTGTTCTTCGGGCTGTTGACGCTGACCTGGGTCGCCAGCGGGCTCTTCTCGATGAACCCGTGGGGATTCCTCGACAGCATGGCCGGGTTTGCTGAGCGCCAGCGACTGGCCGGAACCGTTACATGGGGCGATATGCGGGGCGCGATCTCGCGGCTCGATGCGATGCCGGCCGGGACGGTTCGGCTGGAAAGCGCGCCGCTCGGCGGACGCATGTTCCTCGTCGCAATCGGCCAGGACGGGCGGATGGTGCGCTTCGGAGCCGGCGGACGACCCGAACCGCTTCGAGCGGAAGCGCTGAAGGATGCGCTGCGGAACGGTCCGCCCGTCGTTTCCCTCGACAGGCTCAGCGACGAAGACGCTTATTATTACACCCACAAGTTTCCGATGAAGCTTCCGGTGTGGCGTGCCATCCTGTCCGACGCGGAAGCGACGCGGCTCTATATCGACCCTGACTCGGGCAAGCTGATCCGTGCTTTCGATCGCAACGGCAGGCGCTTTCGCTGGCTGCAGGATGGGCTGCACAGCCTGGATTTCCCCATTCTCCGCTCACGGCCGCTATGGGATATCGTCGTTCTGCTGCTGCTCGCGGCCGTAACCCTGGTCTGCGGAACGGGTACCTGGATGGGCGTTCGCAAGGTCAGTCGCGACTGGCGCAGGATGCGTCGCCGCAGCAAGTGAGCGTCTGCTACGCCGCTCACTCTGCGAGGAGGATTTCCTTGGGGGAAATGTAACTGGCGTCATGCGCGAAGGGCAGTTCGTCGCCATCGCGCATCGCCTTCAGCACCGCTGCGAAATCGGTCGCACACCGGAATCCAAGCACCCGTTCAGCCAGGCCTGAATCATACACCCGGTCGATCGATCGGGGCAGGTGCCAGCCATATCGCTCGTACAATGCCGCGGCATCGGGGAAATGCCGGGCGATCACCGCAGACGCATCGGTCTTGAGGGCCGCTACCTCGTCGCGTGCGAAGGGCGTCGGCGCGGAGGCGATGAAGGTACCGAAGCCGATCTCCGGTGCCCGTTCCAGCGCGACGACATGTGCTTCGGCCGCGTCCTCCACCGTCAGCCGCCGATGAAGCAGTTCATTGGCTTTCATGTTCTCGCCCGACAGTTCGTGGTGGGTGTCGTCATCCTCGGGGAAGAAACGCGAGGTGCGCAGCACGATGACGGGCAGGCCGTGGTCCTTGTGGATCAGGCGGCAGAGCTGTTCGGCGGCAAGCTTGGTCACACCGTAGATGTTGCGCGGCTCGAGCGGCGCCATCTCCTCGTCGATCCACACGGCTGTCTCGCCCCGCGCCTCGCGGATCGCGGTCGAGATCATCAGCGACGTGGTCGAGGTGAAGACGAACCGGCTTGCGCTGGCCGCAACCGCTGCCTCGAGCAGGTTGAGCGTCCCGCTGCTGTTCACGTCGATGAATGCCTGGTTCGGATAGCGCACGATGTCCGGCTTGTGCAGCGCACCGCCATGGATGACCGAATCGATCCCGCGCTCGCCGAACAGCCGGTCGACCAGCGCCCGGTCGGCGACAGTGCCGATCACGTCGGTGTCGATGCCCGGCGCGACGTCCAGACCGGTGACGTCATGGCCCAGGGCCCGAAGGCGGGGAGCGAGGAAGCGGCCGAGCCAGCCGCTCGACCCGGTGAGAAGAATGCGCATCGGTTTCAGCTTTTCCGTTCGGGGAGTGTCGCCACCCGGGCCTCGAGCGCGGCGGCGAAAACGAGAGGAGGGAGGGGCATGATCGTCATGCCCTCTTCCTACCCTGGCGCGTATTATCGGCGCAATACAGCCGGTTGTTTCCTGTCGAACGCA
Organism: Pseudomonadota bacterium; assembly: GCA_040388155.1. Taxonomy (GTDB): domain Bacteria; phylum Pseudomonadota; class Alphaproteobacteria; order Sphingomonadales; family Sphingomonadaceae; genus Sphingomonas. The sequence continues at coordinate 96,269 of JAZKCJ010000010.1, forward strand.
GCGTTGATGAACGCCACGCTCTCCGCCAATACCGGCGCCTTGCCGCGAAACGGCCTGGACAGCGCCATCACGACGCCCTCGTGGTTGAGCCCGGGAAGGACAAGCAGGGAGACCGGCGCCCCCAGCGTCTTCAGCCTGGCTTCGAGCCGCAGCGCGTTGCGCGGTCGCACCGTCGTGTCCTTGTCGCCGGTGACGAGCAGCATCGGCGGCGCGTCCGCCCGCGCGAAATTGATCGGCTGGGTCATTCCCGGATCAGCCACGCCTTTCATCGCCTCTTCCGCACGCTGCGAGCTCCAGGGGTAGAAGTCATAAGGGCCGCTCAGCCCGACCGCTGCCTTGATGATCCCCGGATCGACGCCGGCCGCCTCAAGCCAGCGCGGGTCGAGTGCCAGCATCGCGACGGTATAGGCGCCGGCGGAATGGCCCGCGATCGCAATCCGTTGCGGGTCGCCGCCATATTCACCGATATGGTCGCGGGTCCATCTCACCGCCTCGGCGCCGTCTTCCAGGAAGGCAGGGAAGCGTACGCTCGGCACCTTGCGGTAATCGGGCACGACCACGACGAAACCGGCCCTGGCATAGGCGCGCGCGGCGAAGGCATAGGCGCGCCGGCTGCCCTTGGCCCAGCCACCACCATACCAGAAGATCAGCACCGGCCGCTTCGCCTTGGCCTCGCCGGAGGGGCGCCAGACGTCGAGCGTCTGGCCATGGGTGCCGAAGGGCAGGGCGCTGCCCGGCCTGCTGGCGCCGGTGCCGCCGCCGGCTGCGCCGTCGAGCAGGCTCAGCAGGCCGGGCGGGGAGATGAAGGCTGCCATCAGGCCTGCGACAAGGGCCAGCAGGATGGCTGCGGCGATGGCGGCACGCCGGATCACACCCGGAAGTCGGCAGTGACGATGCCGGCGGCGGCAAGTTCGGCTTCATGCGCCGTCTCGCGCCAGCTTTCGGTCAGGGCGACGCTTTCCCATTCGCGCATCGCGGGATGATCGAGGATATGCGCAACCCAGGCAGCGGCAGCGGTCCCGACATCCAGTCCATAGGTGCGGACACGAAAGGCGACCGGCGCGTAAAAGGCGTCGACCGCCGAGAAGTCGGGGCCGGCCAGCCACGGTCCGCCGAAGCGCGATAATCCCTCAGCCCAGAGCTCGCCGATCCGCGCGATCTGGCGTTCAAGTGCCGGTGAGGGTGCCTTGAGCGCGACGCGGACGCCCACATTCATGGTGCAGTCGTTGCGCAATGCGCCGAAACCGCCATGCATCTCGGCTGCCGCGCAAATGGCCCAGGCCCGCGCCGCCTCGTCCTGCGGCCAGATGCCCGGATGGCGCTCGGCGAGATACAGGACGATCCCGAAGGAATCCCACACGGTGCGATCGCCGTCGAGCAGCACCGGCACCTGGCCGCTTGGCGAGAAGGCGCGGAAATCCGTATAATTGTCCGGCTTCGCGAACGGCTCGATGCGCTCGGCGAACGGAATGCCCAAAGCCCTCATCAGCAGCCACGGCCGCAGCGACCAGCTCGAATAGTTCCGATTGGCGGTGATGAGGGTGTAGGCCATCAGGCCTGATACTGCGCCGTCGTCTTCGCCGCTATCTCGTCCGCCGTCACGCCCGGTGCCATCTCGAGCAGCCGGAAGGGAGACTGGTGATCGGGCCGCTGGAACACGGCGAGATCAGTGATGATCATGTCGACCACATTCTTGCCGGTCAGCGGCAGGGTGCAGGTCGGGATGAACTTCGGATCGCCGTTCTTGCTGGTATGCTCCATCACCACGATGATCTTCTTCACGCCGGCGACCAGATCCATGGCGCCTCCCATGCCCTTGATCATCTTGCCAGGGATCATCCAGTTGGCGATGTCGCCATTCTGGGCAACTTCCATCGCGCCGAGAACGGTCAGGTCGATATGCCCGCCGCGGATCATCGCGAAGCTCTGGTCCGAACCGAAATAGGCAGATTGTGGCAGCTCGCTGATGGTCTGCTTGCCGGCGTTGATCAGGTCGGGATCCTCCTCGCCCGCGAACGGAAAGGGGCCGATGCCGAGCATGCCGTTCTCGGACTGGAGCGTCACCTCGACGCCCTCGGGGATATGGTTCGCCACCAGAGTCGGGATGCCGATGCCAAGGTTGACGTAAAAGCCGTCCTGCAGCTCGCGCGCGGCGCGCGCCGCCATGTCGTCACGGGTCCAGGCCATTCTTATTTCTCCGTGGGCGCGGGCTCGGCCCAGCGCTTGTCTGCAGGAAACACGTCGTCGAACCCGCCCTTGAGGCTGCTGCCATAGACGGGGTTGGGCAATACGAACCAGCCGGCGCCCCATTTCGCCGCGACGGGCGCGGCGAGCGTGGCACCACGCCGCGGCATCGGGGCGAGGCCGGCATTGAACAGGTCGCTGAAATCGCCGAGCTGGTCGCCGCCCATCGCGATCACGCAATATTTCGCGGCGATCGCTGCGCGGCGGCTGTCCTTCTTCGATCCCGTGGCATCGTCGCCGGCGAGGAACAGGGTGTCGCCATGGACCGCCGGGCCAAGCCCCGCACTATCGATCGCGGCGCTGGTCTGGGCCGCATTGCCGGCCGAACGATTGGTGTTGAACACCACCGTTATGCCCAGCTCGCGCAGCGCGGTCAGAGCCTGGACCGCACCGGGAACGGCGGCGACCTTGTCGGCTCCGGTCTTCTCCCACGCCTGCCAGCGGGCTTCGTCATACGGGCGCGGATTCACGGCGTCGGAATATTCGAAGCCGAGATTGAGCAGGACAGTTTCATCAACGTCGAACACCGCGGCGAAAGGCTTCTTGCCGCAGGGCACGAAGCTCGGTGCGGCAAGCGTCGCGTTGGAAGCGAGGACCACGCTGTCGACCGGGCGTTTGCTGACCTGGGCCGTGACATAGTCGGTTAGGCCACGCCATGCCTGGACGCTGATCGCCGATCCTTCGCCCGAGCCGTAGAGATACTGCATGCCCGCGGGGACGCCAGGGGCAGGGGGCGGAGCGACCGGTTGAGCGGCCGCCGGAGCAGGCGCAGCGATTGCCGGTGATGGGGTTTGCGCTGTGGAACATGCGGAAAGCGCGACGGCAAGCGCCAACACGATTCCCTTCCCGCTCGCGGGAAAGGCTAAGGGAGGGCGTGTTGTCGGGAGGGAGGCATCATGTTGGACAGGCCCTCTCCCGACCTCTCCCGCAAGCGGGAGAGGGGAAGAAGAAAGGCGTCCGCTCACGCCGTCACCCGCTCGCGCACCGTCCTGAATTCGATCTTCTTGTCATAGGGTGAACCCACGATCATCCGCTTCACATAGATGCCGGGCAGATGGATGCTGTCGGGATCGAGGCTGCCGACCGGCACCACCTCCTCGACCTCGGCGACGCAGATCTTCCCGGCGGTCGCCATCGGCGCGTTGAAGTTACGGGCCGTCTTGCGGAAGATCAGGTTGCCGCTTTCGTCCGCCTTCCAGCCCTTGATGATCGACAGGTCGGCGCGGATGCCGCGTTCCAGGATATATTCCTGGCCGTCGAACACCTTCACTTCCTTGCCCTCGGCGACCTGCGTGCCGACGCCGGTCTTGGTGTAGAAGCCGGGAATGCCCGCGCCACCCGCACGGCAGCGTTCGGCCAGCGTGCCCTGGGGGCAGAATTCAACCTCGAGCTCGCCTGCCAGATATTGCCGCTCGAACTCCTTGTTCTCGCCGACATAGGAGGAGATCATCTTCTTCACCTGCCGGCTGCGCAACAGCTTGCCCAAGCCTTCGCCGTCGATTCCGGCATTGTTGCTGGCGATGGTCAGGTCCTTCGTGCCCGCCGCGAGAATGGCATCGATCAGCCGCTCGGGAATGCCGCACAGGCCGAACCCGCCCGCGCAGATCGTCATGCCGTCGAACAGGAGCCCATCCAGCACTGCCGCTGCATCGGGATAGAGCTTCTTCATCATCGTCTCCAGAACATCCTCTTGGCGCGCATAAGCCATCGGCGCGCCCGCCGGTCAATTGCACGGATACTGCAAGTGCACCTGCACGAAACGCACGCAGCGTCGATCAGGCTGCCGGATAGTGCCGGCTCTCAATAGGCGAGCTTCAGGCCGGGCCGGGGCCAGTCCATGCGGACAAGCTGGCCGGTGCCTGACAATGTGATCCATGCCGTGCGCCTGTCGGGGCCACCCCAGCAGATATTGGTGGTGAACGGATCGGGCGTCGCGACGAAGTCGACCAGTTCGCCTGCCGGCGAGATCACGCTGATCCCGCTCTCGCCGATCGTCGCGACGCAGATATTGCCGCTCTCCTCGATGCCGAGCGAGTCGAAGAATTTGTAGCCGGCCGGGCGATACAGCGGGATGCCGGCGCCGCCGAGCCCGATGCTCGCATCGACCTTGCCCGGCCCCGTCACGCTGAACGCCATCAGCCGGCAGGTATAGGTCTCGGCCGCGTAGAGCGTTGCACCGTCGGGCGAGAGTCCGATGCCGTTGGGATTCTCGCTGGGGAAGACGACTTCCTCGAGATGACTGCCATCGGTTTTGGCGTAGAAGATGCCGGTGATGTCCCGCTCGCGGGGGCGGTTCTTGCCATGGTCGGTGAACCAGAAGCCTCCATGCGTGTCGAATACGATGTCATTGGGGCCGCGCAGCACGCAGCCGAAATCGCCATCCCGGTAAAGTGTCTCGACCGTCCCGGTGTCGGGGTCGATCCGCTCGATCCGGCCGCCTGAATAGTCATCGGCCTGGCCATGGGGGACCAGCAGGCCGCCACGTTCGACATAGTTGAAGCCGCCATTGTTGCAGCAATAGAGCTTGCCATCCGGACCCATCGCGAGGCCGTTCGGTCCGCCGCCGGGCCTGGCTATCGTCTCGGTCGATCCATCCGGTTTTACTCGCGTGATCAGTCCGGCGGCGATCTCGACAAGGATCACGCTGCCATCGGGCATCGCGACGGGGCCTTCGGGAAAGCGCAGCCCGGTGGCGACGACGGTGAACTGGTTCATGCCTCTCTCCCGATTTTCGCGGGAGCTTGCCGGTACCGGGGCGGGCTGTCGAGCGCCTTCATTCATTGATCGTTCACCCGCTTGACTACAGGTGTAAACGGTACGATTACAGATGTGGTCATTACGGAGAGCGAATCGTGAGCGAGCGGATCAGCGATGCTGAACATGCGGTGATGGAGGTGCTCTGGGACGAGTCGCCCCTGACGGCGCAGGACGTGGCCGAACGCATCCCGCCGGAACGCGACTGGTCGGCCAATACGGTGAAGACATTGCTCGGCCGGCTGCTGGCCAAGAACATCATCTCGCATCGGGAGGATGGGCGACGGTATCTGTATCATCCGCTCGTCGCGCGTGGCGACTATGTCGAAGGTGAGTCGCGTCGACTGATGGACCGGCTGTTCGGCGGTAAGCTGACGCCGCTGGTGGCGCATCTCGCCGAGCGTGACGCGCTGACCAATGAGGACATTGCCGAGATCGAGGCGCTGCTTAAAGGCCTCAAGTCGTGACCGGCGCTGGCCTCGTCCCCTGGGCCATCGAAGCGCTGATCGCTTCGGCGTTGCTGATGGTCGTGGTTCTGCTGCTGCGCGGGCCGGTACGCCGCGCCTTCGGGCCTGACATCGCTTATGCGCTGTGGGCGCTGCCCGCGCTCCGGCTCTTCCTTCCGCCCCTGCCGCAATCCTGGCGCGAGATCGCAGTCGCGCCAGTGATCCGCGCGAGCGAGCAGATCACTGTCTATGTGATCGAACCGCTCGGCGGAGACGCCACCGCGCCTGTCGCCCAAAATCCCTCGCTTGGCCCCATATTGGTCTCGCTCTGGGTGCTGGGTGCGGTGGCGTTCATCGCCTGGCACGCGACCGCGCATGCCCGCTTCTGCCGCCGCATGCTGGCAGAGACAGCGCGGGAGACCGAGATCGAGGGCGGAATCCAGCTGATCGAGACCGATGCGGCGAGCGGCCCGCTCGCCTTCGGCATCTGGCGTCGCTACGTCGCCTTCCCGCGCGACTTCACCGAGCGCTATGATCTCGATGAACGCGATCTCGCGCTCGCCCATGAGCTTGGCCATCATCACCGCGGGGATCTGGTCGCCAATTGGGTCGCACTCGTCGTGCTCGCGCTGCATTGGTTCAACCCGATCGCCTGGCGCGCCTTCCGTGCCTTTCGGGCGGATCAGGAAATCGCCAATGACGCGCGCGTCCTCGCCGGCAAGAATCCGATGCTGCGGCACACCTATGCCTGCGCGATCGTCAAGGCAGCCCATGGCGGCGCCGTTTCGGCCGCGTGCCATCTTCACACGATAGAGGATCTGAAAGGGAGGCTGAGAATGCTGAGCACCAACAGGACGTCGCGCCTGCGTCTCGTCAGCGGCTGTGCGACAGTCGCGATGCTGACCCTGGCCGGATTGGGCGTCACCGCGTCGGGCACGCAGGCGGCCGAACGCGTGCGATCCGGCGTCGAAAAGGCGACTGGGGTCAGCCTGGCCGAACTCAGCCCGATGGCCGCCGCTGCATCTCCAGTGGAAGACGGCCCAACACCGATGCCGGCACCGCTTCCCGAGCCTGCGCCGATGCCGGCCCCAGCCCCGGTCGTTGTGATGGATGCTGCGCCCGGGACGATGCCGGTCCAGGCTATGAATGCTGTCCCGGCCGCGCCTCCTGCCCCTCCTGCGCCCCCCGCGGCGCCGTCGTGGAACGGTAGCGGCGACGAGAACAGCACCACCGTCACCGTTTCGCCCGAAGGCAAGGTCACCACGCGCAAGGTGGTGCGCATCACCCGCCGCGAAAAAGACGGCAGGCCAGTAACCGAAGACTTTCCCGGCATGGCGAATATCCCTGAAGTCTCGTCTCGCAATTGCGCGGGTGATGGCCGGCGCAGCGAGACGGTGATCAACGAGAAGAAGGGCGACAAGCGCGTCATCGTCATCTGCACCAACCGCATCGAGCGGATCGCGCGGGAGGGGGCTGCGGTTGCAGCGCGGAGCAAGGATATCCAACGCAACGCTTATCGGGGCGCGCTTGAGGGTCTGCGCACTGCGCAGGAAAACATGCGGAGGGATCAGGGGATGAGCGAGATCGGACGGAGGGAAGCGATCAAGGCGCTCGACGGCGCGATCCGGGATATGGAGGCCAATCTGGCCGAGGTGAACTGAGGGGGAAGCAGCTTTCCTCCTCTGCTCCTCTCCTTGTTCGGGAAGAGGGCAGGGTGAAGGGCCTTCTCCCGGCGGTGGGAAGGCCCTCACCAGTGTGTGAACCGGTATCGACGCAAAGCCGGGCTCTCCACCCTGCAAGCAGGGACAGGCTTGCGCCGCCGCTCGCGACCCGCCATCTGGACCGCATGAGCGAGCAACTACCAGGCGTGGCCGAGCAGCTCGAGCCGCTCGTCGTCCGGGTGCTGGCACCCAACCCGTCGCCTTTCACCCATACCGGTACGCAGACTCATCTGGTCGGCACGACCGACCTGGCCGTGATCGATCCCGGGCCGGACGATGCCGGCCATGTCGAGGCGCTGGTCCGTGCTATTGCGGGCCGCCCGGTCGTCGCCATCGTCATCACTCATACCCATCGCGACCACAGCCCCGCCGCGCGGGCGCTCAAGGTCGCCACGGGCGCACCGATCGTCGGCTGCGCGCCCCTTGCGCTCGACGATTTGGGGCCGCGTGCCGATGCTTCGTTCGACGCTGACTACGCGCCCGACCGCGTCCTGAGTGAGGGTGAGACTGTTTCAGGCGAGGGCTGGACGCTCACCGCTGTCGCTACGCCGGGCCATACGTCGAATCATCTCGCCTTCGCGCTGCCTGAGGCGGGGGCGCTTTTCTCTGGCGACCATGTGATGGGCTGGTCGACCACCATCGTCTCGCCGCCCGACGGGGATATGGCAGCCTATATGGCGAGCCTCGACAAGCTGATGCACCGCGACGACCGCATCTATTATCCAGCGCATGGCGATCCGGTGGAGAATCCCCGCCGCCTTGTTCGGGGCATGATCGGGCACCGCAAGCAGCGAGAGGGTCAGATCCTCCGCCTGCTCCGCGCCCGACCCCAGGCAATCCCGACAATGGTCGGGCACATGTATGCCGGTATCGACCCACGGCTCTTTCCCGCAGCGGAGCGATCGGTGCTTGCCCATCTGATCGATCTGCGCGACCGGGGCGTTGTCTCCCTGCGAGGCGACGACTGGGAGATGGCGGCATGAAGTTCCTCGGCAAGTTCGCCGGCGCGCTTGCGTTGATCGCCCTGTTCATCGCGGGCAGTTTCTGGGCGCTCGGCTATTATGTCAGCGGCAAGGTGAAGGGCCCCGACCCGGTGACGATCGCCAGCGCGTCGCTTCAGGGCCTGAAGGAACAGAACCGGCTTTCCGCCTTCGCCGCGCGCTTCGTGGCGGTGACCACGTCGACCCAGTCGCAATTCGGGCTGAGTGCGAAGAAGACGCTGATCATGCCCGGCATGGTTCGCTACGAAGTCGATCTCGCCAAGCTGCGGCAAAAGGATGTGACCTGGGACGCTGGAACTCGCACGCTCGGCGTGGTCCTGCCGCCGGTCGAGGTCTCCGCGCCGCAGATCGACCTTACTCAGATGCGCGAATATGGCGAGGGCGGAATTCTCTCGACCTTCACCGATGCCGATTCGAAGTTGCAGGACGCAAATCGCCGCGCCGGGCAGCAGGAACTGGTGCGCCAGGCGCATGAAACAGTACCGCTGAATCTGGCGCGCGATGCGACTCGCCGCGCGGTCGAGCGGAGCTTCGCCATGCCGCTCAAGGCGGCGGGGATGGACGTGACGGTAAAGGTGCGCTTCGCGGACGAGGCAAAGGACAATAGCGAGGTGTGGGACACGACCCGCTCGCTCGACCAGGTGTTGGGAAACAGGAAGTAATCATGGACGCACGTAACGGCATCGGCGGCACGCTCACTGGCCTCGATCTCCGCGCCGAGATCGATCGGCTGCGCAAGGAGCGCAATGCTGTCATCCTCGCGCATTACTACCAGAAGCCGGAGATTCAGGATCTGGCCGACTTCGTGGGCGACAGTCTCGATCTCAGCCGCAAGGCAGAGGCGACCGACGCTGACGTCATCGCCTTTTGCGGCGTGCGCTTCATGGCCGAGACCGCCAAGATACTCTCGCCCCAGAAGATCGTGGTCCTGCCCGACATGAATGCCGGATGCAGCCTGGAGGACAGCTGTCCTCCCGAGCAGTTTGCGGCTTTCCGCGCGGCGAATCCCGATCACATCGCGCTGACCTACATCAACTCCTCGGCCGAAGTGAAGGCGCTGAGCGACGTGATCGTCACCAGCTCGTCCGCCGAGAAGATCCTCGCCCAGATTCCCGCCAGCCAGAAGATCATCTTCGGCCCGGACAAGAATCTCGGCGGCTATCTCGCCCGCAAGACCGGGCGCGACATGCTGCTCTGGCCGGGCGTGTGCATCGTGCATGAGGCGTTCAGCGAGACCGAACTGCTCAAGCTCCAGCAGCTTCACCCCGGCGCGCCCGTCGTCGCGCATCCGGAATGCCCGCCCTATATCCTCGATCATGCCGATTATGTCGGTTCGACTCGCGGTATCCTCGAATATGCGCTGGCGATGGAGGGCGACACGCTGATCGTCGCGACCGAGCCGCACATCATCCACCAGATGCAGAAGGCGGTGCCCGACAAGAACTTCATCGGTGCGCCCGGGGCGGACGGCAACTGCAACTGCAACATCTGCCCGTACATGGCGCTCAACACGATGGAGAAACTCTACATCGCCCTGCGCGACCTGGAGCCGCGCATCGAGATCGAGGAGGGCTTGCGCCTGCGCGCCAAGAAGAGCCTTGATGCGATGCTGTCGATGGCAAGCGCCACGGTCGGCATGGGCGATCTGGGCCCGGTGAAGGTCACCGGCGACTGAGGCTGTCGAGGCGGAAGGGGAGGTAGGGCCATGTTCTTCCGCAAGAAAAAAGCGACGCGGGACTGCGCCGACGCTCCGGTTGCGACCACGCCGTTCAGGCGGATCGTGACCGGGCATGATCGCGTCGGCTGGTCGATCCTGCGCAGCGTAGATACGCTCCGGCCGGTCACCACCGGCACGGGGGAGGCGGCGCTGGCGCAGGTCTGGTCGACGCCGGAAGTGCCGGCCAACCTCAACGACGATAGTGACGGGACCCGCGGGCCGGGGGATGAGGGTGGCTCGATGATCCGCGTCGTCGATTTCCTGCCGGGCCGTAAATCGCGGATGCACCGGAGCTGGTCGATCGATTATGCGATCGTGCTCGACGGCGAGATCGAGCTTCAGCTCGACGGCGGCGAAGTGGAGCATCTTGAGACCGGGGATATCGTCGTGCAGCGCGGCACCAGCCATCTCTGGCGCAACCCGGGCACTGAGCCGTGCCGTGTCGTCTTCGTGCTGATCGAGGCGATTCCCGTCGCGATCGAGGGGCATTTGCTTCGGGAGGAATAGCCCCGTTCGCACCAGTCCCGATCCGCCGGGAGACGGGAAGGGCACGCACAAATGGTTAGCATTTCTCTAACTATTACCACCTAATCGGCGGTAATGTTCCCCGCGACACCTATGTTCCCTCACTCTTGCGTGCTCATGCAAGTAGCCGGAATCCTTCTGGTTTTTGCGATGCTCGCGTTCTGTCCACCGGCAACCGGCCGGATGATCCTGATCCCGCTCGGGGGTGATTCCGCGCAGGCTCTGTCCACAGCCCTTGCCAGTGGCGCGTCGCTCGTCGGCCGCGGTCCCTTCGCCGGATCGGTCGTGATCGATGGTCGTCGCGGAGACTTTGTGAACACGCTCTACCGCCACCATGTCCTGATGCTGGCGGCCCCCGCTGCGGGCTGTGGAGCCACGGCATGAGCGTCGTCGACCTGGATCGGCTGCGCCGGCGCGGCTTGAGGATCCTGGTGGTATCCGCCTGGCTGTGCGTGGTTGCCCTGCTCTCGATCGGACTGGCGCAAGGTGTCGCGAGCACCGGTGCCGTCGTCCTCATCGCGATTGCCGCCAACACAGCACCGACCGTCATGGTGCTGCGCCATCGCTACGACCGCAATGCGCGCCTGCTGATGGGCAGCCTGGCCGGACTGTACCCGGCGCTCGGCGTCTATCTGCTCGCCGGCCATCCGTGGCAGATGGACGGGCACATGTACTTCTTCGTGGCGCTCGCCGCGCTGATCGTGCTCTGCGACTGGCGGCCGATCGTGCTCGCGGCTATCCTGATCGCCGTCCATCACCTGTTCCTGCAATATCTCGCGCCTGAATGGGTCTTCACTGGCTCGGGCAATTTCGGCCGCGTCGTAATCCATGCGGTGGCGGTGATCCTGCAATGCGCCGTGCTCAGCTACGTCGCGATCCAGCTTCGCGGGTTGCTGATCCGTCAGGCGGAAGCCCGGCAGGACAGCGAGAGGCTGGCGGCCGAAGCGATCGAAGGGCGTCGCGAGATCGAGGCTGCGATGGTCGCCACCCGCGCGGCGGAAGCCCGCGAGGCGGCCGAGCGGCATCGGCGCGAAGTATTGGAGGGCGAAGCCGCAGACCAGCGACGCGAGGAAATGCTCGCGCTTGCCGAGGCCTTCCATGCCTCGGTCGCCGAGATTGTCGGTGTCGTCGGCACTGCGTCGGCGGAACTGGAAGGCTCAGCCCTGGCTCTCAACGAACTCGCCCGTCGCGCCAGTCGCGAGACCAACGACACGGCGCAGGTTGCCTCCCAGTCATCCGCCACCGCGCGCGCGCTCGCGTCCGGGGTCGAGGAACTGACGACATCGATCCTCGCCATTGCTGCAACGGTCGACCAGCAGGCGAAGCTGAGCGGCGATGCGCGGGCCATCTCCACCGCCGGTCACCATGCGGTGGGCGCGCTCGCCGAACGCACCACCGCGATATCGCGCTTCGCCGAATCGATCAGTGACATTGCCGGGCGTACCAATCTGCTCGCGCTCAACGCCACGATCGAGGCTGCGCGCGCCGGCGATGTCGGGCTTGGCTTCGCGGTCGTAGCGACTGAAGTGAAGCAACTCGCCGGCCAGACTTCGGGCGCAACGGGCGAGATCCGGCTGCTCGCCGGTTCGGTAAAGGGTGGGGCCGACATTGCCTGCGATGCCCTTCAGGAAATCGAGTCGACGGTCGGGGAACTGGCCGAGGCGGCGCAGGAGATCAGGGCAGCGGTCGACCGCCAGCGCGTGACTGCCAGCCTGATCGAGGCGACCGCGCGCGATACCGCATCGGGTGCTGGCCTGATGACCGAGCGGATCGCCGGCGTCGTCGCGGTCGCTGGCGATACGGAGAAACTGTCCGGCCGTGTGTCGGGCGCCGCCACCAGCCTGTCCGGCACGGCACGCGACCTGCAACAGGCCACCGAGCAATTCGTCGCCCAGCTCCGCGCTGCCTGAAGTGTTGAAGATCTGACCGGGCGCCGGGCCCGTCAACGCGACGCCGCGTCGGCACGAAATACCAGGTCGTGGATTCGGGCTCGGACAGGCTGTCCCGTGCGGCGACAATATGCCAGACCGCGCGGGCTGATCGGGAGCAGGACGAATCATGAGCTCGGATGTGATTTACGATGTGCGGGAAGACCGTGCCTTCTTCATCGATGGCTTCGATCTCGACGCCTTTGTCGCGGCGACGCTGGCCGAGGATCTGGGTGATGCGGGAGATATCACCTCGACGGCGGTGATTCCGGCGGACGCGCGTTTCACCGGCGTGATGGACAGCCGCGATGCGATCGTCGTTGCCGGCCTGCCCATCGCCGAGGCGTTCTTCCGCATGCTCGACCCGGAGGTTCGGATCGAGCGGCTCGTCCAGGATGGTGACAGGGTTCCGGCCGGCACTGATCTGATGCGACTCGAGGGCAGCGCGCGGGCGATGCTCACCGCTGAGCGTTCGGCGCTCAACACGGTGCAGCATCTCTCGGGCATCGCGACGCTGACGCGCAGCTATGTCGACAAGATCCTCGGTACCGGGGCGAGCCTGCTCGACACCCGCAAGACGATTCCCGGACTGCGCATGCTGGAGAAATATGCGACGCGCATGGGTGGCGCGACCAATCATCGCATGGGCCTCTGGGATGCGGCGATGATCAAGGACAACCATGTCGCGGTCGCCGGCGGCATCAGCGAGGCAGTGCGCCGCGCCAAGATCGCGGGGATCGGGCGGATCATCGTCGAGGTCGATTCGGTCGACCAGATCGAACCGGCGCTCGCGGCGGGTGCCACGCATCTTCTCCTCGACAATATGGACCCGCCGATGTTGCGCGGTGCCGTCACGCTGATCGGCGGGCGCGTTCCGGCCGAAGCATCGGGCAACGTGCGTCTGGAGACGATCCGCGCCATCGCTGAAACCGGGGTGACCTATATCAGTGTCGGCCGGCTGACCCAGTCGGCGCCCGCTGCGGATATCGGCCTGGATTTCACCGCTGCCCGCTGACGGTTGCGTGAGAACAAAAGAGGACTAAGCTGGCGGCGATACCGTCGGGAGAGGGCGAGTCGTGGAACGGCCGAAATCGATCGTGATGCTCGAACGCCGCTGTCTCGGCGCGGTCGCGCCAGGCCTGGTCCGGCGGGCGCTGCGGTTGGTCGCGATCTGGTTCCTCTTCCGACTGGATACCCGGGTCTGGTTCGGCGAGAAGCTGGAGGGCAGCGCCTGAAGCGAGCGTCGGTCGGCGGGCCGATATCATGGAATCAACCGGGGGAAAGAATCGATGATCAGGCCGACTTCCATCATCCAGTTCGAACGTTTCTATCTCGCCGCGATCGGCGTCGATGCCGTCAATACGATCCTGTCCTGGTCCGACCAGCAGGAACGGGCATTGTTGCACCACCAGATGTTCGGTGACCTTACCCTGCCGTTGACGACGGTGGCCGGATTCGGCCTCGCACTATTGCTCTGGTTCCTCGTTGCCCGGCAGGGCAGCGCCATCGCCAAATGGGCTCTCGCCATCTTCGTCGGGCTGGCCCTTGCCTGGACGCTCTACGCGATACCGACTGGCCATTATTCGATTGGCCTGAGCGGCCTGCTGGGCCTTTTCTCCACCGTGCTCCAGGCTTATGCGGTCGCGATGTTGTTTCGCGGCGACGCCAGGCCCTGGTTCGGTGCAAAGACGGGAGCTGGCGCATGAAGTCCCTATCGATCGTGACGGTTCTGCTGGCCGCCATGCCGGCCGTCGCCGGAGCTCAGGCCTATAAATGCGAGGTTCCTGCCAATCTCGCGCGCCCGCGCCCGGATTTGCCGTCGCGGAGCGAGCCGAAGCGTGTGTTGCCGATCGGCGGCTATACGCTCGCCGTCACCTGGGCCCCGCAATATTGCCATGAAAATGCTCGCAGCCCCTCGGCGCGGCTGGAATGCGGCAGCGGCAACCGTTTCGGCTTCACTCTCCACGGGCTCTGGCCGGATGGCGTGGGCAAGGAATGGCCGCAATATTGCACGCCGACCGCGCTCCTGCCGCGCAAGCTGGTCAGCCAGCATCTCTGCGCGACGCCGTCCGTGCAGTTGCTGCAGCACGAATGGGCAAAGCATGGCACCTGCATGCGCACGACGCCCGCCGCCTATTTCGCGCGCTCGACCGGGCTCTATGCGAAGCTGCGCTATCCGGACATGGACTCGCTCTCCAGGCTTCCGGCGTTGACAGCTGGTGGCTTCGCCGACGCGATGGCGACTGCCAATCCAGGCCTTCCGGCGACGGCGATCCGCGTGACCGCCAACCGTCAGGGCTGGCTGGATGAGCTATGGATCTGCCTCGACAAGAGCTTTGCCTATGAGCGGTGCAAGGCGGGGAGCGGCGGCTTGCCGGCAAATGCAGCGCTCAAGATCTGGCGCGGACCACGCTGAGGCGTGGTTCCGGACTCCTGCGAGTAACGTGCTCGCAATCGGCATCCATTGTTCATTGTTCATTGTTCATTGTTCCGTTCGTGCCGAGTAGGGATCGAGTAGGCAAAGCCGTATCGAGAGCCTGTATCGAAGCACGGGTAGCTCTCGAAACGCTTGCCCCTGGATACGCCACCTCGACAGGCTCGATGGCTATTCGGGGCGAACGGACGGCGACAATGCCCAGCGCTCTAGCTGATCGCTATTGATCGATCACCGCCGACGACGGGTGGTGCTTGTCGAGATGGCGCTTGATGATGCGCAGGTTGCGGGTGTTGGACCGGAAGAAGAAATCCGGCACCGCGCCGACCCATGGGATCAGGCCGAGCAGGAAATCCACGCCGATATTGCCCGCCATCCGTGCGATTTGGGTCTTGGACATGCCGAGGTTGCGCGCTTCCCACGCCATCCAGCTCCCCATCAGCGCCGCGATGACCCCGCCGCCGATCGGAATGATGTCCAGGATCACGTCCAGCCCGACCCTGCGGTTGATGCCGGGAATGACGAACAGCCCTTCGAGCAGATGTTCCATCGCCACGACGCGCTTGCGCACTGACGCGGCATCGCGACCGGTCAGGTCGCCTGCGATCTTGCCTAGGGAATCGGGACTCATTCTGGTCGCGCGGTTGGCCATGTCACCTCATTTGGTGTCGTTACGCAGGTGATTCAACGGGTGCCACGCCCGGGAGTTCCCCTGCCATTGTCCCAGCCGGAGGGCGACAAGCGACCAGCGCAGCGGGCGTGCGATCGGAATATAGGCGATATCGGCGGCCAGCGCCGCATCAGCTTCGGCGATATGCGCGGCGCGGAGTTCAAGCGTGGGCGCGTCGCGGGCCGTCTCGATCGCGGCCTGTGCCTCCTGGCCGCAGGGCTGGCACGCGGTGGCAAGATACCAGCGTGCGCTGTCATAGGGGGCGACGGCGTCGATTAGTCGAAGATCCGCATCGGCATCGATCGGCACCCGTTTCGTCTCGATGCCGATCCTGTTCAGCCCGGCCGCGACGATGCCATAGACGATGGTCGCCCCCGGGCCGTGTGGCAGCGCGATGCGAAGCGTCAGTGGTCCGCCATGCGCCGTCCGCCAGGCCCTGACCCGATCGAGGGCTGGCGTATCGTCGGGAGCCGGCGGATCGGCCCAGGCCGGGGTGGCGGGTACCGACGCGGAATCGAGCCGGTCAGGCAGGAGCTGGGTCGTTGCGTTCCAGGACGGAAGAAACGCGCCGACGATCGCCTGGCGGTCGACCGATCGCGCCACCAGCGTGCGGTTGTCGGCATCGGCCAGGAAGCCCTCGCGGTTGACGATCGCCAGACCGAACAATCCTGCCGCGGGGTCGATTTTCTGATTGGCGGGCGCGATCTCAGAGGCAGCGAGCAACGGCCAGTCGACGAAAGTCCCGCCGGTTACCAGGTCCGAATCCCGCGCGGCGAAGCGTGCGACGGCGCGGGAGGCGCGCTCGCCGATCAGGCGGACATTCTGTTCGGGGCCCGGCTCGGCCGCGTCGTCGTCGGGCGAGCGCAACGGGTCGAACGCAGGACGAAGCATCACCCCGTCCCGATAGGTGGCAATAATACGGAAAGGACCGGTTCCGCCGGGCGGTCGTGCCCGGAACAGCGCCATCTCGGGTTGCGCGAACAGCTTGAGCAGATCGGGGCGGGGGCGCTTCAGCCGTACTTCGATCACCTGGGGTGTCATCTCGACGATCTCGTCGATTGCGCTGAGGAACGGGAGCAGGGGATTGCGCGATTGCGCAGCGATCTGGCGGCGGAGGATCGCCACCACTTCTTCGGCGGCGACTGGGCGGCCGTCGCTCCATTCAGCATCGCGCAGGCGGAAGATGTAGCTCATGCCGTCGTCGATCACGATCCACCGCTCGGCGATGCCCGGCTCGATCTGCCCCGAGGCGTCGAAACGGACGAGGCCCTGCGCGGTGGAGTCCACCAGCAGGCGTGACGATGTGCCGAGCGCCCCCAGGGATGAATCGGCCAGCGCGGGAACGCCGCCGATCGCGCTGGCCACGACCGGACCGGCATCCGATCGCCGGCCGCAACCCGCAAGCAGAAGCGCGATGAGGAGAAGGTGGACTGTTCTCATCGAGGATCCCGGTACAGCAGGCGGCTTGGGTGGATGTTCATCGCGTTATCCTGCCACCCCCGCACGTCGGGCGCCACCAGCGAGCGGCTCACATAATGATAGATCGGCAGGATCGGCGCGGCGTGGAGCAGGCGCTCTTCCGCGGCCCGCAACAGCGCTGCGCGTGCGCCAGGGGCCACCGTATCGAGTGCCCGCGCGACGAGCCGGTCATATTCCGCATCGGCAAAGCCCGAATAATTGACCGGGCCCGCATTGCTAAGATGTACCGCCAGGAAATTCTCCGGTCGCGGCACGTCTGCGATCCAGCCGGACCGGGCAAGCTGGAAATCCCCGAGCCGCAATGCCGCGAAGTGCAGCGCCGCCTCGCTGTTGAGCAGTCGGGCCTCGACGCCGAATTGTCGCCACATCGCCGCCAGGGCGACGGCGATCCGGCGATGATCGCTGCCGCTGTTGAAACGCACGTCGAACACCAGGGGGCGCCCGGGGCCATATCCGGCTGTGGAGAGCAGGCGGCGGATCGTTGCCGGGCGATCGGGCGTCGCGAACATGTCCGGATCGCGCCCGCCGAGCACCGGCGGCACCAGGCCGAGCGCGCCCGTCTCGCCGCTGCCCATGAGGTGCGTTGCGATCCAGTCGCGGTCGATCGCCATGGAAAGGGCACGACGGATACGGACATCGTCGAACGGCGGCTTGCGGGTATTGAAGGCGAGATAATAGGTGCCTGCATAGGGCGCGATCCGCGCTGCGCCGGGCAGGTGCTTTCGCACCCACTCAAGCCGGGTCGGCGGAATGTCGCTGACCGTATCGGCTGCTCGCCCGCGGAAGCGCCGGAGCGCCGCCAGTTTGTCCTCGGCGGGTTGCCATATGATGATCGGGGTTGGGGCGGGGCGGTCGTGCCAGGCGGCGTTGCGGGCGAGCGTCAGCCGGTCACCCAGCCGCCAGCCGGTCAGCCGGTACGGACCCGACGTCACGAGCGGACGGTCGCTGGTCCAGCGGTCTCCCATCGCGGTGATCCGGTGCATCGGCAGCGCTGCCAGCGACGGCTGGGCGAGCAGTTCGGCCAGCCAGGGCAGGGGACGGCGCAGAGTGACGGTGACGGTCGCCGGATCGGTGGCGACGACGGTTGCGATGCCCTCGAACAGCTTCGAGTTCGGAGCAGCCGTTTTTGGGTCGCGCAGGCGGGCGAAGCCCTGCGCGAAGGTGGCGGCGGTGATCGGTGTACCGTCGGAAAAGCGCAGGCCACGCCGCAGGGTGAAGCGGCAGGCAAGCCGGTCGGCCGTGCAGCGCACCGCCTTGGCCAGCCCGAGTTCGGCCCGCCCATCGCCGCCATGCCGCGTCAGACCCTCGAACTGGTCTTCGGCGACGCGCAGCGAGGTGAGGTCGGAGATTTTCTGCGGATCGAGATTCTTCACCTCGTCATCCGATAGTCGCACGAGCCCCGCGTGCGGCGCGCGCCCGCGCGAATCGCAGCCGCTCACCAGCAGGAACAGCGACGCAGCGCCGGCGAACAGGCTCATCGAGTGAGTCGGCCTCGACCGAAACCCGGTCCGGCCGAGAGGATTCCGAGGAGGCGACGGGGAGAACACCCCTGTTCCTACCGTCTTGTGTGCCGGGCTTCCACCTGCCGTCGTTCGAGCTCGAAACCAGTACCGATAATAGTCGAATCAGCCGGATTCGATCAGCGAATCCGCGTTGATCCGGTGCCCGTCATTATGAGGCTTGACGATGAATCCTGCTTCGTTTGTCGAGGCTACTGCGGGTGACGATCGCATTGAAATTCGTATTTATTCTATCCATCGAAATTGTCCGGATGCGACAGGATGATTATTTTTGGTTCGGACTGACTCGCTGGCATATTCAGTGTAGCTTAAGTAAAATACAGAAGGCTCAAGTAATATTGTCTGTGTGCGTTCGTGCCATCCGCGCACAAAGTTGCCAGGTCACCGTAAAAAATTGCAAATGCCTGATACCTTATAGACAAGAGGTGGCGAGTGAGCGCATGAATGCGCTGTTCAATAGAACACGTGCTCCCATAGAAAGTATGATCCCCGTGTTGCATAGTACAGTGCAAGCGCCGCAGGCTGCTGCGCGCTATCCGGAACTGCCGTCTCCGACAATCCGCCCTTTGCTGCGCATGCTGCTTGACCGGACGGCGGTACTCCTACTGGGTACCGCGGTAGGGGCTGCGATAGGCTGGGCGTTCCAGGCCGGTAGCGAAGCCTCCGCGGCGGCCGTTCCCCCGGCCCGGCCGGCCCCATATCGTCAGGCAACATCTCCGACTCAGGCGGAGGACACCCTGGTGCGGCAATATGCGGTGCCGTTCCAGCAGCTTGTGAAGACGGTCGCGGCGGGCAACCGGATCAGGATCGGCGTCTTCGGCGACAGCTTCGGCGATGGCGTGTGGTGGGGGCTCGCACAGCAATTGCCGGGCAAGGCCGGGTTCGAAGTGGTCAAGTTCAGTCAGCCTGCCACCGGCTTCACTCGCTACAAGAGCCTGAACCTGGAGACCCACGCGACCGAACAACTTGGAGATGCGCCGCTCGACATCGCAATCATCTCGTTCGGCGCGAATGATGCGCAGGGGATCATCACGCCCGAGGGCAAATATGCCAAGTTCATGGGGCCGCTCTGGCAGCAGGAGGTCGGCGGACGGCTCGATCGTTACGTCGCGCTGATGCGGCGTCATCATGCGATGGTCTATTGGGTCGGACTGCCACGCATCGGCAAGGAGGCGCTCGATGCCGACGTCATGGCGATCAACGATTTCTACGCGACGCGGATGGGCAAGCTCGGCGTGCCGTTCATCGATACGCGCCCGGTCGCTTCCGACGCGCAGGGCAATTTCGCGACCTATCTCAATGATCCGAAGTCCGGAAAGCGGACGCTGATCCGCGCGGCCGATGGCGTGCATATGTCGATGACCGGCTATATCTGGATCACGCGGGACCTCGCTGGCCGTATCCGCAGCTATGCCGATGCAGCGCGCGCCGTGGCCGGCACGTCGACCACCGGCGGGGGCAAGGAAGCCGGCAAGTGAGGCCGGCGCTGTTGATCCTCGCCTCGCTGTCGGCACCGGCGGCTACATCGACCTGCACCGGGGTGCTTTGCAATCCCGAAGCGCTGGCGCCTTACTTCGCCAGGCTGACGGCAACCGCCGAAGCGCGGGGCACACCGCCGGTCCACATCCTGCAGATCGGCGATAGCCATACCGCTGGCGATGCCGTGACCGGTGCGTGGCGCGATCTGCTCCAGGCCCGGTTCGGCGGTGGCGGGCGCGGTGTGCTGCCGCCCGGCCGGCCCTATGATGGGTATGTCACCCGGGGCGTGACTGCCTCGATGTCGCCCGGCTGGGCGATTGGCGCGACCTTCGGCAAAGCGGCGGCCGCGCCGCGGCCGCCGCTCGGTCTTTCGGGCTTCAGCATGACGGCGATGCGGAGCGGGGCCAGCATGGCACTGAACGCCGCACCGGGCATGGGCTTCGACCGGCTCGTGCTATGCGCGATTGGCGGGCCGGATGCTGGCGGGGTAAGCGTCCGGTTCGATGGGCAGGATCAGGGGCGCCTGGATTTCGCGGCCCCGTCTTCCCGGCCGATCTGCCGGACGATCCGCTCGACAACGCTGCGCGCGTCGGTCGAGATCGTCGCCGCTTCCCGATCGCTGACGATCACTTCCTGGGCCACTTTCCAAGATGATGGCGGCGTCGCGCTGTCCAATCTCGGCGTGGTCGGATCGCAACTCGCGCATTTTGCACGGACCGACGATGCGGTCGTCGCTGAGGAACTGAAGGCCTACCGGCCCGACCTGATCGTGCTTGCCTTCGGCACGAACGAGGGTTTCGCGCCGCATTTCGATCCCGTCGCATTCGAGGCTGTGCTGCGCTCGCAGATCACGCGGCTCCGCC
The DNA here is from genome assembly GCA_040388155.1 of Pseudomonadota bacterium. Lineage (GTDB taxonomy): Bacteria > Pseudomonadota > Alphaproteobacteria > Sphingomonadales > Sphingomonadaceae > Sphingomonas. The sequence goes on from JAZKCJ010000010.1 coordinate 117,050, forward strand.
TGCTCTCGGGCAACGTCCCGATGCTGTTGCTGGGCGCGCCGGACTCGCTCAGTCGCCAGCCCGCGCTTCGCGCCAACGCGCCCGGCGCCCTGACCGGGTGCGAGGGGGTGGGTGAGCAGTCAATGCTGTTCGCGCCGCCGGCGTTGGCCGCGGTGCGCGAGATCCAGCGCCGGGTGGCGGGCGACATGGGCCTGGCCTGGTGGGATTGGCAATCACGGATGGGTGGCCCCTGCGCTGCCCGCAACTGGGTTCAGCGTGACGCCCCATTGATGCGGGGCGACTATGTCCATTTCAACAGTGCGGGCGGACTGGAGGTCGCGCGGCGGCTCCAGGCCGATCTCGACAGGGGAGCCGCGACCGCGGAATAATCATGCTGTTTCCCACGCTCACCTTCGGCGTTTTCTTTCTCCTCGTCTTCGCCATGGTCTGGTCCACCCGCTCCAACGAGTGGCGCAAGATCCTCCTGCTCGTCGCGAGCTGGGTGTTCTATGGCGCCTGGGACTGGCGGTTCGTGCCGCTGCTGATCTTTTCGGCGCTGATGAATTGGGCAGTCGCGGCTGGGCTCGCGAGCGATCGCTTCGCCGGCCGGCGCAAGCTCCTGCTGCTCTGTGGTGTCGCTGCCAATCTGATCATCCTCGGCTTCTTCAAATATTTCGACTTCTTCACGGAGCAGGTCGGCGCGACGCTCGCCGCGATCGGGTTCGAGCGCGACCTGCCGATGCTGCGGGTGATCCTGCCGATCGGTATCTCGTTCTTCACCTTCCAGGGCATCAGCTATGTCGTCGATATCTATCGCCGGCGGGTTCAGCCGGCAGCGCTTCTCGACATCCTGCTGCTGATGTCCTTCTTCCCGCACCTTGTCGCGGGACCGATCGTTCGCGCGGCGGATCTGGTGCCGCAATTCCAGTCGCGTCCGAAGCTCGACCGGTCGATGGTGTCGATGGCGCTGCTGCTGATTGTCTGGGGACTGTTCAAGAAGACGGTGATCGCGTCGGAACTGGCGGTCGGCTTCGTCGACCCGGTGTTCGCCGATCCCGCGTCGCATTCGGCGCTCGACCTTGTCTTCGCGGCCTATGGCTATGCGGTGCAGATCTATTGCGACTTCTCCGCCTATACCGACATGGCCATCGGGCTGGCCGCGCTGCTCGGCTATCGCTTCCCGCGCAATTTCGACCAGCCTTACCGCGCGACCTCGCTGCAGGAATTCTGGCGGCGCTGGCACATCACCCTGTCGCAGTGGCTGCGCGACTATCTCTATATCGAGGCGCTGGGCGGCAGCCGGGCAGGGAAGGTCGCCACCTATCGTAACCTGATGGTGACCATGCTGCTCGGCGGCCTGTGGCACGGTGCGAGCTGGACCTTCATCATCTGGGGCGGTCTGCATGGCGGCGCGCTGGCGGTGGAACGCTTCTGGGCGGATCACGCACCGAAGCATTGGCCGCCGCTGCCGATGTGGGTGAGGCTGCTCGTCACCTTCCATGTGGTCGTGCTCGGCTGGATCTTTTTCCGCGCGGCGAGTTTTGCCGACGCCATGGCCTATCTCGGCGGCATCCTGAATCCTTTGGGTGGCCCCTCCGGTTTCACCGCGTCGCCGCTGATCGTGCTGCTGGTCGGTCTCGGTCTTGCCATCCATGCCACGCCGACGCGGTGGATGGGCGGCATTGCCATGCGCATCCGGAACTTCCCGGCGCCGCTGGTCGGCGTCGGGCTGGCCGCCCTGATCCTCGTCGTCGATGCCATGCGCTTCGAAGGCGTAGCCCCGTTCATCTATTACCGCTTCTAGGAAGAAGACATGCCTGCTGCCCAGGAGTTTCCCGTAGATCTGCCCGGCCCGGTCTCGCAGGAGCACGGGCTTCGCTGGGCGACGATCGTCATCGCCGTGGCCACAGCCTCACTGGCGCTGACGAATGCAGCGTCGATTGAAAGCTGGGGCGCTGAACTGACGCCCGGACCCCGGGTGGCGCAATTGCTCGACCATGCCGACAACTGGCGTGCGACCACCGATCGCGCGGGGCTGGGCAGCCCGCGCGCGACGATGCACCGGATATGGAAACGTCTTGAGCAGGCCTCCTGGCCGGGCGATTCTGCCGATGCCCAGGCGCGTGGGTGACGATCAATTCCGCATACCTCGCGGCCTGCCATTGAGCGGACGCCGTAGCCCCGGCTCAGCCTGCCTGATGATGTTGTGACGCTGTGAACAACGCCCGTGCTTCGTCCGCAGTGACGGGGGTGCTGAACAACTGGCCCTGGCCTTCTTCGCACCCTGTGCCGATCAGGGAAGCCTCCTGGTCGGCGGCATCGATCCCGTCTGCGGCAATGGTGAGGCCAAGGCCGTGCCCGAGGCCGACCAGGGCTTTGACGATGCTCCTGCTTTCAACCTCGCCGACCATGGCATGGATGAAACTCCGGTCGATCTTGATCTTGTCGAGCTTCAGATTGCGCAGATGGTAAAGGCTTGAATAGCCGGTGCCGAAATTGTCGAGGGCGATGCGTACGCCGGCGGTGCGGAGCGCGCCGAGCACCAGTTGCGCATTCTCCATGTCGGCGACCAGCGCGCTTTCCGTGATCTCGATTTCGAGCCGCGTGGGCGAAAGACCGGCTTCCGTGAGAATGCGCACCATGCGGGCCGCGACAAGCCGGTCCTTGAGCTGGCTCGGATAGAAATCGACCGAAACGGTGACATGGGGCGGCCAGTGGTGCGCTGCCTCGCAGGCCTGGCGCAGGATCCGTTCGGCGAGCACATGGATCAGCCCCACCTCCTCTGCGATCGCGATGAAACGTTCGATCGCGATCTCGCCCTGTTCGGGGTCGATCCAGCGCGGCGTCACCTCGAAGCCGGTGATCTCGTGGGTCTGCAGGTTGACGGTCGGCTGGTACATCGCCTCGATTCGCCCGGCATCGATGGCGGCACGAAGCGCGGTTTCCATCGCCGCGCGCTCCTGGACGCGCAGGTCCATCTCCGCTTCGAAGAAACGCAGTGCGGAGCGCCGTTCGGCCTTGGCCCGGTACAGCGCCACGTCCGCCTTGCGCATCGCCTCGTCGACGGTTGCGGCATCGCCCGGGACGAGGGCGATGCCGATGCCTGCACCGACACGATAAATCGCCCTGCTGGCCTCGATCGGCAGGTCGAGCGCTTCGATCACGCGCAGGGCGATATTGGTGGCGGCTTCGGGGCCGGCGAGATGCGGTGCAAGGATGGCGAATTCATCGCCGCCGAAGCGCGCGACCATATCGCCTTCGCGCATTGCGGCGCTCAGCCGGTGCGCGACGACGACAAGCACCTCATCGCCGATACCGTGGCCATGGAGGTCGTTGACCTGCTTGAAACCGTTGAGATCAAGCAGGAACACGCCATGCGAGGCCCCCGCGCGCGGGGGTGCGGCAAGCGCGGCGCGAAGAGCGTCGTCATATTGCCGTCGGTTCGGCAGGCCGGTCAGCCCGTCCTGATAGGCGAGTTCGCGGGCGTGATGTTCCGCCGCGATGCGCCTGGCCATTTCCCGCTTCTGAACCAGATATTGGCGGATGCTGTAGAGAAGCAGGGTGACGCCGAGCAGGGCACCGATGAGCAGCGCTTCATCGAGTTCGATTTCCGCCTGGCGGACGCCGATGCCGGGCTCGTTGTCGAAGATGTCGATCGCATAGGCCAAATAGAGCGCGACGAGCGTACCGACGAATATCAGCGACAAATCCCGGATCGTGAACCTGTGGCGAATGATGAAGCTCCAGAGTCGGGCAATACTCATGAGGAATCCTAACCGGCAGCACGTCTCCACCCAAATCGTTGAGAAGTGATGAGTCGAAGGATCAGGTGAACAACAGGGATCGCACGGGCGGGAGACGTGATCTGGTCGTCACCTTCTACCCGGAGGTGGATCGGTCCCGTGCCTCAAGAGGCGCCGGTCGATCGATGCAGGGATGTTGCACCTGCTCACCACGGCAAATCCAGGTGATGGACCTGTCCCAAGAGGAGGTCGCTGGGGCTGAAGAAAGGTTATGGTGCGGGCGGGGGGACTCGAACCCCCACAGGCCTTGCGGCCCTACGGATTTTCTTACCAGCTACGGCTTTCGCCGCCGCCCGCTCGGGCGTTTGTGGTCTGGACTATCCCTTCACCGTGCCCCGCATGGCGGAGGGTAGGTGCTGCCCGTCTAGTCTCTACACCTTCCCGCCGGGCACCTGTCCCGTCGGGCTTGGCTCGGGATTGCCATCTTACAGGGTTCCCCGAATTTGAGCAGTTCTACTTCGCGGGTTTCCCCGCGAGCACTCAAGTCTTTAAGTCCGGTGCGTCTACCAATTTCGCCACGCCCGCATGGCCCGCGACGAAGCGCAGGGAAGGGCGGGTGTCAACCCGCGGCGGCCGTCACACGTTCAATCGAACGCGCATTTCCTTGCCTGGCTTGAAATAAGGCACGCGCTTGGCGTCGACCTCGACCACTTCACCGGTGCGCGGGTTGCGGCCGATACGGGCGTCGCGAGCCCGGGTTGAAAAGGCGCCGAAGCCGCGGAGTTCGACGCGGCCGCCCGTTGCGAGGCGCTTCGAAATTTCGTCGAAGAAGGTCGTGACGATCGCCTCGACGTCGCGCATGGCCAGATCGGGATTGTCGGCGGCAAGCATCTCGACAAGTTCGGAACGGATCATGGCGTCAGCGACTCCTTAAAACCGAAACCATCGGGCGACCATTGGTGCCCGATCTCCCCCACTGACGATCATTCCCGGATTCTGTCCGGTTCGGAACAAATGACCGCCCGGTCATTGCCTATATCAAGCGTAAAGCGCCGAATAGGATCGAATCGACTCAAATTTGCAAAAAAATGCCATTTCCGGGCAGGCGGGACGATGCCGCCTGCCCGGAATGGTTCTTACTTCTTGGCCTCGCTGCTGCGCGCCTTGAGCGCCTCACCGAGGATGTCGCCCAGCGACGCGCCCGAGTCGGACGAGCCATACTGCGCAACGGCCTGCTTCTCTTCGGAGATCTGCATCGCCTTGATCGAGAAGGTCGGCTTCTTCGAACGATCGAAGCCGGTGACCATCGCGTCGAACTTCTGGCCGACCTGGAAACGCTCCGGACGCTGCTCGTCGCGGTCGCGGCCGAGATCGGTGCGCTTGATGAAGCCGGTCGCACCATCGTCGCCGACCTGGACCTCGAGGCCCGCGTCGCGGACTTCGAGGACGGTGACCGTGACGATCGCGTTCTTGTTGAGGCTCGAACCGCCGCCGCTCGACGCGACCGCGCCGCCGGCTGCCGGGGCGCCACGCTCAAGCTGCTTCATGCCGAGCGAGATGCGCTCCTTCTCGGCATCGATGTCGAGCACGATGGCCTGAACCATCTCGCCCTTGCGGTGCAGGTTGAGTGCGTCCTCGCCCGAAACCCCCCAGGCGATGTCGGACATGTGGACCATGCCGTCGACGTCGTTATCGAGGCCGATGAACAGGCCGAACTCGGTCGCGTTCTTGACTTCACCCTCGACGGTCGAGCCGATCGGATGCGCTTCGGCGAAGGCCTCCCACGGGTTCGACTGGGCCTGCTTGAGGCCAAGGCTGATGCGGCGCTTGTCGGGATCGACCTCGAGTACGACGACATCGACTTCCTGCGAGGTCGAGACGATCTTGCCCGGATGGACGTTCTTCTTGGTCCAGCTCATTTCGGAGACGTGGACGAGGCCCTCGATGCCCGGCTCGAGCTCGACGAACGCACCATATTCGGTGATGTTGGTCACGCGGCCCGACAGCTTGGCGCCGATCGGATACTTGGCCGCTGCGCCCTCCCACGGATCGCTCTCGAGCTGCTTCATGCCGAGCGAGATGCGCTGCGTGTCCTTGTTGATGCGGATGATCTGGACGCGGACGGTGTCGCCGATGTTCAGCACTTCGCTCGGATGGCCGACGCGCTTGTAGCTCAGGTCGGTGACGTGCAGCAGGCCGTCGATGCCGCCGAGGTCGACGAACGCACCGTAATCGGTGATGTTCT
>JAZKCJ010000011.1:0-242623 GCA_040388155.1 Pseudomonadota bacterium
GATACGGCAACTTCCTTGGCGACGCCTCTCCACGCCAGATTTATCCGAGCTACGTAACCTTCGACGCCAACGCCGGCGTGAAAACCGGACCATGGGCCGTCAATGTCTTCGTCAACAACCTGACTGACAAGGCGGCCATCATCGGTGGCGGCCTCGGCACGTCGCCGAAATACGGGCGCTATTTCCTGCAGCCGCGTACCTTTGGCCTGTCCCTGAGCCGAGACTTCTAAGGCGAGTGGACGGAGCGGCAGCCTATGGCCGCTCCGTCCACTCGGACGTCGATCCATAGTTCGAATTCGAGAGCGTTCCTCGCACCGAATACCGGAACAGCACCGCGGAAGACCGGAGCATTTGGGCGGCACTCCGCCCAGGAGAAGCACAATGAGGAAACCCAACCTGTTCAAACATACGGTCGTCTCGGCGATCCTAATGTCGGCTGCATCGCCATCATTGGCCGAGCCGACCGGGCCCTCGGACGAGACGGTATCGGTCGCAATAGCCGGTGATACGATAGGCCTATCGCATCCGATGAACCGAGCGACTGACAGCCGGTTCGCCCAAGTCGCGGAGCTGTTCCGAAACGCTGATGTCGGATTCGCGAACCTGGAGGGAGCAGTCTTCGATCTCTGGGACTTCCCAGGCTATCCCGCTGCCGAAAATGGCGGAGGGGAACCCGCCTACACGACCGACTTCGCGCGGGATCTTCGCGATATGGGGGTAACGCTTGTTTCAAAGGCAAACAATCACGCGACTGACTGGGGATACGAAGGACTGGTCGCCACTTTCGAAAATCTGAGGCGCGCCGGGATCGCCTGGGCTGGCGCTGGCGTCAGCGCCAGTACGGCGCGCGCACCGGCCTATCTCACCACAGCAAAAGGACCGATCGCACTCGTTGCGACGGCTTCGACCTTCCCCCCCATGTCCATCGCAGGCGATGCAATCGTCCGTCGTGGCGTCACCACGAAGCCACGGCCAGGCATCAGCGTGCTGCGGACACGAGAGGTACGGCTCGTCCCCCCTGCACTACTCGGATCACTGCGTGAGGCAGCTGGACCGCTGGCCCTCGAAGAGGGGCCCGCGATCCGGATTGGCGATCAATTGTTCGAGGCGAACAGGGGTTTTGGAACCCGTTGGGATATGAAGCCCTCGGACCAAAGCGAACTGCTTTCCGCAATCGACGAAGGCAAAGCACATGCAAAGCTCGTCATTTTCTCGATCCACGCTCATGAGACCGCGGGCGACGATGACAAGCCCCCGCCCCTGCCGTTTCAGCCGATGGTCCTGCATCGGGCCAATGAGGCACCCAGCCCCAACGATTCGCGCCCAGCAGCGTTCCTGCCGGACCTGTTTCATGCCGCCATCGATCGAGGCGCCGACATCGTCGTGAGGCACGGTCCGCACGTCGTCAGCGGCATCGAAATCTATAAAGGCAAGCCGATCTTCTACGGGATGGGCAGCATCTTCCTCGACTTTGGCGGCCGGAGGATCCTGCACACGCCGGCCGGCGAGGAACTGATCGTGCCGGAGAGCTGGCAGGAAAGCTTCGTACCCATCTGCGTCTTTCGCGGCCACCAGCTGCAATCGATAAAAATCTACCCGATCGAGATCGAGCCAAACGCCGGCGCCCGAAGCGGCATGCCAAGCATCGCTACCAATGAGCATGGCCGGGCGATCCTGGAACGCCTGAAACAGCTTTCGGCGGCTTACCGCACGAAGATGGAGATCGTTGACGGCGTGGGCATCATCAGCGGGCCCGCCAAATGAGCAAACCGCCCCGCGACCGTTACCGCCGATCGATGGCCCCGCGTCTGCGCGTTCGCTACATCAGCCTTTCCCTGGCGTTGAGCGCGCTGCTTGCTCCCTCGATCTCGTCGGCCGCCCCCGCCGCCGAAGGCGTGCGCACGTTCGAGGCCGGCGATCTGTTCAGTCTCCAACGGGTCACCGATCCCCAGATCAGCCCTGACGCCCATGCCGTCGCCTATGTGCGCGAGAGCTTCGATATCATGACCGATCGCGCCCGACGCGCGATCTGGCTGGTCGATACCGCAACATCGACGCAACAACCGCTCGAAGCGGGTGCTTCATCCGCCAGCTCGCCGCGTTGGTCGCCGGACGGCAAGCGCCTTGCCTATGTCGTCAGCGAGGGCGGACGATCCTACATCGCTGTCCGATGGCTGGAGAATGGCCGGACGGCGCGCATCGCCGATGTCGGCGATGGCGCGGAAGACCTGCGATGGTCACCGGACGGTCGATCAATCGCCTTCGTCATGCGAACCACCGGCCCCAAGAAGAGCCTGGGATCGTTGCCGGAGAAGCCGGCCGGCGCCCAATGGGCCGATCCGTTGAGGGTCATCACCGAGGTTACCTATCGCCGCGACACGGAAGGCTATCTCGAACCCGGCCATCCGCATCTGTTCGTCATTTCCGCAGACGGCGGCACGGCGCGCCAGCTGACGTTCGGCGCGTTCGACGATCACGGACCGATCGCCTGGATGCCCGACGGGCAGGCACTGCTCTTCAGCGCCAATCGCAACGAAGGCTGGCAGCGCGATACGAACTCGTCGCAAATCTACCGCGTGTCGATCGGCAACGGGGCACTCACCCGGCTGACCCACAGGATCGGCCCGGCGACGAATCCGCGGGTTTCTCCTGACGGCAAGACAATCGCCTATCTCGGATATGACGACCGCATGCTCTCCTATCAGGATAGCCATGTCTACCTGATGTCCGGCGACGGCGGGGACAATCGCGCGATCAACCTTGAGCTGAACCGATCGATAGCCGACCTGCAATGGGCGTCCGACAGCCACAGCCTCTTCATTCAATATGCTGACGCGGGAACGCTGAAAGCTGCCCGCCTGACATTGAGCGGCGGGATCAAGACCGTGGCAACCGGCCTTGCAGGATCGCAGCTGGACCGTCCCTACACGCTTGGCGCGGCATTCAGCGTCGCGCCAAACGGCGCGGTGGCCTTCGCCAGTGGGTCGAGCGATGCGCCCGCTGACCTGTCGATCGCACGCGACGGGCGCATCACGCGCCTGACAAGGCTGAACGAAGCTTTGCTCGCCGGCAAAACCCTCGCGCAGACGCGCCATCTGGCCGTGCGATCATCGTTCGATCAGCGCCCTATCGACGCATGGCTGGTTACCCCGCCAGGTTTCGATCCGACCAAAAAATATCCTCTGATCCTAGAGATTCATGGTGGCCCGTCGGGAAGCTATGGTGGCGATCTCTTCGCGACCGACATGCAGCTCTACGCTGCCGCGGGCTATATCGTCGTCTATGCCAACCCGCGGGGATCCTCCGGTTATGGCGAGGGTTTCGCCAACCTGATCCAGGGCGATTTCCCGGGGCATGATTATGACGACTTGATGAGCGTCGTCGACGCGGCCGTCGCAGCCGGATCCGTGGATCCGGATCAGATGTTCGTCACCGGCGGATCAGCGGGCGGGGAGTTGACCGCCTGGATCGTGGGAAAGACCCATCGCTTTCGCGCGGCTGCGGTGCAAAAACCCGTGATCAACGCCATCAGCTACGTACTGACCACGGACGAGGCAGGTTCCGTGCCACGGCGTTGGTACGGAAAGATGCCGTGGGAGGACGTCGACACCTATTGGAAGCATTCGCCATTGTCGCTGGTCGGCAATGTCACCACCCCTACGTTGATCGTCGTCGGAGGAGAGGATTTCCGCACTCCGGTCAGCGAGGCAGAGCAATATTATGAGGCCCTCCAGCTTCGTGGGGTGCCAACGGCGCTGGTCGAGGTGCCGCATGCTGGCCATCTCGATCTGACCGCGCGTCCGTCTCAATCAGCTGCCAAAGCCAGCGCGATCCTCGCGTGGTTCGATCGGTATCGCTCGGCTCTCCCGCAGCAGCCGAAAGCCGATTCGCCTTCGGTGCAGCAATGACCATTCAAAGCGCCAATTCGCTCTCGGGGAATGCCATGAAAACTTTCGCCATCGCATCCAGTATTCTTGCCGGCCTGGGCCTGTTTCCCGCTGCTCATGCAGAGGACGCACACGCCAGCATGAATCGCCCGGGTGTCGAATATTGTCCGGCTTCGGGCAAAGACGCGAAGCCGGCTGAGGCGACGCCGGTTCCGAACCTTGCGCCGTCAGTCACGCAACACCGTATCGCCATCGACGGCAAAAGCGTCAGCTACACCGCCACTGCCGGCACGATGCTGATTCGCAACCAGGAGCACCAGCCGGTCGGGCAGATCGGCTATATCGCCTATACGCGCCAGGATCCGGGTAGCGCTGGTGCACCGCGGCCACTGATGTTTGCCTTCAATGGCGGTCCGGGAAGCTCGTCGCTGATGCTCCATATGGGTTTGCTGGGGCCGAAGCGCGTCCTCGTCGCTGACCCCGGTTCCGCGCCGCCGCCGCCCTACAAGGCAGTCGACAACGCATTCAGCATGATCGACAAGGCGGACATCGTACTTATCGATCCGATGGGAACAGGATTGAGCCGGCCGGTCTGCAACGGCAAGCTCGAGGAATTCCTGACTGTCGACGCCGATGCGGATTCGGTCAGCCGCTTCATCGCGCGGTATCTCAGCGTCAACAATCGCTGGGCGTCACCCAAATATCTGTTGGGCGAAAGCTACGGCACCGTCCGGGCGGCCGTTATCGCCAACCATATGCTTGGCCGGTTCGCGGTCAAGTTCGACGGCGTCGTGCTGCTATCGATGGCGACGGACTTCCAGATGGTCTCGACGGGGCAACGCAGCAATGAGCGGCCCCTTCCGGCATTCTTGCCGGGCTTCGCGGCCGTGGCCTGGTATCACCATCGTGTCGCCGGCCAGCCACCAGCGCTGGAGCCGTTCCTCGACGACGTTCGGAAATTCGCCGCAGGTCCTTATTCGGCGGCCCTCGCCAAGGGCGATGCCCTATCCGACGAGGAGCGCGACGCGGTCGCCGCGCAGATGCATCGCTATATCGGTCTCTCGGAAGACTATATCAAAACCGCAAACCTCCGCGTGACGGAATTCGGTTTCGCTCAAGAACTTTTCAGGGACCGCCGCGAGACCGTAAGCCGGCTCGACGGGCGGTTTGTAGGGCTTACGCTCGATCCGCTGCAGAAGGGCGCGGACTATGATCCGGCACTTGCCGCCATCGTGCCGACCTATTCGGCGGTGTTACGCGACTATCTTTATCGCGATCTGAAGCTGGCCCCGGATCAGGAATATGTCACCGAGAACAGGTGGGTCGGCGATCATTTCGATCTGCGACACCAGCCGGATGGCGGCCAATATGGCGGGGACGGCCCGGGGCAGTCCATGGTCAACGCGGGCGATGACCTGGCCCAGGCTCTCGTGCAGGAGCCCGATCTAAGGCTTCTGGTTCTCGCGGGCTATTTCGACATCGGATCGCCCTTCTCCAATGCTGAATACATGGTGGCGCACCTCGGCGTCCCCAAGGCAGCTGCCGCACGGATCCGCATTGAATATTACCCCTCCGGGCACATGATGTACGTGCACCAGCAATCTCTCGAGAAGTTAAAGCGCGACCTCTCCGCCTTTATTGATGGAAGATCCTGATTATAAAAGCGAACCGGCAAGCCGCTAGAAGCCGATGCTCTTGCTAGCATCCATGCCTTCTGCGTTGCCATCTACAAATACATACCTCCAGTGACGATCGTCGTTTAAATGACGTCCCTTGGTGGCGATCCGTCGCGATTGTTTATTTTCACTCGTCGAACGAAGCGACGAACTTATGTCGACGACGCCTTCCAGCGAAGGATCATAAAGTGGACCTGACCGGACGTATTCTCGCCGCCATTGGCTGTGCTGCCCTCCTGGGAGCAGCGCCTTCCCGGGCCAAGACCGATCAAGAGCTTGAACGCGCACTTGATGCGTCGATCAGCGCAAGTGACGAGTTCGCCTGGCTCCAGGCCTTGTCTTCCGTACCGAATCATATTGGTTCGCCGCACGACAAGGCCAATGCGGAGATGTTGCTCGCATTGTATCGAAACTGGGGTTGGGACGCACATATCGAGACGTTCTATGTGCTGTACCCAACGCCGATCGCGACACGGGTCGAGATGATTGCGCCTGAGCCAGTACTTCTGGGCGGCCAGGAACCGGGGATCACAGGCGATGTTTCGACCCTCGATCTGTCCAAGGCGCTGCCGCCATATCTTGCCTATCAGGGCGACGGCGATGTCACCGCACCGATCGTTTACGTCAACTACGGCATGCCGCGCGATTACGAGTTGCTTAGCCAGGCGGGAATCGACGTTAAGGGCAAGATCGTGCTGGCTCGCTACGGGGGTGGCTGGCGCGGTCTCAAGCCTAAGCTCGCCGAGCAACACGGCGCGGCCGGTTGTCTGATCTACTCGGATCCGGCTGATGATGGATACCGTCGTGGCGATCCCTATCCCGAAGGTGGTTGGCGCCCCGCCGGCGGCGTCCAGCGCGGTTCGGTGGCGGATATCGTGACGTACCCTGGCGATCCACTGACGCCGGGCGTCGGCGCCGACGCGAAAGCCAAGCGGCTGTCTCGCGCCGAGGCGAAGACCATCCTTCATATTCCCGCATTGCCGATCTCTTATGGCGACGCGGTAAAGCTCATCGGACGCCTTGGCGGCCCATCCGCTCCTGCCTCGTGGCAAGGCGGGCTACCGTTATCCTATCATTTTGGCGGCGCGACCACCGGCGACGGAAGCGTGATTGTGCACCTTGCGGTGAAATCTGATTGGTCACTGAAGCCGATCCATGACGTGATCGCGGTCATGAAGGGAAAGGCTCACCCTGATGAATGGATTGTCCGTGGAAACCACTATGACGGATGGGTCTTCGGAGCGGCCGATCCACTGTCAGGGCAGGTTGCGCTGCTGAGCGAAGCAAAAGCAATCGGTGCGCTGGTCAAACGAGGGTGGCGTCCGCAACGGACGATCATCTATGCAAGCTGGGATGGCGAGGAAGCGGGCATTCTCGGCTCGACGGAATGGGCCGAGAAGCATGCCCGTGAACTGAAAGCCAAGGCCGTTGCTTATCTCAACACCGATGACGCAGGTCGGGGTATCTTGCATGTCGAAGGCAGCCATGATCTCCAGCACTTTGTAAATCTGCTCGCGGCCGATGTCACCGACCCCGAAACGGGCGTGTCGCTGCTCCAACGCCAGCGCGCCGTCATCCGGGTTTCGGCGGCCAATGGCGATCATTCATTTGATCCCAGAACGATCGACGCGGCCTTCAATGATAAGGACGTGCCAATCCTGCCCGCGGGTACTGGGTCCGATTATTCCGCCTATCTTGGTCACCTCGGCATCCCTGTCCTCGATTTGCACTTCGAGGGTGAGGGTGCGAGCAGCGCAGCCTTTCACTCAGCCTATGACACCTTTCAACACCATATAAAGTTCAATGATCCCGGCATGCGGTACAGCGCCACGCTGGCGAAACTGGTCGGCCGGGCCGTGCTGAGGCTGGCCGATGCGCCGACCCCGGCAAAGCGCTTCAGCGACTTTGCCGATACAATGCTGGTTTATTTTGACGAGATCGATGCGCTTTTGGCCGAGTATCGCAACCTCGATCGCAAAGCCGCACGGATGCGAGTGGCCAACGACTACCGTCTGGCCAGCGACCCGGAGACGCCGCTAGGGGCGCCGAGTGTCCAGCCTGCGACACCTCCCATTGACCTCACGCCACTCAAGACGGCGATCGATCGACTGAGGGCGAGCGCGACTGCCTTCGATGCTCGTTACGCCGCAACGGATGCCAACCTCGCGCCAGCAACACGGGTCCGCCTCAATCGTCTTCTACGCAACATCGACCAACTTTTACTCGACGAACGCGGCTTGCCTCTGCGCCCGTGGTACAAGAATCTCGTTTACGCTCCCGGCCTGCTGACGGGCTACGGTGCCAAGACGCTGCCTGGCGTACGGGAGGCTATCGAAGAACGACGCTTTGCCGAGGCCGAACTCTATATCCAGCGTACGGCTGTCGCTCTCGACGCTTATGCCGAACGACTGGACGACGCCCGCAATTTGCTGGGTGCCGAACGCAAGATTCAAGCAATGAATACGCAACCATCTGGTTGACAGTGCAAATCTCCCACGCTGTATCATGACGCTGATGAGCCGCAACGGTGCGGGGCCAGCAAAAGACGAGATTGGCTGCCAACCGGACGTTCCTCCACGCCGGAAATGGCCCAGGCACATACCACAGCGGCCCTTTCGGCACGGCAACATGGTCGACGCACCCCGTTCAGCCGCTATTCTCCAGAAGCAAGCCGCTCGTCCTCGGTGTAGGCGAGCAAATGGGGATTGAGTTTCACAGCGTAGCGCAGTGTCTTTGCCAGCGGCGACCGTGCGGAAATCTGCCCCAGCACGCCATCGGCCCATGCGAAGAAATCCAGCACTCGCAACCTAGACAGCTTCCGAGCCTTCCGGCGGTCATCGTCAGGATCACAGGCGATGCCGCGCTCGACATCGTAAAGCTCGCGGATGGGCTTCAGCCCTTCGGCGGCGACGGAATGCGGGTCGGCCCTGTAGACATCACGCAACTTGCGCCGTGCTCGCGCCCAGCAGGCAACAGGCGTTATGAGCCCCGGCTGACGGTCAGGTAATAGAGGCGCTCGAACCCAGCATAGGCATAGGCATAGGCATAGGCATAGGCTTGCAGGAAAGCCGCAAATGTCCTGAGATGAGCGCTGCCAACCGCGCCGCAATAGCGAACGCCATAGCCAGCGCCACCCGGTCCGAAACCTGCCGCCTGACCGTTGCGACGGCAGCACTCGACTCCTGCGTCGAATCCGCCCTCTCCTCCTACCAATATGGGCAGGCGAACGTAGCGGCTGTGTCGAACATGCACCTGACAACGCCAATCAGCGTCACGGGTTCCTCCGTCTCCCTCACCGGCAATGCGAACAGGGCTTTCGCCGTGATCAAGAATGCAGGCAACATGTTGGAAATAAGCGCTTCCCATCTCGCGGAGCAAGCCGACAATCCCGGGATCGCCTCTTCCGGCCAAATCGGACCTCCCAGGGTCACGGCGGATCATACCCTCACCAGTCAGCAGTTCGTGGTGAGGGCCATTCGAGCGGATGCAACAACGACATCCGGCTAACCGCACCGCTGGCATCGACGGCTCGTGGATTACCGTAAGGGAGAACATCACCAATGCTGAGGCTGGCGGCAACAACCGTGCAGTCGCACAAGCAGCATTCGCCGACCGCCTCCCCGCACCAGTTGTCGCACGACGCACCAAGGGCGCATTCGACGGCTTCGGCCCGCCCTGATCGCACGTGATCGGGTTGAGCTGGCGCTCGATCGCCCGCTTTCCGACGGCGAACAGATGTCAATCTGCTTTCATTGGCTGATGTCGTTGCATGGACGAACGCATGGCAGCGGCGATGCTCGGCTGACCCGTCGCTCCATGGCGACGCGTCGTCACTCAGTGTCCAAAACACCATGAGCGAGTGAGCACGTTGCCATCCGGATCGAGCCGAAATACCTCCGACAGGCGAGATTAAGAGGCATCTCCTCGCACAACCGCCCATGCCCCGGACCAAGAAGATTGACCGTATAAGCACAACGCCTGTCCCATCACTGGTCCCGAGTCCGGGCTAGAGCCGCCATGCTCCTAGAAACACGCTCCGCTTCAGTCATGACGCGCAGTACATTTTCGCCTGCCAGTTTGGCTATGTCAGCGTCGCTCCATCCGCGACGCATCAGCTCTTCGAGCAGCGCGGGATAGGTGGACACGTCGCCGAGCCCGGCCGGCAGCACATTGTCGACGCCATCGAAGTCCGAACCGATCCCGACATGGTCTACGCCCGCGACCTGCGCGACGTGCTCGATATGATCGGCGACCTGTGCCAGTGTCACGACCGGCGCCGGGTTGTTCTTCAGCCAACTCGCATAGGTGGCAGCGGCTAGCTTGGGCTGGCCGATGTACAGACCATCATAAGGCGGCGCGTTCAATCTGATTTTCTCTGCCTCTGCATCGGCCGACCAGCGACGATAAGCGTCGGAGACATAGGCCGGAGCAAAATCCACCATCACGACACCGCCGTTCGAGGTGACGAGCCTGAGTACCGCGTCCGAAACATTGCGCGGATGATCATTGATGCCGCGAGCGCCGGAATGCGAGAAGATCACGGGTGCTTTCGATACCGCCAGGGCATCCCGCATCGTATCCTCACTGACGTGACTGAGATCGACCAGCATCCCGAGCCGGTTAAGTTCGGTCACCACCGTCTTTCCGAACGGCGTCAGGCCGCCATGGCGCGGATTGTCGGTTGCCGAATCAGCCCATGCGATCGTTTTGACATGAGTGAGCGTCAAATAGCCGGCGCCAAGATCGCGATAGGTACGGAGCACCGACAGGCGGCCGTCGATCTGACCGCCGCCCTCAACACCGATGAGGCTGGCAATTCGCCCTGCCGCGTGGATGCGCCGGACATCGGCAGCGGTGCGCGCGAGCAAGAAGGTCTCGGGATAGCGAGCGGCAATCTGCTTTACGAGGTCGATCTGTTCGAGCGTTTCCTCGACCTGCTGCACCCCGGGCTTTTCGGCGTCGACATAGACCGACCAGAATTGGCCGCCGATCTTTCCGCGGCGCAGACGCTCAATATCGGTATTATAGGGTATCGGCCTGCGATCCAACCCTTGCCGCAGATCGAGCGTCCAGCGCCCCTCCCCCTCGCGCGCCGCGAGTGCCTCGGGCCAATCATTATGTCCATCGATCAGAGGCGTCGACTTCAATACCCGGGCCACGCGCGCGTCATAGTCGGGCGTTGCGGCAATCAGGGGCAGCAGACAAAAGGCCACGATAGCGCGGTAGATAGGTCGCAAAGTCAAAATCCCTTTGATTGACAGCGATGACTCACCGCTCCGGCTGGCACGATTGCCGT
This sequence comes from Pseudomonadota bacterium, assembly GCA_040388155.1. Lineage (GTDB taxonomy): Bacteria > Pseudomonadota > Alphaproteobacteria > Sphingomonadales > Sphingomonadaceae > Sphingomonas. The sequence continues at coordinate 10,860 of JAZKCJ010000011.1, forward strand.
ACTCCTTTGGACGAACAGTCTCGCTCCGATGTCAGAGCCGACGGCAATCATTGCGACGTGCCGGGCCCCGGGGTCCCGTTCCCATTGCGGGAGGGCGCGATTGACCTCTCTCGAGGAGACATCGGGAGCGTCATTCAACCGATTCGAGAACTCGGACAAGCCGTGTGCAGATCTCGTCGATCTGCGCTTCCTCAATGATCAACGGTGGAGACAAGGCGATGATGTCTCCCGTCACTCGTATCAACAGCCCCTCGTCGAAGCAGCGATGAAACAGCTCGAGGGCGCGCTGCCCCGGCGCCTCCGGGCGCGATGCCAATTCGATGCCTGCGACGAGGCCGATGCTCCGGACATCAATGACATGACGCACGCCCTGCAGGCTATGAACTGCCTGCTCCCAAAGCGGCGCCAGCCGAGCCGCGCGCTCGAACAGACCCTCTTCTGCGTACAGGTCCAACGTGGCCACGCCTGCGGCCGAAGCGAGGGGATGGCCGGAGTAAGTGTAGCCATGGAAAAACTCGATGCCGCCTGCAGCCGTATCGACGATGGTATCGTGAATCGCGCGCTTGACCGCGACAGCGCCCATCGGCACCGCACCATTGGTCAGCCCTTTCGCCATGGTCAAAATGTCAGGTGAAACGTCGAAGAATTCCGCGGCGGTGGCGCATCCCAGCCTTCCGAAGCCGGTGATGACCTCATCGAAGATCAACAAAATGCCATGCCGGCTCGTGATTTCCCGCAGTCTTTCAAGATAACCATGTGGCGGGACAAGTACCCCCGTTGAGCCGGCTACAGGTTCGACAATGACCGCCGCGATCGATTCCGCTCCATGCAGCGCGATCAAATTCTCAAGGGAGCCGCCCATGTCTTCGTCGGTGTCGGGTTGGCCGCGCGTGAAAGCCGCCGCCGGTCGATAGGTATGCGGTAAGTGGTCCACACCCCAAAGCTGCGCCGCGTAGGCGCGACGATTCGCACCGATGCCTCCAACGGAGGTGCCGCCGAAGTTGGTGCCGTGATAACCACGCTCCCGCCCAATCAGGCGCGTGCGCTCGCCGTCGCCGCGTGCACGGTGATAGGCTAGGGCAATCTTGAGCGCCGTATCCACCGATTCGGATCCCGAATTGGTAAAGAAGATGCGGTCCAGACCAGTCGGCATAATCCCGGCAATCCGCCCCGCCAGTTCGAACGGCTTCGGGTGACCCAGTTGGAAGGTCGGCGCGAAGTCGAGAATTCCCGCGTGTTCGCGGATCGCCTGCGTGATCTTCTCGCAGTTGTGGCCCGCGTTTACGCACCACAAGCCGGCCGTGGCATCGAGCACCCGGTCGCCGCTTGTCGTTTCATAGTACATGCCTGAAGCCGAGGCGAGCAGCCGCGGGTTGCGCTTGAAAGAGCGGTTGTTGGTGAAAGGCATCCAGAATGCCGAAAGGTCCGCTCCCTCATGCATGGAACACGGACTTTCCGCCTGTGTAGGTTTCCACGATCTGGATATCCTTAATCTTTCCCGGTTCGACATGATGCGGATCATCACCGAGTAGAACAAAGTCGGCCAGCTTACCTGGCGTGATCGATCCCTTCATGTGCTCTTCGTTTGTCGAAATGGCGCCGTTAAGCGTATAAATCCTGATCGCTTCCTCGACAGTGATGCGCTGGTTCGCCCCCCAGATTCGTCCGTCGAATCCGATACGCGTGACCATCCCCTGGATTCCCATCAACGGGGAAAAAGGGCCGGGCGGAAAATCCGACCCCGCCACCACTGGGATGCCAGCGTCGAGGAAGCTGCGGAAAGCCAGGCAGTTCTTCATCATCTCCTCGCCGTAAAAGGCGAACTTGTCGGAGTTGTAATAAAGATAGGTCGTGAAGGGCGCGGGAATGGCATCCACGGCCTTGATGCGCCGGATCAAGTCCGGATTGATATAGGTGCAGTGGGTGATCTTCGGTCGCAATCGCGCCGCCGGCATCTTGGCGGCGGCGTGCTCGTAAGCCTTCAGGGCCATGTCGATCGCAACGTCGCCATTGGCGTGAATGTTCGGCCGAATCCCGGCCCTGTACATACGTTCTGCCCATGCATTCAGTTGGTCTTGCGGCTGGGCGATGTTGCCCGAATAGGGCGGCGAACGGCCCGGATATGGACGGCTGAGCGCCATGGTTCGTTCCGAAAAGGAACCGTCATGGGTATGCTCTATGGTCGCGCCGAAACGAATCCATTCGTCGCCCAGGCCGCTCGCGATGCCGGCGCTGATGACATGATCCAGCATCGCATCGTCGCATTCATAGCTTATGCGGTGGAGCAGCTTGCCGTCTGCGCGTATCCCCTGCAACGCGGCGAAGTCGTCCCCGGAATGCGAGACGCTCGTCAACCCGTAGCGCGCGAACTGGCTGGACATGAAGGCAGCCGCCGCCCGCGCGCGCGCCGGGTCTGCCGCCTTGTTGAGCGAGGGCATGATCTTGGGGGTGTAAAAAGCATCCATGGCACTGTCGGTAATCCGACCGGTGAGTTCGCCTTTGGAATCTCGGTCAAATGTTCCGCCCGCTGGGTCGGGTGTATCACGATTTACACCAGCCAGCGCGAAGGACTTGCCGTTCACAAATGCTGTGTGCCCACCCCGATGCAAGACAAGCACGGGGTGCGTCGTCGATACGCGATCCAGGTCAGCACGCGTGAGCACCCGACCATCCTTGACCTTGGTGTCGTCATAGAAAAAGCCGAACACCCAGTCGCCGGTCGGGGTCTTCGACGCCTTGTCCTGCAATTTGCCAACAATTGAGGCGATCGTGACGAACTCCACCTCATAGGGATTGCCCACGAGCGTTTCGTACAAAAGAGTGTCGGCCTCGGCATGGAGGTGGCAATCGTTGAACCCTGGCACGATGGTAGCACCGCGCGCATCGACGATGCGGGTTTGCTTGCCCGCAAGCGCACGCACTTCCGAATCGCTGCCGACAGCGAGAAAATGATCACCTTGAATGGCAACGGCGCGCGCGCGCGGCTGCAGTGGATCGACCGTGTAGATATTGGCGTTGACCACCAGAAGGTCAGGTTCACCGATGCCCCGGGCCAGCGCGCGGCCCGTCAGTGTCATGCCGGCGACGCCCAGTGCGCTGGCGGCGAGTAACTTTCTCCGTCCGATTTCCACGGCCCGTCTCCATTCCAGGCCTTCCGACCACCCAGTGGTCGGAAGGCCTAAGCTGTTCGAGAATCCCGCATTCTGCTGGCGGCTTATAGGGAGAGGAAGAAGTTGGAGGCCTGATTGCCCGGTGCCACCGAATAATAGACTCTCACGACGCGTTGGCCGAAGGTTCCTTCGAAGATATAGTCGATATCATCCCCGGATTCCTTGCGCTGGATCAGATCCAGTTTCGTCAGCGCACCGAGTTCCTTGAGATCCTTGATCCAATACGGCTTCTGGGTGTCGAGGAAATTCGGCGGCGCGAGCGGCACATCCTGCTGGCGCACACCGCCGACGCGGGCGGCTTCGATCAGTCCGGTGACACGGCGAGCCGTCGCGGGCTCGGGCTTGGGACGCGGCACGGCCACCAGCGCCGGATCCCAGAGCTTTGCGATACCGTCCACAAAGATTTCGGTATTGGCCTCCGCCGAGTTCGCCAGGAAGAGAATGACGAGATCGTCACCCAGATAGCGGGAATAATAGGAGCGGAAACCCTGCCATGATCCGCCATGATGATAGCGGGGGCTGCCCCCCGCCGTATCGACATCCCAGCCAAACCCGTAAGGATAGGTTTTGCCGCTATTGAGCTGCACGGGCGTGTATACCTGCTTCCAGCTCGCGGCGCTCAACACTCTGCCCTGCTCGACGCCCAGCGCCCAGGCGATCATGTCGTTGAGCGAGAAATAGAGCGAGCCGTCGGCGGTGGAGTTCATCTTTACCGAGACGAAATCCTGATTCTTGAGCTCGCCGTCGACCATTTCATATCCCGCCGCACGGTGGGGCACGATATCCCGGTCGCTGATGACGCGCGCCGTCTTCATGCCGAGAGGCTGGAAAATGTCGGTCTTCAGGATGTCGCCGTAGAAGCGGCCGGTCGCGCGCTGCACGACGATACCGAGAATGACGTAACCGCTGTTGCTGTAGCTGTATCGTGCGCCCGGCTGAAAGTTGAGCGGCAGCGCCTCGAAGCCTTTGAGAAGCTCGTCGTCGGTATAGTTGCGCTTGAAATCGAAATCATCCCCGACGTTGGGAATGCCCGATGTATGGGTGAGGAGGTGGCGGATGGTGATCGGACGCCAGCTCGCCGGCGCGTTGGGGACATATTTGCTCAGCGGGTCGTCGAGGCTCATCTTGCCCTGCTCGACCTGCAGCATGACCACCGCCGCCGTGAACATCTTGCCGACTGAACCCGACTGGAAAATCGTCTCGGGCGTCACCGGAACATCATGCTCGACATTGGCGAGGCCATAGCCCTTGGCGACGACGACCTGGCCTTTGTGCAGCACCGCGACCGATGTACCGGGCACCTTCTCCGTGCGCATTTCCTGCTCGACGAACGCGTCGAGCTGCTTTCTGAAGGTCCCGGGATCAGGCGCCGCAAGCGCCGGCGCTGCACCACAGAGTAGCGCCACTACACATAATGTCTTCGTCAATCCGAACATTGTCTCTCCCCTTACCGTCTCACCTGTCATGGGTGCAGATACTCAACGTCATGCGCGCGCGATCTCTTTCCGGGCGCCACCCCATATGTCTTCGGAACACCAGACCATACCGTCGCTATAATCAGCGGCCGGGGGGCGATCGCCGGTCAGCAGCACCGGACCGTCGAGATCAACGATGTCGCAAAGCTGGCCGACGATGAACGCGGGCGCCATGGCGAGCGATGTGCCGAGCATGTTGCCTACCATCACCTGCATGCCACGCGCGCGCGCGGCTTCGACCATCGCGAGGGCCTCGGTGAGGCCGCCGCATTTGTCGAGCTTGATATTGACGACGGAAAAAGCGCTCGACAGCGTGGCGATCGATGCCAGTCCTTGCACGCTTTCATCGGCGGCGAGCGGGATCGAAGATCTGAAACCATCAAGGTCCGCGTCGCAGTCCAGCGGCAGCGGCTGCTCAATCAGTGCGACGCCAGCCTCGACCAGCACGGGCATGAGTTGCGCCAGCGTGTCGCGCGAGAAGCCCTGATTGCCGTCGACGCCAAGCCACACGTCAGGCCGGGCGGCGCGGGCGGCGCGGACGCGGGCGGCGTCCTGTCCGTCCCCGTTCAGCTTGAGCTTGATCGCGCGGGCACCGCCAAACCCGCTTGCGCGCTCCGCAACGACTTCCGGCGGTTCGGCGCCGACGGTCCAGGTCGTCAGGCATGGTTTCGGGGTGGGGATACCGGCGCTCTGCCAGGCCGTCCGGCCCGATCGAGCGGCTTCGATATCCCACAGCGCGCAATCGAGCGCGTTGCGAGCGCCCCCAGCGGGGAGAAGAGACTGGAGACGCCCACGGTCCATGCCTGCGCTGAACGCATCGCGCACCGAGGCGATGGTGGAGGCGATGCTCGCCGGCGTTTCGCCGAGATAATCGACCCCTGCCGCTTCGCCCCGCCCTTCATGGTCGCCATCACGCAAGGTCACGACGACCAGTTCGATCGCGTCATAGGTCCATCCCGTGATTCGGAACGGGTAGATCAGCGGCCAGGTTTCGACGCGAACGGCGATGTCCATGATGGCGTCTCCGGCCCTGATCAGTCGAACGTTGTTGCAATGTGCGCGATGAGCGCGGCTGGTCCCGTCGCCACCGGATCGAAGCAGGGCAGTCCAAAGCGATCGGATATGTCGGCGAGATGATCCGCCCGCGCGTCGACGGGCAGCGCCGAGCAGTTGATGCTGATGCCCGCGCAACGCACCGTCGGATTGACCCGGCGCGCCATGCCCAAATTGAGCTCGATGCACTCGGCGAGATCCGGAAGCTGGAAATCGGGATAGCCGTCGACATGCATCCTGCCCGCCGCGTGGCAGAGAATGATCGCATCGGGCTGCGAGCCATGGAGAAGACCCAGCGCTACTGCGGCATAAGCTGGATGGAACAGGGAGCCCTGGCCCTCGATCACGTCCCAATGGTCGTGATCATTATCCGGCGACAGTGCCTCTGCGGCACCGGCGACGAAGTCGGAGACGACGGCATCGATCGGGACGCCTTCCCCTGCGATCAATATACCCGTCTGTCCGGTCGCGCGGAACGTCGCCTTCATTCCTTGTGCTGTCATGTCGCGCGCAATCGCGAGGGCGCTGTATTTCTTGCCCACGGCGCAGTCGGTGCCGACCATGAGCATCCGCCGGCCGGAACGCTTGCGGCCCGAACCGACCAGGAAACTGCGCCCCGGAACCCGAACGTCGAACAGTAACGCACCCGAGGCCTGTGCGGCAGCGGCGATCTCGGGCACGCTGCCAAGTCGCACGTGCATCCCGCTTGCCACGTTCAGCCCGGCGCGAAGGGCGGCGACGATCGGCGCGATCCATTGCGGCGCAATCGCCCCGCCAAAGGGTGTAACACCGATCACGAGCGTCGCGGCACCGGCGGCGCGCGCCTGCACGACGTCCATGTCCGGCAGGCCCATATCGATCCCGCAGGACGGCAGGCGCCACTGCCCCACGCAGCGCTCGCGCGACCAGTCCACTAGTCCGCATGCCGTCTTGGCATCGAGCCGGTCGGCGACATCGCCCAGAAACAGCAGATATTTCCCGGGGATGATCATTCAGTACCGACTTTCCTGTCAAAACGGGCGCCGCATCTCGGGTGCCACTGGAATGGCTTGTCAGTAATAAAATTTACTTTAACGTGTCAATCGTCAAAAAACTAACACACCCCGAAATCTGGAGAGAGTGCTTGAGATCCTTCCCACCCCCAGCCTGGCCGTCCTCGTCACCGCTTCACGCCGACCACTGCGCATCGAGGAGGCCATGAATCCGCTCACGCGCAAAACCGTCGCCATGTTGCAGGCGAGCACCGGTGACGATGGCGCAATGCTCGCGCCCAGCATCGGCCTGTTCGCCCTCATCTGCCTCGGGGTCGGTGCGACCGTCGGCGCTGGCATCTTCATCCTGACGGGAACCGTCGCCGCGCAACATTCCGGGCCAGCGGTGGCATTGTCATTCCTGATCGCCAGTCTGGTCTGCCTGCTGGCCGGGCTCTGCTATGCTGAACTGGCGGCGATGATGCCGGTCGCGGGGAGCGCCTATTCCTATACTCACGCCTCGATGGGCGAAGCAGCCGCGTGGGCGGTCGCCTGGTGTCTCGTCCTGGAATATCTGTTTTCCGGCGCGCTCGTCGCGATCGGTTGGTCGGCCTATCTTCAGTCGGCTTTGCGCGACATCGGCGCGGGATTTCCCGCGCTGTTCGCGCAAGCCCCCTTTGCGATCTCAGGCGATCGTCACTTGGTAACGACGGGATCGATCATAGACTTGCCCGCAACGCTGGTGACTTTGGCGTGCACCGCGATGCTGCTCCGTGGCACCGACTTCTCCGCACGAATCAACACCCTCATCGTCGTCGTCAAAATCACCGCGATGCTGCTGGTGGTGGCGACAGGGTTCGCTTTCATTCATCCGGCCAACTGGTCGCCATTCATTCCGCCCAATGAAGGCACGTTTGGCCATTTCGGCTGGTCCGGCGTCATGCAGGGCGCGGGTGTGCTGTTCTTCGCCTATGTGGGGTTCGACGCCGTCTCGACGCTGGCGCAGGATGTCCGCGATCCGCAGCGCACGGTTCCGCGAGCCCTGCTCGCCTCGGTCGGCGTCACGACCCTGCTTTACGCCCTTGTCGGCCTCGTTATCACGGGTCTGGTCAGCTATCGCCTGCTCAACGTCGGCGACCCTATCTATGTCGCACTCAACAGCGCCGGGTCCGGCCTCGCCTGGACCAAGGTGATCGTCAGCTTCGTCGCGATTGCCGGGCTGGTGTCGGTGCTGCTCGTCACGCTGCTCGGGCAGGTGCGGATTTTCTACGCAATGGGCCGCGACGGTCTATTGCCACCCGCTTTCACACGCATGCGCGCCGGTACGCACACGCCCTCCGTCGGAACGCTGGTGACCGGGCTGGTCGCGTCGGTCGCCGCCGGCGTGCTGCCACTCAGCCTGCTCGGCGAGCTCGTTTCGATGGGGACGCTGTTCGCGTTCGTGATGGTCGGCATCAGCGTTCTTGTCCTGCGCCGCCGTGAGCCCGACGCTTCGCGTCCGTTCCGTGTGCCGCTTTATCCCTGGACGCCACTGCTCAGCATCGTCGCATGCCTGTATCTCATGTGGACGCTTCCGCTCGATACCTGGATCAGGCTCGTCGTCTGGCTGGCGATCGGCGGTGCCGTCTATTGGTTCTATGGCCTTAGGCGGCGGCGTATCGGCAGTTCAGGTCTTAGCAGTCGCGCCGGCGAGACTTGAGGCAACTTCTGTACATCCAGGCCAGGTTGATAGAAATGTGCCAACGAATTGTCATTGGGCTTGGTTGTTTTCGAATGATCCGCGGTCGAGCCGTCGATGGCTGACTCCATTGAACCGCTACAACGCGCTGGCCGCGATGCACTGGCGGCGGGGAATCTCGGAGAGGCTCGACGAATAGCTGTGAAGCTGCAGCGCGTGCCCGGCGGCGTCGCCGAGGCGTATTTCCTTGCCGGTATCATAGAGGCCGAAGGCGGACGCGTCAGTGCGGCGCTGCCGTTGGTCAGCAAGGCAGCGGCGCTTTCGCCCAGCGCTGATTACCAGGCGCATCTTGCTCGCCTTTTCATCCTGGCACGGCGCGACGGTGAAGCCCGGCATGCTGCCGCGCGTGCTGAAGCGCTCATGCCGGATGACGCGCTTACCTTCGATACGATCGGCTGCGTCCATACGCGGCTGGGCGCGCACGCCGACGCTGCGCGCCTATTCGAACAAGCGGTCGCGCGGGAACCCGACAACAGGAATTTCCGATACAATCTGGCGCTGGCGCTCAGTTTCGTCGGGCAAGTGGACAAGGCGGAATATCATCTGAACGCGATTGTCCTCACCGCCCCAACCGACGGACGCGCGCACTTCGCCTTGTCCGGGCTCAAGCGCCAAACTTCGGAGCAGAACCATATCGGGCGGCTTGAGCGTGCGCTGGCGTCCACGCGAGAGGCCGGAGACCGGCTGCGTATCCGCTACGCACTCGCCAAGGAATATGAGGAATGCGGACAGCCCGACGATGCCTTTCGTCATCTTCGTCTGGCAAACGAACGGCGGCGCCGCGAGATCAACTATGATTTCACGCAGGATGCACGCATCTTCGACGCCGTGGAACGCCTGTTCAGTGCAGGCGATCCCGTGGTTGGCAAGGGCGAGGCAGCGGCGGCGCCGATTTTCGTGGTCGGCATGCCGCGGACAGGCACGACCCTCGTCGATCGTATCCTGTCATCGCACGCGAAAGTACGGTCGGCTGGCGAGCTTCACGCGATGCCGCTGGCGATCAAGCAACTGACCGGCAGCCCCACGCGCGCGATCATCGATCCCGATACGTTCGCCGCCGCGCACAGCCTCGCGGCTTCCGACATTGGCAGGCTCTATCTGTCCCGCGCTGAGCATCATTCAGGCACGAACGGCCACCGATTTGTCGACAAGCTTCCCGCCAATTTTCTCTATATCGGCTTCATCCGGCGCGCCCTGCCGGCTGCCAGAATCGTCTGCCTGCGACGCAATGCGATGGACAGTATCTGGAGCAATTATAAGAGCCTGTTTGCAAGCAATTCGACGTTCCATAACTACTCATACGACCTGCTCGACGCCGCCCGCTACTATCTCCGCTTCGATCAGCTGATGTCTCTTTGGCGAAAGATCTTTCCGGGTGACGTTCTGGAGCTTGGTTATGAGGCCCTGGTGTCCGATCCCGTAGGCCAGACGCGTCGCCTTCTCGACTACTGCGGCCTCGACTGGGACGAAGCCTGCCTGCGATTTCATGAGAATGATGGAGCCGTAGCAACGCCGAGTGCCGCGCAGGTAAGACGCTCTATGAATGCCGACTCTGTCGGGCGTTGGCGCGCGCAGGCCGAAGCGCTCGCCCCGGCACGAAAACTGATCGAGGAAGCGGGCATCAAGATCGGCTGAGAAGGTCGCCCGACGCTCCGCTAACTCGCATCGCCTCGAGCGTCAGAACCTGACGCGGCCATCGATCCCGAACGTACGCGGAGTGAGTACAGCGCGCGAATAATAGCGCACCGCTACACCATCAATAACGCCGATGCGCGAGCGGTCCGCGCCGATGGACACGATCGCGTATTTGTCGAAGATATTATTGGCCCATAGCGAGATATCGTACTTTTCCGTGCTGTAGGTGAGCGAGGCGCGATGCGTGACATAGCCTGGTATTATTTCGCCGTAGGTCCGCTCGTAACCGAGACGGGAGACGAGGTTGCCGCGATATACGGTGGTCCAGTTTCCAATCAGCTGCGCATCACCGAGCGGATGCGTATAGGTGACGCCCAAGCTGCCCGCGTTCTTGGCAGAGCCTGGCAAGCGATCACCCGATTTTGCGTCGAGTGCGACCACGGGCGAAGAATAGTCGCCGGGCACCGTCCGAACGCTGACAATGCCGGGCGCGTCCGACGTCAGTTTTGCATCGACATAGGAATACGTACCCTGGACCGTGAGCTGGCGCGTCGGTCGCGCGATGAACGACGCTTCAAAGCCCTGCGAACGCGCCGAGCCGCCATTGCCCGTGATCCCTACAGCGCCGTATTTCGTTTCGGTTCCGAGCTGAAGACCGTTCCAGTTGATACGATAGATATCAAAGTTGAAATTGAGCTTGCGGTCAAACAGTTGTGCGCGGAGCCCGACTTCGATGTTTTTCGTGGTGTCGGGTCCATATTGCAGCTCGTTGGGAAGTGCACAGGCATTCTGCTGATCTGCGGGTACCGGATTTGGGCAGGGAGCCACATAGTTCGGCCCCCCGATACGATAACCCTTGCTGTACGTGGCATAGATCATCAAATCGGGAGAGAATTTGTATGAGCTGTTCAATTTCCATACCCATCCGGACTTGCCCGCGCTGCCCCCAGCCTGCGGAACTTTGCGAGGATCGAGTGGGTCACCTTGCAGCGGCAACACGATTGCGCCGGCCAGTTCCGACGTATATTTGAAGTAGCGCCCACCCACGGTAACCTGCCAGCTGGGCGTGATCTTGTACGAACTCTCGCCGAAAATCGCCTTTTCGGTTACTTTCCCGCGCGTGAAACTCGCATATTCGACGTCGTCGGGATTTGTGCTTGCCATGCCATAGAATTTTGCCAGGCCCGGCGCCGTCTCCACATAGGGATACTCTGACGTCTGCTGATTGTAGAAGCCGCCGATCGTCCAGCTGAACGGTCCGCCGTGACGCGAAACCAGCCGGACTTCCTCATTGAACTGCTCGGTGTTTGAAAGGCGGGTGAGAAACCCCGAAAATTCCGGGAATGCCTGATAACCGAGATTTTGATCCAGAAGTGTGTCGGTGACATCTTTCACCTCCCGAACCTTTCGGTTGGTATAGGCAGTCGTCTCGACGAGATCGGCAATACCCCAAAGATTAGCGTTAACCTCCAGGCTGACGAGATGAGCGCTGCGGCGATGCGGTTCGACGTATCGCGATGCATTCTCGTATCTGCCCGTCCCAAGCACGCCAGCGCTATTCGACTGTCGGCCGTCGGTTCGCGTTTGCTGGTAGGCGTAGGTCAGGATCGCCTTCAGGTTCGGGTTATACTCCAGCAGGAGTTGGTTGCGCGTTGTGTAGGTGCGCTCGAAATTGACGTCCTTCACTTTGCGCAGATTGGTGGCGTAACCTGGACCGATATCGTTGCCAACGCCCCCCGCCTGCGGCAACGAGACGCCGGGATGCTGCAGCAGGAGCGGATAATCGATGAAGCCGGGATCGAAATAATAGCCCGACGCAGTCCGGAACGCCACGTGATCCTGCACGATGGGGATATTGAGTACGAAATCGCCTTGAAAACCGACCTGACCGGAGTGACTTTTCCCATAGACGCGCGAATGGGCCTCCACCTCGAATTTACCGGTGTCGGGACGTTTCGGGATGTAGCGGATCGCACCAGCCAGCGTGCCGGCACCGTATAGAGTTCCCTGTGGACCAAGAAGCGTTTCCACCCGCTCGATATCGAGCAATTTGAAATCATAGTAGAGCGGCACTTCACCAAGATAGATGCCAAGCGTGTTGTCGCTGTTGGAACCATCATCGCCAGTATCGTCGGCACTGATACCACGCAGAACAATCGAACCGGTCGATGCCGGGCCAGTGTCGCTGATGGTCATGCCAGGGGTGAAGTCGGCGATGCCGCGGATGTCGTTGATCCGCTGCTGGGCGATCATGTCGCCGGACACTGCGCTGATATTGATCGGCGTATCCTGGATCGTGGTTGCGCGGCGGGTGGCCGTGACGATGATATCGCCGGCTTCCACAGACGCATCGGCCTCCTGCGCTGCGACGGCCGTTGTCGTCACTATGCTTGCAAGGAACGTCCCGCAGAGGAGCGTGATCTTTATCTTCTTAAGGTCCATTTTCGCCTCCCCTTGAGCGCATTTTTTAAGGGCCGCTCGCTTTTGCGAGTCTCAGCCATTTTCCATTTCCAGCCATGTAAAGATTATTCGGATGCGCCTGCCTGCGCCGTCCACGCCGTCGTTTTGCCGCGGCGAATAACGCGGCCAGGGCGTTCCCCCGTCTCTTTGCCATCGACAAAGCATAGGACGCCATTGACCCAGACGCGCCGCATGCCGGTCGCGATTGCAGTGGGATGCTCCGTCGTCGCGTTGTCGCGGATGGTCGCGGGATCAAATAGGATAAGGTCGGCCAGCGCCCCGACACGGATTTCACCACGATCTGCGATACCCATGTGCGACGCCGCCATGTAGCTCATCTTTTTTATAGCCTCACCCAGCGTGAGCAGCCTCTTCTCCCGGACATAGAGGCGCAGGATTTTTGCGAACGGGCCTGCACCTCGTGGATGCAAATCTTCGAACGCACCGTCTGAGGAAATATTGGCATTGGGCCATTGGATCAGCTTCGTGATATCGCGCTCGTCCATACTGGTCCCGATCACGCTGATATCGCCATCCTTTGCACGTGCAGCATTGATGAGCGAGATGACGGTGGTGACCGGATCCGATCGCCTTTCGATCGCGATTTGGGCGAGAGTTTTCCCGACATGAGCCTGATCTCCCGCGTCAGCGGAGATCAGAAGGCCTTCGGGCGGCGCCAGATGCTTCAGAATGAATTCAGCGGTCGCACGATTGTCGAAGTCGCGCTTCGGCCAAAGAACCGTGAGTGTCGTCTGCCAGTAGGGATAAGGGTAGACATCCAGAGATGCGTCGATTCCTTTGGCGCGCGCAGCGTCCAATTTTGCGAGATAGCGACTCGCCTGCCCCCACCAATCGGTCATGCCGAGTTTGGCATGACTTACCTGAACCGGCATGTGCGTTCGGCGGCCAATCTCGATCAACTCATCGAGCGCCGCCCAGAGCTCGCGATCCTCGCTGCGCATGTGGCTGATGTACCGCCCCCCGAATTTGGCCGCTTCAGACGCCAGGGCGACCACTTCGGCGTGCGAGGAGTAAATTGCCGGATCATATTCCAACCCGGTCGAGAGACCGAGCGCCCCCGCGCGCATGTCCGCGTCAAGCAAGGCGCGCATGCGACTTATCTCGGCGGGGGTGGCTTCGCGTTTATAGTCCGAACCAAGAACCTCGCCCCGCAGCGTTCCATGGCCTGAATAGGACGCGATATTGACGGTAGCCGGATGCGCCTGACGCTCGGCAAACAGCTTCGCCACGGGAAAGGTCGAGCCCCCGTCCTGCCCCACAACGATCGTCGTCACACCTTGGGCTAGCAGCTGGGTCGCGTCCAGATGTTGATCAAGCTTCTCATCATGATGGCTGTGCGTGTCTATGAATCCTGGCGCGAGGACTAGCCCCCGCCCGTCGACCACGACATCCCCTTCCTGCGGCGTCAGCATCCCGATCGCGACAATGCGATCCCCGTCGATACGGACGTCGCCCGAAGATGTTTCGGTATCGCGACCGTTCACGATCATCGCGGATCGGATCAGGGTCGAGGCGTAGCAATTGGTTGCCGTCGATGCAGCAAGGCCCAAAGCGAATAGAGTCATCCAGCGCATATCATCTGGTTAATTTATTATCTTATGATCGTCAATGGAGAAAAATTGTCAAATCTAAAGCCGACTCCATATGCATAACCCGACATGGCCTTGTCATGGCAGCGAGCGAGCCTCCGCTTCCCGGCGATCCTTTTTTACCGATGGAGTTTCTGTGTTAGAAATGGGACTCCATACGAGAGCACTTGCTCGAAGATGCGCGGCACGCCCCAAAGCCGGTCGTCCATCGCCACCTCAGGAAGGAAATACCGTGCTTAAGCCGTATTGGCTCCACAACGTTCAGAATGGTGCTGAGAGTCAGTTATCGCCTATCGGAGGCGCAGGTGGCCCCAACCCCGTGCCTGTTGCGCCAAAGCCGATCTCCCTGATGAATGTCTGTGAGACCTTTAGCGATAGCGGAACTGACACGGCTTCGGTAAGCCTCGCTCCATGAGTGCAACGGGCGGCGCTGGCCTGACAGAAATCATTGAGGATAAGATTGCGACGCTGAGCGACGCCGAGCGCGTCGTGGCCAACTTTCTCCTGTCCGATCGTCAGAATATTCCGTTCGAGACGGCGGTGTCTGTTGCCAAGAAGGTCGGCGTGAGCCCGGTCACGGTCGGCCGCTTCTGTCAGCGTGTCGGCTTTCGGAACTTTCGCGAGCTAAAAGCCGCGCTGCGTTACGACATCGGCTCGGAGCCATGGCCATCATCGACACCCCGTGGGTCTGCCGGCGGGAGCGAGGCCCTGCTGAAGCGTGATCGCGAGATGACGATCGCGTCGATAAGCGAGGTGTATCAAATTGCGCGGACGGCGGAATGGAACGCGATCGTCAGCATCCTTGATTCAAGTGAGGAGGTCCTGGTGGCGGGCTTCCAGACCGAGCGCGGTATCGCGGAGCATTTCGCGCACACGCTTCAATATGTTCGACCAAGAGTGAGAATGGCCGACCTCGCGGCCGGTAATTTCGCCGACATACTGGCGGAAGAAGGGCGCGGCCGATGCCTCGTCATCGTTGAGATACGGCGCTATTCCCGGCAAGCGAAGCAACTGGCCGAACATGCGGTTGCAGCGGGGCTCACCGTCATCATCGTCACCGACAAGTTTTGCCATTGGGCCAAGGAGTATACACCGCACGTCCTGGCGCTGCCGGACGAAAGCGCCCTGTTTTTCGCTACCCTTGTCCCCATCGTCGCAGCACTGACGCTGCTGGTTCAGGAGGTCGTGCTTCGCCGCGGGGATGCGGCGAAGCCACGGCTCGATCTCGTGTCAGAACTCTATCAGGAGTTCACGGGCCATGTCGGCCAGCGGCGCAGCCGCACCAGTCGCGAAGAGCCTGAGGGTTCGCTTTAATACCCTTGGGGACTTTTAGGGCGAGAACCATCATCGCGTGGGCGGCCCTCATGCGCGATCGACGTTGCCTGTAGCGCTTCACGGTATCTGCCCCATCATCAGACCAGATGGTCGCGCGCGGGTAGAGCACTGGCGCCGATAGGTCGCGCGCGTTCGGGCATCCCCGTCAGCCGCCACAATGATTCCGGCGAAAACTGCGTTTGGCGTTAAAAAGTTGACTGCCGCTTTGGAGCAATATATTGCTCAGTAACGAGCAATATATTGCTCAGTAACGCCCGGCGGCGTTATGCGTGGGAGACATCTATGACCACCCCTCCACTTGTTCTCGACGATGCGGCGGTCGCGACGGCGCTCAGGACCATCAACGTCCGCTCCGAACTGGCCACAATGTTTGCCGCTCTTGCAAACGAGCGGGCAATCCAGCCACCGCAGACCCTGACCCTGTTCCCCGACGGCACGGGAGACTTCATCACGTATCTCGGGGCATTGGCGGACCGTGCCGTATTCGGCACGAAGCTGTCGCCCTATCTGCCGTACGGCACCGGTGCGCTGGTCACTGCGTGGACCTTGCTGATGTCGATGGAAACGGGCGAGCCGCTATTGTTGTGCGATGCCAAGAGGCTGACCACGGAGCGAACCGCCGGCACGACGGCATTGGCGGTCGACCTGCTGGCAGCTCCTGACGCGCAATCACTCACGGTGATCGGAACGGGCCCAATCGGCTTGGCTCACCTTCGGCATGTCGAGCCGGTACGAGGATGGACTAAGGTGACACTTTGCTCGCCGAGCGCGGCAGGCAAGCTGAACCTGCCTGGCATGTTGGAAAGCGGTTGCCCCGTCATCGTGGGAACCGATCCCGCCGACGCCGTCGCCGGCGCCGACGTCGTGCTGCTCTGCACCTCGTCAAGCGCGCCAGTGATCGACATCAACAAGACCAAGGCGGACGCGCTCATCACTTCGATCAGCACCAACGCCGTCGATGCTCATGAAATCGATCCGTCCATGCTGGCGGGGATGGATGTCTATTGCGACTACGCCCTCACCGCCCCGTTGTCAGCCGGCGAGATGAAGCTCGCCATCGCGCGCGGCATCTGGTCAGCCGGCGCGCTGCGAGGCGATCTGCCCGACCTGACCGTCGGAAGAGCGCCGCGCCCGACAGTCGGCAGGCGGAGCTTCTTCCGTTCGATCGGCCTGGGTCTTGAGGATGTCGCACTTGCCGATGCGGTCCGTCGTGCAATCGTAGAGGAAGCCAAATCATGAAGATCCGAGAGTTCGCCGTCGAGATGTGGATGAACCGGTATGAGTTGCAGTGCGAACTCAACCTCGCGGAGACGTGCGTCGAGTCATTGACGGTAGCCGAGCTCCTGGCGATGGCAGGACGGGCCGACACCATTTTGTCCGAGTTGTTGCCGATTAAGCTGACTTATGGCGCCATCGAGGGCAGCGACCGGCTGCGCGGCCTGATCGCCGGTATGTCCCGGAACGCGAAGCCCGAAAATGTACTGGTGACGCACGGCGCGATCGGCGCCAATGCGCTGGTTCACCAGACGCTGGTCGAGCCGGGCGATCGCGTCATCTCGGTACTCCCGACTTACCAGCAACATTATTCCATTCCGGAAAGCTACGGCGCCGACGTACAGATTCTGCGTCTGCGCGAAGAGAACGGCTTCCTGCCCGATCTGGATGAGCTGCGGACGCTGGCGACACCAGGCGCACGTCTCATCGTGATCAACAACCCGAACAATCCCACCGGCTCAGTGATGGACCGTGCCATGCTCAAGGAGATCGTCGCGATCGCCCGCGACTGCGGCGCCTGGTTGCTATGCGACGAAGTCTATCGCGGCACCGGTCAGGACGGCGACGGCATGACCGTTTCGGTATTCGACCTCTACGAACGCGGGATCAGCACTGGCAGCATGTCGAAGTCCTTTTCGCTGGCGGGACTGCGGCTCGGGTGGATTGTGGCGCCCGTCGATCTAGTCCATCCGATCACCGTCCACCGTGACTACAACACCATCAGCGTCGGCATGATCGACGATCACCTCGCTGCCATCGCGCTTGAAGCGCGCGATGCCATTCTGGCCCGCTCGCGCGCAATCAGCCGGACGAATCTGAATATCCTATCCGACTGGGTGGAACGCGAGCCGCGGATCAGCTGGGTCAAGCCGCGCGGCGGGACCACGGCCATGCTCAAATACGATCTGCCGATCGCCTCGGAAGTGCTCTGCCTAGACTTGCTACAAAGGACAGGCGTCATGCTGACGCCGGGAAGCGCTTTCGACATGGAAGGATACGTCCGGATCGGATACTGCAACAATGAAATTGTATTGCGGGAAGGACTGGAGCGAATGTCGGACTATCTCGCACGGGCGCCCGATCCCGCCGATGGATGACACGCGAGTGGCGACGGGGGAGCGCGACGATGTGCTCGCGCATGTCTCGAGCAACCTGCGCCGGCTGCGCCGGACGTCCGGGCTAAGCCAGGAAGCGCTCGCCACGGCATCGGGTTTGAGCCGGCGCATGATCGTCAGCCTAGAGAGCGGCGACACCAATATCAGCCTTTCGAGTCTCGATAAGCTGGCGGACGCGCTGGGCGTGGATTTCGTCGCCATGATCGCCGACCCGGCGGCGAGCAGCCAACGCATCGATGCCGTGGGCTGGCGCGGCGTCGGGACAGCGAGCAAGGGCGTTCTGCTCGGTAGCGCACCCGCTGCGCGCGAAGCCCAACTCTGGCACTGGTCGCTCGCCGTGGGCGAGCGTTATCAGGCGGAACCCGATCCGGCCGGATGGCATGAGATGGTGTCGGTTGTGGAAGGGCGGCTTCGAATCGAAAAGCAGGACGGCGTGGTTACAGTGGAGGCCGGCGACTTCATAATCTACAGCAGCGCGCAAAACTACGCTTATGCCAATGCGGGAGACTCCACGGTCCGCTTCCTTCGTGTTGTCGTAAGCTGAGAATCTGACAAGTTCGCAATAGCAGCCATGCACAGGGCCGCAGTTTAGCCGAAATGTCACTGGAGGCCGCTTGACCGCCCGCCCCGCCGCTTATGACGGACTGCTCCAGGATCAGCTTTCTTTATAAAGCGATTTGCTGATGCAGAATATCCAACCCGTTTTGACAGACATCATTGGCGTCATCGGCGAACGCGATTTCGCCTCGAATGTGGCCGGCGCCCTGTGCCGTTTTGCCAAATTTGATCTCGCGGCCGTCATTGTCCACCGATCAAGAAATCAGTCGAGCATCCTGTTCGAAAATTTCAACGCGATCGGCCATCGGGACGGGCTCGAGACGTATGCGCGGAAGACGTATCGGTTCAATCCGATGCTCTATGGAGTACGCAACCGGGCGGTGCGGGCGCGTGACTATCGCCGTCTGTCTGCAGGCTTTCCGGAGTCAATGCGTCCGCACCTGCTCCAAGCGCCACAGGAGGAGCTGGGGTTTCGTACGGTCGGATGGCCCGAGCGGCAGGAAGAAATCGGCCTGTATTTTCCAGGTTGGGGGGGCATGGTCGAAATCGGCCTTTACCGCGAACGGGGACGCCGGTCCGCGCCGATTCATGTGCTGCGCGCGTTGAGCGACCTCGCCGATCCGATCGGTGCGGCGTTCGGGCGTCACCGAGTGCTCGGCGCAACACAGCGACAGGTGGCAGCGGAGGCCAGGTCGATCCGGACATCCGCTCTGACTGCGCGTGAAGACCAGATTTGCGAGCTGTTGCTCATGGGTTGTTCCAGCGACGCGATCGCCCTGCGGCTGTCGCTCAGCCGTCATACGGTGAAGGACCATCGCAAGAACATCTTCCGGAAACTTGCGATCACCTCATTGGCGGAATTGTTCGCGCTCGCGCGATGATCCCACGCCGGGGGGATGGCCGGCACCATCGCGCCATGCCAACCGCCGGACATCATCGAGGAGTTCAATCATGCGCTATGTCCGGATGCCGATCGAAGTCGAGTCTCCCGAAGAATATGGATATGGAAATATCCGCTTCAATCTTTCGGAGAGTTCGATCGCTGATCAATCGCTTGCCAGTCTCGGCCTGACCGTACCCGATCTTACCCTGCTCTATGGCGAGCATCGCGGCAGCCTCGCCCTGCGCAAGCTGATCGTCGCAGACGAGCCAGAACTGAACACTGACAACGTCCTCATCGCAGGCGGCGCGGCGGGCGCCTTGTTCATCATTGCCACCGCATTGCTCAGCGCAGAGGACCATCTGGTCGTGGTCCGGCCGAACTACGCGACCAACCTCGAGACGCCACGGGCAATCGGCTGTCAGATCTCCTTTGTCGACCTGGCGTTTGAGGACGGCTTTGCGCTGGATGTCGAACGGCTGGCTGCTGCCCTCACGCCCCGGACCAGGTTGATCAGTATCACTTGCCCGCATAATCCGACCGGGGTCACGATCAGCGGGGAAGAGCTGCGCGGCATCGCGCGCCTCGCAGCTGAGCATGGTTGCCTGCTGTTGGTGGACGAAACCTATCGCGACCTGTCGCTAACCGGCCAGCTGCCCGTCGCCGCGTCTCTCGGCCAGCATGTCATCAGCGTGTCGTCACTGTCGAAAGCTTATGGTGTGCCCGGCATCCGGGTGGGCTGGATCATCAACACTGATCCCAAGCTGCAGGAGATATTTCTCGCCGCCAAGGAACAAATCAGCATCTGCGGCAGCGTGATCAATGAATGGGTGGCCGAGCAGATCCTGCAGCGCCGCGCATCGTTCCTGACACCGACCCTCGCCGAATGGCGCCGCCGCCTCGACCGCATTGCGACATGGATCGAGGGCGAGGAACTGCTCGAATGGATCCGCCCATCAGGCGGCGTGGTTTGTTTCCCCCGCATGAAAGCGGACCCACCGGGCGGCACCGATGCCTTTTATCGCCGTCTGTTGCGGGACCATGGCACCTATGTCGGACCAGGCCATTGGTTCGAAATGTCCGATCGCTATTTCCGGCTGGGCTATGGCTGGCCAACCACCGAGGAACTGGAAGGCGGCCTGGCCGGCATTTCAGCCGCCCTGCGCGGCCCATGATGGATCCCACAGTTCAGGATCTGGCCGACCACCTGTCGGGGTTGATTGAGTAGTCGGCCAATTCAACAGCAGCGTCCGCCTAGGCGCATTCGGACAGTTCTGGACGAGCGCGCAAGACCATGCCGAACAGGTCGCGAGGATCGTCGGGGTCGGCGATCATGTCGAGTTCGACAAAATGACCCGTCTGAGCAAGTAGGTTGCGGAGATAGCGCAGCGCCGCGAAATCCTCGATGGCGAAACCGACCGAGTCAAACAGCGTGATGTCATCGGGATGAGTCCGTCCGGCTGACTGGCCTTTGATGACCTCCCACATTTCGCAAACTTCATGATCCGCAGCGAGTTGCTGAATCTCGCCCTCGATCCGCGTTTGCGGCGTGAATTCGACGAAGATCTTGCTACGCAGAAGAATGTCGCGATGTAGTTCCGTCTTCCCCGGGCAGTCGCCGCCGATCGCATTTATATGAATACCCGAGCCGACCATATTGTCCGTCAGAATGGTTGCACATTGCTTGTCGGCCGTAACGGTCGTGATGATATGAGCGCCCTGAACTGCCTCTTCCACCGTCGGGAAAACCCGAATGTCGAATCCCCTGTTCGAAAGATTGCGGGCGCATTTGGCGGTGGCGGCCGGATCGATGTCGAACAGATTGAGCTGGTCAATCCCGAGAAGCGCTTTGAACGCCAGCGCCTGGAACTCGGACTGCGCCCCATTTCCAATGATTGCCATGCAGCGGGCACCCGGGGGAGCCAAATGCCGAGCGACCAATGCCGACGTGGCGGCGGTACGCAATGCCGTCAAGATCGTCATTTCAGAAAGCAGGAGCGGATAACCGCTATCGACCGCAGCCAGAACGCCAAAGGCTGTTACTGTCTGAAGTCCCAACTGCATGTTCTGCGGGTGGCCGTTGACGTATTTGAAGCCGTAAACCTCGCCGTCGCTGGTCGGCATGAGTTCGATCACCCCTTCCGCCGAATGGGATGCCACGCGCGGCGTTTTATCGAATCGTTCCCATCGCTTGAAATCCGCTTCGATATATTCGGCAAGTTCGACCAGTACCCGCTCGACGCCGATATCGAGGACGATCTTCATCATGTGATCCACGCTGACGAAGGGGACGGTATTAAGCGACATTCTGAAGTCCTTGCATTGAAGTAGCCGTGGCGACCTTGTCGAGCACCGATCGCCCGAACAGGCTGGCGGTGAGGTCGACCAGCAGTCGTGCGCTCCGGCCGCGGTCGTCGAGAAACGGGTTAAGTTCGGCGAGATCCATCGATGTGGTGAGGCCCGATTCGTAGAGCATTTCCATAATCAAATGGGCCTCCCGAAGGTTCGCCCCGCCATTCACCGCAGTACCCACGCCAGGCGCGATGACCGGATCAAGAAAGTCGACGTCCAGACTGACATGAAGCATCGCATTCTGACGTTCGACCTGCGCTAGTATCCGCCGCATAATTGCAGCGACGCCAAACTCGTCGACGGTTCTCATATCGAAGACGTGCACGCCGCGCGCGGCGATCAACTCGCGCTCCCTGGTGTCAACGGAGCGGATGCCGACCATGAAGACATTGCTAGGGTCGACGGTTGGATGATCCGAGGACAATACGCCCTCGAAACCCGGTTCGCCGCAGTAAAAGGCCACTGGCATCCCATGCATATTGCCGGACTCCGACGTCATCGGCGTGTTGAAATCGGCATGAGCATCGAGCCACAACACGCAAAGCGGGCGCCGTTCGTCACGCGCGTGTCGGGCCACGCCCGCCACAGTCCCCATGGCAAGCGCATGATCGCCGCCCATGAAAATAGGCAGCCGGCCGTTCTTCAAAACATGCTGCGCGACCTCTTCCAAGGTTCGGGTCCAGCCGATCACATTCTCGGCGTTTCGCGCGTTTCCGCGAAGGCCGGCGTTGCCCGCGCATATAGGTGCGACATTGCCCTGGTCTTCCACTTCGTGACCAAGCGCGACCAGAGCCGCCTTCAAGCCGGCGACCCGCAGGGAATCAGGCCCCATCGCGCAGCCCGGCAATCCGGCTCCCAACTCGACCGGCGCGCCGACCAGCGTGATCCGTTGTGGTATCATTCCTGTCCCCTCCCCAATTTCCTTGCCCTTAGGCTGGATTTATCGGGCGTGAGCGTAAAGCCGAAAAAGTGACACAAAGCTTGGATGCAATGCGCATTATGCTAACATTACTTTTTCGTTTTGCTCATCGTCGGACCGATTTGATGGATGAACTTGATCAACAGCTTCTGAGTTATCTAAGGCGCGATGCCCGCTTGCCCATCGCCAACCTGGCTAGCGCCACGGGTGTTGCTCGAGCGACCGTCAAGAGCCGGATTGACCGCCTGGTACGCTCGGG
Organism: Pseudomonadota bacterium; assembly: GCA_040388155.1. Lineage (GTDB taxonomy): Bacteria > Pseudomonadota > Alphaproteobacteria > Sphingomonadales > Sphingomonadaceae > Sphingomonas. The sequence continues at coordinate 33,665 of JAZKCJ010000011.1, forward strand.
GCTGATCAAAAGCTTCACCATCGAGACGGGCGCAGAGTTTCGAAATGCTACCGTGCGGGCGCTCGTGCAGGTGGAGATTCAGGGACGGATGGCGGATCGTGTCACGCAGCAATTGCTGCGCATTCCCGCAGTGCAGACGGTGCACAGCACCAACGGCCGGTGGGATCTGATTGCCGAGCTCGAGGCCTCCGATTTACGATCGTTCGATGAGATTCTCCGCAGCATAAGGCTGATCGACGGTGTCAACCTGACCGAGAGCAATATCCTGCTGTCGAGTCGGAAATCGCCCGTTATATAAGAACCCCGGGGCCGGTCCTTCGTGATGGGGGCCTCCCCCTTGGACGTTGGCCGTCGCATCGATCTTGGCTGAAGCAGGCATGACCGTGTTTGGCCGGAAGCTCATATCTCCTATCGGGACGGTAGCAGTGCCGAGCTGTCGTTCGCTTGCCCCACATTAGATGATCACTCACGCCCCGATTGCCGACACTCAATAACGAGATCGATCGTCGGATCGCGGTTCGGCCCGAAACACATGCGACGCGCCAGTTCTAGATGCACGAAAAACAAAAATCAGCCTCACCATATCTGGACGCTAGATTTGCTTGTCAGAGCGGCGAAACGATAGCCTGATATCGACATGGGACTCGTCTCGAACGAGCGCGCGGCATGGATCGGACGCCACATATCGCCGGTGGGGGCTACGGTGCGTTTCGAGCCGCCGCGCTTGCCGACGCACCGAGCACGAGCCACCAGGCGGCCGTGGGCGCGATCCTGATGTCCGGCGATATTCCCAATATTCCGCAACCAACCGCCTTTTACGATGCGATGCACATTCCAGCGCGGACGGCCACCGCAATCCACTACCGACGGCTCGATGCCGGTCTATTGAGCGATCGCGACGCCACGATGGCAAACTGGGCGCGAACCGCCTACATACCGGCGCTCGAGTGCGTCGATCAATTCAACGACATTTCCACTTTTATCGGACAGACGATGGGTAGCCGCCACGCCGCGCCCTAAGCGGCCATTAAAATGTCCAACCTGCTGCGGAAGCCTCAAGAATCAACCGGCTTCGGCCATCCACTGGACCGCGTCCTCGCCTGCCGCGATCCGCAGGGGGGCGTTCGGATCGGTGGCGGCCCGCCAGACCGCCTTCGCCACATCGACTGCGTGTGTGACGGGGCCTGTGTCCTCACGGAACTGGGCGATCATGCCTTCGATCAGGGGCTTGTAGTCCGGATTATCGAGCCCGCGCAGGTGGGGCATCGCATTGTTGCCGAAGCTGGTCTCGGGCGAGCGACCCGGCAGAACAATGTGCACGCGCACGCCGAATGGCTCAACCTCGACCGCGAGCGATTCCGTGAGCGCATTCACAGCTGCCTTGCTCGCGCGATAGACGCTGACCAGCGGCAACGGCCGCAACGTCGCGGTGGACGTAACATTGATGATCGTACCGCTGCGACGTTCCCGGAACCTGGGCAGAACCGCCTGCACCGTCGCCAGCGTGCCGAGCATGTTGGTTTCGAACAGCCGCCGCGCAGTGTCGGGCTCGATCAGTTCGATCGGGACTGCGGCGCCAAACCCGGCATTGTTGACCAGGACGTCGATCTCACCAGCCTCGCCGAACGCGCTGGCGACGCTGGTGGGATCAGTGACGTCGAGCGCCAGGATCGTGAGGTTGTCAGAAGCCGGGAGAAGATCGCGCCTTGGATTTCGCATCGTGGCCACGACCTTCCAGCCCTTCTCAAGGAACAACCTGGCGGTCTCGAGACCGAAACCCGAGGAGCAGCCGGTGATGAGAACGGTGGGCATGGGAGAACTCCGGGATGATTGCTGGTGCGCTTGAGATAGCCATGGGCCGCAAGACCTTCTATGCTCCACAATCTCGAATCAATTGGCGATAGTCCTGATATGGCCACCGATCCGCTCGCCGAGATCGTGACTCTGCTGCAACCCTCGGCCAGCTTCTCCAAGCAGGTCGATTATGCCGGACGCTGGCGCATCAACCGCGACGTCGAGGGCAAGCCCGTTTATTTCGCGGTCCTTGAGGGCCAGTGCCGCGTGGTCGCCGCGGGCCGCCCGCCGATCACCGTGCACGCCGGTGATTTCGTGTTGTCGCCATCGACCCGCGACCAGGTGATCGAGAGCATCGACGCACCACCGCACGGGATCGACATGATGCCAGCCGAGGTCGGGCCCGGCCGGTTTCGGGTCGGCGGAGCGAATGAGCCGGTCAATCTCAGGATGCAGGTCGGATTGTGCAGCTTCGCTTCACCAGACGCGACGTTGCTCGTCTCGCTTCTCCCCGCCATGATCGTTGCTCGCGGCGAGCCACGGCTCGCGCAATTGCTTCAACTGGTTGGCGACGAGACTCGCCAATCGCGACCGGGGCGCGAGCTGGTGCTGGAGCGGCTGCTCGAGGTGCTGTTGATCGAGGCGCTGCGGTGCGGCACTGACATCGCAGCGGTGCCGAGCGTCGCGCGCGGACTGTCGGACGATCGCTTGGCAGGTGCCTTGCGCGCCATGCATGGGCGTCCGGCGCACAGCTGGACCGTCGCGGCCATGGCCGCCGAGGCCGCGATGTCGCGTTCCGCTTTCTTTGCACGGTTCAGCCGCATCGTCGGGCTTCCGCCGATGGAATATCTGCTCGCATGGCGCATGGCGCTCGCCAAGCGCTTGCTGCGCGGCCGCGAGGTCGCGATCCAGCATGTGGCAGCGCAGGTGGGCTATGGGTCGGCGAGCACGTTCAGTACCGCCTTCACCCGCCATGTCGGAACTCCGCCGATGCGATACGCTCGGGCAGCGGTCGTTCGATGAGCCAGACACTTCCAAAGCACGCCCCCTGTCCCGAAGAAGATCGAACGAACGGCAGTTTTTTCGGGGATGATGCGACCGCGTCGCACGAATAGAATTAGGCGCGCTGCCGACCGCCCGCTCGCTCCCAGCCAGGAAACACCGACGCCGACAAAGCTGACCTGGAGCGCCCGCCTGCCAACGAAGCGGCCCCCTTCGATCGCGATGATGGTGCTGATGCTACAGGTGCTTGAAAGGTTTCGGTTGGCCAGCCATCTGCTGCATTGCTCAACCTTGGAGGTCACCAGGAAAACTGCATGACGACGATCACCGAAGCCGTGCCTGAAACCCGTTCATTCGAAGCGGATGTCGCCAAGCTGCTGCACCTGATGGTGCATTCGGTCTATTCGGACAAAGATGTCTTCCTGCGCGAGTTAATCTCGAACGCAGCCGACGCATGTGAGAAACTGCGCTATGAGGGGCTTAGCAACGCAAGCCTGCTCGGCGAGGACGGACAGCCCCGCATCACCGTGACGCTCGATCCCGACAACCGGCGGTTGACGATCGAGGACAATGGCATCGGCATGAGCGAGGAAGAGCTTGCCGATGCGCTCGGCACCATCGCGCGGTCCGGCACCAAGGCGTTCATGGACAAGATTGCCGGCGCCAGGGAAGCAGAAGGCAGTCACCTCATCGGCCAGTTCGGCGTCGGATTCTATTCGGCCTTCATGGTCGCCGATCAAGTCGAGGTCATCTCGCGGCGCGCGGGCGCCGATACGGCCGCATCATGGTCATCCGATGGCCTCGGCACCTACACGATCCAGCCCGTCGTTTCAGCCGACGCGCCGGGGCGCGGCACACGCGTGCTGCTGCACCTCAAGGAGGATGCATCCAGCTATACCGAGAGCTTCACGATCGAGCGCACCATCAAGGCCCAGTCGGGCCACGTGCCGGTACCGATCTTCCTGAAGGACAAACCCGACGCCGAGCCGAAGCAGATCGCCGACGGCGCTGCGCTTTGGGCCAGGCCAAAGGCCGAGATCACGGCTGAGGAATATAAGGATTTCTATCGCAGCGCCGCCGGCCAGTTCGACGAGCCCGCGTTGACGCTTCACTATCGCGCCGAGGGTCTGCACGAATATTCCGTGCTGGCCTTCGTACCGGAGACCAAGCCGTTCGACCTGTTCGATCCCGATCGCGCCGGTCGGATGAAACTCTACGTCCGGCGGGTCTTCATCACCGATGAAGCGCAGATCCTGCCCCGCTATCTCCGTTTCGTGCGCGGCCTGGTCGATTCCAACGATCTACCGCTCAACGTGTCGCGCGAGATGATCCAGGAGAGTCCTGTCCTCGCCGCGATACAGAAAGGCATCTCCAACCGCGTGCTGTCGGAGCTGGACAAGCTCACGACCAGTGATACCGACCGCTATCTGAAGATCTGGGACAATTTCGGCCCGGTGCTGAAAGAGGGCCTGTACGAGGATTATACCCGACGCGAGGCGCTGCTGGGCCTCGCCCGCTTCAAGACCACCGCTCCGGGCGGCGAATGGCGCTCGCTCAAGGACTATGAGGCCGGTCTGAAGGAGAACCAGACGGCCATCTACTATGCCACCGGGACTGACCTCGACCGTCTTGCCGCCTCGCCCCAACTTGAAGGCTTTCGTTCCCGCGGGATCGAGGTGCTGCTGCTCACTGATCAGGTCGATAGTTTCTGGGTTACATCCGGCGCCGATTATGAGGGGAAGCCGTTCAAGTCAGTTACCCAGGGTCTTGCCGACCTTAGCCTGATCCCGCTCGCTGATGGCGAGCAACCCGCAACAGCTGCTTCGGATGCGGTCAGCGGATTTATCGCCTTCGTGAAGGAGACCCTGGGTGATGCGGTCTCCGACGTTCGTGTGTCCGATCGCCTCGTCGAGAGCGCGGTCTGCCTTGTAGCGCCGGAACATGGGATGGACCGGCAACTCGAAAAGCTGCTTGCGGGCGCTGGTCGGCTCGATACTGCGGTAAAGCCAGTGCTTGAGATCAATCCACGTCATGCTCTCGTTGAGAAACTGAGCGCGGTCGACAGCAGTGACGAGGTCATCCGTACGGACGCCGCGCATCTTCTGTTCGACGAGGCCCGGATCGCTGACGGCGAATTGCCTATCGATCCGCGCGCCTTCTCCGCTCGGTTGATGCGATTGCTGGAGCGTGGAATAGGCTGAGGCCCCCGTCAGCGTGGCGCGGGAGCCTTCGCGGCTTCCGCGCCATGTGCATCTGTCGGCTCCCAGCCCATTCGAAACCAGGGGCCCGGCTTGGTCAGCGATAGATGAATAGGCGTCCGCTACTGGGATTGACCGCACAGACGCACGCAAATGGCTGGCATCAATACCCACAACCCAGCCAATCAGTGTCTTGGCTGACGACACCACAATTCATTCTGCGCAGCTTCAGTATAGCCTGCGCTGTCCAAGATCCGACCGGGGCCGGCCATATTGGCTATTGGGATCGACGCCGACCTTCAGCGCTCCGGATCGACATCGGCCAACCCTAGCCGCTTGGCCAAGTCCCGGAATGCGGCGTGCGCTTCGGCCATCGCCGCCGCATGACGCTCGCTGGCGGCGGACAGTTGCCAGCCGCAGTGCGGACAGCTCACCTCTTCATCGCGGACGAACTGCCGGCAATTCAAGCACAGCGCCAGTTCGGCGGCGACTCGGCCTGGTTGATCAGGCAACGGTCGCCGGCTCCCGCTTCGGCCCGCCCGGCCGGGGTTCGACAATGATTTCGAAGCGCCCATGGTCGAATCTTTTGCCGCCCGCATCTTCGACCTTCACCAATCGCTCGCGCAGGCCGCGTCGATCGAAATCGAGCGCGCGAAAATGGCACATCGGATTGTTGCCGGAACGCCCCAGGAGCGAGTGGCTGGTCCAGGTACAGCCCGCCATGCAGACATCGGCATAATAGCAGTCGCTGCAATGGCCCCAAAGATCGTCGATCGTGCTGTTGCGCGTGAAAGCTAGACGCTGCGGGTTTGCCCAGATTTCGGCAAGCCGCATGTCCCGAACGTTTCCGCCGATATAACTGGCCGACAAGCCCGGACAGCCCTTGACACTGCCATCGGCCTCGATGCCGAGAACATTGTCGCCAGCGCTGCAGCCGGTCCAATGGACAGGCTCGTCATTCACGTAGCGAAGCTGCTGCTCATACGGTCCGAAATAGCCGATGTTGTTGGACGGCTGGAGCACCATGCCGCCGTCGCGCGATTCACGATGCAGGTCGGCGAGCATGGGAAACAGATCGAGCAGTTCATACGGTTGGACGATCAATTCCGGGCGATCGGCCGCATTGCCCATCGCAACGGTCAGCGCGAGTTGCCAGTTGCGCACCGATTTCGAGACCAACAACCGCATCAGTGTCGGCAATTCAGGCATCGACAGGCGGTTGATCTGAGTATTGACGCTCACCGTGATATCGAAGCGAGCGAGCCGCTCGATCAGCCCCATCGCTGCATCGAAAGATCCATCCACGCCACGCAGGAAATCATGCGTGTGGCGGATTCCGTCGATCGACACCCCGACCCCCTGCAATCCAGCATCGGCCGCAAGCTCAAGCTTCTCGTCGGACATGTTGCGGCCGCCGGTCTGGATCGAACAGTCCATGCCGGCCGACCGGATGGCGCGAATGATGTCGATCCAGTCGCGCCGCAAATAGGTTTCGCCACCGATCAACCCGACATCGCGGGTGCCGAGCGCTGCAATCTGCTCAACCAAATCGAGGCATTCGGCGGTGCTCAGTTCGTTCGCCCGGCGGCGCCCCGCACGCGAACCGCAATGCATACAGCCCAGGTCGCACGCCGAAGTCAGCTCCCAGACGACGCTGACTGGCGTGCGCGCGCGCTGGTCATCATGGTCCAGGAAGCGCCTCGGCAGTTCGGACATCGCGTGAGGCACCGGATGACCTTCCTGCTATCCTTCTATGACGCTGCCCGGATCGCCGCTTCCAGCCTGGTGATCGCCTTGCCTAAATCACCCTGCTGCCGATGGAGCTCTTTGGCGTCCGCGAGCAGCGTTTTCATGTGATCGAGGTTTCCCGTGGTGATCGTCTCGCGGATCGCTGGATCGTAGACGGCGCGGCTGGCCCTGATGGCGCCACTTCCGGAAGGCTTCTCCATGTCAAAACTCCTCACAGCTTCTGGTCATTTTATATAACAACCCCGGCAAGGTCGAATGCGATATCGTCCGGAACGGAGATAATATTGTTCCAATGGAATTGGATCATAACCAAGGTTATTGACGCGAAAGAATGATCGGCTCATCAATGCATTGCTTCAACCAGAGTCGTTAAGACGGGCCTAGATATATTATCTTGTGCCGGCGATGTTGAAGCGGAGCAAACACGCGACATAAAAGGATATCGACATGGATAAGCCAATTACGTTCGATGTTTCCCACAAGGTAACAAAGTCATTGGAAAAATTGAGCGCGGACGGCCACAAGGTCGAAGTTGTCGGCCAGTTGAAAGATGGCCAGCTGCAGGTGAACTCCGGCGCGCTGGCCGAACTGAGCCGCAAATTTCCCAATGCGCACATCTCCTTCGTCGCAGTGAACGCGCCATTCATGGGTAGCCGCACCTGACGGCGGGCCGATCTTGCGGGACACGGCACGGGCCGTGTCCCGATCATTCGAAGGGACGAACGTGGACGCTGTTGGCGACCTGACGATCCAAGCCATGGCGGAACTAGGCTTCGAGGCCACGCCGCTATTCTCCCAGGCACTGCGGACCGCGGTGAGGGAGGTGAAGCCGCTATTCGGCACCTGGGAATATGGCGAATTGTACCGTGAAGCGGCTGCCAATCCCGATTGGCTCGCAATTTCGCTGATCACCAACGCCGAGCGCGAGGGGGATGGTGCGACGCGTCTGTGGAGCCTGGCCGCGTCGACTCCAGATCCTCATCTCGCGGCCGAGGTCCGCCAGCACGGCATCGACGAATCCATGCATTCGCTGGCCTATCTTCGGATGCTGGATTTCACCTTTCCGGGGAGCGTCGACGATGGTTTTCGCGCCGCGCTCGAGAATCTCTCCCCCAAATTCGGCGCGAACGATCAGCCGTTTGCGATCACCGACTCCCCCTATTCCCACTCGATTACGGTCGACGACCTTATCCAGATGAACATCGCGGAGATCCGCACGCGTATTCACCACCTGCTGCAGCGCCCCATGCTGTTGGCGCACTGCCCCGAACGCCATCGAGCTCGCGTCCGGCCGATCCTAGACCGACTGTTACGCGACGAAACCCGGCATGTTGGCTATACGGCGCGCCTCATCGAACTTCACGCGATCGACCATCGCGACGAAGTCGAGGACCTCATGATCCGCCGGCTGCGCGACTTCAACGAAATCACCGATGACGAACTCGATCACCGGATTTTCGATTAATTGCCCGGCGATGGAGCGCCGTCCGCGTCGTCCATATCCCTGTTGACCGTTCGTCGCTGGGCGCAAGCGAAAGCGATTGCGCCGCAACAATTCAGGGCCGCGGTGCGGGCGTCGCTTAAGATCGGATTGTCGCTGTTGCTGGATGCTCTCCGGCGGGAGTTTCCGGACGCCGTCGATATCAAGGCAGGTACCGGCGGATATTGTCTGACCATAGGCAAGGGTCCCATCATCGAGGCGTTGCTGACCGGTTCGCCGTTATTCCCACCCATGCTTCTGGCGAGCTTTCCCACGGTGGATGCATCGACGCGCCAGCTCGATCGCCCCATCGCGGCGATACGCATCGTCACGGCGGCACTTGCTTCGACGGGCGCGGACCTGGCGCTCGGTCCGATGCAGGAATTGTTTCTCAACAGCATTGCCAATCTGACGCTCAACCGCCTGATCGGGCAAGCCGGCTTGCCCGATGCGGCGCCAGAGCCTGCCTGGCAGGGACACGGCTATTTCCCGTTTCCTGCGCTTCGCTGTGGACCGTCTGCCGATGACGTGAGTCAGTTCTGCAACCTGGTCGAGCCGGAGGATCGTGTCCTCTTCGCGCATTGCGAGGGTCTCATTCGGCACACATCCAGCGAATCGATGCCGGCGAGTTGGGACGAAGAATGGAGTCCGGGCCAGAGAATGCCGCCGGACGCTATCCCGCTTCATCCCTGGACCTTGAAGCGCAGCCGAACGATCAGGGATCTGATCGAGGGAGGCTGGCTGCGCGTGACGCCCTACAGTCTCATCGCCCAGCCGCTTGCATCACAACGGACCTGCCGGATTCCTGATGGAGGGTACGATGTCAAACTCGCGCTGGACGCGACCCTGACCGGAGAGCGGCGATTGCTCTACGGCAACAATACCGCCAACGCGCCGATTGTCTCGGCGATCGCGGAACGCGCGCTGGACTATCTTGCCGCGCGCCTGAACTTCCAGACGGATATCGCCTCCTTTTCACACGTGGTCCCGGGAGTCAGCCCGTTCTTGTCATGTATCGTCCGGTCTCCACCACGCGTCGCTGACGGTGAATCCCTCCATCCGGCGATCGACCTTTGGACCGGCCGTTGTCGCGCGGCCTCCGTGTTCGACATCGATGGTCGCGACGCCGCCGAGGAGTTGATGGCAAAATATGCACTGGCGTTACTGGCGGGTCCGGTGCTGGCGTGGGCCAATTATGGGTTCGGTTTCGAACCCCATATCCAGAACGTTTCGATCCGCGTGCGCGGCCGAATGCCGTTCGGGATCACGCTGCGCGACCTCGACGCTACGATCATCGATCCGGCACGGTTGCCACCCGATTTGCTGAGCGGCACGGCGGGGCTTTCCGAAAACGCCTGGCGGGCTATGCCGACGCCCCAACTAGGCAATTGGCGATTGGCCCACGCGCTCAACATCGGCCATCTGGCGATGGTCGCAAACGCCCTGCACCGGCAATTCGGTGCGCGCTACACCCAGCTTGATGATGCGGTGCAAAGCGCCTGGGCGGCGGTCGAGGCAATGGGCACAATGTCGGATCGAGCATCGATAAGCGGCGTCCGGAACGCGACGTCGCGCGTTAAACGCAGCCTTTCGATGACGGTGACCGGGAGCACCGCGATGCAATTCAGTTGAACGGGAGCGACCCGGATTGTTACGTCCAAATCGAATGCAATGCATTGCCCATTATACTAAAGTATGCACGACGCACTCTATAAGTCTTCAGGCGGCCTTTCGACTTCAGCCTTGACTATTGATCGGATGTTGAACCGAATCAGGCCGGTACCAGCGGAGCCACGCTACTCTCAAATCAGGTTGGCGCGCGCGATCGTTCCCGATTGGGCAGGATCGCGCGCGGCGGGAACCTTGGTCGCGACGATGGCGGCCCCAGTCGACAGCCGTACGCCGGGTATCATTGGCACCCGGTACCCGCATGAGGATCTGGTCAAGCCCCTCACACCGGCACTCGATGCGGCCAAGGCGGCCATCGAACCAAATGCTTCGGCTATCTGGAGCGATTGATGACAGGTCGCGGCTCTTCAAGCCCCCGACCCGGGGAAAGCGTGCCTGCGCGACGCACTCAGCCTAAGTGGCGAGTGACACGATCGGGACGACGGCGCGCACCACGAGTTCATCGAGCCCTTCGGTGATGTGGCGCGAATAGTGCCACTCGATCATCGCGACTGAAGTATCATGGAGGCGGACCAAGCGGATCGGCAAGCCGCGCGCGGCCCGCGCATAATCGAGGCGTGCCGCAGCGCTTAGGGTAGGCCCCTTGAAAAATCCCGACCAGATGGTATCAGCAGGCGTCGTCTTTGTACGGCCGTAAGCGTTTACGTCAGCCAACGCGCTATCTCGCAGGCTCGCTCTAGTGGTGCGTCTGCCGATGCGCAGGTGACATAGAATGCTTTCTCTCAATGTACCTCATTGGACTGTTATCAGGCCTACGCGCCTGGCTTTTGTTCTGTACTTTTTCGCTGGCTTCGCCGACGGCATGATCGTCCCCTTTTTCCCGCTTTGGGCGCGGAGCGAAGCGGATATAGCCGTAGGCTTTATCGGTCTTCTATTCGGCTGTTATGCAGGCGGCGAGCTACTCGCGACACCCTTCATTGGTGGCATAGCCGATAGAATCGGCCGTCGCCCCGTACTCGTTACGTCTTCCTTCGGTGTCGGTATCGGCTTTGTAGCCTTGTACTTTACTCATGGCTTGATCGGGACGGCTTTAGTGCTCCTCGCTATCGGCATATGCGAGTCTGTCCTGCACCCTACTATCGCGACCGTGATCGCCGATACGACACCGGTTGCCGACCATCGCCGCCAGTTCAGTCTGGCGAAGGTGGGCTCGAGCACCGGCAGGATCCTTGGCCCAGCAGTCGGAGCGACCTTGGTGTTGTTCTCACTTGGCAGTGTGTTCGTGGCAGCAGGCGTCGCGCTGCTCGCAGGAGGGGCGCTCATCCTGTTATGCTTGCCGGAAACACGAAGCATCGGCGTTATCGAGAAGAATGACGAAGAGAGCGAAGAGAAACTTTCAGCACTGCTGCCGGTTTTCCGGGATCGTCGGCTCGGAATGCTTCTTCTGTGGTTCATGCTGCTTGAAGTTGCAGGGAGCTGGATTGAGGCGGTTCTACCCCTCTATGCTCATGATGCCGCAGCTCTTACACCGTCGGGTGTTGGGCTCCTCTTCACCTATGGGGCAGCGCTGGTCGCCCTTGGCCAGCTTCCACTGAGCCGGATGGCCACACAGCGGTCGGCGATGTTCCTGGTCCTTGCGGCAGGCGCTGTCCTGATCCTGGCGTTCGGTATTCTGATCCTCTCGCCTAGCCCAGCGGCGATGATCGCGGCTGTGACGCTGTTTTCCTTGTCCCAAATGCTCACCGGCCCGCTGATCCCGACAGCAGTGACCCAGCTAGCCCCAACCAATCTTCGCGCAACCTATATGGCGGCGACGTCGGTCGCGAACGACCTTCGGGATTCTATTGGGCCTGCAATAGGGACAGCATTCTATGCCGCGTCGTCCCGGTTGCCTTGGATGATCGGTATACCCCTGGCAGCACTCGCTGCTGGGGGCCTGGGTCTAACCATCGCTCGTCAGCAGCGTCCTCCTTCGCCTCCATCCGATGACATGCGGAGGAAAGCCAACCCAGAGGCGATGAAGCGAGTTGTGCCCGTTCGTATCATGGGTTTGCGATAGCCCGATGGCCATTCATCGGCAGGAGCGCACCTCAAACATTGCTTGATTGCATCCACTCCAATCCCCGGCTTCGCAGCGTTTGAGCTGCCGCGTACCGACCCTCGGCCGGCCTGGCGACGGCAACTCCTGCAACGCCTCGATCGCGACGATCGGGCAGGGAAAGGGCTAGCTGCCTGATGATGGCGCGAGACGCGGAGGTCATCATCCCGGCTGCCCACGCCGGCAACCGGGCGTGCCTCGGCTACATACCCCGCATCCTTCCCGTCTTGTCCGATCACGACATCAGATTGGCCGACTCCCGCAAGCCGATTGCGACATCGTTATTACGTCGCTTCGATCGCAACATCAGACCGGCTTCAATATGCGGCGATGGCTCTTGGGCAGGGAGAGCGTCGGAGGTTCGACAGCCAACAAGGCTATGTCATAAGGGGACTTTCGCGTGCACAAACATTATCTCTTGGCGGGCTGCAGCCTTGCCCTGGCTGTCGCGACGGGCGCCAGCCCCGTGCTGGCGCAAGACGCCCCGGCGACAGCGCCCGTCGCCAGCAACGGCGAGGATGACCGCCAACTCGGCGATGTCGTGGTGACCGCACGCCGCCGGGCCGAAAGCCTGCAGATGACGCCGGTCGCTGTCACCGCCCTCAACGACGCGGAACTAAGCGCGCGAAACGTGACGAGCCTGCTCGACGTGGCCAATTACACTCCCAATGTTGTCGTTGGCAGCCAGACCTCGACAGGCTCGCAGAGCGGTGGCTTTTTCATCCGCGGCATCGGACAGGATCGGTCAGGCATCACCTTCGACCAGGGCGTCGGCCTATATATCGACGATGTCTATTACGCCCGCAGCGACAATGCGCTACTCGGCATCGTCGACGTCGACCGGATCGAGGTGTTGCGCGGGCCACAGGGAACGCTGTTCGGTAAGAACACCATCGGCGGTGCGATCCGCTACATCACCAAGCAGCCAACCGATACGCTGGGCGGCTATGTCGATGCGACGATCGGGAGCTTCAACCGCGCAGACATCAAGGCCTCGATCAACGTGCCGTTGACCGAAAATCTGTTCGCCAAGGCGACGTTCGGTTCGCTGACCCGCGATGGCTACATCCGGGAAATCGCCGGCGACGGGCGTTTCGGTGGCGACAACACCCAGGTCGAGCGCCTCCAGTTGCGCGCCAACCTTGCCGGCGACCGCGTGACGATCGATCTCGACGGCAATCACATGCATACCAAGACCAACGGGCGGGCCTTCTCGATCGATTTCATCAACCCCAACGCCTCGTTCCTGCGCGCACTGACCACCAAGACCGGCGCGGTCTACGACAACCGCTATCTCAGCCCCAATCCCTACACGATCTACGGTGGTCGCGATTCTAGCTATCGTTACGATGGCTATGGCATCAACGGCACGGTTTCGGTGAAGCTCGGCGACCGTTTCACGCTCAAATCGATCACGGCTTATATGGAAGCCGACATCCATTACATCAACGATTACGACGGCACCGCCCTACCCGTGTTCGACTATACCACGGATCGCAAGACCAACCAGTTCTCGCAGGAATTCCAACTTTACGGCGCGGCGTTCGCTGATCGGCTGAACTTCGTCGCGGGCCTGTATTACATGCGCGAGGCGCCGTCCGACACGACCGTCACGATCACTGCCAACGATGCCTTCTACCCGACGCCGCGTCGCGTCGCCCAGTCGCAGAATGTCAATTCCTACGCGGCCTACGCGCAGGGCACGCTGAAGATTACCGGCAAGCTCTCGACCACGCTCGGCATCCGCTACAGCAAGGATGAGAAGTCGACGACGACGCACAATTTCACGACCAATCTGGCCGGCTCCGGCAAGGGTAGCTGGGACGATGTCTCGCCGCGCGCGAGCGTCGAATATCAGTGGACGCCCAAGATCATGACCTACATCTCGGCAACCAAGGGTTTCCGCAGCGGCGGCATCAATGTCGGCTTGTCGGCTCGCCTCAACAACGTCGCCCAGGCAGGCCTGATCCAATCGCTGATCGCCTACGATCCAGAGACGGTATGGACCTACGAAGCCGGCATCCGCTCCGACCTGTTCGACGTCCTGCGGGTCAACCTCACCGGGTTCCACACCAGATATACGTCCCAGCAGCTGACCGCGCTCGACCCGGTGGCCAACATCATCTTCGTGCAGAATGTCGGCACGTCACACCAGCAAGGCATCGAACTGGAGACGACACTCGCACCGACACGGCGGCTCAAATTGCAGGGTAGCTTCGGTTATCTCGATGCGAAATATGACAATCTGGGAACCGCCACCGGCATTTCGGTAAACAGCCGCGTACTCCGCTCGCCCAAATTCTCCTACTCACTGAGCGCGGGATATGAATTGCCGGTCGGCGAGTCGACTGTCGCCGCGCATCTCGACTGGAGCTATCGCTCCAGCCAGACGACGACCTCGACCGACAGCAACACGGTGCTGCTCGCCGGCTATGGTTTGCTGAACGGCCGCGTGAATTTCTTCGCTCCGCACAAGACCTGGAGCCTTGCCGCCTTCGCGACAAATCTGACCAACAAGGTCTATTATATCGGCGGCGTGGATTTCGCACGGCGCGAGACGCTGATCGGCATCAGCCAGCTCGATGTGGGGCGTCCGCGTGAATTCGGGCTTGAGCTGAAGTACACCTTCTGATGCGGAAACGCCCGTAAGCCACCTGGCCTGCGGGCGTTTTCCGAAGCCATATCGAGGGGCCGGGCGGTGCCGGACGGCCTCGCCCGGTGACGGGCATATCCCAGTCGCGCAATGCAATTGGCGGCCTTCCCCTCATGGTCATCGACTGCCACGATCATCTGAGCGCGCCCGCCGAACTACAGGCCAACAAGGCCTGGTATTCTCGCATCGCGGCAGCCGCGAGCGCGGATGCCGATCTGATCGCGGCCGCGAACAAGCGCGAGATAGCGTCGTGCCGCCGGTGAAGGAAAGCGGGCATGGTTCCAAGGCAGGAGCGAGGCGCTCGAAGGCCATCTCCTCGTCAGATATATCGCGCAGGGTCAGCCCAGCTCGAAGATCGCGTCGATCGATACCGCGTAATCGAACGGCAGCGACGGCACGCCGACGGCGGTGCGCGCATGCCGTCCACGCTCGCCGAACACCGCGACGATCAGATCGGACGCCGCGCCGATGACCTGCGACTGTTCAGTGAAATCGGGCGAACAGCTGACAAAGCCGCTCAGCTTCACGCAGGATGCGACGCGCGCCTCATGGTCGTCGGTCGCCGTCACCAGCCATGCGAGCATATTGAGCGCGGACCATTCCGCCGCCGCGCGTGCCTGGGCAAGGTTGAGGTTCACCCCCGCCTTGCCCTTCGCGTCCAGCCCGTCGAAGCGCGACACCTGTCCCGAGATGAAAACGAGGTCGCCCGCTCGCTTCCACAGCAGGAACGGTGTCGCCTGCTGCACCGGATGCGGCAGGCGGTGACCGAGCGCCGCGACGATCGCAGAGATGCGGCGACTCATGCCGTCGCGGGTTCGCGGCGCTCCGCCAGAACCGCCGCCAGCGCTTCTAGCAGGCGGGCATTCTCCGCTTCGGTGCCGATGCTGATGCGCAGATGGTTGACCAGATCGTAATTAGGCCGCAGCGAGCGGACGATGACTCCCTTGGCAAGCAGCGCGCGATAAACGGCGGGGCCGTCCTCGACCTCGACCATAACAAAATTGGCGGCGGATGGCGTCCAGGGGATGCCGAGCGCGGTGAGCCCCGCCCCCAACTGGGCCATGCCCGCCCGGTTCATCGCAAAAGTCCGCGCCAGATGGTCCTCATCGTCCAGCGCGGCGACGCCCGCCACCTGCGCGAGCAGATTGACGTTGAAGGTCTGTCGCACGCAATTGATCAGATCGATCACGTCGGTCGATCCCACCCCGAAGCCGAGCCGTAACCCGCCCAGCGCATAAGCCTTCGACAAGGTACGCAGAATCAGCAGGTTAGGATACTCGGCGATCCAGGCGATCGTATCGGGCACGTCCTCGCGCGGCTGATATTCACGATAGGCCTCGTCCACCACGACGATCACGTCGCGCGGAATGGCGGCCACGAATTTCTTTAGCATCGCGGGAGGAAGATGCGTGCCGGTCGGATTGTTGGGGTTGTCGATATAGACGAGCCGCGTATCGGGGCGGATCGCGGCCGTCATCCCGGCTATATTGTGACCGAAATCTACCGCCGGCACCCGCACGATCTCAGCTCCCTGCACCCGCGCCGAGGTGAGATAGGCGGCAAAGGCATATTGCGAGATCACCACCGATGTTTCCGTCCTCAAAAAGGTCTGCGCGGTCATCGCGATGAGGTCGGCCGAGCCGTTGCCGAGCACGATCTGCCCAGGCGCGACGCCGAGCTTGCGAGTGATCGCCTGCCGCAGGTCATGGCCATGCGCGTCGGGATAGCGCTCCGCGCCATCGAGCGCGACGACGACCGCCGCCTTCACCGTCTCGCTCAACCCGAGCGGATTCTCATTCGATGCGAGCTTGACGATGCTCGCCGGGTCAAGCCCGCCCTCGCGCGCAGCTTCCTCGACGGGTTTGCCAGGGACGTATCTCGGCATGGTGCGGATATGCTCGGGCACCAGCGAAGCGAAGGCGTTGTCGATCACGCGAAATCCTTTGGCGATAGGCCTCGCTAGCATAACGCGGCGCAGGGTCCGCACCGGCCAAAAGCCACCGCAATGCAGCCAGCGCGGCGGCAGTCCGCGACGCACAGATTGATCGTCTGCACGGTGATCGTCCGGCGGCTCGACACCACCGACGAGCAGCCACAACCAGCGCCTTAGTCGAAAGCACCCGGCCAGGGTGCCCCGGTCTGAAACAGGCAATCGCCGCGCATCACGGGCGCGAGCGGTCGGATGCACACCACCGTGCCTGAGGTCGGATAGCGCAGCTCCACAGCCGGACGCCAAGGCGTGTCCGTGGAGTGGATCAGCCCGGCCGCCTGCCCCGCCACGACATCTTCGCCAAGCGCGCCGAACGGCTCGAACACGCCGTTGTCCATCGCATAGAGATAGTCAGCACGGCTGTTCGAGATGTAGCGCGTGACGGCGGGCGGCGCGGCGGACGGCGCACCACACCACACACCCGTCGCCTCCAGATAGCGGGCGACCATGCCCTTGGCGGCGGCGATCGACGCCGGGCAGACGCCGCCACCGCCGCCGATCTCGGCGGCAAAGGAAGTGGCGCCCTGCGCCTTCACCACCCCGCCGAGATTGCGGCCGCCGGTCACGCCACCGCCTCGGAACACCAGCGTCTGCGGCAGGCCCAGCGCCTCGATCAGCGTGCGGAGGCGACCGCGCTCGACGGCGTCGGCGGGCGGCGGACCGCTCAGCAACGTAGCCCCGTAGTTGAGCGAGGTGCCCCCGGAATGGATATCGAGACAGTAATCGAGCCGCGGCGCCAGCATGGTGGACACGAAATGGGCGATCATCTGCGTCGGCGTGCCCATCGCCTTGCCGGGAAATTCGCGATTGAGGTTGCCCTCGTCGATCGGCGACACCCGAGTGCCAGCGATCACAGCAGGGTAGTTGATGGCGGGCAGGATGATCAGCTGCCCGTTCACATCCTCGGGCGTGACACGACGGATCAGGTCCATCAGCGCGATCTGCCCCTCATATTCGTCACCGTGATTGCCCGCGACCAGCAGCACCACCGGCCCCTCGCCACGCGCGATCGTCACGATCGGAATCGGAATCCAGCCATAAGCCGATCGATGCACCGAATGCGGCAGGCGCAGGAACCCAGTCTGCTTCCCCGGCGCGTCGAGATCGATTTCACAGTGGATCAGGCTGGGCTCGGCATTCATGGCAATCTCCCTTGCCATCCGTCCTAGCGACCCAAGAGGATCGTTTATCGGACAGATGACGGTTGAGGGCAGCCAAAAAGGATCATGCCGGTCGGATCGCCACCTTCGCGGCACGGTCGCGATTGCGCTGGAACATCAACAGCGTGATCGCAGTCGTGGCGAGGGTGATGAACAGCGCGTAGCAGAGCATCATCGCATGGACGATCGCCCGCTTCCCGCTGAAGCCTTCCGCGACCAGCGCAAAGATCGTCGGTCCGATCGCCAGCCCAAGGAAGTTCTGCACCATGCCGTACAGCGCCGCCGCCTTGCCGATCAGGTGCGGCGGCGTCACCTCGGCGAGCAAGGCCGAGCCGAGGATCTGGATCGTGCTGGCGATCAACATGGAGGCGCCATAGGCGATCCACATCGTTCCCACACTCGGCATCAGGAAGATCGCCATCGCCGGGATCATGTGGAGAAACTGAACCGCGATTGTCACGTGGAAGATGGCGTTGCGGTGGCCGCGCCGCGACAGGTGATCGATCAGGAAGCCCAGTCCGATCAGCCCGGCCGGGGTCGCGATCAGGCCGATCAACCCCGCCGTCTGTCCGATCATGCCAGGCGCCAGCCCCCAACTCCGGCCGATGCCAGCCACCATCCACGCGCCCCAGCCGCTGTTCGCGAGCGACCACAGGGTCGGCCCGGCGAAAATGAGGAAATAGGTGCGGCGATGCGCGCGCATATGACGGAACAGGTCACCAAAGGTCGCGCCCGCCTTCTGCGCGTTCGAGCGCGGCGATTCGAACACGGTCATCACCAGCACCGCCAGCACCGCACCCGCGATGCCCGGCACCACCAGCGCCACCTGCCACGGCTTCAGCCCGCCCAGCACCGGCACGCCCCCGAACCAGCCGCCCTCGGCGACGGCGTAGAGCGCGCCACCGATCAGCAGCGACAGCGAGGTGCCCAGCAACGGCCCAACGCCGAAGATGCTGAACGCCCGCGCCCGCCGGTCCGGCGGAAAGCTGTCGCGGATCAGCGAGATCGCCGAGGGCTGCAGCGCGGCCTCGCCGATGCCGAGCCCCGCACGTCCGGCGAACAATTGCGCGTAGCTGCCGGCAAAGCCGCAATACATCGACATGAACGACCAGCAGAGCACGGCACCGCCGATCAGGCTGCGGCGCGGATAGCGGTCAGCCAGATAACCGAAGGGGATGCAGGAAACGCTGTAGAGCATGGAGAAGGAGATGCCGACGAGTATGCTGATCTGCACGTCTGACACGCCGAGATCGTGGCGCACCGGCTCGATCACCACCTTCAGGATGTTGCGATCGACAAAGGACAGGATGAGCAGCAGCGTCAGCACGATCACCAGCCACCAGCGCTGGAGCGGCCCGATCCTGTCCCACGGTTCGATGGCGGGCCCGGGCGGTGTTGCGTCTCCGGGGTGATCACGCGATTCGGCAATTGAGGCCACTACCGGCAACTCGTCGTCGGGCGGGGGGCGAAACCCAAGAACACGTACATTCCGTCTCCGTCAGATCGGACCGACGAGAACATCGGCGGCCGACATTGTTCAGCACCCGCCCATGTTGGATCGGCCTTTTGCCTCTTCTCGTCGGCCAATAGCCGCCGCGCGACTGTCCTCCTCTCTGGTTGCTCGCTTGTTCACCGGGATTGGAGAGAGTGACGATGCTGGCCACTGAAGGCAATCTGGACTGACCCGCACCGGCGCCGGGAGCGAAATGGGCGAATTGCTGCGCCGCGACTGGATGCCCCCGTCGCCGAGCGCGCGCTGCTTAAAGACGGGCGCGGCTGCGGCAGCGCCCGGTGTTCGGCAAGCATCTCGACCACTTCCAGCCCGGGCAACCCGAATCGATATGGCGGGCCTATCGCCCGACGGTGAGCCTGCCGCCGACTGTCCCGGAGCGGTGAGCGCGGGCGCAAAGACCCCGAAAATCGGACAATAGCCATGCGATTCAGGCCATCCGGGCCCCTGCCCGTCTTACGTTCCGGCGCGATGCGGGTTTAGCTTGGCGGTAGCCACGAAACTGTCATGTTATCGGTCGGAGGGTATAGTGCAGACCGGAACCGCCTTCATCGAAACGCCACGCAAGATTCTCGTCGTGATCTTCGATGGCGCGCTGTTGCTGAACGTCGCGGGGCCGATCGAGGCCTTTTCGCTCGCCAATCGCGAGTTGGACGCGCGCCGTGGCGGCAGCGGCGGCCACGCCCGCTACCAGACGATCCTTGCGTCGCCCGCGGGCGGCCCGATCCGCACCAGTTCCGATATCGAGTTGAACACCCTGTCCTTGCCCGATCCGGTCTCCGGCAGCTTCGATACGATCGCGCTGGTCGGCGGAATGGGCATGCGGGCGATGTCCGAAAACCGCCAGCTGATCGACTGGTTGCGCGCCGCCGCACCGCGCGCGCGGCGGATCGCGTCGTTCGGCAGCGCCGCCTTCATGATGGCGCGCGCGGGCCTGCTCAACGGCAAGCGGTGTTCCGCGCATTGGCGCATCGCCGACAATCTGCGCAACCAGTTCCCGCTGGTCGAGGTCGAGACCGAGGCGCTTTTCGTGCGCGACGGACATGTGCTGACGGCGGCCGGTTCGATCGCGAGCATCGACCTGGCGCTCAACATGATCGAGGAGGATCATGGCAAGGCGCTGGCGCTGATGGTCGCGCGCGTGCTCGTGATGCCCCGGATGCGGCCTGGCGACCAGCCGCAGCTCAGCGCGGAACTGCGCGCGCAGACGGCGGCGACGCCGCGTGTCGCGACGGCGGCCGAGTGGATCGTCACCAATATCGACCGCCGCCCGACCGTCGCCAGCCTTGCCGACCGGTTCGCGATGAGCGAGCGCAACTTCTCCCGCGTGTTCACCAAGGAGATGGGTATGTCGCCGCAGCGCTTCATCGAAAGCGCGCGGCTGGAGGCGGCGCGGCGCTGGCTGGCGGGATCGAGCCTGCCGATCGATTCGATCGCGCGCCGTTCCGGCTATTCGAGCGGCGAGCATTTCGCCCAGTCTTTCAAGAAGACCTTGGGCACGACACCCGGCGACTATCGGCGCGAGGCGCATCAGCGCGCGGGCGAGCCGCACTGACGTTCAAGCTCCCTTGCGCAGGCGAGGATTGGCGGAATTTGCCGGATGACTGTCTTTCCCAAGCGGTCGCGCGCTGCCTATCCGTAAGGCATCGATATGCCGACCGGGCGATCCGGCCATCCAGCGGGAAAAAGCAGATGTCTTTCGAGAACGAACTCCTGAACGGCGAGATCAGCCGTCGCGTGCTTGCCAAGCTGGTGGCCGGTGGCCTGGTCGGCGCGGGTGCATTGAGTGCCAGCGCGGCCGGCGCGATGCAGGCACCCGCACCGGAACATCATCACCCGACGGGGCCCGCCAATGCGCCATCGGTGTCGATCCTCATCTACCCCGGCATGGTCCTGCTCGATCTGGTCGGGCCGCTGACCGTATTCACGATTCTGCGCTCCAAGATCGAACTAGTGTGGAAGGACATGATTCCGTGCGCGTCCGACTGCGCGATCCCGGTCGCGCCGACGCACGACTTCAGGACCGCGAGCAAAGGCGCCGACATCTTCTTCATCCCCGGCGGCACGCTCGGCACGGTGGCGTGCATGAACGATCCGGTCGTGATGGATTACGTCCGAGCGCAGGGCGAGAGCGCCAAATATGTCACCAGCGTCTGTACCGGCAGCCTCGTGCTCGGCGCCGCCGGCCTGCTCCGCGGCTATCGTGCGACGTCGCTGTGGGCAGTCGCCGATCTGCTGCCATTGATGGGTGCGACGCATGTCGATGAGCGGGTGGTGACCGATCGCAACCGCATCACGGCCGGCGGCGTCACCGCCGGGATCGATTTCGGCCTGATGCTGGCGGCGAGGCTGACCGACGAAATGACGGCAAAGCGCATCCAGCTCACGCTCGAATATTCGCCCCAGCCCCCCTTCCGCGCGGGCACGCCTGGCGAGGCGGGACCTGAACTGACCGCCTTCACGCGCAGCCGCCGCAACGGCATGGATTCACAAGCCGACGCTGCCGCGCGGGCCGCCGGGAAACGCCTGAACATCTGAGCGTCGCCATCCTCGCCAAGCCGTCGCTCGCCGCTGTCGCGCGCGGCTCGGGGTGGGGCGTGTACCCGCGCGTCACACTCCGGCCCAAGACGATCCCGGTACGCGTAGGCAGTTCCCACAATCCATGACGCTGGCCAGTCTGGCCGGATACCCCCTGACCAAGAGCTGTCCGCAGCGGGGGCCGGACCGAGCCGGCTGAGGATCGCCATGCTGGCCCATCCAATGGTGATCATGCAGGATTTCAAGAGCCTGCCAGCATCATAGCGAAGTGCCTCAAGGCGCACCGGCCATCCTGCGACGCGACAAATCACCCGCCGACGGAGCATTTCAAACGGCGTCTCGAGCCGATCCTCAACCAAGATGATATACGTTGGTATATGAACAATAACGCACGGTATATTGAATCGATATAAGAGGAAACTATCCTCCTCTATAGTCGAATGATATCCGACCCTCGTCGTCCTGCGGGCAAGCGCCCGGTAAAGACACAACAAGGAACAACCCGCAATGCCAAGCGACAGTAGTCGAGAACGCGCGCCGCTCGGGCTATTCGGTCGGGACTGATCAGACGGTCTTGCCCTGACAGCCTGAGTGGCGTGTCATGGAGGTGAGACATGATTTTACATTCTTTTGCGATGCTGAGTCATCGTGACGCCGTAGGAATTATCCTGGCTTCTGCAGCGGAGGCGTTCTGCCTGTCCAGCGCGGCTGGACCGTTCCCGACGCCAGCTTCGGCACAACGCAAGCATCCCCAATGCCATCGCCCCCGGCGCGTCAATGTCGCGACGGATCGCTCGACGTCCTCACGCATCCCGGTCGACCTCCCCGCGCTCTTCGGGAACGGTGGTTGGCAGGTCGTCGAGCGCGTCGGCAGCATCCTGGTAACCTACCAAGAGAAGCGGCTTGTCGGATGAGTTGCGCCCGCACGCGCCGTCAAGCGATGGTCCTTCAATTGGCTGACGATATCCGACCGATCAAACCGTTCGCTATCCGGCGCGGGCATGACCGGGCACCATTTCCCTAGATTTTCCCCTGGCGCAGCGACCACCGCGGCAAAGGGCGTAGCAAGGTGGAACACTCCTCCCCTTTTCATGCGCCCACCTTGTTCGCGGTCGAACGCGCCGGACGAGCTTCGACACTCAGTCGATTGACTCAACTGAGCGGCACGCCTCGGCCGCCGCTCTTCACGTGACCATCGTCCCGGGGCTGCGCTGCCGGGGCGACAGGAGATCAAGCACATGAACGCCATTGTCCAGAAATCCGGGTTGAAGGCCGACAAGAGAGGCGAAAAGGCCTTGTCGATGCGGGCGATCCGCGAGGGTCAAAATCCGATCGAACTGACATTCACTAACGTGAAGGGGAGTCTTGACGGACTCATCGTGATGGAGGTGCTCGCTCGCCAGGCCAAGGATGGGCCGAACGAGGTCGCGCAGGAGACGAGTCCGCCAGCGCTTCTGCAGTTCCTGACGGCCTTTCGAAACCCCTTCATCGGCGTGCTGGTGGTCCTGGCGATCATTAGCGCCTTCACCGACATCTGGCTTCCGCTGCGACGGGGCGACGCGGCGGATCCGGCAAAGGTCATCATCATCTCGGTCATGGTGCTCGCCAGCGCCTTCATGCGCTTCATCCAGGAATATCGTTCCGGCAGGGCTGCCGAGGCATTGAAGGCGATGGTGCGCACCACCGCTACGGTGTTGCGCCGCGGCACCGACTATTCGGCGCCGGAGAGGTTCGAGGTACCAATGCGCGACCTCGTTGCCGGAGACATTGTCTGTCTTTCAGCCGGCGACATGATCCCGGCGGACGTCCGCCTGATCGAATCGCGAGACCTCTTCGTGAGCCAGGCCGTCCTCACCGGTGAGGCGATACCGGTGGAGAAATATGACACGCTCGGCGCCGTCGCGGGCAAGTCGGCTATCGGCATCGCGTCCAATCAGGTCGACGCGCTGGATATGCACAATATCTGCTTCATGGGCACGAACGTAGTCAGCGGAACCGCTACCGTGATCGTGGTCGCGACCGGCCCCAGGACATATTTCGGCTCGCTGGCGCGGGCGATCGCCGGTTCGCGGGCACAGACCGCGTTCGACCGCGGAATCAACAGCGTCAGCTGGCTGCTGATCCGCTTCATGCTCGTGATGGTCCCGATCGTCTTCGTGATCAACGGCTTCACCAAGGGAGACTGGGTCGAGGCCCTGCTGTTCGGTCTGGCGGTGGCGGTCGGTCTCACGCCCGAGATGCTGCCGATGATCGTCTCGTCGAATCTCGCCAAGGGCGCGGTGGCGATGGCCCAGCGCAAAGTGGTCGTGAAACGGCTCAACGCGATCCAGAATTTCGGCGCGATGGATGTGCTCTGCACCGACAAGACGGGCACCCTGACCCAGGACAAGATCATTCTGGAGCATCATATCGATGCGACAGGCCGGCGCGACGACGGCGTTCTGCGCCTCGCCTGGTTGAACAGTCATCATCAAAGCGGCGTGAAGAATCTGATGGACCAGGCTGTAGTGCGGTTCGCCAGCACCTTGCCCGGTACGCTCCAGGCAGTCTCCGGCTATCGAAAGGTCGACGAGATCCCCTTCGATTTCGTTCGCCGGCGGCTATCGGTCGTGGTCGAAGGCGAAACGGGAGAACATCTTTTCGTCTGCAAGGGCGCGGTGGAAGAGATGCTCGCGATATCGACGCATGTTCGGGTCGGAGAGGATATCCGCGCGCTGGACGCCGAGCAGGCGGCAGCCCTGACGGCCATGGCGCGCGACTATAACGAGGATGGTTTCCGCGTGCTCGTCGTCGCCACGCGGGCCTTGGCCGGCGACGAAGTGCGGCAGCAATATGCCGTCACCGACGAACGCGACCTGGTCGTCCAGGGCTTCCTCACCTTTCTCGACCCGCCAAAGGAAACCGCCGGTCCGGCGATCGCCGCGCTGGCCGAGCATGGCGTCACGGTCAAGGTGCTGACGGGCGACAATGAGATCGTAAGCAGGAAGATCTGCCGCGAGGTCGGTCTCGAGCCGGGTGAGCCTATCCTGGGCCGGGACATCGACAAGCTGGGCGATGACGCGCTTCAGGAGATCGTCGAGCAGCGCACGATTTTCGCCAAGCTGACGCCGCTGCAAAAATCCCGGGTCCTGAAGGCGCTGCAGTCGAACGGCCATACGGTCGGCTTCCTTGGCGACGGCATCAACGACGCCCCTGCGCTACGGGATGCCGATGTCGGCATCTCGGTCGACAGCGGCGCCGACATCGCCAAGGAATCCGCCGACATCATCCTGCTCGAGAAGAGCCTGATGGTGCTGGAGGAAGGCGTGCTGAAAGGCCGCGAGACGTTCGGCAACATCATGAAATACCTCAACATGACCGCCAGCTCGAACTTCGGCAACGTGTTCTCGCTGCTGGTCGCGAGCGCCTTTGTGCCGTTTCTGCCGATGCTGTCGATCCAGCTGCTGGTCCAGAATCTGATGTACGACATCTCGCAACTGGCGTTGCCCTGGGATCACATGGACAAGGAGTTCCTGAGCAAGCCTCGCAAATGGGACGCGAACAACATCCGCCGCTTCATGGTGTGGATCGGGCCGACCTCGTCGATCTTCGATATCACGACCTTCGCGCTGATGTGGTTTCTCTTCGCCGCCAACACACCGGCGCACCAGGCGCTGTTCCAGTCCGGCTGGTTCATCGAAGGACTGCTGTCGCAGACGCTGGTGGTGCATATGCTGCGAACGCAGCGGATTCCCTTCATCCAGAGCACGGCGGCGCTGCCTGTGCTGATGATGTCTGTCCTGATCTGCGGGCTCGGCATCTATCTGCCCTTCTCGCCATTCGGCACTATCATCGGCCTGCAGCCCTTGCCGCTGAGCTATTTTCCGTGGCTTGCCGGAACGCTGCTTTGCTACTGCGTGGTCGCCCAGACCATGAAGACAGTCTATGTCCGCCGCTTCGGACAGTGGTTCTGACGTCGTGGGAATTTTCTCGCCCCTCCGTGCCGCACGGTCGACCGAGCAGGGCTCGCGCTTGGGATTTCCCACGGACTCCCCGAACCGGCATCTCTGCCTTCTCGACAGCCGGCCGAGCGATCCGGAGGGATCCGGCCTGCCCCCGCGCCGTCCGGCCGGCCGGCAGGTTCGCGGTCGGCAACAGATCCGCCCCGGCTGGCTTCGGTCCGGGCTGATCTGGGCGGAGCTGCGGCTTGCCCGGGCCCTTGCCGTGTCGAGCGTGGGCTTGTGTCGGCTTACCTTCCGACTGGTCAACTCGGGCCTGATCGGGCAGCCGGCGACCAGGCGCCTACTGGGATGGTCATCCGTCCTGCACCGGACCGGAATGATGCTGGTGCGACGAAGCCGGCACTAACGCAGCGTCCTATCGCGCCCCGCAAGCGGGTCGAGGCGCATCTTCCCGAAATCTCGTCCTCAATCACGAAAGAAAGGAGGCGCATCATGGCGGGCACATTCCTGCTACTTCATCTGGCCGGGGCCGTCGCGCTCCTGCTCTGGGGAACGCATCTGGTCTCGGCTAGCGTGCTGCGCGGGTTTGGTACGCCGCTGCGCCAGTGGCTGGGCCAGCATCTCAACAAGCGATGGTCCGCGTTCGCGGCTGGCCTGGGTCTGACCACGCTGCTGCAGAGCAGCACCGCGACCGGCCTCATGGCAACCTCGTTCACCGCCAGCGGCGTGCTCGGGCTCGAGCCGGCACTGGCCGTCATGCTCGGCGCGAATGTCGGCACCACCATCGTCGCCCAGTTGCTTGCCTTCGACGTCGCCGCCGTCGCCCCCGTCATCATCCTGCTCGGTGTCGCAGCATCGCGTGCCGGCCGCGACTCCTGGCTTGAGGATGTCGGCTCAGCGATTGTTGGCGTCGGCCTGATGATCCTGGCGCTCGGCCTTCTCAGTCAGACCCTTCACACGGTCGAGACATCGGCCGTCCTCAAGATTGTGCTGGAGACGCTGGGGAATGACTATGTCATGGCCCTGCTGGTCGCAGCGGTGCTGACCTGGGCCTGTCATTCGAGCGTCGCCGTCGTGCTGCTGATCACCTCGCTCGGTGCCGCCGGCATGCTTTCCCCATCAGCGGCGCTGGCGCTGGTCCTCGGCGCCAATCTCGGCGGTGCGATGCCGCCCCTAGTTTCCGCCGGGCCCCGCGCCGCCCGCCGGCTCCCGCTGGGCAATCTGCTCGTCAGGGCGGCAGGCTGCGCCGTCGCCTTGCCCCTGCTCCCCGTCTTTGCGGATCGGCTGGCAGCTCTGACCGGTTCAGCGCGCCTGGCAGTGGATTTCCATGCCATGCTGAACATCGTTCTTGCGATCCTGGCAATCGGTCTCACCGGGCCGCTTGCGCGCCTGCTGACCCGGCTTTTGCCCGAAGACGAAACGCCCGTCGATCCTGGAACACCGCGCCATCTCGATCCAGCCGGACTGGATCTCACCAATGTCGGACTGGCCAATGCCGCGCGAGAAGCCATGCGCGCCACCGACCTCCTGGCGATCATGGTCGAATACGTCCACGATCAATTCACCCGGCCGAGCGCCGCCGGACACTCTGAACTGCGGCGCCTCGACAGCGCGCTCGATCGGCTGTGCGCCGCGATCCGTACCTATCTTGCCGATATCGGCCAGGACGGACTGAGCGACGACGATGCTGATCGACTCCAGGAGATTCTCGCTTTCGTCATCAACCTCGAGCATGTCGGAGACATCGTCGCAAACAGCCTTGGCCCTTTGTCGATGATTTACATGAACAGTTCGGGCGCAGCGTCGTTCGCCGAACGGGACGTACTCGATACCTTCCATCTCCAGATCCGGGAGAGTCTGACGCTTGCGATCGCCGCTTTCCTGCACCGCGACCTCGCCGCCGCCCGGCAGTTGACCACGCGCAAGGAAATGATCCGCGGGCTTGAGGCGGAGGCCACCGGCAGCCATTTTCAGCGGGCGCGCGAAACGAAGCTCGCACCGGTGCCGGGCGGAGATCTGTTCCTTCGGGCGATCCGCGACTTCCGCCGGATTCACCATCACATCGCCGCGATGAGTTTTCCGATCGCCGAACACCGCGACGCCGGCGTGCGACCGGAAGCCCCGGGTCCGGCGGATTCTCTTCTTGCCGAGATGGACGGCGATCCGGATTTCTTCCCGCTCTCCATCGACGCCGAGCGGGTTTGATGACGTCGCCTCCTGCCACCCGCAAGCGTCAACGCCGAGGTGCCTTGCGGATGGTGGATGCCCCCTGCGGACGGGATAGCGAGCGCCCCTGGTTGCCAGGTCGTGCCAGTGCTCATGGCGGCTTGCTGGCAGGATGCGACAACTGCCGCCCGGTGCCGCGGCCGGGGCCCGCTGCCGGGGAGGCGCAGTGCAGGTTTCGCACGGCTCGAACGACATCACCGCCTGGTCGACGCGTGGCGGCGAGCATTCCGGCAAAGGCAGCTTTCCAGGCCTCGTTGAAGACCGGAAATTGTGCGACGTTGGGGATGCCGGGGCTCGGACTCCCTGCGGCCGCGCACGAAGGACGTGTTGGATGAAATTTGTGTACGATACCCCAGCCGCCGCGCGCACCAACAAGGCGCCGGTGATCGCGGCACTCGGCGTCGTCATGATGGGCATCTTCCTGGTCGATACCCTGACCGATTATGCCGTGGCGATCGCCGTCTTCTACTCTGCGGTCATCCTCGTCGCCACCAATCTGCTGACGTCGCGCGCGGTCATCCTCCTCACCGGCGCATCTATCCTACTGACGCTGATCAGCTTCGTGCTCACGCGCTTCGGATCCTTCGAGGTGGGCGTGATCAACACGAGCATCAGCATCGTTGCCATCAGTATCACGGCCTATCTCGGCATGAGGATCGCTGCGGCGGAAGCCATCGCCCGCGAAGCCCGTCTCGGTCTGGTCCGGATTGCGCGCGTGACGAGCATCGCGCAGTTGACCGCCTCGATCGCACATGAAGTCAACCAACCGCTTGCCGCCATCGTGACGAGCGGCGATGCCTGCACGCGGTGGCTTTCGCAGGATCCGCCCAATCTGGACAAGGCCCGCCGAGCGCTCGCGCGCATCGTGGCAGATGCGAATCGCGCGAGCGAGGTGATCGTCCGTGTGCGGCGTCTGGCAAAAGGCGAGTCGCCCGATGCGACCGTGTTCAATCTCAACGACGCGATCGAGGAAGTCGTTTCGCTGTCCCTCACCGAGATCGATCGGCACGACATTGTTCTGCGACGATATCTGCAGGAAGCCTTGCCGGCAGTGCGGGCGGACAGAATTCAGATCCAGCAGGTAGTAGGAAACCTCCTGCTGAACGCGATCGAGGCCGTCACCGCCTCGCCCCGGCGCGAACGCGAGATCGAGATCGAGATCATCTCCTCTGGCGAAGACAGCCGCACCGTGGTGGTGGCCGTCACGGACAATGGGATCGGCTTCACCCCGGGCACCAGCGACCGTCTGTTCGACGCGTTCTGGACGACAAAGGATGGCGGCATGGGGCTGGGGTTGACCCTTAGCCGCTCGATCATCGAGGCCAATGGCGGCCAGATTTCAACGGCGACCAATCCAGCCGGCGGCGCGATCGTCCGGTTCAGCCTGCCGCTCGCAGAAGGTGATGGCAAATGACGGAGCAGAAATCCGCAACCGACGCGGCAGAGGCGGTGGTCTATGTCATCGATGACGACCAATCGGTCCGCGATGCGCTGGAGGATTTGCTGTCCTCGGTCGGGCTGCATGTCCGGCTGTACGCGTCGACTGAGGAGTTTCTCAACCATGACCTGGCCGATGCGCCAGGCTGCCTCGTCCTCGACGTCAGGATGCCGGGACAGAGCGGGATCGACTTTCACCAGCAGATGGCAAGCCATGGCATCCATCTGCCGACCGTTTTCATTACCGGACATGGCGATATCTCCATGGGCGTGAAAGCGATCAAAAATGGTGCGATCGAGTTTCTGACAAAGCCGTTTCGCGATCAGGACCTGCTCGATGCAATTCAGCAGGGTATTGGCCAGGACCGCGCCCGGCGCCGACACGACGCGCAGTCCGACGACCTCAACAAGCGGTGGGAAACGCTCACCACCGGCGAACGGGACGTATTGAGATTGGTGGTGAAGGGTTTGCTCAACAAGCAGATTGCTGCGGAACTGAATGTCAGCGAGATCACCGTCAAAGTTCGACGTGGCCATGTCATGCAAAAAATGCAGGCTAAGACGCTCGTCGATCTGGTCAGGATTTTCGACCTGCTCGGGGTTTAGAACCGCCGACGAACCCGTTGGGACAATGGGGCAACGCTGCCTCGCCAGCGTGAAAGCAGATTGCCCGACGTCAGTTCGCGACACCCACCACCTTGAAGGGCTTGCCCAGGGTCGGCCGACGAAGCGCTTACGCTCCTCCAGGCGCCTGACACGCCGTTTCTTCCGCTCTGCGAGAGGCGACCAATCCAACTTCATCGCGTTTGCGTAACGATTCAACGATATGAAATATCATTACCATTCCATTATGTCATGCCCCGCTCAGGGAAGTTGGAAAAAGGCTTGAACGAATGCGGCACGGCGAATCTATCCACGCCGCCTTCATCGGGTGTTCGATCCTCTTTTCCACCTTGGCTGGAATGGGGCCGGCGGCCGCCGCACCTTCGCAACTGACGGCCCCGCCGCCAGCCGAGAACTCTCAGTTCAAGGCATTGTTCAGCACCTGGGCGAAGGGTGATGGAGCAGCACCGCAATCGGCCAGGGCTTCCATTCCCGCCTCACGCCCGATCGACAGCTTTCGATATACCTCGCCCTTCGGCGTCAGGGTTGATCCATTTCGCGGCAACAGCAGCTTCCATCCCGGCATCGACCTGGCAGCGCCGATCGGTACACCGGTTCACGCCACCGGTGACGCCGTCGTCACGCGGGCCGGCGTTGCGGCCGGCTATGGGAATCTGGTCATTCTCTCCCACGGTGCCGGGATCGAAACGCGTTATGGCCATCTTTCGCGTATCCTCGTGGGGATCGGCCAGCATGTTCATCGAGGCGATGTCATCGGACAGGTCGGATCGACCGGACGCTCCACGGGCAGTCATCTCCACTATGAGATCCGTGTCGCCGATCGGGCGATCAATCCCCTGCCCTTCATGGCTCCCGGCGACGAACAGCTGGCCTTGAACAACACCGTCGGGCCGAGTGCCGGAGCGGCACAGGCGATGGGCGGGCCACCAGCGGGAAACGACTGCCCGGCGCACTCCGACTGCCATCGCGACGGACGGGACGATGGTCCTGGAGCCATGGCCAGTGTATCCGCGCGATAGCCCTGATCGATCTGGCCGCGTCGTGATCGTCCTGCACAAGCCGGTCCGGCAGCCCCATCCACACGCTCCACCGCCTGCCCTGGACATCTGCGCATGCTAAAGCCCCGCAGCGGGTCCGTTCCGCGACAGGCTGACGATGGGAATCCTCAGCGGCGAACATATCCGACACTGGTTTTGACGTGCGCGTTCTTCACGGCAGCGGCGACTCTACCGAGCGGCTGCGTACCGCTTCCGCAGCAAAGACCGATAGTGCCGGGCCCGGCACCGCATTCCGCCAGGCTGGGGCTTTGGCATATCGTCCACGACCGCTGCATCCCCGGTCAGATCGCATCGAAGGAGCCGACACCATGTGAGGCGCTGTCGATAGCGAACGGCATCGAGCAGGGTTACGCCGTGCTGAAGGATCGCGTCGGAATCGGACAATATCTATTGATGCCGACGATCCTGATCACGGGGATCGAGGATCCCCGGCTTCTCGCTGCTGACGCCCCCAACTATTTCGACGACGCCTGGCGGATACGCCAACGCGTTGCGACACGCGCGCGCCTTTCCCTGCAACGTGACGATATCGGCATCGCGGTCAATTCTGTATATGGCCGGACGCAGGATTTGCTGCACCTCCGTGTCGATTGCCTGCGTACCGATGTTCGCGACGCGCTGCGCCACGCCGCGCCTTTTCTCGATCGCCATTGGTCACGTCGGACCCTGACGCTCGCGGGGCACCGCTATTATGCGGTACGCGTCGATGGCGACGAAACCATCGCGACGAATCCCTTTCAGCTGCTTTCAAGCAAACTGCATGTTCCCGCTGCCGATATGGGAGCTTGGACGATCGTGATGACGGGCGCCTATTTTCCACGGCAACCTGGTTTCATCCTTCTTGCCGCGCGCGCGAGCTTGGAATCCGGCGACGTGGCATCGGGAGAAATGCTACAGGACCATGATTGTATGGGTCGTGTTGCATAATCCGATTTGTGACAGGATCGCGCGCCCCTGCTTAAATAGATCGGAGAAGGAATTCACCAACCTCCCTCACCGGATAAAGTGAATCAATTTTTTGCTGCGCCTGCGGGCACGAGGCGCCCTCTACCAAGATCATCGACTTCACTGTCGAGGCCATCTGCGGTACGCCAGAGCACCTAAAATCGCTTCGCCATGCTGAAACCGACGATGCGGGGATCGAGGGTGAAGACGTTGGTGGTCAGGCCGCTGTCGTCGGAATTGATGAATGCACCGGTGATCGGTGTCTTGTTGAAGACGTTCTTGACATAGAATTGGAACGCGAGACCGGAAGCCCGGCGTTCGACGGTAAGTGCCAGGTTGGTATTGTCCCAGCCGCGCAGGCGATCGTTGACGGTGTTATACACCCGCGCCCAGCTTGTCCCTTGCGCATAATAATCGGCGCGAAAGGTCACCTTCCAATTGTCGATCGGGAGCGAATATTGCCCGCCCAGGTTGAAGGTCCAGTGCGGCGCGTTGGGTAATTCCTTGCCTGACAGATCGGCGTAAAAGCCGCGTCCCTGATTCTGTCCGACATCGGTATAGGTCAGCGGATCATAGGCGAAGCCACCAATAATACTGCCGGCCGAACCAGGGACGAAATTCCCCACGATGAATTCATTTACAAACGGGCAAAATCCGGTGATCCGGATATCAACGATGTTGCCGAAGCGGCGCGGATTGGCGGCGGTCGCAGCGAGATATTTCTCGACCAGGGCCTTGGGGGCGATACAATTGGATGCGGTCTGGATCCATGGCTTGATCAGCACCCAGTCGTCATGGCCTTGCAGACGATCCATGACATCGATCGACTTCATGCCGTTGCCGATGCGGGTCTTGAGTAGTCCGAGATTGGCGTTGAAGCTCAACCGCGATGTCGGCCGCCAGATCGATTCCAGTTCGAGCCCGTAATTGATCGCGTTGAAATTCTCGTTCTTGGTCGCGCGATCGATGATCTGCGAGACCTGATAATCCTTGTAATCATAGAAGAAAGCCGTGGCGTTGAGCGTCAGCCGACCGCCGGCCAGCACGTTCTTGGTGCCAATCTCGAACGCATTGACATATTCGGGACGAAAGCGCGCATCCGCTGTGAAGGAGCCGATCGCTTGCGGGTCGAAGCCGATGCCCGGCGAGTTGGTACCGCCGGCCTTGTACCCGCGCGCATAGGAAGCATAGAAAAGCGTATCGTCCGTAAACGACAGGTGCGGCTTCCAATCCACCACGAACCGCCCGGTCACCGCGCCCCATTTCTGACGGATGTCGGGTGAGGCCGGATAACCGCTATTGACCAGTCCGATACCGAGCAATCCGGGCGTGAGGAGGAGCTGGCTGGGATAGGGCGTAGTGACCTTTATGTCGCGCGTGTAGCGCAGACCGGCGGTGAATTTGAGATTGGGCGCTGCCTTCCAATAGACTTCGCCGAAGCCCGCCCAGGACTGGGTGTTGGCGAGATTGCGGCTGCGGAAATAATTATGCCCGTCACCGTCGATCTGACCGACCGGATTGGGATCGATATAGATACAGGCGAAGCCCGCGTCCTTGTATGGTGGCGTTGTTACACCCTTGCGACAGAGATCGCTCGGTGGAACATCGGGACTGGCACGACGGACACCGCCGTTGATCACCGATGCGATCAACGAAAAGGTATTGCTGAACAGAAAATAATCCTCGTCGACATTGAATTTCAGATAGTTGATCCCGACATTGAAATTCAGATTACCGTTGAACGATGATTGTAGGCGCACTTCTTGCGACCATTGATGACTCTTGGCGCGCACCAGGTCGGCGGCAAGATATTTGTTCGAGCAGCCAAGCTGCGGGTCGCAGAATACTCCTCCGGGTAATAGATTGGTATTGCCCAACGGGAGAAGCAACGAGGTGTCGTTAAACACCGGCAGTGACTGAAAACGCGCATAATCCTGCGTCGAATAATAATTGTCGTGCGACCATCCGGTCTGCGAGACAAGCTTGAGGCTGTCGCTCAACTCGGCTTCGACATTGAATTGCGCGATATCGTTCCTTGCCCTGAAGCGCGGATCATAGGTCGTGGCGATCTCGCGCAGATCGTGCGACTGGACCGCACCCGCAAAGGGGTCGGTGCCGAACGGAATCGCGAAGACCGGCGTGTTTGACGGTGTAAATCCGACAAGTCCGGTGATGCCGACGCTGGCGGCGACGACATTGGGCAGGCTCGCGCCGTTGGGCACCCCAAACGCACCGTTGTCATAGAGCGAGCCGGGTTTGCACCCCTGGCTGAAAAAGCCGCGATTCTGGAAATAGATCGGAATCCCGCCGAGCGCGGTGGGCGAAGGATCGTTGTGGCATAGTTGCTTGCCTGTCCGCGAGCGATCGTCGTCTTCGGAGAAATGCTCCCAGATCAAGCTGGCGCTGATACGCGACGATGGCTTCCATACGATCGACCCGCGCCCACCCCACAAATCGCGGCCATTCACCCGGCGTTGCGTCCCGAGATTATAGTCATAGCCATCGCGCGAGGTCCATGCGCCGGCCGCCCGGATGGCGAGCGTATCGGTAAGGGGCAGATTCAACATCCCGCTCGCGCGCATCGCCGCGAAATTGCCGGTTTCGAGCTTGAGCGAACCGGCTAGACGGTTGGGATCGGCGAGGATCGGGATCATGTTGACCACCCCGGCAGTCGCGTTGCGGCCGTAGAGGGTCCCCTGCGGACCGCGCAGCACCTCGACCCGTTCGACGTCGAAATATTCCTGCTCGAACAGGCGATTGCGAACGAGCGGCATCGAATTGAAGCTGATCGCGACCGCCGGATCGGTGGTCACCGACAGTGCCTGCGTGCCGATGCCGCGGATCTGGAAATTGTAGCTGGCGAAATTGGTCTTGGTGAAGCTGACATTGGGCGTGCCGCGCAGCAGCTCCGAACCACCCTCGATCTTCTGGTCGTCCAGTGCCTTCGCGCTGAACACCGAGATGGCGATCGGGACATCCTGCACCTTCTCGCGGACCTTCTGCGCGGTCACGATGATGTCCGGCCCCGTCGGCTCGTTCTGCGCGCTGCTATCGGTGCCGGCGTTCGCCGGTTCGACGATGATCGCGCCCGACGTGGTCGTGCGGGCGCGCAGGCCGGAGCCCGTCAGCAACTGACCCAGTGCCTCGATGATGGAATAGCTGCCCCGTACCGCGGGCGCCCTGCGCGACCGGACGAGGTCCGCGTTGAACTCGATCTCGCGGTGACTCTGGGTCGCGGCGCGGTTCAGCGCTGCGCCGAGATCCTGTGCCGGAATGTCGAAACTCGTTTTGGGATTGTCCTGCGCCGCGGCCGGCATTGCCATCCACAGTGAAGCGCAACCGGCAAGAGCCGCCACCTTCACGCACAGCCCGAAGCGACGTGCCATCGATATCCTCCCCTCCAAAGGCGCCGTTATCGGCTGCCAATCTCAGGGACGCAGGCAAGGGGAGAACCCGTAATCCGGTGGTCCCGTTTTCAGATGACCGACCGCACTGCCATCCTGCTCATTCCGGCCTGGCCAGCAGGAGCGGATTGCCGCGTTCATCATGGGCGACGCGCAGACGAAAGACGTCCGACATCGATTCCGCGAAATGCTGGGAGTCGCCGGTCTTGAAGACGCCGCTAACTCTGAGGTTGGCGAGCTTCGGATCCCCCAGGCCGATAGGTCGTGCGGTGTAGCGGTTTATTTCGGCGATCGCCTGTCCCAGCGGTATGTCGTTGAACGACAAGGTCCCGGAAATCCATCCCGCCGCACCTTCCGCTTCGGATGCGGAGACACGCAGCGAACCCGGCCTGGTGGAATCAAAAAGTTCGCCGGCGGTCATCGTGATCTCGCTGGTCCGGTGATCGGGTGTCGCCGAGCCGGTAGCGGTGAGCCTTGCCACGCGCACGATCCCCTCGATCAGCGCAACACGCGTCTTCGGGGCCGGGCCATCGTCTTCGACCCGGACGTTGAATCGCGTGCCCACCGCCGTCACCCGCTGACCGCCGGCATAGACCTGGAACGGTGCCGGCTGGTGCTTGGCGACGATGAAAAGGGCCTGACCTTTCAACAGACGGATTCCCCGTTCGTTGTCGGTATAGGCAATGTGCATCGCGCTGTCGGTGTCCAGCACCGCCATGGAACCATCGGGCAGCTTCACTTCGGCACGACCGCCGACGGTGGTGCGATAGAGCCCACGCGCTGGGCCTGCGGCGGTGATGTCATTGCGGTGGATCGGCTGCGGATAGGCCAGGTGGAAGATGAGCGCCGACGCGAGGGCGATGACCAGCAGGGCGGCGGCAACCGCCGCGCCGGACATCGGCCAGCGCCGTTCCGGCCGGGCCGCGAGAGCCGCCGAGCGCATCGCCAGCAATTCCTTGTCGGCGGCATTTTCGGTGACCGTCCGCAAGGCGGCGCTGACGTCATTCCAAGCGGCCCGGTGGCGCGGATCATCCGCAAGCCATGCCTTCAGGCGAGTGCGCTCGGTGTCGCCCAGCGCGCCGGCCTCCTCCTGCAGGAACCACTTGGCCGCGATCTCGTGCGGTGACATTTCCGGAATTTCCTGCCGGGCGGGAACATTGTTCATGACCGTCGCCCCGCTTTTTCACCAAGATAGACGACCGCCTTGTGCAAATGCTTCTCGACCGTATTGAGCGAAACGCCGAGCCGGCGCGCGATCTCGGCCTGCTTCATTTGCTCGAGCCGTGCGAGGACAAAGATGGTGCGCGTGCGCTCGGGCAATTCCTTCAGGGCCACGACAACGGCGCGCAGCGCCTCGCGTCCTTCGCAGATGGTTTCCGGATCGAGGTCCAGCGGCGCGTGGCGGACGTCGTCGAACAATTCGTGGCGGCCATCCGCGCGGACGACAGCACGACGATGCAGATCCGTCGCCACATTGGCTGCGGCCGCAAAGATATAGCTTTCGGGTCGATGCACATCGTCGGCGAGCGCCTTGCGCTGGCTCAACCGCACGAAGACTTCCTGCACGGCATCCTCTGCATCGAGCGGCGCCACGCCGCGGCGCCGAAAATAGCGCATCAGCGTGGGTCGAAACCGCCGCGCCAGATCGTCGACCATATGGCGATCGATATCCAGATGGCCGATCGGACCCCTGCCCTTCATATGTCGACGGTCAACATTCGGATGTCCCGATTATCGGTAGAACCTATCTCAAGGACGTTCGCCCGCGCAAATGCCGTAACGTCAGCCACCCCCCGCATCCGCTTACCAGCCTGACAATGACCATTTCTCCACCCGACTTCGTCGCTCTACGCCCACCCGAAATCTTCGGCTCACGGTCAACAGCCCGCTACCATCGTGGTCGCCCGACCCATCCTAGCATTGTCCGCGCGATGCATCGGACGGCCATTGTCACCGAAATTTGGTCGCCACGGTAAACAATATCTGCCGCGGCGCGGCGCGCATGAAGGTCTGCAGATCGCCGGACGCCGAGAATCCACCAATGCCCGTGCTTCCGATATTATGGCGGTCGAGCAGGTTGTTGACGTCCAGGCGAGCGTTGATGTCGGGAGTTCCGGCATGTTTGGGAAGGGAGAAAGCCAGATAGGCATTCATCATCCAATAGGCCGGAACATATATGTCATTCGAATAGGTGAAAGGCTGATTGGTATAGATGCTGCTGGTCATTCCTCCATCGAAGCGACCCCGCTTCGCTGACAGTTGGGTGATCAATGACGTGCCCGGATATCCCGGCTGGTTCTTGCCCTTCAGCGACAGGATACCACCAGGAAAGCCGAGATCGCTCCCGTAACGGAAACGGCTCAACGATACCGACTGCGACAAGGTAATGCCCGGCATCAGGTCCACGCCGATGGTGAGATCGGCTCCGACAATCGTCGAGCGCGGGATGATGCCGACCGTCCTGATCGGGTTGAACTGAGGTCCGGTCGCCGTGTTGAGCAGGCGGTTGAGCACGATGCCGTAATAGGCGTCGACATTGAACTTGAACGCGCCGAGCCGATGATAGGCGCCGACGGTAAAATTCCAGTTCTTCTCGGGCTTGAGGGTGGGCAGCGCGGCCAGAAAGGTCGCCTGATCCTGCGCCGCCCAGGCGGAGGAAACGGGCCCGATGTTCCCGCGCGGCGATACCCGATAGCCGATCATCGTGCTGCCGGCGTCGAAGAACAGGGCCGATCGGGAATCCGGGCGCCAGTCGAGCGAGAGATGCGGCAGGAAGTCGGCACGGGCGCGCAGCGTGCCATTGGGTGCCTGATCGTCGCCGATCCCGCCGCCGGACGTCGAAAAATTGACCGCCTTGAAGCCGAGCCCAAGCTTCAAGGCGTCACTGAGGCTGACCTCGTCCCGGAAATAGGCCTGGAAGCTGTCGGTGCGCCAGCGCGAGCTGTTCTGGCTCTGAAAGGCCGGCCCATAGATATTATAGGGGCCCACCGATGTCAGCGGCGCACCCTGGCCGAGCAGCGGCTCATTGTACCAGTTGAGGATCGACGTCGACGTGCCGCGCTCGACCCAGGCACCGGCAGTCAGGGTGTGGCGGCCGACCGTATAGCTGAGGTCGAGAGTAGCACCGAAGCGTCGCGAGCGAGGCTGCCACACCTGGCTCGAAAAGGGGGCGCCCGTCTGGGAGGGCGTCGCGACATCGCTGATCTGGATGTTGGTGGTATTGCCGGCGCCGTAGAAGCTCACGCTACCGGAAAGGCGCGACGAGAGCGTGAACCGGTGGCGGAGATTGCCGATCAGGTCGACCGTATTCTGGCCGGTGTCGTAAGGCCGCAGCCCCGCGAGTTCGCCACAGGTATAAGCGCCGCAGGATTTGTCGGCATTCTCGGGCAGGCTGATCAGATAGGCATATTCATAATTGGGAAACAGGATGTCGGTCCCGTCCCAGCCGAGCTTGTCGAGCATGTCGAATGAGGTGTTGTTATATCCGTAAATGCGGGCACGGGCGGCCGAGAAGAAGGCGGTGAAGTCGCCCCAGGAGACATCCTGTACGATCTTGGCGTCGCCGCGGATCATGAACTGCGTGCCGGCACCGGTATATTTGTCCTTCGACACGCGCTGCACGCCGAGGAGGATGCGGGGACCGTTCGATCCGAGTTCCCCTGTATTGGCCGAGAGGCCAGCCACGACCGTGTTGTTGCTGCCATAGGCGAGCGAGACGGCTGCATCGGGAGCCGCCTTGGGATCGGCCAGGCTGTAGAGCATCTCGCCGCCGTTCGCCGTATTCGAGAAGGTGCCGACCCGCACCGAGCCAGGCGCCACCTTGATCGACCCGAGATTGTCC
Source organism: Pseudomonadota bacterium (assembly GCA_040388155.1). Classification (GTDB taxonomy): domain Bacteria; phylum Pseudomonadota; class Alphaproteobacteria; order Sphingomonadales; family Sphingomonadaceae; genus Sphingomonas. Next base: position 72,942 of record JAZKCJ010000011.1, read on the forward strand.
GGGACACCGACACTCAACACCGAATTGCCGGTTACGCTGCCATAGCTGCCATCACCGAGCGGGATGCCCTCGAAGGTCATCGCGAGCTCGTTTGCGCGATAGCCACGGATGAACAGGAAAGCGTCCGACAGATCGAGTCCGTAAGCATCGGTCGAGGTGAAGCTGACGCCGGGCAGGTTCTTCACGAGCGCGAGCGGATTGGTACCGGGCAGGACATCGGGCCAGTCGCGACTGGTGAGCTCATATTCGCCGGGCCCAGCCGGCCGCGCCACACCGGTGCGATCCTGACGGGCGGTGACGACAATATCATTCGTGCCCCCGCTGTCGGATCGAGTGGAAGCTGCCGGGAGTGCTGCACTCTGCACCGAAGGTGATGCCGCCACGCCCTCTTCCGACAGCGTTTGTGCAAGAGCGACGCGGGGAAACGCGATCGAAAGCGGCAGGGCGAGCGCGTTCAAATAGGCGATACGGTGTTTGATCATCATGCTTTCCTCGGAAGGCGGGATAGGGATAGGAATCGGAGGGTGGGCACCGCGGGCGCACGTCGACACCGCCCCAGCAGAGGGGAGAGAGGTCGACAGCGGTGACTGGGGTGCGTTGAGGGGGAGAATAGGCGCGCGGTGGGCGCAAGCATGGACTCGCGGCCGGGCTATCACGGGCCTACAGGGCGCGCGTGCTCGCTGACGCGCATGTCGACGCGCGACATAACCGGGAAGAACTACCGGTCTATGCGCACGCTCATGCCTGCACGCTGCCTGGATCAAGTACCAGCCGTCGACGCCAGGAGAGCCGAACCACAGCCAGGAAGGCTGGTCGCAGTACTGTCACATAAGCAATAAAGCGCAGGATTGTCGTCAAGGCCCACCTCACACTCGCTATTTGCAGCGTCGCGGATGAGGCCTGGAAGCTAGGCCAGAGCGCGCGGCACCCGCAGATCAGTCGATCGACTACTGTCGTCTGGCATCAAAAGATCATCCTCTGGTTTATCCTACGAGATATTCTCGTCTCGATTTCGCGCGACAACTAGTCGTACCACGTTACATCAGCAACTTTCCTCTACGGATAAAAAAAGAGACTTTTGGGTATCCGTATTATACGAAAGAATATATTCGGCATCGGCTGGGGCTGAAGAGAAGCCTGCTGCCCCAGAAGAGCGTCACTACACGCCCCGGGGCAGCACGATGCCCGGCTACAGCCTGGAGCGAAGCGACGATGCATTTTTTCAATGAAGAGTGCCACGCGGAGCCGCGTTCGATGCGGGCTGTCAGGCGACCTCGGCGACTCGATCAGCCGGCAACGAGCAGGGATCGGCCCATTGCGCACCGGCCAGTTCGGCGAGCCTTGCCGACGTCAACAAAGCCCGAGAAAGATCTCACGAATATCGTTATCAGTATCCGATATACGAAGTGCCGCCTGTCTGCGCTATGGAAGACCGAACCGAAACGCACTGCCGCTGGACAGGATCTCGAAGATCGACGGCCTGATCGAACTCATACGGGTCGGAGTGTCCGGCCGGTACATTGATGATCCTGCAATACCTCACCCGATGCCGTATCCCCGGACTGAGGATCGGCACGCGCCGCCAACAGCACGAAGCCGGGTTCGCCGGAAAAATGCGCCCCTGCCAGCACCAGCGTCCAGGCGGCCATGTCGGAGGGCGGCACGTGCAGTCCGGCGGCGAGCAGCCGAAACGGGTTGGCGCCAACGTGCTCGTCTCCCTCGACCCTGATCGCATAATAGCGATGGTTTGCCAGCGTGACCGTTTGCCGCGACCAACGTCGCCGAACGGTCGGCGCAATCATATCAAGCGCCGCTCGCACGTCGAGCCGCAAGCAATCGACGTGTAAATGGAGAAGGTCCTGGCTTCGTCCGTACCGCGAGTTCACGGCGATACCGATATCTTGCCGCGCCAGATTCGCGCCGACCCGTGCCGCTACGAGCCGCCGCACTTTCCAGGCAGCCGTAAAGTAGTTCGCGGCGTCGGTACGTAGCAAGCGAGGATCCTCGATCCCCGAAAGGAGGGTCGTCGGCATCACCAGATACTGGCTGGTCCCGACACGATCCTTCAACACGGCATAGCCGCGTGCCACCCCCTGGGCGATCTCGACGTCGGCGCACGGTGCCGGACTGCCGGATGTGGCCTGGCCGGGAACACAGTGGTCGTGGACGATGTGCCATAGCAATTGGCCATCGGGGTGGGCTGGCGGCGCAGGCAATACGACCCGGCTCGTCGGTAAGCTCGCGCAGCCGGCGAGCACCACGCAGATGGCAGCAACAGCAGCGAATCTGGACATAATCATCGCCCTCCCCCCGCACATCGCCGTCGGGATCAGCCAAGGCTAGTCCCAATGCTAGCCTTGCGTCAGCCGGATATTATCGGCCCGCGCCCGGACCACCCATGGCCAGGGTAGCGCCCGCGCCGGGTCCGACCACTTCGTTCAGGGCAAACTGTTCGTCCCCGGGGGCCATGAATGCCAGGGGGTTGAGCGGCTGATTAGCCACACGGATCTCATAGTGAAGATGGCTGCCGGTCGACCGACCGGTCGATCCGACCAGTCCGATGACGTCGCCGCGGTGAACGCGTTGGCCGAGCTTCACGAGAATATGCGACAGATGACCGTAGCGTGTCTCGATTCCGCCGCCATGCTCAAGAACGAGCAGATTGCCATAACCATTGCCAGACCAGCGCGCGCGACGATCGCATCGCCAGTGGCATGGACCGGCGTGCCGAGGGCCGCCGCCAGATCGACGCCGGCATGGAAGCTCTTGTCGCCACGGAACGGATCGGCACGAACGCCGAACGGCAACGTATAGCGGAAGCTTTCGAGCGAACGGTCGAATGGAACGGACGCGACGGGTCGCTGGTCTGCGGGCGTATCGTTTGCCTTCCAGAGGTCAAGCAATGACTTGAAGTTCGCAGCACCGGGCGCCGTTCCCTGATCGCCGGGTGGCGCCGCGATCGCCAGCGTCGCCGTTGCCAGCCCCAGGCAAAACAGCACTCGAACGCCGATGCCCGCCACTCCCCGCTTTCTCACCTTGAGCATCTGACCTCCCCGCCCGAACGAGGCAATCAAAGCCGCTTCTTACAGGATACGATATCTTATATTGTCATCCAGTGCCAGATGCGCGGTGAATGGACGGGCAGCTCGCCTGAGGACTTGGATCGAACAAGATTCGGCAACGTCAATCGACAAGATTTACCTCCGAAGAAGGACAAGTGCGTGTCCTTGAACGCCACGGCGGGGACCTTCCCGTCCATTTTCTCACTCGCTCCGGCGGAGTTCCGCCCCCTTGAGCGCAGCCCAAGAATTGAAAAGAGGAGCTCGAAAACTCGATAACCAGGCGCGGCTTTGGGCCTCGTTTCTGCCGAGACTTGGCTCGGGCGGCGGGATTGTTGGAGTGAGCGGCCCGTTCGGGCGCTGCCTGGCACCGGACGGCGATGACGACTATTTCGGCTCTCGAAAGCGGTCGTTCCGATAAAGGGTTCGACGCGTTTGGGTTAACATAAGCTAGTTCGCTGATCGATTTTTCCAAGAATCGCCCGCCCCTCTGCGTCGCGCAATTCAATGCCCACTCTTTCGCACTCGACGAGATATGAGGTGATTTCCCGCTCAGCCAATGAATCAAGCGCACGACGTTCGGCGATACAACCTGATCCAACGCTAGCAGCGTCGTAGTTCGATACAGTCCCCGAACCGATCACCGTTCCGGCACAAAGATCTCTTGTTTTGGCGGCATGGGCAATGAGATCCCCAAAACCGAAATGCATTGCCGCGCCATTGGGTGCGCCGAAGCGTTCGCCGTTACGCTCGATGACGAGCGGCAGATGCACCCGGCCGTTGCTCCACGCATCGCCCAGCTCGTCAGGAGTCATGGCAAAGGCCGACAAAGTGGTTGGCGGCTTGGCGTGGAGGAAGCCGAAGCCGCCTTGCATTTCCTTCGGCCCGAAGGCGCGCAGGCTCCAGTCGTTGAGCATGATGATCAGCCGGGCATGACCGAGCGCGTTGCCAGGCATCACGCCGAGCGGAACCGCATCGGTAATGATGCCGAGTTCCGCTTCGAAATCCACTTCGTCTTTGTCGAAATTGCGGAATCCTACGGTGCCGTGCGGCGGATAAAAGAGGTTGGACAGCCCCTGATACATCAGCGGCGGCTCGGATTCGCCGCGCGGTACGAACCCCCAGGCACGTGCGAGGATATGGTTGTGGGCAAGAAACGCCGAAGCGTCGAGGAACTGGAAGCTGCGGGGCAGGATCGCATCCAGGGTTGCCGGATCGATTGCCATCTGGCTTTCGATATTTCCCTGCTGAAGCGCATCGAACTGGGCTCGTAGCGCCGGCTCGACTGCCACCCAATTCTCCAGCGCCGCCTGAAGCGATGCCGCAGCCGTCGCGCGCACCGCCCGGGTGAGATCGCGCGACACGACCAGCAGAGTGCCATCGCCGCCGGTGCGCAATGTGGCGAGCTTCATGCGACGTCCTCGAAGATGGCAACGGCACGGGTCCATCCGGCCGAAGCGGCACGGACCTTCACCGGAAAACAGCTGACCGTGAACCCGGTCGCTGGCAGCGCTTCAAGATTGTGCAGCTTTTCGATGTGGCAATAGCTGATATCGCGCCCGGCCTTATGACCTTCCCAGATGATCGAAGCGTCGCCCGTTTCCGCGTAGCGCCTGGCGGTATGGACGAACGGCGCATCCCAACTCCACGCGTCGGTCCCGGCGACTTTGACGCCGCGCGACGCGAGGTAGAGCGTTGCCTCACGCCCCATACCGCAGCCCGCCGCGAGATAATCGTCAAACCCATAACGCGTGCCGGCACGGGTATTGACCAGGATGATGTCGAACGGCTGGAGATCATGTCCGATCCGCGCCAGCTCTGCTCCGACATCGGCGGCGGTCGCGACGTAGCCGTCCTCGAAATGACGGAAATCCAGCTTCACGCCGCGCCCGAAGCACCAGTCGAGCGGCACCTCGTCGATCGTGATCGCCCGCTTGCCGCCATCCATCGTCGAGGCAAAATGATAGGGGGCATCGAGATGGGTGCCGTTGTGCGTGATCAGGCTGATCTTCTCGTTTGCCCAGCCTTCGCCGTCGGGCAGATCCTCAGCCTTCAGCCCCGGAAAGAAGGCCGCCAGGTCGGTGACCGATTGCTTGTGGTCGATATATTCGATCTGCGGCAGTGATATGGGCGGATCGGAGGCGACGCCGGTTTCCAGCGGAACCGAGATGTCGATGAAGCGCCGTCCCATGATCAGACCCCGCGTCCGGTATAGACATACAGGGGATCGTCAGTACCGCGCTTGCCGAACAGGAACGGCTTGGCGGGGTGCTTTTCCCAGAACTTCTCGGTCTCCGGCTCGACCCGGCTCCAGTCGAAGATGACATCGCGGTGGACGATCCCCCAGCGCCCGTCGCGACGCTCGAATTTATCGAGATAACGTCCGCCAATCGCCGCGTCGGTACCGTCCGTCATCTGGCACCAGGCAACGTGATAGCTCTCGACAAAGGCGTGATCGTCGTCGGTGAAGTCGCTCAGGATGTTGGAGATCAGGTGCATCATCCCCTTGATCGGCGAGCCCGGCTTGGGGCGCGTGAAGGAGACCACATCGATGAAGTCGGTTGCGAGACCATCGAACATGCCGTGCCGCTCGGTGGCGCCCTCGTGATAACAGCTATGGGCAAGGTCCGCGTCCGACCGGTCGCCGGCGCGCGCACGCTTGTAAAGGATCTCGGCGATTTCCTGCTTGGCAAGCAGACGCTGGACGGGGTCGGTCATGGTGTCTCCTGGTGGATCGAGGCGGACGGGCAGTTCCCCGCGCACGGCATGGGCATAAAGCGGATCGTCGAGGGTACGGCTGCCGATCAGGGTGCGCGGCTGTTCGGCGCCCCAGAACGAACCAGTGCCCGGGCTGACGCGCGACCAGTCATAGACGATGTCGCGATGCTGGATCAGCCAGCGCCCGTCGACCTGTCGAAACGTGTCGAGATAACGGCCGCCGATATGGAAGAAGACAGTGCCGCCGCCCCGAACGAAAGTCTCATGGGCAACATGGTAGCTTTCGCAGAACACGTCGCCATCGGGGAGGAACTCGAACAGTGCATTGGCGATGACATGCTCTTTCGCGAGGCATTCGGGTCCGGTCACCATCGCCTTTTCGAGGCCGTCGATGAACCCGTGCATCAGCCCTTGATAGGTACCGTGATTGTCGGTGCCGTCGACCGGGTGACAGGCGCGCATCAGCGCGGGGTCGAAACGATCGGCGCCGCGCGCGCGCGCATAGAGCAGATCGAGGATTTCCTGCTTGATCGCATATCGCTGGAGATCGTTCATACCGTCTCCACTTCGATCGTCGCCTCGATGAAGCCGATCTTCTCGATCTCGCAGCGCACGACATCGCCCACCTTCAGCCAGCGCGGCGGCTTCATCGATCCGGCCGTACCGAACGGTGTTCCGGTCGCGATCACATCGCCGGGCTCGAGCGTCATGACGGTCGAGAGACAGGCGATCTGATCCCAGCAATTGTTTATCATCTCCGCCGTCGATCCCCGCTGGCGCACCTCCCCATTGACGAAACAACTCATCGCGAGCGTATGCGGGTCGCCGATCTCATCGGGGGTAACGATCCAAGGGCCAAGCGGGCCATGGCCGTCCCACGCCTTGCCGAGCATTATTGTCGGGCTGCGTTTCTGCCAGTCGCGCACGCTGACATCGTTGTGGATGGCATAGCCGGCGACAACCGACGGCGCGTCGGCAGCGCTCACGCGTCGGCAGCGCGTGCCGATCACGATCGCCAGTTCGATCTCATAATCGAGTTCGGACGATTCCGGCGGCATCGGGATCGGATCATAGGGACCATTGATCGCGTTCGGCAGCTTGGTGAACCAGCGTTGGTGGACCGGCGGGACGTAATCGGGATTGGCCGCCTTCACTTCATCGATATGGCTTTGGTAGTTGGCGGCGATCGCCAGATATTTGCTCGGGCGCGTCACCGGCGCCAGCAGATGAACATTGGCCAATCCGAACCGTGGCGCGTTCTCGGTGGCCGCGCGCGCCGTCCGCATTCCATCCGGGCCGAGCGCAAGCAATGCCTCCATCGTGGCGGGACAAGTGCCAGTCGCGGCGATGTCGGCGATTTCCCCGTCAATGACGACACCGACCGAACGCCGACCGTCGGTCTCGAAGCTGGCGAGTTTCATCCTGCGAGCTTCTCGATCAGCTCGGCGCGGAATTCTTCTGCCGTGCGATAGGTGGGATTGGCCAGCGACGCCTTTTCGGTCGCGGCGTAGATTTCCTCATCCGACTGGCTGAAGTCGATCGGCGTGCCATAAGGCTGGCTGACGTGCCACGGCGTATGGACATAGGTCTCGATGGTATTGTCCTCCGGATCCTTGAAATAGACCGTCCAGCTGTTGCCGTGATCGAGCGTCCACACGTTGCGAACCCGGGGATCGGTCGTCGCCTTTTCGTAAACCTGCCGAAGCTGCGCGAAGTCGTCGAGAAGGAACGAGATCTGCGCGACGGTTGACGGGCTGTCCGGCGCGCGGCCCCAGGCGAGCAGCAGTTGATGATGCTCGTCGGGCGACATCGTCATGAAGCGGATCGGGTTCACATCGGTCCGCTCGTCGGTGACGACGAAGCCGAAGAACGAGGTATAGAAATTGGTCATCACGTCGATATCGATGACGTGGATGCCGACATGGTTGAGCGAGTAGTTGATGCGGCTCATGACGCCTTGGCCTCCGTTGTAGCGGATTCGGGATGGCGCGAGGCGCCGGGATATAGTTGCTGTGCAAGCAGGATGAGCGCGGCGGTGAGCGCGGTATCGCCGCTTCCCGTCGCGTAGAGATAGCGGTCGGGCCGGACGATCGCCCATTGCGCGTTACGCGCATCGAGCCAGGCGGTGAGCCGCCCATCGGCATCGTCGCACGCCTCCCCTGACGCGAGGCGGACGACCTGTCCGCCAAGCGCCGGCCAAACAGCCGCCGCCGGCGTTGCCGTATCGCGCGCGATCAGCGTGAAGCGGCCGGCGAGCACCGTGTCGAGGTGCTGTTCACCGGCTTCTGCGCGCGTGATCATGAATTCGGGCAACCGCTCTCCGCCACTTGCCGGATCGATCACGCCGGCGCGGATCGGCGGCACGACATCGGTCATCGCGACTTGCGTGGCGCGCGCGCGCTCAATGGCGCGGAAGCGCGCATCGCGTGCCAGCGCCTCGGCGCGATCGAGCTTGCATACGTCAGATCCCGCCGCGACCGATGCGGCGATGATCGCGCGGACATGGGGCTCGCGCTCGACCTGATAGCTGTCGAGCAGGGCGGAATCGGCTGTCCCGTTGCGCACCAGCGATAATTTCCAGATCAGCTGCACGGCGTCGCGAATACCGTGGCACATGCCCTGCCCGAAAAAGGGTGGCGTCTGGTGCGCGGCGTCACCAAGCAGGAAGACGCGGTCCTGCCGCCAGTGCTCGGCGACCAGCGCGCGGAAACGGTAGACCGCCGTGCGGATGATCGTGACATCGGCAGGATCGACCCATCTGGCGAGATGCGGCTTCAGCCACGCATCGGTCACCACCTCGTCGTCATGCTCGCCGGGCAACAGCATATATTCCCAGCGGCGATGCGTCCCGCGCCCGGGGATCAGTGTTGCGGGGCGTTCGGGATCGCACACCATCAACGAGAAGCGCCCGTCACGCACCTCGTCGGGAATGACATGGTCGGCCGGCCAGCGCATCGGCCCGGTGACATCGGTATCGATCACCAGCCAGCGCTCCTCGAAGCCGATATCGTCGAGCGCAATGCCGAGCGCCTTGCGCACGCTGCTGCTTGCCCCGTCGCAGGCGAACAGATGATCGGCCTTGGCGCGCCACGGGCCGTCGCGACCGGCAATCGTCAGCGTCGCGCCATGGTCATCCTGCACGACCGCTTCGACCGTCGCACCGTCGACGACCGTGACATGCGGGAAACGCGTCAGCCCGGCGCGCAGGATCGCCTCGAGTTGCGGCTGATAGAACAGATTGCTGGGGAACCACGCCCCGTCATGTGCCCGCGGATGGGCGCGGAAGGTGCGGATCGGGGCGCGGTCAGCGCCGAGATAGACCGATCCGCCGAGCGGTTTGGTCGCAGTGGCGATCTCACCGGCCAGTCCAAGCGCCGCGAACACCCGCATAATCTCGGCATCGAATACGATCGCGCGCGGCTTGTCATAAGGTTGCTCGCCCTTTTCGACGACCAGCGTCTGGAACCCCGCCGCGCCGGCGAGGTTCGCGGCGACCGCACCCACCGGGCCGAGCCCGGCGATAATCAGATCGTATCGCATGGCGTCGCGTCCCATCGGCCTCATTCACCCTCACCGGTTGCGCATGCCCTGCGGCATGCTTGTCGCGCTGGCTAACCGGCACTGACTTGAGTGACAAAGACCATCACGGCCATTTTTGATAACCTGAGATTATCGTTAGGCAGCATCCGAGCGGCTGGATAGCGTCAGGCACTCGTCGCGGATGATCGCCATCGCCGCCCGCGCGCCAGGCAACAGCGTGCTGCCCTCGCGGAAGGCCAGCCCGACATGTTCGCTCGGAAACGGGAAGTCGACGTCGAGGGGGACCAGCCCCGTCTCGCGCGCGCTGAACAGGGTCGAGGGCACTATCGTGACTAGGTCGGTCGCGCGCACCACGGCATCGAAGAAGATCACCGTGCTGACTTCGATCGCGCCGGTCGGCGGCGGCATGCCGGCGTCGAGAAAGGCGCGGTTGATGATTGCGCGATGCGATGGCGGGTAATCCGGGATCAGCCACGGATAGCGCGCCAGATCGGACAGCGTCAGCTTCGGCTGTCCCGCGAGCGGATGCCCGGCGCGTACCGCGACACGCGGCCCGGTGCGTACCAGCGGTTCGAAGGTCAGCCCGAGCGGTGCCGTCTCGTCGGGCAACAGCAGCAGCGCGAAATCCAGTTCGCCCTCCAGCAGGGCTGCGGTCAGTTCCGCCGAGAAGGCGATGCGCAGCTTGAGCTTCAATCCGGGCAGCGTCTCCATCACCGCGCGCGCCACCTGTGCCATCACCCCGCTCATCGTCGGGATGACGCCGATCACGATCAGGCCGCGCGTCATGCCGCGCATCGCGTCGATCTCAGCCACCGCGCGCCGTACCTCGCTGTCGATCATCTTGGCATACCGATAGAGCGTATTGCCGAAGGGGGTCGGCACGACACCGCGCGGTCGCCGGTCGAGCAGCTTCACACCGAGTTGCGCCTCGAGATTGTTGATCGCCTTGCTCAGTGCCGGCTGCGATACATGGACCGCTTCGGCGGCCGCATGCATCGTCTTGCTTTCGACACATGCAACGAAATATCGCATCAGACGAAGGTCCATGGCACCCTCTCTCCTTAGATCGCCACGTCGTTACGTTGCGCGCTAATAATGAGAGTCGGTGCACAATTTAGCAATCCGCGATAACCAGATGGAATTGCTTCGCGCCCAAGTTTCAATTTCACGCCTTCTCCGTGCTCGCCAAAGAGCGTCCAACAAAAAAACCGAAATGGAGGGGATAATGGCTCGCTACGGCATTCGCACGATCACCATGCTCACGCTGCGCTGCACCGTTGCCGCGGGGGCACTGGCGTTCGCGTCGGCGCAGGCGGTAGCGCAGCAGGCGTCGGCTGCACCACCGACGGCGGCGGCTGCTGCCGATAATGGCGACCAGGCCGACATCGTCGTCACCGCGCAGAAGCGCGCCGAGCGGCTGCAGGATGTACCGATCGCCATCACCGTCGTCTCCCCGCAATTATTGAAGAGCACCAACGCGCGCAATTTCGCCGAACTTCAGGGCGTCGTGCCGGGCGTTTATTTCGCCGGCAATTCCGGCGGTGGGCGCACCTATATCACGCTGCGCGGCGCCACCGGCCTGGCGCTCAACACCGGTGACGAACCGGTCGCGATCTACATGGACGACGTCTATATGGCGCGTGGTGTGACGATCGGCATGTCCGACCTCCTCGATATCGGCGGGATCGAGATCGTCCGCGGACCACAAGGCACGCTGCAGGGCCGCAATGCCACTGCTGGCGCGATCCTGATCCGCAGCGCCGATCCCACATCCACTCTTTCCGGCAATGTTCAGGCGAGTGTCGCCTCGCCTGAGGAGTTTCGCGCGCAAGGCGCCATTTCCGGGCCGCTCGGAGGCGGTTTCGCCGCCCGCCTGTCTGCCGGCTATGTCACCGAGAAGGGCTGGGCCTATAACCCTTATACCAAGGCCTATATCGGCGGCTCGGAAAGCTACCAGGTGCGCGGCGTGGTGACCAAGGAGTCAGGCCGCTTCTCGGCGCGTATCGTCGGTGACTATTCCTGGACCGAGAATCAGCCGGCGATCTTCCGCTACGCCGCGACGACCTACGCTTCCGGCTCCGGCGCGCTAATCCCGGCCGGGACCGCGACGCCCAACACGCCGCTGCCCGCCGCGACATATGATGCGATCTTCAACCACAACATCATCTCGCTCGATCCGGGTACCGACACGATCGTCAGCACCGGCGGCGTATCGGCCAAGTTCAGCTACGACCTCGGCGGCGTCGATCTCATCTCGGTCAGCGGTTACCGCAAGTCCTGGGTCCGCGGCACCAACGATTCCGACGGGCTCGACACCGTCAAGATGGGCTACAACCACAATGACGACCACAGCAACCAGTTCAGCGAGGAACTGAGGCTGCAATCCTCGGGCAACCGGCGTCTTTCCTGGATTCTCGGTGCATATTATTTCCAGGAGAACCAAGCCTATACCGACGACATCTACAATTTGAAATTCTCGCTGCCGACCAATGGCGTGACGCGCTACACGGGTACCCAGCGCACGCGCTCCTATGCGGGTTTTGCCGACGCGACCTTCCGCATCACCGATCAGTTCTCGGTGATCGGCGGCATCCGCTACACCGAGGACCACAAGAAGCTCGATTCGAACATCATCGCCACCAACCTCGACACCAAGGTATCGACGACGACGCCCTATTCGCCACCCGAGGCGAAGTGGACCGATTGGTCGTATCGGGGGAAGCTGGTCTACAAGCCCAATGTGAATCTGATGTTCTTTATAGGCTATGGCAAAGGTTTCCGCGCCGGCGGCTACAATCCGTTCGCCGTGCAGATTCCCTATGCGCCGGAAAGCAACAAATCGTGGGAAGTCGGTGCCAAGGGCGATTTGTTCGACCGGCGGCTGAGCTTCTCGCTCGCGGCCTATCGTAACGACTATGCCAATCTGCAGCTGCGTGCAGGTGTGCCGACCGGCGGGGCGATCATCACCAACGCGGCCGAAGCACTCATCAAAGGTGTCGAACTGGAACTGACCGCACGCCCGGCCAGCCATACCCGGTTGACCGGCAATCTGGCGTATACCGATGCACGCTTCACCAGCTTTCCGACCGCCCGCAACACGCTCGACCAGCCAGTCGACGCGACGGGCAACGTTCTGCCGCGCACGCCGAAATGGCAGTTCTTCGCCGGTGCCGAGCAGGATGTGGCGGTGTCGGATTCGATGATGCTGACCGGCGAGGTCAACTATCGCTGGCGTGACAAGATCTACTTCTTCTTCACCGATCAGAACGTGCAGCCCTGGCAGGATGGCCCCGGCGGCGAGCTTGGCATGCGCCTTTCGCTCCACCCCACCGGTGATCGCTGGAAATTCTCGATCTACGGCACCAACCTGACCAACGCCCGGATCATCAACACCGCGGCGGTGACCTTCAGCTATCCCCAGGTCGGCCTCAACAAGCCGCGCGTGATTGGCGCTTCGGCCGAATTCAAGTTCTGATAGGGGCAGGTTTGTGACGAAAAGCGACGGATCGGCAACCAACGAGTTTCGTGCGCACTGGCGAGCGCTGCTCGGCTGTACCGTCGCTGCGTCGATCGGGACGATTGGCCTCCATGCCTATACGAGCGGCGCGTTCATGCCCGCGCTCATTGACAGCGCTGGCTATTCCAGGGAGCAGCTTTCCCTAGCGACGCTGATTCTGTCAGCCGTGGTTGCGGTCTCGGCGCCGTTTGCGGGCATGCTGATGGACCGCCATGGCGCGGTACGCGTCATCACTATCGCGGTACTGGGCGAGGCGATGATGTTCGGTCTACTCAGTGTCGCGCCGGCGCGATTTCCGATCTATGCCGCCCTGATCGTGTTGCTCGCTCTGGCCGGTGTCGGGACGACCCCGCCAGGTTTTGCCCGCATCGTGACAGCGCGGTTCGACCGCGGGCGCGGGCTGGCGCTGGGTTGCATGATCAGCGGCCTCGGCGTGATGGCGATCAGCGGCCCGATCTGGGCGACCTGGGTTATCGGCCATGCCGGCTGGCGAGCAGGATACGCGGTGATCGCCGGGCTGGTTTTGATATTGGGCGGCCTCGGGCTGATGCTGATCCGGGGAGACCGGTCCGAAATGGCGCAGGCCGGCGCGCATGAGCAACCATCGACAGGCGGGGCGCGCAATGCCTTCGCACAGCCGCTATTCTGGATGCTGCTTGCTGGGTTTCTGCTGCCGAGTCTGTTCGGTGGTGGTTATCTGCTTCATTTGATCAGTATCCTGCGCGAACGCGGCTTTTCGCCCTCGGGTGCTGCCCAGGTTCAATCCCTGATCGGCGTCGCGGTATTGTGCGGACGACTGGGATCCGGTGCAGCGCTCGACCGCTTCTCGCCACGCTGGGTCGCCGCGCTCGCCTTCACCATCTCGGCGCTCGGCTGCGCGCTCCTGCTGCTGTCGACGCCGTTGTTGATGGCGATCGCAGCACTGGCGATCGGCCTGACGATCGGTGCGGAACTCGACATCATGGCCTATTTCATCTCGCGCTATTTCGGTCTCGCCAACTTCGGGCGGCTTTACGGATTCGCCTATGGCGGGCTGATCCTTGCCGGCGGCGTGAGTCCGCTGTTGATCACCAAGGTGGCGGAATGCGGCGGCGGCTACCCGCTTGCCCTGGTCGTTTCGACGATCGGGACCCTGGCGGGCGCCGCCATTCTGCTGGCGATGCCCGATCCACGCAGCGCAACGGCCTCCGGCCTGCCTGCCGTACATGACTGAACTGGCTGGGAAGATTGCGCTGGTGACGGGCGGCGCTTCCGGTATTGGTGCGGCGACCGCACGGCTGTTCGAACAATATGGTGCGACCGTCTGGACCGCCGACCTCGCCGGCGCGACCATTGCCCTCGACGTTACGAACCCGGCAGCTTGGCATGAGGCGATGAGCGCCATAGCCGACTCGGATCGCCTGGACATCCTCGTCAACGCCGCCGGTATCAGCCGGGGCGGTGGGAGCGATCATGGCGTGGCCGATGCGGACCTCGATGACTGGCGACGCATATTCGCCGTGAATGTCGAGGGCACGTTGTTGGGATGCCAGGCAGCGATGCGGGCCATGGGGGGACGAGGCGGCGCGATCGTCAACATCGCATCGACCACCGCGCTTGCACCTACTCCGACTTTGGCTGCCTATGGCGCATCGAAAGCGGCGGTGCTGCAACTGACCAAGTCCGTCGCGGCAACCTGCGCCGCCAGTCAGGTGCCAATTCGATGCAATGCGGTGCTGCCGGGTATGGCCCAAACAGCGATGACCCAGTCAATGCCGTCTGCCCATCGGGAGAAATGGGAAGCCCAGATTCCTGCCGGCCGCTTTGCTGATCCGATCGAAATTGCGGAAGCAATCGCCTTTCTCGCCAGCGACAGAGCTTCCTACATCAATGGCACTGGCTTGGCTGTTGATGGAGGTCTGCTTAGCCGTCCTATTGTGCGTTGAGTGGCTTTTAGTGACGAAACCGTTCGAACGCCGATGTCGGATTCGCCGCTCTATTGAAAAGAAGGTTGTCCACTTTCGATCAAATACTGAAGTTCTGACCACCCGTCTGAATGTCCGATTCCTACCATCTCCAGTCATTCCGCATGCGCTGTGGTTCAGTCAATCGGCGTTGCGTGACTGGAGCCAGGTTATGAAAACATCACTCGCCGGATGATCTGACACAAGCAACCAATAAGAACGCCGACGATCGACGGTTATGTTCGATACCCGGATCAGTTCACCCCGCGCCATTGCATCTCCGCAGACCTTTTGGGGAATCAGGCCGACCCCCTGCCCCATCAGCACTGCATTCAGAACCGTCGAAATCTCGCGAAGCTTGACGAGCCCCTCGACACGGATCTCTCCAACACCTGCGGCCTTGCGCCAGAGCGGCCAGATGTTCCCAAGAAACGCGACGTCAGCATTCGGCCGGTCCTCGAGCAGCCCGCCCACTCGGGCAGCGACTACGGGCGCCGCTACCGCGATAAGCTCTTCCCGAGCAAAGCGAACCGCGCCCTCCGGCTCGCTTCCGTCATCGGCGATAATGAGCGCCACGTCACACCGTTCGGCCTCGTCCAAATCGCGCCCCAATCCAATGATCGAGGTTGGGATGCTGGAATGGCGCGTGACGAAATCGGCAAGGCGCGGCGTCAGCCAGTTGTAGAGTAGTGAGCGTACGATACCCACGACAAGCGGTCGCGGCTGCGCCCTCAACATCTCGCCCGCCGCGCGGATCGCGGCGATCGCGGCTGCGATCGTGGTGGCATAAGTCTTCGCCTCCGGGGTTGCCCGCAGCCCGCCCGCGGCCCGACGGAAGAGCAAGACGCCTGCCCGATCTTCGAATTGCCGCACCGCCTGGCTGATCGCCGATTGCGTGAGGTTCAACTCGCGCGCCGCAGCGGTGAAGCTTTCGAGACGTACAGCCGCTTCTACCGCGCGCAGCGCGGCCATGGGCGGGTAGGCGAAGACCTGAGACATACTCCATTAGTAAAGCTTATGATGGCCGGTAGAAACCCGCGTTTTTGACGGTCAGCCGAATATGACAATCGGCCTGGATGGAATCATCGCTTCCCTCGCTCTCCGTCTTCGCCGGTCTCTGGTTGATGCAGGTCACCGTTCCCGGCCCCAATTTCGTGCGGATCAGCGAAGCCGCGCTGGCCCAATCGCGTGCGGCGGCGATGAATACAGCGACGGGCACCGCGGCCGCGCATTGCCTCTGGTGCCTGATCGCCATCGGCGGCGCCGCGATCATCGCGCAGACCCCTCTTCTTGGCGGTGCGGTGCGACTGGCTGGCGCCCTCTATTTTGCCGGCTATGGTTGCCGCCTCATTTATCGGGCGTTCCGGTCACGCCCGATTGGATCGCTCAACAGCACCCCCCTGTCGGCTTTCAGCGCGGGCTTCACGACCGCAATGGCGAGCCCTCACTCGGGCCTGTTCTTCGCGAGCGTGCTGACCGCCATTTTCCCGCCCATCCTTGACACCCGGCTTGTCGCCGGAATGATCGTCGTCGTCGTCACTGTCTCGCTTGGATGGTATCTGATCGTGACATCGCTGCTGGCGGCACCCGCCAGCCGTGCATGGTATCAACGGCGCCGGTCAGCGATCGAACTGGCCTTCGGGGCGATCATGCTCGTCGCGTCGCTCAAGCTGCTCGTTTCCGCCTGGGAAAGGATGCACAACGGCTAGACGCGAGCATGGATACATCCAGGTGACCGATCTCCCCAGATCGATCGTCCGCCTAACCATCGCACCAGCTGGATTTTCCAGGCACAAGCACTGTCACTGTTACGGGTGGCGCGCTCAGCTGCAACTATGGCACCCGGGATTACAGCCACCCACTAGGGACGAGCACCGATCGCAATTGGCGGGTTCACAGTCCAGGCCCATTGGCCACGCTAACTAAGGACTGCACTTGGCCCGCGCTCCATTAAGGTTGAGAGCACCATCTGCGTTCTGGTACCTGAAACACCATCGACGCTGTGAATGGTTGCGAGCAATTCCTCCAGCGATTCCATATCACGCGTTCTCACCTTCATGAGAAGGCCGTAGTCTCCGGCCACGGTGTGTATTTCCTCCACATCAGGCAGGTTCGTCTGCGCGGCGATATCGCGGGTGCGTGCAATGGTGTTTGTGATCACTTGGATGAAGCACAGGAGCGGTCGCCCCAGGGAAACGGCGTCGAGCTTGGCAACCGACGCCAGGATTACTCCCTGACGCTTCATCCGCTTGACCCTCTCATGCACGGCAGGTGCGGAGAGATGTAACTTCACTCCCAGCTGAGCATAGCTTTGAGAGCAGTCCTGAGACAAAAGCCCTAACAACGTTCGGTCAACATCGTCCAGCTTTGCCGCGGCGTGACATCCACCTTGAATGGCATTCGTATTTTTAGGCATGACCGAATATTCTCTTTCTTTCATTAATCCGTTTTGATGAAATGCCTTATACCGTTCAACAAGGTGGCATCTCATGAAGACCGATATCAAGACCCCTACCAAAGTGGACAAGCACGACCTGGAAGCAGCCGTACTCCAGGTGTTGCGATCTCGTGCCGCGCCGCAGCCGCACGTCGTACGCGTGGCTGATGACGCAACCCTTGCCGAGCTACGGACCATGCAGGTCTCCCAACAGGGGCGACCACTCCCGGACGTTATCGATGAGATGGTGGAAAAGGTATACCGCCACCGAGCGCAGGCTGACCATCCGCGGTTCTTCGCTTTCGTACCGGGGCCGTGTTCGCCACTATCTGCTGTCGGCGACCTGTTGACGGCAGTCTATAATCCCCACGCAGGAAATTGGCTTCAAAGTTCGGGTCCGAGTTGCATCGAGCTCCAACTGATCAAGTGGCTGGCCGGAAATCTGGGTTTACCGGAGTCCTCCGGCGGGCTGTTCGTATCCGGCGGTTCCATGGCGAATCTGACCGCACTGGTTGTCGCCCGAGATCAGAGATTGCCAGCGGACGAACGATCGAGGGGCGTTGTCTATGTCTCGCAACAGACCCATTCGTCGGTGGCAAAAGGGTTGGAAATCATCGGCTTCCTTCCCGAGCAGATTCGACGCATCAAGTGCAATGACACGTTTCAGTTGGACATGGACGCTCTTGTGGCAGCCATTGCCACAGACAAGGCGGCCGGCCTTCTCCCGTTCGCCATCGTCGCGAGTGCCGGCACGACCAACACGGGAAGCATCGACCCATTGCCCAAGATTCGCGCCATTTGCGACCGAGAGAATTTATGGATGCACGTCGACGGTGCCTACGGCGCGTCCATCGCCATTTCGCCACGCTATCGGCATTTGTTGAAGGGCGTGGAGAGTGCGGACAGCATCAGTTGGGATGGGCACAAATGGTTGTTCCAGACTTATGGCTGCGGAATCTTGATGGTACGCGACAAGGCTCACCTGACGGCTTCTTTCCATACTCGTCCGGAGTATCTGCGAGACACCGAAACGGACGAGGGTCAGGTCAATTTCTGGGACTGCGGCGTTGAACTCACCCGGCCGGCGCGCGGGCTCAAGCTTTGGCTGACGCTTCAAGTTACGGGCGCTGCCGCGATGGCGGCCGGCGTTGAACACGGCTTTCAGCTAGCGCGTTGGGCAGAAGACGAACTGAGGCAGCGTCAGGACTGGGAAATCATCAGCCCGGCGCAGCTGGCGATTGTCAATTTCCGATATGTACCGACAGGTTGGCCAAAGCCGAAAATCGATACGTTGAACAAAGCGATTGCGCAGCGCGCATTGCGAGACGGATACGCAACCGTCTTGACTACCGAGCTTAAGGGTCAAACGGTGCTTCGTATCTGCGCCATCCATCCCGATGCAACCGAGGATGACATGCGTCAGACAATACGTAAGCTAACCGACTTTGCGATGATCGAAGTCGCTGGGTCCTGCTGATATAGCAGATCTGGCAAAGCGACAAAGTGAATCGCCATCCGCGGGCCCACTGTAGCAAGTAGACCGAGGATGACGGCGTCGATAGCTACGGCAGCGAGATCATCGCCGAGACGGTCGACTTCCTGAGCCAGGCGAAGCCCCCAGAGCGACGGCAAGCCGGATTTCGACGACGAGATTCCCTTCTGACGGATCGGTCAAGGGGCTCGGCGACGAAGGCCGCCGGGCCTTTTGCCTAGCTCGACGTTCTCGAGGCGGCCTTGCCGCGGGCGAAAGCTCGTATATGCACACAGGGCAGGAGGTGATCGCGTAACAGCTTCAGGGTGGCTTCGGAATCTGTTGGAGAGCATCGATCGGGAAGCAGCCGATCGAGTGCCCCCGCGAACGCGGTCCGCAACCACGACAAGGAGGCGGAGATTGTCTAACCGGTTTACCCCTCGTCCGCCTTTCAGCCATCGGCGGATCGTCACCCGCGGCTTCCAGATCTCGGCGTGGCTGTTGGGCGTCCCCTCGCTTCTCATGGCGCTTATCCTGGGAGGGAGCGCGTTCATGATCGGATCGGATCATGCCTCGCGACCACCGCAGTATCTGGACGTGCCGACATACGGTCTGGTTGGGCTTCTATCGAACACCGTCACGGGCCTTGGCGTCGCCTTTTCGTTCATGAACGGGGTGGTCGCCGGGATATTTGCGATGCTGGCCGTGCTCGCCCTAACCGCAGCGCTGTTTGCGGGGGTGCTAGGTCTCGTCGGGCGCGGCCTGAAGGTGTCAGCGAAGTGGGCGCGACCCATGGCGGTGGTTCTGCTGTTGGTCCTGGCGCTGATCGGGTTGCTAGCCCTCACTGTCTTGAACAGCGTAGCCTGGTTCGCGGACGGGGCCGTTCTGGCTGTCTTGTTGTACGGGCTCTGGGTGCTGGTCTGGAGACATGAGGATCACGAAACTGCCTGAAGACTGGCTGGAGAGTGGCGCGCCTTCCAAGGACGCTCGTCGCGCCGGCTGATCTTCCATCGTCGATCAAGGTCCGTCGGGCAGGAAGGTTCAAGTCCCGGGTCCACAGCACCGGATTCGAGCGGGAAGCTGCGCACGAACAGGGCACGGCCATTCTGCAACGGCGGTGCCGGTGCTGGCAACGCCTGGCAATCTACTATGCCCCATGACAACCTTCAGCGGCGCACCATATGTTGTCTCGGTCTATGGGACGAATCTGAACATCAGCAGCGTCGTCATCAATACCCCCACTCAGGGCAGTTGCAGCGGGACGATCAACGGCATCATGCAGCCCAACGGTCCCTCCTGGTTCATTTCCGTAAACGCGAACCTACCAAGCGCTACCTCGACTTGCACGATCGTCGGCAACCTCTACCCAGCTTCGTTTCCACCGCTCAGTATCACCAATCCCTGATTAGCGATGACGCCACCGGTTGCTCCAATGCGGTGCGGCGCGGAGAGGGCACGGCTGGAAGGCCGGGGTTTATCAAGTGCCTGCACCGGAAGCCGGCGTCCACCTCTCACGCCACCATCGATCAGGACACCACTCCCGACGGACCGAGCAACGCTACCGCCAAGTGGCAGGACGGTACGCACAGCATCTCTGCCCATCGGTCGGGCATCTGCTCGCGCGGATAGAGGGACAGATATGATGCCTGGCAGATTCGCGGTCCGCGGCGATCTAGAAAGGGCGCGCTCTACGATGCCTGTCGGGCAGACCAGACTGAACGAAACAGTTCTCTGCCGATCGCGGCGCTACGCTTCACCTTCTGCCAAGGCCCGCATCGCAGGCCCGAATCAACGACGAAACCGGAACAGCATCGCACGCCAGTTTTCGAAAAGCGGTGTCGTCGATGATCGTTGCCGGCCTCACTTTTCGTCAAACCGGCGTGAAAAGACGGATCGCCGGGTAGTTGCCGCCGCTCGGATCGATCCAGGTGCCGAAGAAATCCCAGCCGAGATAATTGTCGGGATCTGCCATCTGCTCCGTCGTCAGGCCAGTGCCACTGGCGCTGGTCGCCTGACCACTGGTGCTGGTGTCCCAATAGGAACTGATGACGATCGCGCCATTGCCGGACTGTCCGGTCAGGCCACCAGCGCCGCGCGGCGCGCTGACCAACCCGGTCGCGTAGCTGTTGGTCAGGTTGCCACCATACAGATAGCCGATCAGGCCGCCCGCCGTGTTGGCCGAAGCATTGACCCGGCCGGTGGCGTAACTGTTCGAGGTCGTGCCGAGATACTGGTATCCGATCAACCCGCCGGCATAGTTGGTGCCGTTCACCACCCCGGTGGCGAAAGACCGGCTGATCGAGGCGTTCGACGCGTAGCCGGCGAGGCCGCCGACATTGCTCACGCCAGTGACGATACCGCTGGAGCTGCTTGCGCGGATGTTCGAACCGTCGCTGAGATTGCCGACCAGGCCACCGACCAGATTGTTGCCGGTCACGGTCACCGCGCTGCGCGACAATTCGACCAGGCCGTCGCGGTACAACATGCCGACCAGCCCGCCGACCCCATTCTGGCCAATGACAGTGCCGGCGACATCGACTCCGCTGACGACTCCCGAGAGCAGACCGAACAACCCGACATTCTTCACCGCCGACCGACTGATCGCAAGATTGGTGATGGCGTAGCCATTGCCGTACAACAGGCCGCTGAAGCCTGCGGCGACATTGGCGGGAACAGCTGCGACCAGCGAATAAGCCGTGCCGTTCCACACCAGCCCGTTTCCGT
Source organism: Pseudomonadota bacterium (assembly GCA_040388155.1). Classification (GTDB taxonomy): domain Bacteria; phylum Pseudomonadota; class Alphaproteobacteria; order Sphingomonadales; family Sphingomonadaceae; genus Sphingomonas. Next base: position 94,351 of record JAZKCJ010000011.1, read on the forward strand.
CGGTGCCGATCGGCACGAACCCGGTGGCGGCCCACATCCCGGACGACGTCGCTGCCGTGCCGATGTTCGCACCGGTTTCAGCGAGATTGATGTCGTTCGCGAGGGTGTAGCTGCCCGCCAGACGCGTCGCGTCATAACCGATCAGCTGCAATTGATGGCTGTTGATGAGTCTGAGTGGGCCGACGGCGGTGTTGGTGCTGAGCGCAGTCGGTACTTCAAAGGCGAGGAACGGCCGGGTCGAATTGCCGGGCGCGAAGACGAAGCCGGTCGGCGTATCGGTGCCGATTCCCGCCCCAGCCGCAAGGTTGGCATAGGCACTCGACCGGAACGCATAATTCGCCATACCCGATTGAGTAGGATCGGAAGTAACGGCAATCACGTTGCTCGTCGTGCCGGTGGCCGTGGTGAAGGCATTATTCTGCCGCGTGGAATAACGGTCCCAATACGCATTGGTGACCGTGCCGGCGACAAGCCGGGCGACGAGACCGCCGACCTGGTAGCCCGTCATCGATGTCGACACCGCGCCAGAGGCATAGGCACCGTTGATCGAACTGGTACTGCCGATCACGTTGCCGACCAGGCCGCCGACATTTTGACCTCCGGCCACGGCGCCGGTCGCATAGGCATTCTGGATGCGGCTGGCGTTGAGGGTTCCGACCAGCCCGCCGCTGCCGACATTGCCGTTGATCGACGTGCTCGATATTCGGCCGGTGGCGTAGGAATTGTTGATCAGGCTGTTCGATGCGGCGTTGCCGACCAGTCCACCTGCGGCGCCGTTGTTGCCGGTGCTGGCGAGAGTCACCGCGCCAGTCGCGTAGGAATTGCTGACCGTGCCCCCGGTCAACTCGCCGATCAGGCCGCCAACAAAGGCTCCCCCGCCTGAGCCGGTGGCCTTGGCGGTGCCGCTCGCCCAGGAATTCGCCACCGTGCCGGTTACCGTGCCGATCAGGCTGCCAACCCGCGTGACGCCTGAAACATTCACCGTGGAAGACGAGTAACTGGTTGTCCCCCTGAGTTGCTGGCCCACCAGACCGCCGATGTTGCCGGCGTTGCTGCTCACGGTGCCGGCGACGTGCACATTGGTGATCTGGTTGTTGTTCGACCCCATATAGCCGGTCAGGCCCGCCGTCAGGCTTCGGCCAACGATATTCAGGCCGGTCAGGGTGAGATTGCTAATCGTGGCCGAATTGTCGATGCCGCTGAACAGACCGATATAGTCGCTCGTGGGGCGATTGATCGTCAGGCCTGAAATGACGTGACCGCCGCCATCGAACGTACCGGTGAAGAAAACCGGGGCAGATCGCGAGATAGGATCGAAGCCGGCACCGGCATTCCACAAAGCGGTACCGCTGGCGTCGATATCGCTGGTCAGCACGAACCTGCGGGCGATCTGATTCGCCGAAGCCATCCCTTGCAGGCCATAGATGTCTTCGATGGCGAACGGCGTGGCAGTCGTGCCGTCACCGCTCGTCACGCGTCGGAAGCTCGCATTGTCGAAGCTGAAGCGGAAATCGGTCGCACGAAATGACGGCAACGCAGACATGTTCTGCGACCAGCCGCCATTGATCAGGTTGAACAGGCCGACATCGACGGCGCCGGTCGCGTTGATCAGGCCCATGCGGGGGTCGGCGTTGCCGGCGCTTAGCGTCAGCCCGCCATTGCGGCCGGTGATCGCGGCGTTGGTGTTGATGTTGTTATAGGCGCGCAGCGTCAACATGTTAGTGCTGGTCCAGGTGACCGCGCTGTCGATAGTGATGTCGCCGGCACCGGGCGTCTGGTTGCCCGGGCCGCTCGCGTTAGCGTCGGTGGTTTCCAGTGTGACGTTGCTGGTGGCGAGATTGGCGCTGATTGCCGCCGCAGCGTTCGCATCGACGGTCAGGTCGACGGGGTCGACCAACCACATGCCCGTCTTGCCGCCCGCGGCCGAGGTATCGACGCGCAGGCCGGTGACGGAGATATCGGCACCCGATGTTTCGATGAAGCCGCCATCACCCGCCGCCCCGGTCGCGCGAGCGGAAAGCGTCCCAGTGAAGCTGACCGATCCGCCATCGCCGCCATGCAGGATGATAGTACCGCCATTGCCCGTCGCGCTGTCGGCACTTATGCCGCCGCTCAGGTTGATCACGTTGCGGACCGCATCGCGAACCGTCGCGGCCCTGAGCTCCACGATCCCGCCGCTCGCGGTGATCGAGCCACTCAGCCCGATCAGGGCGCCGTCGCCGGCGATGGCACTCGTCGGTATCGCGACTCGCATGAATCCATCGCCGTTGATGTCGAGCGCGATGCCCTCGCCCGAGCCCAGGCCGACACGGCCATAGGCCACGCTGATCGTTCCGCTATTGCCGACCGATCCGCCAAGCAGCGCGACATAGCTCCCGTGACCGGCGTTGATCGCGCCACCGTTCGACACACGCGCCGATGCACCGGCCCCGGTGAAGTTCAGGCGCCCGGCTTCGAAATCCGCATCGCTGATCGCCAGCGTCGAGGCGATGAAGCCGCCGCCGGTCTGGACAGTGCCGGTCGCGGTGATTGCGATGCCGTTCGGATTGACCAGATAGACCGCGCCGTTCGCACGAACTTGCCCTGCGATCTGCGATCCCATCGTGCCGGTCACCCGGTTCAGCGTCGCGCTGCCCGCGTCGGGCTGCTCGAACACGACGCTGTTTCCCGCTGCGACGTTAAAGCTGTTCCAGTTGACGATCGCGCGCGATGTCGTCTGCACTACCGTCACGCTGTTCGGTGCGGTCGCGATCGTCGCACTGCCCGAGGCCACCACCCCGCCCGATGGCAGCTCCGTCTGAGCCTGCACGCCCGTCGTACCCAAGCCGATCAGACAGGCGCACGCGGTCCCGCGTGCCAACATACTTGTCGCGAGAGCGCGACGACGCGTGGTCGAGCGGACCAAGGAATGACGATGCATGAATCCCCCACCGGAAAACCGGGCGCATGCCCGCGCCGTAAGGGAACCTTAACTATTCGAACCCCACCGCCGCTCAACGCAACAAAACCGGATCAATTTTGCCCGGATGATCCAACCCGGATCATGGGTCTGCCACGCTTTTTCAGCGGCCGCGCACCACTCGATCGGTCGCCTGGGGCAAACCCGACGAAACAAAACCGTGATATTGTTCCCCAATTTTGATCTGTTAGCATCCGCTCCCTCCGGTTATCGGAGGCACGTTCTCGCAACATGGCCCGCACGACCTTTGGGCGTGCCCGACCCGTGGGAGGTTACAAGCCTTGAAGACATCGCCGATCGAGCAGTCGATCGACCCTGACGTCGCGGTTCCCCCGTTCCATACCCCGGAGGCGCTCCGCGGGCATCCGCGCTTTCCCGAGGCAGCGACATGTCTCGTCGATGGGCTCGTGTCGCTCTACAGCTATGATCGCCGGCTGCGGTCACTGATCGAATATGATCGCGCGGTCACCTTCATGCTCATCGTGTGCCTCGCCGCGGGCGAGCAAAGCGACCGGCCGGAAACCTGGCTGACCATGAAACGGCTCAACGCCTTCCTGCCGCGTCTGTGCGTCGAGCCGGGCCGCCGGATCAACGACCTCGTCACCAGCCTGCAGGATCAGGATTTCCTGACCACGCGCCGGTCGCCGTTCGACACGCGCGAACGCATCCTGCAGCCGACCGGGAAGATGCTTATCGCGGATCGCGAATGGCTGCAGATATTCCACGCACCGCTCGCTCTGTTGTATCCCGACGACGATTATCATGGCGCGATGCGGCAGGACCCGACCTATCAGCGCGCGTATCGCATCGCGTCGCTTACAACGCTTGAGATTGCGGACCGGATCGTCGGCGGCAATCCCCCCGCCGATTACTTCATCCGCGAAAGCGTCGGCACACGGTTGCTGATGCTGTTGATCCAGGAAGTGCGCGACGCGCCCGACCGCCGCACCGGACCGGGTTTCTATACCCGCGCGGCAGCGCTCTGCGGCGTGTCGCGCACCCATGCGCGCAACGTGCTGCAAGGTGCAGCCGATCGCGGGTGGCTGCGCGCGAGCGACCCGCCTGGCCTCTATATCGAAGTGCGGGACGAACTGTGGGATTCGGTCGAGCGCTGGGTGGCGGAAGCGGTAGCGGGCGTGGACATCGTCCACGGCATGGCGCTAGCGCTCCTGCATACCGGTCAAAAGACCGACTGATTCCACAGACAGCCCGGTCAACCAGCCCCGAGCCTATTCAAGCGAACCTAGCCCACTCGACCATACTGACTTCAGCTACGTTTCGGCCTGCGAAGCCCACACTTTGCGGGCTTATGCATTGGATATGATGAGGGTTCGCCTTTACGCGTGAGTTGGTCCGACATGGTCGCGGAGATCCACAAGCGCGTCTTTGATCTCCGTTGACAGCAGGACCCGCGCTCGACATTTCCACGATTTTGAGAGTGCCGAGTGAGCGTTTCCGGATGCAGCGACTAGAAGAAGAACTCGGCCTGCGCGAAGGGATAGTGCCTGCGGCACTGGAGAACTCCGCCCTCGTCACGCCGACCTATCAAATCGCGCACGATGCCTTTCTGCTGACCTTGCCCAATGGCCTGCGCTTTCACTACCGGCGCGGTTCCGGGACCGTCTATGCGCGACCTGCGGAGGTTTCGGACGCCGAAGTCACCCTGTTTTTCGAAGGTTCGGTTTACGGCGCGATTGCCTGGATCAATGGTCTGGTACCGCTGCATGCCTCGGCGGTCGTTCATGCCGGACGAGTCCACGCCTTTACGGGTGCGTCGGGCGCGGGGAAGTCGACCCTCGTCGCCGCGCTGGCCGAGCGCGGTTTCGTGGCCTTTTCGGACGATGTGGTGGTTCTCGATCCGAGCGACCCGGCGCAGATCGTGGCCATACCCGGCCCAAAGCGGTTGAAATTATGGTCCGACGCGTTGACGCTGACCAGCCAACAGTCGTCGAACCGGGTGCGGCCGGGCCTCGACAAGTTCTACGTTGGCGAAAGCCTTTTTGCCGCCCGCACCCCCCTGCCGATTGAAAGGCTCTATTTTCTCGAAAGTGCTGGCAACCATCCCGCCGAGATCGTCAGGATATGCGGAACCCAGCGCTTCAAACAGCTGCAATCGGCTTATTATCGCCCTCATTTTTGCGCCGCGCTCGCTGAGCAAGGAGCATATTTCCGGACGATCACGCAGTTGGCGCATGGTATCGCGATGGCGCGCTTTCATCGGCCGCGCGATATCGCCCGCTTCGCCGAGGTTGCCGATCTGATCGCGGCCGACCTTGGAGCAGGCCGTGACTGAGCCGGTCGGTGGGGGGCGGATCGACTGGCTCGCTTCCTATCCCAAGTCGGGCAACACCTGGATGCGCATGCTGCTCGCTAATTATTTTTCGGAGAGCGATGCGCCGCACGACATCAACGCCCCCGGCATAACGCGCGGCGTGGCCGGTTCGCGCTGGTTGTTCGACAGCTTTCTCGGCATCGCGAGCAGCGACTTGCTCCCCGGTGAAATCCGCTCCTTGCAGCCGCATCTCTACGCGACCGTCGCACGACGCAATACCGCGCCGATCTGGTTGAAGGTGCACGACCAGCATGTGAAGACACCTGCTGGGGATTATCTCTTTCCGGCAGAGGCTTCCGGAGTTGCCATCTATATCGTGCGCAACCCGCTCGATGTCGCGGTATCCAACGCGTTCCACGACGGCCACCGCGATATGACCCGCGCAGTCAACAAATTGTGCGACCCGACGATGACGATTGCCGGTCGCAGCACGCTGCAACTTCCACAGCAGATCGGCGACTGGAGCACGCATGTGACGAGTTGGGTCGACCAGACGCAAATCCCGGTTCTGGCCATCCGGTACGAAGACATGCTCGCCGACACTCCCGGCGTGCTCGAGCGGGTGCTGGCCTTTGCGCGACCAATGCTCGTGCCCGATCAGGTGCGGATCGAGAGCGCGGTTCGTCATTCGCATATCGAGATGCTGCAGGCAGCCGAGACGGCAAATGGCTTTCGCGAGACCCCGCCCGGTGCCACGCGCTTTTTCCGGCGTGGCCAGGCGGGAGATTGGCGGAACCATCTGTCGCCCGCCCAGGTGGAGCAGATCCTTACCCGGCATCTTGTTGCGATGCAGCGCTTTGGCTACGCATAAGTAATGAACATCGCGCGCCCCTTATCCGGAATTCGCAAAATCGAAGGTGCCTTCATCGAAAGCCCGGTCGATGGCGAACTGATGCTATTGAACGTCGCAACCGGCGCATTCAGCGGGCTCAAGGGTGTCGGACTGGCGATCTGGGGCGCGCTTGATAAAACGGACGATCCGGAGACGATCAAGTCAATGCTAACCGAGCGCTACGACGTCACGCCGGCAACGTGCGATCATGAGGTCGAAGGGTTTCTGGGTGCGCTGGTCGAGGCCGGTCTCCTTGCCCGGACTTGAACCGCAGACCCGCTGCCGTCGTCCGGATCAATGATCGGCCTATATTGCCGCTGGAACGACGGCGCGATCGACCCGGGAGCCGTGCGCCGCTTCACCGGCTCGCTCGGCGCGGGGTTGAACCGACCGGTCGGGCATCAGGTTGATGGTGGTGTACTCTTCGCCACCCTCTGTACCACGCCAGTCGAAGCACGCTCCTGGCATGTGGCGCGTACGCCCGCCGGAGAGCGGGTGCTCTTCACAGGCTATTTCGACCATCAGGAAGCACTTGCCCGCGAGCTGGGTCGGCCAGTTGGTGATGCCGCGGCGCTCTATGCGGCAGGCTATGCGCGATGGGGTGATGCAGTCGACCTGCGGATGCTCGGCCAGTTCGCCACCATCATCGTGGCACCCGGCGAAGGCTGGGTCCGCTGCGCGCGTTCTCCGATCTTTGCGCCCCCGCTACATGTCTGGCGCGACTCCGACCGTGTGGTCGTCGCATCGGTGGCGCGCGTCTTGTTCGCGACGGGCGAGGCGACGGCGGAAGTCGACGAGCAGAAGATAGCGGACAGTCTGTACCTCAATTATGCCGAGGGATCTCGCGGCTGGTACAAAGGCGTGACGCGGATCGCGACCGGATCGCACACCGTCATCACGCGGGATGGGTTGAGCGCTCGGCCATATTACGACGTCGCTGCGGTACCGCGCATACGGTTGCGGCACGACGACGACTATGTCGCTGCGGCCAATACGCTGTTGGCGGAGGGGACGCGCTCGGCACTTGCTGCCTTTCGCAAGCCTGCGGTCAGCCTTAGCGGAGGACTGGATTCGCAGGCGGTTGCCGCCTGCGCCATGGAGGCACGTGGTGCTGGCCAGCCGCTGCTCGGCCTGACCGGCGTGCCCGAGCCGGAATGGCGCGATGACGACAATGAGCGCTCGTTCGGGGATGAGCGTCGGCACGTCGCTGCGCTTGCCGAAATGTATCCCGACCTCACCACGGAGACGGTCGACGCGGCAGGGCTCTCGTTCGACCACCTGCTTCCCGCGATGTTTCTGATGGCGGGTGGCCCGCCACGCAACACGATGAATTTGTACTGGATCCACGCCCTGCGCGCGCGCGCGAAAGCGCGTGGCTGCGATGTGCTGTTGCTTGGTCAGATGGGGAACCATGGCATCAGTTTCAGTGGCGCAGGCGCGCTGCCATCGTGGCTGGCGCGCGGGCATTGGGTGCGCTTGCTGCGCGAAGTGCGAGCCGCGCAGGGCGATCGTTCATTCGCGCGAACGTTCGTGTCGCAGGCGCTAATGCCGCTTCTACCCGATCCCCTGTTTCGGCAGGTCATGCGCTTGCCGCCACGTGCGCGATCCGGCCAGATGGCGGACTGGTGTCCGCTGCAGGAAGCCTATGCAGATGCGATGCATGTTGAAGAACGTGCGCGCGCCCTCGGCCACGACGCAAGTTTCCGCGCACTGCGGTCGACCAGGGCTTATCGCCGGGCCGCATTCGGCAACGCAATGCGGGAGGGCGGCGACATACGCCAAGCGCTTGATCTGCTCCACGGCATCCCGACGCGCGACCCGACCGCCTATCGCCCGCTGATCGAGTTTTGCCTTGGCCTTCCCGATGAGCAGTTTCTGCGTGACGGCACGTCCCGCTGGCTCGCGCGACGCATGTTGCAAGGACGCGTGCCCGAGATGGTTGTGACCGAGACGCGGCGTGGGCGGCAGGCCGCGGATTGGCCACTGCGGCTGGCGCGGCAACGGCAAGCGCTGATTATCGAACTGGATCTGCTGGCTGACGATCCGGCGATGGCTGCCAGGCTGGATCTGCCACGGTTGAAGAAGGCGCTGGAGGAATGGCCGCAGGACTCGGCCGGCCAACGGTCCAGCAACATGGCGATTCAGCTTGCGATCCCGCGTGCGATTGCGACCGCGCGATTCATTCGCTTCGTCGAAGGCACGAACCGTTCGTGACGCCGAATACCCGGCGGAAAGGCAAAGCCCTCGGCCTCTTCCGCTTAGGTCGGCGGATCACTGGTACAGCCCGCAGCAGCAGGGGGAGAGGGCGACCGAATCCGGTACGGTCGCCCGGGCTCGCTGACGATAACGGCTGATCGAATGGCTCAGGGCCGAACCAGCCCAACGCGTTATAAGTCGATGCTACCGCCGCGAGTTACGCCTATCACATCGAGATCGATAAACTGCCCTTCGATTCTCAGGAAGCAGCAATGGTCGGGGAAGCCGAGCCGTCATTGGGGGGCTGTACCGAGTCCGCCCTAGCATCGCGCATCGAACCGAGCGATTCCAGCCGTGGTGTCACCCAAGCCAACTTTGCCACGGATTCGAGAATCGGCGTATCGTCGTTCATCGTTGGTCCTTCCCGGTCGCTATAAGAATGTTGGTGCCGCTCGGTCACCCAGGGTACCCCAATCAGGCGTTGCCACCGTTGAGATACGTCTCGTTCATTGTGGATAGCCAGATTCTGGCGAGTTGGCGGCCCGGATAATTGATCGATTGGCTGACTGTCAACCGAGCCGGAATCCTGATTCCGGACCAGCCTGGAATAGCGGTTTTTGTCCCCCGGCCCTCGCAGCCGGTTTCGGCGATGTCGAAATGGTCGGTCGGCCGGTCGACAGCGCGATGATCATTTTTGCGTCACCGCAACATGGCATCAAGTGGCTATACCCTTGGAATCTTTCTTATTAATGAGCATTTGAGCCAGAACCTCCAGAAGCCCGGCATGCTGATCCCGCACGATCCGCATTGTTCCGCAGCCGGCGACCTGAGGCCAATCCACATTGGCCGGAGGTCCAGCCAGCCACAAGACCTGTCGCTGTCGGCCGGGCATATCACTCGTCTCAGAAGCCAATCGCCGCCGACAGTGAAATGCGATCGACCTTGTCGAAGCGGGCCAGAGCGGAAAAACCATGGGCATATTCCAGCGCGAAAGTCAGCCGAGTGCCGGCAATTGCTCCGCGCGTGCCGGCGCCCAGATTGGCCAGCGTGAAACCTCCTTTCTCGACGGCCGTCGGCCGCTCGATCCAGCCCGTGCCGGCGGCAACGAAGACATAGGGCGCAAGCCGCAGCGGTTTGCGTTTGCCCGCCAAAGCCAGGCCACCGCCAAGCTCCGCGCGCGCGGTGACCGCTGCATCCACGGCGGTCATACCACCCGTATAGGCCGACAGCGCATCCGATCCCTCCAGCGCGGTTTGTTCCGAACGGAACAGGGACTGGCCAAAGGATGTCTGTCCCCGGCCGAACAGCCTGAATTGATACCTGCCGCCGACCGGTGCGGCGACGCGCAAAGCGATCGTCGCCTTGGTGAAATCGGTATCGGCGCCTTGTCGCGACGGCAGCATGCCCGACGCCAGCTGGCCCGCGTCGAGGCCGCCCAGACCATGGCTGATCTGCGCCGTCGCCACCACGACGGTGCCGCCGACCAAGGTCCTGGAATAGCTCGCTCCCAGGCGCCCGACGACGAAACGGTCGAGGCTCAGTCGCACGCCGAAGTCGATCGCGTCGTTTGATTCCTGAATCTGCTCCACCGTGCCGTTGATCGACACCGCACTGGACCGCGTCTTCTCCAACACATAGCCACCGCGAAACGACAGCCGGCGCAGCTTGCCGCGCGTCAGCGGGATACCGGGCTGCACTTCGGGCCGGGTATGCGAATACGTCACTTCCGTGTTGAGCGAGAGACGGCCATCGCCCGGTGCGAGCACAATGCCGCCGCCGAGCACACGCACCGGTGCATCGTCGTCGAACACGCGAGTCAGATCATAACCACTGACCGCGAACCCATAGATTTGCTCGCCAAGGCCAAGCAGCGAGTTGACAGAGACCTGAGCGGTCACGCCGACCCGGCCGAGCGATTGCACGAAACCGTTCTCCACTGACACATTGCCTGACACCAATGACTGGCGCCCGCTCAGCAATAGACGCGCCCCGCCTTGTTCGATGCCAGGTGCCAGCGTCGATGCCAGGATCAATCCGGGCACTTCGCCCGCCAGCAGCAAGGGCCGCTCGATCTCGTCCAGCGTCAGATGCCGCCGCCCGGCAAGGAAGCCAGCACGCGCCGCGACACTGCTGCGGACGCGCTCAGGCACGCCGGAGACATCGACACTCTCGATAAAGCCGTCGATCACGACCAGCCGGAATCGTCCGCCACTCACGAGTTGCTGCGGCGGCACGACCACACGTGCCAGCACGAAGCCATGCCGCGCGTGGGCCGCCTCAACCGCAGAGGCTGCGGCATAGAGTTCAGCCAATGTCACCTCACGGCCGACGAATTTCGCGGTGATCGCCCGTATCTCGACAGCGACCTCGGGAAAGCCGCCGACGACATCGACGCCCTCGAGCCGGACGACCAGTTCCTCGGCGCCCTTGGGCGGCTTCAGGCCTTCGGCTTGCGGAATGGTAGGTGCCGTATCGCCATGGTGCGCGGGGGGAAGCAGGGTCGGCGGCGTGATCGAACTCGGTGCGGCCGATTGTCCCCAGGCCGGGCTTACCAGCGCGAGCGATGCTACGCCGTAGAGCCAGACCCCGCTGAGTCCGCAGGCGGCCCTTGACCTGTTTTCGATAAGCATTTCCGCCCCCAACTCTTTGGGAACTAGCCATTTCACTGTGTCAGGACAATGTCTTTTCCGCCAATACCGACGGCTTATGGATGGCTTCGCAATATGTCCGCTCTATAGGCCCACGCTGGTTCCATCCAGCACCGGTCACCCGATACGACGCCTCCGTGATACGCGTGTGGCTTTGCCCGGAATATTCGAGGGGAGTTTCCAAACCGATCCGACTGGTTCGGATTCTTTACCGCGTCCCGACGCTCATCATCGAAAAATTACGCGAGCCGCTACCGGCCGCGAGCAAATCTGGGCGTGCAAGCACCCGCACATCCTTGCCGCGGCGAAGGTAGCACGATGACCGGCAGCGAATGGGCGTGTGCTTCCATGAAATGCCGATGATTTGGGGCCGTGCGCCGAGCACAGCGAGTTCCTCGTCGATGCGATCATAGGGGATGTTTGGCGCGGCTTGCACCGAAATCAGGTTCGTCATGTGGGACCTCGTTCGCCAGGAGGCAATGGTTGACATCATGTCGAACGGCGAACCGCCCTAGTCTTCGAAGACTATCGTCCACGGTCGGTCAGATTAACTCCGCCCACCCCTATAGCGGCCCCCGCCCCGCCCTTCGCTTTCGCTCGCGCCAACTGGGGCTATCGGCGGCGTGCGAATCGCGCGCGCAAAGCGCGCGACACCGGTTTAGCCGTCGGGATTCGATGCGGTGGTCATCGGCTCGACACTGGCTTGCCTGCGCGCACCTCGAAAAACTGCTTTGGACATTGTGGCGGCGTTCGATGGCTGGCTCAAACCAGATCGAACCGGAGATTCGACTGTCTCGAAAAGCCGCATATCAACTGCAACAGCATGATTTCATTGGTGGGCGTGACGCGGCCCAGCGCGAATTCGGTATATGCTCGAACCGGCCGAGCGAAAAGCCCGTGCCGCGCTGCGGCGAGGCTAAGGGCGTGCCCGCAGGCGCCGCCGACTGCATGGAGTGCTACGAACGGCGCATGCGGTGTGACCCCAAGCACCGCCCAAGGGTCGACCGAAAAGCTTGCGATGAAGCTGACTCCTTCCCAATAATGCCGGCTACTGAACGAACGCAGCTGCGACTGATCGAGCGGGCCGAGCCGCTCTAAATCCCCTGCGCCCGGCCGCAAGCAATAGTGGCCGGTCAAGTCCGGCTCACCGTTGAGCACCGCGAGAGAAATCGATAACGGGACGGCCGCTAGGTCGCCCGTCAGGCATCGCTTCATCAGGCTCTGCCAATCGGCCACTAGAGTTGCGAGCGTCGCCCCGACGAAGGTTGCAGCACGTGCGGGTGAGCCATCATTGTCCAGGCCAGAACTGCGGCGGCGGAGCACCTGCAGGATGTCGTCCTGATTTCCGGCAGCTTCCTGAACCGGGTTGAGAAGACTCGCTTTCTCGGGCGCCCTCCCCAACCGAAATGTGCCCTCGCCTGCGCCCGTGACGAACCGCTGCATCCTCGAAAACGATTCGATTTCCTTATCCAGCGTGCGCTCGCCAATCACCTCGATACGGGTCTCCATACGGCCTAGTTGCGGCGTTAGATCGAAGCCGTCCAGATCTACTTGCCCGAGGACGATCTGGCTCCAATGGGTCAGGCCGAGCCCGGCGCGAAGGTCGATCGGGGTTTTTCGCGGCTCCGCCGGACCCGACCAGCCGACCACCCGCGCCATCAGTGCTATCTGGGCTGCTAAGCCGCCGGCCTCCAGTGAAGCGATGCAAGCGCTGAAGTCGCCATATGGAGTGGCGCTGCGCGCAAGATTGCCGACGATGAAGAGACTCAGCCCGGTCCGATTGTCTGATGACGCCGGTATCGCGCCGACCTGCACGAGCGAATTATGATCGGGAAGGTAGCGATAAACGGCGGTGGTGCCGGTGCCGGTGGAGTACGCGGCCAGATAGAGGTCGCAGATCGTCAAGCTGCGCGGTGAGGCGGCGCCATAATGATGATGATAGGCGTTGAGCGGCTCCCAACGCAGTGGGGCAGCAACGTAGCGAAGCAGTAGAGCCAGGCGTTCGAGGGGATCGTCCGGCGGCGTCCCGCCTCCATCAAGCGCGGATGCAAACCCGCCGAGCCGATACGGCAGAAACGACCGCAGCGGCAGCAGGGCGACCTCCACGGTGCCCCGCGTGCGACGTTCGCGGCCGTGCGGTGCCGAATTCAGCAAGGGGCGACCGTCATATCGCACGTCTTCGACAGGCGCTGCGCTCGCCTTGTCCGGCGCCCAGATTTCTCCGTCCTGCCGACGCTTCTGATACGTCGTGAGCATCAGATAATCGAGCACGGCCTTGTGGCGCCGGTTCAACGGAGGTGGCCCGACAGATCGACAGTCGCGGCCTCGTCAAGCGAAACCCTTCCGACCCAGAGCCCGGCCAGGGCGAGGATCGCGTCGCCTGCGAACAATCGGTCGATGCCGGCTCGGGTCGGATCGACCGTCGGTGCCGGTGGTATGTCTTCCAGCGATGCCAGGCCCCGGCTCGAGAGCGCGGATAGACGCCGCCCCAGGTCGAGACTGCCCGTCGCCGACATGTCGAGGAGCGGCGTGTCGCGGACAATGTTGCTGCAAAGATCGCCGAGCGCAAGGTGAAGCGCCTCCTCGTGGGTCAAGGCTGCACTCCAGGTTTCGCGCGGGCCGCTGCGGGCATAGGCGAGAACGCCCGGACACTCCGACGATTGGCCGGTCCAGACCTGAATCTCGGCCCGCCCGTAAATGCGGGCCATGCGCGCATACCACGGCACTTCCAGGTCGGCCGCGCTTTCCGGGTCGATCGCCCAGGCGCGAAGACCCGCCCGGAATTGCGGCGAGGCAATGAAGGCGTAAGCTAGGGCTTGCTGGCGCCACATGGCATAATCGGGCGAAGCGGCGATCGGGCCCGTGCCGTCGAGTGTCGCGCGCCGTTCGACGGTCTCGGCATAGCGGACCGCAGCCCGCCGGAGCGCATCGGCGCGAGCGTCCTTGGGTTCACGCCCCCACCCCGTCACGCGCGCTGCGACAGGCCCATCCCGACCCGGCATGCTCAGGTCGATCGATCGATGCGACAGCGGTATCTGGTCTTCGGGATCGGATGCGACCCAGGCAAAGGGCCCGACCACCGGGTCGAACAAAGGATCGAATGGGTCGTCAGCCTCAGGCGCGCGCTCCGCCAGCGCGGCGCGGCGCGCCACGGCGGCACCGGCGAACGCCGATATCGCCGCGGTCGCCTGATCCGCTATGCTGCACAGGCTATGTTCTGTGACGTTGCCGCCGGGGTCGACCTTCAGCAGCGGCAGCGTAGGGCCATCCCCGATACGGCGCGAGGAAATGGCGCTCAGCGAGAGCGCCCGCAACGCGGCCACCCCGCCGATCAACGATCGCGACGCTATCGAATGCGGTTCGGATCGCGCGCGTCGAACCCGGCCGCGAATCGCGGCGATATCGGAGTAGTCGCGCAGCGGAACGACGAGCCCGAAGCCGTCGACCACGCCCGCCGCCAGCGCAAGCCCGGCGGCGGAAAGTCGGGCCGGCGTCAAGATATCCGCATCGAGCCGCAGATGATCGCTGGCATGGACCAGCAGGTCGCCCTCGGCGAGGGTCGCCTCGAACCCCTTCCGATCGACCACCCGCAGTTCGCCGCGGCCGACCGATTCGAAGTGATCGGCTATCCCCAGCGTGATTTCCTTCTCGGAGACATCGTGAGCCGAGACGATGTGCATGCAAATCCGCTCGATCCCGAGACAGGCCAAACTCCGCGCCGCGGCCTTGAGCGTGTAGCCCGTCCCGGCGAGAGCCAACGGTGTCCGGCGCCAGCGGTCGAATGCCGCGGCGAAATGGGGCTCACGGTCGCGAAGGAACAGAAGCACGTCACGATAGGGCGCGGCCATGAGGTCGGCGAAACTCATGGCCGGCGGCGCCAGGCGTTGCAGCATATTGTGGCGTTCCAGCGCGCGGACCAGCTCGTCGAGGAGCGGGCGAACGCGCGCCGGCGTGCTGTCGACTATGGTGCCAAGCGCTCGCTCGCCATTCAATGCCGAGCACAGCCTGGCGACGACGGGAAACAGCCCGGCCCCGGGAAACAATATCTCGGCGCGCCCGTCGCCGATGAACGCACCGTCACCTAGGTCCATCACATGGACGCTGCTTTTCAGCGCGAGATAATCCTCGGTCACCATCCGTCGGACAATGCGTCGATCGCCATCCTACAGTGACTTTTGATAGCGCCGAGCCGAGCGGATTGCAGCCACGGCCAGGAGCGCAGCCAGCCCGAGCAGGAGACCGGTCCGCTGCGCGGCGCTGGTCACGTCGATGTGCCCGGTGAAACAGTCCCTCGCGAGCTCCACGGCCCAGTTGATCGGGTTGAATCTGGCAATCATCCGCATCCAGTCCGGCATTCCCGGCGGGCTCATCAGCATGCTGGAGGTGAAGGTGAGCGGCAACGTCAAGAAATTGACGATGCCCATGACCGCGGGCATCTGACGCGTGGTCAAGGCGATTGCATTCGACAGGCCGCTGAACACCAGCCCGACCAGGAATCCGACCAGCGCGATACCAGCCAGTGCGATCGGGATCGACCCGGGCTTAGCGCCCAGGACCAGCGCAACGCCCACGACCAGGATCGACTGGATCGCAGCGATCACTGCTGATTGCAGGATATGGGAAAGAGTGATCGCCGCCAGGCTGGCGGGGGTCGTCAGGAGCTTTTCCCATAGCCCCCGATTAAGATCGATCAGGGCTGGTATGCCCGAATAGGCCGATCCGAATACCGCCGACATGACGGCGATGCCGGGCGCGAGATAGGTTTGGTAACTCTCGCCATTGAACAGAAACGATCCGCTGAACTGCGAGAACAGGCTGCCGAACAGGGTCAGCCACATCAGCGGCTGGATGAGCGAGAAGGCAACGAACCAGGGTGCCTTGAGTACGTTGCTCAAATGCTTTTGCGTGAGCGGGAAAAGGCCTCGGAGCATGTTATTGACCTTTCCTGTAGGCGCCCCAGCTCGGCGCGGCTGTCGCTTTCTTCGCTTCGACCTCGACAAATATTTTCCCCGTGATGGAGAAATACACTTCTTCCAGCGACGGATGCCGCACCTCGATTGAGGTGAACGGCACTTGCGCGTCGAAAAGCGCTTTCAGCACGGGAAATATCGAGTTCCGCGCGTCGCGGATGACGACGTGAAGCCTGTCGGGAGACAGGACGGTGCGGATCGTATCTGGAATACCTTCGACAGCGCGCTGCGCGGCCTCGCCATCAGCGTCGGGGCCGAGCCGCAAGACGAGCGACGAGCCGCCCAGCTGATCCTTCAGCGCCGCGGGCGAGCCTTCCGCGATAATCGCGCCGTTGTCGATCACTACGACGTTCGCGGCATGCTGATCGGCCTCGTCCAGATAATGCGTCGTGAAAAGCACGGTGATACCGAGTGCGCTGTTCAGTTCGTCGATCAGGCTCCAGACCGATCGGCGACCTGTCGGATCCAGGCCCGTCGTGGGTTCATCCATGATCAGGACCGCAGGCTCATGGATTAGCGCGGTCAGGATATCGAGCCGCCGCCGCATGCCACCCGACAGCGTCGTTACCTTGCGGCCTCGCTCCGCCTCCAGGCCGAACCGGACAAGCAGCTCCTGGGCACGAAGGCGGCTGGCCTTGCGGCCAAGACCGTACAGGCGGCCGTACAGGCGCAAATGAGAATCGGGCGTCGCATGGCCATCATAGCTCGTGGACTGGCTCACGAACCCTATCCGCCTGACGACCTGGTCACGTTGCCTGGTGACGTCAAAGCCACAAATCTCGACATGGCCCGTCGTCGGCGGAGACAGCGAAGCCAGGACCTTGAGTATCGAGGATTTCCCCGCGCCATTTGGCCCCAGCAACGCCAGGATTTCCCCGCGCCCGACCTTGAAGGAAACATTGTCTACGGCCTGAACGCCCTTCGGGTAAGATTTGGACAAGCCGCTAATGACAATGGGACTTTCATTTGAAGTATCTGACATCGCTACAAGCCCACCAAAGAGGTTCAAAAAACAAGTTCAAGCTACGGTTTCAACACGATTAAATGCATCCCTCATGCTGCAGGAGAGATGATATTCCTGTATCGGCGAAAGGCCGAGGCGGTTGTTGAGCATATGCAGCTGCGACGTCAGCATGCTGCCGAGCGTGGTCGCCAGCTTCGCGGCGCCCTCCACTTGCACGCCATCGAACGGGGAAACGAGCTCTCCTTTCGCCGCCAATCCGCGAAATGTGATGACGGACCGCTCGAGCGCGCGACACCAAAGCTTCCCGGGAGTCGTGGCCGCATCGTCATGCGCCGCCAACGCGGCCAGCCGCAGCCGGAGCATTTCGGGCGGGAGGACGAGATCGCTGTCGCCGATATCCGCGGCAGCGGCGCCGAAAATATCCAGCCACGACGCCGAATATTGACGGAAGAAGGTCGCCGCACCCGCCGGGGTCAGCTCGAGCGCGACCGGAACGGCGAGCATCAGTTCAACGGCGTGATTGATACGCCTAGCAGGCTGCGAGACGCTCGCCCCGATGATCCGCAGCGCCAGCTCGGAGGAGAATTCGAAAAGGGCCTCATTCTCCACAAGGGCGGCAGAGCCGCCATATCTCTGCACCTCCGGCTCATAGTCGACTTGCATCAGCCGGACGGCACGGTTGAGGCGCGCGGCAGCGCGATCGGTTGTCCGGGCGACGAGCGTAGCGAATGCGGCGTCGCTGAAATCGCGGACGCGTATCCGGAGGTGATAGCCGCCTTCGTTATACCGGATGAAGAACCAGCTCGCGCTGGCAGGTGCCAGCGCGCGGATATCCTCCACAATATCGATCAGGACGGCTTCGATCGGCTCCATCGGCTCGATGAAGACGTAATAGGCTCGCCATGGCGAACGCCCGGGTCGCAAGGCGTCGCGCAGTTCGTCCTCAGGGACATCTAGGCCGATGCGTGTCATGCGCCTATGGGAAGTTGTGGGGAAGGAAGGTTGCGGGGACGCGCTCGTTTCGCCCGCGGGCGGCGGCGGCCGTTTCCAGCCGCTTGTGGGCAATGCGGCGGTATTGATGACCGAAACTCATCGGCATCAGCCCTGGCGCCAACACCTTGACGGCGTTGATCCCCAAGGCATCGAGCGCGCCGAAGCCTTGGTCGATGATCAACAGATCGTGCGAAATGCCGAGGACGGCATCCGCCAGGCGATTCAGTTCCGCCGACAGATCGAATGGCGGAACGCGATCCAGCCAGGTCGCGAAATGCTGCCGCGCATTGCGCACATGCGGCGTGCGGATCATGAAATCGAGCCTAGGGAGCGCGTCCGGATGCGCGTAGAGCGACGTGTGGTCGGCCATCGTCCGAACCAGGCTCGGATCCTGGAGCATTGCCGCGCCGGAGCGATGCAACTCCTCGACCGCTTCGGGCTCCATTTCGATGACGTTGCTACAAACTTCGACCAGCGCGGCCGAAATTGCCTGGGTCGGATTGAGGCTGGCGCCTGCGGCGGTGCGGGTCTTGATCGCGGCCTGCGGCGAGCGATCGACCGCCACGCAGGCCACCGCCGACACCGGCAGGCCAACGCCGATATCGAATATGTTGACCTCCAGCCCCACGCCCTCCATGCGGGCGACAAGCGCCTGAATATAGGGGTCCGGATAGTCCGAGAGATCGAGCCGGATCGGCGCGAACTGGCCGTACCAGCTCGTAAGATAGGCATCGCGTTCGAGAACCTCGCACAACCCGAACAGCGTCGCTTCGCCGTAGGACGAGCCGAGCGCGCAGCCGTTGGACGTCTCGATGATGAACCGGCTCGCCCGCGCGGCCGCGTCGAACTCCAAGTCATAGTAGGCGACTTGTTCGGGGATGAGGACTTCCTTCTTCTGGCGCCATGAATATGCGGGAACCCAGTCGTAAACGGCGGCCGGGTCGTATGGCGTGAGGAGATAGGCGGGCTCGGCGGCCTGTTCTGGCGCGCTCAGGACGAATGCACGTGGATCGATCGCCCGTGCGCCGAGCGCCTCGTAGGAGGCCGATATGCGTCGCCTGTCGCCGCGCGGCCGAAAGCCAACAAAGCGCTCGAACGCTTCGAGGATCGCCACCTTGCCGTCCAGCGCCGCAACGCCCGTGCGGCCTACCCCCACTTCCATGCTGGGTGGTTCGGTATCCCTGAGGAAGCCCGCGAAGCTCATGGGATGCAGAAGCGGCGAATTCGTCGCGTTCAGGCTCCGGATGAAGCCACTGGTGTCGTCCAGAAAGGTCGCCCGCAAGGCCGCGGTGTCCAAGGTGAGCGCTCGCTCGCGATACGTCGCGCCTACCGTGCGGGCGCGCTCGATATCGGCGGCGATCCAATCGGCACGGTCTTCCGATGTGCCGCAGACCCGGCAATCGGGGTGGGAGACGAAGCGGTGCGGCCGGCAAACGCCCGTCCGCCAATCGACGATGACGGCTGCGTCCACGAAGGTCATGTCGCTTTGCCGAACGGCCTGATCGATCATCTCCCCGACAATCTGGAGTGCCGGATGCGGCCAGGGCGGCATGAGATTGGCCTGCTGCCGATCGTCGCCGGAGTCGAACGCGGCCGACCATGGCTCACGCATCCAGGCATGGAGGCATCCCAGGCACCCGCCGCGATCGCCATCCCATCGGGGCCCGAGCACGAGCCGGTCGGCATCGACGCCCAGATGGAGTACCGACAAGCCTTCCTGGCGCGCCCTGCGGGCCCAAGCCTCGCCGAAGTGCCGGGCCGAATTGTGGCGTACCACCACGTTCATCGCCGCCTGGTCCCCATCCGCTCTCACGGCAGCGGACGTCGAAAGCCATTCGACCAGCGCCGACGGCGCACCGACAAAGCTCAGCGGGCGGGCGTCAGTCATGCAGCGGCCTCAACTGGACATGGCCCCCGACGAAAGCGCCCGGCCGCCGGGCCACACCGGACAATAATATCTCGTCGGCCGCATAGCCGCAGGCCTGCAGATCGACGGGCACTTCATGGGCGGTCGTCGCCCGCCGCGATGCGGATTGCGCGGCAGACGCAAGCGAGCGGGCCTGCGACGGGGTCTGCTGCAAACGGCTGAGCAGGCAGCCCGCCGCGTTGATCACCGCCTCCGCGGCAGTCGGCTCGATGGCCTCGGCGGCGATGCCGGCGAGCGTCACGGTCGCCCTGAATGCCGCGAACGAGCCGATCCGGCAAAGCCGGAAGCTAAACGGGTCGGCGGAATAAAGCTCCGCCAACCGCTCCATCATGGCGAGATCGGTTGCCGCCGGGCCGTCCAGCGCGACGGGCATCTCGCGGAGATGCCGCCGCATGCCGCTCGTAGTGAACAGGGCGCTTGCCCAGGCGCGCGCGCGCCACGCCTCGATATCGCGCGCGACGACGATCCGGCGATCCCCACCCGATCGGTATCGCGCCATTGCCGTCAGTGCGCCCGTGAGCGTGCGCAGCTTCGCTTCGACCGGCGTCAGCCCCCAGTCTACAAATCGGCGACGCACCCATCGTCCGCCGATCCGCAGCCTCAGCGCCACGGCCGCATGCGGCAGCGGAAAGATCGACTCCGATCCCTCCTCGTCCCATTCGAGACTTCCCAGAACGGGGTCGAACTCCGGATGCAGCGCCGTGAACCAATCGTAGAGCACGTCGCTTTGTGCCCGTGCGTCAAGCTGGCGCGGGCGCATGTCGGTGGGCGATGGCTTAGGAACGAAAGGCGCCAATTCCTCGACGCGGACATCCCAGTTGGGCAAGACGTGCAGCATCCTAGCGGCCGGAGGCGTGGGTGAATCTGCCTGGTTCATCGCAGCGACGGCGCGCAATGTTTCATAGGCCAGCAGCCCGGCGAGGCGGGAATCGGATACTGCCGTGCCCTCGATCGCCTGCGCGGGCAACCGCCCTCGCAAGGTCGGCAAAAGATGCGTATCCTGCGGCGATAGGGTCGCGACCAGCCCCGTCGCCCCCTGCCTGAAAGAGACTACCATCGTCGATGGCCCGCCGCCGCCAGCGGCGGGCCGGTCCGGCGGCAGGTGGCCGGCAAGCACGACGATCTCCGGACGCGCCGCGGAACCCGCTTCCGCACCCGATCGGCTGGCGGCTGATCGGACTTGAAGATTCTCCAATCCGGACATCTGTAGCAGGCGCAGCGCCTCTTCGAGGATCGGACCGTTGCCATGAAGCGCGATCGGCGTGGCGCGCAGCGAGGAGAACGCCGAGGGGGGAACCCCCTGGTCCTCGAGAAAGGCGATCGTCGAACCTAGGCGCGCCGGCTCCGCGCCCAGGTCGGGCGATGCCTGTGTCGATGGGGCAAGCATGTCGTGGCTGCGCAACTGGTCCAGCAGCATATCGAGCAGCGGGGCGACGGGGGCGGGCAGCCCCTCGCGTACCTCCTCCAGGCTGCGCCGGCCATCGAGGAGCGTAAGGAAGCGCCGCACTATCGGCGCCACGCCCTTCCCGCGCATCGTGAAGCTGCGCTGGGCCGCGCGGACATGCACCCCGCCCGGGATCGGCGCGCAGTCGACATAGGGGCGCACGCGAGCGCTCACGCGCGCCGCTTGCCGTCGGCGAGCATCGCCATCATACGCGCCTGGGCCGTTTTCATCAGTTCGGGATGGCAATCTTCAACGGCGCGGCCGATCACGTAGCACAGACAGCCCCGCTCGACCGCGGACACTCCCATTACCGGCATGGCGAGATAGATGAAATTCTGCATCATCCGCCACGACAGATGGGTCTGGTTGCGAAAGGCGGCGAAGTTCTCGGAATCCATGCCGAGCGGATTGCCGTTGAGGACATTGGCCTCCTCCGCCCCGGCCCAGATAGTGCGATCGAGTTCCTCGAAGTCCTCAGCGATGATGGCCGAGATACGCGCGTCCATGGTCCGAAGCGCGGCGTGCCAGGGCGATGCCGGGCCAGTCAGCGCCGCATCCGTCATCGCCTCGGCGACGCCGCTCGCAGTCGTTTCGCGGAAGCGTCCATAGACCTGCTCGAACTGCTCCGCGTGGCGCGGATTGTTGACCAGGAACACCTTGCCGTGCGCGACGAACGACAGGGGCCAGAACGCGAAGTCCGTTCCCGACCTGACGGTGGCGACCGCCAGTAGAAGGGGTAATATCGCCTCCAGCCGCTGGCGCAGTCCGTGCTGTGCCAGGCGGCGGGCGTCGAGTTGAATCCCGATCGTCTCCGCCAGGAACTTGTCGCGGACATTGCCGAGCTTTGCCACGCCGATCGGCGCGGGACGATAATATCGCGACGACCGCACGCTGTTGTTGGCGCGAAGCGCCACGGGGCGCCGCGGATCCCGCTCTGTCTCCGCCATATGGCGGCTGAGCTGCCGATACTCTCCCGGATCGATTTGCGAGCGAGAGGGGTTGCGCGCGATCCATTCGCCGATGGTCGCCGCGGCCCGCGGATAGAGATGCTCGGTGAAGTCCGGCCTCTTGGCATCGACGACGAGATTGATGTGCGGGCCGCCTCGCCAATAGGGGTAGAGAAAGGCGCCGTTCGCCGACGGCGCCTGGTTCAGCTCCGCGATGATCGGGGCGAGCCCATCGAGGATGAGCGCACCATAGTCGCTCTCGTGATAGTTCACCTCAATGGATTGCAGCATGGTGCCGATGCCGCGGGACAAGGCTCAGTTCAAAGGACATCTCGGAAACATGGCCGGCATCGGCGCTGCGGACGATCGTGTCGTCGCGTGCTGGGAGTGCCTCGTTGAAGAACACCGCGGCCTGGGACTTACGTAACAGGCGCTGCAAGGCACGCACGGTCATCGGATTCTGAAAGTTGAGGAACATCGGCTTGCGCCATTTGAACATCGCCGACGCCCCTTCGCCGTCGGTCGATCTCAGCTGGGTGGAGCTGAAATATACCTCGTGGGGAAGGCCGTGCCGGTCGCGCCAATTCAGCAGCCGATAGAAGAATTCCGCCGGGGGAACATCGGCGCGCGGCAGTTGATCACTGGGTACCGACCAGGACGCGCGCGCCGCAACGATCGAGCCGATCGCGATGCGCGGCACGAAAGTGATCTGCTCGCCCTTCTGCTGCCGCCCGGCCAGAACGCGCCCGATCGGCGGCGGCGCCTCCGAGAAGCCGCTCAGCGCGTCGATCAGGAAATGCATCTTCGGCAAACGATAGGAAAACAAAATGCCGAAATAGAAACAGTCGATCGGATTCCCGTCGCCATCGCAGACGAATATATTGTGCCTCGTCTCATCGTACCGCAGGTTCAGGGCACCGATGGCGATGGCGTCGGCCCCCTCATAGTCTGTCGGGAAGGGCGGTAGGCCGAGTTCTTCCGCGGCATGCTGGGGGTGGAAGTTCGCATTCATGCCGAAAACGCCCGGGACGGCGAGGTACCGCCCGGCCAGCGAAATATCGACCAGATACTCGCGTACCGTGGAAACGGACGGCTGATCATAGCCGAGGAACCGCGATAGCATGCGGCCATTGCCCGGATAGATGGCATTGACGACGAAATGCTGGCTGGCAGCGTTCCGCAGGAACTGCCCATTGATGCAATGGCTGCGTCGCTCGTCGCGAACAACCTCCGGCAGGGTGTCGATCTGCTGCGCCAGCCAGTTGCGGTCGATGTTCAGCGTGCCGTTGTCGTGCCGCTGCTCGTCGAGCGTCGTGAGGAATCGTTGCGACCGCTCACGGAGATCCTGCGCCAGCGAATGGTTGAAGAGCGGCTGGTCGCCCGTCGGCCTGGCGGCACCGCGCGGTTCCGAAACGGTCACCATGATCTCGTCGAACAGCGGCGTGAGAAACCCCACCACGTCGCTGCAGACTCCCGACCGACCGAAGATTTCGACGAACCTGTCCGCCATCCAATACCGCACCCCGCCCCAGCCATTGGTGTAGAGCGGCGCGGCGCGGATCAGGAGGCTAAGGTCGTCTTCGATATCCTCGAGATGCCGGACATCCAGCGAAAGCGGCGGCAGGTCGATGCGGCTGTCTTCCTGGATCAGGGGGTCCGCGCTCGTCCTTTGCGGATCGGCGCCGATGGTGCTCTCCAGCGCCGCGAAGGATGCCTGCAGATTGCCTAGCGCGGAGACCTGATCGGCTCCGCGCGCCGCGGCGTAGCGGGCCAATTCGTTCTCCACGGCTTCGATCGCCGGCCCCAGCCTGTTGGCGGTTTCATGCGTCAGATCCGCCAGGAGGCGCTTTGCACAGGTCAGCCGGTCGGTTTGGCTCCCCGGCTGCACCTTCGGACCGATCAGACCCTTGGCGACGGCGTCGGTGATGAGCCGGTCGATCCCCGGTCGATAGGGCTCGGGCACGCGCGCGCTAAGACCATCTGCGAGGGCACCGATCGCAAAGGCTTCGGCACCCAGCACGCCCACCTGGTCGAGCAGCAGGTCGATCGGCCGTGTCCGCCGCAACTCCATGCGCGTTTCCTGCGTGCCGATCGAGACGCCAGAGAGGTCGGTCTCGATCAGGAGATTCCTCCAGCATATCTGGTCGCTCGATATCTCGGTGGTACCGTTGAGTTCGAAAACGGCATGGTCCGCCCAGGCGGATCGATCCCGCAACAGGGTATCCAGCAGCTTGGCGAGCACGGTTTCGTTCAACCGGGGCATGCGCTGAAAAGCCAGGAAATCGAAGTCGAACGCCAATGGCATTCTCGCCGGTGCGATCGCCCAGTCGCCGACCGCGAACATAGTAAGAGTCGATTTCGGGCTTGTTTTCAGCGCGGCACGCAGAACATAATTCTGCAATGCCAGGAAGAGCTGGTCGACATCCTTGGGCTTGAACTTGAGCGGGCCATCGGCGCGCAGCCGCATCAGGTCGGCATAAAGCTGGCGATTTGCCTGCTGCAAGGCAACGCTGATGTACGGGGCATCGAGACGTTCCAGCAATGCCTCACGACCGGTCCGGATTTCCTCGTCGTAGATCCCGCCCAGGCGATCGCGGTCCGCGCGCACCGCTTCGCATTCGAGGAGCACCGCGTCCAACTGCACGGCCAGATCGGCGTCCACCGCGCCGAGGATCTCCGCGGCGCGATCCCGCGGAATGGGCCGCATGTTGAAGAGGTCACGCTTCAACTGGATGACGCCGGCACGAACCTTATCGGCCGCGTCATCATGGCAGAGTGCGAACAGCCGCTCACACAGTGGCTCGATGCGGCTCTTGAGCGACGCCTCGGCCTGGTTCGTTCGCGCCAATGCCGCCGCTGACGCCCCAGTCGACAATAGATCGAGGATTCCGGCCGGCTCGGATGCGACCCGAAGTACAAAGTTCGGATGATATCTCGTGGAGAGCGACGATGGATACGCCGCCAAGGCGCTGTTTCCGCCGGAAACATAAGACGAGAGAGGTCCACCCGACAGCATAGGGGCCGTCAGATCACGGCAAACATGGAATACAACACCCGAAAAGCTCCCGCCCCGCCCGTTTTTGGGTCGTATTATAATGCCAGTACTATTCAATCCAATGTCGCGGCGAAACAATTCACCCAAAAACAGAGTGCCCGTGTATTAATAACGGGCATGGTGGCTTGAGGTTATCGAACGCCGCGACATAGAATCACATCGCCACCTCAGCAGCGAGCACGCTCGATCCGCTGCTGCTCGAACAGC
Organism: Pseudomonadota bacterium; assembly: GCA_040388155.1. GTDB lineage: Bacteria > Pseudomonadota > Alphaproteobacteria > Sphingomonadales > Sphingomonadaceae > Sphingomonas. The sequence goes on from JAZKCJ010000011.1 coordinate 119,825, forward strand.
AAGATTCGCAGCAGCAAGTCGACGCGCCCGTCTCGGGCATAGCAAGATAGCCTTGCGTCGGGACAATCTCGACAGCGTTAAAATCGAAGTCGTCGAGATTCAAATCACTCCAGTCGCTTTCGATTGCATTCAACATATCAGCCACCCCTTACTATGAAGGAACACCTAGACTCGGCATGATGCCGGTCAGCCTCGGTGTTTCATTTCCAATTTAATGTGTCAAGCTGGAAACAAATCCATCCCAAAGTACCATTGGTAGACAAAATTCAATCCATATTGGTTGTTTTATTTTTGATTCCACCCGAGTGACTCATGCGGAAGAGAAGCAGAAGATAAGAGGCAGAAAATCTCTAAATCCACTTCATCAGGGTGACATTCAGGCTATTGCCACTCCTGCTTGCCGGCCGAACAATACGCAGGCCTTTCAACCCGCCATCGAGATCGACTCTATTGTAAGACACAAAAAAACAAGCTACCCCTTGCCGTTGATGGCCTAAAAACAGCTTCGGGCGGGGTGCAGTCATGCCGGACAAGGGACGAGTTAAATTGGCGCTCTCGCAACGCGCTCATGATCGACTTGTAGCGCTTTCCGAGAGACAGCGCCTCTCACCGTCCAAAACAATAGACGCCCTACTCCGCAAAAATGGAAAATCGTCGCGTCGGCAGCGCTTTAACTTCGCTCTATACGAGTCTTGGCTGAGCATTGTCCTGTCGACGACGCAGCGTTTTGCGCAGAAACGGACGGCGCGGGCCCGTCGGGATCGCGCCGAATAAGGTCACCAGAATCCGATTCTGGATAAACTTTCTACGTCGTGCAATAATATATTCTACAACAAGTAATGATGATATCTATCCTATGTCACTTGCCGCGACAATGCAATTTCGGTCACAATCGACTGTTATTCCCGTTGAGGTCGCGCATTGACTTACCGGATATCAAAAGAGAAAGTTCAGGAATGGTCGGTAAATCTATCGTCATTTCCCGGCGCGGCAATCGCGCGCATCGCAAATTGGCTCCGACGTCTCTGCTATCGGCATTCGCCATCGCCGCCGTCCCGCTGGCATGCGCTGCGCAGGCGGCGCCTGCCGCCGGTTCCGCCGGAAGCGGGCAAGGGGCGCCTGCCTGCGCGCAGCAGCTGGCTGACATACAGCGCTGCATCGCGGATGCTGCACGCGCTGCCGTTCGCGACCGGGACATCGCTGCGCTTTTGAGCGTGGCGGCTCAGTTGCGGAGCAAGATCGCGACGGACAAGGGGGCAGCGCTCTATTATCGGAGCTACTGGCTGGCCTATACTGACTATATGTCGGTGCGCCTCGCGCTCGCCAACAAGCGCGCGGATCAGGCAAAGGCCGCAGCGCTCGAAGCCGATTCCCTGCTCGATAAACTGGCGATCAAGGATCAGGAAACCTACGCGGTGCAAAGCTTGGTCGTTCTTCTCCGATATCCCCTGACGTCGCGAACCGACATTGGCGGGCTGATCGCGAAGAGTTCGGATTTGCGTGCCAAACTGGGCAACGCCACAACGGTGCGCGCGCTCTATGCGCGGGCCGAAGCGGACTTTTACACCCCCAAGGAATATGGCGGCGGACAGGTGGCCGAAAAGCTGCTGCGGCAAGCCTTGGCGCTGCCGGAAGAGCCGCACCACCCGCTGAGGCCGACCTGGGGCCGCGACGATTGTGCAGCGTTGCTGATCCAAATTCTCAAAAGCTCGGGCCGCAACACGGAAGCGCAAAGTCTCTACACGCAGTGGCACAACCGGATGCCTGACAGCATTGCCCTCGGCCGGCTTGCCGGCATGCAATAATGCGCCATGCCCTTGTTCGAGGCATTGCGGGATGTGTGTGTGCCTATGCTGCAATGACACCATCTGCAGCGTTGGCCCAAGCGTCCCGAACGATCACGATAGCCGATGAAAAGGGCGCTCCGATACCATTGGCCGAGGTCAGGGTCACGGCCTCGGGGAACAGTTCCGATCTGATCAGCGACGATAGTGGCAACGTCGTGCTCGATCCCGCTCTATTCCAGCGCGTCCATTCTATCCATTTGACCATCTCGGCCGTTGGATATGTCAGCATAGATGTCGATCTCGACGATCGTGCCGGAGCCGATCCCGTTTTCCGGCTCAAGCCCGCCAAAGTGGCCGATGGCGAGATCGTCGTGGTCGCGCGGAGGATTTCGCGGCCGTTCAGCCCCGAAGTCCTGGACTTCCAGGATATCGTTACCGACGCGAAGGCTCAGGCCGACCCGATATTGGCAGTCAACGACTTGCCCGCGAGCACGAATGTTACGGGCAATGCCAGGCTCAGCCTGCGCGGCAGCCGCGCCTCAATCAATCGCGCCTATTTGAACGATACGCCGGTGTACGAGTTCACGACCGGGTCGGAACTCGACGACTCGACCCAGAGTCGATCCGTTTTCGGCCTAACGGTCGCGGGCGAGGTGGAGACCTATCCCGGCAATCCGCCGGCTTATCTGGCGGGTGCCACGGGCGGTGCGGTACGGCTGACCTCGCCCGACAACAAGACAAGGAGCGGCGTCTTCTCGATCAACGATTTCGGCCTGGGTGCCGGACGAACCTTTGCGTCAGGCGACGGAGCGGATTTCGTTTCCCTCTATGCATCGCTGACGGACCTATCGTTTCACAAGGCGATAAACCCCAACCTCGACAGCATATTCAAGACCATTCGCAGTGCGAGCGGCGGTGCAGTGGCGCGCAAGGCCTTCGCCAACGGCGGAGACATCCGGGTTTTTGTCCAAGGCGAGATCGGCGACGATGCATTTCCTTTCACCGTCTATGGCACGCAGAGCCTTTTCCGGCTGAAACCGACCAAGGGACGCGTGGTCCTCAATGCGTCGAGCCCCCTGGCCGGGTTCGTCGTGAACGCCAATATCGCCTACACCCGTTCTAACGTGCGCGAAGCGTTCGGCAATTGGCGCGCCGACAATACCAACCGCTATGCGTTCGCTTCGCTCGATCTGGCGCGCACACTCTTCCAAAAACGGCTGATCACGCGGATTGGCGTGGACAGCGAATATATCGATCAGACCAGCACGACCAATTCGGGCGCGGCCGGATCGATATATTCACCCACGCAACCGTCCCAGACGTTGAGCCATGGGCTTCGACAAACCACCGCCTATTTTTTCGCGACCTTCAATCCCGGCAAGGTAGTGGCGTTGAGCCTGGGGTCGCGCCGCACCATCGCCGGCAATTTGAAACCTGGCTATTCCGTTCAATTCAGCGGAACGCTGGTTTCGCCGGACAGGAAGCACAAGCTCATCCTGTCGGCCGGGCGATACAGCGGCGCCGCGGTGCCCAGCCGCGCTTATTACGGCCCGATATCGCGTTCGGTCAGCGATCAGGTGGAAGTGGATTATTCGTACAAGCTGGACAACGGAAAGATCGGTTTGACAGGCTATCTGTCGAGAGAAAGAAGCGATGGGGCGCCCTATGACCCGCGCGTTTTCGGAAACGCCAATATAACCGACAATCTTACTGGGATCGCGCGGCTGACCCAGAGCAAGGGGCTGGAGGCCTATTCGGAGCTTTCGCTGTTCAAGGCGCTGGAGGCCAGATTATCCTTCACGACCGTGCGGCAGACGATGACGCTGGGTGGGCAGCGCCTGCGCGGCGCCAATGATTATCCGAGTATCATCAGGGCAAGCCTGCGATACATCGCCCCACCCTCAACCTCGCTCAGTCTGTCGCTCACGCGGCGGTCCGGCGAGCGCTACACGCAGGCAACAGGCTCGGCGATCGTCAACGGCATGCCCATACCGAGCTATGGAACGATCAACGGAGGCCGCTTGGCGCCCTATTTGTCGATCGACGGCAGCGCCTCCAGCCCGATCGATATCGGCGGCAGATTCGGCAAACCGCTGTTTTTTGCGACGGTGACCAACCTACTCGATCACCGTAACCCATCCTCTCAGATTCTGACCGTCCACACTGCCCCGATACAGTATCGGTATTTGCAGGGGCGAACCATTTCCTTCGGCCTGATCTGGACATATTGAACGCCCGCCAGCGCCGTAGAACGGCCCTTCGAGATCGGTGCGATCGGCGAATGCCGCGAGAAAGAGTTCATCGGCGGTGATGGCTCTAAGGTCGATGCCCGGCCGATCTTCCTTGGCGCACGCCGTCAGACGCTAGGCAGGATGTGCCGATCCGGCATGCGGTAGCCGCGCCTCCTGCGCGGCGGCGTTGTTCGCCGGCCGCGGCCAAGCGGGGCGTCTGGTGATTGACTCTGCCAACCCAATACATAATACTTCGCTATATGGCGAAGTATCATTCCTCGGGTATGGATCGCACATTCTGGGCTCTAGCGGATTCGACTCGGCGCGGAGTCCTTCAGCGCCTGATCGACGAATCGGGTCTCTCTGTCAGCGACCTCGCCGAGTTGTTTTCGCTGAAGCTGCCGGGCATGACCAAGCACCTCGACGTCCTGTCAGAGGCAGGCTTGATTACCAGGACCAAGACCGGCCGCACCGTGGCGGTGAACCTCTCGCCCGCGCCGATGCAAGAAGCAATCGCTTGGCTCAACCGCTACGAACGCTTCTGGTCGGTCAGCCTCGATCGACTGACCTCCCTTGTTGAACAGGATGGCGCGCCGTGATCGGTCGATTGCCGAGCCTCACCATTGTGCGCCGAATCAAGGCATCTCCCGCCAGGGTCTGGGCGGCGATCACCCAGCCAGACCTAATGCTGCAATGGTGGGGTCCCGACGCTGGCCCGACCCTTAGCGTGGTGGCGGACGTGCGCCCGGGCGGCCGCTTCAGCGTCGTGTTCCGACTGCTCAATGGCGATGAGCACAACCCGACCGGGATCTATCAAGAAGTGGTTCCCGAAAAGACTCTCGTTTTCACCTGGGATCTGCCCGGAGCGCCGGAACCGCAATCGCTGGTGACATTCCGGCTGGAGCCGTTCGAGGGTGGGACGGAACTGACCCTGACCCACGAGCGCCTGGCCGACGATGCGGCCCGTGCCAGCCATGAGCACGGCTGGAACGGACTTCTCGACAAGCTTCCCGTCTTTCTTGGAGTTGCCCCATGAGCGAGCTGATCCTCACCACCTATGATTGGGTTCCCGAAATGCCGCGCGGCCTTGTGCGCGACCTGCGGGTGCGTTGGGCCTTGGAAGAGGCCGGACTCCCCTACCGCGTGGAGAGCACGCCGTTTCGAAATCGAGGCCCCGACCACTTCGCGGCGCAGCCCTTCGGCCAGGTACCGTGGCTGATCGATGGAGATCTCACCATCTTCGAGAGCGGCGCGATCCTGCTGCACTTGGGCGAGAAGAGCCTGGAACTCATGCCCGCTGATCCGCGCGGCCGGGCCGAGGTGATGGAGTGGGCCATCGCTGCGCTCAACTCGGTCGACCTGCCGAGCCAGCCGTGGGCGCTGTTCCGCTTCATGGGCTATCCCGGCGAGTCTCCCGAAGCCAAGTTCGTGGAGGACTTCCTCAAAGCCAGGCTTGAGCGGATGGAAGCGGTGCTCGCCGGCCGCGAGTGGCTGGTGGCCGGTCGATTCACCGTAGCCGACCTATTGATGGCGGACGTCCTGCGGCAAGTGAACCGTTTCGACGGGCTCGCGAACTACCCCGCTTGCCACGCCTACGTCGCGCGCGCCACCGCCCGACCGGCTTTCGTGAAAGCTTACAACGACCAGATGGCTCATTTTGCTGCGGCCGACGCAGCTTAATACTTGCGCGAACGAACACTTCCCCCGCTTCGTGGAAGGAACCACTGGCGTCTGGTAAGGTTGACTGCCCCAGACCCCGACCAGGCGCTGAAGGAGCGCAGGAAGTTCGCAAGGGCGTGTAGGTCTTCGCCTGCGATACGGACAGCCCCAGGGCAATAGAATTGCATTCCACTGTCGTGACCGCGACCTCACCGTCCGGCCAGCGTATCGCTGTCCTGGGCCAGGATCGCATCGACCTTGGCCTGGGTCTCCGCGGCGAGCGCGAGGCCGAACGTGATCGAGGGACACTTCATCCCTTGCTTGTCCGAAGGCCAGGCCAGGAATGCAAGGCTGCCTGGCGACGAGTAGTGCATAGGTCTGAAGTTGACGCTGCGTCGTTGAGCCTTTCGCCCCATGACGATCTCAGTATCAGGGAGAACAATCCAGAGATCAAACTCACGATCCCATGGCCAGCTGCGTTTTCCTGCTGCGCCGGGGCCTCGGGGACCATAGAAGAAGCGTAACAACAGCGAGACCGGGAATTGATGGGGGATATCACGGGCCGGAAGAAGGCGGGACTCCTGCGACACGACCGGATGATCGTCGTCATCGAACTGCGTTCCGCTCTCTCCTCCTGGACCAGCAAGGGATAATAGCGGCCGAACGGAAGGCTCGCACGACCGACGTCACCAAGCAGCCGCTGTCACGCAATTCGAACGGAACGATGTGATGATCAACAATGCGGGGACAGCGCTTTCACACCTTTTTGTGAGACGATTTGTGTGATGGTTTTGCTTGACCAGCAAAAGGAAAAATCCAAGCTTCCGAAAGCCGCAGATTTCTGCGATTTTTGGGGCGCGACGGTTTAGCTCAACTGGAAGAGCGGCGGTTTTGTAAACCGATGATCGCATGCCAGCGTCAGTCTGCGACAATCGCTCATCCCTCCTACGCGGCTCGTCGCCGTGTCGGGAACCGGAACTCGGCATCCACTGCTTTCGGGTTGAAGCGCCTGGGGCGTGCGCCCGTCGGCTGGGCCGGCCGCTCGACCAGCACGAACGGATCGGGCAGACCGTCGCACAGCATGTCAGCCCAGACCTGCGCCAGTTCGCGCCTGCGCGGCATATAGGCGGCGCGGTTATAGGCGCCCTCGACCTTTGCCCTCGGGACATGAGCGAGCATCAGATCGATGATCGCCCGGTCGCTTTCCTTTCCGTGCCGCTCAGCCCATTCGTTCACGATCGTCGAGAAGGCCGCACGGAACCCGTGCGGGACATGGTGTCCATGATAGCCGGCACGGTTCAGCAGATAGCCGATCGCATTCTCGCTCATCAGCCGATGTGCATGGCGGGTGCTCGGGAAGAGAAGAGGCCCATCCCCGGTGAGCGGCCATAGCGCCCGAAGGACGCTGATCGCTTGCGGGGCAAGCGGGACGAGGTGATCGCCACCCACCTCTTCCTTGCGGTCGAGATCCCCCTTCATTCGGGTCGCCGGGATACGCCACAGGGGCTCGACTCCATTGAGGTCCTCGAACTCGATCCATTCAGCGCCGCGCAATTCGCTTGGCCTGACCGCGGTGAGTGCCAGGAGGCGCAGGGCGAGACGCGTAACCGGCCGGGCATAATCGCCCTCGGCGACCCGGATCATGTTGCGCAGCGGCATAAGCTCGGTGATCGCCGGTTGCCGCCCCTTGCGGAGCGGCTTCAGGACAGCACCCAGTTTCTCGGCCGGGTCGTCCTTGACGATGCCCTGCGCTATCCCTGAGATGAAGACAGCTGAGATTCGCTGGCGAATCCGCTTGGCCGATTCGATCGCCCCCCTCGCCTCGATCTCCCGCAGCACCGCCAGAACGAGTGGCAGCGTCAGGTCGGCAACGGGGAGCGCCCCGATTGCCGGAAAGACATCACGCTCCAGGCTGCGCAGGATGTCGTCGGCATGCCGTCTCGCCCATTGCGGCCTGGCGTTTTCGTGCCACGCGCGGGCGAGACGCTCGAAGGTCTGGCGGCCCGCTTCGATGTTGGCCTCGACCTTGAGATTCTTGACGAGGAGCGGATCGCGCCCTTCGACAAGCAGGGCATGGGCCTCGTCACGCTTGCTGCGCGCGTCGGCTAGGCTGACCATCGGATAGGCGCCGAAGGCCATGGTCTTCTGCTTGCCGTCATAGGCATAGCTCCATTTCCACAGCTTTGAGCCGTTCGGCCGCACCAGGACGAACAGCCGATGGCTGTCAGTCAGTTTGTAGGCCTTTGCCCGCGGTTTGGCTGCGCGCACCCTGGCATCGTTCAACATCGTCCACCTTTTGACCGGAACCACGTTTTGAACCACGCGCCTCAATCGGAGGCGTGCGAACGGTTGTGGCCGAGACGATTCGTCAAGTGTCGGTTTTCAGGTAAAAAAAGTCGATATCGGTGGACTTTTGCGGCCCCCCTTGGAAGGGGAAATGGCGGAGAGGGTGGGATTCGAACCCACGGTACCCTTGCGGGCACAACGGTTTTCGAGACCGTCCCAATCGACCACTCTGGCACCTCTCCGCAGAGGTCTTTGCAAGCAACCCCCTGCCCGTGAAAGCGAGGGTGCCGGTCGAAGAGCGCGCGCCTCTAACGCAAAGCTAAACGTCGCACAAGCACCGGTTCGCGGCCTATCTGCTTGTGCGGCGCAAAAGAGTCCTTAGATTGACGTCATGCCTCGTGCCCATATCCCTGCTCACCCCTTCGATGCGACGATTCCCCTGCCGCCAGTCTCCCATGCGCGCTTCGCGATCGGTGACGTGGTGCGCCACCGCATGTTCGATTTCCGCGGCGTTATCTTCGACGTCGACCCGATCTTCGCCAACAGCGCGGAGTGGTATGAGGCGATCCCGGAGAATATCCGCCCGCGCAAGGACCAGCCCTTCTACCATCTGCTCGCCGAGAACATGGAATCGAGCTATGTCGCCTATGTCAGCCAGCAGAACCTGATCGCCGACGATACCGACGAACCGATCGATCACCCGGCGATCTCCGACCTGTTCACCGATTTCGCCGACGGGCGCTATCAGTTGCGGCGCGAACACAAGCACTGAACTTGTGTCGGGACGGGACCGGTCGATTGTGACAGGCAGCGCCCGCCAAACCTAGTCTCGCCTGGCTCTCCCGCATTGCATCGGCATCAAGGCTGGCGGGCATCGTGCCCATCCTGTTCGTGCGCGACGGCGGCGGTATGTTATCGCAAGAAGCTCGGCTACAAAGTGGATTTCCTCCACGACAACCCTTCTACGGTTCCGTGTCGCGCGATGGCCTGTGCCTGCACCTGCGATTCGTGGAGCGCCCGAATTTCGCCGAGCTCGCCGCACGCGAATCCTCCCTCATCCTCGCAACCATCGAGGTGAACGACGTGAAGGCGCTGTTCACTGAATATGACGGCAAGGGCATCGACGTTGCGCAAAGGCCCGTCAAACAGGCATGGGGCGGCACGGATTTTCACGTCCGCGATCCGGATGGTAACCTGATCTCCTTCGTCCAGTATCGTACGTCGGTAAGCGCCCGATCGTCCCCGCAATGACGCCGCAGGGGTCGACGACCCGATCGAAAGCGCCGATACGGGCCTGGCCCGGCTCCTTCCGTCACCGGGAAGGGCAATTCGGCGTTGACAGAATCGCCTGTCTCCCTTAGCTGCCCCCCTTCTCCCGCCGGGCATGCCTGCGCGGGCACATGCATTTGGAAAGTGATTGAGGCCATGTTCGCAGTGGTGCGCACGGGCGGCAAGCAGTATCGCGTTGCCGCTGGAGACAAGATCGTCGTCGAGAAGCTCGATGGTGAAGCAGGAGCGTCGATCACGCTCGCTGACGTTCTGCTGGCGGGCGAAGGCTCGGAGCTGCAGTCGGTCGAGGGTCTGACGGTTTCGGCCGAGATCATCGCCCAGGCGAAGGCCGACAAGGTCATCATCTTCAAGAAGAAGCGTCGCCACAATTATCGCCGCAAGAACGGCCATCGCCAGCAGCACACGATCCTGAAGATCACCGCGATCGGTGCTCAGGAGAAGAAGGCCAAGGCGAAGAAGGCCGATGCAGCCCCCGCGACTGCCGAGGCTGAAGCCCCGGCCGCCCAGGCGTAAGGAGTAGTTTAGATGGCACATAAGAAAGCAGGCGGCTCCTCGCGCAACGGTCGTGATTCGGCCGGCCGTCGTCTTGGCGTGAAGAAGTTTGGCGGCGAAACCGTCGTTCCGGGCAACATCCTGGTGCGTCAGCGCGGTACGAAATTCTATCCGGGCACCAATGTCGGCATGGGCAAGGATCATACCCTGTTCGCCCTCGTGGACGGCCGCGTGTCGTTCAAGGAAGGCAAGCTCGGCCGTAAATTCTGCTCGGTAGAGATTATGGCGGCCGCGGCCGAATAAAACGGGTAACCGGTCGGGTTGCCCACTTGGGCGACCCGGGTTTTCGCAAGAGAACCGAAAAAGGGAGACGGGTCGCCCCGGCTCCCTTTTTTCATGCTCCCTCCCCACCCATTGTCGCCTTCCCGTCATCCCGGCGTGCGAGCGGCAATGCGACCGACGAGGAGAGTAACATGTTCGCTCGGACTGCAAGATTGACGCTGCGCCCCGGCTGGCCGGAAGATGCGCAGGCGCTGACTCACGCGATCGCCCATGAGGAGGTCGTGACAAAGCTGTCGCGCGCACCCTGGCCCTATACGATGGACGATGCCGAGGAATTCCTGGCAAGCCCGCGCGGGGCGCATGACGCGCGATTCCTCATCCTCAGCCATGAGGCGGATTATCCGCGGATCGTCGGCTCCGTCGCGGTCTGGTTCCACGAAGATGCCTATGAACTGGGTTATTGGCTGACGCCGTCGGTCTGGGGCCGCGGCTATGCGACCGAGGCCGGGCGCGCCGTGCTCCAGATGGCGCGCCACGCGCTTGGCGTGAAGCATGTCCGTGCCGGGCATTTCGTCGACAACCCGGCCTCGGGCCGGGTGCTGACCAAACTCGGCTTCCGCCCGACCGGCGCCGTCGTGCCCCGCCACTCCCGCGCCCGCGACGCCGAGGTGCCCTGCGCCGTATTCGAACTCGACCTCGACGAGGGCCGAATGTGCGATGTGAAGATGGCTGCCTGAACAAAACCCTCTCCCCTGCGGGGAGAGGGGAAACCGCGTCGCTGCGCCGGCTTTAGCTGCGAAAATGATTTCTTCGCATCAAATCCCATCGAATAGGAGGATTATGGGAGTCCGCTGATCCCTGACGCGCCTTTGGGCAAGTCGCGGATTCTCGAGAGATAAAAAGGGGTTCCAGAAATGACAACACGATCCGCCCTGGCATTTGCCGTATCCAGCCTTGCGCTCGTCCATGCCTCGATGGCCGCGGCACAGGAAGCCCCACAAGCCGCCCCGGCCGCCGCATCCGGTGAGGATCAGAGCGATATCGTCGTCACCGGCACCCGCACCGCCGGCCGCTCGCGTTTCGACAGCGCGTCGCCGATCGACGTGCTGAGCAACGCCACGCTGCAGCGCCAGGGCACCACCGAGCTCGGTGCCGCACTCTCGGCGGTGGTGCCGTCCATCGACTTCCCGCGCTCGTCAGCCGTCGACGGTACCGACTCGATCCGTCCCGCCACGCTGCGCGGCCTCTCACCGGACCAGACGCTGGTGCTGATCAACGGCGTCCGCGCGCATACCTCGGCGCTGCTCAACACCAACGGATCGGTCGGACGCGGGTCGGCAGCGGTCGATCTCAACACCATTCCATCGGTCGCGCTTGAGCGGATCGAGGTGCTCCGCGATGGCGCGGCGGCGCAATATGGCTCCGACGCCATCGCCGGCGTGGTCAACCTCCGCCTGCGCGAGGCGCGCAGCGGCGGCGGCGCGACCGTCACCTATGGCCAGTACATCACCGATGTGGTGACCGCCCGCGGCCGCCGCAACGAGCATGACGGACAGACCGTTACCGTCGCCGGCTGGCAGGGCTTCGGACTGGGATCGAAAGGTTTCCTGACTCTGTCCGCCGAATATCTGAACCGCGACGCCACCAGCCGTGGCGATTTCGATCCGCGCAAGACGCCGATCCGGGTCCGCTCGCGTTTCGGCGACCCGGAGGTGAAGCAGTACAGCGTCTATGCCAATGCCGGTTACGGCCTGGGCGACAGCGGCTGGGAGCTTTACGGCTTTGCCGGCTATCAGCACCGCGACAGCACCAGCGCCGCCACGCCGCGAATCAATGGCGGCACCGACAACAATCTCAGCGCGGCGGCCCTCGCCGCCCTCTATCCCGACGGCTTCACCCCGCTGATCAACGTCAAGTCTGAGGATGTGACGCTCACCGAAGGCCTGCGCGGCGAAATATCCGGCTGGAAGGTTGACCTGAACCTCTCCTACGGTCGGAACAAGCTGACACTCTACACGCGCAATTCCGGCAACGCGACGTACGGCGCGAACTCGGCACGGGACTTCTATGACGGCAGCCTGGTGTACGACCAGATCGTCAGCGGCCTCGACATCTCCAAGGAGCTGCCGCTGGGCAATGGTACGATCAACATCGCCGGTGGCGCAGAAGTTCGCCGCGAAAGTTTCCAGATCGGCGCCGGCGAGCCGGCATCCTATGACCGCAACCCGAGCCTCCGCATTCCAGCGCCGTCCACGCTTGGCTCGGGTGCGCAGGGCTTTCCGGGCTTCCAGCCGTCGAACCGCATCGACGTGCACCGTTCGAACGTCTCCGGCTATCTCGATATCGAGGCCAAGCCAGTCGAAGCGCTCACTCTGGGCGCGGCAGTCCGGGGCGAAAGCTATTCGGATTTCGGCGAGACGGTGAACGGCAAGCTCAGCGCACGGTATGAATTCGCGCCCTGGATCGCACTCCGCGGTACCGCCTCAACCGGCTTCCGCGCCCCCTCGCTGCAGCAGCAATATTTCACCTCGACCGCATCGGTCCTGACCAACGGCACGATCGTTGAAACCGGCCTGTTCCCGTCGGTCAGCGCCGTCGGCACCGCGCTGGGCGGCAAGCCGCTGCGGCCGGAAAAGGCCACCAACCTCTCGGCCGGCATTGTGCTGCGCTCGGGCGGGTTCGACCTCTCGGTCGACGCCTATCGAATCAAGGTGCGCGATCAGATCGCCCTGTCGGAGAATCTTAGCGGCACCGTGGTCGCCGCCCTGCTTGCGTCCAACCCGGCATCCGCCAACGTCACCGCCGGGCGCTTCTTCCTCAACGGCATTCGCTCGACCACCAAGGGCATCGACGTGGTCGCGCACTATCGCGCGGTGACGGGTGGCATCGGCACCTTCGATCTGACCGCGGCGGGCAATTTCAACGACATCAAGGTGACTCAGGCCCCCGGGCCGGCGACGATCACCGCCGTGGTCAACGGCGCCTCGACCAGCGTGGTCCTGCCGATCTTCAGCCGGCAGCGGATCATCTCGTTCGAACAGGGCACGCCACGCACAAAGGTGGTCGGCACCGTCGACTGGTCGCTCGGCAATCTGGGCGTGACGGCGCGTGGTTCCTATTATGGCGACGTCACCCAGCCGAGCAGCAACGGCTTTGCCGAGGACGACATCCATACCGGCCGCCACACCATCTTCGATCTGGAGGCGCGCTATCAGGTGCTCCGGAACATCAACCTCGCCGTGGGCGCGAACAATCTGTTCGACACCTATCCGGACTATGTGAAGCTCACGTCCTCGCGCGGTACGATTCTCAACAGCACGGGCCTGGTCGGCTTCCCCTACTACTCGCCGTTCGGCTTCAACGGCCGCTATCTCTACGCCCGGGTCGGCGTGACCTGGTAACCACGGACGAAAGGAGGGCCGGTTCGCCGGCCCTCCCCTTCACGCCGCAACAGCCTCGCGCGGCAGCACAGCTGCCTCATATTCGCTCTCGTACATGCCGATCAGCGTGCGATCGTCATGGTTCCACGGGTGGAAGCTCGGCCGGAAGAAAGCGAGCCACTGCCCCGCGATCTTGCGCGCCATGCCGGGCCGCCCGAACGCATACCAGAACATCTTCGCCCAGACCTTCGGCCCGGTCAGGCCGTCCTGCCGCAACAGATCGAGCATGCCGACGATACGGCCGCGCGTGAAATTGGTGGTAACTCCCAGCATCACCAGCGCCTTCACCTTGAAGCGCTGCCATTCGGTCCAGTTCCTCGTCGCATGCAGCCATGTATCATAGGCGACACCCTTGTGCTCGATCTCCTCGGCCGCGTGCCAGCGCCACAGATTGGCGAATTCCTCCTCGCCCCCGGCCAGATGGCGCGGATTGGCGAGCAGTTCGTGCGCGATGATCGCGGTGAAATGCTCAAGCACCATCGTCGCGGTCAGGTTGGCGATCGGCGGCCGCCCCTTGGTCAGGTCGAGGCTCTCCTGTACCCGCGTCTCGAGCCGGGTGATGTCATAGCCCTGGTCGACGACGTGCCGGTTGAACGCCACATGCTCGCGCGTGTGCATCACCTCCTGCTTGATGAACGCCTGGATCTCGCCGGCGAGCTTGGGCGGCGTATCGTCGCGAAAGGCGCGGACGCTCTCGACGAAAAAGGCCTCGCCCCTGGGAAAAGTCACTGAAAGCGCGTTGTAGAACGCCGTGGCATAGGGGTCGTTGTTGAGCCACCAACGCCCCATCGCGGTGTCGCGGCCGAACCGGCGATCGCGCGGCGTGATGGTCAGGTCGCGGGGAGTGGTTGCTTTCGCCACAAAAACCTCCGAACAGGGTGGGAACCGGATCACTTACAAGACTGTCAATAGGCCTTACTTACACTCGTGTCAATAATTCGCAAACGCCTCAGCCCGGAAGAATCACGCGAGGCCGCGATCGAGGCGGCGCGAGCGCTGCTGGTCGAGGAAGGCCCCCAGGCGGTCACGCTCAAGGCCGTGGCTGCGCGGATCGGGCGTACCCATGCCAATCTGCTGCATCATTTCGGCTCGGCCGCCGACCTTCAGCGCGCGCTGATCAAGCATCTGGCCGACAAGATCACCGCCCAGATCGGCGCCGCGGCGAAGCGCGCCCGCGAAACCGACCAGAACCCGCGCGAAGTGGTCGACATGACGTTCGACGCCTTTGCACGCGGTGCGGGCGCGATGGCGTCATGGATGATCCTGACGGGCAACCAGGACGCGCTCGACCCGATCCTCGAGGCGATCCACAATCTCGTCGAGGAACTGTCGGAGGGGCACAAGCATGACGGCCCGTCGATCCATGAGGAAACGCTGCAACTCGTGCTGACCGCGCTTGGCGACGCCCTGCTCGGCGGGCCGATGGCCAAGGCGCTCGGCCTGCCGCGGGAGAAGGCGCGCGAGCTTGCCGTCAACGCGCTGATGGCCTCGCACAGGGGCGCAGACGCCTGATGTCAGCTCAAGCTGGATAAAATTGCGATTTCCGCTAGAGAGCGGCCATGCATTTTCTTGACCAAGCAAAGATCTTCGTCCGCTCGGGCGCGGGCGGCCCCGGCGCCGTCGCCTTCCGGCGCGAGAAGTTCATCGAATATGGCGGCCCGAATGGCGGCAATGGCGGCAAGGGTGGCGACATCATCTTCGAGGCGGTGGCCGGTCTCAATACGCTGATCGACTTCCGCTACACCCAGCATTTCCGTGCACCGCGCGGCCATGGGGGTTCGGGCTCGAACATGACGGGCGCGGGCGGCGATGATCTGGTAATCAAGGTTCCCGTCGGCACCCAGATCCTGTCCGAGGACAAGGAGGAGGTGCTCGCCGACTTCACCGTGGCGGGGCAGCGCGAGGTGTTCCTGCGCGGCGGCGACGGCGGGCGCGGCAATGCCAGCTACAAGACCTCGACCAACCGCACTCCGCGCCAGCACGGCACTGGCTGGCCTTCGGAAGAGGCCTGGGTCTGGCTGCGGCTGAAGCTCCTCGCGGACGCCGGGCTGGTCGGCCTGCCCAATGCCGGCAAGTCGACCTTCATCAACGCAGTCACCAACGCCAAGGCCAAGGTCGGCGATTATCCTTTCACCACCGTGCGCCCCCAGCTCGGCGTGGTCAGCCGCCACAATCGCGAGTTCGTCGTGGCCGATATCCCCGGTCTGATCGAAGGCGCGGCGGACGGCGCCGGCATCGGTGACCGCTTCCTCGGCCATATCGAACGCTGCAAGGTGCTGCTCCACCTGGTCGATGCGACCGAGGAGGACCCGGTCGGCAATTACCGAATCGTACGCGGCGAGCTCGAGGCCTATGGTGCCGGTTTGATCGACAAGCCGCAGGTGATCGGCCTCAACAAGGTCGATGCGATCGAGCCAGACGCCGCCAAGAAGCTGATCACCAAGCTCAAGCGCGCCAGCAAGGCCGATGTGCTTCCCATGTCCGGCGCCGGTGGTGCCGGTCTGGAAACGGTGCTTGACCGGCTGCTCGAAGCGATCGGCCCGGCCGAAACGGCACCCGTGCGCGACGACGGCAAGGAAGATCCGATCGAATGGTCACCGCTATGAAGCATATCCGCGCGATCACACCGTAGCGATTCGGGGCATCCGCCCCTGAAACCGAGCGGGAGACGTGGACATGGCGCTTATCGATCTGATCCGGAAACTGTTCGGCCGCCGCCCTGCCCCATCGCAACCGGCGCCGTTCATTCCCGAAGCGCCCGCCGCATCTGAAGAGGCAGCACCTGAAGCTATCGCGGAAGCCGTAACGGAGCCGGAAGCGGCCGCGGATGCCGGAAAGACAGCCGAACCGGAAGTGACCGCCGCTCCCGAAGGGTTGGCCGAACCGGATATTCTGCAGCGCTCTGCCGCACGACGGGATGTTTTCTGGGCCGGGGTTGGCGATGTCGAGGGCGACGTGCTCACCCATCTCATCAGTCCGGGTCTGACGGGCGGTCCGGCATGGCCGACCACGCGTCAGGCGTACCGCGTGATCCGCCGCGCCGTCGGATCGATCGTGATGGCGACCGACGGCCTGTCCGATCCGTTCGATGCAGGCGGCGACACCAACGGCTTCAATCTCGAACTGTTCGTTGAAAGCACCGACCTGCCCGCCGACTTTGCCGGAACGCCGGGGGACGTGACCCCGCTCGGTCGGAGCTGGATGCTTGAGCTGCTCCAGAATGTCGCCGGAACGGTTGCGGGCGCCGGCGGGATCGAAGGGCAGCTCGAGCATTATGGCACGCTGTCGATGGAGGTGCCCGGCGTTTCCTCGTCCCATGCGATCAAGGATCAACTGCCCGAGGGTTTCGTCACCGCCGACGACGCGATCGGCATCCTGATCGGCGGACCGGCGCCCGATTTCACCACCCTGATCGAGGACATGCCGCTCTCGCCCGTTCGGATCGTACCCGTCGTGCTGCTCACCGCCGCTGAACTGGGCGAGATTCGCGCCGGCGATGAGGAGACACGCGAGGCAATCGTGGCGCGGCTCGCGGCGATGCCAAGCCGCCATCGAAGCGATATCAGTCGTCCGTCTATCGTGTGACGTGCCGGTGGATTGCAGGCGCAACCGCCGCTAAGCGCATAGCCGATGAATCGCGCCTCGCACTCCTTCTCTCCCGCTTCCTGCCCCCGCCTGATCGTCAAGGTCGGCTCCGCGTTGCTCGTGGCGCCGGACGGGACGGTCCGGCGGGAATGGCTGACCAGTCTCGTCGCCGATATCGCTGCACGGGCAAAGGCCGGCCAGGAGATTGCGGTGGTCTCATCCGGCGCGATCGCGCTCGGCGCGCGCCGGCTGAAATTGCCCAAGGGCGGTCGCGCCAGCCTTGAGGACGCGCAGGCCGCGGCCGCTACCGGCCAGATCGCGCTCAGCCAGGTCTGGGCCGAACTGCTCGGGGCCGAAGGGCTGACGGCAGCGCAGATCCTCATCACGCTCGACGACCTCGAGGACCGCCGCCGCTATCTCAACGCCGCCGCCACGCTCAGCCGGTTGCTCGCGCTGGGCGTCGTGCCCGTCATCAACGAAAATGACAGCGTCGCGACCGAGGAGATCCGTTTCGGCGACAATGACCGGCTCGCTGCCCGTGTCGGCCAGGCAGCGGGTGCGCAGGGCGTGATCCTGTTGTCGGATGTCGATGGCCTGTACGATTCCAATCCGACCACCAATCCCGGTGCGACCATGATAGAGCGTGTCGAGCGGATTGATGCGACGATCGAGGCGATGGCGGACGGCGGCTCCGGTTCCGGCATGGGATCGGGCGGCATGGTGTCGAAGATCGCCGCCGCGCGCATCGCTACCGCCGCCGGTGCACATCTGGCCATCGTCTCCGGGCACATACCCCACCCCCTATCCGCCTTCGCCGATAGCGGCCGGGGCACCCTATTCGTCGCGGAAAAAACCGCCCCGGCGCGGAAAGCATGGCTGGCGGGTGGCCTGACCGCCAAGGGCGAGATTCATATCGATGCCGGCGCGATGAAGGCGTTGCTCGGCGGCAAGAGCCTTCTCGCCGCCGGTGCCGTCCGGATCAGCGGTACGTTCCGGCGCGGCGACCTTGTCGCGATCTGCGGCCCGGAGGGGAAACCGGTGGCGCGCGGTCTTGCCGAATATGACACGCCCGACGCGGAGAAGATCATCGGCCGCCGCAGCGATGCCCTCGCCGCGATCCTCGGCTATGCACCCCGCGCCGCGCTGGTCCATCGCAACCACATGGCGCTGCTGTGAGCCAGATCGCGATCACCGGCGGCACGGGCTTCGTCGGCAGGAAACTGATCGAGCTGGCGGCGAAGGCAGGCCATGAGGTTCGCGCTCTCACGCGCCGTCCCCAGCCCGACATCCCGGGCGTCACCTGGATATCGGGTGCGCTCGACACCCCGGTCGCGCTGGCCAGTCTCGTGCGCGGCGCCGACGCAGTGGTCCACGTCGCCGGCGTCGTGAACGCGCCGGACCGCGAGGGTTTTGCCGCTGGCAACATCACCGGCACCCAGGCCGTGGTCGACGCGGCAACCAACACAGGTGCCCGGCGCTTCATCCATGTTTCCTCGCTCGCCGCCCGCGAGCCGGACCTGTCGAACTATGGCTGGTCGAAGGCAGGCGCCGAGCAAATCGTCGAGGCGTCGGCGCTTGACTGGACGATCGTGCGCCCCACCGGGGTCTATGGTCCCGGCGACATGGAAATGCGCGACATGTTCCGCCTGGCAAAGGTCGGCCTCGCCCTGCTGCCACCGCCGGGCAAGATCTCGGTGGTCGAGGTCGGCGATCTCGCCCGCTTGCTGCTCATCCTGGTCTCGACCGATCCGGGCCGCGTCATCCTTGAGGCGGACGATGGTGTCGAGGGTGGATGGACCCATGACGCCTTCGCCCGCGCGATCGGTGCGGCGGTCGGCCAGCGCGTACTGCCTCTCGCCTTGCCCAGGGCATTGCTGTCGCTCGCGGCGAAGGGCGACCGGCTCTTCCGCGGCAGCGAGGCAAAGCTCACCGCCGACCGTGTCGGCTATCTCTGCCATCCCGACTGGACGATCGATCCCGGCCTCCGGCCATCGCCGTCCTTGTGGCGGGCCGAAGTGCCGACCCCCCGGGGCCTTGCCGCCACCGCCGCATGGTATCGGTCGAACGGACTGCTCTGATTCACTGACGACGGGCGCGACCCGAACCAATCTGCGCCACCGGTCACTGCAATGATCCAGGTGCCGAACGTCGCGCATTTGCCAATCATTCGCCGCAATCGCTAGGCAGGGCGAGAAGCGTTTCCTAAGGATATTCGATGACCGACCGCGCACATGTTTTCGACACCGTCACCGGCCTGATCGAACCCTTCAACAAGAAGGGCATCTCGCTCAGCGATGCGACCACCTTCCAGGGCGACCTGGAGTGGGACAGCCTGACCGTGATGGATTTCGTCGCCGCGATCGAGGACGAGTTCGAGATCATCATCACGATGAACATGCAGGCCGAGATCGAGACGGTCGGCCAGCTCGTCGATGCGGTGATGAAGCTGAAAGGCTGAACCCATGACAGATTCCGCCCAGACCGCCGACGCCCTGCCGATCGATCCGCCGACGATCGAGCCGGAGCGCGACCTGTTCACCAAGTTCGACCCGCTGATCGCCGAGCGCCAGGCGTTGCTCGACACCGGCGTGCGCGATCCGTTCGCGATCGTGATGGACGAGGTGAAGTCGCCGACCATCGCCGTGATCAAGGGCAAGGAGACGATCCTGCTCGGCACCTATAATTATATGGGCATGACGTTCGATCCGGACGTCATCCAGGCCGGCAAGGATGCGCTGGACCAGTACGGGTCCGGCACCAACGGCAGCCGGGTGTTCAACGGCACCTTCCGCGATCATGCCGATGTCGAAGCGGCGCTGCGCGAATTCTACGGCACGACCGGCGCGATCGTCTTCTCGACCGGCTATCAGGCCAATCTCGGCATGATCTCGGCGCTCGCCGGCAAGGGCGAATATATCATCCTCGACGCCGACAGCCATGCATCGATCTATGACGGCTGCGCGATGGGCAATGCCGAGGTCGTTCGCTTCCGCCACAATTCGGTCGAGGATCTCGACAAGCGCCTCGGCCGCCTGCCGGCTGAACCGGGCAAGCTGGTGGTGCTCGAAGGCGTCTATTCGATGATGGGCGACGTCGCGCCGCTGAAGGAGATGGTCGCTGTCGCCAAGAAGCACGGCGCCATGGTGCTGGTCGACGAGGCGCATTCGATGGGCTTTTTCGGCCCGCACGGCCGTGGCGTCTATGAAGACCAGGGGCTTGAGGATCAGGTCGACTTCGTCGTCGGCACTTTTTCCAAATCGGTCGGCACGGTCGGCGGCTTCTGTGTCTCGAACCATCCGAAGTTCGAGATCATGCGCTTCGTCAGCCGCCCCTATATCTTCACTGCCTCACTCCCGCCCTCGGTCGTCGCAACCGCCGCGACCTCGATCCGCAAGCTGATGTACGCTCATAACAAGCGCGCCCATCTCTGGGAGAACAGCAAGCGCCTGCACGGCGGCCTGACCGAGATGGGCTTCAGGCTCGGCACCGCCACGCCGGAATCGGCGATCGTCGCGGTGATCCTGGAGGATCAGACCCAGGCGGTCGCGATGTGGCAGGCCCTCCTCGAAGGCGGGCTCTATGTGAACATGGCGCGCCCGCCCGCGACCCCGGCCGGCACCTATCTGCTTCGCTGCTCGGTCTGTGCCGAACACAGCGCCGTCCAGGTCGAAACCATCATCGAGATGTTCCGCACGGCGGGACGAGCCACCGGCGCGATCGGCTGAGCGGAAAAAAGGGCGGCTTTTCAGGGGTCGCGCTTGCGGGTAGAATCCCTGTCGATGAGCGGGAATGAAGGCGAGGCCGTAGCTCCCGGAGAGCCTGGAGGCGCCTGGCGCACCATCATGCTTGTCGTGATGGCGCTGCTGGGTGCGCTGGTGCTCGTCGCCCTGATGCTGACGTTGAACAACGCCAACGCTCAGCGCGACCGGGCGCTCCGCCTGCAGACCCACAGCTTCGAGGTGATGATCCTGGCCCGGACGCTGTCGGGCACGATCTCCGGCTCCGAGGCATCGCTTGGCCGCTACGTCATCAGCGGCGACAAGCTGCTCGGACGGCGCTTCTACGACGAATGGCGCGTGGCAGGCCAACAGATCACCAAGCTCGACCGGGTGACCGACGACAATTCCGAACAGCAGAAACTGACCGACGATCTTCGGCGGGCCTATGAAGTGCGCGGAAGGGAGCTGTCGCTGATCGCGCTCAGCACCAATTACCACAAGAACGACCAGGCGCTCGCCCGCTACTATCAGGCGCGCGAAGCCGCCTCGCTGGGCGAGATCAACCGCCTGCTCGACCAGATCATCGCCCATGAACGCTCCCTGCTCGATGCGCGTACCGGCGAGGCATTGAGATCGGTTGCGCAATCGACCGGCGTTGCGCGGGTGCTGGGCGCCTTCGGCATCCTCATCGTGCTGGGCGCGATCGTGCTTGGCTGGATGACGGTGCGCGCGCTGGGCGAACGTGCTGTGGCGAATGCCGAGGCGGAGACGGAACGCCAGCGTGCCGAGGATCTTGAGGCTGCGGTCACCAAGGCGACAGCCGAACTGCTGGAAAAGGAAGCGCGCCTACGTCAGGTCCAGAAGATGGAGGCAGTCGGCCAGCTTACCGGCGGCATCGCCCATGATTTCAATAATATGCTGGCCGTTGTCCTTGGCGGGCTCGAACTGGCGCGGCGCAACGTCGGCGATGCCGAGCAAGCCAGGCGCCATATCGACAATGCCACTGAAGGCGCCAATCGCGCAGCAGTACTGACCCGTCGCCTGCTCGCTTTCTCCCGCGAAGAAGCGCTGAAGCTGGAACCGATCGAGCCGGGCACGCTGGTCGCGGGCATGTCCGATTTGCTCGATCGGACCCTGGGCGACGCCATCACCGTTGTCGCGCGCGATGCCGGGTCGGGCTGGCAGATCCGTGCCGATCGCTATCAACTCGAAAATGTCATCCTGAACCTGGCGGTCAATGCGCGCGACGCGATGGAAGGACGCGGCCAGTTGACCATCACGACCGAATGCACCGCGCTGACCGCAGGCGAGATCGGCACCTGTCCGAGCGGCGACTATGTCACGATCGCGGTGACCGACACCGGCTGCGGCATGACACCTGACGTTCTGGAGCGCGTGTTCGAGCCATTCTTCACGACCAAGCCGGTCGGCCAGGGCACCGGCCTGGGCCTGAGCCAGATCTTCGCCTTCGTTCGACAGGCCGATGGCGAGATCGGCATCGTATCCGAGCCGGGCCAGGGCACGACCGTGACGCTCTATCTGCCGCGCCATGTCGGCGGCGGCGCCAATGTAGCGCGACAGGAAGAGCAACCGGTGGTCGGCATATCCGCCGCACTGGACATCCTGGTGGTGGAGGACGACCCGCGGGTGCTCACCTCGACCATGGCAGCGCTGGCCGAGCTGGGTCATCGTCCCCTCGCCTGCGACAACCCGCTCCTCGCGCGCAGCCTGCTCGGTCGGATGGGCAGCATCGATCTGATCGTTTCCGACGTGCTGATGCCGCAGCAGACCGGACCGGAGATGATCGCCGCGCTGTCGGACGGCTACGCCCATGTCGCGGTCCTGTATGTCACTGGCTATGCCGGCGATGCGAACGAGACGGCTTTCGGCGGGCATCAGGTGCTGCGCAAGCCGTTCACCATCGCCGCGCTCGAGCATGCCATCGCCGCCGCCATGGCGGCGCCGCGCGGCGCCGAACCAAACAGTATCGCAGCAGAGTGATTTGGTAGCTGACGCCGCCCCCCTCCCCCGATATAGCCGCTCGACCGGGCAGTCTCATCCTGCCCTTTCGCAAAGGCTGTCGCCGCTAGCTCCATGAAATCCATCGACCGCTACATGGCCCGGCTGATCGCGGTGCCGCTGTTCTCGACCCTCATCATCTCCGCGATGCTGCTGGTGCTCGATCGCATGCTGAAACTGTTCGATTTCGTCGCCACCGAAGGCGGCCCGGTCAACGTCGTCTGGAAGATGCTGGCCAACCTGCTGCCCGAATATCTCGGGCTCGGCATTCCGATCGGCCTGATGCTGGGCATCCTGCTCGCTTTCCGCAAGCTCGCCACCACCTCGGAACTCGACGTGCTTCGCGCGGTCGGGATGAGCTATACGCGGCTGCTTCGCGTGCCATACATGTTCGCGATCGGGCTCGCCGCGGTAAACCTCGCCATTGTCGGCTTCGTTCAGCCCGATGCGCGATACGCCTATGAGAAATTGCGGTTCGAACTGCGCACCGGTGCCCTTGGCGCGTCGATCAAGGTGGGCGAGTTCACCCATTTCGGCGACAAGATGACCATCCGTATCGAGCAGAGCCGCGAACAGGGCCGCAAGCTCTCGGGTATCTTCGTGCATATGGTCGACAAGAAGGGTGGCGATTACGCGGTCACGGCTGATCACGGCCAGTTCTTCGCGACGGATAATCCGGACGAGATCGTCTTCCGGCTGACCAACGGCACGCTGGTGCGCAACGAACCCGGCGTCGCGCTTCCCCGCGTACTGACCTTCAGCCTGCACGACCTGCCGATCGCCCTGCCCAAATACGAGAATTTCCGCCAGCGCGAGGGCCGCTACGAGCTGACCCTGCCTGAGCTGGCGCGGATCGGCGGCAACAGCAATTCGCCCGAGGAATTGCGCGACACCAGCCGCGCCGCGTTCCATTTCCGCATCGTCGAAGTGGCGACGATGTTGCTGCTGCCCCTGCTCGCTCTGTCGCTGGGCGTGCCGCCCAAGCGATCCACGTCAGCGCTTGGGGTGTTCCTCTCGATCGTGATGATCGTGACCTATCACAAGGTAAATGAATATGCCCGCGACATCGGCGGCATGGGCAAGGTCGATCCGTTGATCGCCCTGTGGAGTCCCTTTATCGTCTTCTCCGTCCTGATTTTCTGGATGTACTACACGATCGCCTATGTGCCCGGCGGCCAACCGATCGGCACGCTCGAACGGTTCTTCTCCAAGGGCGCCAAGATGGTCGGCCGCTGGTTGCCTGGCGCGCGCCCGAAACAGGATGAAGCAGAGGAAGCCACGGCATGATCGCGCTGCAGCTTTTTCCCTCGCGGACCGTGTCGCTGTACATGGGCCGGATGTTCCTGGTGCGGACGTTCGCGATCCTCGCCGCGCTGGTGCTGGTACTCCAGGCGCTGGACCTGCTCAGCGAATCCGGCCGGATCCTTGCCTATGCGGGCAATGGCGATGCGGAAATCTGGCGCTATGTCGGCCTGCGCACGCCGGAGATCATCGCGCGCTTCCTGCCCTTCTCCGTGCTGCTCGGCACGATCATCACCTTGACGACGATGAATCAGAACAGCGAGATCGTCGCGCTGAAGGCATCGGGCCTGTCGGCCCATCAGGTGCTGGCGCCGCTCATCGTCTCCAGCCTGGGTGTCGCGCTCATCTCCTTCACGTTCAACGATCGAATCGTGGCGCGCGCGACGGCGACGCTGGATCAGTGGCAAAAAGCGGAATATGCGCCGGTGCCGATCGATCGCGGCGATCGGTCGAACGTATGGGTGCGCGACGGCGACGACCTGATCGAGGTCGGCCAGATCAAGGGTCGCGGCGACGCGGCGACGCTCCGCAACATCACGCTGTACGATCGCGAAGGCGGGAACCTGATCGGCGTCGTCAGCGCGCCGAATGGCAAGCGTGACGGCGATGGCTGGCGGATCGGGCCGGCCAGCCGCTTCGATGTGAAAACCGGCAAGACGGCCCCGCTCGGCGCGGTCGCAGTCGCCAGGGGCGTGCGCCCAGACCAGTTCACCCTCGCCACCGTCGACCCCGACGGTCTTTCCTTCGGTGCGCTTCAATCAGCGATTTCGGACCTGTCGGATGCGGGCCGCCCGACCAAGGCGCTCGAAGGGTCCTTATGGCACAAACTGTCGGGGCCGCTGTCCTCGGTGCTGATGCCGCTGCTGGGCGCGGTGGCGGCGTTCGGCCTGGCCCGGTCGGGCCGGCTGTTCATCCGCGCGGTGATCGGCATGGCGCTGGGCTTCGCCTATTTCGTGGCCGACAATTTCGCGCTGGCGATGGGCAATCTGGGCGCCTACCCGCCCTTCCTCGCCGCCTGGGCGCCGTTCCTGCTGTTCTTCCTGATCGGCGAGGCAGTCCTGGTCCGCACCGAGGAATGATCGATCAGGCGGCGCGGCGGCCCATCGTGCTGCGCACTAGGCGATCGACCAGGCCCGGCAGACCCGGATAGCTCGCCTTGTGATAGGGCGACTGCTCGTCCACCGCGGCGGACAGGCGGCGATGCGCCTCTGCCAGGGCATGATAGGGCACGCCGGGCAGCAAATGGTGCAAGGCGTGATAGCGCAGGCCCACCGGCGCCCACAGCACCGGCAACAAGGCCGGCGGCGGCACATTGACGCTGTCGAGATACTGCGCGGTGACGGTCATCGCCTCGCCCTCATTCTCCCACAGATGCGCCACCAGCGTCCGCACCTGGTTGAGGATGGCGACCCCGGACGTGATCACCAGGAAGATCAGCAGGGCACGCAGCGGAATGACGCCCGTCGCGGTCAGCGCCAGCAGCGCGATCGCCCACAGGCTGGTCGCAGCTTCCATCCGGCGCCAGTGCGTCTTAAACGCTCCCTCGGGCGGACGGCGGCGGAAGGACGGGTTGATCGACAGGCTCGAATAACGCTCGTCGAGCACCCTGCGCATCGGCGGGAACAGCAGGGACAAAGGGGCCAGCACGGCAAAGCGCAGCAGCAGCGCAACCGGCGCGAGCAGCGAGGTCACGACGAACAGCGGCAGCGTCCAGGGCTTCATCAGCGCGAGCGGCAGATATTCGGGATCCTCCACCGTGCCATAGCGCGTGCGCGCGTGGTGGAGGTTGTGCACGCCCTCATACATGAAGGACGGCACCATCATCGGGATGCCGGCGATCAGGTTCCAGCCAAGGCGGAAGCCGGGCAGGGCCGAATGCTTGATATGGGTGATCTCATGGATGAAGCTGTCGGCGCGGTACAGCGCAAGGATCGCCACGACGCCTGCCGCAAGCGCCCAGCCGGTCGAGGGGGCGAGAATCGCCGCCGCCAGCGCCGCATAGCCGACCACCGCCGAAAGAATCAGATCGGTCCAGTAGATGAAGGGCTTAGGCGCATTCAGGTCACGCGTCAGCTCGGCGGCGGTGCGCAGCATCGCCTTGTCGTCGGCGATACGCTCCCGCGCGGTCCGCAGGACGGTGCTCGGGGTCGACGCGGGCTCGCGCCGATCGAAGGCAAGCGATGTGTTCATGGTTCCCGGCATTGCCGAAAGATAGTGGCTATATGGTGGCAGCAACAGGGTATGCCGTTCGCCCGGATGGCCCGGCGACGCTTGACAGGAGCGCGCTTGACAGGTTGGTCGGCAGGCGGGAGTGCGCATCACCTTACCAGAGAGGCTCGTCGTCTTGGCTACCACGCACCCGCTTTCGATCCGACCGATCAGCAGCAAGGCCGATCGCAAGAAATTCGTCGACCTGCCCTTCCGGCTCTACAAGGACGATCCCAACTGGGTGCCGCCGCTGAAGAGCGAGGCGCTCGGCCTGATCACGCCGGAGAAGAATGGCTGGTTCAGCCATGCCGAGGCGCAGTTGTTCCTGGCGGAGCGCGGCGGGCGCGTTGTCGGCCGCATCTCGGCCCATATCGACACGCTCGCGCTGACCATGCCGGCTGAACAGGGTTTTGGGCCAGGCTGCGGCCAGTTCGGCCTGTTCGATGCGGAGGATGCCAATACCGCCCAGGCGCTGATCAACGCGGCCGAAGGCTGGCTGCGCAACAAGGGCATGACCAAGGTGCTCGGGCCGATCAGCATGTCGATCTGGGAAGAGCCGGGCCTGCTGATCCAGGGCTACGATCACGCGCCGACGATCATGATGGGCCATGCCAAGCCCGAATATCGCGGCTGGATCGAAGGCGCTGGCTATACCCACGCCAAGACGCTCTACACCTACGACCTCGATATCACCCAAGAATTCCCGCCGATCGTAAAGCGGATCATCCAGTCGGGCGAGAAGAACCCCCGCATCCGCATCCGGGAGGTCGACAAGACGAAGTTTGACGAGGAAGCGGCGGTCATCCTCGCCATCCTGAACGATGCCTGGTCGGACAATTGGGGCTTCGTCCCCCTCACCCCGCCCGAGATCGCCGATGTCGGCGTGAAGCTGAAGCCGATCGTGTTCAACGACCTGATCCGCATCGCCGAGCTTGATGGCCGGCCGGTCGCCTTCATGATCACGCTTCCCGACCTCAACGAGGCGATCAAGCCGCTCAACGGCAACCTGCTGCCGTTCGGCTGGGCCAGGCTGCTGCTGTGGCTGCGCAAGCCCAAGGCTCGTACCATGCGCGTGCCGCTGATGGGCGTGCTGAAGGAACTGCAATCATCGCGCATGGCGAGCCAGCTCGCCTTCATGATGATCGAATATATCCGCAAGGCAGCTGTCGCCAATTACGGGTCGACCCGCGGCGAGATCGGCTGGGTGCTCGACGACAATCAGGGCATGAACGCCATCGCCGAGACGATCCAGAGCAAGATCAACAAGACCTACGAGATCTATCAGAAGGCGCTGTGATCCCCGGGGGCTCGCGGCGGCTCCCGCAGGAGCCGCCGCGCAGGGTCCCTCACTTGCTGGTCGGATCGAAGCCAAGCGCCAGCCATTCAGTCCGTGTGCGGCAGATCTTCTTGGCCACGCGCGAACCGGTAGTGGCCTCGACCACGCAGAATTTCTTCTTCGAAGCCGTCGCTGCCGCATCAGCAGGGGCATTCGCGGCGGGTTCGGGCCGTCCGTCAGCAGCCTGGGCCATGACAGGGATGGTCGCCAGCGCCACGAGGCCGGCAGCAGCAAGAATCTTGAAGGTCGTCATGGGTCTCTCCGGTTCTGCGGATCAACACCGGTTGCTCCGCACCTGTGTTACTGCATTAGTCATGCCAAACAGTAGAATCGTTTGATTTCAACTGCTTTGCGGAAGCTGCGAGTGTCCCGCTGTCCGCTTCGGTGACCGATATCGGGCAGTTCACGCCGATTGTTGGGAAATATCACCGCGCTTTCAGAAGCGGTGCGAGACCCCGGCGTACAGTTCGGCATCGGGCGCATCGGGATTGAGGCCGATGGCGGTGCCGATGTCGAATTGCCAGTCGCGGCGGCACATCCAGGCGACCGAGACTGACGCAAGCGACTGCATGGTCCGGCCGGACGGGTCCTCGTCCCGAAGTTCCTGAAACTCGATCGTGCCGTTGACCGTGTCGCTGATCCCCACGCCAAGGCCGACCGTCCCGCTGACGGCGAAGTGGCGGCCTGCGCCATCCTGATTGACGGCAGCATCAGCCTCGGGCGTAAACTGCAGGCTAAGCTTGTGCCCGAGATCGAAGCTGAGCGGCACCAGTATCCCCGCGCCCCAGTCGCCCGCACCGATCGGCGGACGCCCCACGGGAATCGTGACGAAGGGTTCCACGGCTACCGAGAAACCGCTGCCGTCAGGGTGATGGAGATTGGCCTTGAAGCCCAGCAGCGCGTCGCCCGCCCGATCGGCGCTATCGATGCTGCCGGAACTCTTGTCGCGGGTCCGGCTATGGCCGAACGACGTCAAGCCGACCTCGGCCTCGATCGAATCGGTCAGACCGACCCGTACCAATATATCCCCGATCAGGATCGTATCGCTGCGCGACTCAGCCGTATCAGCACGCGTCCAGTCGGCCAGTCCGACTTCGACCGAGACGTGCCCCGGGGCGATCGTACAGGGGGGCGTGCCAAGCCCGGGCCGCGCCGGGCAATAGTCACGATCCTCGGCATAGGCGGCACCCGGAAGCAACAGAAGCGCCGCCGCCAGCCGCTTCATGCGGCACCAGTCCCGAGGCCGACCTCAAGGGGGTCGGGCGACATTCGCTACCGCAACCGCACCCAGGTGGGGGCATGATCGCTCGCCTTTTCCCGGCCGCGATACTCCTTGTCGACGCCGGCGTCGGCCAGGCGGTCGGCCGCCATCGGGCTCAGCAGCAGGTGATCGATCCGGAAACCCGCGTCGCGTTGCCAGGCGCCTGCCTGATAGTCCCAGAAAGTCCATACCCCGCCCTTGGGGTGACGGGTGCGCAATGCGTCGGTCCAGCCCTGCGCGACCAGCCCGCGATAGCCCGACCGGCTCTCCGGCTGCATCAGCGCGTCATCGGCCATCGCGCGGACGGAGAAGGTGTCGTCGTCGTTCGGAATGACGTTATAGTCGCCGGCCAGCACCACCGGCCTCTCCTCGGCGAGCAGCACGCGCGCGCGCTCGGACAGCCGTTCGATCCATTTGAGCTTATAGTCGAATTTCGGGCCCGGCTGGGGATTGCCGTTGGGCAGATAGATCGACGCGATCACCACCCCGTCGACCTCGGCCTCGAGATAGCGGCTATGCTCGTCATCCGGATCGCCGGCGAGCCCGCGCTGTCGTTCGACCGGGTCGGCACCCCTGGCAAGCACCGCGACTCCGTTGAAGCCCTTCTGCCCGTGCCACACGGCGCCATAACCGGCCGCGCGGATGTCTGCCTCCGGGAAAGTCTCGTCGCTCGATTTCAGCTCCTGCAGGCACACCACGTCGGGCGCCTGCTCCGCGAGATATTCGAGCAGGCGCGGCAGGCGCGCCTTGATCCCGTTGACGTTGTAGGTGACGATTCTCACAGGGTTCAGACCGAGAAGCTTGAGCCGCAGCCGCAGCCCGACGCGGCGTTGGGGTTGGTCACCTTGAACGCGGCGCCGCCCAGATCCTCGACATAATCGACCGCTGAACCGCGCACGAGATCGAGGCTGATCGAGTCGACGACGAGCTTCACGCCATGATTCTCGGCGACCGCGTCATCGGCCTCGACCGAGTCGGCAAAGCCGAACTTGTACTGGAACCCGGAGCATCCCCCGCCATCGACGGAGAGGCGGAGGATCGCGGGCTTGCCCTGCTTTTCCGCTATCGTCGCGACGCGCGCGGCGGCTGAATCGGTGAGCGCGATCTCGGGAGCTGTTACGGTGGCCATGACTGGCAGATAGGCGTTCCCGGGATCATCGGCAACCGATGCCCGGGCCTTCGCGGATCAGTCGGCTGCAGCCGGACCGCCCACCGAAACCTGAGTCGTCTTCAGCGCGCGATCCTGCACCGCGAGCAGATAGTCGGCGGTCTGCAGGAACGGGATCGGGTTCACGGCATGGCCGTCGATGCGGACCTCATAGTGAAGATGCGGGCCGGTCGAACGGCCGGTGGAACCCATCAGCGCGATCAGCTGGCCGCGATGCACGCGGGTGAACGGCGCGACGAGGATCTTGGAGAGATGACCGTAACGGGTCTGGATGCCCTTGCCATGGTTGATCTCGACCATGTTGCCATAACCGCCCGCGCGCTCGGCGCGATCGATGATGCCGTCGGCGGTGGCGTAGATCGGCGTTCCCATCGGGCCGGGGATATCCACGCCCGCATGCATCGCGGCCGTGCCGCGGAACGGGTCGGCGCGGACGCCGTAGTTGCTGGTGAACGCAAGACGCTCGACCGGCTGGGCCGAGGGGATCGCGATCACGCCCTGCTCGAGCGAATCGAGCTTCTTCCAGGTCATGAACAGCGAGCGGAACTGCATGTCGGCGCGAAGATCGGCTTCGGCCTCGGCGCTGTCGGCGGCTTCGAACGGGCCGCCCATCGCGGCCATGCGCGGCGCGAAACGTTCCGGTGCGATGCCCAGCTTGCGAACATGGGCGACCGTCAGCGCGTAACGCTGTTCGGCGGCCTGGCGTGCCTTGACCGCCATCGCGACCTGGCGCTGCTCGACCTTCTTGAGCGGCGCAAGCACGTCGGCGGCAATCTTGTCGGCATGGCTGTTCACCGTCGGCGCGGCGAGCGTCAGCGAACGGGGATCGCCCTTGCCCGAGATGACGGCGGAGATCAGCGCCTGGCGCTGCTCGACGCGGGTGGCATGGGCCTTGGCGGCCTGCTTGATGGTTTCGACATCGGCCTGCATCGCGGCGACCTTCGCCTGCATCTGCGCGACCTTGGCTTCGGGCGACAGCGGGGCATCGACGATGCCGCTCATGGCGACCGCACCGACCGCCGCCTGCGCGACGCCATAGGCGGAAAAGCACAGGGTGATCCCGGCGACACCGGCCATCAGCGCTTGGGTGCGCCCCCCGACGCTGAAGCGGCGCAGGTCACGACCGTCGTGAAAAATGAAATCCCGGGTGGTGAAGTGCGTCTTCAGCCGCGACACAAACTGCGCGCTCGACGCGATGGAAATTTTGCTCATCAATCCCCGGCGACCATGAATGCGATTGCCGGAAATCCAGCGCCCGCCCCTAAGTGTCCTGGTCGCAGCCCCTCCACGTCCTGGACGTGTCGCAATTGGCCTAATTTTTCAGGAAGGGGCAAGCGCGCCGTAATATTCTAGCGTCAGACCGGCTGAGTCGCGCGCCGAGTCGTTGAACGGCGGCTTAATCATTCCCCGAAAATATCGCGCGACCAGCGATCGCCAGTGCGATTCGGGCGTGAATCCCTTGGCGGCGCAGGCAAATTCGAACCAGACGGTGCCGGCGCGGACATGCCGTATCTCGTCGGTCAGGATGCGCTGGAGGATGCGCGCGCTCGGTTCGTCCTGCGCCGATCTGAAGCGCAGGATCGTCTCCGGCGTCACGTCCAGCCCGCGTGCCTCGAGCACCATCGGCACGACCGCGAGACGGGCCATCGGATCATGGGCTGTCGCGGTCGCCGATTCCCACAGACCGTCATGCGCCGGCATCGCGCCATAGTGACTGCCCAGCGTGCGCAACCGCCGGTCGAGCAGCGCGAAATGCATCGCTTCATCCGCGCCGACCCCAATCCAGTCATCGGTGAAACCGCGCGGAAAATCGCCGCCGAACCGTCCGACCATGTCGAAGGCGAGATCGATCGCGACGAATTCGATATGCGCCAGTGCATGGAGCAGCGCGATCCGCCCACGTTCCGAACCGCCCTTGCCGCGCCGGGGCATCTCGTTCGGCGACAGCAATTCGGGCAAGGCAGGCCGCGCCGGACGATCGGGCATGGCGACGCCGAACTCATGCGTCAGCAGCCCGCGTCGCCATGCCCGCGCCGCCGCCCGGGCGGCACGGATCTTCGCCGCCGGGTCGCCCGTTTCCAGCACGCCCCGCGCCGCCTCCGCGATGCTCGTGCCGGCGATCAGTCGAGCTCCTTCAGCGCCTCGAGCACGTCGATCACGTGCCCCGGCACCCGCACGCGCCGCCAGATGCGCACCAGAACACCCTTCGCATCGAACAGGAAGGTCGACCGGTCGATCCCCATATAGGTCTTGCCGTACAACTGCTTCTGCACCCAGACGTCGAACGCCTCCATGGCGCGATTCTGGTCGTCGGTCGCAAGCGGCACGGTCAGGTCGTATTTATCGATGAACTTCTGATGCTTCGCGGGCGTATCGCGCGACACGCCGAGAACCTCGACGCCCCATGCCTGGAATTCGGGGTAGTGCTGACTGAAATCCTGCGCCTCGCGGGTACAGCCCGACGTGTCGTCCTTCGGATAGAAATACAGGACCAGCGGCTTGCCGAGATAGTCGCGCAGGTTGATCCTGCCGCCGCTCGGCGTGGTCAGGTCCACGTCCGGAAGCTTGCCGCCCTCTTCGATACCCGCCGCCATCGTCCGTCTCCCGTCATCCCTGCTTTCCGGCACCGGCCACCGCCGCCCAGAAATCGGAAACCTCCTGCCGGGTCGTCGCGAACGACGCAACCACCGCCTCCCAATCGGCGACGTCGAGCGCGCGGGCGATCAGATTGCGGGTGGCCTGCGCCGGGGGCTGCGCGTCGGGCGCGACCAGCCGAAGCGTCACCAGCAGCCGGGTCAGGAACTCCTGCGCGGCGGCGATCGCCGGAGGCGCCAGCCCGGCCGAGACAAGCTCGCGGATCGCAACGCCGAGATGCGGGCCAAGCCCGGCATGCCGGGTGAGCTGCACGACATGCACCGCGAATTCCAGGTCGACGAGCCCGCCGGGCGACAGCTTGGCGTCAAGCGGCCCGGCCGGCGGCTTATGCGCCGCCATTTCCGCCCGCATCCCGATCGCATCGGCGACCACGTCGCGCGTCGGACGATCCCCGCACAGCACCGCATCGATCACCGCCTGGGTCGCCGCCCGGGCTTCGGCAGAACCGAACACCGGCCGCGCGCGGGTCAGCGCCATATGCTCCCAGGTCCAGGCATCCTCGCGTTGGTAGCGTGCGAACCCGTCGAGCGAGACGACCAGCGGCCCCTGCGTGCCTGACGGCCGCAGCCGCGTATCGATGTCGTAAAGCGGCCCGGAAGCAGTAGGCGCCGACAGCGCACCGCTTACACGCTGCGCGAGGCGGTTATAATAAAGCACTGCTCCCAAAGGCTTTTCGCCATCGGATTCAGCCATGTACTCGCCGGTAAAAAGATAGATCAGGTCGAGATCGGAGGCATGAGTCAGCGCTCCGCCGCCCATCCGCCCCAGCGCCAGGATAACCAGCTCGCTCCCCGGCACCGTGCCATGCTTGAGCATGAATTCGGCCACCGTCGCTTCGGCGAGCACCACGATCGCCGCCTCCGCCACCCGTGCATAGCCAGCCGAGACCTCGAGCGGATCGCTGACCCCCGCGACGATCTGCGTGCCAAGCGCGAACCTCTTCTCGCCGACGACGCGCCTGACATGATCGAGCCGGGCCTGATAGTCGCCGCCTTCACCGCGCATTTCATCAGCGATGGCCGCGACCGATCCGACCGGATCGAGCGCGCTGGCATCGATCAACCCGTCGAACAATTCCGGCCGGCGCCCCAGCGCCTCGGCAAGGGTCGGCGTATGGCTCAGGATCGCACCGAGCAGCCGCGCCAGTACGGGCCGGGCCTCGAGCAGGCGGAAGAAATTGATCGCGCTCGACAGCTTCGCCAGCATGACGTCGAGCCGCACGATCGCCCCTTGCGGGTCAGGCGCCCTGGCCAGCGCCTCGATCAGCCCGGGCAGCACCGCCTCGAGCGCCTCGCGTGCGGCGGGGCTGCGCAGCGCGGGATAGGTGCCCGCGCGCCATTGCTCGATCCTGCGCGCCGCCGCAGGCGGATCGGCAAAGCCTGCCGTGCGGAGTTGCTCCTCCAGATGTTCTCCGTCCTGCGACAGCGCGCCCTCGTCGTCGGGATCGAGCGAATCGTAGGTCCGCGCGGTCGAATCGACATAAGGACGCAGTAGCTCGAGCAAGGTCGCACCGTCGGTGACGCCATGAAGGCGTGCCAGTCCATCGAGCGCCGCTCCCGTCGGCAGGTGGTGCGCCTGCCGGTCATCGACCATCTGGACCCGGTGCTCGATCGTCCTGAACAGGGTGTAGGCGGCGGTCATCGCCTCGGCCTCTCCCACCGCGATCCATCCCGCCTCCGCCAGTCGCGCCAGCGCGTCGCGCGTCGCCGGCGCCCGCAACAACGGGTCACGCCCGCCATGGATCAGCTGGTGGATCTGCGCGAAGAACTCGATCTCGCGGATTCCGCCGCGGCCGCGCTTGAGGTCGAAGCCAGGGCCGAAAACCTGGCCCTGCGCATGATGGTCGCGGATTCGGCGCGAAATGCCCCTGATCTCGCCGATCGCGCCGAAATCGAGCGCACGGCGCCAGATGAACGGCCTGATCGTTTCGAGGAAGCGCGCGCCCAGGGCCAGATCGCCGGCCGCTGCCCTGGCCCGGATGAAGGCAGCGCGTTCCCAGGGCAGCGCCAGCGACTCATAATAGGAAATGGCGGCATCGACCGGCAGCACGATCGGCGTCACTTCCGGTGACGGCCGCAACCTCAGGTCGACGCGCAGGACATAACCGTCTCCGTCGCGGGCCTGCAGGATCTCGACCACCCGGCGTCCGATCCTGACCGCCGCCTCCTCCGGTTCCTCGCGCGGCCGGCATGGCAGCGTTTCGGGGTCGAAGAGGAGGATCGGATCGATATCCGACGAATAGTTCAGTTCGTGGCTGCCCTGCTTGCCGAGGGCGATGGCGGCGAAGCCGGTCGGCTGTGCCCCCGGCGTCCGCTCGGCGATCGCCGCGACGATCGCCGTGTCGAGCGCGCGGTCCGCAAAATCAGACAGGGCGGCGGTGACGGCGGTAAGATCATAGGCGCCCGCCAGGTCTCCCGCCGCGACGAGCAACGCCAGCCGCCGCCGCTCCAGCCGCAGCCGGCGCATTACCGGCATATCGGGGTCGTCGATCGGCACGGCCGAAAGCGGTGGCAACAGCCCCTGCTCAAGCTGGGCCGCGAGCGCCGGCTCGCGATCGAGCAGCAACGTCAGAAAGGGCGATTCCTCCCGTGCGCGACGCACCGCATCCTTGATCAACTCTTCGGAATATGTGTCAGCCATGCAACAACCATTGACGATCCTGCCAATTAACCCAGTCTGGCAAGCAACGAATTCGGTTGCTCGTTCGTTCTTGGTTCATGTCGAACAAGATCACGCCCTCCCCGGAAGATGCTGTGTCTCAAGCGTACATCGTCGCGACACCCCGGACGAGCGACATGATCAGCGGGGCACTTCTCGCAGCCTTCGGGCGCCAGGACGCCAGGGCGGATGACTTTACCGCCTTGCTCCGCCGGATCGACATCGCCGATCAGGACAGTCACCCCTGCTAGGATTCGGACGTAGGGAGATCAATCGCCACGGTCGCGGCTGAGATCCTCTACCTCGCCCATGATCGAATCCAGCGCCGTCATGCCCGGCTCGTTGCTGTGCGTGCGCCGCGACGGGAGCGAGTTGTCGTTCATGATCGTCTCGAGCGCGACTCGACCACGCGCCACCCGGCTCTTGATCGTGCCGACCGCGACGCCGCAGATCTCGGCCGCTTCCTCATAGGCAAAGCCCCCAGCGCCGACCAGGATCAGCGCCTCGCGCTGCGGTTGCGGCAGATGGAGCAGCGCGCGTTGCATGTCGCCAAGCTCGACATGCCGGTCCTGGCTCGCCGGGGCGGCGAGGATCCGGTCTGCGACCAGATCGTCCCATTCGCCCTTGAAGCGCGCACGGCGCATCTGGGAAAGATAGAGGTTGCGCAGGATGATGAAGGTCCAGGCGCGCATGTTCGTGCCGGCCTGGAAGCGCAATCGCGCCGCCCACGCCTTCATCAGCGTCTCCTGGACCAGGTCGTCGGCGAGATCGCGATTGCCCGACAGCGACCGCCCAAAGGCGCGCAGATGCGGAATTACCTGCGCCAGCTGCGCCTTGAACTCGGAATCGGACAGGGCGACATGCTCCACCGGCTCGGGCGGCGTATCCTCGTCGTCAGTCTCGAAGGCGTCGGTCATGAACATCCGTTTCGTGTTCCAGGAAGCGAACATGGGGGTGGACTCAAGTCAAGTCCACCACACCGTGCGTTTTCGTCCACGTGTTTGATTAGCGGAGAAGCAGGACCGCGAAGATCACGATCACCAGCACCAGCGAGATGCCCAATATATATCGGGTCATATGCGGCGTGGCGCCAGCCCGCGCCTCCTCGCCACTCAGATGTGCCGGTTCTTCTGGATTTGCCATTTGCCTATAACCCCCGAGCATTGTTTTGGGTCCGTACCAGATGGAACTCCAAATGCCGGGGGCTGGCCAAAAGTTCCCGTCAGAGTGCGGGAACTGTCGCTGAATCGAAGAACAATGCCTGGCTGATCGCCGCTTTCACCGTCGATCGCTGGAATGGTTTGGTGATCAGGAAGGTCGGTTCGGGCCGCTCGCCGGTCAGCAGGCGTTCCGGGAAAGCGGTGATGAAGATCACCGGCACCTGGAACTCGGCAAGGATGTCCTTCACCGCGTCGATACCTGAGCTGTCGTCGGCAAGCTGGATGTCGGCGAGCACGAGTCCGGGACGATCCTCCATCGCCAGCGCAACCGCCTCGTCGCGGGTTACGGCGACGCCGGTGACGTCATGGCCCAGGTCGCGCACGATCGTCTCGATATCCATCGCGATGATCGGCTCGTCCTCGATGATCAGCACGCGCGCGCGCGTCTGCTTCTCGATTTCGGCCAGCGCCTCGTTGACCAGTGCGTCGACTTCGCCCGGCTCGACCTCTATCAGATAGGCGGCGTCTTCGGGCGTGAAGCCTTCCATCGCGGTCAGCAGCAGCGCCTGGCGCGACAGCGGGGTCATCCGGGCAAGGCGTGCCCGGGCGATCGCCTCCTGGCTGCTGCTGGCGTCGGCGCCCGCATTCTCGGGCGTCTCGTCATAATTGGTCGAGCCCCAGATCGCCTGGAACGTCCGATAGAGACCAAGCCGGGGATCGACGTCTCGCGGGAATTCCGTAGGCGCGGCGACGATCGCCTCCAGCGTCGCGCGCACATAGCGGTCGCCGTGCTGCTGGCTGCCGGTCAGCGCCCGGCCATAGCGGCGAAGGAAAGGAAGGTGGGGGGCAAGCTGCTGTCCAAGCGACATGGCTGTCGGGGTCTCCTCCAAGAAAAACGCCAGGGTCTGACGGGGGTCCTTGTGGAAGCGGCCCCCCGCCTTTGCAACGCGTTTCGATAGCCCGAGCGAAGGTGCCGGGCTTTTTCACATCGAACAGGGAACTATCGACGCGATCTTTGGTTTCATGCATTCGTCGCGGATTGTATGCGCGATACGCCCGGCCGTTTTCCTCGGCCGGGTTTCTCGATATGCCCGGTTTATACACCGGATGCTCAAGGGGGACGATTTTGCGTTCGGGCGACGAGTCTTCGAAAAAACCGCGGGCCGCAAAGGCGACCAGGGTCCAGAGCAAGGACCGTGATATGGGGGCAGCATTGCGCACCGTATATCAGAAGACGGTGGACGAGACGATTCCGCCCGAAATGCTCGACCTCCTGAGCAAGCTCGACTGAGCAGGCCCATGGCGGATTCCGCCGCCGGGCCCCAGGCTCCGGCCCGAAACCAGAAATTCGTCGCGCAGATTCCGACCGGCGCCAAGATCTTCCTGATCCTGAGCGCGGCATTGCTGCCGCTTGCCATCATCGCCTTCTTCGCTTCGCTGAAGACCACCCAGACCGCGGACGAAAGCGCCCGGGCCCAGCTCCGCGTCGCTTCCGCCGAGAGTGCCCGCAAGCTCGCCATCGAGCTGGTCGGGGATATGACCGCGCTCCGTGTCGCCCTGAACGCCCTCGACATCGACAATGGCGACGCACCAAGCTGTGCCCGCGCGCAGGGCGTCTTCGCGCAGCAGGCAGTCAGCGGCACGCGCTTCGTCATCAGGGATCGCCGCGCCCGGACCTTGTGCGGCGCGGATTTCCCACGCGATCTGGCGCGGGTATCGGCCAACACCGAGCCCATCGCCGCCC
Organism: Pseudomonadota bacterium; assembly: GCA_040388155.1. Taxonomy (GTDB): domain Bacteria; phylum Pseudomonadota; class Alphaproteobacteria; order Sphingomonadales; family Sphingomonadaceae; genus Sphingomonas. Next base: position 158,107 of record JAZKCJ010000011.1, read on the forward strand.
GGGTCGTCCCGGGTCGGGGCCTGCTCCTCTCCATCGCCGGCGCCAGCGGCACCACCGCGACCGCGTTCTTTCCCTCCGGATTCCTTGCCGAGACAGGCAAGCCAAGCGATTTCGCGCCGCCTTATGAAGCCGTGCTGACACATGGCGAAGGCTCACTGCCCCTGACTCAGCTTCCGCCTCGCAGCGCGCTGGAACGGCGCGAGACGATGCGGACCTCGCTCGGCCTTGGCGGCCTGGCACTGCAGACGAGCGTGCGCAGCGCGCCGATCACGTCGCCCCTTCTCATCGCGATGTTGCTGCCGATTCTGATGTGGGCGGCGGCCGCGGGCATCGGCTGGTTCGTCGTTGACCGGTTGCTGATCCGGCCACTGCGCCGGCTGCGCACGAGCGTCGCCGCCTATGTACCCGGCGAGGAGATCGACCCGGCCGAAGTCCGCGCCCTCCCCGCACAGGAGATTCGGGAACTGGGCGACACGTTCCGCATGATCAGCCGGACGGTCGCCGAGCACGAGGCCGGCCTGGCCGAGGGCTTGGTGCGTCAGACCCGCCTGACGCGCGAGGTCCACCATCGCGTGAAGAACAATCTCCAGGTCATTTCGAGCCTGATCAATTTCCATGCCCGCGGTGCTCGCAGCAAGGAGGCGACCGCCGCCTATTCCTCGATCCAGCGCCGGGTTGATGCACTTGCGGTCGTCCATCGCCACCACTTCGCCGAGCTCGAGGAGAATCGCGGCCTCTCCCTCCGATCCGTGATCGGCGAGCTTGCCTCGAACATCCGTGCGACGGCGCCGGAAGGGTCTTCGCAGCTCGGCATTGCGATCGATATCGATCCGTTCCTGGTCAACCAGGACGTCGCGATCGCGGTTGCCTTCCTGATCACCGAAATCGTCGAGCTGGCGATGACCTTCAATCCGGTCGCGCAGATCCGTATCTCGGTGAAGCCGGGCGAGACGGAAGATCGCGCCTTGCTGCGGGTCAATTCCCCCGCCCTGGTCGACGGGGACGACTTGCGCAAGGTCGTCGAGGAACGCTATGGCCGCGTGATGGAAGGCCTGTCGCGCCAGTTGCGCTCAAGGCTGCACCACGACCCGCTGGTCGGCGCCTATGAGATTTCGATCGCCGTCACCGGGCGAGACTGATTCAAGCGATTCTAAAGAATCGAAAAAAATTCGAAAACTCTGGAACCGGTCGGCGAAAGCTACGTTCTTAGCTTCGGATAGTGAATTTATGCCCCCCCGCTCTCGCTATCCAAGACATGGGCCCGAAAGCGTCAACCCTCCCCCCCGGTGGCGCTCTCGGGCCCAAATTCTTTTTCGGCTCGCGGATATCGCGCCGCTCCTTCCACGGAACGAACGCGACCGCCGATCATTGAATCGTCGGCACAAGCCAATCTCAGGAGATATTCCATGCGTAAGCTCGTTGGACTGGCCCTCGTCGCCGGAGCGCTGATGATCAGCGCCTGCAACACCGTCGAAGGCATGGGCAAGGATGTGTCCTCGGCCGGCAGCACCGTCGCCAAGACGGCTGACCAAGCCAAATAGGCAGCCCTTTTCCTGCAGGCACACCCAGGCCCTCTCCCGCAAGGGAGGGGGCTTTTCTTATTCGGTCTCGGGAGTTTCCACCGGCAGCTTGGAGCGCCTCCGCTCTGTGAACCAGATGCCGATCAAGGCCAGTTCGTAGAGCAGGCACAGCGGAATCGCGAGCAGCAGCTGCGATCCGATATCCGGCGGAGTCAGCACCGCCGCGATCGCGAAGGCGCCGACAATGGCATAGCGGCGCGCGCTTACCAGCTGCTTTCGCGTCACGATCCCTGCGCGTTCGAGCAGCATCAGCACCACCGGCAGCAGGAACGACACGCCGAACGCGAACAGGAACTGCATCACGAACGACAGGTAATTGGCGACCGACGGCAGTGCCTCCTGCTTGATTCCCCCGCCAAGGTCGCCCTGGTAGGAAAGCAGGAAGTGCAGCGCCATCGGCACTGCGATGTAATAGGCCATCGCGGCACCGCCGATGAACAGCACCGGCGTCGCCAGCAGGAAGGGCAGCAGCGCCTTCTTCTCCTGACGGTACAGGCCCGGCGCGACGAACTGCCACAGCTGGTTGGCGATCACCGGGAAGGACAGCATCATCGCCGCGAAGAACGCGACCTTCACCTGGACGAAGAATGCCTCGAAAATCTGGGTGTAGATGATCTTGCTCTGCCCCGCCGCAGCCAGCGGGTGCACCAGGAAAGCGAAGATCGGTTCGGCGAAATAAAAGGCGATCGCGAAGCTCACCACGACGGCCGCCACGCAGTAAAGCAGCCGCCGCCTCAGTTCGATCAAGTGATCGAGCAATGGTGCGCGGCTGGCGTCGAGATCGTCGACCGGCGCGTTCATGACTCGGCTTTCGCGGCGGGCTTGCGCACGCGCTTGGCCGCCGGCTTGGCATCGGGGTCGGTCGCGGCCTTCACGGTCCTCTTGCGAACCGGCTTCGCCACGGGCGCGGGCGGCACTTCCGGCTCGGGCACCGCGGCGATCACCGGCGCTTCGACCAGCACTGGCGCAACGTCCTCATGGTCGATGGCTTGAGTCATGGGCAACATCTGCTGGGGTGTGGGCGGATGCTCACGCATGATCCGCTCATTCTCCTCAGCCCATTTCTTCTCCATTTCCTGTAGTTCCGCCTCGCGCATCATCGAATCGAAGCCCGACCGAAACTGTCGCGCGACACCGCGCGCGCGCGATACCCAATAGCCGACGAAACGCATCGCCTTGGGCAGGTCCTTCGGTCCGATGACGATCAGCGCCACCATCCCGACGAGCATCAATTCGGTGGGCGCGATATCGAACATGCGAAAACTCTATGGAGCAGTCAAAAAACGGGACCCGGTCGGCTTCACGCGCTCGCGACCGCGCCAGCCGACGTGATTCCGCCATGCCGGGCCCGTCCCGACAGGGCGTTTGCCGACAAAGCTCAGCGCTCCTCGCGCAGCTTCTCGGCTTCGACCTCGATCGCGGGCTCGGCCGCTTTCTTGGCATCGATCCGGCTCGGCTCGCGGACAGGCTCGTCGTCTTCGGCCATGCCCTTCTTGAACTGCTTGATGCCCTTGGCGACGTCACCCATCATATTCGAGAAGCGTCCACCGCCGAGCACGAGGATCGCGATCACGCCGAACACCAGCCAATGCACGAGGCTGAAACTACCCATCACCAATCTCCTAGGACGTAGGCCTATCTAGTCCTGATCGTCGGTCTTTTCTACCTCGCTGTTGTCGTCATCGCGTTCACCGGCATGTTCAAGCGCCAGATCGATCGGGTCGAGCAGCCCGGCTGCCTTGAGATCGTCGATTCCGGGCAGGTCTCGCCTGCTGGCGAGGCCGAAATGCGCCAGGAACTCGGGGGTCGTCGCATAGAGCAGCGGCCGCCCCGGCACCTCGCGTCTTCCCGCGGGACGGATCCAGCCTGCCTCCATCAGCACGTCGAGAGTGCCCTTGGAGATTTGAACCCCGCGAATCGCCTCGATCTCCGCACGAGTCGCCGGTTCGTGATAGGCGATGATCGCCAGCGTCTCGATGCCTGCACGGCTCAGCTTGCGCGCCTCCTCCTTGTCGCGACGGAGCAGGTGCGCCATGTCGCCCGCAGTCTGGAAATGCCAGCGGTCGCCGCGCCTGACCAGTTCGATCCCGCGCCCGGCGAAATCGGCCTGGATCTCCTCGAGCACGCTTCGGATATTGTCCGCATTGCCCAGATGCGCGCGGATCGCATCGACCGTCATCGGCTCGGTCGCCGCAAACAGCACCGCTTCCACGGCGCGGGTCAGATCGTCGGCCCGCTTCATGCCCCCACCTTTGGAACGGGTGCCTTCAGATAGAGCGGGGCGAAGGGCGATTTCTGGCGAAGCTCCACCCTGCCCTGCCGCGCCAGCTCGAGTGCCGCGACGAAGCTTGAGGCAAGCGCCGACTTGCGGAAGATGCCGGAGGCGGCCTCGGGCAGGAAGGTTTCGATCATGCTCCAGTCTATCCGTTCCCCGACCAGGCGGGAAACCCGTTCCAGCGCCGCGTCGAGCGTCATCACCGGCCGATTGGCGACGATATGCATCACCGGTCGCGTGCGCGCGCTGATCCGGCCATAGGCGGAGATCAGGTCGTATATCTCGGCCTGCCACAGGGCCTTGCGCACGGTGCGCAACCCTTCCGGCGCGCCGCGCAGGAAGACGTCGCGGTCAAGCCGGTCCCGCGCCATCAGCCGGGCCCCGGCCTCGCGCATCGCGTTGAGCCGTTCGAGCCGAAGCTGGAGGCGCAGCGCCAGTTCCTCCGGGCTCGGCTGCTCCTCGGGATCGCGCGGCAGCAGCAGCGCCGATTTGAGATAGGCGAGCCACGCCGCCATCACGAGATAGTCAGCCGCCAGTTCAAGCTTGATCGCCCTCGCCTCCTCGACGAAGCGCAGATACTGATCGACCAGCGCAAGGATCGATATCTCGCGCAGATCGACCTTCTGGCTGCGCGCCAGCGCGAGCAGCAGATCGAGCGGGCCTTCCCAGCCGTCGATATCCAGGGTCAGCGTCTCGGCGTCGTCCATCGGACCGTTCTGGCGAAGCGCGACGCGCTACACAATCCTCCCCGGCACGGGGGAGGAGCTAAGCCATACCCAGCAGCGTATCCCGCCTGGCGATGAGCTCAGCCATCTCACCCTGCGGCTTCGCCCCCGCGATCGTTGCCATCGCCCGCTCCAGCCGCTCGAGCGACCTTGCCGGCATCTCGCCCAGCCGCGACGCAATCTCTTCCATCTCGTCCATCCGCCCCCAGCAGTCGAGCACCACGTCGCACCCGGCGGTGATCGCGCCTTCCGCCTTGTCGCCGGCGCTGCCGGTCAATGCCTTCATGTCGATATCGTCGGTCATCAGCAGCCCGTCGAAGCCGATCCGCCCGCGGATCACCTCCTCGATCACGATCGGCGACAGCGTCGAGGGCCGATCCGGGTCCCACGCCTCGAACACGATGTGCGAGGTCATTCCCATCGGCGCCCCCGCCAGCGCCTTGAAGGGCGCCAGGTCGATCTCGAGCTCAGCCTCGGACGCGGTGACGGTCGGCAGGTGGTAATGGGTGTCGACCTTCGCCCGGCCATGGCCCGGCATGTGCTTGACCACGCCGACCACGCCTCCATCGCGCAAGCCCTCGATGATCGCCCGTCCCATCGCGGCGACGCGCATCGGCTCCGATCCCAGCGCCCGGGTCGAGATCGCCTCGGTGGTATCGGGCTGCGACACGTCGAGCAGCGGCAGGCAATCGACCGTGATCCCCATCTCGGCCAGCATCAGCGCGATCGCCCGGGCATTGGCGCGCGCCGCCTCGATCGCGGAAATTGGCGCCCTCTCGTACAGAGCATCGAAAGCCGGTCCCGCCGGGAAGGCGGGCCATTCCGGCGGCCCCATCCGCGCGACGCGCCCGCCCTCCTGGTCGATCAGGATCGGCAGGTCGTCGCGGCCGGAAAGCGCGCGCAGATCGTCGGTCAGCGCGCGGAGCTGCGCGCGATCAGCGATGTTGCGCTTGAACAGGATATAGCCGACCGGGTCGGCCTGCCCGAAGAACGAACGCTCGCCGGGCGTGAGGGTCAGGCCGGACAGGCCGTAGATGACTGGCTTCATCGGGGCTGCCTATCAGGAAGCCCCCCGGTCAAAAAGCCCCTCCCCCTGAGGGGAAGGACTGAAACATGCCTCAGTCGTTCGCGACGAAACAGGCTTCGCCGGCGACTTTCAGCTTGCCGCACAATTCGGTCGCCGCGCCCGCGCTGCCGGCATTGACTCGCAGGCGATAGACGGTGCGGCCGTTGACCTCGGCCTTCTGTACCGATTTGCCGAGCGGCGCGAGATAGGTGAAGCGCTTGGACGCCTGCCCCCAAGCCACATTGGCCGAGCCTTCATCGGGGAAGGAGCCGAGCTGCACCAGCGACCCGCGCGACGTCGGGCCCGCCGCCGGCGCGGCGGTCTGAGTCGCCGCCGTCAGCTTGCCGCCCGATGCCGGTATCGCCACGACCGCCTTGCTCGCGCCGCCAGCGCTGGCTGCCGCGGGTGCCACCTTGGTTCCCGCGACGGGCGTTTCCGGCGTCGCGTTGAGATCGATCGCGGCATTGCCGCCGCCAGCACCATCGCTGGTCGCGACCGCGGTCTCGCCTTCGCCCTCGACCTTCAGGCCGCCGGGATCGTCGGGCTTGACCTTGTAGTCGCCCTCCTGCGCCGCGATCAGCGCGCCATTGCCGTCCACGCCCTGATGCTTCCGGTACCAGTAATAACCGAAGATCGCCGCCGCGATGATCGCAAGACCAAGCACGACCATGAGGACCACGCGAAAGATCGACGGGCCTTCGTCATAATCCTCGTCGACGGTCTCGAGCCACGGCAGCCGATCCTCGTCGCGGACCTCAAAGTCGCTCGACGTCGCCATCAGTTCATCTCCTGGACCGCCTGCACCCCCATGATGCCGAGTCCGTTGCGGACAATTTGCCCGATTGCGTCCGCCAAGAAAAGGCGTGCGCAAGTAATCTCCTGTTCGCCCTCAATCACGAAACGGCGCCCGGGATTATCATTACCGAGATTGTACAGCGCGTGGAATGCGGCGGCCAAGTCGTTGAGATAGAAAGCTACACGATGCGGCTCGCGCGCCGCGGCAGCGGTTTCGATGATCCGCGGGAACTGGGCTGCGAGTTTCACCAGCTCCAGTTCGGTGGTATCAAGTTGGGACAGATCGGCAGTGCCGCATGTCATTCCGAACTCCGCCGCCTTCCGATTCAGCCGCGCGATGCGTGCATGAGCATATTGAACGTAGAAGACCGGATTCTCCCGCGACATTTCGACGACCTTGGCGAAATCGAAATCCATCTGGGTGTCGGCCTTGCGCGTCAGCATGGTGAAGCGGACGACGTCCTTGCCGACTTCCTCGACGACTTCGGCGAGCGTCACGAAATTGCCCGAGCGCTTCGACATCTTCACCGGCTCGCCCGCACGCAGCAGGCGCACCATCTGCACCAGCTTGACGTCGAACCGCGTCTTGCCGCCCGTGAGCGCCTGCACCGCGGCGACGATCCGCTTTACCGTGCCGGCATGGTCGGCGCCCCAGATGTCGATCAGCGCATCGGCCGATTGCGCCTTCTGGTAGTGATAGGCGAGATCGGCGCCGAAATAGGTCCACTGCCCGTTCGATTTCCTGATCGGCCGATCCTGGTCGTCGCCGAACTGGGTCGACCGGAACAGCGGCAGCACAACGGGCTCCCAATCCTCGGGCGTCTCGCCCTTGGGCGCCTCGAGCACGCCGTCATAGATGAGGTCGCGCGCGCGCAGCTCAGCCTCGGCCGCCTCAGGCTTGCCCGCCGCCTGTAGCTCCGCCTCGGACGAGAACAGGTTGTGATGGATGCCGAGCAAGCCCAGATCGGTCTTGATCAGCTCCATCATCGCGGCGACCGCGCGGACTCGGAACAGCACCAGCCAGTCGCTTTCAGGCAATGCCGCATATGTGTCGCCGAACTCGGCAGCCAGCGCCTGGCCCACCGGCACGAGATAGTCGCCGGGATAGAGCCCTTCCGGAATTTCGCCGATATCGGCGCCAAGCGCTTCGCGGTACCGCAGGTGCACCGACCGGGCGAGCGTATCCACCTGCCCGCCGGCATCGTTGACATAATATTCGCGGATCACGCTGGCGCCGGCGAATTCGAGCAGGCTGGCCAGGGCATCGCCCACCACCGCGCCGCGGCAATGGCCCATGTGCATCGGGCCGGTCGGATTGGCGGAGACATATTCGACATTGACGGTCGTGCCCGCGCCCTTGGTCGAGCGGCCGTAATCGTCGCCCTCCTCATGGATCGTCGAAAGCTCGGCGCGCCAGGTATCCTCGGTCAGCGCCAGATTGATGAAGCCCGGGCCGGCGACCGACACGTCGCGCACCTCGTCCAGCTTGCCCAGTTCGGCCGCGATCTTCTCCGCCAGCGCGCGCGGGTTGGTCGCAGCGGGCTTGGCCAGCACCATCGCCGCGTTGGTCGCAAGGTCGCCATGGCTCGGGTCGCGGGGCGGCTCGACGGTCACATTCGCGCGATCCAGCCCGGCTGGCAGATCGCCCGCCGCGACAAGGGCATCAAGCGCCGCATCGAGATGCGCGGCGAAACGGGTATAAAGGGTCATTGCTGGTCCGGTGATAAGAGCGAGCGCGGCCCTTAGCGGATGGCGGGGTATGACTCAAATCGGGAGGAGCATCTCCACACCAACATCGCCATCCCGGACTCGTTCCGGGGTCCACGGTTCCGCAAATCAACCGCTTTCGCTCGTGCGGAGCGGTGGATGCCGGAACAAGTCCGGCATGACGGTGGAACTTTGGTCGCCTCAGGTTCGGACCAGGCCTTCGACCGGCCGCGCCGCGCCCGCATCCGGGAACAGCGCCTTCATCGCCCGCCCGGGCTCGACCGAGAAATGCTCGGCCACCGCCCCCGCGATGAACGGATCGAGCTGGATCGTCGGCCTGAGGTCGCGTCCCTCGAACAGCGCAGCCTGGCCGAGCCCCGGCCAGTCGGCCAGCACCCGCCCGCCCTTCACGCTGCCGCCAAGCAGCATCGCTGCGCTGGCCGTGCCGTGATCGGTACCGCCGGTGCCGTTCACGGCCACCGTCCGTCCGAACTCGGTCGCGACCAATATCATCGTGTCAGCCCAGAGCGTGCCGAGCCCTGCCTGCAGCGCGCCGACCATCGCGTCGAGGCCGCGAAGCTGCAGGCCGAGCCGTATCCGCTGCTGTGCATGGGTATCCCAGCCATTGGTCTCGATCATCGCGATCCGCGCGCCATTCTCCGGCACGAGCAGTTTCGCCGCCAGCGCGCCGGTCGCCGCGGCATTGCGGCCGTCGTCATTGGTCATGCCGTTGGTCAGCGCGCGCGTGGCCATCGCCTCGCTCCACAATGCGTGGAGCTGACTGTCGCCCTGATAGAGCATCGAGACCCGATCGAGCAGCCCGGCCGACGCATCGGGCAAGGCTGACGGCGCGTAGGAAGAAACCTCATGCCCGCCGCGCAGCGCCATCGGCACCGTTGCCGAGATCGCGATCGCCCTGGCACTGGTCGGCGGCAGGATGCCGAGCATCCGGTTCAGCCAGCCATCCTTGACCTGATAGGCTCCTGCGCCGCCCGTCTCGAGCACGTTCTGTCCGTCGAAATGCGATCGATCACGATAGGGCGAGGCAACCGCATGCGCGAACAGCGCCTGGCCCTGGCCATAGAGTTTCCCGATGCCGCCGAGCGACGGATGCAGCGCGAACATCGTATCCAGCCTGGTCGCCCCGGCGAAATCTTCGGCCAGTGCTCCCCGAGCGCCCGAAAACGCCGGATCGCCTGTCGGCGCCACCGTGCCGAGGCCGTCCGCCGCCCCGCGCTGGATGATGAAGACGAAGCGCTTGTCGGTTTCAGCCTTCGCGAAGGCGAGGCGCGGCGCGAGGCTCATGGCAAGAGCGCCCATCACGCCCGCACCGACGAAGGAACGACGATCGATCATGGGTTATCTCCGCATGAATTCAGGGGCGACGAGCAGCAGTGCGAGCGCCTGCCCGGCGCTTTCCGCCCGGGCCAGCGACTGGGCCGTCCCGGTCGAGAGAGTCGCGGGGAACAGCTTGGGTGCAAGCGCGCGCGCATCGATCTGCTCGCCGGCCTTTGCCGAAAAACGTTCCGCCGCCTCGACCCGGCGCAGGATCGCGTCGGGCCCTGCCCAGCTCGCCGCGATATCGTCATAGCCGGCCGGCGATCCCGGCTTCCAGGCCGGCTGGCCGAGCTGGTTGAGCAGGCCGGTCACCGCCTGGGGCTGGACCGATTTCATGCCCAGAGCACGATAGGCCGAGATCGACCATTCCCAGGGTGTCTTGAACTTGGCCGGCTCGGCGGCCCATGCCTCGGGCGAGTCGATCAGCACGCGATAGACGCTGGGCAAATCCCCGCCCGTCTTCAGGAAGGTCGCCTGAATCCGCTGCACCAGCGCCGGAGACGGCGTGTCGCCGGTGAAATGCCGCGCAAGCTTGGTCGCGATATGGGTTGCGGTCGCGGGATGGACGGCGAGGCCGTTCAAGACCGCCTGCGCCTGGCCTTCGCCATTCTGCCCATAGGTCTTGCCCATGATCGTGCGGGTGCCTGGCTCGTGCAGCGGCGCGGCGAAGATGAAGTCGCCAGGCGTGCCCTCCACCCCGGCGAAGCGGGCGCGGAGGCCCCGGGTCAGGCCCGCGACGCTCCACCCGGTCATTGCCCGGGCGAATTCGGTCACATCGGCCTGATCATAGCCGGTACGCACTCCCAGCGTGTGCAGTTCCATGATCTCGCGCGCGAGATTCTCGTTCAACCCGAGATTGCGGTTGCCACGCCCCGCCGCCCGCGCGCCGACCACGCTGTTCGGCCCGACCGACTGTGCCTGGTCGAGATAGAGCAGCATCGCCGGATGCCGCTCGACCGCGTTCAGCATGTCGCCGAACCTGCCCAGCACATGCGGCCGGATCGCCTCGAACTCCAGCAGGCCGCCCAGGCCGACCACCTGCACCTTGTCGATAGAGATGGCAAAATGGTTCGCCCAGAAATGCACCAGCCGCTCGACGAACGGCGCGGGCGTGACGAGCGCGGCGGTGGCGCGCGCGCCGACCGCGCCGACATAATAGTCCCGCGCCTGGCGCTGCGCGAAACGACGCGCCTGCTTCACCGGATCATTCGCATCGGCGGGATCTTCCGCCTTGGCCCCCGGCGCCATTGCATTGGGCGCCATCCTGTCCCGAGCCGTCGCGGCAGGACGCTGCGGGTCGGGCACCGCCCCTTGCTGCCGGAGCATGCGGACCTGATCGAGATAGTCGGCCAGCTCTCCCGCGACCGCCTGGCGGTTCGGCTGGGCAGCGATTGCCTGTGGTTTCGGATCGAAGGCCTCGAACTGCCCGAGCAGCCATTTACGCGGGTCGCCCGGCACCGCCTCATCGGGCCGTGCACCCAGTCCGAAACGATTCAACGCGATGCCGGCGTCCACCATGGTCTCGTTCCCGTCATTTTCCCGTTCCTTGTACACCCCCGATGTCGCGAGAGTTTGTCAGCCGTCGTGGGAAAAGCGATTCGTCGTTCGTTTGTTGCAACTGGGCGCGCAATCTTTGCGGTTGGGATTTTGCTGCACTGCAATATCCTGAGCCCACACAACAGAAACGGGGGATGCTGATCTGGCTTTCGAGCACCGAAAGGAAAGATCATGACCAAGACGTTCCTCGCCGCCGCCGCGATGCTTGCGGCCTTTTCCGCCCCCGCCTTCGCCAAGGACAGCGCGCCGGAGCGCCGGTTCACCCGCGACGGCCAGACCTATGTCTACACGATGGTTGCGAAGGCGAACCGCGTCGTCATCAGCGGCCGCCGCTATCCGTCCGGCAGCGCCTTCGAACTCACCGTTCGCGGCGATCAGGTCAGCGGCATCTCGGGCGGCGAGCCCGTGTCGTTCAGCGTGAAGAACGCGCAGGCCAAGCTGACCCCGGTCGCGCTCGCCTCGCGCTGATATTTCGGGAAAGGCGCGGCGCTCCAGACTCCGCACCACTGCCGCTCGTCCTGAGTAGAGACTGAGCAAAGTCGAAGGCCCGTATCGAAGAATGGTTGCCGCGCGCGGCGCCTGTCCTTCGATACGCCATGTCGACAGGCTCAATGGCTAGTCAGAACGAACGGGCAGAATCTAGAACCCCTCCGGCAGATCGATCGGCCCGACCACCTCGCGATAGCGGGTGACGGCATAGCGATCGGTCATGCCGGCGATGAAATCGGCAATGTGACGGCTGCGCGCGGGTTCCTCCGCGGGCAGCCGTCCATGCCAGTCGGCAGGCATCAGGCGCGGATCAGCGTGATAGGCACCGAATAGTCCTGCCACCAGTTCCCCGGCGATCCGCGCCGCCTCGAGCTGGCGCGGATGATGGTACAGATTGGCGTACATGAAGCGCTTGAGCGATCGCTCGGCGTCGCGCATCTCGTCCGAGAAGCCGGCCAGGCATGTGCCAGCAGCCCGCACATCCTCAGCGGTTTGGACTCCCGCCCCGGCTACGCGGCGACGCGTCTCGGCGATCAGGTCGTTGACCATCGTGCCGATCTGGGAGCGCACCAGCTCGCCGACCAGCCTGTCGGCCGCAATGTCGGGAAAGCGACGCCGGGTCTCCTCCCAGCCGGCCGCAACCACCGGCACCTCAAGCATCTGCTCAAGCGTCAGCAGTCCCGCGCGCAACCCATCGTCGATGTCGTGATTGTCATAGGCGATATCGTCGGCGATCGCCGCGACCTGCGCCTCAAGCGACGGCCAGCGCGTGAGATCGAGCGGGAACGCCGCATCCGCCTCGGCCAATGCCCAGGCAGGTTCAGCGATCGGGCCATTGTGCTTGGCCAGGCCCTCGAGCGTCTCCCAGGTCAGGTTCAGCCCGTTCCACCTCGGATAGGGGCTGTCGATCACCATCAGCGCGCGCAGCGTGTTGCCGTTATGGTCGAACCCGCCCTGCCCCGCCAGCGCGGCCTTCAGCGCATCCTCGCCGGCATGGCCGAACGGCGGATGGCCGATATCGTGCGCAAGGCACAGTCCTTCGGTCAGGTCCTCGTTCAGCCCGAGCGTGCGCGCCACGGCACGACCGATCTGCGCGACCTCCAGGCTGTGAGTCAGGCGGACTCGGAAATGGTCGCCATCGGGCGCCATGAACACCTGGGTCTTGTGACGCAGGCGGCGAAAGCTGATCGAATGGATGATTCGGTCGCGGTCCCGCTGGAACGCGTCGCGCGGTCCGCGCACCGCCTCGCGCTGCTCCTCATGCAGGCGGCCACGGCTGCTAGCCGGATCGGCCGCCCATGGCGCGTGACGCTGCCCGTCGCTCACTTGGGGGCCAGCTTCGTGACCTTCTGGCCCGCCTCGCTGGTGAAGGAAAAGGCGGAGAGCCCCTCCTTGGCGAGCGCATTGACGAAGGATCGTGCCTCGTCGCTGGTCTTGAACGGCCCTGCCAGCACGCGATTGGTCGCACGCAACGGCGTGGTCCAGCCCGATTTCCCCTTGAACACCACCGGAGCCTTGGCGCGGACCTTCTCCCATTCCTTGGGCAAGGTGTCTTCATTCGCGCCGCCCGCCACCTGAACCCAGATGCGCGAGGGTTCGAGGATCTTCGGATCGTTCTTCTTCTTCAGCTCGGCTGCCTTCTTGGCTTCAGCTGCCTTCTTCGCCTCGGCCAGTTTCTTCGTCTCGGCCGCCTTCTTCTCGGCAAGCGCCTGCTTGTCGGCAGCCGCCTTCTTCTCCGCCGCCTCGCGTGCCGCAGCCCCGGTGTCGACCGGTTCAGGCGCGGCCTGGGACGGAACCGGGGGCGCCGGCTCGGCCCGTGCGGTCTCGATCGGCGCGACCCCCAGTTCGGAGCCCGGCACCGAGATATTCGCGATGATGCTGGCCAGGATCGAATCCTCGCTCCGCACGGGCGTCGGTGCCGATGCGACGTGGACCGGGCGCTCGGACTGGGTCGCCGGCGCGGGTGTCGTCACGGCGAACGCCTCGGGGCCACGTGCGGCAGAGACAGGCGCGGACGAGGCTACCGTCGTGGGCGGGGACGACGCCTGCTGGGGCGATGCCTGCGGCGCAGTGGCAGATGGTCGCGGCGCGCTTTCCGGAATCCGCGTGCTCGCTTCGGCGACCGGCAAGGAAGACGGCGCGCTTGCTGGCGGCGCTGCCGCTGCGATCGCCGGACGGCTCGGCAGGTTTGAAGACGCGAGAACCACCGGCCCCGAAGCCGATGGCGGCGGCGGGGCCGCCCGGCTGGACGCCGTCTGGTTCGAACCGCCCGGAATTCGCGTATCCACTTCCGGCGGCAACGTGCTTCGGTCCGCTATCGGCGACCTGGCCGACGCCACAGCAGTTGGCGGGGTCCGGGACGGCGCAGGCGCAGCGGGCGGCGATCCGGTCGCGGGCGCGAGGGTCATGCTCCGCCGCCCGCTGTCAGGAGTCCGCGCCGGCACCGCTGAAGCCATCTGAACCTGGCTCGGTGGCGCATAGACTGGCTGCTCGACCGGATCGGCGCTGGCGACATAGACCGGCGGTTGCGGCAACGGCTCAGGCTGCGGCTGCACCGCTGGCGGTGCAGCCGTCGCGACCTGGATCTCATATTGCTTGCGTTTCTTGCCCCGGCTGCGGCGATCCGCCGACTTGTCAGGCCGGGGCGCTGCCTGCACCGCCGCAACGGCCGTCGCCACCGGTGCCACCGGAACGCCCGGCTCGGGCGGCAGCGGCGCCAGCACCGGGATCATCCGGGCGTCGGCGGTCCGCTCGGGCGTGGCGCGCAACTCGCCGAAATGGACAGCAAAGGCACGGTCGGTCGGCCCAAGGCTGGAGAGCCGCTCGAAAAAGGGCTGCAACCCTTGCGCAAGCCCAGGCGGCATCATGTTGGTCGCGATCCGCGACGCCCCCTGATCGTCGCCGTTCATCGCCAGGATGAAGGCGCGCGCGCGCCACGCGCCCCGGTCGCTCTTCCGGAGCAATGGATCGAGTTGCTTGAGCGCCATGTCGCGCTTGCCGGATATGCCAAGCGACAATGCATAGCGCCGTATCGTCTCGTCGGCCGAACCATCCTTGAGGGCCAGGCGATAGTCCCGCTGCGCGCGCTCCTGCTGGCCGATCAGGTCATAGGCCAGGCCGCGGTCGGCGGCATAGTTGCGCGGGTCGAGCCCCAGCGTCTCGGCCTCGCCGAACCGGCGCAGCGCTTCGCCCGGTCGCTCGGACTGGACGAGGATGCTGCCCATTCCCGCCTTGATCCGTGCGTTGCGTGGATCGAGCCGTTCCGCGCGGGCGAAGAAAGCCCCGGCGGCGGTCGGATCGCCAAGCTTCAGCGCCAGTTCGCCGGCACGGACCAGCGCGTTGATATCTAGAGGATTGGCCGCCAGGAGCCGCATTTCCGCGGCGAGCTCGTCGCCCAGCGGGTTGAGCGGCTGCACCGTCTGCACGGATTGCACCTGAGCGCCGGCCGTCGCGCCCGCGAAGGGCACGACAAGAGCAACGACGGATCCGAAAAGGTGGAAAGCGCGCATGAGAAGCCAGCCTAGAGCCCAGTCCGGCTGAACCGGCAATGTCCGGATCGGACGAGGCGCGCCAGAGTGACGCGCACCGGCGATGAACCGGCCGCGCACTCCGGCGTCATCTCATTGGTTGTTCTGGCGATGCAGGAAGCGCGGGATATCGACCGAATCCTTGTCGGACGGCTCGTCTTCGCGCGCAGCGCCGCGCGACACGCTCGACATGCGTTCGAACAGCGTACCGCCCAGCTTGACGCGCGGCGCGGCGGGTATCGGCTCGCTGGCGGGAGCCGGTGCTTCCTCGGCGACCGGGGCGCCGGGCGACAGCCAGCGGCGACGCACTGCGAGATCGGGATCGGGCGTCGCTGCCGGCTCGGCTGCGGTCACTTCCTCGTCGCCGAACACCGGCACGGCCGGAACCTGGGTCTCGCTGCCCAGCACCAGCTCGTCGGCAGCGTCGGGCGCTTCCGCCGCAACTGGCTCCTGGGTATCGAATCCGACCGGCTCGGCGGCCAGCGGCGCGGGCGCCTCGACGGCGGGAGCTGGCGCTTCCTCCGCCTTCTTCGGCGCTGAGAAGGTGAAGGCGCGCGATGACGGTGCAGGTGCCGCGGCAGGACGCGATTCCGCCTCGATGCCGGTCGCGACGACCGACACGCGGATCACGCCTTCCAGGTCGGGATTGAAGGCCGAACCCCAGATGATGTTGGCGTCTTCGTCGACCAGTTCGCGGATATGGTTCGCGGCCTCGTCGACTTCGAGCAGGCGCATGTCGTCGCCGCCGGTGATCGAGACGATGACGCCCTTGGCACCCTTCATCGACACGCCGTCGAGCAGCGGATTGGCGATCGCCTTCGACGCCGCCTCGATCGCGCGATTGTCGCCGGACGCTTCGCCCGTGCCCATCATCGCCTTGCCCATTTCCTGCATCACCGACCGGACGTCGGCAAAGTCGAGGTTGATCAGGCCAGGCATGACCATCAGGTCGGTGATGCCGCGCACGCCCTGCTGCAGCACCTCGTCAGCCATCTGGAACGCCTCCTTGAAGGTGGTGTTCGCATTGGCGACCAGGAACAGGTTCTGGTTGGGGATGACGATCAGCGTATCGACATACTTCTGCAGTTCCTCGATGCCCGCCTCGGCGCTCTTGGCGCGGCGATTGCCCTCGAAGGCGAACGGCTTGGTCACGACGCCCACAGTCAGGATGCCCATGTCACGCGCCGCCTTGGCGATGACCGGTGCAGCGCCCGTGCCCGTACCGCCGCCCATGCCGGCGGCGATGAAGCACATATGCGCGCCTTCGAGCATCTTGGTGACCTGCTCGAGCGTCTCCTCGGCGGCGGCGCGGCCGATCTCCGGCCGCGAACCGGCACCCAGACCCTGCGTGATCTTCGCGCCAAGCTGGATCTTGTGCGCGGCGGTCGACTGTTTGAGCGCCTGCGAATCCGTGTTGGCGACAAGGAAATCGACGCCCTGGACTTCAGCGCGCATCATGTTCGCGATGGCGTTGCCTCCAGCACCACCAACCCCGATCACCGCGATGCGCGGCGTCAGCTCGTCGACTTCGGGGGGAAGGAATTCGATGCTCATCGCCTGTCTCCGCACCACCCCAAACACCGGGGCGCTCAATAATGATACTGCCCGTTCTGCACCATCCCTTGCGGTGACTCCAGCACGAACAGCTAAGTCTTGTCGTATTTCTTTAATAATTCGCCCGGGCAGTCGCCAGCAACCGCTTGAAGATCGCAAGTCCCTTCGGCCGATGCACCAACTGATTCGACGGCGACAGGGCGCGCAGGTCGACCGGATCGGCCGCGGCATAGAATGCCAGGCCCGCCAGCGTCGCAAAAGCGGGGCCGCCATGCGCCTCGGGCAGTGCGGTCAGACCGCGCGGGCGGCCGATCCTGACCGACCGGCCAAGCGCCTGCTGCGCGTAGTCGGCGATCCCCTTCAGCTCGGCGCCACCTCCGGTCAGCACGACCTGGCGACCGACCGGCCCTTCGAACTTCAGCTCGACCAGCGCCTTCTGGACCTCGCCCATCAGATGGTCGAGCCGCTGGCGGATCACCGCGATCAGCTGCGCGCGGGTGATGCGCGTACCCTCGCCCGCGCCGTCCTCGGCCGAGATCGGCGCAACGTCGATCATGTCGTGATTGTCCCGCGGGCTGGCATTGGCCGACCCGTAGAAGCACTTCATCCGCTCCGCCTGTGCCCGACGCGTGCCGAAAGAGGAGGCGATATCGTCGGTGATGTCGGCCGCGCCGATCGGGATCGAGGTCAGGCCGACCAGCATGCCGCCGGCGAACAGCGAGACATTGGTGATCCCCGCGCCCATCTCGACCAGCGCGACGCCCAGCTCGCGCTCTTCCTCGGACAGGCAAGCCATGCCGGTCGCGACCGGCGAGGCGATGATCGCCTTCACTTCGAGATGCGCGTTGGCGACGCACAGGCCCAGGTTGCGCACCGGCGATCCGTCGGCGGCGACGACATGGATATGCACGCCCAGCCGGTCGGCATGAAGCCCCAGCGGGCGCTTCACCCCGGTCAGCCCGTCGAGCGTGTAGAGCGCCGGCTGCGCGTGCAGCACCATGCGGCCAGCCGGATCGATCGATTCACGTCCTGCCTGGAGCAGCGCGTCGATATCGGATTGCTCGACCCGGTGCCCGCCAAGCTCGAACTCGATCGAGGCGACGTCGGAGACGAGCCCACCGGCCGAGAAGCTGACCCACACATTCTCGATATTGGTCCCGGCGATCCGCTCCGCCTGTTCGACCGCCTCGCGTACCGCGACTTCGGTCGCCGCCGCGTCGGCGATGTAGCCGCGCTTGACGCCCCGGCTCTCGCGCTGGCCGGTGCCGAGCACGATCAGCTCGCCGCCGTCGCCCTTCTGCGCGATCATCGCCGAAACCTTCGACGACCCGATATCGAGCGCCGTGATCAGTCCCTCGGGTGCTGCCTTCGCCATACGCCTTACCCCTGTACCATCGTGAACGCCGTGTGCTTCGCCTCGATCAGGGCAGGCCGTTGCGGCGCATTTTCGTCTTCCGGATCAGCTATAGCACGATTGACCACCTGTCCCGGTTTGCGTGCGACCAGCTTGCTCGGATCGCGCATGTCGAAACGGATCCACCCCTTGCCCAGCAGCGGGCGGACCCCGTCGAGCTGGGCAAATTTCACCAGTGCCTTGGCTGCATCGGAATCGCCCTCGGGCAGCGCAAGCGTCTCGCCGGATTCGAACAGCAGGTTCCAGCGCCGATTGCCGACCCAGGTCGCCGCCTTCACCACCGGGCGAAGCGCCGGGGCGGCGTCGAGCAGCTTCTGGTACGCTGCCTCCTGCTCGTTCGCGCCCGGGCCGATGACTAGCGGCAGGTCGGGCATCGCCTCGGCTTTCACCGGCTCGAGCCACACGCCATTCTCGGCAATCAGCGAGAGCTTGCCGCGATCCTGCCACACCGCCGTCGGCTTGCGCTCGACAATATGGACAAGCAGCGTGTCGGGCAGCCGGCGCGAGACATGCGCATCGGCGATCCAGCCATAGGAGAGCAGCTTCTGGCGGACGTCTTCCAGGTTGACGAGCGGCATCGCGCGGGATTTCTGGTCGAGCGCGACCGCATAGACCGTCATCCGGTCCATCCGGCTGAGGCCGGTCACCTCGACCTGCTCGACGCGCAGGCCAGCCCGCCCGACGCCCTCGGCGATCGCGACGCCGATCGCCCCGGGAACGCCGAACCAGGTCGCCGTGGCGATCGCCACCGCGCCCACCGCGCCGACGATCGACCAGGTGGCGATCCGGCGCACCGTGTCATGGCTGATCGGCAGCACTTCGATGGCGCGGTCGACGATCGACGCCTTGGGCTGCTGCCGGCGTTTGGTCTGGATCTGCCGCCGCGGCGGCGATCCGCGCTTGATCGTACGGCTCACAGGGCCTCCTCCACGATCTTCTGGACGAGCTCGGCATAGCTCAGGCCGATATAGCGCCCCTGTTCGGGCACCAGGCTGAGCGCGGTCATGCCCGGCTGGGTGTTAACCTCGAGCAGGAAAAGTCCGTCGATGCCCTGGCTGTCGTCCCAGCGGAAATCGGACCGAGACACGCCCGAGCAGCCGAGTAACCGATGCGCGTCGAGCGCGATACGCTTGCAGGCGTCGGCGATCTCGTCGGGGACTTCGGCCGGGCATACATGCACCGTCAGCCCGTCGGTATATTTCGCGTCGTAATCATACCAGCCGCTCTTCGGCTTGAGCTCAGTCACCGCCAGCGCTTCGCCTGCCAGCACCGCCGTCGTCAGCTCACGGCCCCGGATATAAGGCTCGGCGAGCAGTTCCTCGAACTCGCCCCACGGTCCCGTCACGCCGCGCGCGATCGGGTTGCCGTAATTGCCTTCATCGGTGACGATGGCGACGCCGACCGACGATCCTTCGTTGACCGGCTTCAGCACATAAGGGCGCGGCAACGGATCGCCTTCGAACAGCGTCTCGCTCTTCACGATCCGCCCACCGGGCATCGGGATGCCGTGCGGCACCAGGGTCTGCTTGGTCAGAAGCTTGTCGATCGCGATCACCGAGGTGACCAGGCCCGAATGCGTGTATTTCAGGCCCATCAGGTCGAGCATGCCCTGCACCGAACCGTCTTCGCCCGGCGTTCCGTGCAGCGCGTTGAACACGACGTCAGGCGCCGCCTCGACCAGCCGCGCCGCGACGTCGCGGCCCATATCGATCCGGGTGACTTTGTGGCCAAGGCTTTCAAGCGCGTCCGCCACGCCGGCACCCGACATCAGCGAGACTTCGCGCTCGGCCGACCATCCGCCCATCAGCACCGCGACGTGGAGCTTGCTCACTTCCTCACCCCTACGAATCCCTTGTCGGCGTCGTCGGCGAGAACGCCGACACGCTGAATCTCCCATTCGAGCTCGACCCCGGAGGTCGCCCTCACCTTTTCGCGCACTTCCTCGCCCAGCGCCTCGATCTCGGCGCTGGTGGCGCTGCCGAGGTTGAGCAGGAAGTTGCAATGCTTCTCGCTGACCTGCGCATCGCCGCGGGTCAGACCCCGACAGCCCGCCTGGTCGATCAGCGCCCAGGCCTTGTGCCCGTCCGGATTCTTGAAGGTCGACCCGCCGGTGCGCGAGCGCAGCGGCTGCGACGCCTCGCGCTCGGCGGCGATGCGGTCCATCTCCGCACCGATCACCGCTGGATCGCCCGGCACACCCTCGAACACCGCCTCGACCACCACCGCGCCTGCGGGCAAGTCGGAATGGCGATAGACATAGCCGAACTTCGCTGCTGGCCAGACCTCGACATCGCCCGACCGAGTCACGACGGTCGCCTCGATCAGGATGTCCGACGTATCCCGGCCATAGGCGCCGGCATTCATCTTCACCGCGCCACCGACCGTACCGGGAATGCCGCGCAGGAACTCAAGCCCCGCGATCCCGGCATCGCGCGCCGCGCTGGCGACTGAAATCCCCATCGCCGCGCCGCCCGCGCGTACCCTGTTGCCCGGCTCGATCGCAGACTTCGCCATCGCCTTGGGCAGCCGCACGACAACGCCAGGCACGCCGCCGTCCCGCACGATCAGGTTCGACCCAACACCCACCGGCAGCACCGGCGTCTCGGGATCGAGTCCGGCAAGGAAGACAGAAAGATCGTGCACGTCCTTCGGCCGCACCAGCCACTCCGCCGGCCCGCCGGTGCGGAACCAGATGAAATCGGCCAGGCTGCCTTCGTGCTGGGCGCTTCCCAGCAGGGGCGGCAAGGCATGGCAGACGTTGCTCATCGCGCTGCCTCGATGGCATCGGCGAGGCCCGCGGCCCACTTAGTAATATCCCCTGCCCCCAGGCAGACCACCATGTCGCCGGGCTGGACGACACCGGCCAGTGTCGTGGCCAGCGCCGCCGCATCGGGCACGACTGCCGCCGAACGGTGACCGCGAGTCTTCAGGCCATTGGCCAGCGCCTCGGCATCGACGCCGTCGACCGGCGCCTCGCCCGCTGCGTAGACCGGCGTCACGAACACCATATCGGCATCGTTGAACGCCTGCTGGAACTCCTCCATCAGATCGCCCAGCCGCGAATAGCGATGCGGCTGCGCCACCGCGATCACGCGGTTCGCCACGCCCTCGCGCGCCGCAGAGAGCACGGCGCGGATCTCGACCGGATGATGCGCGTAATCGTCGATGATCGTGACGCCACCCGTCTCGCCTACCTTGGTGAAGCGCCGTTTCACCCCGCCGAACTTGCCGAAACCCTGCTGGATCGTCGCATCGTCGATGCCGAGCTCAAGCGCCACGCCGATCGCGGCAAGCGCGTTCTGGACGTTGTGGCGGCCCGGCATGGGCAGCTCGATCCCCTCGATCGAGCGCGTCGTCCCGTCGCGGCTGCGCACCAGCGCCTCGAAACGGTTGCCGCCGGGGATCGGCGTGACATTGACCCCGCGCACGTCCGCCTGCGCCGAGAAGCCATAGGTCACCACGCGCCGGTCGCGCAGGCGTGGGATGATACCCTGCACCTCGGGATGATCCAGGCACAGCAGCGCCGCACCATAGAAAGGCACATTCTCGACGAACTCGACAAAGGCGTCCTTCACCGCATCGAACGAACCATAATGGTCGAGATGCTCGGGATCGATATTGGTGACGACGGCAATGGTCCCGTCGAGCCGCAGGAAGCTGCCGTCGCTCTCGTCCGCCTCGACCACCATCCAGTCGCTCGCACCCAGCCGCGCGTTGGAACCATAGCTGTTGATGATCCCGCCATTGATCACGGTCGGATCCACCCCGCCTGCGTCGAGCAGCGCCGCGACCATCGACGTCGTGGTGGTCTTGCCGTGCGTGCCGGCGACCGCGACGGTCGATTTCAGGCGCATCAGTTCGGCCAGCATCTCCGCCCGGCGCACCACCGGGATACGCCGCTCAAGCGCTGCCTCTAGCTCGGGATTGCCCCGCTTGATCGCTGTCGAGGTGACGATCACCACCGCGTCGCCCAGATTCTCGGCCTTCTGCCCGATATGCACGGCGATGCCCTTGTCGCGCAGCCCCTGCACGACATAGCCCTCGGCCATGTCGGATCCCTGCACCTTATAGCCGAGATTGTGCATCACCTCGGCGATGCCGGACATGCCGATCCCGCCGATGCCGACAAAATGGATCGTCCCGATATCGGTTGCGACACCTCTCATGCGTAGATCGGCTTTCCGTTGGCGCCCATCGGCAGCGGCACGCCGATCGGCATGTCCCCGGGCGTATCGTTCAGGCTCTCGACCAGATCGGCGAGGTCGCGCGCGGCATCGGGCCGCCCGCAGCTCCGCGCGCGGCCTGCGGCGTTCTGCAACGCAGCGGGGTCGAGCCCAAGCTTCTGCATCTGCTTCGCCAGCTCGACCGGCGTGAAGCTGCGCTGGTCGATCGTGCGCGCGCCGCCTGCTGCGGTCATTTCCCGCGCGTTGACGGTCTGGTGGTCGTCGGTCGCGCTCGGCAGCGGCACCAGGATCGCCGGCCGCCCCGCCACGGTGAGCTCGGCCAGCGTCGAGGCGCCCGCGCGTGCGATCACCAGGTGCGCCCAGGCGAGCTGCTCGGGCAGGTCAGGCAGATAGGTCGCCAGGTCGGCCGCGATCGACAGCTCGGCATATTTGGCGCGCGCCGCCTCGATATCCTCGATCCGCGCCTGATGAGTCACCTGCAACCGGCGGCGAAAGCTGACCGGCAGGAGCGACAGGCCGTCGGGCACGACCTGGCTCAGCACGCTGGCGCCCTGGCTGCCGCCGGTCACGAGCACGCGGAAAATGCCGTCCTCCTCGAGCAGTGGATAGGGCCTGGAGCGAAGCGCCAGCACCGAATCGCGGACCGGATTGCCGACCAGGTGAGTCTTGCCGCGATATTTGGGCGCGAGGCGTTCGACATTGGCATAGGACGTCGCGATCGCGCTGACCTTGCGCGCGACGAGCCGGTTGACCCGGCCAAGCACGGCGTTCTGCTCGTGCACCGCGGTCGGGATATTTTCGTGGAACGCCGCCAGCAGCGCTGGCAGCGCCGGATAGCCGCCGAAGCCGATCACCGCGGCGGGGCGGAAGGCGCGGTACAGCTCGATTGCCATCGAACGGCCCTTGACCATCGCCGCCGCGGCGCGCGCCCAGCCGACCGGCCCGCCCGCCAGCCGCCCGGCGGGAAGCACATGAGTCTGTATGTCCTCGAACAGCCCGGGAAAGCGCACGCCGCGCTCGTCGCTGATCAGCGCGACATGATGGCCGCGCTTCATCAGTTCGGTGGCGAGCGCCGCCGCCGGGACCATATGTCCGCCCGTTCCTCCCGCGGCGAGAACGAAATGCCGTGCCTGGTTCATTCCCCGCTCCATCGTGCGATATAGGGTGACCGCGATACGAACGGATTGCGCCGGGTGAAAGCCAGCAGCAGACCCATGCCGATCGACAGCGCGATCATCGACGATCCGCCATAGCTGATAAAGGGCAACGTCATGCCCTTTGATGGCGCGAGTCCCGTATTGACCGCCATGCTGATCAGCGCCTGTACCCCGAACTGGGTCGCCAGCCCCGCCGCCGCGAACAGCCGGAACTCGTCCTGCTCGTCGAGCAGCTTGACGAACACCCGCACCACGATCGCCAGGAACAGCAGCGCGATGATCATGCAGGCGATCAGCCCGAACTCCTCGCCGATCACCGAGAAGATGTAATCGGTATGCCCCTCGGGCAGGCGGAACTTCATCGATCCGCCGCCCGGCCCGGTGCCGCGCCAGCCGCCAGCGGTGATGGTGTCATGCGCCGCATTGGTCTGGAAATGGTCGGAGGCGCCCACTCCGTCATGGTTCGGGAAGAGATAGGCGTCGATCCGCGTCCGCGCGGTGCCGTAGAAGAAATAGGCTGCGATCACGCCAGCCGGCACGCAGCCGATCAGCCCGGCCATCACCTTGGGCGATGTCCCGGCAATCATCAGCAGCGCCAGCCACACCGCGGCAAACACCATGGTCTGGCCGAAATCGGGCTGGAGCATCAGCAGCAGCGCGACGAGCGCAGTCATCGCGCCGGTGATCACCACCACCGGCAGCGCCTCGTCCTTGGCGCGCATCGACAGCAGCCAGGCGCAGGTCACGATGAAGAACGGCTTGAGGAACTCGGACGGCTGGATCAGCGACACGCCGAAATTGAGCCACCGCGTCGCGCCGTTCTTCTCCACCCCGAAGAACGGCACCGCGATCAGCAGCACCAGGCAGGCGACCGTGCCGATCAGCGCCATCCGCCGCGCAAAGGCGACCGGCAGCATCGAGACGATGAACAGGATCGGCAACGACACGCAGACCCAGGCAAGCTGCCACCAGAGATAGAACAGCGGCGGGATATGATGCTTCTCGTCGGAATAGCGAGTCGCGGCCGCGGGCGACGCGGCGCCGACCGCGATCAGCCCGACCGCGATCAGCAACAGGGTCAGCAGCAGCAGCAGCCGGTCGATGTCCCAGAACCACATGCCCAGCGCCGAACGGTCACCCCGGCCGCCCTCGCCCTTCATGCGCTTCCACAAGGTGAGCGTGCCGGTATTGGCCCCGGCGTTGGTCCTGCTCATGCGAGCGCTCCGACCAGGGCGCGGAACTGGTCGCCGCGATCCTCGAAATCGCGGAACTGGTCGAATGACGCACAGGCCGGCGACAGCAGCACCGTGTCACCCGTCCGCGCGTTCGCCGCGGCGCTCGTCACCGCCTGGGCCAGGGTCCCGCTTTCCTCGACCGGCATGTGCGGCGCCAGGATCGCGGCAAAGCGCGGCCCGGCCTCGCCGATCGTATAGGCGCGCGCGACATGCCCGAACGAGGGTGCGCAGGCGTCGAGATCGTCGGTCTTGGCCTGTCCGCCCAATATCCAGTGGATTCGCGAAAAGGCGGCCAGCGCCGGCGCGGTGGATTCGGGATTGGTCGCCTTGCTGTCGTTGACGAAGGCAACGCCGTCCCGGCTGGCGACACGCTCCATCCGGTGCGGCAGGCCGGCGAAGCTCTCCAGCCCTCGATCGATCGCCGCGTCATCGACACCAAGCACCTTGCACGCATCGATCGCGGCGAGCGCGTTCTGCGCATTGTGCGGCCCCTGCAGCGATGGCCAGCGCGACTGGTCCATGCACAGGCCCGGCGCGATCTTGGTCAGATGCTCGCCCCGCGCCGCCAGCGACCGGGCGACCTGCGCCGAGGCAGCGTCGCCGATCCCGATGATCGCGGCATGATCCGGCGACTGAATCGCGAACAGCCGCGCCTTGGAGCCGGCATAGCCCTCGAATCCGTCATAGCGGTCGAGATGGTCGGGCGTGATGTTGAGCAGGATCGCGACATCGCAATCGAGGCTGGTCGTCAGGTCGATCTGATAGCTCGACAGCTCGAGCACATAGACGCCCCCTTCGGGCAGCGGCTCCTCGCCCAGGATCGGCTTGCCGATATTCCCGCCCAGCCGCGCCGGCACGCCGGCTGTCTCCAGGATATGGTGGATCAGCGACGTCGTCGTCGATTTGCCGTTGGTGCCGGTGATCCCGACCACCTTGTGCGGCGGCAGGCTGGTCCGTGCCTGAGCGAACAGCTCGATATCGCCGATGATCGGCACGCCCGCCGCCCGCGCCTTCGCGGCGACCGGATGGCGATTGATCGGCACACCTGGCGAGACGACGAGTCCGTCGAAACCGGCGAGGTCGATCTCTTCAGGATCGGCGAACGACAAAAGCCCTCTCCCCTCCGGGAAGAGGGTTGGGAGAGGGGCAGTAGCAGGCGACGGCGCTTGTGGCCGCCCCTCTCCCCAACGGGAAGAGGGAGAAAACGCATCACGCGCCGCCTCGTTCGAATCCCACGCCACCACCTCGGCCCCGCTCGCCACCAGCGCGCGCACCACCGCTGCGCCCGAGCGCGCAAGCCCCAGCACCGCGAAGCGTTTGCCGCGCCATGTGGGGCTGGTGATCACCGAAGCTTCAAGGTCGACAGGCCAGCAAGCGCGAGCACCAGCGCGATGATCCAGAAACGGATCACGACGGTCGGCTCGCTCCAGCCGAGCTGCTCGAAATGATGATGGATCGGCGCCATCTTGAAGATGCGCCGGCCGGTGCGCTTGTAGAAGAACACCTGGATGATGACCGACAGCGCCTCGATCACGAACAGGCCGCCGATGATGCCAAGCACGATCTCGTGGTGCGCGACGACGGCGATGGTGCCGAGCGCCCCGCCGAGCGCCAGGCTGCCGGTGTCGCCCATGAAGACTGCCGCCGGCGGCGCGTTGAACCACAGGAACGCTAGCCCGGCCCCGATCATCGCGCCGCAGAAGATCGCAAGGTCGCCCGCCCTGGGAACATGCGGAATGCCGAGATAGGTCGCGAACTTCGCGTTGCCCGCCAGATAGACGATGATCATGAACGCGACCGCGGCGATGATCACCGGCATCGTCGCGAGCCCGTCCAGCCCGTCGGTCAGGTTCACCGCATTGCCGAACGCCACGATCGTGAAGGCAGCGAACAGGATGTAGAAATAGCCGAGATCGACCCACCAGCCATTGGTGAAGGGCAGATAGAGGTGCGTGCCGGTCGCATTGTTCTGGTGGATGATCAGCCCGGCCGCGATCGCCGCGATGGTGAACTCGCCCACCAGCCGCATCCGCCCCGACACGCCCTTGGTGCTCGCCTTGCGCACCTTGTCGTAATCGTCGAGGAAACCGATCGCGCCGAACCCGAGGGTCACGAAGGTGCAGGCCCAGACGAACGGGTTGCTCAGGTCCATCCACAACAGGATCGACAGCACCAGCGAGGTCAGGATCATCAGCCCGCCCATGGTCGGCGTGCCGCGCTTGGCCAGGTGGCTCTGCGGCCCGTCGTCGCGGATCGGCTGCCCCTTGCCCTGGCGCACGCGGAGCCAGCCGATGAACCGCGGCCCGATGATCAGGCCGATGATCAGCGCGGTCGCCACCGCCCCGCCCGAGCGGAAGCTCAGATAGCGGAAGAGATTGAGGACACCGGGAAAACCCAGATAGTTGGCGATGAAATAGAGCATTATGCTGTCCCGTTCGCCAAAGCGGCGATCACGCTCGCCAACCCGACTCCGTTCGAACCCTTGATGAGAACCGCATCGCCGGGCGCCAGCATTTCCAGCAGGCTTGCCCGCGCGGCAGCGGTATCGGGCACATGAACGAAATCGACCCTGCCCTCAAGCGCGTTCGCGAGGGGCCTCATCGCTTCACCGACCAGAATGACCCGTTCGACGCCGGCAGCGATTACCGGGTCGGCAAGCGCCGCATGATAGGCGTCGCTCTTCTCGCCCAGCTCGCGCATCTCGCCCAGCACGGCGAGCTTCCGTGGCGCGGTCTCCGCGCCCAGCACCGCGAGCGTCGCCCGCATCGATGTCGGGTTCGCGTTATAGCTTTCGTCGATCACCAGCGCCTCGCCGCCGCCGACCTTCACGGTCAGCCGCGCGCCGCGCCCGGCCAGCCCGCCCAGTTCGGCCAGCGCAAGCCCGGTCAGCGCCAGGTCGCCGCCGACCGCGTCCACCGCCGCCAGCACCGCCAGCGCATTCGACACCCAGTGCATGCCCGGCTGCCCGACGGTGAAGCTCAGTTCCTTTTCGCCCAGCGACGCCGTGACGAAGGTTCCGCCGGTCGCGGTGCGCATCGTCTCCATCGCGCGAACATCGGCACCCGGATCGGTTCCGAAGGTCACGATCCTGGCGGCATGGGGCCTGGCGTGCCCGATCAGGCGGTCGCGATGCGGGCTGTCATAGGGGATGATCGCGACCCCGCCCGGCTGGAGTCCGGCGAAGATTTCCCCCTTGGCGTCGGCAATGGCCGATTCGTCCGGAAAGAAAGCCGTGTGGGCTGGCGCGATCGCGGTCACCATCGCGACGTGCGGCCGCACCAGGGTCGTCAGATGCGCCAGTTCGCCGGCATGGTTCATGCCCATCTCGAACACGCCGAAACGGCTCGCCGCCGGCATGCGCGCCAGGCTCAGCGGCACGCCGGTGTGATTGTTGTAGCTTTTCACCGACCGGTGCGCGGTGCCCGGCGCACCACGGTCAAGCGCGGCGAACAGCGCTTCCTTGGTGCTTGTCTTGCCGACCGATCCGGTCACCCCGATGATTTTGGCGGCGGTCCGCGCGCGCGCTGCCCGCGCCATCGCCTCGAGCGCCGCCATCGTGTCCGGGACGAGGACATGCGGGTGCGGTGTCGCAACAGCGACAACCGCACCCGACGCTCCCCGCTCGGAGCTCTGGTCGAGGAATCTGTGCCCGTCGCTCGTCTCGCCCTTCAGCGCGACGAACAGGTCGCCCGGGCCGACTTCACGGGAATCGAAGGTCACGCCGGTGGCGCTGAACTCGGTTGAGGCGGTGCCGCCGGTGGCTGCCGCGATCTCGGCTGAGGTCCACAAGCTCATAGCCCCTCCCCTTCAGGGGAGGGGTTGGGGTGGGGCAGTCCCGCAAGTGCTGGGGTTGGTTTAAGCCGGAAGGCCCCACCCCCAGCCCCTCCCCTGAAGGGGAGAGGAGAAAAAATGAGATAGCCGCTCACGCCGCCATCTCCCGCGCGACGCTCACATCGTCGAACGGTAGCACCAGGTCGCCGACGATCTGCCCCTGCTCATGCCCCTTGCCCGCGACCAGCACGATATCCTGCGGCCCCGCCTCGGCGATCGCCGCGCCGATCGCGTCGCGGCGCGATCCGATCTCCGTCGCGCCGGGCACGCCCTCCATCACCATCGCCCGGATCGCCGCCGGGTCCTCGGAGCGCGGATTGTCGTCGGTCACATAGACCTTGTCGGACATTGCCGCCGCCACCGTCCCCATCGGCGCGCGCTTGCCCCGGTCGCGATCCCCGCCAGCGCCGAACACCGTGATCAGCCGCCCCGAGACATGCGGCTTCAGCGCAGCGATCGCTGCCTCGAGCGCATCGGGCGTATGGGCATAATCGACATAGACCGGCGCCCCGCTCCGCGCGATCACCGCGCGCTCGAGCCGACCGCGTACCGGCTGCAGCCGCCCCAGCGACGCAAGCGTCTGCGCGACATCGCCGCCGGTCGCGATCACCAGCCCCGCCGCGGTCAGCGCGTTCGCCGCCTGATAGGCACCGATCAGGGGCAGCATCACCTTGTACGTCTTGCCGCCGGCCTCGATGACCAGTCCCTGCCCGAGCAGGGTCGGGTCG
This sequence comes from Pseudomonadota bacterium, assembly GCA_040388155.1. GTDB lineage: Bacteria > Pseudomonadota > Alphaproteobacteria > Sphingomonadales > Sphingomonadaceae > Sphingomonas. The sequence continues at coordinate 187,269 of JAZKCJ010000011.1, forward strand.
CGCAACACCAGCTTCAGCGTCTCGCCCCGCGTTCCCACCGTCAGCACGGAAAGGCTTCGTCCCCGCGCGATCTCGATCACTCGCGCCGCATGAGGGTCGTCGGCCCACACCACGACCGCGCCGCCGTCGACCACCACTTCCGAGAACAGCCGGAGCTTCGCCGCGAAATAGGCCTCCATCGTGCCATGATAGTCAAGATGGTCGCGGCTGAGATTGGTGAAGGCAGCGGCAGCGACCGGCAGTCCCTCGGTGCGATATTGCGAGAGGCCGTGGCTCGACGCCTCGAACGCGACATGGCTGACGCCCTCGCGCGACAGCCCCGCCACGTTCGACAGGAAAGTGACGATGTCGGGCGTGGTCAGTCCGGTCGAGACCTGGTCGTCAGCCGTGGTCACGCCCAGCGTGCCGATCGATGCGGCGTGGAAACCCGCCATCCGCCACAATTGCCGGGTCATCTCGACCGTCGAGGTCTTGCCGTTGGTTCCCGTCACCGCGACCGCGGTCTCCGGAAAGGGCGCGAAATAGCGTGCGGCCAGCCCGGCGAACCGCTTGCGCGGATTGGCATCGGCGATGTGCGCGACACCCTCGACCCGCGCCTCCGGCCGCGCCACCACGGCGATCGCACCGCCGGCGACCGCCGCCGGAATGAAGTCCTCGCCATTCACCTGAGCGCCCTCGAACGCACCGAACACGGTGCCGGGCGCCACCTTGCGATGGTCGATCGCGAAGCCGGTGACCGTTGCGTCCTCCGCTCCACCGGTCAGCGCGCCAAGCTTCATTCGGCGTCCGCCGGGTTCTCGCCCGGGGCATGCCACAACAACGGCAGCAATTCGGAGACATCGACGTCGCGACGATTGTCCGGCGTCACGCCAAGCATCGCGCCGGTGCGGGAGATGACACGGCTCACGACCGGGGCCGCCGTCCAGGCAGCGGTGGTGAGGCCAAAGGATTCGGCGTTCCCGATAGGCGAGTCGAGCATTGCGATCACCACATAGCGCGGCGCGTCCATCGGGAAAGCCGCCGCGAAGGTCGAGACGTTCGTTTTCTTCGAGTAACCGCCCGCCCCTGCAACTTCGGCAGTGCCGGTCTTGCCGCCGACGCGATATCCGGGCGCCTCGCCCTTGCGGCCGGTGCCCTGCGTCACGACCAGCCGCAGGAGCTGCCGCATCCGCGCGCTGGTCGCCTCGGACAGTACGCGGCGACCCTCGGGCGCCTTGCCCGGGGCGACTTTCAACAGGGTCGTCGGCCGCCAGATCCCGCCATTCACCAGCGTCGCATAGGCGTTGGCGAGGTGAAGCGGCGTCACCGCGATGCCGTGGCCATAGGCAGTCGTCATCACCGTGGTGCGCGCCCAGAACACGGGCCAGATCGGCTTCTGCTTCTCGCGCAGCTCGATCTCCGGGCGGGTATCGAAACCCATCGCCTTGAACATCGCCGCCATGCGATCCTTGCCGATCTCGTCGGCGATCCGCGCCGTCACGATGTTCGACGAATGGATCAGTGCCTCGGGGATATCGAGGAAACGCTTCTGCGCATGGTCGTCATGGATGGTGAAGCCACCGACATGCAACGGCTGGGTCGCATCGAAACGACGCGCCATCGACGTCACGACGCCGGTCTCGATCGCGGTCGCCATGGTGATCGGCTTGAAGGTCGATCCCAACTCGTACACGCTCTGCGTCACGTTGTTGCGCAGCGCGTCGCTGCTCGTGCCGGCGATCTTGTTGGGGTTGTAAACAGGCAGCGAGACCATGGCCATCACTTCACCCGTGTGGACGTCGAGCACGATGCCGGTCGCCGACTTCGCCTTGAACGCGATCATCGCCCTGCCCAGCTCGCTCTCCATCGCCGCCTGCACCCGGCTGTCGATCGACAGGCTCACCGGGGTGCCGCGTGTGGAAGGGCTGGTCAGCTGGTCGTCGAAGGCGCGCTCGATCCCGGCGCGGCCCATGATCCGCCTGTCGTCGCCCGTCGGGCCGATATAGCCTAGCACATGCGCGGCCATGGTGGTCTGCGGGTACAGCCGCTCAGGCTCCCGCGCGAAAGCAAGGCCCGGCTCGCCCAGCGCATGGACCGCGTTGACCAGCGCCGGCGACGCGTGGCGCTCAAGATAGGTGAAATTCACCGGCAACGTCAGCTTGGCATAATACCAGGATTCGTCATGGCCGGGCACGATCGCGGCAAGCTTCGCCGCCAGCTCGCGACGATCGCCGAGCAGCTTGCCCGGGTGCACGCCGATCGTCCACGCCTCGATCGTCCGCGCCAGCGGTTCGCCGTTGCGGTCCAGAATATCCCCGCGCTGCATCACGCCCGAAACCAGCCCCTGGGCGCTGGCCGGCTCGGAGACGAAACCGAGCATCACGATCCGCCCGATCACCAGCGTGAAGCCGGCGGCGAGCAGCAGCATCAGCATCATCAGCCGCACATGCGCCGTCGCGACCAGCGCATGGCGCTGGCCGGTCAGACGCCGTTGCGGCTGTGGTCGGGCGACGAGTGCCGTCAACGCGTCCGCCCGGATTCAGCACGAGCGCCGCTGAACAGGTCGCCGATCGTCGAATCGCTCAGCAGCTTGCGGTCGAGCAACGCCACCGTCTGGGCCTTGCCACCGGAAACGGCGCGCTCGCGGACAGGGGCCGCGGTCGCCACGACAGCCGGTCGCGACTTGGCCGTCGCAGGCACGGTAGCCACAGGTGCTGCGGCGGCCGTTTCCACGACACGGGTCACCACCGCAGGCGTCGTCGCCGGACGCATGGTCGAACCGTCGGGCAGCGACGGCACGACCAGCGACGCGGTCTGGATCGTCGCGTCATGGCCCTGGTTGAGATCGAGCGAGGCAAGCGCGCCCTCGTCGGACACGAACTGGGCCGCCGCCGGCGCCGTCAGGCGCAGCGTGTCGCCATTCCACCTCTCGAGCTGGGCAAGGTTGGCGCGCGTGTCGAACTCGGTCTCCAGCGCGCGAATGTCCCGTTGCGCCTGGCCGATCAGCGCAACTGTCCTGTCGAGCTTCTTGCGCTCGGCCGCGACCTGCAACGGCACCAGCAGGAAACCCAGAGCAACGGCAACGCCGGCCAGGAACCAGCCAAGACTTTTCCAAGCATACGCAAGCATCACAACGCTCCTTCAGAAGTCCAGGCCACGGCATCGGTCCGCAGCGCTGTCCGCAACGTTGCCGATCTGGCGCGGGGGTTTCGCGCAATCTCGGCATCGTCGGCGCGCACCGCGCGACCGACCTTCTCAAAACTTGGTTTTGCGTTAACCATCAATTCAGGAAGATGACGGGATCGTCCCGGTAACGATCCACTGCGCTCGCGCAGGAATCGCTTCACCATCCGGTCCTCAAGCGAGTGGAACGTCACGATCGCCAGCCGGCCGCCGGGCTTCAGCACGCGCTCAGCCGCGGCCAGCCCGTCAGCCAGTTCGCCCAGCTCGCGATTGATATGGATGCGGATCGCCTGGAAGGTCCGGGTCGCGGGGTCCTTCTTGTCGTGCGGCTTGTAGCCGAGCGCACGGCGAACGACCTGCGCCAGCTCGCCGGTGCGGTTGATCGGCCGCGCCGCCACGATCGCGCGCGCCACCCGGCGGGACCGGGGCTCGTCGCCATATTGGTAGAGGATATCGGCAATCACCGCCTCGTCGGCATGGTTGACGAAATCGGCCGCGCTCTCGCCTTCCTGGCTCATTCGCATGTCGAGCGGCCCGTCCGACTGGAAGGAGAAGCCGCGCTCCGCCTGGTCGAGTTGCATCGACGACACGCCGATATCCATCGTCACGCCGTCGACCGGGGTCGCGCCGCGCGCCTCCAGCTCGGCGTCGAGCGCCGAGAAGGTCGCCGGGATCAGCGTCAGCGCGCCATCCGATGCGGCCTCCAGCCCCCGCCCGCCTTCGATCGCATCGGGATCGCGGTCGAAGGCGAATACGCGGGCGCCGAGGGAGAGCAGCGCCCGCGTATAACCGCCCGCACCGAAGGTCGCATCGACATGACGTTCGCCAGGGGTAATGGCGAGCGCGTCGACGACCTGGGCGAGCAGCACGGGGATATGGGGTTCGGCGCCGCTCACAGCGCGATCCCCTTGAGCTGGCAATGGTAACGGGCGCAGGACTTCACCATCTCGGCCACGCCCTCGGCCTCGATCAGTGTCTTGGGGTCCCAGATCTCGAAATAGTCGAACACGCCGTAGAAGAAGGCGTTCGCGCCGATCTTGGCGTGGAAGCGCGGGAAGCCGGGCATGATGAAGCGGCCGCTGCCGTCGAACGGCGTCGCCTCTCCCTGCGCCGCGCGGCGCTTGATGTTATAGTCATATTCGCCGTCATCGGCGGTGTAGGCCTCTTCGCGCGCGTCGAGCTTGGCCTTCAGGATGGGCACGTAAGCGGGGTCATAGGCGATCAGGCAGGGGTGCTTCTGATGGACGCCGATGATGACGGTGCCGCCGTCCTTGCCGTCGGGACGCGGGCTGTTCGCAGCCAGGATGGCCCTGAGCGAAGCGGGGATCGCGACCCGGCCCTTGTCGTCGACAAGGCCAAGTCCGTCTCCCTGATATTCTGCCCTTTGCGCCACGCCGTACCCCGAACTCCAGCAGGCATGACTCCCCCGTCCTCGGAAGACGGCCTTCACCGCCCTCCAGCGCCACGTCGCGCAGGCGAGATGAGTTTACCCCTGTCAGCACAGGGTTAACTCGGGTTAGTCGGGGATTCAAGGGGAAAGCCGGGGAAAGTCGGGGCAAAAGCCCTAATATCTTCGATTCTCCGGGGAATTAATTGCAGTCATTTCAACCTGTTCTCGGTGTGTTCTTGGGATTTCGGGACTTGGGGGGCGTTTTCCCCGGATCGCCCCGGGGTCGGGCCATGTTTTCCCTGATTCTCCCCGCCGGCACCGTTGGCCTGACAGGGGATATCGGGCTCATTTGGTCTTCGCGGCGTGGGGCTCGGCCCGGCGCGTGGCCTGGGCGAGGTTGAGATCGGCCGTGGAACTCGGCGCGACGCCGAGTTCGGCGAGCGGCTCGCTGGTCGCGCCTTCGATCGGCAGCATCTGGTTGCCGGCCGCCATATTGGCCACCACGTCGGGACGGGCGCCGCCGACGACGATCAGCGGCCTCTCCCTGTTGGCGGTGGAGAAGATCGCGGCGGCCAGACCGATGAGAAGCAGAACGGCGGCGAGGCCGATCATGCCGACCTTCACCCGTTGCGACGTCTGCGCCGGATCTTGAATCATGATTTTCATACGTGTGGCATAAATGTAACGCATGAAAAGAGTCTTGTCGATGGCCCCGGCTATTCGCGCTTCAGCCGCTCCGGAACGGTCAGTCCCTTGGACTCGAGCCAGGCCCGATTGTAGAGCGTCGAGAGGTAGCGGAATCCCGTGTCACACAGGATCGTCGCGATCCTTTTGCCCGGCCCGAGCTCCCTCGCCAGCCGCACCGCGCCGGCGACGTTGATGCCCGACGACAGCCCCAGGCACAGTCCCTCCTCGTCGAGCAGCCGGGTCACCCATTCAAGCCCCTCCTCGTCGGAGATGCGGAACTGGGTGTCGATCGGCGCGCCTTCCAGATTGGCGGTGATGCGCCCCTGCCCGATTCCTTCGGCGACCGAGCTGCCCTCCGACTTCAGTTCGCCACAGGCATAATAATCGTAGAGCGCCGCGCCGTACGGATCGCTGAGCGCGATGCACACGCTCTCGTCCTTCGCCTTCAGCCCGAGGCCGACGCCCGCGAGCGTACCGCCGGTACCGACCGAGCAGGTGAAGCCGTCGATCCGCCCCTCCATCTGAGTCCAGATCTCTTCCGCCGTGCCGACGATATGCGCTCGGCGATTGGCGATATTGTCGAACTGGTTGGCCCAGATCGCGTTGGGCGTCTCCTCGGCGATCCGGCGCGAGGTGTGAACGAAATGCCCCGGATTCGAATAAGGCGCGGCCGGCACCAGCACGAGCTCGGCACCCAGCGCGCGCAGCGTGTCCATCTTCTCGCGGCTCTGCGTCTCCGGCATGACGATGATCGTCCTGTACCCCTTGGCGTTGGCGACCAGCGCCAGGCCGATGCCGGTGTTGCCGGCGGTGCCCTCGACGATCGTCCCGCCCGGCTGGATCAGCCCGCGCTCCTCGGCATCCTCGACGATGAACAGGGCGGCGCGATCCTTCACCGAGGCGCCGGGATTGGCGAACTCGCATTTGCCGAAGATATCGCAGCCGGCGGCCTCGCTTGGGCCGTTCAGGCGGACGAGCGGTGTGTTGCCGATCAGGGCGAGCGTGTTGGGGGCGGTGTGCATGGCGCCTAGATGGCGTGCGATCGCGTGGCGGGCAAGCAAGCTGAATCATCGGCCCGCCAAGTTCGCCGTTGTTGCTCCGGCGCGGCCATGGTAGAATTTTCTGGTTCGGAGGTAGAAATATGGGCGTCCAGCTCAACATCAAGGACGAAGAGACGGTTCGCCTGGCCCGTGAGCTTGCGGCGGAGATGGGCGAGAGTGTCACCCTGGCCGTGCGCATCGCCCTTCAGGAACGACGCGCCCGCACCATGCAACCGAAACGTCGGGCGACTGTAGATGAATTACTGGAAATGGCCCGCGGCCTGCGCGGCCATTGGAAACCAGAATTTCGAGACCAGGAATTGTCGACCACCCATGGCGCGCTGCTCTACGATGAGGATGGCCTGCCCAAGTGATCGTCGACACCTCGGCGATCATCGCCATCCTGCGGGACGAGCCCGATGCCAGATCCTTTCTGGACGCCATGTCCGCTGCGTCGACAATAAGAATGTCGGCCGGCTCGTGGCTTGAACTGACGGTGGTGACGACACGCGGCGGCGACGCGCGGATCAGAGAGGGTGCGGATACCTTGTTGGCGAGCTTCGACGTGGTGATTGAAGACGTCACCAGGGAGATCGCCACCATAGCGAACGATGGCTACCGGAAATATGGCCGAGGTACACGGCGCGCGGCCGGTCTCAATTTCGGCGACTGCTTCGCCTACGCCCTCGCAAAGGCGACCGGCGAACCGCTCCTCTTCAAAGGCGACGATTTTACCAGGACGGATATCGTCCCCGCCCTCTGATCAGGCCCAGCCCTTTCATCAGGCCCAGCCCTTTCATCAGGCAACGCCAACCGCACGCAGATGCGGCCCCAGCCGTCCGCTCAGCCACAGGAAGAACATCCGGTAATCGCTGAACAGCGACCAGAGCGGATAGGTGAAGGTCGCCGGGCGGTTCTTCTCCACGCCGAAATGCGCACCCCAGGCAAAGCCGTATCCGGCGAGCGGCACCAATGCCCACCACCAGCCCCCCTTCGTCAGCGCAAGCGCGAGGAAGACGAAGGTCAGCGCGGTGCCGACATAGTGCAGCCGCCGGGTCTCCGGCCTTGCATGCTCGCGCAGATAATAAGGCCAGAATGCGGCATAGGTCGTGATCTGCTGTGTCATGAGTCGGGATGCTAGCGCTTCCTGGCCTCGACGCAAGCCGTCCTACACCGCGCCTCAGCCCGAAACGAACGGAAAAGCGCCTGAATCCAATATCCCCCTATGAGATAGGAAAACACTTGCCAGCCCGGAAAAGCCGTGACACAAACACGGCGAAAATGAGGCCCAAATAAGGCAAGCATCTAGGGAGCATGTCATGAAGTCCAAGACGATCCTGTGCTGCGTCGCGTTGGCGGCGGTGACGGCCGGCTGTTCGAAGCCGGGCGGCAACAACTATTCGGCGCCCAGCTACGAAACGAGCGATGCCGCCGACAGCGGACTGACCGTCGCCGATGCGAGCGGCGAGAAATACAAGCCCAACGCCATCTCGCCGGTGCACATGGTCGCCGACGCGCCCGTCTCGACCTTCGCGGTCGATGTCGACACCGCCGCCTATGCCAATGTCCGCCGCTTCCTCACCCAGGGGCAGAAGCCGCCGGTCGACGCTGTCCGCACCGAGGAGATGATCAACTATTTCCGCTACGACTATCCCCTGCCCTCCGACCGCGAGGCGCCGTTCAGCGTGACCACCGACGTCGCGCAATCACCCTGGAACCAGGATACGAAGATCCTGCGCATCGGCCTGCGCGGCTATGACCTTCCCTATGCGCGCCGGCCGGCCGCGAACCTGGTCTTCCTGGTCGATGTCTCGGGGTCGATGGACGAGCCGGACAAGCTGCCCCTGGTCAAATCAGCCCTCTCTACCCTCGCCGACAATATCGGCCGCGAGGACCGGGTCGCGATCGTCGTCTATGCCGGCGCGGCCGGCGTCGTGCTCGATTCGACCAGCGACCCGTCGGAGATCAAGGCGGCGCTCGACACGCTCAGCGCCGGCGGCTCGACCGCCGGCGGCGAAGGGCTCCAGCTCGCTTACTCCATCGCCCGCGAACATTTCATCAAGGGCGGCGTCAACCGAATCCTCCTCGCCACCGACGGCGACTTCAATGTCGGCATCACTGACCAGAAGGAGCTGGAGACGTTGATCGAGCATGAACGCGACGACGGCATCACCCTCACCACGCTCGGCTTCGGCCAGGGCAATCTCAACGACTCGATGATGGAATCGATCGCCGATCTCGGCAACGGCAACTATGCCTATATCGACAGCGCGATGGAGGCGAAGAAGGTCCTGTCGGAGGAACTCGCCTCGACCCTCTTCACCATCGCCAAGGACGTGAAGGTCCAGGTCGAGTTCAATCCCGCCTATGTCAGCCAGTACCGCCTGATCGGCTATGAGAACCGCGCGCTGGCCGAGCAGGATTTCGATAACGACAAGGTCGACGCGGGCGACATCGGCGCCGGCCATCAGGTCACCGCGATCTACGAGGTCGTACCCGCCGGAACGAAGGGCTGGCTGTCCGACCGCCGCTACACCGACAACCGCCATACCGCGCAGACCTCGGGCAAGCAGGACGGCGAGATGGCCTTCGTCCGCCTGCGCTACAAATTGCCGGACGGCGACACCTCGCGCCTGATCGAACGCCCGGTCGATGCCCGCCAGCTCGCCACCCATGCCCTGCCACAGGGCGACATGGCCTTTGCCACCGCGGTCGCCGCCTTCGGGCAGAAATTGCGCGGCGACACGCGGCTCGGCGACCTTGGCTATGCCGATATCCGCCGCCTCGCCGGCAATGCTGACGGTTACTGGCGACAGGAATTCATCAAGCTCACTGAACTCGCCGAAGCGGGGCAGGTGCCTGCGGCGTCGCGCCGGGGCTGGATCGGCTAGGGAGATCCAGTTCAGCCGCGTTTGTCGCAGCAGGGAGCGGCCGGGGATGTGTCCAACCCCGGCCGCTCTTTACGCGTTCCTTATGCGGATGCCCCCAGGTCGCCGTCGAAGCTTAACGCCCCCCGCGCCTATCTGAGGGCCGCGGCACGACAACGCGCCGCGCCATCGCCGGCGGCCCCCTTGCCGGCGCAGGAGCATCCCGATGCAGACCGGTCCCGCCGATCCCGGTGCGACACCCCATATCCTCCAGGTCGGGCAGGATCGCCGCGGCCGCTGGATGGTCCAGGAAAATCACGGCCTGATCGAGGGCGTGTTCATCTCCCGCGACGCAGCCCTCCATTTCGCCCGCCTCGAACGCCATGCCTTTCCCGGCGCGACGGTTGAACTGGCGAGCCATCCGCTCACCTCGACCCTCGCGGCCTGACATGGAGGAAGACGATGTCCCCGGATCTCACCGGCCTGCTGGTGGTCGCCGTGATCGGCCTGGCCCTGACGAGCCTCGCTCTGCTCTGCCGTCTCCGCACGACACGCACGCCCAGCCGGCACCCGGCGCCCCGTCCCGACATCACCCTCGGATTCAGGGATCCCTGGCGCTGAGGCCCTTCCGCCGCCCGGTCGACCGCGACCCCGGCAATCATTGAATCCCCCCTTTCAGGAGCCACCCATGGCAACCCGCCTTGCGTTCGACGACATCACCCCGGACCCGGCCCCTCTCCCGGCCCGCGCCGAAATCGCCCTCGCCTATGACGCCGCCGGCGCAGACTATCGCGACTATGCCGATGGCGATGCATCGTCCGGTTTCTCCGGCCGCTATGACTTTGCCGATCGCGAACTGTGGCTGCGCATCGACAGGACCCTGATCGAGCTGCGCGCCCAGGGCCGCCACGCCATCCGCATCCTCGATCTCGGCTGCGGCCCGGGCACCTGGCTGCTGCGCACCGCCGCCCGCGCCCGCGATCTCGGCTTCACCGCGATCGAGGGCCGCGGCATCGACATCTCCCCGGCGATGATCGCCCTCGCCAACCAGGCCGCCGCCCGCGCGGTCGACCCGAGGATCGGCCTGACCTTCGACGTCGGCGACATCGTGGAGACGCTCGAACAGGAAGGCCGCCATGCCTGCGACATCGCGTTGTGCCTCTACGGCGTGCTCAACCATGTCGCGCCGTCCAGCTACCCCGCCGTGGCGCGCGCGCTGGCTGAGGTGACCGACGGCGCGCTGATCGCCACCGTCCGCTCGACCGGCAGCCTCCCGTCGATCTTCATCTCGGGGCTGGAGAAGGCGCGGCATTACCACCAGGACCATGAGCATGACCGGCTCGAGGTCGATCTGCTCGATGGTCGCCATCTCGAATTCGGCCTCCATCTGTTCAGCGCGCGCGAAGTCCGCGCCCTGTTCGCCCCCTATTGCGCGATCCGCGAACTCGCCGGCATCGACGTTTTCCACAGCCGCTTCCGCCCCGAACGCGACTGGAACCCCGCGACCGAAGACCCCGCGCTAGAGGCAAGCCTCGCCCGCCTCGAACATTTCTGCGCCACCGATCCGACCTTCATCGATCGCGCCGCGCATATCCTGCTGGTGGGCGGGGCAACGGGATAGGGCTCAGCTCCACCCCGCCCCATTCCCCAGCGTCACCCCGGACTTGTTCCGGGGTCCACCGTGCCGCAAACCAAACCGCCGATGCTCTCGCGGAACGGTGGATGCCGGAACGAGTCCGGCATGACGGAAATGGAAGCGTTTGACACCCCCCGAACCGCCCCCCTAGCCTGCCCGTCAAAACCCCGGGGGAACCATAGATGAAGCCACTCGCCACAGCCGCCGCCACCGCGCTCGCCCTGTTCGTCTCCCACGGCGCCACGGCCCAGACTCAAGCCCCCCGCCCCGACCAGCTTGCCTTCCGCGATCTCTACCGGGAGCTGGTCGAGACCGACACCTCGGTCTCCACCGGAAGCTGCACCGCCGCCGCGGAGAAACTCGCCGCCCGGCTGAAGGCAGCCGGCTATACCGACGATCAGGTCACCCTGTTCAAGGCCGACGGCTTCCCGCTCGACGGTGGGCTGGTCGCGCAACTTCCCGGCACGTCGCCCAAGGCGAAGCCGATGCTCCTCCTCGGCCATATCGACGTGGTCAACGCCCGCCGCGAGGACTGGCAGCGGGATCCGTACAAGTTCATCGAGGAGGATGGCTATTTCTACGGCCGCGGCACCTCCGACATGAAGGCGATGGTCGCGACCTGGGTCGACACGCTGGTCCGGTTCAAGCAGCAGGGCTACAAGCCGAAACGCACGATCAAGCTCGCCCTCACCTGCGGCGAGGAATCCGGCGCCCGCATGAACGGCGCGCAGTGGCTCGCGGAGAACCGGCCCGAGCTGATCGCCGCCGAATTCGCGCTCAACGAAGGCGGCGGCGGCCGCACCGACGGGCATGGCAAGGTCGTCACCCAGGCGATGCAGGTCGGCGAGAAATCCAACCGCAGCTTCGAGGTGGAGACGACCAACCCCGGTGGCCACAGCTCCATCCCGATCGACGACAACGCCATCTACGAACTGGCCGACGCGATCGAGAAGCTGCGCGCCTACACCTTCCCCGTCCGCTTCAACGATACCACCCGCGCCTTCTTCGCCAAGGCCGGCGCGGAGCGGAACGACGAGACCGGCCGCGCCATGGCGGCGCTCGCCGCCAACCCGGCCGACCGCTCGGCCGAGGCGATCGTCTCGGCCGACCGCACCTTCAACTCGATGCTGCGCACCACCTGCGTTGCGACGATGCTTGAGGCGGGCCATGCCGTGAACGCGCTGCCGCAGCGCGCCAAAGCGACGGTCAACTGCCGGATCGTGCCCGGCGAGGATGCTGACACGACCCGCGCCGCGCTGATCGCGGCGATCGCCGATGCGAAGACCAAGGTCACCCTGGTCGGCCGCCTCCGCCCGGTCGCCGTCCCGCCGCCGCTCGACCCGAAGATCATGGGCCCGGCGGAAAAGCTCGTCGCCCGCTATTTCCCCGGCGTCTCGCTCATCCCCACCATGTCGACCGGCGCCACCGACGCCACCTATCTCGCCCCGATCGGCATCCCGACCTATGGCGTGCCCGGAAGCTGGGGCGATCCGGACGGCAACGGCGCCCACGGCCTCAACGAACGCCGCGAAGTGCGCTCGGTCTATGTCGGGCGGGATTTCCTGTTCGACCTGGTAAAGGCTTATGCCAGCGGCAGTTGAAGGGCTGTCCAGGCCATCCGGGACCAGCCTTCGGGTTTCGAAAACAGCCGCTGCCGCCCCCTGACCGGGGCGGCAGCGATCTGTTCACGCCTGCGCCAGCGCATAGTCCAGCGCCGCGCACACGGCGGCCACCTGCGCATGGTTGCACTCCTCCGGAGTAGCAGTTGCGCTGTCGGGATAGACCTCGGTGGTGGTCGTGTAGCGCGCGCCCGTGATCAAGGTGCACAGCGCATAATCAGCCACCGGATATTCGATTACACCGTGCGCGACCACGGGCGAACCGATGATCTCGCCCTTGTCGTCCGGCGGGGCGATATGGGTCACGCGTTCGACCGCGGCGATGATGGCTTGCTGGAACCCCGGCTGCGGGTTTGCGCTGTCGTCCACCAGGTAGAAGCCATCGGGGATGGTTTCCGGCTCATGGGTCTTGCCGTCGCGCGCGGCCAGCGCCGGACGGAACTCGCTCTCGTCGCTGTCGGTCGTCTCGTGCAGGTCGATATGCAGCAGGAACGCTTGCTGCACCGAGGCCACGAGTTCGATCAGCGCGGTGGATTCTCGCGCCGGACCATCGGCCCGGAAATTCCGGTTGGGGTCGATCGCGTCGTGGTTCCAGCGGTTGATGCGCTCATAGCCCCATGGGCTGACACACGGCACGACCAGCAGATTGACCTTGCCGGCATAGGCGGCGGCGTGCTGCTCGAGGAAATCGAGCGCGCCCATCACGCCGCTGGTTTCGTAGCCGTGCACGCCGCCGGTCACCAGCGCGGTGGGCAGTGCGGGGTCGAAATGCCGGTCCCGCAAGGCAAGCAGCGTGTAGGTCTCGCCGGCATAGTCGAGCTCGCCATAGGCGATTTTCTCGTACCGGTCGGCCAGCGCCTCGATGCGCGGGACGACGTCCTCGTCATAGCGGCGCTGGCGCGATTGCCGTGCCCGCCACTGGTTCAGGTCATCCTCGTTCCATGGCTGGCCGGGGGTGCCCACGGGATAGAAGCTGGTGTTCGTCATCTCATTCTCACTGACCGGCCTTCCGGCCCCTTCAATTGCAGCGCCGGGAATGTCGGTCCGGGCGCATGCCCGGCCTAGTCGTCTCCATTGACGATTGGCAAATCATTCGCCCCAGCCGCGTGCCCCCGCCTCAACGGATGCGGGGAATCCCGCGAATCTCGAACACCATTCGGCCTTCCCGCTCGCCAAGGGTCGCCACCACGCCCGACTGGGAATCGACAAACCGGCCGTTGCCCAGCGGAAGCAGTTCCGCAATCTGCACAGGACCCATCAGGATCAGCAGCGTGTCGCCCGCCGGCGATCGCTCGAGCCGGCAGGAATCCGAGCTGGATCGGTAAACGCCTTCGTAGCGAAGCAGTTCGTCCGGCGGCGCAGACCCGCCGGCGACCTTGACCGGGTCGAAGCCCGACCAGCCCTGGGCCTTCGCGATCGCCTGGATGATCTCAGCCGCCAGTTCCTGGCCGCGATCGCCATTGGTCATCACGACCAGCCCCTGCCGCCGCTCCGGCAGCCCGATCATCATGCCACGGAATCCGAAGTTCGCGCCGCCGTGGAAGAAACGAAGATCGCGCCCGCTGCCCGCGACCGACACACCCAGCCCCCAGCCGTCCTTGTCGGGCGTCAGCATCGCCCGCGCGGTGTCGGGGCGCAGGAGGGCGCCCGGCCGGCCGGCATAGGCATCTTCGATCGCGATCACCCAGCGGGCAAGGTCGGTGGGGGTGGTCCACAGCCCGGCGGCGGCCAGTTCGGGATAGCTGTTGTAGCGCCCGTCGAGCGGATCGCCCTGGTAGCGGTAGGCGGTTGCCGCGCGACCGGCCAGTGCCTTCGGCAGCGGCTGCATGAAACCGCTGTCCGCCATTCCCAGCGGGGCAAGCACGCGCTGCTTCATCACCTCGTCGAACGGCTTGCCGGATACGTCGCCGATCAGCTTCTGAACGACCGTGAAACCGCCGCCTGAATATCGGTTGATCGAGCCGGGCTGGACATTGACCACCACCGGCACATTGTTGGCAGGCGCCGCGCCGGACAGAATGGCGGCGAGGTCGGGCAGCGGCTTCCCCGGCGAGTAGCCGGTGAAGCCGGAGACCGTCAGTCCGGCCCGGTGGGTGACCAGATGGCGCAGCGTGACCGGATGGCCCGCGGTCAGGTCATTCTCCGGGATCGTCCATCCGTGCAGTTGCTGATTGACCGGCCGGTCGAGCGCGAGCTTGCCCTCGTCGACCATCGTCAGCGCAGCGCTGGCCGTCACTGCCTTGCTCATCGAGGCGGCCTGGAAGAGGGTCCGGACATTTACCCGGCGGCGCGCCTCGCGGTCCGCCCAGCCTCGGGTCACGGTCCACGCGATTCGCCCCTTGTCGATGAAGACGATGCTGATTCCCGGGACGCGCAGCCGCTCCATCTCGTCGGCGAGGCGACGCGGGGAATAGTCGCGCCCCTCGATCTGCACCTTGGGATAAAGCTGGTCCAGCGGCTGCTCGGATCGCGGCGACCCGGCGGACGCTGGTTGCGAACAGGCGATCAGGACGGAACAGGCCGTCGCGCCACGGAGGATAGAATGCATCGGCCGCTCCCATATCGGTGGCGAGGCGGCGCATCGCCGGCCCGCGGTTTCCAGCCTCAAGACCCCGGGATGCTTTGCCCGGTCGTCATTCCGCAACGCCCGGTGGACCGCCAGCCCGTTTCAGGGCCGCTCCTGGCTGATATGGTGAAGCCTGAGTTTCACTAGGATAGGAAAAATTCTCTTACAAGAGAATTTTTCTCACATGCCGATCACGCGCCCCGCGACTCAGACGTTCAGATTGACCGAGACGATCCAGGCCTCGCCCTCCCCGGCATTGAGATAGGCGTGCCCCATGCGGCTATCGATATAGGCGCCCTCGCCGACATCGAGCACCCGGGGCTCGTAGAATTCGGTATGGATCTCGACCCGCCCCTGCACGACCAAGACGAATTCTTCAGCGTCATGGCGCAACAAGTCGCCGAATTCTTCCAGCGTATGGGCCTTGCACTGGCAATGGATCGGTATCATCGCCTTGACCCGCAGGTCGCTGCACAAATAGTGATAATTATATTTCTGGGTCTCGACCAGCAGGCCGGAGCCGCGCAACGCCCAGCTGATCCGTCCGGTCGGCGCGGCCCGCACGCTTTCCTGCGGCGTCTCGGGCGAGAGGAATTCGGAAAAGCTGACGCCGAATGCTTCGGAGATTTGCTGGATGCGATCATAGTTCAGCGTCAGCAGGCCATGCTCGACCTTGGACAGCGTCGATAACGGGATACCCGATTTCTCGCTGAGGAGCGCCAGGCTCCACTTGCGCGACTTGCGCAGCGTCTTGATCCGCTGCCCCATCAGTTCGCCATGCTTACGCGAAACGTCCATCGATAATCCTTGGGGCCTGCGCTTCCTTGGAATGAGGAAGCGTAAAATTCTCTGCGGGATACCATCGATATCGCCAGGGTCAAAAGCGCCCGGCCATCATTCCCTCAGGGAGAACGGCCGGGCGCCTCATCCCGTCCCGCAGGCCGACGCGACAGGGCCGCGCTGGGTCAGGGCCGCCGCAACGCGTCGATCCGCCTGGTCAGCTGCTCCTGCTCGGCGGGCGACTTCGTTCGCCACCAGTCGGCGACATAGCCGCTGCTCATCGGCACCAGCCGGCCGGGCCACCGGGCCATCTGGGCTTTCGGGAAGTGATTATCGATACCGCGCAGATAATGGTCGAAAAAGCCGAGCACCATGTCCTTCTGCGTCTCGATCAGGTCGTGCGCCGGCGCGGCGCCGAGCAGCATTCCCTTGAGCGGCTGGCGGATGAACAGCGGGAAATCGGTGATGCCGACATGCTTCGAATCGACCAGCATCACGCGATGGAGATCGGGAAGGCGGCCGGCGTCGGCGAACTGCTCATAGGAAAACTCATTGCTGCCGCGCGGCTCCGCCGGCGCTGCTGCACCGAGCAGCTTGAACACGTCGAGCGGATCCGAATGGAACATCAGGAACGGCACCGGCATATTGCGATTGAAGGCGTCATAGCCAAGATCCGTGCCGTCCAGGTTCACGCCGGCCGCGCAGCGCCGATCGACCATGCACACCGCGCCGGTCGTCGCGCCCCCGAACGACATGCCCAATTCGCCCACCCGGTCATAGCGGCCGGCGGCGACCAGCCGGGCGACCGCTGCAGGCACGGCCCCCTTCTGCAGCTGGTCGTGCACGAACAGCCGGTCCGCCAGCCAGGTCGTGGCGCTGCGCATGCCGATCCGGTCGTTCGTCCTGACGGCATCGGCACGCAGCTTGAGCATCGCGTCCAGGCGCTCGCCGGGGCCTGCCGCGACGACAGCCTTCACAAGGACAGGATCGGGCTTGCCGCCCGACTTCTTGTGCCGGGGCATCGGCTCCATCGGGATGACATCGCCATTGGGAAACATCGTGGCGCCGGAATCGCCGGTATGCTGGATCGAGACGATCATATAGCCATGGCTGGCCAGCTGCTCGAGCAAGGCGCTGTTCTGCGCCAGGAATGACATATAGCCGTGGCTGAAGAACAGCACCGGAAGCCCGCTGGCGCCCGGTGGCAGCGGCGCATCCTCATAGGCATTCGACGCGACATGCCGCAAATGATCGAAGAGCAGCGGGAAGCCCACGGCCTCGCCGATCGCGCGTGCCGAGCTATGGGCTTCGGCCCTGGTCAAATAGGGGCGAGGGCTCATCCCGCGAACGTCGCCCGCCGGGTACCAGATGCGCACCAGCAGCCGCCTCGGCTGGTCGGCCGGAACGCCGGAAACGCCCTTGCGCGAAGGATCGTCGAGCTCGAAGGCTCGCACGCCGACCGCATATTTGCCGTCGGGCCTGGGCAGCGGCCGCACCGGGAACATCCAGACCGGGAAAAGCAGGGGCAACGCAAGGAACAGCCACAGCAGGCCCGTCACCCAGGGAAGCCGCCAGGGCCTTGCCGGTCGCCCGGCCTTCTCGGCACGCGCTGCCCGCCAGCGCGAGACCCCGATGGCTGACAGCCCCAGCATGCCGAACAGCGCGCAGCCGCCAACCTGCCAGCGATCGATCGCAATCCCCCAAACCGCCGTCGCGATGATCGCGATCGCCAGCGCCGACAGAACCCGCCGCCGCCGCTGGTCGCGCCAGAAGAGCCAGCAGCCGATGAACCCGGCCATCAAAACGACCTGCAACCAGTCGACGATCATCATCCGACGCATCCTCCCAATGCAATGTTCGCGTCGCGGTGACCGCCTTGTGGTGGCCGATGCCCGATAGCGGGCAAGAAGGCGCATCCGCGGGGAGTCCCGAGACTCATTCATGGCGCCTCTAGCCGCCGCGGAAACGCCTGTCGCCATTTTTTTCTCTATGGAGAAATTCTCTCCCACATCATGCGGGGCTGCGAGCCATATGTGATCGCGGAGATCATTCGGCCTCCCTTCTGCCTGAGCATCTCCGTCCTTCCCCGAATGCAACAAAGCCACAAATTCCGCCGCCGCCCAAGGAAATGAAGGCGCCCCGCCACCGTTCTTGCCACTGCGCCTGCGCGGCGTCGCCTGAGGCATTGGTCGGCAAAGGGAGCACAGTACGGATTCCCCGATATGAAATATTTTCTAATCAGGATTGATTTCTCCTTCCCAGGCGGCATATCCAGCGGACGGCCCGAAGATGGCGACCATCTGCTCGACACAGAACCAGGGAGCGGACCTGGATGCCGATCGGGAGGAATGCATAAAAAATGGGGAGGATTATGAAATTCAATCATCTGCACTGGCTCACCGGCACCGCGCTGTGCGCCATGGCGATCGCATCGCCGGCCTTCGCGCAGGAAGGCAATGCCCGGGCTGCCGAAGCCGCCTCACCCGATACCAGGCCCGATGAGGATATCGTCGTCACCGGCTCGCGCATCCAGCGTTCCGGTTTCGATGCGCCGACACCGACCACCGTCCTCGATGAGAAGGCGCTGAGCATCGGCGACCGTCCCGGCATCGCGCAGGCGCTCAATGACGCGCCGCAATTCCGTCCGTCGCAGACGCCCGAAACCACGGTCGCCAATACCAGCGCGGCCGCGACCGCGGCAGACCTGCGCGGTCTCAGCCCGGTTCGCACGCTGACGCTGCTCAACGGCCATCGCTTCAGCGGCAGCACCGATCTCAATTCAGTCCCGCAGAATGCCGTCAGGCGTGTCGACGTCGTCACTGGCGGCGCATCGGCGGCATGGGGCTCCGGCGCGGTCGCCGGCGTCGTGAACATCATTCTCGACGACGATCTGACCGGCCTGAAGATGGGGGTCGATTCGGGGATTTCCTCGCGCGGAGACGGCGGCCGGTACGGCGCCGATCTTGCCTGGGGCAGCAAGTTCGCCGGCGGGCGCGGGCATATCCTGATCGCCACCGAGTATCAGAAGAGCGAGGGCGCGCTCGATCGCGCGTCGCGGCCCAATATGAACGGCGGCATGTTCCAGCGCGCCGACGGCCAGCTGGTTCTCGCCAGGGACGTCAATTTCACCATTGCCAACAATGGCGGCGCGATCGTCAACCCGTTCACCGGAGCACCCTATAATCTGGTGTTCAATCGCGACGGCTCGGTCGGGCCGCTGACTCTCGGCAGCGAAACCGCGGGCCAGCTCACGATCGGCGGCAACGGCCAGAACCTCACCCAGTATCTCAACGTCAGCACGCCCTATGAGCGCATCAACCTGCTGGCGCGGGCGAGCTATGACGTCACCGATTCACTGAAGGTCTGGGCCGACTTCAGCTTCAATCAGATGACCGCGAGCTTCGGCTTCTTTCCGGACACGGCGCTGGCGGTCATCATGCCCGACAATGCGTTCCTGACCCCGACCGCGCGGCAGCAGCTCGCTGCCGCGGGCGTAAGCGGCCCGTTCATCCTGGGGCGCCTGCTCGACGATGTCGGCCCCACCCACCTGCTCAACTATGCCTATAACCGCCGCAACCTCGAAGGCGCCGTTGGTTTTGAAGGGAGCTTTGGCGGCGGCTGGAAATACCAGGGCTATTACGACCATGGCGAGCTGCGGAACCGGCAGTCGCTCGACAACCAGCGGATTCCCGCCAATTTCAACCGCGCCCTCGACTCGGTACTGGTGAACGGCAAGGCGGTGTGCCGCGTCAACGCCGACGCCAATCCGGCCAACGACGATCCGGCCTGCGTTCCGCTCAACCTTTTCGGCAACGGAAACATCTCCGACGCGGCGCGCGCCTATTCGTTCGCCAAGGGGACCGGCATCAGCACCAACAAGCTCGACGCAGCCGGTGCCAGCCTGAGCGGCCAGCCCTTCTCCACCTGGGCAGGACCGGTCGATCTCGCCATCGGCACCGATTTCCGCTGGGAAAAGTTCGTCACGAACTATACCGACCCCCTCTCTCAGGCCATGGCGCTTGCCCCGCTCAACTTCGCGCCGACCAATGGCGGCTTCAGCGTCAAGGAATTTTTCGGCGAGCTCAACGCGCCCTTGCTCAACCAGCCGGGCACGATCAGGCTCGAGATCAACGGCGCGGCGCGCTATTCGGACTACAGCACCAGCGGCGGCATCTGGTCGTGGAAATTTGGCGGCACGGCGCGGCTGTTCAACGATCTTCTCCTGCGCGGGGTCTATTCGCGGGACATCCGCTCGCCGAGCATCACTGAATATTTCCTCGGTCGTTCCACCAACCTCGGGGCGGTGCTCGATCCCTACAAGAACAACAAGCTGGTCCAGTCGGTCTACAATTACTCAAGCGGCAATCCCGATCTGAAACCGGAAGTGTCGCATACCCTGACCATCGGCGGCTCCTATTCGCCGCACGGCATCCCCGGCCTGCGCGTGTCGGTCGACTATTACCGGATCAAGATCGACGGCGTGATCGTCACCCTGCAGCCGCAGGACGCCCTGAACCTGTGCGTGGCGCAATTCCCCGGCGACAATCTCTGTGGCGGCCTGATCGAACGCGGCTCCGACGGCGAGATCAAATCCCTGATGCGCAAGATGATCAACCTTGCAAAATACCAGACAAATGGCCTCGATATCGAAGCCTCGTATCGCAGGCAGCTCGGATCGGGCACGCTGAGCGCCCGCATCCTTGCGACACATGTCTTTCAGCTGTTGATCGACGATGGGGTCAAGACGACCGATCGCGCCGGCATCATCGGAAGCGAAACCAACTTCTCCACCCCGAAATGGCGCGGAACCGGGTCCATCAGCTACGACGACCGGAGTTTCGGCACCGACCTTCGCCTGCGCTATGTCGATGGCGGCCTCTACAGCAATCAGGTCGGCCCCAACGGGAAACTGCCGCTCAACAACGATGTGGCCAGCCGCCTCTATGTTGACCTCGGATTGCGGTTCAAGACAGGGCCGTTCACGCTCTACGGCAACGTCAACAACCTGTTCGATCGCAAGCCGCCGCTCAGCTATTACAGCAGCCCGAACTATGACGTGATCGGCCGCTACTTCTCGGCAGGCGTCAAGCTGCGGTTCTGATCCCTCCTCATTGTCGGCGGTCCGCCTGCGCGGGCCGCCGACATCGTTCCCGGTCAGGTTCTGGTCGCATTCTGTATCCCCCCATCGACGCCCCGCCCCCACGCCGCTACACCGCGCTCCCATGACGACTCAGCTCTACGATCTCACCGTCCCGGTCTTCCTCCGGGGCTTCCACGCCATGTCCGGTTTTCTCGCCAAGGGCGAGGCCTGGGCAGCCGAGAACGGCGTCGATCCCGCCGATCTGCTCACCGCACGGCTGTTCGAGGATATGGCCCCGCTGACCGGCCAGGTGCAGCGCGCCAGCGACGCGGCGAAGTTCACCGTCGTCCGCCTCGGCGGCGTCGAGAATCTGGCCATGGCCGATGAAGAAGCAAGCTTCGCCGACCTGCAGGATCGGATCGCGAAGACCGTCGCCTTTCTCAAGGCGGTCCCGCGCGAGGCGATCGACGGCAAGGAAGACGCCGCCGTCACGCTCACCACCCCGCGCGCCTCGTTCGATTTCACCGGCCGTGATTATGTGCTGAACTTCGTCCTGCCGAACTTCTATTTCCATACCACGACCGCCTACGGCATCCTGCGCCACAAGGGCGTGCCGGTCGGCAAGATGGATTTCCTCGGCGGAGTCTGATGCCAGTGCCGGGTTCGACTGCAACGCCGCTGCGCGCGGCCGCGCTCGCCGCCGCCCTGCTGCTCGCCGGCTGTGGCGGGGGTGGCGGTGGAGGCAAGTCCGGCGGTACGGTGGCGATGGCGTTCACGCCGATCGCGCCGGGCACCTTCGCTGTCGTGATCGATCCGAACGCCAATGTGCCGAAGACCGAGGCGGCATTCCGCAAGCAATGTGCCGGCAGGCAGGATTGCACTATCCTCGCCTGGACGAAGGCGGGCGCCGCCGCGCACGGCATTCCGCTCACCGATCAGCAAACGGCGGCGCTCGCCCTTCGCTATGTCCACCGCGCGGCCGGCCAGGACGAGATGATGTGGGATTGCGTCAGCTTCCCCGCTGCGAAGGCGCCCTGCCTGTCGAAGGCGTGACTGGGGCCAAGCCCCGCGCCTCCCTTACCAACGCCCCTGCCGTTCGTGTCGAGTAGACCGAGCTTGTCGAGGGCTCGATGGCACTCGGGGCGAACGAACGTGGTTCGGATGTAACAACGCTCGGTGCCCGGCGCCGATTCAAGCCCATGTCTCTCCATGCTGAAATCACCCGGGACCCCATGCCCGAGCCTCGCGGCGGGTAGCCCGAACTATTCGATTCCGAAGGCAGGAAAAGCGCGATGAAAACCCGATACCCCTCGCGAAATTCGGCAAATATACTTGCAGTATCCTGGCAATGTGTTGGATCGGCGCTGGACGCGGATCGGCAGTCCTCGCGTTACCTCGGATATCGTTCTTCAATATTCGTCGCGACACACCCAGGAAACGCCGGATTTCCCGCTGCTCGCCCATGCCTCGCAAAAATCGGCGAATATTTGGGTGTCTTCCGCAATCCGACGCACATCCGGGCATGATTTCTCGGTGATTACTGTTACGCCGTTCCAACACCCGCTGATCCGCCCGCGCCCTCGGCGGTCGCCGCACGCTCCGATTCAATCCCGCCCGATTCAATCCCGCCGCCTCCGCAGCTATCCAGGATCGCGCTGGGGCGTGCCCCTACCGCTCTTTCCACCGTGCAGCCCATCACCCGATCGCGGCGGAAGATCATTGCCGACGGCTTCGACAAGCGCCCGGTGATCGGTAAAGCAGGTGCCGTGGTCATCGCGAAACGCTCCTTTCCCCCGGTTGTGAATCCCGAGGTCCGGCTGCTGGTTCTCGGCAGCCTGCCGGGCGACCGCTCGCTCGCCGCCGGGCGCTATTACGCACATCCCCAGAACCAGTTCTGGCGCCTGATGTCAGGCGTTATCGGCCGCGATCTCGTCGCCCTCGACTATGATGTGCGCCTTTCCGCCCTGCTGGAGGCACATGTCGGCCTGTGGGACGTCGTCGCCAGTGCCCGCCGCGACGGCAGCAGCGACGCGGCGATCCGCGATCCCGTCGGCAACGATCTGCCCGGCCTGGTCCACTCGCTCCCGTATCTCCGCGCAGTCGGCTTCAACGGCGCGACGTCGTTCCGCCATGGCGCGCCACAGTTGCAGGACATGGCCGGCAAGGTCGCGCTGATCGCCCTCCCTTCCAGCAGCCCGCTTCACACGGTCGGGGTCGCGGTGAAGCAGCCATTGTGGAACCAGCTGCGCGACGCCCTCGACTGATCCGGGACAGCGTCCCGAACAGCCCGGGATACCGCCATTTCGGCGGTATATCCGCCTCCCGTCCCGCCCGGGAGATGATAGCCTCTTCCGCACCATCGCCAGCAGGGGAGCCCAGACATGCAGAACGAAGACGAGACCCGGGTCCCGACCGGTGACGACCTGTTCGAACATCCAGCCGAACTCGCTTCGGGCGAAGATGGCACGCCGCTCGGTGTCGGTGCCAGCAAGGGCAATTCCGGTACTGACGCGCAACGTCGCCGCCGCATGGAGGGCGACGACGGGCACGACGACGGCGGCCATGACGATGGCGGACGCCCCTCCGGCAAGCGCACCTCCGGCACCGACGCGCAACGCCGCCGCAACCAATGACCTGAAGACGCATGCTCTCCCTGCACCTGCAGGCGGGCGATGCGGGTCTCGACTGGAACCGCACGACAACCGGCATCGCCCGAGGGTCCAGCCGGGTCGATCCCTATCGCCACGGCGCCCTTGAAGAGGTCATCGCCGTCAGCGGCGCGCGGCTGCTCGTCTGCGTGCGCGAACGGTGCGCCGGCCTGACTGGACCCGGGGTCGGCATCCTCGCCGGGCGCACCCCGCCCGCCATCGATGCCGAGCGGTTCGACCGGCTGGCCGAGAGCCTGCGCACCTGGCCACTGCAATGGCATCTGCTGATTGTCGATGGAGATGCGGCCCGGCTCGAGGCTGGCCATTGGGGTACGGCCCCGGTCTATCTCGTCGCCGGGGCTGACGGCAGGCTTCGGGGGGATTGGGACGCTGACCGGCTGCTGCCCGGCCTGAAGCGCACCAGTCTCGATCCGGCGCGCGCGGCGCGCTGGATTGCCGAATATGACGCGCCCTACGCCCGGCGGAGCCTGTTCGGCGACCTCATGCTGCTCACCGAACGCGCCGTCGCGACATGGCGGCAGGCACCCGATGGCGACCACAGGCTTGATATCGCGTATCCCGCCCCATGGCCGTGGCCAGTCGCCGGCACGCTCCGCGAGGGCGCCGATCCCCTCGATGCGCTTGACAGGATCCTGAGCGCCTCGATGCGCCGCTGGACCGGTATCGCGGGGGAAACGCTCGGCGCCGAGTTGAGCGGCGGCCTCGATTCCAGCCTGGTCGCGGCGATCGCCTCCCGGGAATCGGGCCGGCCCTTGCCAAGCTACGGCCTCGCCATCGCGGGAACGGCGGAAGCCGTTGCCGATCAACGCGCCCGCCGTGATGACCTCATCACGACGCTCGGCCTGCGCGACACGGAGATCCCGATGGAGAGCTTCCTGCCGCTCGCGCCTGGAAGCTGCCGGCTGGATGGCGGCGCGCCCGTCCTTCCCTGGGAGGAGGGGTATTACGAGGCAATGGACCGCCTGCTGGAACAGGCTCATTCAGCCGGCACGCGTGTGATGCTGACCGGGTTTGGCGGCGATGAGCTTTGCGGCCTTCTCCCTGCCGAGCGGCGCGCGCTCGGCAGGGAGCCGGAGCCGGCCTGGTCCCTGTCACCGCCGGAAGGCCCCGCCTTCCTCACCCCGGCAGCCAGCGCGGCCCTGGCGACGCCTCGGGACCTGCCTCCCCGCGCCGCATGCTCCGACTCGTCAATCGAGGTCGCCGGGCTCAGCGCGGCGCGCTATCTGCGGCGCGGTATCTGGCCGGTCCATCCGCTGTGCACGCCGCAACTCGTCCGTTTCTGCGCACGCCTGCCCGCCGCCTGGCGCGCCGACCGATCCATCCAACGCGCCCTGCTCGCCCGGCTTGGCATAACGCGGCGGGTAACCCACCCGGCCTATCTGGACGATCTCTCCCCGGCACTCGTGCACGGCATGCGCTCCAGCGCGCGGCCACTGCTCGATCGCCTGTTCGCTCAGCCGGTCCTTGCCGCGCAAGGCATCGTCGATGGCGCCCGGCTGCGGCGCGATTATGCCGAATGGTGCGGGCGCGTCGACACTGGCGGGGCCGAAGCCTTCTACGCCGTCGCCATCCTGGAGCTATGCCTGGCCAGAATGCGCTGATCGTGCTGGACGACTCGCCCCTCCCGCCTCCACGCCACTTCCTGGCGTAACTGCCCGAAGAGAGCCCGCCGACCACCTCGTCCGCATTTTCTTCGCTGCGGCGGGAATAACCGTCAGCCCGCACCGGTCATGGTCATTGAACCAGCCAGCGGAGCTTCATCGTGATCGACAACGACACCCCTCTCGAACGGCGCGAGGCACTCAAATGCATGGCCTGGGCGGGCACCGGCGCGCTCTGGGCGCTGAACGGCGGCGTCGCCTCGAGCGCGCTGCTCGGTGCCCCCGCCAGCGCCGCGGCAACGGCCGGGGCCGCCAGCTTCACTTTCCTCCAGCTGAGCGACAGCCATATCGGCTTCGCCAAGCCGGCCAATCCCGACGCACGCGCCACCTTCCGCGAGGCGGTCGGCAAGATCGTCGCCTTGCCGATGAAGCCGGATTTCATCATCCACACCGGCGACATCACGCAATTGTCGCGCGACGACGAGTTCGACGATGCCGACCAGATCCTGAAAGAGGCCGGCGTCCAGACCTTCCACGTCCCCGGCGAGCACGACATGCTCGATGAGGGCAACGGCAAGGCCTTCCTCGCCCGCCACGGCAAGGGCAGCACCGGATCGGGCTGGTTCAGCTTCGATCACAAGGGCGTGCATTTCGTTGGGCTGGTCAATGTCGCCGATCTGCGGCCGGGCGGCGCCGGCGTGCTCGGCGCCGATCAGGTCGCCTGGCTGGCCCGCGATCTTACCGGGGTCGCCTCCTCCACCCCGGTCGTCGTGTTCGCGCACATCCCGTTATGGACGCTTTATGCCGAATGGGGCTGGGGCACGGACGATGCCGCCAAGGCGCTCGCGCATCTGCGCCGCTTCGGCTCGGTCACCATCCTCAACGGCCATATCCACCAGATCGCGCAGAAAGTGGAAGGCAGGATGATCTTCCACACCGCCCGCTCGACCGCCTTTCCGCAGCCTGCGCCCGGCACCGCGCCCTCGCCCGGGCCGCAGCTCGTACCCGCGGGGCAATTGCGTGCTCTGCTCGGCATCACCCACGCGACCTTCGCCCGCGGCACCGCGCCGATCGCGCTGGTCGATTCAACCCTTGCCTGACCTGCTCCAGAGGAATGCCCATGATCCGCGCTCTCGCCACCCTGACGCTCGCTCTCGTCACGCTCACCCCCGCCACCCTCAATGCCGCCCCCCTCAACACCGCCGCGCCCGTCGCGAAATCGGCGGGCCCGGCGGTCCACATCTCCAACTTCACCTTCGGGCCGCAGATGCTGACGGTCCGTGTCGGCCAGACCGTCACCTGGACCAATGACGACGATATCCCCCACACGGTCGTCGCGACCGACAAATCCTTCAGATCGAAGGTGCTCGACACTGGCCAGAGCTTTTCCTTCACCTTCGCCAAGCCCGGCCTCGTTCCTTATTTCTGCTCGCTTCACCCGCACATGACGGGCAAGATCATGGTCACCAGGTGAAAGGCCCGCAGCTTCTGATGGGGACTGCATAAATGGCATTGTTCCGGCCAGTCCTCATCCGTGGCGGTCGCCCGACGGCCGAGGCCGGCGCGTCCGGTCAGGCCGGCCGGTTCCGCGCCCTGATCCTGCCCCAGCTCGACGCCGCCTATAACCTCGCTTGCTATCTCGCCCGCGATCCCACCCTGGCGGAGGATGTCGTGCAAGATGCGTTCCTGCGCGCCTTCCGCCTGTTCGACGGCTACAGGGGCGGCGATCCCCGCGCCTGGCTGCTCGCGATCGTGCGCAATTGCTGGCACGACCGGATCAGGGCCGAACAGGATCGCCGCCGTGTGCTGGTCGATCATGCTGGCCTGTCGGACGGCCAGGCCGACGCGGTGGAGAACCACCCCGATCCCGCCGACACGCCCGAGGACGCCGCGATCCACGCGCGCGAGGCGGAGGCGGTCCGCGCCGTCATCGCCGCGGTGCCGGAGCCGTTTCGCGAGGCGCTGGTCCTGCGCGAGATGGAATCGCTCTCCTATCGCGAGATCGCCACGCTGACCGGCGTGCCGATCGGCACCGTCATGTCGCGCCTTGCCCGGGCGCGCGAGATGCTCACCAGGTTGCTGCTGCCATCGGCCGGCGACACTCCGCCGCTGCGCCGGGAGGATTCCCTATGACCGCCTGTCCCGACCGGCACATGCTGCTGCACGCCCTGCTCGATGACGAGCTCGACGCGGCCAATGCCGCCGCTTGCGAGGCGCATCTCAAAAATTGCGTCGGCTGCACCGCTGCCTATGAGCAGCTCAGGCTGCTGCGCAGCACGGTGCAGGATTCCGCGCTCCGCTATGCGGCGCCGGCCGGACTCCGCGACCGGATCGAGGCGGCACTGCCCGCCCCTGCCCCGCGCCCCTCCCACTTCGCCTGGGCAGCGCTCGGCTCGGGCCTCGGCGCCGGGCTCGCTGCGGCGGCGAGCCTGGTCCTGGCGGTCTCGGCCCCGCAGCTTGCCGACGACACCCTCTCCCGCCAGCTCGTCGACAGCCATGTCCGCTCGCTCCTCGCCACCCATCTGGTCGACGTCGCGACCTCGGACCGGCACGTCGTGAAGCCGTGGTTCAACGGCCGAATCGATTTCTCGCCCCCCACGCCCGACCTGAAGGATCAGGGCTTTCCGCTGGCTGGCGGCCGGCTCGACTATATCGGCGGCCGCGTCGTCCCGGCGATCGTCTATCGTCGCCGGCTCCACACCATCAACCTGTTCGTCTGGCCCCGCCGGCCGGACCACGCGGCGGGCTCAGTGCATTTCGACGGCTACAATCTCGTCCATTGGGAAAAGGACGGGCTCGAATATTACGCGGTCTCCGACATCGGTACGGCGGATCTGGTCCAGTTCCGCCAGGCTTTCCTTGCCGCGCGATAGGGTGGTGCGGGTCGTCCGATTGCTGCTTCAAAGCAACTTTGTTTATGATATGTTCCTGTCGTGCCGGACGACTCGCCCCTCCTGCCCCCACGCCCGCTGCGCTGGCTGTTCCTCGACCTGAACAGCTATTTCGCAAGCGTCGAACAGCAACTCCAGCCAGAACTCCGCGGCAAGCCGGTCCTCGTCGCGCCCGTGCACAGCGACACCACCGTCGCCATCGCGGCCTCGGTCGAGGCCAAGCGCTACGGCATCTCGACCGGCACGCCCGTGTGGGAGGCAAAGCGCCTGTGCCGGGACCTGATCGTCACGCCCGCCCGGCACGAGAAATATGTCGAGTTCCACGACGCCATCATCGAGGAGATCTGGAAGCACATTCCCGTAACCCGGGTCTGCTCGATCGACGAGGTCGCCTGCCGCCTGCTCGACAACGAGAACTCGGTCGAGGCGGCGGTCGCGCTCGCCCGGCGGATCAAGGCCGGAATCCGCGCCGCCATCGGGGAATGCATGACCAGTTCGATCGGCATCGCGCCCAACCGCCTGCTGGCGAAGCTCGCCTCGGATATGCGCAAGCCCGACGGCCTCGTCGTCCTCCCCGCCGATCAGCTTCCGCACCGCCTGTTCGACATGTCGCTGCGTGACATCGCCGGCATCGGCGCGAAGATGGAGCGGCGCCTGGCGCGGGACGGCATCAACGACATCCGCCAGCTTTGCGAGCGCCGCCCGCGCGATGCCGGCACCGCCTGGGGCGGCACCAATGGCGACCGGCTCTGGTATCTGCTCCACGGCGTCGACCTGCCGGAAAAGCCGACTCAAAACCGCTCGATCGGCCACAGCCATGTCCTGTCGCCCGGCAAGCGCGGGGTCGAGCCGGTCCGCCTCACCGCCCGCCGGCTCGCGCTCAAGGCGGCGAGCCGGCTGCGGCGCAAATCCTATCGCAGCCGCCTGCTCGTCCTCCATGCCCGGTTCGAGGACGACAAGTCGACCTGGCGCGCCAGCATCCGCCTGCCCGCCACGCAGGACAGTTTCGCGGTGCTCGCCGGGCTCGAGGCGCTGTATCCCCGGCTCGTCGCGGTCGGGCGACGGCGCCCGGGCGACTTCCAGATCCGCATGGTCGGCGTCACCCTGGCCGAGATCGAGCCGGTGGCCGGGGAACAGGATTCGCTGTTCTCCCTGCTCGATCCGGACGACCCGCTGGCGCGCGAGACCCGCACCCTGTCGCTCAGCCGCGCAATGGACCGGATCAACGAACGATTCGGCCGCAATGCGGTCAGTGTGGGACCGCTGCACGGGGGCAGGCTCGACCGGATCGGCACGAAGATCGCCTTCGGAAGAATCCCGGAAATGAGCGAGTTTCACGAATAGTCCGATACTTGGCCCATGCTTTTCCGCATGACGTTTTTATGACCGCCCGGAATGGGTCGGACAATCCTATAGGATGTGATAATAAGCTATTGACGGAGCGGTTTCCGTGGGCAAAGCAGCCCGCGATATGACGAGCCGCCTCCTCCCCGCCGCCGCCGTCGCGCTCCTCGCGCTTTCGGCCTGTAACAACGACAAGCCGGAGACGGTCACGCTGACCGCGCCGGATCCGCAGGCGGCCGAAATCGCCAATCGCGCGCCGGTCGAGCTCCCGCCGGCCATGAAGGCGGAAGTGACCATGCGCTGCAAGGACAACAGCCTCGTCTACGTCACCTTCTTCCAGGGCGACAAGATGGCCGTCGTCAAGCTCGCCAAGGACGGCCCCGCCACGAAGCTGACCGCCGCGAAGGAAGGCGATCCGCTCAAGGCCGAGGGCTATTCGCTGACCGGCAACCCGAAGAACATCAGCCTGACCGCACCGGGCAAGGGCTCGACCACCTGCCACCAGTAAGGCGGTCGTCCGATCGATTTCAACGAGGCCGGCGGAGCGATCCGCTGGCCTTTTTCATGGGCGCATGGTTGCCTCCCCCGCGTCCGTGGGGCACCATGGCGCCACCATATTAGGGGCGAGCATGGCGACGATCGCGATCTACAGCCTTAAGGGCGGCGTCGGGAAGACGACGCTGGCGGTGAACCTCGCCTGGTGCGCCGCGACACTCTCCGCCCGCCGCACCCTGTTATGGGATCTCGATCCCCAGGCCGCGAGCAGCTTCCTGCTGTCGGGCAGCAAGGCAAGGGAACAGGCCCAGTCGGTCTTCTCCAAGGATGTCGAGCCGGAGAAGCTGATCCATCACACCGCGATCGATCGCCTCGACCTGATCGGCGCCGACGCCTCGCTGCGCGGGCTCGACCTGCTGTTCCACGAGCTCGACAAGAAGAAGCGCCTGCAAAAGCTGCTCACCGGCCTGCGCAAATCCTATGACCGAATCCTGCTTGATTGCCCGCCGGGGCTGACCGAGACAAGTGACCAGGTGATGCGCGCGGCCGACCTGATCGTGGTGCCGGTGATCCCCTCGCCCCTGTCCGAACGCGCCTATGCCGAGGTGGTGAAGCATCTCGGCGGCGCCCTCGGTGCAAAGGGCGCGCAGGTGATGCCGGTCCATTCGATGGTGGATCGCCGCCGCAAGCTCCATGCCGAGGCGCTTGAACGCCACCCCGACTGGCCGGTGGTACCGATGGCGAGCATCGTCGAATCCATGGCGGTCAGGCGCGCGCCGGTCGGTGCCTATGCCGCGAAGTCGCCCGGCGGCCAGGCCTTCGCCCAGCTCTGGCAGGCGGTCGAGCGCCGCCTCGCCAGATGAACGCCCCCCGATGAGATCGGGGCCGCCCGATGCGTCGGCCGCCTTTGCGCCGCTCGATCCGCAGCTGGTGCTCGGCGCCTATGCGATCGGGGTCTTCCCGATGGCCGACGCCCGCGACGCCGACGGGGTCTATTGGGTCGAGCCCAAATACCGTGCGATCCTGCCGCTCGACGGCTTCCATTTGTCCCACTCGCTGCGCAAGACGATCGCCGCTGACCGTTTCCGTGTCACCGCCAATGCCGCGTTCGAACAGGTGATCGCGCTCTGCGCCGAAGCGGCCGAGGATCGCCCGGACACCTGGATCAACCCGCAGATCGAACGCGCGTCGATCGAGCTCCACCGTCTCGGCTTCGCCCATTCGATCGAGGTGTGGGACGGCGAGCGGCTGGCCGGCGGCCTCTACGGCATCGCGCTCGGCCGCGCCTTTTTCGGCGAATCGATGGTCAGCCGGGCGCGCGATGCGTCAAAGGTTGCAATGGCATGGCTCGTCGCGCGGCTGCGGGCGGGCGGCTTCACCCTGCTCGACTGCCAGTTCATGACCGACCATCTCGCCTCGCTCGGCGCGGTCGAGATCCCGCGCAGCACCTATGTCGGGTTGCTGTCCGCGGCGGTCGAAGGCGTGGTCGGTGCCGGAGCCTCGACGGCCGGCGCAGCCTCGGCCGGCGACTTCTTCGCGCTCGACCGGGGCTTGTCCTCGTCGTTGCCGACCGGCACCGAATCGGGTCCGCCGACGGGGAAGGTCATCGCGCAGCTCTTGGTCCACACGTCGTAGATCGGGTGCTGGACGACGTTCAGCGCCGGACGCTCCTTGTACAGCCAGCCCGAGAAGACCCGCTTCCAGGTGCGATCGAGCTGTTGCACGTCGAGCTGCACGAATGCCCCGGTATAATGGTCCTGCTCCCACGGCGCGGTCTGCTCGCAGGCGCGCAGGCGGACGATCACATCGCCGACGCGCACCGCCTGGCCAGGCTTGAGCGTGACTTCGCGCGCCGCGCCGTTCCGCTTGTTGAGCAGCCCGATCACCGCGACACGCTGCGCCATCGGCGTCGCACCGAACGACGGGTCGGCCCCGCTAGGTACGTCGACCGTCACCACGTCGGATGGCGGCTGATCCTCGTCCAGCGCGGTTTTCGGCACAGGCTTGGCGCCGGGCGTATCGGTCTTCCGGTCGCACCCGCCGACAGCGAGCAGCGTCAGGATCGCCGCGCCGCCCAGCAGCCGGCGCATCACTCAGGCATCCAGGCTTCGTAGTCGCCCGTTGCCGCGGCGCGCTGGCCGCCCTTTTCCAAAGCCCCCGGCGGACGATAGGCAAGCGCGGTGCCGGTCATGTTGGGCACCGCAGGCTTTTCCCAGATGCGCGGCGCGGGCAGCGACCGATCCGGCAGATCGTCGACCTGGTGATGAAGCCAGCCAAACCATTCGGGCGAGATGCGGCTCGAATCATTCGCGCCGTCATAGATCACCCAGCGTCGCGTGATCCCGTTGGGATCGGTGCCGCCTTCGTAATAGACGTTGCCGAGATGGTCTTCGCCGACCTGCGTCTTGCCGCGCAGGCCGATCATGGTGCCCCAGCTGGCGCCGTTCCACCAAGTGAATGGATTGAGGTTGATGCCCATGCGCCGCCGCTTACCCGTTGCTCGTCACGCGGGCAACTGCCCTCGCACCGATCGGCCTCAACGCGCCGTCCCGGCTAGGATCATGGTCGCGATCGTATCGGTCACCGCCGGGTCGATCGCGACCGCCGGATCGCCATAGGTCGCGACATTGGCGCCGCGCCCGTCGCTCGCCACTGGCTTCAGCACATGATTGACCCCGGCGAGCGTCACCATCTTCGCCGCCGGCCGCGCATTCTTGAGCAGGGCGGCGTCCTCGATCCCGACCTGGATGTCGTTCTTGCCCTGAAGGATCAGCACCGGCCCCTTCACCGCGGCAATGAGTCGGGCCGGGTCATAGCGAAAAGCGTCGATCAGGTAGGATTGCACACGCGGATCGAACAGGCCGGCGACCGCAGGATGCAGGGTCGCGATATCGACCTTCCTGCCCGCCTCGAGCGAATCGATCGCGGCGAGAGCGGATGGCAGGATCGGCGCATTGGCGGGATTGGCGCGCAGCTGGGCGCGAAGCACTTCGCCCATCGGACGCCCGGCGGTTGCGACCAGCAGCAACCCGCATATGTCGGTCACCTCCTGTGCTGCGGCCAGCGCGACCAGCCCGCCCTCGCTATGGCCCAGCACCCAGACACAGGGCACGCCGGTGCGCTTGCGGATCACGCCGATCCAGCCACGCACGTCGCTGGCATAGTCGGCGATGGTCACGTCGTTCGCATCGGCAATCGCGCCGGCACTGCCGAACATGCCGCGCTTGTCGATCCTGACGCTGCCGATCCCGCGCGCCGCAAGCCCTTCGGCCAATTGTCGGAACACGGCGCCGCGCACGCCCAGGGGGCTGTCGCCGTCACGGTTGGTTGGTCCGGATCCGGGAATGATCAGCACCATCGGCGCCGGGGTGCCGTTCGTCCCGGGCGCCTCGACCAGGCTTCCCCGCAACGGTCCCGACGGCCCCGGGGCTTCGATTGCCCCATCCGGCATCGGCTGGGCGATCGCCTGGGGCGACATCATCGCCATCAGCAGCGCGCCGATCACTTCTTGCCGTGACCGGTCCAGGTCACCTTGTCGCCCTCGGCAATGCCCAGTTCCGCCGAACGTCCGCCATTGATCTCGAGCACCGCCGCCACTGGCTCGCCCGACGGAATCTGCGTTTCGGAGAAGGGTACGGTGTTTTCGGCGATCGTCGCGATGGTGCCGTCCGCGCGGATGAAGATGATGTCGAGCGGGCTCGGCGTGTTCTTCATCCAGAAGCTTGCCTCCTTGGGCGCGCCGCCCTCGGGCGGATAGGGCGCGAACAGCATGCCGCCGTTCGGGGCGATTCCGGTACGGAACATCAGGCCTTTCTGCTGTTCCTGCTCCGTCTTCGCGGTCTCGACGATAAAGTCGTGCGCGCCGTTCGAGCTGGCGACGGTCAGCGAAACCGTCCTGGCGGCAGTCCCCGCGGCGGAAGAGGCCACCGCCCCGTCACCGGAGCAGGCGGTGAGCGTCAGCGCCGCCAGCGCGAACGCGGCCGCGAAATTCTTCGGCATCATGACAGAATCAGCCTTCCTCTTCGACCATCACCGCAAGCGGGCCCTTGCGCCCCTCGACGATTCGCGCCCGCAGGCGCCGGTCGGGCTCGACCTCGGCGATACCGGCACGTCGCAGCGTTTCCATATGGACGAATATATCGGCGGAATCCGCACCGCGCACGAGGAATCCATAGCCTTTCAGGCGGTTGAACCATTTCACCGTCACTGGTTCGAACGGCCCGGCATTTTCGACCAGCGCTGAAGGATCGACCCGGTCATCGCCCTGCCGCACCCGGATCGTCGGCTCCACCGCGTTGCTCAGGTCGATCGCGACGATCTCGCTCGCCTGGAACCCACGGTCGCGCTGCACGGCCAGGCAATCAACACGCGCGCCTTCAGGCAGGCTGCGCCGTCCGTGCGGCTGAAGGATGGAGAAATGAATCAGGACATCGCCCACCGAAGGATCATCGGCGACGACGAAGCCGAAGCCGCGCGTCACATCGAACCATTTGAGGATACCGGAAACCGCAAGCCCACCAGCCGTCGCGGCAGGTGGCGCCTCGATCGTCGTGTCATCCCAGGTCCGGCCCCCGAACGCCGGTTGCGGATCGTTACGCATAACCAACTAGTCCCCCGGACGGCACATTAGCACGGATTTTTGCTAGGACAAAAACGACGATTCCACCGGAATTCATCCGAATTCGCCGATTCATTCAAGCCCGTCGATTTCCTCGCCCGGGGCCATGGACGCGATACGGCGCGCCAGCGTGAAATCATGACCCCCGCGGATCATCGCCGCGATCTGTTTCTCGCGCTGCGGGCGATCCGGTACGACGGTCGCGAACGGGCCGATCCGACGCTTGCGAGCGAAGGTCAGCGCCGCCTCAAGCCCGCGCGCCTCGATCCCTGGCGCGAGCGCTTCGACATCCTCCTCATCGATACCGGCCTGGCGAAGCACGCCGCTTACCCGCCTCTTGCCCAGCCCACGCCGTGCCATCGCGGCAGCACGCGCCTCACCGAACGCCCGATCGTCGATATAGCCCAGCTCGGCGAATTTCTCGGCAAGCCCCTCGGGGTTGCCGCGGTCGCCCTCCCAGCCCCGTTCCCGGATCTTGCGCACCAGATAGTCAGTGAGCCTGGCACGGGTCGTCGCAAAGCGCTCGACATAGCGCAATGCCAGCCTTTCGAGCGATGCCGCATCGAGCGGCGGCGGCGGGCGCCGCTCTCGGCTGGTCCGGGTATGAGGCATCACGCCATGATTGTGCCACACTCGGAACGGATTTTGAACGCTTGGAAGCGGCAGAAGTGCACGCTTCATAAGGAGCGGCTTTTGGGGAAAGGCCGCGATCAAGGGCGCAAGGACAAATGGTTAGTGATGTTCGGGGATCGGGAGAGCTGTTGGCCGAGCGTGCCACGCTGACGTCGACCCCCACCAACGATCCGCTCGCGCGGCGCTTCGCGGATTTCGAGACGCTTGGGGAAGCGCTCGATTATGCCGCCAGCGGTGTTCGCGGGCTCAATTTCCACGATGCGCGCGGCGGCCTCGTCCGCCCCTATTCCTTCGCTGAACTGCGCGAGGATGCGCTGACGATGGCGCGCCGCCTGATTGCCGCCGGCGTCACGCCCGAGGATCGTATCGCGCTCGTCGCCGAAACCAGCCCCGATTTCGCTGCCCTATTCTTCGCCGTCGTCTATGCCGGCGCCTGGCCAGTGCCGCTGCCGCTGCCGACCTCGTTCGGCGGCCGCGATTCCTATATCGAACAGCTCCGTGTCCAGCTTTCGAGCTGCGACCCCACGATGCTGATCTACCCGCCGGAACTGGCCCAGATGGCCGGTGAGGCCGCCCGCCTCGTCGGGATCGAGGGTGTCGACTGGTCCGAGCTGGTGGAGCGCCCCGCGCCCGACGCCGCGTTGCCGGCCGCCAAGGGCACCGACATCGCCTATCTGCAATATTCCAGCGGCTCGACCCGATTTCCGCACGGCGTGGCGATCACCCATCATGCGCTGCTCAACAACCTTGCCGCCCATGGCCACGGCATGGAATTGCAGCCAAGCGATCGCTGCATCTCCTGGCTGCCCTGGTACCACGACATGGGTCTGGTCGGCTGTTTCCTGTCCCCCGTCGCGAACCAGGTTTCGACCGATTATCTGAAGACCGAGGATTTCGCGCGCCGCCCGCTTGCCTGGCTTGACATGATCAGCCGCAACCAGGGCACCAGCCTCTCCTATTCGCCGACCTTCGGCTACGACATCTGCGCGCGCCGCATGTCGAGCCAGACCAAGGCGTCCGATCGCTTCGACCTGTCGCGCTGGCGCGTCGCTGGCAACGGCGCCGACATGATCCGTCCGGACGTGATGCAGAGCTTCGTCGACGCGTTCGCCGATGCCGGCTTCAAGGCAACCGCCTTCCTGCCGAGCTACGGCCTGGCCGAAGCGACTCTTGCCGTCTCGATCATGCCGCCGGGCGAAGGCATCCGCGTCGAACTGGTCGAGGAAACCCAGCTCTCCGGTGTCGCCGCCGGGCAGGATCGCCCCCAGCGCTACCGTGCGATCGTCAATTGCGGCAAGCCGGTGCGCGACATGAAGGTCGAGATTCGCGAGGAGGACGGCACGCCGCTCCCCGAGCGTGCGATCGGCAAGGTCTGGTGCTCGGGCCCGTCGGTAATGGTCGGCTATTTCCGCGACGAGGCATCGACTGATGCCTGCATGGTCGATGGCTGGCTCGACACCGGCGACATGGGCTACATGTCGGATGGCTATGTCTATATCGTCGGCCGGGCGAAGGACATGATCATCATCAACGGCCGCAATCACTGGCCGCAGGATATCGAATGGGCGGTCGAGCAACTCCCCGGCTTCAAGGCCGGCGACATCGCCGCCTTCGCCATCACCACGCCCGGTGGTGAAGAAACCCCTGCCGTGCTGGTCCAGTGCCGCAGCTCTGACGATGCCGAGCGAGTCCGCCTGCGCGAGGAAATCCGCGAGCGTGTCCGCTCGGTGACGGGCATGAATTGCGTGATCGAACTCATCCCGCCGCGCACCCTGCCCCGCACCAGCTCGGGCAAGCTCAGCCGCGCCAAGGCGCGCAAGCTCTATCTCGACGGCGAGATCAAACCGTACGACATCGCGGCATAACGCACCGCTCGAGAGGCGCTGAAGCGCTTCGCGACTGCTTCCGGGGACACGACGATGTGCAAGCGTACGCATCGTCCATGTGGACGCACGTCCGTTGTGGAAGACGCGGTGCGGTGATGGGCCCCACATGATCGGCAACGGGGTTCGCCAATGTAATCCCGATACGAACGATAGGGCAGTCCAGGCATTGCCG
Organism: Pseudomonadota bacterium; assembly: GCA_040388155.1. Lineage (GTDB taxonomy): Bacteria > Pseudomonadota > Alphaproteobacteria > Sphingomonadales > Sphingomonadaceae > Sphingomonas. The sequence continues at coordinate 224,405 of JAZKCJ010000011.1, forward strand.
CACATTGGCTGATTGCGGAATGACCACTCGGTAGGCTCACGCCAGGGCGATCATCCATCGATCGAGAGCAAACCAGCCCGCTAGAATGGGGCCATGGCGAGCGGCACTAACGCGTGTTATGGCGATCCTGACCAGCCCATTTTTCGATCCTGGGGACAAAAATTTCATGCAGGCCACTGTGTCCGCTGCTGATTCCCGCGGCCTTCCCCACCCGATGCTCCGCTGGCTGCTGGTGTTGCTAACCCTTTTGTCGGGTGTGGCGCTGGCGGTGCTGGCGAACCGGCTGCCGACACCCGCACCGGAGGAAGCGCCGGCGACGCAATTTTCGGCCGGGCGGGCGATGAAGGACGTGCGGACGATCGCCCGACGGGCGCATCCGGCCGGATCGGCGGAAATCGAAGATACGCGTCGCTACCTGATGGAGCGAATGACGGGCCTCGGGCTTGCTCCACAGATCCACGTGCAGAACGCGATCGTGACGCGGCGCTATTTCAACGACGTCGCGATCGGCGGGCTGATGCGCAATATCGTCGGCGAACTCAAAGGCAGCGATCCCGCGCTCCCGGCAGTGCTGCTGATGGCGCACTATGACACGGCGCCGCTTTCCCCGGGTGCCGGCGACGATACGTCGGGCGTCGCGGTCGCGCTTGAGGTAGCCCGCGCACTCAAGGCGGCCGGGCCGCTGCGGCGATCGGTGATTTTCCTCTTCACTGATGGCGAGGAGTCCGGCCTGCTCGGATCATCCGCCTTTTTCGAAAGCGATCCGCTGCGCAGCCGTATCGGGCCCGTCATCAACCTTGAGGCACGGGGCGATCGCGGCAAGACGATGATGTTCCAGACCAGCGCGAATAATCGCACGCTGGTCGACGTCTATCGCCGCAGCGTCGGCTCCCCGGCAGCGGATTCGCTGATGGTGACGATCTACAAGCGCATGCCCAACGATACCGATCTCACGGCGGCGCTCGAAAAGGGTCATGCCGGCATGAATTTCGCCTTTGCCGGGCATCAGATGGCCTATCACACGCCGCTATCGACGCCGGACAGCCTCGATCCCGGCAGCCTTCAGCATATGGGTAACCAGGTGCTGCCGGTGGTCCATGCCTTCGCACAGGCGGAAAAGCTCGATCAGGCGAGCGAAGACACGGTGTTTGCCGACCTGTTCGGCCAATATCTGGTCGCCTATCCCTCCTGGCTGGGCTGGGTGTTGGCGATCGTGGCGGTCGGCGTGGTCTTCACGTCTGCGGGGATCGGGATGGCGCGCGGCATCGTCACCTGGCGTGATGTAGTCGCAGGTGCCGGCGGGCTGCTGACGCTGCTGCTCGGCATCGCGACGATGCTCATGCTGGCGCTGCGGCTGGTGGCGCTCCTGCTGAGTGACGTCGCCTCCCCCTACGCGCTGATCGGCCAGTTCGACTGGCTGCTGGCGGCGACGATCCTGCTCGGCATCGGCAGCGGCGCGTTGCTGATCCATGCGGCCGCGAATGGCCGGCGCAGAGCCGCTGCGGTGTCGCTGGGTGCGGCGGGTGTGCTGGCGGCGCTGCTTGGCAGCTTCAGCCTGGTCCCGCTGGTGCTGGGTGTCGCGGCCGCGCTGCTCGCGCTGGCAAGCCTTGGCCGGCGCGTGGCGCTGACCGGCTGGTTCACCGGTGCGGTCGCCCTTGTCGGTCTGTTCGCGCTGTTGCTGCAGATCATGCTCCCCAATGGCGCGCATGCGCTGGTCTGGCCGCTGCTGCTTCTCGCGCCGGCGCTGGCGCTGCTGCTGTTCGCGCCGAAATCGGCGAAGCGCCCGGCGGGGCTGGTCGTGATGGTCCTCCCCGCAGCATTGCTTGCCGGGCTGATGGCACGATCCGGCTATGATTTCTTCGTGTTGATCGGGGCGACCTTGCCCGCCGTCATCGCCCCTTTCATCCTGCTGATCCTGCTCGCGCTGGTGCCGCTGATCTGGTCGTCACGGAACCTGCCGCGACTTGGCCTGCTGTGCGTTGCCGCCGGCCTCGCCATCTGCATCGCAGCCGGGATCAAGGGGCGGACGCCGACGGCGGACAGCCCTGAAATGGTCGAGGCCTTCTATCTCGTCGATACCGACAAGGGCAGCGCCAACTGGGTCAGCGGCAAGCTCGATTCCGCCGGCTGGGTCAAGGCAGCGCTCGCCCAGGATGGCGGCACCGCCACGCTTCAGTCGCTCGCGCCGCTCTTCAAGGGCGACCATTGGGTGGCCAGGGCAAAGCCTGCCGCTCTTGTCCGGCCAGGGCTGGCACTGGCCGTGGCGGGAGACGGCAAGGAACGCCAGATCAGCCTCAGCGCCACCAACACCAATGGCGGCCGCTATATGCGCATCTTCCTCAAGCCGTCGGTCGACCTGGCCGGTCTCAAGCTGATGGACCAGTCGCTCCCCGGCACGCTGAAGGCAGGCGACTGGTCGCAATTCACTTTCCATGCCAGCGGCACGGAGGCGGTTCGCCTGACCATGCCGACGGCCGGACCGTCGGGCCAGCTTGAGGTTGAAATGATGGAGGTTCGGGACAGTTGGCCGGAAGGCCGCACGGCGGCACCTTTGCCACCAAACGTCATCCCCTATCGCCGTGCAGGCAACAGCGTGATCGTCGCCCGCGCCGCGGTGAAATGGTGAGGCTCGCACGGCACTTACGTCTCATGCCCCTTCCCCGCTGCAAGCGGGCCTCATGCCAGCCGGCGGTTCACCAGATGGAGACCCGTTCGCCGGGCGCGAGATAGAGGCCGTCCCCCGGTGCGATACCGAACGCATCGTACCACCCGTCGATATTGCGGACGGCACCATTGACGCGGAAGACGGCCGGGCTGTGCGGGTCGGAGGCAATATTCGCCCGGAGCGCCGCTTCGCGGATTTTTTCGCGATATGTCTGCGCCCATGACAGGAAGAAGCGCTGGTCGCCCGTAAACCCGTCGAGGACAGGCGGGGAAGCACCGTGAAGCGACAGGTGATAGGCTTCGAAGGCGACATTTAATCCACCGACATCGGCGACATTCTCGCTCAGGGTGGTCTGTCCGTTGAGATGGACACCGGGCAGCGGCTCGTAGCGCGAATATTGCCCGGCAAGCCGGTTCGTCAGTTCCCTGAACCGGACGACATCGGCAGCGGCCCACCAGTTCCGTTGCGCGCCGCGCGCATCCGTCTTGGCGCCCTGGTCGTCGAACGCATGTCCCATTTCATGGCCGATGACGCCGCCGATACCTCCATAGTTGACTGCCGGATCGGCCAACGGGTCGAAATAGGCTGGCTGCAGGATGGCGGCGGGGAAAACGATCTCGTTGAAGAAGCTGTTCGAATAGGCGTTCACCGTCTGGGGCGTCATTCCCCATTCGTCGCGATCGGTCCGCTGCCCCAGCCGCGCAATCCGCCGCCGCCAGTCCCAGCGCAAGGCGCGCGTGCGATTTCCCAGCGGATCGCCGGGGCGAACCTCAAGCGTCGAATAGTCGCGCCACGAGTCCGGGTAGCCGACCTTGACGCGAAGCGCCGCAAGCTTGGCGAGCGCGGCCCGTTTCGTCTCGTCGGACATCCAGTGGAGGTGCTCGATCCGCTTTTGGTAGGCGGCACGCAGATTCTCGACAAGCGCGGCAATCTGCGTTTTCGATTCAGGCGAGAAATGGCGTTCGACATAGCGCCGGCCGATCGCCTCACCCAGTGCCGCGTTGACAGCGCTGGTGGCGCGTTTCCAGCGCTCGCGCTTTTGCGGCTGGCCGGACAGGAGGCGATCGTTGAAATCGAACGACAGGTCGTCGAACGCCGCCGGCAGAACATCGGCCATGTTATTCAGGTACCGGAACGTCATATAGGCGCGCCATGTCGCCACCGGGGTCGCGCGGAACAGCCGGGCCAGGTCGCGGATCGCGGTATCTTCCTTGACCACGAAGAAATCCTGCGACGGTATCTCCAGCGTCCGGAGCGTGGCATCCCATGGATAATCGGGTGCGAACGCCTTCAGCCGCGCACGCGATTTCGGGTGATAGGTCAGGTCCCGGTCGCCGCGCTTCTCGCGCGTCCATTGCAGTGTGGCCATCCGGGTTTCGAGCGTCAGCACCGCATCAGCGGCTCGCTCCGGGTCGGGATAGCGGCCGAGCTTCAGCATCGCGGCGGCATAGGCTCGGTACCCGGCACGGATCCCCGCGAATTTCGTATCGCCCTTCAGGTAATAATCGCGATCGGGAAGGGTCAGCCCGGACTGGACGATGTTGACCGCGTAGCGATCGGGATTTTCGGCATCGGGCCACGGGGTGAACGACATTGGGCCGCCGACGCCAAGTTCAGGACGCCCCATCAGTCGCGCGATATCGACATGAGTACGTGCCGCCGCAATCGACGCCAGATCGGCGGCGGCCGGCGCCAACCCCGCCGCCTCGATCGCGCGGGTGTCGAGATAGGCGTTATAGGTGTCGGCGATCTTGCGCTCGATCGAACCGGGCCGCCCGGGCCGTGCAACGATATCGTCGATGATCGCCTTGACCTCGGCCTCAGCGTTGGCACGCAAGGCGATAAACGGCCCCCATGCGCTGCGATCCGGGGGAATTGTCGCCGCCTGCGTCCAAGCGCCGCTGCTGTAGGCGACGAAGTCATCGCCCGGTTTCACTGCGCGATCCATGCCGGCAAGATCGAATCCCCATGGCGGAATCACCGGCGCGGCGGTTGACAGGGTCAGATACAAGATGGCCGAGGCGGTCACCCGCAACGCGACGGGGTTCGTCATGCCCACAGGAACACCGGATGTTCGCGCCCGGTAGCGGCGCGGAGGATGCGATCGATGATTCGCGGGCCGTTGATATGATTGGTGAACACCACCATCGCTGTCTCGGAAGGTGGGTGGAGCAGGCAGAAGCTGGTGCAGGCGCCGGCAAGCGAGCCGTTCTGGAACAGATAGGCCACGCCATCCGCCATCTCGTTGCCCCAGCCGAGCCCCCAGGAGATGGCGCGATTGACGCGCACCAAAGGCCGCGCCGCGAGCGCGCGCAGTCGCGGCGACAGGTCCAGGCCATCGCCGAACGAGGTCGTGAACCGAACCACGATCCGAACATAATCCGCGATGGTCGTCATCAGGCTCATCGCCGGATTGGGATAATAAATGGCGCCCGGCAGCGGCGACACGCCCTTATCGGTGCCTGAAACGGGCGTCATCGCGGCCGCAACGCGGTCGAGCGTCCATTGGGAGACCGGGAGGTCGCCGATGGCGATCCGGGCATGGAGCCTGTCGCGCCATGATGCGTCGTCCCACGCTGTTCCTTCCCAGTGATGTCCCGGCGCCAGCCGTTCGGGGAGATCGGGACGCCAGAGAAAGGTCGATGAATTCATGCCGAGCGGTTCGAACACTGCATTCTGCATGTAAGCCTCGAAGCCGGTGCCGGTAATTTTTTCGATACAGCGCGCCAGCAGGAAATAACCCTCGCCGGAATAACGGAACTGGCTTCCCGGCGCGAATGCCGGGACGATCTCGCGGGTCTGTCGCCAGTTCGGCAGTCCGCTCGAATGAGTCAGCGCGTGCCGCGCGGTGATGCGGCGGGCAGCCGCATCGGGCAACGCATCTTCCCCAAGATAGAAAGCGAGCGGGCGGTCCAGATCAAGCGCACCAGTGTCGACCAGACGAAGCGCGGCGTAACAACTGAACTGCTTGCTGAGCGAGGCTGCTTTCCAGATCGTTGTCGCACCGACCGCCGCACCATTCTTGTCGACCGTCCCGACATGCGCTTGCCAGATCGTCCGCCCCCTAGCCGCCAGGCCGATGGCGATCCCGGGCACACCGGCAACCTCCATCAAACCAGGAAGCGAGATCATGAAGTCGTCGCCTGGAACCGAGATCGGCGACCTGGTGTCGCGCGCGAAGGCGCCTCCTGAAATCGGAAGAGCTGCCGCACTGGCGAGAAGATCGCGACGTCGCATCACCCAATTATGTAGGCGCCTACATTTATGTCAATCTCCGTTCTTCGTGCCGCTGGCGATGTCCAGCTTCTCGGCCACCCGCTCGAAAAGCGACCTGCGACCGAGCGCGTCGTCCAGGCGGTCGAGGAGAGCGACCACGTCGCCCGCCTCAGCATTCAATTCCTCGCCCACCGCATTCAGCGCCTGCCACACAGGGGCAAGCTGAACGACGAGATCGTGTCCCTTGACGGTCAGGCTGAGCTCGCGGCGGCGCGCGTCGGAGAGCGAAACATCGGAGCGAACAATGCCTTCAGCTTCGAGAGAACGGCTTGCCTGACTGACCGAGACATGGGTGATGCGCAGTGCCTCGGCGATGGCACCGATCGACATCGGGCCGTTCAGCACGAGCTGGTTGAGCAGACCGTACCAGCGCTGCTCGAAACGGATGTTCTGCCGTGCATAAATACGCGTGCCGTCGCGATCGATCCGTTCGGACAGGCGCCGCAGCCTCGCCGCAAGGGCGGCACCACCCGCCGCCCGGCTGTAATCGGATAGCTGGTCCATTCTTCCTCCCAATGACCGAGCGGATTTATCATCATGGCCGGCGCACCGCACCCTAAAGGAGCGGCAGGAAAGCGTCGTCCGTAGTTCCTCCCGCCATGCCGCAAGATTCACTCGATCCTTTCAGCCCTTATCCCGTCGCCTGAAAATAAAGCGCCAGAATCGGTCCTTCGCCTAACCATCCGATAACCAGCACTGGTTTATTGCGGGGGCGTGAGCACGCGCCCTGCCTCCCAATTCGCCCATCCGCGCATCGACGGACGCGCGCTTCTTGGATTGTACGATCCGGCCGACACGACCGATTGGGCGCCGATTCGGGCCGCCCAAGTGAATGCCGGCAGCCAGCTCGCCCTGTTCCTGCTCGCGGCCAATGTCGTCGCGGCAGCGCTGGTCGCGCTCGTCCTTGAACCAGTCGCGCCGCTCTGGTCGCTGGCGAGCTGGGGCGCGGTGGTCGCGGCCGTCGCCGTGGCAATCACCTTTCGTCGCCTCGCCGCTCGCCAGCGCACGGCGGAGACCGCGACATTGCGCGACGTCCGCGATACCGTCGTGGAAGGCATCGCGCTTGCCGCAGTCTGGTCGGTGCCCCCGCTGGTCTATGGCATCAAGGCCGATCCGGCGATCGCGTTCGGCCTGTGGATCGTCGTCGCGCTGCTGATGACCGCATCGGCCGTCGCCATGGCCGCCCTGCCCATGGCGACGCTCAGCTTCCTCGGCATCCTGGGCGCCTCGATCACGGTGATGCTCTATTTCGTCGGCGGGCCATTGCTCGCCTCGACCGCGATCGTCTTCACTGCGCTGCTGATGCTGGTCTGCTTCGGGCGCGGCAAGGCGCTGGTGGTGATTCGCGCAGGCGAGATCGCGCTCGCCGAACGCGACGAGACCGTCAGCCTGCTGCTCCGCGAGTTCGCCGAACACAGCGCCGACTGGCTGTGGGAAACCGACATCAGCCGCCGCATCGTCCGCGCCTCCCCCCGCTTCGCTCATTCGGTCGGGCTCGACCCCCTCTCCGTCAACGGCATGCCCTTTCTTCAGGTGCTCGCCGGATCGGCGTGGGAATCCGGCAATTTCTCTTCCGGTCTGCGCGCCCTGGCCGAGAAGCTGAAGGGCCGTGAAAGCTTCCGCGACCTGCTCCTCCCGGTCGAGGTCAATGGCGAGGAACGCTGGTGGGAGATCGCAGCCAATCCACGCCTTGACGAGCGCGGCGCCTTTGTCGGCTTTCGCGGCGTCGGCTCCGATGTGACCGAACAGCGCGCCTCCGCCGACAAGATCAACCGGATGGCGCGCTTCGATACGCTCACCGGGCTTCCGAACCGCCTGCTGATCAACGAGGCGCTCGTCCATGCGATGGGCCAGGCGGAGAAATGGGGCAGCCGCTGCGCCTTCATGATGATCGATCTCGATCGCTTCAAGGCGGTCAACGATACGCTCGGCCACCCGATCGGCGACCGACTGCTCGGCCGAGTCTCCGAACGGCTGAGCCAGCTGATGAGCGACAATGAGGTGATCGGCCGACTCGGCGGCGACGAATTCGCCGTCGTCGTCCGCGATGCGAGCGACTCGGCGCGGATGGAGCAACTGGCCCAGGCCATCATCGACACGCTGTCACGCCCCTATGAGCTCGATCAGCATACGCTCTACACCGGCGCCAGCGTCGGCGTGGCGACCGGCCCGCGCGACGGGCGGACGGCCGAGATGCTGATCCGTTCGGCCGACCTGGCCCTGTACCGCGCCAAGGACGCGGGCGGCGGCGTGGTCCGCATCTATGAGCCCCAGCTCCATGTCGAGGCGGAGGAACGCCGCATCCTCGAAATGGCGCTGCGCAAGGCGGTCCAGAACGACGAGATGCACCTGAATTACCAGCCGGTGGTCGACGCAGCGACTGGCATGCTCACCGGCTTCGAAGCGCTGCTACGCTGGACTCATCCGCAACTCGGCAACATCTCGCCGGTGAAGTTCATCCCGCTCGCCGAGGAAGCCCGGCTGATCGCCCCGATCGGCGAATGGGTGCTGCGCACGGCCTGCGCCGAGGCAGCGCGCTGGAATTCGCCGGTGCGAGTCGCCGTCAACGTCTCGCCCGACCAGCTCCACAACCCGGCCTTCGTTTCGACTGTCGCCTCGGCCCTCGCCAATAGCGGCCTGCCGCCGGAGCGGCTCGAGCTTGAAGTGACCGAGAGCGTGTTCATGCGTGAGGGCACCGGCGCGACCAAGGTGCTTGAACGAATCATGGATCTCGGCGTGCGGCTCAGCCTCGACGATTTCGGGACGGGCTATTCTTCGCTCGGCTATCTCAGCCGCACCCGCTTTTCCTCGATCAAGATCGACCGCAGCTTCGTGCAGGGCGCTTCCCGGAACGTGCCGGAGGCGATCGCGATCATCCGCGCCGTCGTCGCGCTGGCGCAGAGCCTCGGCATGGCGACAACAGCCGAAGGCGTCGAGACCGAGCAGGAGCATCACATGGTGCAGGAACTCGGCTGCACCAAGGTCCAGGGCTATTATTTCGGCCGCCCGCTGCCGGTCGAGGAGGCCAGAGCGGTCGCCAATCGCGATTGGGGCGAAGCAGCAGCCGCCTGAGCGCTTGCTCCCTGCCGAACCTCACGCTAAAGCCCGCAACCGCACAGGGGTGTAGCTCAGTTGGTTAGAGCGTCGGTCTCCAAAACCGAAGGCCCTCGGTTCGAGTCCGAGCTCCCCTGCCATTCTCCCTCATCCTAATCCTTCACCGGCAGCAACTCGCCGATCGCGCGGACCAGTTCCTCGCTCGAAAAAGGCTTGCGCAATAGCCCGACACCCGGCTCGATAACCGCATCCAGCTTCGCCGATTCCGAAAAGCCGGTCATGATCAGCACCGGTCGCCCGGGATGCGCCTTGCGCAGCTGCGCGGCGACGTCCGCCCCGTCCTGTCCGGGCATGGCGAAGTCGACCACGGTGAGGTCGATGCCATCCTGTTCAGCCGCGACCAGGCCCGCCCGCCCGTCAGCTGCGGTGATGGTCGTCGCACCACGTGCCTCCAGGGTCGCCGCCACGGTGTTCAGCACGTCCGGGTCGTCATCGATGACCAGGACGTTCAGCCCAGTCAGCATTGCCTCGGGTTCGGCCTCGTCCGGCAAGGGCCCGTCATGTCCCGGGGCGATATCGAAGGCCCGGCGCAGGAAGAGGCGTACCGTGGTCCCCGCGCCTTCGACCGAGTCGATCTCGACCACGCCGCCCGCCTGCGAGACGACACCGAACACCATGCTCAGGCCGAGCCCGGTCCCGCCTCCGTTGAGACGCGCGCTGAAGAAGGGCTCGAATGCACGCGCCGCGACCTCGCGGCTCATCCCGATTCCGTCGTCGCTGACCGCGATCATCACATAGTCGCCCGGAACAAGATCGGGATGCGCCGTGCCCGAGACCGCGCTCGTCCTGATGCTGATGGTGCCCCCATCGGGCATTGCGTCGCGCGCGTTGATCGTCAGGTTCAGCAAGGCAAGCTCGAGCTGCCCGCGATCGGCGACGACGCCCAGATCCTCGTCCGGCATCTCCATGTCGACCTTGATCTGCGGCCCGACCGATTTCCCGAACAGGTCCCGCGCCTCCTCAAGCATCCGGGCTACGCCGAACGAGGCGGTCTCCAGCTTCTGGACTCGCGAGAAAGCCAGCAATTGCCCTGTCAGCTTCTTGCCCCGCTCGACGGCCTGGCGGGCGTTGCGGCTCCACCGCACGATCCCCGAGCTGTTCTCGGGCTGGATGTCGATCAGTTCCAGATTGCCGGTGATCGCCTGGAGCAGATTGTTGAAATCATGCGCGATGCCGCCGGTAAGCTGCCCTAGCGCCTCGAGCTTCTGTGCCTGCAGCAACGCACGCTCCGCCTGCTCGCGCTGCTGCATCTGGGCGCGCATCTCGCTCATCGCCGCATCGCGCGACGCGATCGCGTCGGCCAGTTCGGTGTTCGCCGCGGCGAGCGACGCGGTGGAGGGCAGCGCCACCGCCTTGGGAATGAGCGGCCACAACATGATCGCCGTCGCGACGGAGGCGATCGCGGTGATCACCTTCACCACCGCCTCGGCGCCGTAATTGCCATGCCACAATGTCCAGATCGACATCACATGGGTGGCCCCGCAGGCAAGGATGAAAGTCGCGAAGAGCGCGATCATCCAGCCGTAGCGAATATCCTCCCGCTTGCGCATCAGGGTCAGGAGCGCCAGCGGAATCGAGAAATAGGCAGCGGCGATCAATGCATCGGCGATCACATGGGTCCGGATCAGCGCGGGCTCCCATAAAAGGCAATAACCGTGCGGCGCATAGCTTCCATCGAAAAACGGTCGAAGCAAACCACCCATGATGATCACCCGTCGTTTCTTGCGCCAAATGCCCTATTATCCTCCCATCCAGCGCGAGTTACCATCAGGAAATTGCTGGATTGGCTCCAGATTCGCTGCGATCTTGTAACTGCAAGTCCAGATCGGCCCGATTTGCTGCCACCAACGGACCGGCCTGGGGGTGGTCAGGCCTCCTCTCTTGCTTTCCGGGCGCGTCGGGGTTATCTGCGCGGTCAATCCGAAATCGAGGATTGGACGGCGCCGGTTCCCTGGGACCCGGGCAGCGGCTCCATGCCTCGATCTCGTGCGTTTTGAAAAGCGAGCTGAGCAGCGTGGCGAAGACGACACCGTTAGAGTTCATCCGGCAGGTCCAGGCGGAAACCAAGAAGGTCGTCTGGCCGACGCGGCGCGAGACGATCATGACCGGGGTGATGGTGATGATCATGACGACGCTGCTGGCGATCTTCTTCTTCGGGATCGATACGATCTTCGAGGCGATCGTGAAGATGCTGCTGAGCCTCGCGAACTGATTTGGGTAGAGACATGGCGCGCTGGTACATCATTCACGCTTATTCCGGGTTCGAGGGCAAGGTGCGCGACTCGATCATGGCGGAGGCGACCCGCATGGGTCTCGACGCCCTTGTCGAGCAGATCGAGGTCCCGACCGAAACCGTCACCGAAGCCCGCCGCGGCAAGAAAGTGGCCGTCGAGCGCAAGTTCATGCCGGGCTACGTACTCGCCAAGCTGAACATGAACGACGACGTGTATCACCTGGTGAAGAACACGCCGAAGGTGACCGGCTTCCTCGGATCGATGGGCAAGCCCCAGCCGATCAGCGAAGCTGAAGCTGCGCGGATGCTCAACTCGAAGGAGGAAGCAGCCGCCGCGCCGAAGCAGAAGATGAAGGTCGATTACGAGATCGGCGATTCGGTGAAGGTGCTGGACGGTCCGTTCGCGAGCTTCAACGGCATCGTCGAGGAACTCGATTTCGATCGCAGCCGCGTCAAGGTGTCGGTGTCGATCTTCGGTCGCGCCACCCCGGTCGAGCTCGAGTTCGAGCAGGTCGAGCGCGCGAAGTAATTTTGGTTTCGTCACTCCGGACCTGTTCCGGGGTCCATCTCACCGCCCGCGCCCGCGGCCCGGTGGATGCCGGAACAAGTCCGGCATGACGGATTGGGCGTTTGTAAACTGCGTATCGTGCGGGAGGCCTTCAAAAGCCGTTCGGACCGCTAAACTTGAAAGAGAGTGAGACATGGCAAAAAAGATTACAGGCTATATCAAGCTGCAGGTGCCGGCCGGCAAGGCCAACCCCAGCCCGCCGATCGGCCCGGCCCTGGGTCAGCGCGGCGTGAACATCATGGAATTCTGCAAGGCGTTCAACGCGCAGACCGGTGACCAGGAAGTCGGCACGCCGCTTCCCACCGTCATAACCGTCTATGCGGATCGCAGCTTCTCGTTCGAGACCAAGACGCCGCCGGCGTCCTATCTCATCAAGAAGGCAGCGAACCTGAAGTCGGGCTCGAAGGAGCCGGGCAAGCTCTCCGCAGGCAAGATCAAGCGCTCCGTGCTGAGCCAGATCGCCGAGACGAAGATGAAGGACCTGAACGCCAACGATATCGACGCGGCAACCCGCATCATCGAAGGCTCCGCCCGCGCGATGGGCCTCGAAGTGGTGGAGGGCTGAGAACATGGCAAAGCTGACCAAGAAGGCGAAGACCCTCGCCGCCGCGATCAACCGCGACAAGCTGCACGGCGTTGACGAAGCGATCGCGCTGGCCCGTGCCAACGCGACCTCCAAGTTCGACGAGACGATCGAAGTCGCGCTCAACCTGGGCGTCGATCCCCGCCATGCCGACCAGATGGTCCGTGGCGTCGTCACCCTGCCCAAGGGCACCGGCAAGACCGTCCGCGTCGGCGTGTTCGCCAAGGGCGCAAAGGCTGATGAAGCGCGCGAAGCGGGTGCGGACGTCGTTGGTGCCGAGGATCTCATGGAGATCGTCCAGGGCGGCACGATCGATTTCGATCGCTGCATCGCGACCCCGGACATGATGGGTGTCGTCGGCCGCCTCGGCAAGATCCTGGGCCCGAAGGGCATGATGCCGAACCCGAAGCTGGGCACGGTCACGATGAACGTCGCGGAGGCCGTCAAGGCAGCCAAGGGCGGCCAGATCGAGTATCGCGTCGAAAAGGCCGGCATCATCCATTCTGGCATCGGCAAGGCAAGCTTCCCGGCCGAAGACCTGCGCGCGAACTTCGATGCGCTGGTTGATGCAGTGGTCAAGGCCAAGCCGTCGGGTGCCAAGGGCAAGTATGTCCGCAAGGTCGCCATCAGCTCGACCATGGGCGCCGGCATCAAGGTCGACACCACGGAAGTCACCGCGGCCTGATTTCGGTCTTCGGTTTGTACAGTGAAGGGCCGGGGGAAACCCCGGCCCTTTTTCTTTTGCGGCCGCGACGACCGGGCACGGCGATACGATCGGTGTGAGAGCGGCATCGCCAAACATCTGAACCCGCCCGCCGCGCTCGCACGGGCTAACGGGTGATGTCGTCGCGGTTCCTCTCGCGCACAAGTCGGGGTTTCCAAGGCTGGCAGCCGTCAAGGGGGTGGCATTCCGCTTCCAGCGTTCCGCCATCGCGTTCCTGTCGCCGCATGCCGGCACTCCGGATTGACGGCGAGGCCCGGAACGGGAATCTTGCCTTTCTTCAAGGAAGGGACAGGATGAACGACCGGCTCGCAACGGCGACGGCAATGCCCCGCCCGGGTGTGCCCACCCGTGTCAACGCACTTGTCTTCTCCGCCAAGGCCAGCCTGCTCCGCTTCCGCCGGGCCGCTCGGGACGTCACGCCCGGCCTCGCGCCGACGCGTCATCGCGCCGGCGACACCCTGATCGATGCGCCGATTCTCGCGACCGTCCGCACGCCGCTTTGGGTCAATGCGGGCGGCGAGAAGGATCGCGCCCTTAATGCCGGCAAGATTCAGAATCTGCGGTGCGCGCTACGCGGGCTGGACGGGATCGAGATCGGGGCTGGCCGGACGCTCAGCTTCTGGCGCCAGGTGGGGCGCCCGACGCGCCGCCGTGGCTATGTCGCCGGGCGCGAACTGCGCGAGGGCTGCATGATCGCGACGGTCGGTGGCGGGCTCTGCCAGCTTTCGAATGCACTCTACGACGCCGGACTTCAGGCCGGGCTCGAGATCGTCGAACGCCATGCCCATACGCGCATCGTGCCCGGATCGCGCGCAGCGGCCGGTCGCGACGCGACGGTGTTCTGGAATTATCTCGATCTACGCCTGCGCGGCCGCCGTCCCTTCCGGATCGAAGCGCGCCTGACCGCCGACGAGCTCGAGCTGACCATCCGCGGTCACGGCACCGAGACCGAACCGCCGGTACTCGACTATTTTGCCGGCCTCGCCGCGCATGACTGCCTGAGCTGCGGCCAGGCCACCTGCCATCGGAACGATCCCGATGTCGAGGTGGCGTTGCGACCCACCGCGTGGCTGGTCGATGCGGCGACGCCTGAATTCAGTAGTCTGTACGCACGACGCATGATGCCGGGCGACATGCTCCATCTTTCCACCCGCCGCTTCGGCCGGGCAGCGCGTGCCTGGCCCGGCCTCGGCTCGGAACGCACCGCCGATATTGCTACCTTCCGCCGCGCATTCGCGCTCAGGATCCGTGCGAAAACGCCCGCGGCGCGAGTGATGCTGGCGGCGGACGCCCGGCTCGCTGCCACTCATGCCCGCCGTCTCTTGCCATCCCACACCCATCTCGTCGTGGCTCAGTCCCTGCTTCCGCATCTCTGGCAATCGGGTGCGTTACAGGGCCGCAGCTTCGAGGTGCTGATGGACCGGCTCCCAATGGCAGCGCTCCAGCAGATCCTCGACGACGCGTTCGCCCGTCATCCCGACAGCACCACGCTGGGCGATTTCCGGGCACCGTCGTCGATCGTCACGGCCGAGCGCGAGGCGCTTGGCGCGGCAACCCGTCTCGTCACCGCGCATCACGCCATCGCCGGGCATTTTCCTGCCGGGCGTGTCGACCTGATCGACTGGGCCCCTGCCCCGCCGCTCGCGGCAACGCATGGCGGCCGCACCTTCCTGTTCGCCGGCCCTGCTCTCGCCCGAAAGGGCGCGCACGCCATGCGCGAGGCGATGGCCGGGCTGGAGATCGACCTGCTGGTCGAACGCGGCGCTGAGGAATATCCTGATTTCTGGGCCGGCCTGAAGGTCCGCCGCCTGGCGCCGGGGGAGCCGCCAGCCCTGGCGGGTCTGGTGCTGCCCGCCCTGGTCGAACATCGACCTTATACCCTGCTCCGCGCCCTCGCCGCCGGGCTGCCGGTGATCACCACCTCGGCCTGCGGTCTGCCGTCGCAACCAGGGCTGACGATTGTTGCCCCCGACGATCCGCCAGCCTTGCGCGCCGCGCTAGCCGCACTGGTCGGCTGAGAAAGAAAAAGGGCCGGGAATGCCCCCGGCCCTTTCCTCGTTACTGAACTACAGCCGCTTACAGCGCGACCACGCCGCCATCGTCCTTGGTGATCACCACGGTCGCCGAGCGCGGGCGGACGCCCGGTGCCGGCGCGGTCTGGTTTGCCGGCCAGTTGCTGGTGATGTTGCCGGTGTTGCCGTTCTCGCCCGGGTGCTGGATGTTGACGAACAGCGTCTTGCCGTCCGGCGTCGAATCGACGCCGGTGATCTCGGCTTCAAGCGGGCCGACCAGGAAGCGGCGCAGCATGGTGCCGGGCGCCGCGCCCACGCGCGTTGCCTGGGTGATGCCGGCACCGCCCGTCGGGGTGTTGGTGATCGTCTTGACCCCGCCGTCGTTCACCGGGCCGGGCATCGCCGCGAGCATCATGCAGTTGGTGACATCGGTATAGGCGCTGTCGTCGGTCTGGATCCACAGCACCGGCTTGACCAGGCCCGATGCGTTGGACGGGCGACCGAACCACAGGCCGTCCGGGCTGGAGAAGTCGTTGGTCGCGTCCAGGCCCGACAGGTTGATGTTCGCCGCATTGAGATCGGAGCCGGCGCCGAACAGATAGATGTCCCAGGCGAAGCCGGTCGCCTCGGAGGTGTCACCGGTCTCGCGCAGGCGGATGATATGGCCGTTGCGGTTGGAGACGGAGCTGCTCGGCGGATCGATATAGGCGCGCGGATTGGCGGCATCGGTGTTGCCCGGGGTACGCGACGAGTTGTTGGTGAGGGTCAGATAGACCTCGCCCGTGACCGGATTGACCGCGGTCCATTCCGGGCGGTCCATCTTCGTCGCGCCCAGCGAGTCGCCGGCAAGCCGGGCATGAGTCAGCACGTCGGCCTGGTCGGCAAAGGGATAGGGTGCAGCGGTCGAGGTCAGCGGACCGGTCCCATAGACGAGCGGCATCCACTGGCCGGTGCCGTCAGCGTTGAACTTGGCGACATAGAGCGTGCCGCTGTCGAGATATTTGTCGCCGATCGCCAGCCGGTCGGCCGAGCTTGCGTCGTTTGCCGACCAGGGGGTCGCCGACACAAACTTGTACAGATACTCGTTCTGGGCGTCGTCGCCCATGTAGAAGGCGGGCTTGCGTCCGGCGACGAAGTTCGAGGGCCAGCAGCCTTCATGGTTCATGCGGCCGAGCGCGGTGCGCTTCCGCGGCGCGGCGGTCTTGTCGTACGGATCGATCTCGACCACCCACCCGAACTGGTTGTGCTCGTTGCGGAAGTCGGCGAGCGCGCTCGCCCCCGTCGCCTGCGCATCCCAGCGGCGATAGATGGTGCTCGCCGAGTCAGCCGGGACGACGGTGGCCCACCCATAATTGCCCGATCCGCTGGTGACCCCATAGCGGGTAAGCGCGGTGACCTGCTTTGGCGTGCGGCGGGGATTATCGGCGGTGGTCGGACGGCGGAAATAGCCGGCCCAATTCTCTTCGCAGGTGAGATTGGTGCCCCAGGGCGTATAGCCGTTGGCGCAATTGTTGATCGTGCCGCGACCGGCGACGCCGGTCGGCGAGAAGACCGTCTGCAGATGCGTGGTACCGCGGACCGGGCCGTTGAACACGGTCGGCGTCAGCGGGGTGATGCGGCGATTGAGGGCGCCGTTCTGCGCGTAGCTCCAGGCGGCGCCGCTCTTCGAGACCTCGACGATGCTGAGACCATGGCACTCCATTTCCTTGAGCGCCTCGCCTTCCGGACGTGCGCCCGCCACGGTCGTGGCGCCGGCGACGTGCAGATAGGGCTGGTTGATGTTCTCGTGGTTCATCACGAGCAGGCCGCGCGTGCTGCTGCCGTCCTCGCGGGCCGAGCCCGATGCCGCGAGCCCGAACCAGTAGAGCGCATCGCCATGGTCGCCCGCGCGATTGGCGTAATCGGTGTCGGTACCGTCATTCTTGTACGCGGCCGTCCCCGCCGCGATCGGATCGCCCAGGCGGTAGAGGATCGATACGCTGTACCCTTCCGGAACGGTGACCTTGTCGAGCCTGTTCTTGGCGACGGCAGCGAAGCCAAGTACGGCCGGGGTCACCGTGACGGTGGTCTCCACCGACGAACTCTGATTCTTCGAATCGACCGCCGTGTAGCGGAAGACGAGCGGCGTGCTCGCGCTGACGCTAGGCGCGATGAACGTCGCCGAGCCGCTGGCCGCATTCGTCAGCGTCACCGCCGGGCCGGAAACCTGGGAGAATGTCTGCGACGCGATCGTGCCGTTGTCGGCGGCGATCCCGGTGAGGGTGACGAGACGTCCCGAACTGGCCGTGCCCGACGAACCCGCCGTCACCACGGGGGCTGGATCGTTGAGCGCATCATCGTCGCGGCAGCCCGCGAGCACCGCCCCGCCGAACACGGCGAACGCCGCTGCCGACACGCCGCCACGAAGGGCATCGCGCCGCGAGTAACGGCGGGCGACCATATCGTTCAGCGAATCGCCGCCAGCGCGATTGGTATCGATGTCGCCGTCGTCATAGCCGAACGTGACGCTGGTCGAGTCTGTCATGTGGATACCCCCGGGTATATCGCGATCCGGTTCGGATTCGCTGCCGCGCCCTCTTGTGCGGTCCAGCTGACGGCCTGATGGATATTCCTTGACTGTTGCGTGACAGATTGACGTCTGTTTCAATACATCGCCCCGGAACCGATGCATTTGTTGACTTTCGCGCCTCAGGCGCTAAGGACCCGCGCTCGCCTGCCAGGCGTTCGCGCCGGGCAAGCTACCGTCCGAGACAGTGGGTGGCCGGAATTCTCCGGCCTTAATCTCCCGCCTAGACGGGGAATGGAATTTTGCCGCTCGCGCGTCAGCGCGGCCGGTCTGCTGCCGCTCACGCGGTCAGTTCCCATGCCCCAATCGACGGACACCCCGGATACGCGGGTTTTCCGCGTCTCCGGTTCAACCGGCCCGATGGCTTCGGCCAGCGGGTCAGACACGTGGAGAATGGCATGGATCGTGCTCAAAAGACCGAGCTCGTCGCCGAACTGAACCGCACCTTCAACGAGGTCGGCGTGGTGGTCGTCACCCG
>JAZKCJ010000012.1:0-49351 GCA_040388155.1 Pseudomonadota bacterium
GAGCACGGGAATCATAATCCTGGGGTCGGGGGTTCAAGTCCCTCCTCCGCTACCATTTCGTAGTGGGCCCACCTGCCATTCGCGACGTTCATACAGATTGGCCGAATCGATCCAGCGCCGTGCGCGCCGGGAGATGTCGGCCGGCAGGTCGGCCGGATCCGCCTCGATCGCGCGCTCTATTTCGATCGACCAGCGGTTGGGCCGGTACAGGACGTTGCGGACGATGAAGACCGAGGCGTGGTCCCGGCGGTGATGAACCTGCTCGTCGACCTCGAAGGCAAGGGCCGGGGCGTCGTGCGAGGTCGCCCCGATCTCTTCGCGGAGTTCGCGGACGACATTCTCCTCGGCGCTCTCGCCGGCCTTGCGACCGCCTCCCGGCAGGTGCCAGCCGCGCGCATAGCTCAGTTTCACCAGGATGATCCTGCCCCCGGGGGTGAGGGCGATGGCATGCGCGCCCTCGACGTCGGGCCTGGTGAACGCCCAGAGCCGGCCGCGACCGTACTGGAACCCGCCGACCAGGATCCGCAGCGCCGTGCGGTAAAGGATGTGGATCAAGGGGCTTCCCCTCAGACCGCCGCTCCTGGCGGGAATTGCCGCGACTTGGCCCGGCATGCTGTTTTGGCATCACGGAAGCAATGCGCTTGCCGAATTCATATCGCCCTCCGCCTTTTCTGTCCTCCGCAATTCGGCTAGCGGAACCCCGTCCAAGGAGATGCCCATGAAGACCCGCGCCGCCGTTGCCTTCGAAGCCAAGAAGCCGCTTGAGATCGTCGAGCTGGATCTGGAAGGCCCCAGGGCGGGCGAGGTGCTGGTCGAGATCATGGCGACCGGCATCTGCCACACCGACGCCTACACGCTTGACGGGCTCGATTCGGAAGGGTTGTTCCCGAGCGTGCTCGGCCATGAGGGCGCGGGCATCGTGCGCGAGGTCGGACCCGGCGTGACCAGCGTGAAGCCGGGCGATCATGTCATCCCGCTCTACACCCCCGAATGCCGCCAGTGTAAGTCGTGCCTCAGCGGCAAGACCAACCTCTGCACCGCGATCCGCGCGACCCAGGGCAAGGGCCTGATGCCGGACGGCACCAGCCGCTTCAGCTACAAGGGCCAGACCATCTTCCATTATATGGGCTGCTCGACCTTCTCCAACTTCACCGTGCTGCCTGAGATCGCGGTGGCGAAGATCCGCGAGGACGCGCCGTTCAAGACGAGCTGCTATATCGGCTGCGGCGTCACCACCGGCGTGGGCGCCGTGGTCAACACCGCCAAGGTGCAGGTCGGCGACAATGTCATCGTATTCGGTCTGGGCGGCATCGGCCTCAACGTGCTGCAGGGCGCGAAGATGGCGGGCGCGAACATGATCATCGGCGTCGACATCAACCCGGATCGCGAGGAATGGGGCCGGAAGTTCGGCATGACCCACTTCGTCAACCCGAAGGATGTCGCCGATATCGTCGCGCACCTCGTCGCGCTGACCGATGGCGGGGCCGACTATACGTTCGACTGCACCGGCAACACGACGGTGATGCGCCAGGCGCTCGAGGCCTGCCATCGCGGCTGGGGCACCAGCATCGTCATCGGCGTGGCGGAAGCGGGCAAGGAGATCAGCACGCGGCCGTTCCAGCTCGTCACCGGCCGAAACTGGCGCGGGACCGCGTTCGGCGGCGCCAAGGGCCGCACCGACGTGCCGAAGATCGTCGACTGGTACATGAACGGCAAGATCGAGATCGACCCGATGATCACTCATGTCCTCGGCCTGGAGGAGATCAACAAGGGCTTCGACCTGATGCATGCCGGCGAGAGCATCCGCTCGGTCGTGGTCTACTGATGGAGACGATCGGCACCAACAGGGCTCAGGGCGGCGTGCAGGGCGTCTATCGGCACGAGTCGACCGTGACGGGCACGCCGATGACCTTCTCCGTGTTCGTGCCGGAGCATGACGAAGGCGCGACGCTGCCGGTGCTGTGGTATCTGTCGGGGCTGACCTGCACGCACGCCAACGTTACCGAGAAGGGCGAGTATCGCGCGGCCTGTGCCGAGCAGGGCGTGATCTTCATCGCGCCCGACACGTCGCCGCGCGGCGACGACGTGCCCGATGACGACGCCTATGATTTCGGCAAGGGCGCGGGCTTCTATGTCGATGCGACCGAGCAGCCCTGGTCGGCCAATTTCCGCATGCGCAGCTATATCGAGGACGAACTGCCCGCGCTGATCGCCGCTGAGTTCCCGGTGGCCGACCTGACCCGGCAGGGGATCACCGGCCATTCGATGGGCGGCCACGGCGCGCTGACCATTGCCCTGCGCAATCAGGGGCGCTTCCGGAGCGTCTCCGCCTTCGCGCCGATCGTGTCGCCGCTGCACTGCCCCTGGGGCGAGAAGGCGCTGACCGGCTATCTCGGCGCTGACCGAGAGGGCTGGCGGACCTATGATGCCTGCGCGCTGATCGCTGACGGGATGCAGGTGCCGGAGATCCTTGTCGACCAGGGAGACAAGGATAATTTCCTCACGGAGCAGCTCAAGCCGGAGCTGCTGCGCGAGGCATGCGACAAGGCGGGCATCGCCCTGACGCTGCGGATGCAGCCGGGGTACGACCACAGCTATTATTTCATCTCGACCTTCCTGGCCGATCATGTCGCCTGGCATGCAGCGCGGTTGAAGGCCTGAAAGCAAAACTGCGCCGCCGTGCCATTCCGTCGGCCCCGTGCCGACGCCATGTTGCCAGCCAGCCCGCATCGCCCCTAGATGCGCCAACATCATCACGGACGATTCCATGACCACCCACACGACCCGCATGCTCATCCTCGGCTCAGGCCCGGCCGGCCTTTCCGCCGCGATCTATGGCGCGCGCGCCGGCCTTGCGCCGATCGTCGTTCAGGGCATCCAGCCCGGCGGCCAGTTGATGACCACGACCGATGTGGAGAATTACCCGGGCTTCAAGGACGTGATCCAGGGCCCGTGGCTGATGGAGCAGATGCAGGCCCAGGCGGAACATGTCGGCACGCGCATGATGTGGGACACGATCGTCGAGATCGACCTGTCGCGGCGGCCCTTCCGGCTGATCGGCGACAGCGGCGATGTCTATGAGGGCGATGCGCTGGTCATCGCGACTGGGGCGCAGGCCAAATGGCTCGGTCTCGACAGCGAGGAGGCGCTGAAGGGCAAGGGCGTCAGCGCCTGCGCGACCTGCGACGGCTTCTTCTTCCGCGGCAAGAAGATCGCGGTGATCGGCGGGGGCAATACCGCGGTCGAGGAAGCGCTGTACCTGACCAACCACAGCGACGATGTGACGCTGATCCACCGCCGGGACTCGTTTCGCGCCGAAAAAATCCTCCAGGACCGGCTGTTCGCGCACAAGAACGTCAAGGTCCTGTGGAACAAGGAGGTCGAGACCTTTGTCGACGGCGGCGGCACCGCCGGGCTGGTCGCGCTCGACCTGGTCGACACCGTCACCGGCGAGAAGTCGCGGCTGGAGGTCGAGGGCGGCTTCGTTGCGATCGGCCATCATCCGGCGACCGAGTTGTTCCGCGGGCATATCGAGCTCGATTCGGACCATTATATCAAGGTCGAGACTGGCTCGACCCGCACCAGCGTGCCCGGCGTGTTCGCGTGCGGCGACGTGATGGACAAGATCTATCGTCAGGCGGTGACCGCTGCGGGGACTGGCTGCATGGCCGCGCTCGATGTCGAACGCTTCCTCGCCGAGGCCGATTTCGAGGTTGCCGAGGCGGCCGAGTGACCGCCGAGGGGCAGTGAATGTCCGGCAGCGTCCGCTGTTTCGGTCGCCCACTTTTTTCTTCCGCTGTTATGTTGGATTTCGGAGCGGAAATCCCTGTTGTGTTTCAACGGCTTGCATCTCGTTTTCCCTGTTAATGCATAACAGCGGAAAACGGTGGCGATTGTCGTATGAAAATCGCTTCCTTTTGCGCTGACGGACGACGTCGTTCGCCTGTTTTTCTCGTCATGGGAAAGAGCGTCGCCGGGTGCGATTGGCAATCCGGCTGCGGGGGACGCTAGCACGGGTTTCGGGCGGTTGAATCGATGATCGCCGAGACGTCATGCCGGATCTCTCGACAAGCTCGAGCCAGGCTTGTTCGGGGTTCCCATCCGGTGAGCACTGCGGCGTTTGCATCCCGTCAGCGGACAGGACGACGTTCCGGACGGGGTGGGAGCTGCCATCGCCGACAAGGCCGTGGCCTGAGCACCCGTGGCAGAAGCAGCAGGTGTGCCGTGTTGAGGCTTGCTATGATCCGCAGGCTTGCGAGTTGGGCGCGAAGAGGTTGCTCTGGGTCAGCGCGCGCGCCGGTAATGCATGGCGACCGCGCCGCTGCGGAGCGGCTGGGCCGAGATCAGCTCGAGCCGTCGCGTGCCGGGCAGCCCGCTCTCGTAGAGGGTCGGGCCGTGGCCCGCGATCCTGGGATGCACGAGGAGCCTGTACTCGTCGATGAGATCCAGCCGGTCCAGTTCGGTCGCGAGCTTGCCGCTACCGAGGAGCACGCCGGCCGGGGTCGCGTCCTTGAGTCTTTGTACGCCCGTGCGCAGCTCGCCGCCGATGTGGTGACTGTTGGTCCATGGGAAGGTCTTTCGCGTCGATGACACTATGTACTTCGGCTTGGCCTCCAGCTTGACCGCCCACTCGCGTGTCGCCGGCGGCGCCTCCTCGTCGCCGCGGGCGACTGCCGGCCAGTAGCTCTCCATCATCTCGTAGGTGACGCGACCCCACAGCATTGCTCCGCTTTCATCCATGAGGCGGGTGAAGAAGGCGCGCGTCTCGTCGTCGGCGATTCCCTCGTGGTGATCGACGCAGCCGTCCAGGGTGACGTTGATGCTGAAGGTCAATAGTCCCATGCGGCGAGTCTACGCCATACAATGGAGAACTTGAAGGCCGACCTCAGCGACATAAGCCTTCGGCTAAAAGACCTCTGCCAAGATCCGAATCCGCTCCACATCATTCCATCGCCGACGAGGTTCTGGGCCCGAAAATACCGTGACTTGGCCCATCGATCACTCCTAAGCGCGTTCTTGAGAGCAAGCTTAAGACCGCTCGTTCACCCGCTGAACAAGACGGGCCCCGCCAGACGGGTATGGTTCGGGCATCCACTCTCCCGGATATTCATCGCCTGATTGGTTTGCGGCGCGGTGGACCCCGGAACAAGTCCGGGGTGACGGCGGGGATAGCGTGCGTCTATCGTCCGAGTGCAGCCTCGATCTCGTCGAACAACCATTGCTTGTCGGCCTGGATGGCGAAGCTGTGGCTGTCGGTATCGTGTTCGCGCAGCGTAATGTTGGCTGCCGGGCCGGCGTCCCATTGTTTGCGGAAGGCGATGGCAGTGTTGTCGCGCTTTGCCAGCAGGACGGTGATGGGGATCGTGCTCGCTGCCAGCGCGGCGATCAGGCGAGTGGCGAGGCTGTCCGTCACCGGAGGTTTTGCGGCAGATATCTTTCTTAAGCCACCGAAAATCTTGGTTATATTCACGCCGCCACGTAACAGGCGCAACACTTCCCGCGGGTCGCGCAGCTTTTGGGCGTAGCGCGCGCGGATCGCGGCGGCGGGGGGAAGGTCGTCGCCATCCTCGATCACCCAGGGATTGGCGAGGATCAGCGAGTCGATCCCGGCGACGCCGTGGAACAGGGCGAGGGCGGTCGCCGCGTCGCAGTTGCCGAAGGCGACGAGGTGTCTGATCCCGGTTTCGGCGACGAAGGTCGCGGCGGCGGCGGCGATGTCGGGGGCGGATTCGAGAAAGCCGCGGTTGTCGCCGGTGGAATCGCCGATGCCCCGCCGGTCGTAGCGCAGGACCGGGGTGCCCGCTGCGGCCAGCCGCGCCGCAAGCATTGCCATGCCGCGATGCGCGCCGATCCGGATCTCGTTGCCGCCGGAGACGATCAGCAGGCCGGTGGCTGCGTTGCCTTCATCCAGCGTGGCGGCCAGCCGGTCGCCGGCGCACGGAAAGGTGATCAGGCGCCGCATGTGGCGATCCAGGCGGCGATATCATCGGCGAGGAGCCGGGCAAGGCCCGGGTCGTTGTCCGGCTCGCTGCGCCGCCAGAGTGGCGACCCGGATATATGCCGGTCGGCAGGCTGGGTGTCAGTGGCGAGGCGGACGGTGCGCAGGGGCGCGCCGCTGCCCGGGACGGTCGCCTTGAGCTGGGCGAGGAGGGTGCGGGAGAGGCTGTTGCCGGCAAGCTCGACCGGTGGGCCGGACAGTTCGATCGCGTCGTCGGCATTGTCCTTGCCGGGAACGACGCGGGAACGAAGCAGATCCCGGACCAGGCTTTCGCCCGGAACCGGTGCGAAGTGCCAGCGGGTGGAGAAGGGCGCATCGATGAGCGCGCCGCCCCGAATGGCGATACCATGGACCGTGCCGCGTTCGTCAGCGATGGTGGAAACGAGCGCTGAAAGGGCGCTTGTCCAATCGCTTAAGGTAGCATTCTCAGTTTCGGTGAGACTCTCGCCAGTGCCCGGCAGATCGGGCAGCACGCTCGCGATTCCGCGTTCGGCCAGAGCCCGCAACAGGGTGACGACGAACGCCCGGGTCCGGTTGGCCTCCTCGAACAGCGGCATCGCCGCGATCACGACCGGGCCGCTGCCGGGGCCGAAGCGTAGCATCGCCTCGCGCCCGCCGGGCCAGTCGTACTGGTCGATCAAGGCGTGACCTTCACTGGTTTGCCTTGGCGGCGGCAAAGCGGACGAGGGAGCCGAAGCTCTCCAGCATCTCGCCATCGACCTCGTCATCCTCGATCAGGATGCCGAGGCGTTCCTCCAGCTCAGTGAGCATGCCGGCCACCGCCATCGAATCCAGTTCGGGCAAGGCGCCGAACAGCGGCGTTTCGCTGCGGAAGGCGCCGACTCGCTCCTCGCTCAGGCCAAGCACATCGCGAAGCACTGCGCGAACTGTGGTATCGATTGCGGCATTGTCGTCAGGAAGCACTGCGGACCCCGGTTTCATCCCCTGTTGGCCCTGCCGTTAGAGAATGGGGGGAGGGATGCCAAGTGCAGGCCTTGGCAGCGCAGGCGCGCGATGCGTATCAGGAGGGCATGATCGATCCCATGCCGCAGCCCATCGATACCCTGCCGTTGCGCGGGCGCCCGGGCGACGTCGCGCTGGCCGACCGGGCGGGAAGCCTGGATTTCGCCGGGCTGGAGGTGCTGACGGGATCCGTGGCGGCGTGGCTGGCCGGACTGGGATTGTCGCCCGGCGCTCGCGTGGCTTCCTGGCTGCCCAAGACACGCCTCGCCTGTGTCTTGCCGATGGCAGCGCCCCGAGCCGGCCTGATCCATGTGCCGATCAATCCAGTGCTGAAGCGGGCGCAGGTAGCGCATATCCTGGCGGATAGCGGGGCGGACCTGTTGGTGACTCAGCCGGCGCGCGCCTCCTCGCTCGAGGCGGGTGACATTCCCGCCGGGTGCAGGCTGGCGCTGGAGGACGAGGCCGTCAGCGATGACGTCATGCCGCCATCTTCAACCGATACCGATACGCTGGCGGCGATCCTCTACACCTCAGGTTCCACCGGCCGGCCCAAGGGCGTCATGCTCAGCCACGCCAACCTATGGTTCGGCGCGATCTCGGTCGCGCACTATCTCAAGCTGTCGCCGGCCGACCGGGTGCTCGGCGTGCTGCCGCTGAGTTTCGACTATGGTCAGAACCAGCTTTTCTCCACCTGGGCAGCGGGGGCGTCCGTCGCGCCGCTCGACTATCTGACCGCGCGTGACGTCATCAAGGCAGTCGACCGGTTCGGCGCGACGACACTCGCCGGGGTGCCGCCGCTCTGGGTACAACTGCTCGACGCCGAATGGCCGGCCGAGACCGCGGCCCGGTTGAAGCGGCTGACCAATTCGGGCGGCGCGCTGACGCCGACAATGATCCGGGCATTGCGGCAGCGTTTTCCGCAAGCGGACCTCTATCCGATGTACGGGCTGACCGAAGCGTTTCGCTCCACCTATCTGGCGCCCGATCTGGTCGACGCGTTTCCCGAGGCGATCGGTCGGGCAATCCCCTTTGCGGAGGTGATGGCGGTCCGGGCCGACGGATCGCGGGCCGCGCCGGGGGAGCCGGGTGAACTGGTCCATGCCGGGCCGCTGGTTGCGCAGGGCTATTGGCAGGATGCCGAGCGGACCGCGCTTCGTTTCCGGCCGGCGCCGCACTGGGCCGAACATCGCGGCATGGCCGTATGGTCGGGCGATACGGTGATCGAGGGCGGGGACGGCCTGTTCCGTTTCGTCGGGCGTGACGATGAGATGATCAAGAGTGCGGGCAATCGGATCAGCCCCACCGAGGTGGAGGAAGCCGTGCTGTCGGGCGGAGAGGCGATCGAGGCAGTCGCGATCGGCGTGCCCGATGCCCGGCTGGGGCAGGCGATCGTGGTGGTGGTGCGGGCAAGCGGCGATACGGTCGCTGCTGAAGCGGGATTGAGGGAGCGTCTGCAGCGCGAATTGCCGAGTTTCATGCAGCCCTCGCGCTACGAATGGCGGGACGAGTTGCCCAGGAACGCCAATGGCAAGCTCGATCGCGCAGCCCTGAAGGCGGAGATGACGTCATGAAGCCAATGGGCGCGATTCCGGCGGAATTCCGTGGGAACGGACCGCTGCAGATAGCCGGCGAGACGGCTGAGGCGTGGATCGAGGCGGCGGGCCGTACGCCGCTGTTCGTTTATGATGCCGGCATGGTGACTGCCCGGATCGCACGGCTGCGCGCGGCGATGCCGGTGGGGCTCGACATTCATTATGCGATCAAGGCCAATCCGTTCGCGCCGCTGATCGCCGCCATGGCGCCGCTGGTCGATGGACTTGATATCGCGTCGAAGGGGGAGATGGCGCTGGCGCTGGCGGCGAAGCCGGGCAGTGCGATCAGCTTTGCCGGCCCTGGCAAGCGCGAAGGGGAGATCGTCGCGGCGATTGAGGCAGGCGTGACGCTCAATCTGGAATCGGAGGGTGAGGCGATCCGCGCGCTGATGGTGGCTGAACGGCTTGGCATGACGCCGCGCCTCGCGGTGCGCGTCAATCCCGAGATAGAGCTGCGCGGATCCGGCATGCGCATGGGGGGCAGGGCATCGCCTTTCGGGATCGATGCCGATCGCGCCGGGACGATCGCGAAGCGGCTGGTCGCGGCGGGGGCCGACTGGCGCGGCTTTCATATCTTCGCCGGATCCCAGGCGCTCGATCCCCAGGCGATCATCGAGACCCAGGCCGAGACGCTGGCGCTGGCCGGGCGGCTGGCCGATGAGGTCGGCGTCACGCCGCCGCTGGTCAATCTCGGTGGCGGGTTCGGCATTCCCTATTTTCCCGGCGAGGAGCCGCTCGACATCGAGACGATCGGCACGGCGCTGGGCGAGCGCATGGCATCGCTGCCGCCATCACTGGAGGGCGCTCGCTTCGCGATAGAACTGGGACGATGGCTGGTCGGCGAGGCTGGTGTCTATCTGACCCGGGTGATCGACCGGAAAGAAAGCCGGGGCGAGACCTTCCTTGTCGTGGATGGCGGGTTGCATCACCAGCTGGCGGCCTCGGGCAATTTCGGCACGGTGGTGAAGCGGAACTATCCGGTGTCGGTCGCGACCGCGACGCCGGGCGACGTCACGGAGACGGTCAGCGTGGTCGGGTGCCTGTGCACGCCGCTCGACCGGCTCGCCGATCGCGTTTCGCTGCCCCCGGCGAAGCCAGGAGACATCATCGCGGTGTTCATGGCGGGTGCCTATGGGCTGTCGGCGAGCCCTGCCGCCTTTCTCGGGCACGAGCTTCCCGGCCAGATGCTCGCGGGCGGCCCGGATACTCCTAACGCAATCTTCACCTCTTCCGCGCCATAGCGGGACCATAGCCGCGAACCCTGCCGGAGTGACGTCACCGGCGGAGAATGGCGGCGGGAGGTCTTGTGATGGGTTTTTCGCGTGGTTTCAGTGGCCTGGCTCTATTGTCCGGCGGCGCCCTTATGCTTAACGGCTGCATGGGTGGCGGTGGGCGGTCGGAGTTGCCGCCAGCGAGCTTCGTGGCGTCGCAGGAGCAGCCGGGCGAAGAATATATCATCGGCCCGCTCGACCAGCTCAATATCTTCGTGTGGCGCAACCCCGAGCTGTCGGCGAAGGTTCAGGTGCGCCCCGACGGCCGGATCACCACGCCGCTGATCAGCGACATGCCCGCGGTGGGCAAGACGCCCGCGATGCTTGCCGACGACATGAAGATCGCGCTCGGCGAGTATATCAAGGACCCGATCGTCTCGGTCATCGTCGAGAATTTCTCCGGCACGTTCAGCCAGCAGGTGCGCATCGTCGGCGCGACCGAGAAGCCGGCGTCGATCCCGTACCGCGCCAACATGACCCTGCTCGACGCGATGATCTCGGTCGGCGGGCTCAGCCAATATGCCGCGGGCAATCGCGCCAAGCTGGTCCGCTACGACCGCAACACGGGCAAGCAGGTTGAATATAACATCAAGCTTTCCAGTCTCCTGAAGAACGGCGATTCGAGCGCGAACGTACGGCTCGAGCCGGGCGACGTGATCATCATCCCCGAGAGCATGTTCTAGGAGCCGCCGGGGATGAACGGCCTTTACGACGAGATCAGGATAGCGATCCACGCCATCTGGACGCGACGCTGGCTGGCGCTGGCGGTCGCCTGGGTGATCGCGGTGGTCGGCTGGCTGATGGTTTCGCAGATTCCGAACAGCTATGAATCGCGGGCGCGCATCTTCGTGCAGATGCAGACGATCCTGCCGAGCGCGGTGGGCATCACCGCCGCCGACCAGCAGAAGGACGTCGACACGATCCGCCAGACGCTGACGTCTGCCACGAACATGGAGAAGGTCGTGCGCGGCACCGACCTGGCCAACAGCGTTTCGAGCGACCGCGACGTCGCCGACCGGGTGGCGGGCCTGCAAAAGTCGATCAAGATCACCGCGCAGCAGGACAATCTGTTCGAGATCGTCGTGACCGGATCGAGCCCCAAGGTAGCGCGCCAGGTCGTGCAGAAGCTGATCGACCTGTTCGTCGAGCAGAATCTGGCGGGTGACCGGGACGAGACGACCCAGTCGCTCGGCTTCCTCGACGCCCAGCTCGAGCAGCGCCAGAAGCAGCTTCAGGAAGCCGAGGCCAAGCGGGCCGACTTCCAGAACCGCTATCTCGGATCGCTGCCCGGCACCGGATCGCTGACCGACCGGATGGGGGCGGCGCGCACCCAGATGGCGCAGGTCGACAGCGACCTCGCCGCCGCCCAGTCGAGCCTTGCCGCGCTGAGCGGTCAGATGGCGGGAACCCCGCAGACCGTCGCGGGTGCAGGACCGACCGGCGGACCGGCACGGGCGCGGCTGGCGGCGATCCAGGGCCAGCTCGCCGATGCGCGGGCCAAGGGCTATACCGAGAACCACCCCGACGTGGTCGCGCTGCGCAGCCAGCTCGCCGCGGCGCAGGCGGCCGCGCGCAACGAGCCGGTCGGTGCGGGCGGCGGGGCGAACAACCCGCTCTATCTCTCGCTGAAATCGATGCAGGCGGACAAGCAGGCGACCGTCGCAGCGCTGACCATGCGCAAGACGCAGCTCCAGGCCGATCTCGAGCAGATCAATACGAAGCTGGCGGGTGACCCGGCGGTCGCCGCCGAGCAGTCGCAGATCGAGAACAACTACCAGGTGCTCAAGGACCAGTATTCCAAGCTGCTGGCCGACCGCGAGGCGATCAAGCTGCGCGGCCAGGCCCAGACGCAGACCGATGCGATCAAGTTCAGCGTGATCGACCCGCCGACCGCGCCGCGTGTGCCGACCGCGCCGAACCGGCCGCTGCTGCTGACGGGCGCGCTGCTCGCCGGCGTCGTCGGGGGGATCGGCGCCGCCTTCGCCATGGGGCAGTTGCAGACGACCTTCGCCACGGCAGGCCGGCTGGAGCGCGCCACCGGCATGCCGGTGATCGGATCGATCGGGGAGATGGTGACACGGGCTCAGATCATGGCACGTCGGCGCAAGCTGATCTATTTCGGCGGTGGCGCCGGGGCGCTGGTGGTCGCCTATGTCGGGCTGCTCGGGGTCGAGATGCTGCAACGGGGGCTGGCGGCATGAGCGACACGACACCCCGCAAGCCAAGCGGATCGCTGCTCGAACGCGCGGCCGAGGTCTATGATTTCGGCATGAATCTGCGGCCCGCGCGTCAGGGCGACGTGCGCGACCATGACGTTGTGCAGGAAATCCGGGAGGTTCCGCAGGAACCTCTGGAGGATGTGCAGGAGCCGCGGCCGATCCGTGCGCCGTTCCTTGAGGAAGAGGCGTTTTCGGCACCTTATGAGGAGGCGCCCTATGAGGAAGCGCCCGACGAGGAAGCGCCGCCACCTCCCGCGCAGGAACTTCCGCTGGAAGAGGTGCTGCCGCCGCTTGCGCCTCCCACGCGGACCATGCGCGGTGCCGGTGCCGTGATCGACCGGGCGATGCTTGCCGCGAAGGGACTGCTCGTGCCCGGCGCGCCGATCGGGGCGCTGGTCGAGGAATTCCGCCAGGTGAAACGCCAGCTGCTCCAGACTGCGCGCGTCGTGCGCAGATCGGACGGGAATCGTTCGCGGACTATCCTGGTCTGCTCGGCCAAGCCGAATGACGGCAAGACCTATTGCGCGGTGAACCTCGCCATCTCGATGGCGGCGGAGCGTGAGGTCGAGGTGCTGCTGGTCGATGCGGATTTCGCCAAGCCCGACGTGATGAACCGGCTTGGCCTGAAGGACGGCCCGGGCCTGCTCGATGCGCTCGCCGACCCGCGGATCGACATCGAGGCGTGCGTGGTCAGGACCGATATCCCGCAGCTGAGCCTGTTGCCCGCGGGCAAGAAATCGAACACCGATACCGAGTTACTCGCCAGCCGGCGGACCAGCGAGATCATCGCCAACCTGCTAGCGGCCGATCCGAAGCGGCTGCTGATCTTCGATTCACCGCCCGTGCTGGCGGCGTCGCCCGCATCGGTCCTCGCCAACCATGCGGGGCAGGTGCTGCTGATCGTTCGCGCCGATTGCACCAGCGAAGGCGATCTGCGCGACGCGGTCGCGCAGCTCGACGGCTGCGAGCATATCCAGCTGGTGCTGAATGCGGTGTCGTTCGTGCCCGGCGGCCGCCGTTTCGGCAGTTATTACGACCAGGAGGACGCAAAATGATGCGCCCGACCATCATCATCGGTACGGCGATGGCGGCCATGCTCGCCGCCGCGCCGGCCGCCGCGCAGGACGGCCAGCGCAACAAGACGATCGCGCCCTATATCGAGCTCGGCCAGGTGCTGACCGCCGACCTGCAATCCGGCGACGTGCTGACCTATTCCACCGTCGCGGCTGGGGTCGATGCGTCGATCCAGACCCAGCGCACCCAGATGCAGATCAGCTATCGCTACGAGCGGCGAATCTCCTGGAGCAAGAGGGTCGGCGACGACGACATCCATAGCGGGCTCGCGCGGGCGGCGGTGAAGATCGCCCCCGGCTTCAGCCTTGAAGGCGGCGCGCTCGCCACCCGGGCTCGCGCCGACATCCGGGGCGCGGCGCCGGGCGTGCTCGCCGGCAATGTCGACAATATCTCGCAGATCTATTCGGCCTACGCCGGGCCGACGCTTGCGACCAATGTCGGCCCGCTCAACGTCAACGCCAGCTATCGCTTCGGCTATACCAAGGTCGAATCGCCGGGCGTGACCGGGGTTGCGCCCGGCAGTCCGAAGCTCGACGTGTTCGACAGCGCGACGAGCCATGTCGCCCAGGCGAGCGTCGGGGTGAGGGCGGGAACCGTGCTGCCGGTCGGCGTCACGGTGAGCGGCGCCTATGAACGCGACGATGCGAGGCAGCTCGACCAGCGATACGAGGGCAAATTCGTGCGGGGCGACGTCGTCCTGCCGGTGGCGCCCACGCTCGCGCTGACTGCGGGTGCCGGATATGAGAAGATCGTCGTCAGCCAGAAGGATCCCCTGCTCGATGCCGGCGGCCAGCCGGTCGTCGATGCCGCCGGGCGGTTTCAGACCGATCCGGCGTCGCCGCGGCGAATCGCCTATGAGACTGACGGCCTGATCTACGATGCGGGCGTGATCTGGCGGCCGTCGCCGCGCACCACGCTCCAGGCGCGCGTCGGCCGGCGCTATGGCGGCATGACCTATACCGGATCGTTCAGCTATGCGGCGAGCCGGTCGGTCGGGTTGCAGATCGGGGTGTACGACAGCGTCGACACCTTCGCGCGCCAGCTGCGCGACGGCATTGCCGGACTGCCGACCAGCTTCCTCGAGCAGCGCGACGCATTCGGCCAGCAATTCTCGGGCTGCACCTATGGCGCGTCGAGCGGCGCGCCCGGCGGATGCCTGAACGGCATCTTCCAGTCGATCACCAGCTCAAGCTATCGTGCCAGGGGCGTCGACGCGGTGCTGACCGCCAATCGCGGGCCGCTTCAGTTCGGCGTCGGTGCCGGCTACGCCAACCGCCGCTTCTATGCGCCGGGCGGGACCGGCTTCACCATCAACGGGGTGACTGACGAAAGCTATTACGGCCAAGCCTTCGTCTCAGCTGCGATCGACCGGAATTCCGGGGTGACCGGCACGCTGTTCGCCAATTATTACCAGAGCGGAATCGGCAACGCGCCGGGCGTGCTGGGGACCGGGGCGACCGGGCAATACTACCATAATTTCGGCCGGATCGGGACGACGGCGTCGGTCGGGATCTATCAGTTCAGCCAGGAGGGAATGGACGATCAGGTTTCCGGCACGGCCCAGCTCGGGATGCGCTATCAATTCTGAAATACGTGGCGGCCTATGGTCGCGCGTTAGGACGGTGACAATGTACGACGACCATTATGGATTGAGCGGCCGGCCGTTCCAGCTTACGCCCGATCCGCGTTTCTGGTTCGATACCGCCACGCATCGCAAGGCGATGGCCTATCTCGGCTATGGGCTTGCCCAGGGCGAGGGGTTCATCGTCATCACCGGCGATGTCGGCGCGGGCAAGACGACCCTGGTCGGCCATCTGATGGCGACGGTCGACCGCGAGCGGCTGCATATCGTCAAGATCGTCTCCACCCAGATCGAGGCGGACGACCTGCTTCGCCTGGTAGCTGACGGGCTCGAGGTCGACAGCGCGGGCATGACCAAGGCGCAGCTGCTGACCGCGATCGAGCGCGGGTTGCATGCGATGGCGCGGTCGGGCCGGCGCACGCTGCTGATCGTCGACGAGGCGCAGGCACTGCCCGTCTCGGCGCTGGAGGAGCTTCGCATGCTCTCCAACTTCCAGGCCGGCGGCCATGCGTTGCTCCAGATCTTCCTGCTCGGCCAGCCCGAGTTCCGCGAGCGGCTGCACGGGTCCGACCGGCTGGAGCAGCTGCGCCAGCGCGTGATCGCGATGCACCACCTCGATCCGATGGGCCCGGAAGAGGTCGAGCCCTATATGGTGCACCGGCTTTCAGTGGTCGGCTGGCAGGGACGGCCGCGCTTCACGCCCGAGGCTTTCGAGGCGATCTACAAAGGGTCGGACGGCGTGCCGCGGCGGCTGAACCAGCTTGCCGGGCGGGTGCTGCTGTTCGGCGCGATCGAGCAGCTCGACACGATCGACGGGGGCGCGGTTGCCTCGGTGATCGCCGACATGGCGGGCGATGCGCCGGTGGCGAAGCCTGTTTTTGCCACGGACCGGGCGCCGATGCGGGTTGTCGACACGACCCCCGACAGCGCCGCGCTGCCGCCGGTCGAGTCGACGCGCCGGGAGGATGTTCCCACGACGCCGGGTGACGCAGCGCTTGCCGCGCGCCTGGCAGCGCTCGAGGCGCGGGTCCAGGACCAGGATGCAGTGATGCGCCGGGTGCTGACCCTGCTGGTCGACTGGGTCGAGGGCGAGCAGCAGCCCGACCTGGAGTCGGTGCGCGCTGTCAGCCGGTAGCGGATCATGCGCAACGCCCTTTCAGTCGATGTCGAGGACTGGTTCCAGGTCGGTGCCTTCGAGAAGGTGATCGACAAGGCCGACTGGGATTCGCTCGCGCCGCGCGTCGAGCGGAATACCGACGCGGTGCTCGCGCTGTTCGGCGAGAGCGGGGTGAAGGGGACGTTCTTCACGCTAGGCTGGGTGGCGCAGCGTTATCCGGCGCTGATCCGGCGGATCGTCGAGCAGGGGCATGAACTGGCCAGCCATGGCTGGGACCATCAGCGGGTCTTCACCATGGATGCGGCGCAGTTCCGCGCCGATCTCGCCCGGTCGCGCAAGGTGCTCGAGGATGCCGGCGGCGTGGCGGTGACGGGCTATCGCGCGCCGAGCTTCTCGATCGACAAGCGTACGCCCTGGGCTCACCCGGTGCTGGCAGAGGAGGGCTACGCCTATTCGTCGAGCGTCGCGCCGGTGCGGCACGACCATTATGGCTGGCCCGAGGCGCCGCGCTTCGCGTTCAGGCCGGTGGCGGATGCGGCGCTGATCGAGGTGCCGGTGACGGTCGCCGATGTCGGCGGGCGCAGGCTCGCGACCGGCGGCGGGTTCTTCCGGCTGTTTCCGGCGGCGCTGACCAACTATGCGATCAGGCAGGTGGCGGGCGAGGGGCATCCGGCGGTGTTCTATTTCCATCCCTGGGAGATCGATCCCGGCCAGCCGCGCGTAGCCAATGCACCGGTCAGGTCGAAGCTCCGCCACTACAGCCGGCTCGGCGCGATGGCGGGCAAGCTTCGGACGCTGATCAGGCGGCATGACTGGGGCCGGATGGACTCGGTGGTCGCCGAAGCACGTCTCGGGATGGCGTGAACATGCCGCTCGTCTCGGCGCCGCTGGGGCTGCGCGCGGTCGACCTGCGCGACGCGGTGGAACTGGCGCGGCTCGATTCGTTCGTGCGCGCGCATCCGGAAGGCACGCCGTTCCATCTGCCGGCATGGAGTAAAGCGGTCGCGGAAGGATGCAGGCAGCACAGCCACACGCTGGTGGCCGAGCGCGCCGACGGGTCGCTGGCGGCAATGCTGCCGCTGACCGAGGTGCGCTCGCCCTTGTTCGGCAAGGCCCTCGTCTCGAACGGTTTCGCGGTCGGCGGAGGAATCCTTGCCGAGAGCGACGATGCGGTCCGGCCGCTAGGCGAGGCCGCCTGGGCGCTGGCCGAGAAGCTCGGTTGCCCGACACTGGAGATTCGCGGTGGTCGGGTCGAGGGGCCTGAATGGATCCGCGACGGAGAGACCTATCTCGGCTTCGTGCGCCCGCTCGCTGAAACAGACGAGGCTGAACTGACCGCCATTCCGCGCAAGCAGCGCGCCGAGGTCCGCAAGAGCCTCGACATCGACCTGGAGGTTGCGGCCGGGCGTCATGATGTGGACCTGCGCGCGCATTATGCCGTCTATGCCGAGTCGGTGCGCAACCTGGGCACCCCGGTGTTCCCGGCGAAGCTGTTCCGGTCAGTCCTGAAGGAATTCGGGGAGTCGGCGGATATCCTGACGATCCGATCGGGAGGGAAACCGGTGGCGAGCGTGCTGAGCCTGTACATGGACGGCACCGTCTATCCTTACTGGGGCGGTGGGACCCAGGCGGCGCGCGCGCTGCGGGCCAATGACCGGATGTATTTTGCGCTGATGGCGCATGCCAGGGCGAAAGGCTGCACGCGTTTCGACTTCGGACGTTCAAAGACTGGAACCGGACCTGCCGCATTCAAGAAGAACTGGGGTTTCCAGGGTGTTCCCTTGATGTATGCTAAGCGCGCGGCGGCCGGGGAAACGCCGCGCGAAATCAACCCGTTGAATCCGCGCTATCGATTCCAGGTCGAGGCGTGGAAAAAGCTGCCGCTTTGGGTCGCGAACGGGATTGGGCCGCATATTTCCAGAGGACTCGGCTGATGGGCGACATCCTGTTCCTGGCGCATCGCGTGCCCTATCCGCCGGATCGGGGCGACAAGATCCGCGGGTTCAACATCCTGAAGTTCCTGTCGGCGCGCAAGCGGGTCCATCTGATCGCGTTCGCCGACGACACGCGCGACATGAAGCAGAAGAGCGGGCTGGCGAAATTCACCGGCAACCGTTCGATCATCTGGCGTTCCAAGCCGCGCGCGGTGGCAGCGCTCGAGGCGATCTTCACGCGCAAGCCGGTGTCGCTGACGGCATTCGAGAACCGTCCGCTCCGCGAGCAGGTCGAGCGGATCCTGTCGGCGCATTCGATCGACACGATCTACGTCTATTCCAGCCAGATGGCGCAATATCTGCCGTCGCGGCCACGGCAGCGCGTGATCATGGATTTCTGCGACATGGATTCGGCGAAATTCACCGCTTACGCGAAGACCGCCAAGGGGCCGATGGCGTGGTTCATGAAGCGCGAAGCGAAGATGCTGTTCAGCCATGAGCGCGCCGTCGCAAAGATCGCCGATGCCAGCCTGTTCGTCAGCGCGGCCGAGGCGGAGCTGTTCAGGTCGAAGACCGGCGCCGAGCGGGTGCATGTCGTGGAGAACGGCATCGATACCGAGTTTTTCGATCCGGTCGCCCATTTCAAGCGGATCGACACGACCGGCGAGCTGATGGTCTTCACCGGCCAGATGGACTATCGCCCGAATATCGAGGCGGTGACCTGGTTCGTCGAGACGATCCTGCCGCATGTCCGCATACGCCACCCCCAGGCACGTTTCGCGATCGTCGGGCGCAACCCGACGGAAGCGGTGAGGGCGCTGGCGAAGCAGCCGGGCGTGATCGTCACCGGCGAGGTCGCCGATGTGCGCGGCTGGCTGGCGGCGGCATCGGTCGTCGTCGCGCCGCTGAAGCTGGCGCGCGGCGTGCAGAACAAGGTGCTCGAGGCGATGGCGATGGCGCGTCCGGTTGTCGCCTCGGCTGCCGCGGCCGAGGGGATCGATCATGGTGGTACGATCCGCATCGGCGCGACCGTCGGCGAGATCGCCGAGGAAGTGATCGCCGTGCTGGACAATCCGGCTTCGGCGAGCGTCATGGGCCGCGAGGCACGCGAGCAGGTGCAGAAGCGCTATAGCTGGCAGGCATGCCTGGCGCCGCTCGATTCGATCCTGGGCATCCGGGTGAAGGCGCCGCCGAAGAGGTCGGCTGCGTGACCGTCGCATTCCCGGCGGCCGAGGTCGCGGCCGGGAACGAGGCGCGCGGGTTCGATGCCCATTGGCGGCGTCACGCGACGATCCTTGCCGGGGTTGCGATCGCGCTGTTGCTGCTGTTCCGGGCCGACACCGCCGATCTTGCACGCATCTGGTGGACCAGCACGACCTTCGGGCATTGCCTGTTCATCGCCCCGGTCATCGGCTGGCTTGTGTGGCAGCGCCGGGTGGAGCTTGCACAACTGACGCCGGTCGCGTGGTGGCCGGGCCTTGCGCTCGTCGCTGTCGGCGGATTCGGCTGGCTGCTCGGCGACGCAGCGGGTGTCGCGCTCGCGCGGCATCTCGGGCTGGTGATCATGCTCCAGGGTGCGGTCGTGACGATCCTTGGGCCCAATGTCGCCCGGGGGCTGCTGTTCCCGCTATGCTATGCTTTCTTCATGGTGCCGTTCGGCGAGGGGCTTGAAGGGCCGCTCCAGACCGTCACCGTCGAGATGGTCATGCCGCTGCTGCATCTGTTCGGTGTGCCGGCACATGTCGATGGCGTGCTCATCACCATCCCCAACGGCTATTTCGAGGTGGCCGAGGCCTGTTCCGGTGCGAAATTCGTCATCGCGATGATCGCCTATGGCACGCTGGTGGCCAATGTCTGCTTCACCTCCTGGACCCGGCGCGCGATCTTCATGGTCGTCGCGCTGATCGTCCCGGTCATCGCCAACGGCCTGCGCGCGTTCGGGACGATCTATGCGGCGTACCTGACCTCGGTGGAGCGGGCGACGGGCATGGACCATATCGTCTATGGCTGGGTGTTCTTCGGCGTGGTGATGGCGGCGGTGCTGGCGATCGGCTGGCGCTGGTTCGACCGAGCGCCGGATGCGCCGGTGTTCGACCCCGCCCGATTGCAGGCGGAACCGAAGCGGCGGATCGACGCGCTGGTCGCGGCGGCGCTGGTGCTGACCGTCGCCGGCATCTTCCCGGCCTGGTCGGCCGCGATCGCGGGGCGGGCACAGGCACTGCCGAACGCGATCACGCTGCCGGAGGTGCCCGGCTGGCACCGCGCGCCGATGAGCGTGCGGGCGCCCTGGGCACCAAATTATCCGGGTGCGGACCATTATCTGATCGGGCGTTACGAGAATGACCGGGGCGACGCCGTCGACCTCGCCGTGGCAGTCTATGGCAGCCAGCATGAGGGCAAGGAACTGGTGTCGTTCGGCGTCGGCGCGATCCGCGAGGACGATGTCTGGGTACGCATCGAGGACCTGCCCGATATCGCGGGCGGATCGGTGATCCGTGCGACCGCGCCGGGGCCGGTCGAACGCCGGATCGCCACCTGGTACCGGGTCGGTGACGTTGTGACTCACGATGACCGGGCAGTGAAGCTCGAAACGCTCAAGGCACGGTTGCTCGGCGGGCCGCAGCGGGCAGTGGCGGTGCATGTCTCGGCCGAGGTGATGCCGGGCCGCGATCCGCGCGCCGCCATCGAGGCCTTTCTCGCCGCGCTGGGGCCGATCGACGTGCTGGCTGATCGCAGCGCGGGCATGCCGCGCTGAGCCGGCGGTGATTTGGGGCGCGTCGAGCTTGTCGAAACATCGTGCTTCCTGTCTAGCAGGGCGGGTGATGAAGGGGTGGGGACTTAACTGATGTGCGGCATCGCCGGGATCTTCTATCCCGCCACGCCCAAGCCGGTCGATCCGGCCCGAATCGCAGCCATGGCGGACGCTCAGGCGCATCGCGGGCCCGATGGATCGGGTGTGTGGACCGCACCGGGCGTCGGGCTGGGGCATCGCCGCCTGTCGATCATCGACGTTGCGGGCAGCCCGCAGCCGATGGCCAGCGCCGACGGTTCGCTGACCGTCACCTATAATGGCGAAATCTATAATTTCGCTGAGCTGCGCGCCGAACTGCAGGCGCTTGGCGCGATCTTCGTCACCCGGGGCGATACCGAGGTGCTGCTCCACGGCTGGGCGCTCTGGGGGCCGGCGATGCTCGACCGGCTGAACGGCATGTTCGCCTTCGCGCTGCACGATGCGCGACGGCAGAGCCTGTTCCTGGCGCGCGACCGGCTCGGCGTGAAGCCGCTCCATTATGTCGAGCTGTCGGACGGCGGCGTTGCCTTTGCCTCCGAACTCAAGGGCCTGCTTGCCCATCCGTTGCTGCGGCGCTCGCCCGATATCCGCTCGGTCGAGGATTATATGGCGTTCGGCTATGTGCCGGACGATGCCTGCCTGATTGCAGGCGTGAAGAAACTGCCGGCCGGCCATTCGCTGCTGCTCGAACGGGGCAAGTCGGTTCCTGCGCCGTCGCGCTGGTGGGATGTCGATTTCTCGCGGCGGGCGACTGGCAAGCAGAAGGCACTTGAAGAGGAACTGGTCGCGCGGCTGCGCGAGGCAGTGACCTCGCGGATGGTCTCGGACGTGCCGCTCGGCGCGTTTCTGTCGGGCGGGGTCGACAGCTCCGCGGTGGTCGCGCTGATGGCCGAGGCGTCGAAGCGCGCGGTGAAGACCTGCACGATCGGGTTCGACGAGGCGGGGCACGACGAACGATCCTATGCAAACGAGATTGCCAGGCGCTTCGCCACCGAGCATCGCGAACGCGTGGTGGCGGCGGATGATTTCGCGCTGATCGACACGCTGGTCGCCGCCTTCGACGAGCCCTTTGCCGATGCGTCGGCGCTGGCGACCTACCGTGTGTGCGAACTGGCCCGTGAAAATGTGACGGTGGCCCTTTCCGGCGACGGTGCTGACGAAGCGTTTGCCGGATATCGTCGCTACAAGTTCCAGGCTGCCGAGGAACGCGTGCGGGCGTTGCTGCCGCCCTCGATCAGAGCGGGTACGTTCGGGACGCTCGGGCGTTTCTACCCCAAGGCGGACTGGGCGCCGCAACGGCTGCGGGCGAAGACGACTCTGCTCGCGCTCGCCGAGGACGGCGCTGAAGCCTATGCGCGATCAGTCGGCGTGACAACGCCGACGCTGCGCGGGCTGCTCTTCTCGGATGAGGCGAAGCGGGCGCTGGGCGGTCACCGCGCCGAAGATCGCTATGTCCGCAGCCTGCGCGACGCGCCTGCGCGCGATGCGATCGACCGCGCGCAATATGCCGATTTCCAGCACTGGTTGCCCGGCGACATCCTGACCAAGGCTGACCGGACCAGCATGGCGGTCAGCCTTGAGGCGCGAGAACCGCTGCTCGATTACCGCCTCGTCGAATTCGCGGCCAGCCTGCCCGCCTCGATGCGGCTGAGGCGCGGGCAGGGCAAATGGTTGATGAAGAAGGCGATGGAACGTTATCTGCCGCGCGACATCCTTTATCGACCCAAGATGGGCTTCGTCACGCCGATCAGTGCCTGGTTCCGCGGGCCGCTGGCCGGAGAGGCGGCTGGCCTCGCCAAATCGCGCGTGCTGACCGGCACCGGCTGGTTCGATCCTCGTGCGATCGAGCGGATCGCGGCTGACCACCGCGCGGGCCGAGCCGAGCATGGTCGGACGCTGTGGCAGTTGGTGATGCTCGAACGGTCGATGGCGCGGTTGTTCGGCTGAACTAGCTTGGGCTGGTGCAATCCGACCGAGGCGATTCCTCAAGGGCCCTTATCGAAGCACAGGTGATGCGCGAAACGCCTGCCCCTCGATACGCCATCTCGACAGGCTCGATGGCTGCTCGGGGCGAACGGGAGGGAGGAATCCAAGTCCGGCGGTCTAGAAAACCACCATCGCCGCATGGAGAGTCAGTGCCATCAGGCAGAGAGTGGCGAGGGTGAAGATCGAGAAGCGGACGATCACCCGGTTCACCGTCACCTGCACGATGCTGTGCACCACGCGCAGGCCGACATAGGCCCAGGCGATCGTCAGGTTGATGCCGCCGCCGGCACCGAGCAGCGCCAGCGTGAGCGCGATGGCGTAGAACAGGGTCGGCTGTTCCATCAGATGGTTGTAATTGTCCGCCGGCCATTGCGCCTGGGGCGGGATGATCGCCTTCAGGTCGGCACCATTGCCGCCGACGAGGTTCTTCGTATCGATCTTCGCGGCGTTCATCGCCGGGATTCGCCTCGCATACATCCAGAGCCACATCACCAGGCTCCAGGCGATCAGCGCGACGACGGGCGCGAGAATCGGGCTGTGGTCGGTCATTTTCGGTAACTCCCCCCTTGTTATGGCGAGAGGCTGCCTCAATCGTGACGGGCGCGCAACTTTCAATGATGTCAGTAGCTGAAATGGACAGGGGCCCGGAGCCCGGCAATGTTGCCGCGCTCCAGACCCTCCATCATTTGCTCAAACGTCCTCCCCGTTTCCGGGGAGGAGCCAGGATATCAGTCGAAGCTGGCGCCCCAGCGGCGCTTGGTGCGGTTCTTCCACAGGCCGCGGTGATAGGCGTCCGAGGCGAGGAGCGGCATCACGCTGCCGGCCTCGGCGAACACCATCTGCTCGATGCCGGTGTTGACCTTGCCCCAGCTTGCGGCCTCCTGCAGCGTCGAGGATGAGCAGGCGCCGTCGCGCACGTCGGCGACGGTGATCTGCACCGCATATTTGTGAACCTGGACGTCGTCATGGCCGAGGATCTCGGCGCAGACCACGGTGTCCTGGATGAAGTTCTTCGGCACGCCGCCGCCGATCATCAGCAGGCCGGTGGTGCCGGCCTTGATCTTGATGTCGGTCAGCTCGCGGAAGTCCGCAATGGCGTCGAGCACCATATACGGCTTGCCTTCCCTGGCGCGGTCGACCTGATGCTTGACCAGCCCGAAGCCCGCCGAGCTGTCGACGAACGCCGGGCAGAAGATCGGCACGTCATGCTCATAGGCGAGCTTGACCAGGCTGTTGTCCTTCTTGCCGTTCTCGACGAGATACTTGCCCATCGCGCGGATGAACTCGCGGCTTGAATAGGGACGTGCTTCAAGCGAGTTCGCGATCTCATAGATCGTGTGGTCGCAATCCTGGAGCTGCTCTTCGTCGATATAGGTGTCGTAGATCCGGTCGATCAGCAGCGAGCGCAGCGTGTCGTCGTCCGGCACTTCGAGCGCCTGATAATGCTTGTGGCCAAGGCCTTCGAAGAAATCCATGTCGACGATCGACGCGCCGGTCGCGACCACGCCGTCGATCATGTTGTTGCGCAGCAGCTCGGCATAGAGATCCATGCAGCCGCCGGCCGATGTGGAGCCGGCGATCACCAGGAAGATCGAGCAATCGGGGTCGGCGAGCATCTGGTTGTAGATGTCGGTCGCGCGGCCGAGGTCGCGGCTGGTGAAGCTCATCTTCTTCATCGCGTCGACGATCGGGCGCGCGTCGAACTTGGTGATGTCGATATGCTCGACCTGGGTCGAAAGCAGCTCTGCCTTGCGGGTGTCGTTGATGGCTTCGGTCATTTTTATCTTCTCCTTATTCCCCTCCCGCTTGCGGGAGGGGCTAGGGGTGGGCGCCCGGCTTCACCGGAGCGCATCGCTTGTTGAAAACGCGAGCCCACCCCCAACCCCTCCCGCAAGCGGGAGGGGAGAAGGCAGGCAGTAGTAGATGCTAGTTACAGCGTGACGACGTTCGAAGCGACCTCGCGCTCGTCGCCGACGTACAGCGACGCCATCGGCTCGTCGGAGACGATCACCGTCTCGTCCGACCCGAAGCCGTTGAACGCGGTGCGCATCGCCGAACCATAGGCGCCGAGCATGCCGATCTCGATATAGTCGCCGGCCTGGACGTCGGCAGGCAGCATGAACGGGCCGGCCATATGGTCCATGTCGTCGCAGGTCGGGCCATAGAAGCTGAACTCCATCAGCTTCGCACGGCTGTCCGGCTCGCGCAGCAACTCGACCGGGAAACGCCAGCCGATATGCGCCGCATCGAACAGGGCGCCGTACGCGCCGTCATTGATGTAGAGCTCGTCGCCGCGGCGACGCTCGACCCGGACGATCAGCGAGCTGTACTCGGCGCACAGCGCACGGCCGGGTTCGCACCACAGCTCGGACGAATAGCTGACCGGCAGGCTCTCGAACGCACGGTGGATCGTCTCGAAGTAACGCTCCAGCGGCGGGGGCTCCATGCCCGGATAGGTCGAGGGGAAGCCGCCGCCGACGTCGATGACGTCGACTGTGACCGCCGCATCGACGATCGCCGCGCGGACCCGCTCCATCGCCTGGGCATAGGCTTCCGGCGTCATCGCCTGCGATCCGACATGGAAGCAGATGCCGAGGGCATCGGCCGCCTGGCGGGCAGCGAACAGCAGCGCCTTGGTCTCGCCGGGCGCCGCGCCGAACTTCGACGCGAGGCTGAGCTTCGAATGCTCGGACGAGACGCGGAGGCGGACGCAGAGCGTCAGGTCCTGCGCACCACGGGTGGCGCGGACGATCTTTTCCAGTTCCTCGATCGAATCGAGCGAGAAGACCCGGACGCCATGCGTGAAATACGCCTCCTCGATCGCTTCCTCGGCCTTGACCGGGTGCATGAAGCACAGGGTCGCGCCGGGATTGGTGCGGGCGACGAGCCGTACCTCGGCAATCGAGGCGACGTCGTAATGCGTGATTCCGCTCTCCCACAGAACCTTCAGCAGGTCCGGCGAGGGATTGGCCTTCACGGCATACATCGAGCGGCCCGGAAACTTCTCGACGAAGAATCGGGCGGCACGCGATGCGGCGTGCGGGCGAATGAGCGTTACCGGCTGAACCGGTCCGTGCTTAGCGATCTCGAAACCGCGGGTCGCGGTCGAAAGGGTGGTCGCTAACCCCAGCGCGCTA
Organism: Pseudomonadota bacterium; assembly: GCA_040388155.1. GTDB lineage: Bacteria > Pseudomonadota > Alphaproteobacteria > Sphingomonadales > Sphingomonadaceae > Sphingomonas. The sequence goes on from JAZKCJ010000012.1 coordinate 25,665, forward strand.
TGATGCTTGTGCAACTCAAGGGACCTCCAAGTGCCTGATGGCGGACGAAAGCTGCCTTGCGGTTGGAAGTCCCATGGGGCAGCGGGAAGCGCGAAATAGGGTCGACTTTCTCCAATGTAAAGTGGAATTGGACCCACGGAGACGTAATGTGACATTTGTGCGACAACCTACCCGTGCCGGCGTGCGTGACGCGGCAGCCAAGATCGCGGCGATCCTGCCGCCATCGCCGCTGTTCGTCGTGGAAATCCGTGGGATTCCAGTGGCTTTCAAGGCTGAGTCGCTTCAGCCGATCGGCGCGTTCAAACTGCGCGGGGCGTGGCATCGGCTCACCGCAATCGATGGAGAATCGCGCGCGAAAGGCGTCGTGGCCTTCTCTTCGGGGAACCACGCGCAGGGCGTGGCCTGGGCGGCGAAGCGGCTGGGCATGCCAGCGGTGATCGTGATGCCGGCCGACGCGCCGAAATCGAAGCGCGACGGGACTCTGGCGCTGGGGGCGGAGGTGGTCGATTACGACCGCGCGACTCAGAGCCGGGAGACGATTGCCGCGCGACTCGCCGAGGCGCGGGGTGCCGTGCTGGTGCCGAGCTTCGACGATCCCTGGATCATCGAAGGACAGGGGAGCGCGGGGATCGAGGCATCGGCGCAGATGGTCGAGCGTGGACTGGGCGAGCCGGTCCAGGCGATCGTGCCATGCGGCGGCGGTGGGCTGGCGGCAGGAATCACGCTTGGCCTGCGCGATTCGTTCATCACCGTGGCCGAGCCGGAAGGCTGGGACGACATGCGGCGGTCGCTCGAGGCCGGCTGGATCGAGCCGGTCGGCCCGAATCCGCCGCGCACGGCATGCGACGCGTTGCAGACCACGCTTGTCTCTCCGCTGACCTTCGACGTGCTGTCGCGGCGCGGGGTGCAGGGCGTGGCGGTGAGCGAAGCAGAGATTCGGACGGCGCAGCGCTGGGCGGCGGAACAGTTGAGGCTGGTGGTCGAGCCCGGTGGCGCGGTGGCGCTCGCCGCGCTGCTGGCGGGAAAGGTCGAGCTGACTCAGGGGACGCTGATCATCCTCTCGGGCGGGAATGTGGATCTGGCGGCCTATGGCGCCGTGCTGGCCGGGAGCGAATAGGGTGGGCGGCTATTACGGGACATTGGGCGGCGTGGCCCAGGCGATGGCGGCCTCGGCACCGGCGATCAGCATGCTTGCCGTGTTCGCGCTGGTCCTTGGCGGAGTCGCGCTGTGGGTGAAGAAGGGCGACCGGCAGAAGGCGGTGCTGATGCTGGTGCTGGCGGTGGTGATCTTCGCCAACGTGGTGATCTGGACGATGTGATTAACCCCTCTCCCGGCCTCCGCCAGGCAGCAAGCTGCCTGGCTTCGGTATCCCTCTCCCCTTTCCGGGGGAGAGGGCGAGAAGATCACCGAATCGGCGAGTTCGGGTCGAGCCGCATATCCAGATAATGATCCACCGAGCCCATCAGCTCGGGCATCTCATGCTCGAAGAAGTGGTTCGCCTTGGGGATCGTGTCGTGATGGATCGTGATGTGCTTCTGCGTGCGCAGCTTGTCGACCAGCTTCTGGGTCGCAAGCGGGGTCACGACCTCGTCCGACTCGCCCTGGATGATGATACCGGAGGCCGGGCACGGGGCGAGGAAGGTGAAGTCGTACATGTTCGCGGGCGGCGCGATCGAGATGAAACCACGGATTTCCGGGCGGCGCATCAGGAGCTGCATGCCGATCCACGCGCCGAAGCTGACCCCGGCAATCCAGGTGGTCGATGCCTCGGGGTGGAAGCTCTGCACCCAGTCGAGCGCGCTCGCCGCATCGGACAGTTCGCCGACGCCGTTGTCGAACGTGCCCTGGCTCTTGCCGACGCCGCGGAAGTTGAAGCGCAGCGTGGCGAAACCGCGGCGTTGGAACGTCTTGTAGAGTTCCTGCACGATGCGGTTGTTCATCGTGCCGCCCGAGGACGGGTGTGGATGCAGGATCATGGCGACCGGCGCGCGCGGGCGCGGCGCGGGAGCAAAACGACCTTCGAGACGGCCGTCGGGGCCGGGGAAAATGACTTCTGGCATGTGACCTGCTGACAAAAATTCGGTGAGCGCGTGGGCCGCGCGGAATTGGGCGCTATATAGGCATCGAGCGCCCTGGCGCAATCATTCTGCCTTTTGGAGACCGCAGGGCTTGGCCGACCGCATCTATCTCGATCATGCAGCGACAACGCCGATGCTGCCCGAAGCGGTGGCGGCGATGGCTGAGGGAATGGCGTGCTGGGCCAATCCGTCGTCCCCGCATGCCGAGGGACGCGCGGCGCGCGCGGCGCTCGAGGGCGCGCGGGCACGGATCGCCGCCGCCTATGGCTGGACCGGGGAGACGATCCTGACCAGTGGGGCAAGCGAATCGCTGGGGATCGCGCTGAACCGCTCAGTTGCTGAACGGCGGGCGATCTCCGCGGTGGAGCATGATTCGGTGATGCGAGTCGCGCTGGATGCGACGGTGCTGCCCGTGGATTCGACCGGTGTCATCGATCGCGCGGCGCTGGCGGATGTGCTGGGGATGGCGGGGCGCATCCTGGTCGCGGTGCAATGGGCCAACAGCGAGACGGGTGTGCGCCAGCCGGTCGCGGCGATTGCCGAGGCGGTCCATGCCGCCGGCGGCCTGTTGCTGGTCGACGCGGCTCAGATGCCGGCCGGGGCTGATCCGGCTGTGGCGGCCCATGCCGATTTCGTCGCCATCTCCGCGCACAAGCGCGGCGGGCCGCCCGGTGTGGGCGGCCTGCTGGTGCGGGACGTCGCCACGCTGATACCGACCGGTGGGCAGGAGCGCGGCTATCGCGCGGGGACAGAGAATCTGCCCGGCGCGCTTGGTTTCGCTGCGGCGCTGGGCGTGCCGGAGGATAGCGGACGCCTGGCTGTGCTTCGGTCGAAGCTTGACGATGCGATATCGCGCTCGGGCGGCGAGGTGGTGGCGCAGGGCCAGCACCCTGCAATCGGCGCTTATCGAATGCGCGGGCTGGCCGCGACGACTCAGTTGATCCGGTTCGACATGGCGGGGATCGCCGTGTCCGCGGGCAGCGCCTGTTCCTCGGGCAGCATGAAGCCCAGCCATGTGCTCGGCGCGATGGGCTGGAGCGTCGATGCGTCGCGCGAGGTGGTGCGGGTCAGCTTCGGGCGGTCGACCACCGAGGCGGATATCGACTCGTTCATCGCCGAATGGCGCAGCGTGTCGCGTGCGGCGCGGGCGTTCGCGGCATGATCTATCTCGATTATCAGGCGACGACGCCGCTCGCGCCCGAGGCGCTGGCCGCGATGCTGCCCTGGCTTCAGGGGCAGCACGCGAATCCGCATTCGGCGCATGCGCCGGGACGGGCGGCAAAGGCTGCTGTCGAGGCGGCGCGGGACGCAGTGGCGGCGCTGTTGCCGGCGGGCGGCTCGGTGAGCTTTACCAGCGGCGCGACCGAGGCGATCAACTGGGCGCTGAAGGGCGTGGGGCAGGGCGGAATCATCACCCTGGCGACGGAACATGCCGCGACGCTCGATACGGTCGAAGCGCTCGCGCGGGCGGGGCGGGCGGTGACGGTGCTGCCCGTGGGACCGGACGGGCTGGTCGACCTCGACGCGGCGCGGGCGGCGATCCGGCCCGGAACGGCGCTTGTCTCGGCCATGCTGGTCAACAACGAGATCGGCGTGATCCAGCCGATCGCCGAGCTTGCTGCGATCGCCCATGAGGCAGGGGCGCTGTTCCTGTGCGATGCGGTACAGGGTTATGGCCGGATGGGGATTCCGCCTGCGTGCGATCTGATCGCGATCTCCGCGCACAAGATCCATGGACCGAAGGGCGTCGGCGCGCTGTGGATCCGCAAGGGCGTGGCGATCGGGCCGCTGCTTCACGGCGGCGGGCAGGAGGCGTCGGGGCGTTCGGGTACGCTGTCGCCAGCGCTGTGCGCCGGTTTCGGCGCGGCTGCCCGGCTCGCCGCGGACTATGGCAACGATGACGCGGCCCATGTCGCGACGCTCCGGGCCGTGGCCGGCGAACGGCTGGGTGCCGACTGGACGATCAACGGATCGGTCGAGCAGCGTTATCATGGCAATCTCAATATTCGCCGCGACGGGCTGGACGTGAACCGATTGATGTCCGAATTGCGCGATATCGCCTTTTCGGCGGGCTCGGCCTGTGCCAGCGGGTCGGGGCGCTCAAGCCATGTGCTGCGCGCGATCGGATTGAGCGAGGCGCAGGCCCGGTCGAGCATCCGGCTCGGCTTCGGGCGCTATACGACGGAAGAGGAACTCGTGATCGCCATCGACCGGATTGCCGCGGCCGCCGCCGCACAGCGGATCGCCGCCTGATGCTCGTCCGCTTCGTCCGGATCGACGGATCGATCAGCGAGGTCGAGGCGAAGCCCGGCGACCGGCTGCTCGAGGTCGCCCAGGCCGATGGCCAGCCGCTCGAGGGCACGTGCGAGGGCCAGATGGCCTGCTCGACCTGCCATGTCATCGTCGACGCGGCGGATTTCGACCGGCTGCCGCGTGCAAGCGAGGACGAGGAGGACATGCTCGACCTCGCAGCCGGTGCGTCGCGGACCAGCCGGCTCTCCTGCCAGATCTGGCTGGACGACACGCTCGATGGACTGACGGTACGGATTCCCGGCGAGGTTCGGAACATGCAGGGCCGTTGATCATTACGTTCCGGTGCCTTGATGGCACGAGGAGACGATACCGATGAAGATATTGGCATTGATGGCCGCAGGCCTGATCGGCGCCGCCGCCCTGACCCCCTTGCCGGCGATGGCGTCGGGCAGCGGCCAGACCGTGGTGCATGAACGGACCACCGTCCGCCACGTGAGCAACAACCGCCACAATCGCTGGCGCTGGAAGACGGTATGCCGCACCCAGTGGCGCAACCATCATCGCACGCGGGTGTGCCGCAAGGTCCGTGTCCGCTGGTAAAAAAGACTTTCCGGGAGATTCTCTGAGGAAAGGAAGACGATGAAACTGATCGCCCTCACGTCCGCTGTGGCTCTTGCCGTTGCCGCGATGGCCCCGGTTGCCGCGACTGCTGCGCCGCATCACGGCGGATGGAAGACGGTCTGCAAGACCGGCTGGCATCATGGTCACAAGACCCGTGAATGCCACAAGGTGCGCACCCGCTGGTAAAGCGGGCTTGATCAGTCCGCCCGGCTCCCCCATATGGCCCGCGGGAGTCGGGCGGACGTGGTCGTCGCCAACCCGGTCAGATCCGGAAGGAAGCAGCCGCAACGATTTCGCCGCGGGTCGTTCCGGCTCCCACCCCGCTCCATCTAAAAGCTGCCCGATCTCTGGCGTCGCGGAGCGCGACCGCCTAGATGGATCGCAATGTCCGACTCCTTCGATCTTGGCGAACCGCCCCAGCCCGCGAAAGCCGAGGTCTATCGCGTCCTCGCGCGCAAATACCGGCCGCAGACCTTTGCCGAGCTGATCGGCCAGGATGCGATGGTCACCACGCTCGCCAACGCGATCAAGCGTGGGCGGCTGGCGCATGCGTTCCTGCTGACCGGCGTGCGCGGGGTGGGCAAGACCTCGACCGCGCGGCTGATCGCCAAGGCGCTGAACTGCATCGGGCCCGACGGCAATGGCGGGCCGACGATCGATCCCTGCGGCGTGTGCGAGCCGTGCCGCGCCATCGCCGAAGGGCGGCATATCGATGTGATCGAGATGGACGCCGCCAGCCATACCGGCGTCGACGATGTCCGCGAGATCATCGACGCGTCGCGCTATTCGGCGGTGTCGGCCCGGTTCAAGATCTACATCGTCGACGAAGTGCACATGCTGTCGAAGAACGCGTTCAACGCGCTGCTGAAGACGCTTGAGGAGCCGCCGGCGCATGTGAAGTTCCTGTTCGCCACGACCGAGGTGAACAAGGTGCCGGTGACGGTGCTGTCGCGTTGCCAGCGGTTCGACCTGCGACGCATTCCGGCGGAGAAGCTGGCCGATCATTTCGCGCGGGTGTCCGAGGCGGAGGGCGTGGAGGCGGAGCCCGAGGCGCTGGCGCTGATCGCGCGGGCGGCGGAAGGATCGGCACGCGACGGTCTGTCGATCCTCGACCAGGCGATCGCTCATGCCGGCATCGAGGGCGAGGGCGTGAAGGCCGGCGCGGTGCGCGAGATGCTTGGCCTGTCCGATCGGGGCGCGACGCGCGATCTGTTCGGGCTGGTGCTGAGCGGAGATGGGCAGGGTGCGCTGGCGGCGCTTCGGCGGCAATATGATTTCGGGGTCGATCCGCTTGGCGTGCTGCGCGCGCTGCTCGAGACGGTGCATGCGACGACGCTGGTGAAGCTGGGCACCGTGCCGGAAGCAGGGCAGGCGACCGAGGAGCGCGAAGCGCTGGCTGAATGGGCCGGGAAGCTGAGCTTCGCGTCGCTTCATCGGCTGTGGCAGCTGCTGCTGAAGGGCCATGACGAGGTTGCGCGCGCGGCATTGCCGATCGAGGCGTGCGAGATGGCGCTGTTGCGGCTGATCCACGCCTCGACGCTGCCCGATCCGGGCGAACTGGCGCGGATGATCGCCAATGGGGCACCGATAGGTGGCGCGGCGCCTGCCGCGCCCGCGCCGCGCGCTGAGGCCCAACCTGCCGAGGCGAACCTGCCCAACTCGATCCGCGACCTGATCGCGTTCCTTGAGGACAAGGGTGAGCACACCCTGGCGGTGAAGATGGCGCGGAGCGCCAGCGTGGTGCGCTTCGCCGCGCCCGAACTGGTGCTGAGCTCCTCCCGCCCGCTGCCGGTGGACCTGATCCGGGACCTGAATATCGAGCTGAAGCGGCTCACCGGAAAGCCGTGGAAGGTCACGTCGGAGGATGCGCAGGGCGAGCCGACGATCCGCGAAGTGGAAGAGGCGAAGCGCGAGGCGATGCGCGGGGCCATCCTCGACACACCGGTCGTCAAGGCGGCGTTCGAGACGTTTCCCGATGCCGAATTTCCCGAAAGCGAACTCGACCGCCTGATGGCGGCACAACGGAGCGTATGATGAAGAGTATCGAAGACATCATGGCCATGGCGCAGAACGTCCAGGCCGAATTGACCAAGGCGCAGGCCGGTCTCGACGCGATCGAGGTCGAGGGCGCGGCGGGCGGCGGGCTGGTCAAGGTCAAAGCGTCGGCGAAGGGCCGGATCATCGGCGTGGATATCAATGAATCGCTGCTCGCCGCGAGCGAGAAGCAGATGCTTGAAGACCTGATCGTCGCTGCGTTCAACGACGCCAAGGCGAAGGCGGACGCAGCGTCGAGCGCTGAAATGTCCAAGATGACCAGCGGTATCCCGCTGCCGCCGGGGTTCAAGCTGCCCTTTTAAGAGAGCATTCAAGGGTAGCGGCGTGGCAGATTCCCGCTTCTCCCGGTGGAGAAGCGGTTATCGCAGGCAGGCATCGAGGCCGTCGTTGCGGACCACGCCGACCCGTCGCGAGATCGTGTTGCCGTGCCGGCGGGTGAAGCCGCGCGGGTCGATGGCGGCACGCTTCTTGGGGAGCGGCAGGACGGCGGCGATGCGGCCTGCCTCGGCAGGCGTCATGGTCGACGCGTCATGGCCGAAATAGCGGATCGAGCCGGCGTTGACGCCGTAAGTGCCGATCCCCGTCTCCGCGACGTTGAGATAGACTTCCATGATCCGCTTCTTGCCCCAGATCGCCTCGATCAGGACGGTGAAATAGGCCTCAAGCGCCTTGCGCGGATAGCCGCCGCCCTGGATGAGGAAGACGTTCTTCGCGGTCTGCTGGCTGATGGTCGAGCCGCCACGGATGCGGCCGCCGCGCGCGTTGCGCTGATAAGCCTTCTCGATCGCAGCGATGTCGAAGCCGTGATGCATGCAGAAACCCGAATCCTCGCCCGCAATCGCGGCGCGCGGCATGTCGGGATCGATGCGGGAGAGCGGCATCCAGGCCTTGGTGATGCCATGCCCCGCGACTGCGTCGCCGAGCATGGTCAGCGTGACCGGCGGCGGCACGAAGCGATAGAGCAGCACCATCAGCAGCGACAGCAGGACGAAGGCGCCGATCGCCTTGAAGAACCAGCCGACCAGGCGGCGCAGGAATGAACGACGGCGAGGCATGTCGGGGACGGGTTCCACAATGGCAGACGGAAGTTCTAGCGCAGGCCGGCTGCCGGGTTGAATCGAAGCGCGGTGCGCGCCGGGAGATCGCGCCGCAGGGGCAACCCCGAATTCCGATGGCCCCCGTTCGTCGCTCATCCGCCGCTTCTAGGCGAGGGACGCGGGCGCGGTAAACCGGCTTCGAAAGGGGAGCGTCCCGATCACTGCCTCAGCCGCCGCCACGCCGGTCTGGAAAGCGCCATGGGCGGTGGAGAAATCATGGACTGAGCAGGCCTCCCCGGCGAAGAACAGGCGGTCCTCGACCGGGGCCGCCAGCACCCCGCGTTGCGGCGCGGCACCGACACGGGCGTGGGAGTAGGAGCCGTGGATATGCGGCTCGGCGCGCCAGCAGGTCGCGGCGACGGGGGTGAGGCGCGCGCGCCAGTCGCTGCCGAGCAGGGCGACCAACTCGCCGATCGCGAAATCGGCTGCTGCGCCGTCGCCCTCGGTTTCGAGTGCTTCGGCGCAGTCCCCGCCGAAGAAGCATTCGATCAGCGGCAGGCCGAACGGGCCGAGGCGATAGCTTGCGGTGCAGGCGCTGCGCGGGTTGCCGATGAGGTGGCCGTTATCAGGCAGGTCGACTCCGTCAACGCGAAGGAAGACCTTGTCGGCCAGCCCAAGCGGGAGCGCGGTGGCCGCCGAGTGCTTGTCGGGCAGGGGCGGATCGAAGGAGATGCGGTCCCCGGCAAGCATCGTCGGCGGCACGCAGACGATGACGCGACGGGTTTCGACGGTGCCGCGGCTGGTCTCGACGCGCACGCTTTGCCCGCGGTGATCGATGCGGGTGACGATGGTGTCGAGCCGGATGGCAAGGCCCTGGGCGTGGCGCGCGACCAGCGTGCCATACCCTTCGCGCACCGCCCAATTGTCCTCGGTCGCCGAATCCTCATAGGCGGCCCAGTCGTGCAGCGACACGCGCGAGAGTGGCGCGCCATTGGTGTAGCCCGAGACAGTGTCGATCAGCGGGCGCCAGGGATCGTCGGGGGCGATGAACGCGGAAAGGGGCTGGTCCGGGCCATCAAGCGCGGCATGGGCTGCCTCTTCCCAGCGGGACCATGCATCGTGATAGGCGTGGCGGTCGGCAGAGGAGAAGCCGAGGTCGCGCCACTGCGTGCGCCAGTTGGCGGGCGAGCGATCGACGGTAAAGCCGTAATGCCCGGCGAGTCCGGTCCAGGGATTGCGCCTGGCCGAGTGGAGCCAGCCGCAGCCGAGATCGACCGTCATGTCCTCGATACGCACGCTATGCGCCCTGCCGCCGAGGCGGTTGCCAGCCTCTACCAGCAGAACATCAAGCCCGGCTTCGTGGAGCCGCCTCGCAGCGGCGATCCCGGCCGCGCCGGCGCCGACGACGACCGCGTCAGCACCGGCCACGGGTTCAGGCCGCGACCAGCATCCGCTTGTCACCGGCGAGGCGCATCATCGCCTTTTGCAGCTTCTCGAACGCGCGCACCTCGATCTGGCGGACGCGCTCGCGGCTGACGCCATAGACCTGGCTCAGTTCCTCGAGGGTCTTGGGATCGTCGGTCAGGCGGCGCTCGGTCAGGATGTGCTTCTCGCGCTCGTTGAGGTCGTCCATTGCCGAGACGAGCATGTCATGGCGGACATCAGCCTCCTGCGCATCGGCGACGACGGCATCCTGCAACGGGGCGTCATCAGCGAGCCAATCCTGCCACTGGCCCTCGCCGTCCTCGCGCATCGGCACGTTGAGCGAGGTATCCCCGCCCATCGACATGCGACGGTTCATGCTGGTGACCTCTTCCTCGGTCACCCCCAGATCCTTGGCGATCTTGGCGAGATGCTCGGGGCTGAGATCGCCGTCCTCGAACGCGTCGAGCTTCGACTTCATCCGGCGCAGGTTGAAGAACAGCTTCTTCTGCGCGGCGGTGGTGCCCATCTTCACCAGGCTCCACGACCGCAGGATGAATTCCTGGATCGAGGCGCGGATCCACCACATCGCATAGGTCGCGAGACGGAAGCCGCGATCGGCCTCGAACTTCTTCACACCCTGCATCAGGCCGATATTGCCTTCCGAGATCAGCTCGGACACGGGCAGGCCATAGCCGCGATAGCCCATCGCGATCTTCGCGACGAGACGGAGGTGGGACGTGACGAGCTGCGCCGCCGCATCGGTGTCGCCATGCTCCTCGAAGCGCTTGGCGAGCATATATTCCTGCTCGGGCGCGAGGATCGGAAACTTCTTGATCTCGGACAGGTAGCGGTTGAGGCTTGCCTCTCCACCGAGTGCGGGGATCGTCGCCGGGACGTTGCTGCCGCTTGCCATGATCAAATCTCCCTTACCTGAGCGTGGTCCCTATAAAGAGGCGACGCGCGCTTGAACCTAACCGTAGAGTCTATCGAACAGTTCCTGCATGTCGGCAGGCATTTCGCTATCGAATGCCATAGGCTTGCTTTCGACGGGGTGAATGAACCCCAGCCGGGCCGCGTGCAATGCCTGTCGACGGAAATCCAACGTTTCCAATATTGGCCGGTGGACTGGTTTTGTTCTACCATATGTCGGGTCCCCGATCAAGGGATTCCCGATCGACGCCATGTGGACGCGGACCTGGTGGGTACGACCTGTCTCGAGCCGGCACTCGACCAGGGCAGCCTCTTTCAGCCGCTCCAGCGTCGTGTAGTGAGTCACCGCGCGCTTGCCGTGCGGCTGGATCGCGATCTTCTTGCGGTTCGCCGGCGACCGCGCGAGCGGCGCGTCGATGGTGCCCGCAGCGGGCAAGGGACGACCGGTGACGATCGCCTTGTAGCGGCGATCGATGCTGTGGTCGTGGAACTGCTTTGCCAGGCCCTCGTGCGCCCGGTCGGTCTTGGCCGCGACCATCAGGCCGGACGTGTCCTTGTCGATGCGGTGGACGATGCCCGGCCGCGCCACGCCGCCGATGCCCGACAGGCGCCCGGCGCAATGGTGGAGCAGTGCGTTGACCAGCGTCCCGTCGAGATTGCCCGCCGCCGGGTGGACGACCAGCCCGGGCTGCTTGTCGATCACGATGAGGTGATCGTCCTCGAACACGATGTTCAGCGCAATGTCCTGCGCCTCGTTGTGCGCTGGCGTCGGCGCCGGGACGGCGACGGTGAAGATGCTGCCGGCGAGCGCCTTGCGCGATGGATCGCGGGCAAGCGCGCCGGCCTCGTCGATGACCGCGCCCGAGGCGATCAGCGCCTTGAGCCGTTCGCGCGACATGGTCGGCACCGCATCCGCCAGAGCGCGATCGAGACGCCAGCCACCGGCCTCGTCCGAGATGCGCGCTTCGATATTTGTAACCCCCCGATCCATGCCGTAGCGATGTGGGAATGGGGTACGGAATTTCAAGCACTCTCCTGGCGAGACTGCTAACCGAAGCGGAAAATTCCCCGCAGGCGGAGGTTTGCGGGCTGTTGTTCGGTACCGCGACGCGGATCGAGGTTGCGGAAGCCTGCACGAACGTGGCGGCGGAGCCGGCACGGGCGTTCGAGATCGATCCCGTCGCGCTGTTCGCGGCCCATCGGCGGGCGCGCGGTGGCGGGGCGCAAGTGATCGGCCATTACCACTCGCATCCCTCCGGCGAGCCAGTGCCCTCGGTGCGCGATGCCGCGCAGGCGATGGGGGACGGGGCGCTCTGGCTGATCCTGACGGCGCGCGAGGCCCGGCTGTGGCGGACGGATCGTGTCGGGGTATTCGAGGCGGTTGGGCTTGCTGCCGAAGAAATGTGAAGTAAAGCGCATCGGGTTGCGTGAAAATCGTACAGTGAAGAGGGTTTTTCGCCACCCAACGTCGACCCCGATTTTTACTGGATGTGTTACGATGCCTTGGTAATGGGAAGAAAAGCGCAGGTTTTTCCGCATAAACCACGCTGAATTTCGTAGTCTTCGGGCGCCATGATCGTGCCCAGATAGCCATCGTCTACTCCCCTATTTATGAGAATTGATCGCGGGGATTGCTGCTGTTCGAGGCAATCGGGAGTGCGGCGGCACGAATTGGGCGCTATTCGTCGCTGGCGCGGTTCGACCTGGCGAGGCGGGCCGACCGATCGCCGACAAGGGCATGAATGGGGCAGATGGCCGTGTCGCCGGGGCGAGCAAGGAAGCTGTCCGGTCAATCCGGCGCAGGAGCGGGCCGCGCGCGCTTTGGTTCGGGACGCCATTCCCCGGGCCGGCGGTTGCGCAGCCAGCGAAGTGCGACCTTCGGATCGGCGAGGATATGGCACCGGTAGTCGGCATGGCGGGGTGTGGCACTGTTGCGGCCGAAGACGCGCTCCGCCAGATAATCATAACCGACCGCGCGCCGGAACATGTTCGCTTCCACCAGCCCGGCATGGTCGCCCCGACCCATCGCGACAGCGAGCCCGAACTCCGGATATCGATCGAGCCAGCGGTACAGGGTGGCGACACTCACCGAAAACACCTCGGCCAGGCCGGCATTGTCGGCGCCGAGCCGGCAGAGCAGGCGCGCTTGCCGGGCAAAGGCGGGGTCGTAGCGGGTTGGGCGTCCTCTTTTCATGGGACGAGCATGGCGCGATTTCGATGAGGGTTGAATCGATGCCGGATGCTCAAGCGGTGCGGACGGCCTGCCTCAGATGTCTCGCCACGCTGAGAAGGTCGCAGCCTGGCCGTGCAGGGTGCCGGTTTCGTCGATCAATTGCCAGATGATCCCATTTTCGATTTGGAAGCGGCGGCCGGACTTCGCGACGCGTATCCCGGCGTAGTCCGCGATGAAGCCCTTGTTTGAAACCTCGTCCAGCAATCGCTGGCGTGCGGCGCGGTCGGGCGCCTCGGCTGACAGGCGTGAGGGCAGGGTGACGAATTCGTCCCAGAGATATTCGAAGCAAGCCTGGGCGGTGCGATTGGCGTAGATGAAGCGAGGGTCGGCGTCGGTATTGTGAGCGAGCAACGCAAAGGGGGCATGGTCGTAGAGCCAATCGGCACCTCGGCTCTCCGGGGTGAGAGTCGCGCCGACGAGGCGGGCGTAGCTGCCGACGAGAAGGTCAAAGAAATCGCGGTCGAGGGAAAGGTCTGCGAGAAGGTGTGCGGTTTTCATTCTCATGAGGCGACCTTACACCGTTGCGGGTGCATCCAAAGCCCCGGCCCCGCTCCGGCGGGCGGATTGAAGTCGACCATCCCCTGCCTTGACCACCAGCACCCGACGGTTACTCATCCGGAATGACCACGATGCTCCTATCCTCACCTCTGCTGTTTGGCGGGCTGCTCTTCGTTGCGTTGCTGCTCTCGATCGAAGCCGGCCGTCGCCTGGGGCTGCGCTGGTCGCCGCGCGACGGGGGTGTGCAGGGCGGGACGGCCGCGCTCGACAGCGCGGTGTTCGCATTGTTCGGGCTGCTGATCGCCTTCACCTTTTCAGGTGCTGCGTCGCGTTTCGATACGCGTCGCGACCTGATCGTGCAGGAGGCCAACGCGATCGGGACTGCCTATCTGCGCGTCGACCTGGTGCCGGCTGCGGACCAGCCGCCGATGCGGGAGGATTTCCGCCATTATGTGGACTCGCGGCTCGCCGCCTATCGTCACGTTTCGGATTCCGATGCGTTCAGGGCGGCGCTCGATCGTTCCACCCTGATCCAGAACCGGATCTGGAAAGGCGCGGTTGCCGCGGGGCAGGAGCCTGGCGCGTCCGGGGCGATCAGCACCCAGTTGCTGCCCGCGATCAACGAGATGATCGACATCACCACGACCCGGGCGATGGCGACCCAGATGCATCCTCCGGGGATCGTCTATGTTCTGCTGCTGGGGCTGGCCTTCGCCAGCGCCGTACTGGCCGGCTACGGTGTGGGCGAGGCACATGCGCGGCATTGGCTGCACAGCGTGATCTTTGCCGCGATCCTGACCATCACCCTCTATGTCATCGTCGATTTCGAGCATCCGCGCATGGGTAGCATGCGGGTCGACAATTTCGACAACCTGCTCGTCGACGTGCGGAAGTCGATGGGATGACCGTCGGGCGCGGCGCCGGGAATTGATCCGGCGCGTGTGGAAGGGCAAGTCATCACGATGCATCGGTGCGACTTGCGCATGGGCCCCGGCATCGCCAGAAGAGCGACAGCCAATTTGCCCGGAGCATATCCATTCCATGACCATCAGCCCGGTCGATTTCGCGAGTCTCCTCTGTTCGCGCCTGTGCCACGACCTGCTGAGCCCGGTGGGCGCGCTCAACAACGGCCTGGAACTTCTTGCCGACGAGCATGATCCAGAGATGCGGCAACGCTGCCTGGAACTGCTCGCTGAGAGCGCCAAGGCATCGGCGAACAAGCTGAAATTCTTCCGCCTGGCGTTCGGCGCGGCGGGCGGATTCGGTGAGACGGTCGATTCGCGCGAGGCACGGGCGGCGATCGAGGGGCTGTTCGGCGACAATCACCGGGTCAATCTCGGCTGGCTGGTCGAGGACGCGACCCTGCCTAAGGCAGCGATCAAGGTGTTGCTCAACCTGGCGCTGATCGGCGGGGATGCACTGATCCGGGGCGGCCAGCTCGACGTCGGGGCCGAGGTGGTCGAGGGGCAGGTCGAGATCGTGGTGCGCGCCGACGGGCCGCGCATCGTGCTCGACAACGAGCTTCGCACCACGCTGCAAAGCGGCCAGCAGGGCGATACGATGATCACGCCACGCGCTGCGGCTGCCTATCTGGTCCATTCACTGGTCGCCGAGGGCGGGGGGACAGTGCAGGTTTCCGATCCTGCGGAACCGGTGCTGCTGTTCGGGGCGGCGTTCCGGGCCGAGTGATCTTTCTTATCCCTCTCCCCTTGTGGGAGAGGGAAGGGGCCCATCACGAAGCGATGGGAAGGGTGAGGGGATACCGAACCTTACTCCCCCTCATCCGGCGCTTCGCGCCACCTTCTTCCACAGGGGGAGAAGGAATTTAGCCTCCCGATTAAACGCCCCTTTAACCAATCCTTGCCATGGTCGCCGCGCATCCCCGGGGGCCCATGGACGATCTTCTTCAGGAATTCATCGCCGAGACGCGCGAGACGCTTGAAGCGCTCTCGGGCGAGATTGTCGCGTGGGAAGCATCCCCCGACGATCGCGACCGGCTCGACGCCATTTTCCGCTTCGTGCACACGGTGAAGGGAAGCTGCGGCTTCCTCGATCTGCCGCGTCTCGCGCGGCTGAGCCACGCCGCCGAGGACGTGCTCGCCGCGGTACGGTCAGGCGACCGGATACCGGATACGAGGCTGGTCAACGCAGTCCTCGCCATTGTCGACCGGATCGGCGAGATCGTCGAGGCGATCGATGCCGGCGTGCCGCTCGACGATACCGGCGAGGAGACGCTGATCGCCGCGCTCGAGGAAGGCGCAGCGGTGCCGGCCCAGGCGGCGGTCCCGATCGCCTCGCGCAATCCTGCCCGGAGCGTCCGGCTGAACGTCGACCTGCTCGACCGGATGATGAGCGGCATGTCCGACATGGTGCTTGCCCGCAACGAGCTGGCCCGGCGGCTGCGCGACGATGGCGCCGATCCGACGGTAGAAGCCGCGCTGGAGCGCCTGTCGCTGACCGTCGCGGAGATGCGCGATACCGTCACCCGCACGCGCATGCAGAAGATCGATGCGCTGTTCTCCGCGCTGCCGCGCATGGTGCGCGACACGGCGGCCGAACTGGGCAAGTCGGTGACGCTGCAGGTCGAGGGGAGCGACGTCGAGCTCGATCGCGAGATGATCGAGATGATGCGCGATCCGCTCGTCCATATCGTCCGCAACGCGATCGACCATGGGCTGGAGGCGCCGGCCGAGCGGCGCGCGCTGGGCAAGCGCGAAAATGGCCGGCTTACCGTTTCCGCGCGGCAATCGGGCAACCAGATCATCATCGAGATCGCCGATGACGGTCGTGGCATCGATACCGACCGGCTGATCGCCAAGATCGCCGGCAGCGGCGGGCGCAGCACCAAGGAACTGGATGCGCTGAGCGAGAAGGCGAAGCTCGCCCTGGTGTTCGAACCGGGCGTTTCGACCAAGGACTCAGTCACCGCGATTTCCGGGCGCGGCGTCGGCATGGACGTGGTCCGCGCCAATGTGGAGCAGATCGGCGGCCGGATCGAGCTTTCCAACGCGCCCGGCAAGGGCCTGCGACTCTGCATCCATGTGCCGCTGACGCTGTCGATCATCGCGACGATCGGCGTGGGTGTGGGCGGCCAGCGCTTCGCGATCTCGCGCCAGGCGATCGAGGAGATCGTCCGGGTCGGCGGCGATGCGATCCGGGTCGACATGCTCGGCGGCACGGCCGCCACGACGGTGCGCGACCGCCGCATGCCGCTGGTCGATCTGGGCGGGCTGCTGGGGCTTCCGGCAGGCGGCGACGCGGGGATGCTGGTGATCGTCGGAGTCCCGGGCGGCAGCTACGCGCTGGCAGTCGATTCGGTGCTCGACCATGAGGAACTGGTGATCAAGCCTGCGGCGCCTGCCGTGATGGCGACCGGCGTCTATGCCGGGCAGACGCTGCCCGACAGCGGATTGCCGATGCTGCTGCTCGACTGTGCCGGGATCGCGACGGTCGCCGGACTTCAGTTCGGGCGCGAGGTCGCGGTCGACGACGTGGTCGAGGAGGCGCAGGCGCCCGTCGTGTCGGCGTTGTTGTTCGACGACCTCGACGGAGTGCGCCGCCTGGTGCCGCTGACCATCATCGACCGGATCGAGCCGGTGTCCGTCGACTCGATCCGCTTTTCGGGCGGGCGGCTGCGGCTTTCGGTCGAGGGTCGGATCATTCCGCTGGCGGTGCAGGGCGAATGGGATCGTCGTCCGTCCGTCTCCGTGTTGCGGCTGCGCGATGGCGACGCGGAGATCGGGTACGCCATCGGCGAAGCGCTCGACATCGTCAGCCTGCCCGACACGGTCGTTCCCGCCAGGGAAGCCGGGCCGGTGGCGGGTGTCGTCTCGATCGACGGGGACCAGATCGAACTGCTCGACCTCCACTGGCTGTTCGCGACCCATGGGGCCGATCTCAGCAACGGCACGCCCCCGGTGTGCCTGATCGACGGTGCCGAATCCGACTGGATGAAGACGTTCCTCAAGCCGGTGCTGGAAGGGGCGGGCTATCGTGTCGCGACCAAGCTGAAGGCCGGGGAGACCGCGGCGGTGGTGCTGACCATGGGGGCCTCTCCGCCGGTGGCGCACCGCGACGTGCCGGTCGTCCGGCTGCGCCGCGACCGCGCCGTCGACGATGCGGCGGACACGAGCATCTATCGTTACGACCGGGACGGCCTGCTCGCTGCCCTGGCCCAGTCTGCGGGAGGCCGCTGATGTCCGACCTGTTCCTCATCGCGCATATCGCCGGCCGGGCCGTGGCCATCGAATCCCGGCAGGTCGAATCGGTCGTCGATATCGGCGCGGTCGTGCCCGTTCCCGGCGCCGACCGGCAGGTGCGGGGCCTCGCCGCGTTGCGCAGCCGGGTGGTGACCGTGATCGACACGCATGCCGTGCTGGGACTGCCGCCGCCCGATATCGCGGCGACACGCGCGGTCATCACGCTTGTCGAGGGGCATCATTATGCGATCCTCGTCGATTCCCTCGAGGACGTGGCGCCGTTCGATCTCGCGCCGCTCTCGCCGGGGATCATGCTCGATCGCGGCTGGCGGGCGACCGGCTGCGGCATCGTCGAGCGGGCCGGCGAGCCGATCCTGGCGATCGACCTGCGCGCGCTGGTGCCCGGCCTAGCTGCGATCGCGGCGTGACGGCGAATTAACCCGAAGCTCATGTATTTACGGCAGACAGGCCGCCTGAAGGGGCGGGAACGGGGTATGAATCGATGAAGACGTGTCTCGTGGTGGACGATTCGAAGGTGATCCGGAAGGTGGCGCGGCACATCCTGGAGACGCTCAACTTCCAGGTCTCCGAGGCAGGTGACGGGCGCGAGGCGCTCGACAGCTGCCTGGCGTCGACCCCCGACGTGGTGCTGCTCGACTGGAACATGCCGGTGATGAGCGGCATGGATTTCCTGCGCGCGTTGCGGGACAGCAGCCTGTCGCACCGGCCCAAGGTCGTTTTCTGCACCACCGAGAACGGCATGGCGCACATCCGCGCAGCGATCGAGGCGGGTGCCGACGAATATGTGATGAAGCCGTTCGATCGCGAGACGCTGGAGAGCAAGCTTCAGATCGTCGGCATGGCCTGAAAGGGCTGTCGGCAATGCCCCTGGGATCACCCCTCGCCACTGGTCGGCTCGTCGAGAGCCGGGACCGGCCGCGTATCCTGATCGTCGATGATTCGGTGGTCGCCCGCGCAGTGATCGCCCGCGCGATCGACCTGAGCGGCAAGTTCGCCGTTGCCGGCGCCGTGCCGCATGCGAAGGCGGCGCTCGCCTTTCTTCAGGCGCAGCAGGTCGACGGGATCCTGCTCGATATCGAGATGCCCGGCATGAGTGGCCTGACCGCGCTGCCCGAACTGATCGCAGCCAGTGCCGGGGCCAAGGTGCTGGTCGTGTCGTCGGCCTGTGGCGACGGTGCCGCAGCGACGATCGAGGCCTTGTCGCTCGGCGCCGCCGATACGCTGGTGAAGCCCGATATCGGGGATTTCGCCGGTCGTTTCTCGGCGGTACTCGAGGAGAAGCTGACGCGCCTGTTCGAGGCAACGCATGCCTCCCCCGGCGACATGCCGCTGGCGACCGATAGGGCTGGCGGCGGATTCGACATCGTGGCGATCGGCGCCTCGACCGGCGGCATCCATGCCCTGAGCCTCCTGCTCCGCGAGATTCCGTCGAGCTTCCAGCTGCCGATCCTGATCACCCAGCATCTGCCCGACAGCTTCATGCCCTATTTCGCGGCGCAGGTGGCGGTGCTGGCCCGCCGCCCCTGCGATGTCGCGACCGATCATATGCGGATCCGTCCGGGCCGCGTGATCATCGCTTCAGGCACCGCGCATATCCGTTGCGTCGGCACCAGCGACGGTGCCGCCATCCGGCTTTCCAGCGATCCGTCGAAGAGCGGGTGCATGCCGTCGGTCGACCCGATGTTCGACAGCCTTGCTGAAGTGTTCGGCTCGCGCGCGCTGGGCATCGTGCTGAGCGGCATGGGTCGCGACGGGGCCGACGGGGCACAGCATATCGTCGACCGCGGCGGCAGCGTCGTGGTGCAGGACCAGGCAAGCTCGGTCGTGTGGGGCATGCCGGGCGCGGTGGCGACCAACGGCACTGCCTGCGCGATCATGCCGCCGACGGATATCGGAAAAATGGTGGCGTCGCGCCGGAGGCCCGGATGTTGATGCCTGCACCCCACACACGGCCCGCTGGTGCTCTCAACGTGCTTGCCGCCCTGCTCGAATCGCGCACCGGCCAGCAGATCGCGGCCAATCGCGAATGGCGGATCGAAACCGCGCTGAAGCCGCTGATGCGCGATCGTGGGCACGAGACGCTCGACGAGCTGGTCGGCGAGGTGCTGCGCTCGCCGGGTGTTGGCGACCTGGTGGTCGACGCGCTGCTCAACCAGGAAAGCTCCTTCTTCCGCGACGCGGCGGTGCTCGACATGATCGCCGACGCAGTCGATGCGATGCGTGCCGAAGGCCTCAGCCGTCGCATCCGTATCTGGTCGGCCGGCTGCTCGCTCGGCCAGGAGCCGCTGTCGCTGGCGATGCTGTTCACCGAGCGCGATACGGCGACCGGCGCGGTCTCGCCCGAGATCGTCGCGACCGATGTTTCGGAAGCAGCGCTCGCGCGGGCGCGTGCCGGGCGCTATTCGCAGTTCGAGATCCAGCGCGGCCTGCCGATCCGCCGGATGATGCAATGGTTCGACCCGGTGGGCGGGGACTGGATCGCGAAGCCGGAGCTCGTCCGGCAGATATCGTTCCGCAAGCTCAACCTGGTCGCCGACCCGCTGCCGATCGGCCGGTTCGACATCATCCTGTGCCGCAACGTGCTGCTCTATCTCTCGGCCTCGCTGCGCACCCGCGTGTTCGACCGGCTGGCCGAGGTGGCGCGGCCGGGCGCGCTGCTCGTGCTCGGCGCCGGAGAGACGGTGATCGGGCAGACCGGCGCGTTCCGCCCAAGCCCGCGCTATCGCGGACTCTACGAGCCGACCGGCGTGGTGGCGCGCGAGACTGCCGTCGCCGTCTGATCGGCGGTTTACATTCGCGGGGACAGGCCGCAAGCGGCCCGCCATGGGGCAGGCGATTTCCGGTGAGGGGCAGGCAAGAGGTTTCGGCGCGCGCGACCTGATCGTCGTGGCCGCGATGAACGTCCTGTGGGGGCTCAACATCATTGCCGTGAAGATGGCGGTGAGCGAGATCGCGCCGCTGACCGCCGGCTTCCTTCGGCAGGCGCTTGTCCTGCTCGTCTGCCTCGGCTCGCTCAGGATCATCGCCGGCCGGATGTGGGCGCTGACCGCGCTCGGCATGCTGTCGGGGGGCGCCTTCTACGTCGCGACCAACCTGTCGCTTTCGATCACTCACAATGTCGGTGCGCTGGCCATCGCCGGACAACTGGGCGTGCCCTTCTCGTTGCTGCTGGCGATTGTCGTGTTCCGGGAAAAGATCCACCTGCCGCGGATCGCCGGCATCGCCCTGTCGGTCGCGGGCGTTGGCCTGCTGGTGTTCGATCCGACCATGGTCAACGAAATTCCCGGGCTCGCGCTGACCGCGCTGGCGAGCTTCATCTGGGCGATCTGCTCGCTGATCCAGCGCAAGCTGATCGGCGTGCCCGTGCTGACCATCTATGCGTGGATCGGCTTCTGGGGATCGATCATCCTCGGCACGATCGCCCTCGCTCTTGAACCCGAGGCAATGCGCTCGATCCCCCATATTCCGCTGAAGACGTTCGGCTGGGTCGTCTTCTCCGCGGTCGGATCGTCCGTGATGGGGCAGGGGGCGATGTCGTGGCTGCTGCAGCGCCACCCGGTCAGCGTCGTCACGCCGCTGACCCTGGCCGCGCCGGTCATCGCCGTGTTTGCGACCGGCTGGTATTTCGACACGCCACCGACCATGCTTATGCTGACCGGCGGTGCTATCGCGATGATCGGGGTTGCGATCGTCACGATCAGGACCGCACGCGCAGGGGATACACCATGACGATCATCGACACGCCGTCGCCCAATTTCGACGAGCGGACGCTGGGGATCTCGATGATCGTCCTGCACTATACCGGCATGAAGGACGCGCAGTCGGCGATCGACCGGCTGCGCGACCCGGAAGCGAAGGTCTCGGCGCATTATCTCGTCGCCGAGGATGGCACGGTGCTGCGCATGGTGGCGGAGGAAAAACGCGCCTGGCACGCCGGCAAGTCGCGCTGGCGGGGGATCGAGGACGTCAACAGCGCGAGCATCGGGATCGAGATCGTCAATCCCGGCCATGAATTCGGCTATCCGCCCTTTCCCGAGCAGCAGATCGACGCGCTGGTGCCGCTGGTCGCGACGATCAAGGAGCGGCACGGCATCACGCGCGGCAATGTCGTCGGCCATTCGGATATCGCGCCGCTGCGGAAACAGGATCCGGGCGAGCTGTTTCCGTGGAGCCGGCTTGCCCGGCTGCGCCTTGCCCTGCCGCGGCCGACCAGGAACCTGATGGACCCGATGTGGACCGACGCAGGCTTCCTGATCGCGCTGGAGCGGTTCGGGTACGACGTCTCGGACAAGCTCGCCGCGGTGGTGGCCTTCCAGCGGCGTTTCCGCCCCGAACTGCTCGACGGGGAGATCGATGGCGAGTGCCGGTCGATCCTGCTGGCGCTGTTGCTGCCGAAGCCGGCCGGGGACGACTAGATATCTGGCCGCGGACTTGATGACGCCGATCTGTGAAATGCGGGGGCCGGTTTCGGAAGCTGGCCGACGCTGAACTGCCGCTGACGTCACCCCTCGGACATCCCGCGCGCTATGAAGCGTGGCTCCTCGCGGCGGCAAGATCAGGGGCGATTATGGCATGACGAGGCTTGGCATCGCCGGCGGCTTGCCGCAACGACATGCCATGCCAGCCACCGCGCCCGACTCCGCCAGGCCAGCCTCGGCTTTCTCGATCCCGATCTTCCGGGAAGTATGGATCGCGAACCTCGCGTCCAATTTCGGCGGCCTGATTCAGTCGGTCGGTGCGTCGTGGATGATGGTGTCGCTGGCCAGCTCTCCGCAGTTCGTCGCGCTGGTGCAGGCATCGACCACCTTGCCGATCATGCTGCTTTCGCTCTGGGCCGGAGCGGTCGCCGACAATCTCGACCGCCGGCTCGTCATGCTCTGGGCGCAGAGCTTCATGCTGGTCGTATCGGCGGGACTTGCCGTCTGTGCCTGGCTGGGCCTGCTCAGTCCCTGGCTGCTGCTCGGCTTCACCTTCCTGATCGGCTGCGGCACGGCGGTCAACGGGCCGGCATGGCAGGCTTCGGTGGGAGACATGGTGCCCCGGCCGGTGCTGCCCGGCGCAATCGCGTTCAACTCGATGGGCTTCAACATCGCGCGCAGCGTCGGCCCTGCGATCGGCGGGTTGATCGTCGCGGCGGCGGGGGCTGCGGTGGCTTTCCTGGCCAATGCGGTGAGCTATGTCGGACTGATCGTCGTGCTCGCGCGCTGGCGACCCGAAATCCCCCCGCGACTGCTCCCGCGCGAGCGGCTCGGCGTCGCGATGGGGGCAGGGCTGCGCTACGTCGCGATGTCGCCCAATCTGCGCGTTGTCATGGTGCGCGCCGGTCTTTTCGGTCTGGCGGCGAGCGCGGTACCGGCGCTGATGCCGCTCATCGCGCGCGACCTGATGGGTGGCGGCGCGCTGACCTTCGGCGTGCTGCTCGGCGGCTTCGGCATCGGGGCGGTAGGTGGTGCGCTGGCGAGCGGCCGGCTGCGGCAGCGCCTTTCCAACGAACGCATCGTCCTGATCGGGGCGATCGCACTCGCCCTCGGCGCGGCGGCGACCGCCGCCAGCCCTTTCATGGCGGCAACCATCCCGGCGCTGATGCTGGCCGGTGCTGGCTGGGTACTGTCCTTGTCGACCTTCAACGTGACCGTTCAGATGGCGTCACCGCGCTGGGTCGTGGCGCGTGGTCTCGCACTCTACCAGATGACGGCTTTTGGCGGCATGGCAGCCGGGAGCTGGCTGTTCGGCGTGATCGCGGAAGATCACGGGGTGTCAACCGCCCTCTTCGTCGCGGCGGCCGTGCAGGTCGCCGGCGCGTTGCTTGGTTTCCGGGTCCCGCTGCCGCAGGTAGAACAGCTCAATCTCGATCCCCTAAGCCGATGGACCGAGCCGGAGACGGTTGTCCCGATCGAATCGCGCAGCGGCCCGGTAGTGATCACGATCGAGTACAGGATCGCGCAGAAGGACATCGTCACGTTCCTGCGAGTCATGGGCGAACGCAGCCGCATCCGTCGGCGCGACGGCGCGCGGCACTGGACGCTGCTGCGCGATCTCGGCGATCCGCTGCTCTGGGTCGAACGCTATCACGTGGCGACCTGGCTCGATTACGTCCGGCACAACCAGCGGCGCACGCATGCGGATGCGGACAACAGCGCCGACCTCGCGGCGTTGCACGAGGGGCCGGCACCGCCGGTCGTCCACCGCATGATCGAACGGCAGACCGGATCCCTGCCGTTCACTCGCGCACCCGGATCGCGCGAGATGTCGGGGCCGATGATTGATCCGAGCGGATCGGTCTAGAGTCTGATCCATCTACGTGGAAGCGTATCCAGAGTTTCTGAGGTAGTTGGC